>SCRT01000011.1 GCA_004298465.1 Nevskiaceae bacterium | reverse complement strand
ACGACGTGCCGGCCCCGGCTGTCGCGGCGCCAGTGCCCCGCCCCGCCACCCGCAAGCCGACCCCCGCCCTGCACAGCGTGTCGCGCCCGGCCCACAAACCTGCCCCACGCCCCGCCGCCCATGCGCCGCTGCCGCCCACCGGGACCGATGACCAATGGACGGAGTTCTGACTTCAATTTGTTTGTTGCCCAGCCCCCCGCTCGATACCGCATCCAGGAGTTCCTCATGAGCCTCTTCAACTTCAAGCGCCAGGCCGTATCCGTCGTACCCGCTGCCCCCGTTTTCGCCACCGAAGACCACTTCCCAGAATTGAAGGAAGTGGTGACCCGCGTCACACCCTTCGACTCGGCTGCCGCCAAGGCCGTCTGCTTCGCCCAGTATTCCGCCACCGGAACCTTTACCGAGGCGAACGACAACTACCTTGCCGCCATCGGCTACACGCTCGATGAACTACGCGGTGTGGCACATGCCAACCTGGTGGAAAGCACGTCGGCGGCAGGTCCGGAATACCCGGCCCTGTGGTCGCGTCTGCGCCAGGGCGAAACCGTCACCCTCCGCTATGGCGTCGTCGTGAAAGCCGACGCTGCCGTCACACGCGGCACGAACGACATGGCCGATGAAGTGTGGTTCCAGTCCACGTTTATCCCAATGCTAACCGCGACCGGAACCCTGGCCAGCGTCACCGAGGTGGCAACCGATATCACGGCCTACCACGAGCAGTACGTGGACATGCAACAGGAACTGGAGGCCCGTACGGCGATCCAGAACGTCACCAGCATCGTGTCGTGGGCCGACAAGAAAGGTGACATCACCGACATCAACCAGATGTACATCGATGTGTCGAAATTCCCGCGTGAGGAGTTGCTGGGCGCGCCCCACAGCATCACGCGGCATGCAGACATGCCGAAGTCGGCGTTCAAGGATCTGTGGAACACCATCGGCCACGGCAAAATCTGGCGCGGCCAGATCAAGAACCTCGCGAAGGACGGCTCCGTCTACTTCGTGGATACGGTGGTGGCGCCGATCCTCGGCAAGAACGGCAAGCCGCAGCGCTACCTCGGCGTGCGCTACGAGCTGACGAAGGCGGAACTCGCGCGCCAGCACATGCAGGGTATCGTCGACGCGCTGGACAAGTCCCTGGCGTCCATTGAATTCGAGCTGAACGGCACCGTCATCACCGCCAACGGCAAGTTCTGCGAAGCACTCGGTTACACAAAGGAAGAACTTGCCGGCAAGCACCACTCGATGCTGGTGGAGCCCAGCTACCGCGACAGCGCGGAATACCGCGAGTTCTGGCAGAAGCTCGGCCGCGGCGAATACCAGGCCGGGCAGTTCAAGCGTATCGGCAAGGGCGGTCGCGAAGTCTGGATCCAGGCCTCCTACAATCCCATCAACGACGAAATGGGCCGCCCGGTGCGCGTCATCAAGTACGCCACGAACGTGACCGATCAAGTCCGCGCACAACAGGCGCTGGAAGCTGCCGTAACGCAAACCCAGGGAGTCGTGAAGGCGGCGCAGGACGGCGACCTGACCCAGCGCATCGAACTGGACGGCAAGGCCGGTTCCATCCGTGACCTGTGCGCAGGTGTCAATGACCTCGTCGAGAACATGGCTGGTGTCGTC
>SCRT01000010.1 GCA_004298465.1 Nevskiaceae bacterium | reverse complement strand
CACACGGCCGCGATGTGGGCCGGCACCATGAGCGAGGCGCAAATGCAGGCCGCGAAGATACCGCCCAACTTCGTGCGCATGTCGGTCGGGATCGAGCACATCGACGATCTCAAGGCCGACATGGCGCGCGCACTGCAAAAGCTTTGATGGCAGCGCGCGACTACTTCCGCTCGTCCTTATCCCGTGCCTTTGGTCGTGATGCAGCGTGCTTGCGCTCGCTCCACCAGCGCAGCAAGCCATACGACAGGCCGATTTTTTCCTGACCGACCGGCACATTGGCGCGGACGAAGATCCACGACGACTTGCTGAAGGCGATCTGCTGCGCCGGATACACGCTGCGGTGGCCAATGATGAGATACGCCGCAACGCAGGCACCCGCCACGTACAGGGTCGAATCGGCACCAAACAGTTCCACGCCCATGAGGATCGCCGCGATCGGCGTGTTGGAGGCCGAAGCCACCACCGCCACCAAACCCACCGCCGCGCCCAGCGCCGGCGCAAGGCCGAGCAGGTGCGCAAACGCACCGCCCAGCACCGCCCCGATGACGAACTGCGGCGTCACGATGCCGCCGTAGAAACCCGAACCCAGCGTGATCGTCACCAGCAAGGTCTTCCACAGGAAACCGAGGTACGGCATCGATTCGCCATGCAAGGCGCGCTCCATCGTTGGCAGGCTCAGGCCAAGGTAATCCGACGGGATGACCACGATCAACAGCGCCAGCACCACACCGCCGAGCAGCGGCACGAGTGGCGGCCACAGGGCGTAGCGATCGCGCAAGCGACCAAACAGGCGCTGCATCCGCTGCAACAGTTCGACAAACAGCCACGCGGCCGCGCCGCACAAAATCCCGATCGCCACGGTCTTCAAAAACAACAGCTCGGTGAATTCGCCGACAAACGCAATGTGGTAGACGGGATACGGCACGCCCAGGTACTTGCTGACCTGAAACGCGGTGACGCCGGCCACGATGCCGGGAAACAGAAAATCGTAGCGAATACGACCGATGGCCAGCATCTCCACGCCATAAATCGCGCCGGCTATCGGCGTGCCGAATACGCTGGCAAAGCCGGCGCTGACGCCGCACGCAACCAGACGCTTGCGCAATTCCGCGTTCAGATGCAGCACCCGGCCTACCGCGGCGGCAAAGCTGGCGCCGATGTGCGAGCACGGGCCTTCCTTGCCCGCCGAGCCACCGCAGCCCAGCGTGATCAACGCCGCAACCGGCTTTATCCACAGGGTGCGCAACGGCATCCTGCCGTGTTGCTCGTTCACTGCGACGATGGACGAATCCGACAAGCCGCTGCGATTGAGTCGATAGCCGAAGTGCAGCAACAGGCCATTGGCGAACCCGCCGATCACCAGCAGACCCATCTGCAGTCCCAGCGGCGCGGCGTACACGCGCCCTTCGGTGGCAAACAGGATGCGCAGGAAGATGCTGCAGCCCACTCCGACCAGGGCGCCTGTGAGAATCGACAGCACCAGCCACTGCAGAACCGTCGCCAACATCACGAGAGGTTCAACAAGGCGTGAGCGGGGCATGACGTGGCACTGAACGGAAGAGGACTGACGCCGCAGTATAGGCGGGCGTCACCGGGCGACGCGGCCGACCTCACGGGTGCGACGACGAAGAGCGGCAAGGCTGCCTTCGCCCGCCTCGTGGCCGCGGGATGGACGTGACGGGTCATGGCCGAACCCGCACTCGTCAAACGCGCGCTCGAATAAAAAGTGGCCCGACCCTGTAAGAACGCGCGTCGCCGTCCGACTACCGCTCATGACGGACACGATGAAGGCGCCGGATCGCCGCGGGGCCTGCATCAAACGACTGGAGACGATGGATGGACACAAAACCGCAAATCATTCACCCCGGCTGGCTGCGCGCGATGCACTGGATCAACGCGCTCGCGGTGGTCACGCTGGTGATGAGCGGCTGGCGCATCTACGACGCGACCGGCTTCATGGGCTTTCAGATTCCGGCCGCGCTGACGCTGGGCGGCTGGCTCGCCGGCGCCATCCAGTGGCACTTCGCGGCCATGTGGGTGCTGGGCATCAACGGCCTGCTGTACCTGGCGCTCAACATTGGCACCGGACGCCTGGTGCGCAAGTTTTTCCCGCTGTCACCCAAGGCCTTGCTCGCCGACATCCGCGCCGCGCTGGCCGGCCGGCTGGCGCACGCCGACCCGCGCCGCTACAACATGGTGCAGCGCCTGGCCTACCTGTTCGTGATGCTGGACAGC
>SCRT01000009.1 GCA_004298465.1 Nevskiaceae bacterium | reverse complement strand
ACCTCGCCGATGATGTCCTCGATCTTGAGCGCGTCGCCTTTCTCGCGCTCGATGGCCGCTATGCGCTCCACGCCAGCGTTGTTGATGACGCGTTCGGTATTGCGCAGCGAACGCATGATCAACCGGGTGTCCAGTTCGGAGGCCGCGACGATGGCCCGCTTGACGTTGTCGTGCACGGGCGCCTCCCGGGTGGCGATGAAGCGCGTGCCCATGTTCATCCCCTCGGCGCCCAGCGCCAGCGCAGCCACCAGGCTGCGGCCGTCGGCCATCCCACCGGAAGCCACGAACGGAATCTTGAGTTCCTCGGCCGCGCGCGGCAGCAGGATGAAGTTGGGCACGTCGTCCTCGCCCGGATGGCCGCCGCATTCAAAGCCATCCACGCTCACTGCATCGCAGCCGATCCTCTCGGCCTTGAGGGCATGACGAACCGAGGTGCACTTGTGAATCACCTTGATACCGGCCGCCTTGAGCGCCGGCATGTGCGCCTCGGGGCTGCGTCCTGCCGTCTCCACGGCCTTCACACCGCCTTCGACGATGGCGGCAATGTATTCCGGGTAGGGCGGATCCGCGAAGGTTGGCAGGAAAGTGAGGTTGACGCCGAACGGCTTGTCGGTCATTTCGCGGCAGCGCGCGATCTCCCGGGCAAGCAGTTCGGGCGTCTTCTGTGTCAGGCCGGTGATGATGCCCAGCCCTCCCGCGTTGGAGACGGCCGAGGCCAACTCGGCCAGGCCGACATAGTGCATGCCGCCCTGGATGATGGGATGCTCGATATCGAATAGTTCGGTGATGCGGGTCTTCAAGTGGCCTCCGTCAAAATAAGATGGCGCGTTGGTCGGGCCGCGCCGGGATGCCCGGAACCCGCGACGTTGGGCCGGTCTGGACCTCGACTGACTTGCGGTGTACCGGATTGGCGTGCCATCATAAAGTCACGACGCCTTTTTAGCCGAACGGCACAGAAACGGGATTGGGGCCGTGCACGGGCAGGTACTTGCGCAGTCTGGAGAAAGAGATTGAAAAGAACCGGCAAACCGGGTGGCGATCCCAACCGGGCGCAGGCGCTCACCCAATACCGCCAGCGTGCTGCCGTGTATGACCTGGAACTGGCGCTGTTCGAACCGATCCGACGCATGGCGATTGCGCGGCTTGCGCTGCAGCGCGGTGACGTTGTGCTGGACGTCGGATGCGGTACCGGCCTCAGTCTGGTGTTGCTGGGGCAGGGGATCGGCACGAGAGGCCGGATCATCGGCATCGACCAGAGTCCCGAGATGATCGAGAAGGCGCGCGAGCGGGTTGTGCAAAACCACTGGAAAAATGTGACCTTGTTGTGCTCGCCGGTCGAGTTGGCCGACATACCCGGGCTGGCGGACGCGGTGCTGTTCCATTTCACGCACGACATCCTGTGCCGGCTTGATGCGATCGCCAACGTAGTTCATCATTTGAAGCCGCAGGCGCGTGTGGTCGCGAGCGGGATCAAGTGGAGCTGGTTCATCCCCGTGAACCCGTTCGTGTGGTCCGCGGCGTGGCACTCCGTGACGACGCTGGAG
>SCRT01000008.1 GCA_004298465.1 Nevskiaceae bacterium | reverse complement strand
ACCCACAGACCGCGGTGGCGGCGCAGGCGAGTCAGCAGTGGTGGCGCGAACCGATACATTCGCCGATCCTAAACGACAGTCGCGCTGTTAGACAATTTCACTTGGCCGCTTTTGATCAGATCCGCTGGCCATGGGCAGCGATTACTACCTCACCGTTTTCCTTGACGAACGATTGCGTCACCGGCGGAAGAATGTCGAGTACGACTTCGGAGGGACGACATAACCGTGTGCCACGTGGCGTGACCACAAAGGGACGATTGATCAGGATCGGATGCTTCAACATGGCATCGATGATGACGTCATCGGTGATTCCGGCAGCGCCTAGCCCGAGCTCCGCGAAAGGGGTTCCCTTCTCACGCAAGGCTTCGCGCGGTTTGAGCATGGCTTCGTCGATGAGCTTGATCAGCTGGTCGCGGTTCGGAGGCGTCTTGAGATATTCGATCACGGTGGGCTCGATGCCGGCATGGCGGATCAGGGCCAGCGTGTTGCGCGAAGTGCCGCAATCCGGGTTGTGATAGATCGTGGCAGTCATCGGTGTCGCCGTACTCATCGTCAGCAAGCTCCACCGGCGCAGCAACTGGCCTTGGTTGGTTCCACCACGACCGGGGCCGATGCCGCTTTTTCGGTCACACCGGCGGCAGCCAACAAGGCGTGTGCCTCGGCTGCACCTTTGCGCTCGCTGTAGCGGTTCACCAGGTAGTCGCTGCGGTCGCGCACCAGCAGGGTGAACTTGAACAGCTCTTCCATCACGTCGACCACGCGGTCGTAGAACGGCGAGGGCTTCATGCGGCCGTTCTCGTCGAACTCCTGCCAGGCCTTGGCCACCGACGACTGGTTCGGGATCGTCACCATGCGCATCCAGCGTCCCAACACGCGCAGCGCGTTCACCACGTTGAACGACTGCGACCCGCCGCAGACCTGCATGACCGCCAATGTGCGTCCCTGTGTCGGGCGCACGCTGCCGTCCTCGAGCGGCAGCCAGTCGATCTGGTTCTTGAACACGCCGGTGACGCTGCCGTGCCGCTCCGGGCTGACCCAGACCTGGCCCTCGGACCACAGCGACAGGGCACGCAGCTCCTGCACCTTGGGATGGCTGGCCGGCACGCTGTCCAGGATCGGCAGGTCGTGCGGATCGAACACACGAGTCTCGGCGCCGAACCGGCGCAGGATGCATTCCGCCTCCAGGGCGAGCTTGCGGCTGAACGATTGCGGCCGCAGCGAACCGTACAGGATGAGGATGCGCGGCGGATGGTCGGCACCCTCCGGCAGTGCCAGTTTCGCGAGGCTGGGGGTGTCGAGCAGGGCGGCATCGACGTGCGGGAGTTCTTCGGTCACGGGCGGGTCCGGTATTGCATTGATGCGATGATTCTACGAATATGGAAGTGTCGAAACAAGACGGTCACGCGAAAACTGTTAGCTGCGTGCATCGCCAACACACTGCCTTTTTCCTCGATCCGGGCATCTGTACGAGAGCCGTCATGAATCCCTGCCGCGTCCTGTTCATCTGCACGGGCAACTCCGCCCGCAGCATCCTGTCCGAAGCCACGCTCAACCACCTGGGCAAGGGCCGTTTCGAGGCATTCAGCGCCGGCAGCCAACCTACGGGCAAGGTCAACCCTTACGCGCTGGAGGAACTCCAGGCGGCGGGCATTTCAGTCGACGGCCTGAGCAGCAAGTCGTGGGATCGCTTCACGGAAGCGGGTGCGCCGCCGCTCGATATCGTCATCACCGTATGCGACAACGCGGCCAACGAGGCTTGCCCGGTGCTCTTTGGTGATTTCGTCAAAAGCCATTGGGGCCTTCCTG
>SCRT01000003.1 GCA_004298465.1 Nevskiaceae bacterium | reverse complement strand
CGGGTAGGCCTTGCCAATGTCCTTGCCTTCCGCCAGCAGCTTCGACACCGGCGCCAGCAGCCCCGCCCCCGCCACCCCCAGCGCCGCCTTCTTCATCAGCTCCCGACGACCCCAGTTGAAGTCGTATTTGCGTATCCTCATCTCTTCCTCCTGTGTACTACGGTGAACGGCGCCCTGCGCGCCAAGGTCAGTCGATTACGGGCCTGAAATCCGGCTTCTCACGCACTGCGCAGTCCGGGCACGGCCAGGTTGCCGGCAGTTGCGTCCATGTCGTGCCGGGTGCGATGCCTTCGTGTTCGCAACCCTCGGCTTCGTCGTAGATGTAGCCGCAGTTCGGGCATTCGTAGCGCGTGGCCGGCGCGGCGTCACGCGGCACGGCGACCGCCTCCGTCTCGGCGGTGCCTTGCGCTGCCGCTTGCGGGTGGTGCCAGCGCGCCATCAGCCTGGCCTTGCGTGGCGCATACAGGTTCGCCTGCGTCAGGTCGTAGTGGTAATGCTCCGCGACGCGGTGGTCCATGATGCGGAAGAACAGCGGTGGCACGTAGGACACGAGGATCATGCCCATGTAGCCGACCGGCAGCTCCGGTGAATGCTCGAAGGGCCGCAGGGCCTGGAAACGGCGCGTCGGGTTGGCGTGGTGGTCGGAATGCCGCTGCAGCTGGTACAGCACGAGGTTCGTGATGACGTTGTTGCTGTTCCAGGAATGCTCCGGGCGGCAGCGCTCCACACGGCCGTCGGGCAGCTTCTTGCGCAGCAGGCCGTAATGTTCCATGTAGTTCACGACTTCCAGCAGCGAGGCGCCGTAGAACGCCTGCAGCAGCAGGAACGGCAGCACGATCCAGCCCAGCCATGCCGTGAGCCCGCCAAACAGCACCAGGGTGACGGCGTAAGGCTGCAGCACTTCGTTGTGTACGCTCCACACGCTTTCGCCGTTGCGCTGCAGGCGTTTCTTCTCGATGTTCCAGCCGGACTTGAAGCTGCCGATCATGGTGCGTGGCAGGAACGCGTAGAAGCCTTCGCCCATCTTGGAGCTGGCGGGATCCTCGGGCGTCGACACGCGCACGTGATGGCCCTTGTTGTGCTCGACGAAGAAATGGCCGTAGCACACCGGGCCGAGCGTGAGCTTCGCCAGCCAGCGTTCCGCAGTATTCGTCTTGTGGCCGAGCTCGTGCGCGGTGTTGATGCCGACGCCGCTGATGGTGCCTACCGACAGGATCAGGCCCAGCAGGTGCCACCAGGGCATGCCGATGGTGGCGACGATCCAGGCGGCCCAGATGATGACCGCGAACTGGAACGGGATAAACAGGTAGACGATGGTGCGGTAGTAGCGGTCCGCATCCAGCGACGAGACGGCAGATTCCGGCGCCACGACCCGATCGCTGCCCATGAGCCAGTCGAGCGCAGGGATCAGGCCGTAGAACACCAGCCACGAAGCCCACGCGAAAATGCCCATTTCCGTGGTCTGGTACAGGCCCAGCATGATGAGTGTGAGCACCGGGATGGCCGGGCTCAAAAGCCACCAGTAACGCTTGCTGTCCTTCCACGACAAGGTCGTGGCGGTTATCGTTGTGGCATTCATGAGTTCCTCCTTCAGGAAAGACGTGCCCTGTGCACATGTCTATACTCCGGGAACACGACGGAGGGCTGAACATGCGGGGCGCCGTAAAACATTCGTCAAACGCCTGCAGCTATGCCGGACGCCGGGAAGTTTTCGTCTGACGCCGGGGCTAGCGGCTTGCGCCGGTCCGATCCCCTGAGCCTGATCCTCAGCGACATTCATCTGGATGGAGCGGTCCTGCGCGAGCTGGAGTTGTGCGCACCATGGGCGCTGCGCCTGCATACGCCGGGGCTGACGGCGGTACACATCGTCATGCGCGGGCGCGCGATCCTGCGGCGTGAAGGCCATCCTCCGCTGACACTGGAGGCCGGCGACATCGTCGTGCTGCCGGGCGGCGATGCGCACGTCCTGAAGGATGCCACGGGGGCTCTGGATGTGCAGCCCTGCGACCTGCTGCCGGAACTGGGATACGTTCAGGCAGAACCGTTGCGGGCTGGCGGAAACGGTGCGAGCAGTGTCCTGCTGAGCGGGCATTGCCGCTTCGACGTCGACATGGCGCGCCCGCTCGTCACGGCGCTTCCACCCTTGATGTGGATGCACGGGATCGGCGGCTCGGCGCCCCCATGGCTGGCGCACGGCGTGCGTTTCATCCTGGAAGAGACGGCGCGACGCATGCCGGGGCAGCAGGCCATCTTCAATCATGTTCTGGACATCATCCTCGTAGAGATGCTGCGGGATCACGTGGAGTCGCTGCCGGAAGGCGATGGCGGATGGCTGTTGGCGTTGCGGGATGCGTCCCTGTCGGCGGCGCTGGCCGCCGTGCATGGCGAACCGGGGCGCGACTGGACGGTGCCCGAGCTGGCGGATGCGGCCCATCTGTCGCGCTCCGCCTTCGCTGAACGCTTCACGCAAGTGCTGGGGCAGCCGCCGCTGACCTACCTGACGGAGCACCGCATGCGCGTGGCGCTGTATCTGCTCCGGCATTCTGGGTTGTCGGTTGCTGCGGTAGCCGAACGTGTCGGCTACCGCTCCGATACGGCCTTCAGCCAGGCTTTCAAGCGCGCCCATGGCGTGTCGCCGTCGCGTGCACGGGCGGCACTCGGTTGAAGGTGCTGCCCGAGCACGAGTAAACTACCGGCCCTTTTCATGTGTCGTGCGCGTAGCCGCAGCCGAGGTATCGCCTTGAAACCCGAGATTCATCCGCAGTACGAAGAGATCAACGTGGCCTGCAGTTGCGGCAATCAGTTCAAGACGCGCTCCACCGTCGGGCACGATCTGCAGATCGAAGTGTGTGCGAAATGCCACCCGTTCTATACCGGCAAGCAGAAGATTTCTGATGTCGGTGGCCGCGTAGAACGGTTCCGCAAGCGCTACGCGAGCTGATCCTCCGCAGTTTTCGGCGGCGCCTTGCCCATATCGGGTTGCGCGCGCCCAGGGATTCTCTCTAGGGATTTTCTCTCGCGGCGCCGGGGCCCGAGCGCTATACTTGGTGCCCGAGAATGTCGTAGTGCACGCGTCGGTTGCAGGTAGGCGCGCTGTCGTGCAATCCAGCGACTTTCGTCTATTCAGACCATCAAACTCGCGCTCACGCGGTGGCGAGCTCGACCGTCGTATACGGTCCGCCATGTCCGGAGTGCGCGTTGCCAGCGACGGAGAGTGAAACATGGCGGAACCCAGCTACAGCCTGGTAAACAACAGTACCGGCGAGAAGATCGACCTGCCGGCGGTAACCGGAACCCTCGGTGCGCCGGGGCTCGACGTGCGCCAGCTTTACCGGGACGCGGGTGTCTTCACTTACGACCCGGGTTTCAAGGCCACCTGCTCGTGCAGCAGCGCCATCACCTTCATCGACGGCGAAAAGGGCGTGCTGCTGTTCCGCGGCTATCCGGTCGAGCAGCTGGCCGAGAAATCGTCGTTCATCGAAGTGGCCTATCTGATCCTGCACGGCGAACTGCCGACCGCCACGCAGCTCGAGGTCTTCGATCATTCGATCCACACCCACACGATGATCAACGAGGCGCTGCGGCGCTTCTTCGATGGCTTCCATTACGACGCGCATCCGATGGCGATGATGACCGGCGTCGTCGGGTCGATGTCGGCGTTCTACCACGACACCACGAACTCCAAGGACCCGAAGCAGCGCGAGATCTTCGCGCATCGCATGATCGCGAAGATTCCCACCATCGCGGCCGCCGCGTACAAGAAGTATTTCGGCCAGCCGTTCGTGTATCCGCGCAACGACCTGGATTACTGCTCCAACCTGCTGCACATGATGTTTGCGGTGCCGGCCGAACCGTACGAAGTGGACCCGGTTGCCGCCAAGGCGCTCGATATCCTGTTCATGCTGCATACGGACCATGAGCAGAATGCCTCGACCTCGACTGTGCGCTTGGCTGGTTCCACTGGCTGCAATCCGTACGCCGCGATCGCAGCGGGCATCGCGGCGCTGTGGGGGCCTGCGCACGGCGGCGCAAACGAGGCCGTTCTCAAGATGCTGGGCGAGATCGGCAGTGTGAAGAACATTCCGGCGTTCCTTGACAAGGTCAAGGACAAGAATTCCGGCATCCGCCTCATGGGTTTCGGGCATCGCGTCTACAAGAACTTCGACCCGCGCGCGCGGATCATCCGCGACCAGTGCCACAAGGTGCTGGAGCGCCTCGGCGACAAGAACGACCAGTTGCTGGAGCTGGCGATGAAGCTGGAGGAGATCGCACTCTCGGACGACTACTTTGTTGCCCACAAGCTCTATCCGAACGTCGACTTCTACTCCGGCATCATCTACAAGGCGCTCGGCATTCCGACGAACATGTTCACGCCGATGTTCGCCGTGGCCCGCACGGTGGGCTGGGTCGCGAACTGGATGGAAATGATGGCCGATCCAACGGCCGTCATCGGTCGTCCGCGGCAGGTTTATACCGGTGCTGATACGCGCAACTACATACCGCTCGCCAAACGTTGAGTGCGTATCACAAAGCCGCCACCACGCTTGCGTGGTGGCGGCTTTCTTGTACAGATATCGTTTGCAGTCGAATCGACGCTGGCGGTGGGCGGTGTTTTCAGCCGTCCCGCCGGTTGCGATCGCGCGCGAAGCCGAGATCCGTCGTTGTGCGCCGCAGCCGGCCCGACAGGTAACGGGCCACGGAACGATAGAACTTGACGGCGATGAGCGGCTCGGCGTTCAGCAGCCTTTCCAGCCGGGCATACTCGATGATGACGAGCTCGGAAGCCTCCAGCGCCGTTGCGCTGGCCGAGCGCTTCGCGTTCTCGATGAACGACATTTCACCGAAATGTGCCCCCGAACCGAGCGTCCGCAGGACCATGGCGCTGTCGTCGTCCTTGCTGCTGTAGCGGATCTGCACGGAACCGAACTTGATGACGTAGAGCGCTTCGGCCCCGTCGCCCTGGTCGAAGATGCGTTCGCTGCCGGCGAAGTGCCGGGTTTGGGCAATGGCGTTGACCTGTTCGAGCTCCGGGTCGGTGAGCTGGCTGAACAGATAGATGCTGGAGAGAAGTGTCTGAGCCATGTTGGATCTCTGGGTGAGAAAACCTGAAGCGGACATCGGCAAGCCGCTCCCACGGATCGGCAGCAAGCGGTGGGGAGACTTCGGGACGGGAGAGTATATCGTGCCGCCGATGGAGGCTTCGACTGGCAGAAAGAGGCATCATGCAAGGCGCGCGGCACAGTGATGTGCTGCGTTTCAACAACACAAGACAATGGCGCCAGGAGGAGACGCACGCATGAATTCGATGATCCACCGCAACACACTGGATGAACTGTTGACGCGCACGGCGGCGCGCCTGCCGGACAAGACCGCCCTGATCTGGAACGGCGCGCACGACACCTACGCAGAGCTGGATACGCTTGTCAGCCGCTGCGCAAATGCCATCGCCGCGCAAGGCATCGGCAAGGGCGACCGCGTGGCGATGCTGGCGCACAATCACCGCGAATTCGCCATCGTGTATTTCGCGCTGGTGCGGCTCGGGGCGATTTCGGTGCCGATCAACTACATGCTCGCGCCGACCGATGTCGCCTACATCCTGCATCACTGCGGGGCGACCGGGCTGGTGGTGGAAGATGCCCTGGTGCCGACCTGCGAAGCGGCGCTGGCACAGATGGAGACGCCACCGGTGATCCGCCTGCGCGGCGTCATCAAGACGCACGAAGCGCCGCTTGCCGCGGGCTGGCAGTGGTGCAGCACGTGGTTCACGCACGCGGATGCGGTGCGGCCGCAGATTGAGGTGGCGGATGACGACTGTCTGCAGCTGCTCTATACCAGCGGTACGGAGTCGCGCCCGAAAGGCACCATGCAGTGCAGCCGCAACCTGATTGCAGAGTACGTGAGCTGCATCGTGGACGGCGGCTACAGCGAAGACGACATCGAGATCCACGCCCTGCCGCTCTATCACAGCGCCCAGGCGCACTGCTTCCTTGGTCCGGACGTCATGCTGGGCTGCACGAACATTATCCTGCCGGGTGCCGACGCGGCCACCATCCTGCGCACCATCGAGGCGGAGCACGCCAACAAGCTGTTCTGCCCGCCGACGGTGTGGATCAGCCTGTTGCGGCATCCGGATTTCGATCGCCGCGACCTGTCGTCGCTGGAGAAGGGCTACTACGGCGCCTCAATCATGCCGCGGCCGGTCATCGAGGAGCTGGCGCAGCGCCTGCCGAAAGTCCGGCTCTACAACTACTACGGCCAGACCGAGATCGCGCCGCTGGCCACGGTGCTCAAGCCCGGCGACCAGATGCGCAAGCTCGGTTCCGCCGGGCGCGCCTGCCTGAATGTTGAAACCCGCATCGTCGACGACGATGACCGCTCGGTGCCAGTCGGGGAAATCGGTGAAATCGTACATCGCAGCCCACAGGTCATGCTCGGCTACTGGGACGATCCTGAAAAAACCGCCGCAGCGTTCAGGAACGACTGGTTCCACAGCGGCGATCTGGCTTACGCCGACGCCGAAGGTTTTATCTTCGTCGTTGACCGCAAGAAGGACATGATCAAGACCGGCGGCGAAAACGTCGCCAGCCGCGAAGTCGAGGAAGCGCTGTTCCGGCATCCGGCCGTCGCGGAAGTCACGGTATTCGGCATCCCGCATCCGCGCTGGATCGAGGCGGTGACGGCCGTTGTCGTGCCCAAGGCCGGACAGGCGGTCACGGCGGAGGAGATCCTCACCTATGGCCGCGAACGCCTGTCGTCGTACAAGGCGCCGAAGTACGCGGCGATCGCCGACAGCCTGCCGAAGAATGCCAGCGGCAAGATCCTCAAGCGCGAGCTGCGCAAACAGTACGCAAAGCTGGCGGAGTAGGCGCGCGGAGTGGGTGTCGGCGCCTACGGTTGCAGCAGGGCGGGTGGCGGGTTCGTGCGGTGCCACTCCAGGATGTGGCGGTAGGTGTCCGGCTCCTTGACGTGCACGAGGTCGCCGGCGCGCGGGAAATGCTGGTCGTACAGCCGCGATAGGTAGAAGCGCAGCGCGGCGGCGCGCAGCACGCCGTTCCACGCCTTGCGTTCCACGGACAGTGGTTCGCGGCACGCACAGTAGGCGCCGATCAGGCTTTCGGCGCGCGCGTGGTTGAGCTGGCCGTCGGGCTCGGTGCACCAGTCGTTGACGGCGATGGCCAAGTCATAGAGCAGCGCGTCGTTGCAGGCGTAGTAGAAGTCGATCATGCCCGACAGGCGTTCATTCACGAACAGCACGTTGTCGCGGAAGCAGTCGGCGTGGATGACGCCGTGCGGCAGGGTGTTCCAGTCGAATGCCGCCTCCACCGCGAGCTCGCTACGGATCAGCGCCGCGGCGTCGGCGGCGACGTGCGGCAGCAGTGTCGTGCCGGTGGTGGCGCGCCAGGCCGGGCCGCGCTCGTTCGCGCGCTCGCCGGAGAAGCTGGTGCAGAGCACGTGCAGTGTGCCCAGTGCCGTGCCCATCTGACGGCACTGCGTCAGCGTCGGGAACAGCACGTTGCCACCTTCCAGCCGTCGCACCAGAGTGGCCCAGCGGCCGTTCAGCTTTGTCAGCGTCTGGTGGTTGTGTGTGTGCGCTGGCGCCGGACACGGAAAACCGCGTTCTGCCAGATGTTCCATCAACGACAGGAAATACGGCAGCCCGGTTTCCTCCGTGCGCTCGAACAGCGTCAGCACCCAACGCCCGTCGCTGGTGTCCACGAAATAGTTCGTGTTCTCCACGCCTTCGCCGATGCCCTGGAAGCCCAGCAGCGTGCCGATCGGGTAGCGCTCCAGGAAATGGTGCAGTTCATCGCTCGAAACGCGGGTAAACACGGACATTGCAAGGCACAAGGGATGGGAAAACAAAATTGTAAGCTGCCTTGGCCTATGGCGGGCCGACCTGCATGCCACGTACGATGATCGGCACTCCGCATGCCTGCGTATCTGCATAATGAACCCCATCCGATCGTGATCGAGTAAATGGCACATGGCTGACCCATCGCAAACCCCCGTATTCGCCATCGTCGGCGCCGGTCAGGCCGGTGCGGAGCTGGCCAAGACCCTGCGCAAGCGCGGCTTCGGCGGGCACGTGCTGCTGCTGGGCGACGAACCCCACCTGCCGTATCGCCGCCCACCGCTGTCGAAGGCTTATCTGGCCGGGAAGGCCGCGCCGGATTCCTTCGTGCTGATCCGCGAGGCGCAGCTGGAGAAGGAGCGCATCGAATATGTGCGCGGCGTACGTGTCGAGAAGATTGATCGCGCAACGCGGACGTTGCACCTGTCAAACGGACAGACCCGGCATTACGACAAGCTGGCGTTGACCACCGGCGGGCGCCCGCGGCCGTTGCCTTTGGAAGGTGCAAATGGGGACAACGTGTTTGCACTGCGCCGCCTTGTCGATGTTGACCGTCTGCGTCCGGAACTTCAGGCGGGCCGACGCGTCGTCATCGTCGGCGGCGGGTTCATCGGGCTGGAAGTGGCGGCCGTGCTCGGCAAGCTCGGGCTGGAAGTTACGGTGCTGGAAGGCCTGCCGCGTGTGCTGTCGCGTGTGACCGGCGAGGAGATGTCGGCGTTCTACGAACACAAGCACCGCAGCGCGGGTGTCGACCTGCGCACCGGCGCTAAGCTCGCGGGCTTCGTCGGTGCTCCGCGCGTGACGGCGGTAAAGCTGGATGACGGCACGGAAATCCCCGCCGACGTCGTGCTCGTCGGCATCGGCCAGTTGCCGAATGTGGAACTGGCGCAGGACGCCGGCGTGAAAGTCGACAACGGAATTGTCGTTGACGAATACGCGCAGAGTTCCGACCCGGATATTGTGGCGGCTGGCGACTGCGCGAATTTCCCGAACCGGCTGTACGGGCGCCGCCTGCGCCTGGAGTCGGTGCAGAACGCCATGGACCAGTCACGGGTTGCGGCGGCCACGATGATGGGTGCGCGAGAAGCCTACGACGCGCTGCCGTGGTTCTGGTCCGACCAGTACGACCTGAAGCTGCAGATGGCGGGGCTGTCCGCCGGCTACGACGCCAAGGTCGTGCGCGGCAAGGTGGAAGACGGCACGTTTGCCGTGTTCTACCTGAAAGACGGCGTTGTGATCTCGGCGGACATGGTGAACCGCGGGCCGGAATTTGGCTTCGCGAAGAAACTCATCGTGACACGTGCGAAACCCGATGTGCAGCGCCTGGCCGACGTCAACGTGCCGCTCAAGGAACTGGTGCCGGAAGCCTGAACGGCCGAGGGCATTCGTCCGCCGCCGCGCCTGCTGGATATGAATATTCCTTTTGCGTCTTGGCGTGGCACACAGCGCCTGCCGTAGCATGAATGTCCGCGCCGTCAGGGCGCGCGTCAGACCGCGGCGGCCGGCGCGCCCGCGGTGCGACCACTGCCGAGAGCGCGGCCGCTCGCCTCAGGTGCCCGATGTCGTCGCGGATGGCTGAAACGCCGGGCTGGCCCAGCCCTCCCCCGAATTCTGCGGCGCGGCGGGCAGCGGCGTGCCGCCGTAGACCACGTTGCCTGCTGCGTCCTGATACGTCAGCCACGGAATTGTCGGCTGCTGGCTGACGCCCGGCTTCGAGAAGTCGCATACGCCGTCCGGAAACACCGACTGCAGCGCCTGCCACTGGGCGTCCGCAAATGTGACGTTGCCGTAGGCCGGGTCGCCGCGGTCCAGCGGCTTCAACTGGCATTTGTTGGCGTCAGTGGTGATGGCGTCGCCGGCCACCATGCGCGGTGTGCGGTAGATCGACACCACTGCCGGGTCGAGTGTGTCGACGGTGCCGACCAGGTCCGGAACCGGCAGCTTGAGTGCGTCGGTCAGCGAGGTCAGCAGGCTGGCCAGCGGCTGGGTGAGGACCGCGGTGCTCGGGCACAGCGTATCGGTGAGCTTCACGCCAGCACCCGACCAGCATTCATCCACGACGTCCACGGGCTTCGCCTTCGTCAGCTTGGCCGGTAGTGGCGTATTGCTCGTATCCTGCTCTGCGGCAGCCAGCCAGCGGTCCATCGCCTTCAGGCTATTCAGGCCGCACTGCGCGTCGCCGATGATCGGGGCCGCTCCCTCCCAGATCACCTGGTTGTCGTGGTTGCCGTGTGCGCGGTCGAGCCGGGCGCGGGAGGCAAAGGCACGGTAGGCGTCGTGGAAGAAGCCGGGGTCTGGCCCGCGGCAGTCGATGATCGCCACGGAATCGAGGTTCGTCGCTTCATTGATCATGCCGCTGCGATAGGCGTTCGCGAGCGCAGGCTCGACGGCGGGCGTGCGCGCGGAGATGGGGTTCGTGTCCGCATCCAGCCCGCCGATTTTCCCATTCAGGTCGACGAACATCGCGGGCGTGATGACGCCGCGCCGCAGGGAGTCGAGCCCGTATTGCACGCCGACGTTGTCGATCGGGAAGCCGGCGAAACCGTGGCCGGTGATTGCTGCGGCCGCGGCTTCCGATGGCACCGAGGTCGGGGTTCCCGTCCACAGCGCCGGCGGCCGCGGGCCGAAGACGTTGATCGCCGCGTCCTGGATGTCGCAGCGGACGCCGGCCGGATTCGTTGTGGGGTCGTAGCGGGTGCCGGTATCGCCGGCCACGGTGGCTGGCACGCCTGCGCAGGCGTCGGTGGGGACGGCGACGTGGAACTGTGCCGTCTCGCTCACTTCCGAATTCGCGGTCGAGACATGGCCTTCCACGTCCGCCATCTGTGCTTCCGTCCACAGCCCGCCGCCGTTCACGCTCAGAACCGGGTTGCCGAAGTAGGCCAGCAGCAGGTGGTAGTCCGCAAACTGCGTGGCGGTGCTCCACGCGTCCGGGAACGAGCAGGTCGGCAGGATGCCCTGGTAGATGCCGGGGTAGGCATTGGACACCCAGTACTGGGTGATGGAGCCACCTGAGCAGCCTTCGCCGATGGTGTAGCGCAGCGTGCCGTAGGTGTCGATGAGGTGTTCCTTTGCCATCATCAGGGACTCGGCCTGCAGCGGCAGGTTGCAGTTGTGGCCGCTGTAGTCCAATGCCGTGGACATGACGGCGAAGCCGGCGCCTAGCGCATAGACCGTCGGGTCGGTGGTGACCGCACCGAGCGGCAGCGCAAGGGCATCGGAAAGGCCGCCGGGCAGTGCGCCCGTCACGGCGCTGAGCGGCTGGTAGCTGATCACGCTCGGCGCGGTGCCCGTGCGATGGTCGACGCCACAGCTGAAGCCGTGGTTGATCACGAGCTTGCGGTTGAACTGCGCCTGCGGCGTGCGCGCCGTCCACGGCCGGTCCGGCTGGTACAGCACGGCGATGGCGTACTGGTCGCGGTCCTGGTAGCCGGTTTCCACGCGCACGATGAACGGCAAGGTCACACCGTCCTGAGTGGCGGTGAAGGCCACGTCCTGGGCCGGATTCGCCGGATCGTAGGGCCGCAACCCCTGTTTCGTCGGGTCCGTTGATTTGTAGAACCAGGTGAAGCTGGGCGCCTGGTTGCATTGCGCGTCCTGTGCGCCGTCCTGGCAGCCCCACGGCTGCAGCTGCGGTCCGGCGATCACCGGCCCGCCCTGCGGATGATTCGTGACCGCCATGCTCGCGGTATGCATGCCCGGTCCGCCGGCCGTGAGCGTGTTCGGTCCGTCCACCAGACCGCTGACGAGGCCGATCAGCCGGCCTTGCGCATCGGGGGCGAAATCGGCCGTCACATCGCGGCCGTTGACCGCCACCTGGAGATGGGCGGCATCCGCGTCGGGGGCGGGGACGACTTCCACGAGCGCGTTGCCGCCGCTGATGAGGTCGGCGCGGTTCGAGAGCACCTTGAGCGTGGGAGCGGCGGCCGTGGGCGTCGTCGTTCCGCCGGAATCGCCGGAATCGCCCGAATCCCCTGAATTGCCGGTGTCGCCGGAACCGCCGGTATCCGTTCCCCCATTGGAGCCGTCGCCCGTATCCGTTCCGGTGCCGGACTCGCCACCCGTCCCGGTATCGGCCCCGTTACCGGGATCCGATCCGTTATTGTTTTCGGAACCAGTGCCGGTGTCCGTGCCGGAAGGATTGCCGCCGCCGTCCTGCCCCTGTGAGGTTTCGCCGGCCGGCTGCCCTGTGCCGTTCGCACCGCCGCCGCCGCAGCCCGCCAGCCCCAGCATTGCCGCTGCCGCGAGCGCCACGACCGACCGTTGCCAGGTATTCATGCCTGCCCCTCCCGAATTCCGTTTTGAACGGCGTGGAATACTTCGCCATTGTTGGCTTTCGCACGGGCATTCCTTCAAGGGTAATAATTGCCCACGCAAGCCCGATTGCCACCTTTCAAGCGCTGACCATGAATTCCTCGTTCCCCTTTGCCCCGATGCCGGATGAGCACGGCTTTTTCGGTCCCTATGGCGGGCAGATCATTCCGCCGCCGCTCAAGCAGGCGATGGATGACATCACGGCGGCGTATCTGGAAATCAGCAAGCGTGCCGATTTCCAGAAGCAGTTCGCTGAGTTGCGGGCTGATTATGTCGGCCGTCCCAGCCCGATCTTTCATGCCGAACGGCTGTCGGAACAGCTGGGCGGCGCGCACATCCACCTCAAGCGCGAGGACCTCAACCACACCGGCGCGCACAAGATCAACCACTGCATCGGTGAAGCGCTGCTGGCCCGTTTCATGGGCAAGAAGAAAGTCATCGCCGAAACCGGCGCGGGGCAGCATGGGGTGGCTCTGGCGACAGCGTGCGCGTTGCTCGGGCTGCCGTGCGAAATCCACATGGGGCAGGTGGATATCGAGAAGCAACACCCGAATGTCACGAGAATGCACATTCTCGGTTGCAAGCTGGTCGCGGTGACGCGCGGCCAAGCGACGCTGAAGGAAGCCGTGGACAGCGCTTTCGAGGAATATCTGAAAAACCCCACCGACTATTTCTACGCCATCGGTTCGGTCGTCGGCCCCCATCCGTTCCCGATGATGGTACGGGACTTCCAGAGCGTCGTCGGGCGCGAGGCGCGCGAGCAGTTCCTGGCCCGGCATGGGCGCCTGCCGGACTATCTGGCCGCCTGCGTCGGGGGCGGGTCCAATTCGATCGGCCTGTTCACCGCCTTTCTGGAAGACGCGGAAGTGAAGATCGTGGGCGTCGAGCCCGCTGGTGAGGGCTTGGACCGGCCGGGTCGACATGCGGCGACGCTCACGCAGGGCAGGCCGGGTGCGCTCCACGGCATGAAGTGCTACGTGCTGGAGAATCCGGACGGCACGGCTGCTGCCGTCCACAGCGTCGCATCCGGTCTCGACTACCCAGGCATTGGGCCGCAGCACAGCTACCTGAAGGACATCGACCGCGTGCAGTACGAAACTGCCACGGATCAGGAGGCGCTCGATGCCTTCATGACGCTGTCGCGTATCGAGGGCATCATCCCGGCGCTGGAAAGCGCCCATGCCGTTGCGTGGGCGATGCGCATGGCACCGACGTTGCCGAGCAGCCAGAACATCCTCGTCAATCTGTCGGGACGTGGCGACAAGGATGTGGACTATGTCGCGCAGCGGCTGGGGATCTGACGCTGGCTCCGCGCTGGTACGGTGCCGGCCGTTTCCCTCTGCAACGCTGTCAGCCCGGGCCCGGAGCCTGCAAATCCACTTCCTCCGTTAATATCGCCATTTTCCACTGACAGTTTTGAGAAACGCCATGCAGTACGACTATGTCATCGTCGGGGCCGGGTCTGCCGGCTGCGTGCTGGCGAACCGGCTGTCTGCGAACCCGACGACGCGCGTCTGTCTGCTGGAAGCGGGGCCGGCGGACGACAGCCTGTTCGTACGGGTACCGGCGGGCATCATCGTGCTGATGCGCTCGAAGAAGCGGAACTGGCGCTACTGGACGGTGCCGCAGGCGCATCTGGACGGCCGTGCAACCTACGTGCCGCGCGGCAAGACGCTGGGCGGGTCGAGTTCCGTCAACGCCATGATCTACACCCGCGGCCATCGTCGGGACTACGACCACTGGGCGGCACTCGGCAACACCGGCTGGAGCTACGCGGACGTGCTGCCGATCTTCCGGCGCACGGAGAACAATGCGCGCGGGAGTGACGCCTACCACGGCGTCGGTGGCGGCCTGAACGTGGCGGATCTGCGTTTTTCGCATCCTGTGGCGCGCGCTTTCGTGGATGCGGCGGTTGCGGCGGGCTATCCCTATTCGAAGGACTTCAACGGCGCGCAGCAGGAAGGTGTGGGGCTGTATCAGGTGACACAGACCGGCGGCGAGCGCAGCAACGTGGCGCGCGGTTTCCTGCACCCGGTGGAGGACCGCCAGAACCTCACGATCATTCCCGGGGCGCTGACGACGCGTATCCTCATGGACGGCAAGCGCGCGACGGGGGTGGAATACCTGCATCGGGGCAGGACGGAGAAACTCGCGGCGGGAACCGTCATCCTGTCTGCCGGCGCCATCAACTCTCCGCAGCTTCTGCTGCTGTCCGGCATCGGCGCGAGGGCGCAGCTCGAACCGCACGGCATCCGCCAGGTGCACGACCTGCCGGGCGTGGGCTGCAACCTGCAGGACCACCCGGACATCCTGACCGTCAAGCGCTCGCAGCGCCACGACACGCTGAGCCTCGGCCCGCGCTACGGCGCGACGACCGGGCCCGCCGCTGTGGCGCAATACTTCCCCGGCCGGCAAGGGCCGCTGACGTCGAATGTCGCCGAGTCCGGCGGTTTCATCAAGTCGCGGGACGAGGAGGAGATTCCCGACCTGCAGCTGCATCTGTCCGCCTGCCTGCTCGACAACCACGGCCTCGACCTCAAGTTCTCGATGGGCTGGGGCTATTCCGCGCACGTCTGCATCCTGCGGCCGAAGTCGCGCGGCAGCGTGACACTGAAAAGTGCGAACCCGCAGACCGCGCCGCTGATCGACCCGAATTTCCTCGCCGATCCGGACGACATGGAACGCCTGCTGCGCGGCGTGAAGATCGTGCGCGACCGCATCCTGCCGCATCCGGTGCTGGCGCCGTGGGACGCCGGTGAAGTGTCGCCGGGCGACGCCGTGCAGGGCGACGACGCGCTGCGCGCGTTCATCCGCCGCAAGGCCGACACCATCTACCACCCGGTCGGCACCTGCAGGATGGGCAGCGACGACGCGGCGGTGGTCGACGCCAATCTCAAGGTTCACGGTCTGGAAGGGCTGTATGTCGTGGATGCTTCCATCATGCCGACGCTGATTGGCGGCAACACCAACGCGCCGACGGTGATGGTCGCCGACAAGGCAGCGGACGGGCTGATCGAGCGATAGACTCGCCATCGCCCGGCCCTGTTCCGGGTTTTATTTTTGCGGAACTGCCGCGCCCGCCGCACGGCGCAGAAAAGGAAGTGGGGAATGTTCAGAATGGCATGCGAAGGGCGCGGATCGCTGGCGCGGAAGTTGCGGGGCGTGCTGCTGGTGGTTGCCGGCTGCGCCGTCTTCATCGCAGCACATGCGGCGCCGGCGGCGCCCGCGATGGTGGATGCGCAGCGCCTGATCCACGCCGATGCCGAGCCCGGGCAGTGGATGTCCGTGGCGCGCACTTATTCCGAGCAGCGTTACAGCCCGCTGAGGGCGGTGAATACCGGCAACGTCGCGCAGCTTGGGCTGGCGTGGTTCCACGATATGGACACGACGCGCGGGCTGGAGGCGACGCCGGTCGTGGTCGACGGCGTGATGTACACCACCGGCACCTGGAGCCGCGTCTACGCGCTGGACGCCGCCACCGGCAAGCTGTTGTGGAGCTACGACCCGAAAGTACCGCGCGCCCATGCCGTGAACCTGTGCTGCGACGTCGTCAACCGCGGTGTGGCGGTCTGGAATAGGCGCATCTACGTCGGCACGCTCGACGGTCGCCTGATCGCGCTGGATGCCGCCACCGGGGCGCCGGTGTGGTCGGTGGTGACAGTGGATCAGTCCAAGCCCTATTCCATCACCGGCGCACCGCGCGTGATTGACGGGAAAGTCATTATCGGCAACGGCGGCGCGGAATTCTCCGGCGTGCGCGGCTACGTCACGGCCTACGACGCCGCCGACGGGCGCCAGATCTGGCGCTTCTACACCGTACCGGGCAACCCGGCGGACAATGCGGATTCCCCGGCCTTGCAGCGGGCAGTGAAGACCTGGTCCAAGCCCGGCTGGTGGCGGCTGGGCGGCGGCGGGCCGGTGTGGAACGATATGGCCTACGACCCTGCGCTGCACCTGCTGTACTTCGGCACCGGCAACGCGAATCCGTGGAATCGCTACATCCGCAACGGTGCATCCGGCGCCGGCGACAACCTCTATACCGCCAGCATCGTCGCCGTGAATGTCGAGACCGGCAAATACGCGTGGCATTTCCAGACCACGCCCGGTGACGCCTGGGACTACGACAGTGACGAGCAGCTGGTGCTTGCCACACTGGATGTCGGCGGCGCGCCCACGCCGGTCATCATGCAGGCCAACAAGAACGCCTTCTTCTACGTGCTGGACCGCCGCACCGGGGCCTTCATTTCCGGCACGCCGTTCGCGCGGCAGAACTGGACGAAAGGGCTGGACGCAAAGACTGGCCGGCCGATCCCGCTCGGCGGCGACATCTACCACGGCGAATCCGGTCGCGTGACGTGGCCGGCGCCGTTCGGTGGCCACAACTGGCAGGGCATGGCCTACAGCCCACAGACTGGCCTGGCCTACATTCCCGTACAGGATGTGCCGTTCCTTTACGCCGCACAGTCGGAAACTGACTTCAAGCCCGTCACGCCCGGCTGGGGCACGGCCATGAACCTTGCGGCGCAGGCGCTGCCCGCCGGGCTGGACCCGCTCCTGCAGTCGGCGCTGTATGCCGACGCCGTGGCCGGCAAGCTCGTGGCCTGGGACCCGCTGCGGCGCCGTGCGGCGTGGACCGTGGAGCACGCGCTGGTGTGGAACGGCGGCACGCTGGCCACGGCTGGCGGGCTGGTGTTCCAGGGCACGGCAGCCGGCAACTTTCGCGCTTACGACGCCACCAGTGGCACCGAACTGTGGCGCTACAAGCTGCCGAACGGCGTGATCGCCGCACCAATGACCTATACCGTCGACGGCACCCAGTACGTTGCGCTGATGATGGGCTGGGGCGGTTCAGCGGCGCTTGCCGGCGGCATGGCGGTGAAGTGGCCGGGGCGCGATTTCCACGGCTATCTGCTGGTGTTCAAGCTGGGCGGCGCAGCGCAACTGCCGGCGCCGCAGCCCTTCAATCCTGGCATTCCCGACCCGCCGAAGCTGACGGCCACTGCTGCGCAGGTAAAGGCCGGCAACCGCTTCTACAACCAGCGCTGCGCGGTGTGTCATGGGGTGGATGCGGTCAGTGGCAGTTCCCTGCCGGACCTGCGCTACCTGCCGAATGCGATGTATGGCAAGGGCTTTGAAGCCGTGGTGCTGGGCGGCGTGATGGCGAATGCCGGCATGGCGAGTTTTGCCGATGTCGCCACGCGGCAGGACATCGACGACGTGCAGGCCTATCTCATCAAGCGCGCGACGGAAACCCGCGTGTCGCTCCGGCAGCCCGGATGGTGGGCGCGGATCAAGACGCTCGTGTTCCGCGCCGTGGCGCCGCTTGCGAACTGGCTCAACGGCCTGCTCCACTGAAGGCAGGGCGGGTTGGTGCAGGGCGCGCGTAGGCAGAGCCTTGGTGCCCGGCGGCAAAGGATGGATTCCGCGGTTTGGGTTGCCGGCGTTCGGGTGCGGAATCATCATGGGCTGTGGATCGGGCTTTGTCAGGGATGCCGGCAAGCGGTGTGCCGCACGTCTGCTTTATCAAGAATGCGATCGAAGCCCTATGTTCCACGACCAGAAAAATAAAATAACGGAGGAGTTATGGACATTGCGACAATTCGGCAGCGCTTGGAGGGATTCGCCCACTACCCGGTGAATGATTTACAGTGGGTGCGGCTCCAGGGAGGCGCGGCCTTCGACTACCCGATCGACTACTGGGTAGCGGTCCTTGGCACGGACATCCCGGCGGGGCGAGCGGAATTCCTGCTCAGGTGGGAGCCGAACGCTTACTGCCACTACCACCGGCACAGGGGTTCGACCACCTTTGTCGTGCTCGAGGGGGAGCATCACCTCGTCGAGGAAAGCCCGACGGAAACCGTGCACAAGACCTGGCGGCCGGGCCACGTGACGCGCAAGCCGCCGGGCGATCTCCACATGGAGCACGGTGGACCCGCAGGCTCGATGCTGTTCTTCGGCATGCAGGCGGACGGTGGCGTGCTGTTCGAGTTCCTGACGAGAAAGGGTGAATTGCTGCGCACGGTGACGGTGGAGGATCTGGCTACCGGCAACGTGTAGAGCCGGCGTTTATCCTGCGGCCGAGGGATCAAACAGTTCGATCCAGTGGCGCACGGGCCGCGATGTGCCGGCCTGCAGGTGCATTTGGCAGCCGACGTTGGCAGTGGCGATGAGTTCGGGTTCGCCGGCTTCAAGCGCGTGGAGCTTGTCCGTGCGCAATGCGCGGGACAGCTTCGGCTGGAGGATGGAATAGGTGCCGGCAGAACCGCAGCACAGGTGCGCGTCGGCAATCGGCGTGAGTTCGAAGCCCGCGTCACGCAGGATGCCTTCCACCAACCCCGGCAGCTTCTGCCCATGCTGCAGTGTGCACGGGGCGTGGCAGGCGATGCGCCGGCCGGCGCCCAGCCCGCGCCACGCGGAACGGTTTTCGGCGGCGACGACTTCCGCGAGGTCGCGTGCCAGTGCCGCGACCCGCACGGCTTTTTCTGCGTAGGCCGGGTCGTGGGCCAGCAGCCTGCCGTAGTCTTTCACCATCACACCGCAGCCGCTGGCGCTGACGACGATGGCTTGTGCGCCAGCCATCACGTCCGGCCACCAGGCGTCGATGTTGCGGCGCACGCGGTCAAGCCCGGCTTCGTGCGCGGCGAGGTGGTAGTCCAGTGCGCCGCAGCAGCCGGCCTGGGGTGCGGAGACGAGCGCGATGCCGAAGCTGGCAAGCACGCGCCGCGCCGCCGCGTTCGTGTTCGGTGTGGCGACGGACTGCACGCAGCCTTCCAGCACCAGCATGCGGCGCGTCAGTGTCGAGGTCGCGCCGGACGGCAGGGCGGGCAGCGGTTTCTGTCGTGCGGGAACGGTGGCGGCGAGCGCGCGTGGCAGCAGCGGCCTGAAGAACTGGCCGAGGCGCAGGAAGAAGCCGAACAGGCGCGGCCGCGCGAGGAACTTGCGCAGCAGCCAGCGCTTGGCCCGCACCTGTACGCTGCGCGGCACGCGCTGCTCGATGGCGCCACGGCCGATGTCCACGAGCTGGCCATATTCCACGCCGGACGGGCAGGTGGTTTCGCAGGCGCGGCAGGTCAGGCAGCGGTCGAGATGAAGCTGCGTGCTGGCGCCGACGGGCGCGCCCTCCAGCATTTCCTTGATCTGGTAGATGCGGCCGCGCGGCGAGTCGAGTTCGTCGCCGGTGAGCTGGTAGGTCGGACAGGTGGCGAGGCAGAAGCCGCAGTGCACGCAGCTGCGCAGGATGCGGTCGGCCTCCGCGCCTTCGAGCGTGTCGAGCAGGGATTGCGGCAGCGAAGTCTGCATCAGGGTTCCGGGTGGAAGGCGCCGCGGTTGAGGATGCCGTGCGGGTCGAACGCCGCCTTGAGGCGCTGGTGGAGCGTGGCAAGCGCGGGCGGCAGTTGCAGGCGGCGCGGGGTACCGGCAGGCGCGTTGCGCCATAGCGTGGCGTGGCCGCCCCGCGCTTGCGCGGCGGCGAACAAGGTGGCCGCCGGGGCGGTGCTGTGCACCCAGCGCAGGGCGCCGTCCCATTCCATCAGCCGGTCCGCTGGTGCAACAAGGGTCTCCGGCAGCAGCGTGGCGGCGGGTGCCACGGCCAGCCGCCACAGCGGGCGTGGATCGGTGAAGAACGCGAATTGTTGTTCGCGCAGATCGCGCCAGAACGTGGCATCGTCGGCCAGCGTCTCGCCGCCGAGCGCACGGGCCGCCTGCGCCACGGCGGGCGCCGCACCGGACAGCCGCAGGTACAGACGGCCGTCCAGCCAGGCGCTGGCGGACAGCGGCCACGGTTTCAGGACGGTTTCCCGCAGCCGCTTCAGCGCCGCACCGGCATCGGGCGCGTCCTGCACCCGCGTGCATTCCTGTGCGGGTTTCGGCAGCACCTTGAAGCTGGCGTCCAGCAACACGCCGAGCGTGCCGAAGGCGCCGACCATGAGCCGTGAGACGTCGTAGCCCGCCACGTTCTTGATCGTCTCGCCGCCGAAGCGCAGGACCTCTCCGCGTCCGTTAAGGATGCGCAGGCCGAGCACGAAGTCGCGCGCCGCCCCGGCGCTGGCACGGCGCGGGCCGGACAGCCCGGCCGCCAGCGTGCCGCCGACCGTGGCCTGTGGCCCGTAATGCGGCGGTTCGAAGGCCAGCATCTGGCCGTGCTCGGCGAGCAGCGCTTCCACATCGCGCAGGTGCGTGCCGGCACGCACCGTGAGCACGAGCTCCTGCGGTGCGTAGTGCACGATGCCGGCGTGCCGGGTCATGTCAACCGTCTCGTCTGCGGCCGTACCGGTCAAGAAGGCCTTGCTGCCGGAACCGCAAATCACCAGGGCCGTGCCCTGCCCTGCGGCGGTCTGCACGCGGTCGCGCAGGGAATCGGTGAGGTTGGCGTCGGTCATGTCAGAAGCGCGGCAGTTCGGGGTGCGGCAACTGCCCGTGGTGAACGTGCAGCGCGCCGAATTCGGCGCAGCGGTGCAGCGTCGGGATGGCCTTGCCGGGGTTCAGCGTTTCCGCTGGATCGAAGGCGTGCTTCACGGCATGGAACTGTTCGATCTCCGCGGACGTGAACTGGTGGCACATGGCGTTGATCTTCTCGATGCCGACGCCGTGCTCGCCGGTGATGGTGCCGCCGACGTCCACACACAGTTTGAGGATGTCCAGCGCCAACGCTTCCGTGCGTTCCATCTCTCCGGGCTGGTTGGCGTCGTAGAGGATCAGCGGGTGCAGGTTGCCGTCGCCGGCGTGGAAGACGTTGGCGATGCGCTGGCGATAGTGCGTCGACAGCTCGCGCATGCGCCCCAGCACATGGGGCAGCTGGCCGCGCGGGATGGTGCCGTCGATGCAGTAGTAGTCCGGCGAAATCCGCCCGACGGCCGGAAAGGCGTTCTTGCGCCCGGCCCAGAAGTTCGCGCGTTCGGCCTCGTTGCGCGACACGCGCACGTCGGTGGCGCCGCGCGCGCGCATCACGGCTTCCACGCGGCGGATGCCGTCCTCCACCTCTTCCGGCAGGCCGTCCAGTTCCACCAGCACCATGGCTTCCGAGCCGACCGGATAGCCGCAGTGCAGGAAGTCCTCCGCCGCGCCCATCGCGGGCTTGTCCATCATCTCCATGCCGGCGGGAATGATGCCAGCGCCGATGACGTCGCCCACCGCCGCGCCGCAAGCCTCCACGCTGTCAAAGGCGGCCATTACCACGCGCGCGGATTCTGGTTTCGGCAACAACTTGACGGTGACTTCCACCACCACGCCGAGCAGCCCTTCCGAGCCGGTCATGAGCGCGAGCAGGTCGTAGCCAGCGGCGTCCAGCGCGTCCGCGCCGATCGTCACCCGTTCGCCGTCGGCCAGCAGCACCTCCAGCTTCAGCAGGTTGTGTGTTGTCAGGCCGTATTTCAGGCAGTGCACGCCGCCGGAGTTTTCCGCCACGTTGCCGCCGATGGAACAGGCGATCTGCGAGGACGGGTCGGGCGCGTAGTACAGGCCGTACGGCGCCACGGCTTCGGAGATGGCGAGGTTGCGCACGCCCGGCTGCACGCGGGCGCTGCGGTTTTCAAGGTCGATGGAGAGGATCGACTTCATGCGTGCCAGCGACAGCAGCACGCCGTCGGACAGCGGATACGCGCCGCCCGACAGCCCGGTGCCGGAACCGCGCGCCACGACCGGGATGCCGGCGGCGTGGCAGGCGCGCAGCACCGCCTGCGTTTCCGCGATGGAGTGCGGCAGGGCGACCGCCAGCGGGCGGCTGCGGTAGGCAGACAGCCCGTCACACTCGTAGGGGCGCAGGGCTTCGTCAGCGGACAGCAGGGCGTCCGCCGGCAGCAGGCCGCGCAACGTGGCGATGAGTCGGCGGCGGCGTTCCGGCGCCAGTGGCGGGCGTTCAACGAGCGCGTTCATGGCGGCAGACTAGCACCGTTGGTGCCGCGAACCGGGTCAGGGGGTTGCGGCTTCGTCGTCCTCGGGATTCTCGTCGTGCTTGTGGCGCACCACCCAGCTGGCCCACAGGATGCCGAACTCGAACAGCCCGTACATGCAGCCGGCGAGCAGGATCTGCGACAGTACGTCCGGGGGCGCGATGACGGCGCCGACCACGAACACGCCGACCACGACGTAGGAACGGCTTTTCTTCAGCTGCTCGACGCTGGTGAAGCCGGTCCAGCACAGCAGCACGATGGCAACCGGCGTTTCGAAGGTGATGCCGAAGGCGACAAACAACTTGAGCACGAAGCTCAGGTATTCGTTGATGTCTGTCATCACCGACACGCCCTGTGGCGCGAAGTTGATGAAGAACTGGAACACGTGTGGCAGCACCAGGTAGTAGGCGAACGCGATGCCGGCGTAGAACAGCAGCGTGGACGACAGCAGCAGTGGCGCGACGAGGCGGCGCTCGTTGCGGTACAGCCCAGGCGCGACAAAGGCCCAGATCTGGGCGAGAACCCACGGCAGCGCCAGTACCAGCGAGAGCGTCGCGGCGAGCTTCAGCGGCGTGACGAAGGGCGAGGCTACCTGCGTGGCAATCATCGTGCTGTTCGGCGGCAGCAGCCGCATCAGCGGTTCAGCAAGGAAGTGGTAGATCGGGCGCGCGAACACCGCCACTGGCACCAACACGACCAGATAGCCCAAGGCCGCGCGCAGCAGGCGCTTGCGCAGTTCGAGCAGGTGAGTCAGCAGCGGCTGTTCAGGGCCGCCGGCATCCGGTTCGTCGTCAGGCGGCGGCGTTGCACCGGGTAGGGATTCTTCAGCCACGTTGTGCCGGGTCCTCGGGGTGGGCGGCGGCGTCTGGCTGCGGGGTGGGGGCGGACCCGTCGACGGCGTGCTCCGCAGCCTTGAATTCGTCGCCCACCTTCTTGCCCGCCTCGTTCACGTTGCGCTCGAAATCGGACACCGTGGACTTGAACTTGTCGGCCTCACCCCTGAGTGTGTCGCGCGTCTGGCGCAGGTCGCGCATCAGTTCGGCGGTATCGGTTTCGCGCTCCAGCTCCTCGCTGAGGTTGCGCCAGTACACGCGCGCACGCCCCGCCCAGCGCCCGAGCTGGCGCACGAGTTCGTGTGTCTTCTTGGGGCCGAGGACAATGAGCGCCACCAGGATGATGGCGACGATCTGGCCGAAGCTGAGCATGCGCGAAGGTCGGGACGGAAGAGCCGGTCACCACGACGTCAGTGATGTTCCGCGTTGCTCGATTGTGATGCCGTGCTGTTCGCTGAAGCAGAGGCATCGACGGTCTTGGCGGTTTCGCCTGCCAGCGCCGCAGCCTGTCGCTTCGCTTCCTCCTCTTCCTCGCCTTCCTTCATCGACTTCTTGAAGTTGCGCACGGCCGCGCCGAGATCGCCGCCCGCATTGCGGATCTTCTTCGTGCCGAAGATGGCGATGACGATGACCAGCACGATCAACCAGTGCCAGATGCTGAAGCTGCCTGAAAACATGATCCTTTCTCCGTTGCTATGCGGTCATTTGGGGCGCGAGGCCTTTTCCTCGAACCCCGAGCGGCCGCGTCGGTGCACCAGTTCATTCGCGATCGCCTGCAGTGGAAGATTCCTGGCGGACATCAGCACCATTGTATGAAACCACAGATCTGCCAGCTCATGGACAAGCGCCGCGTCGTCTGGTTCCTTGGCGGCGATCAATACTTCACCGGCTTCCTCGCCTACTTTCTTGAGAATGGCGTTCACGCCCTTGTGGTACAGCGAGGCCACATAGGATTGTGCGGGGTCTGCGGCCTTGCGCGTGTCGAGGGTGGCGTACAGGCTGCTCAGCACCGCGCCAATGTCTTCGTTTTGTGTCATCTGCGTACCACTATGCCACGGCTGGCGAGATAGTCCTTTGCCTGTCCGACCGTCCAGGTGCCCTGGTGGAAGATGCTGGCGGCGAGCACCGCATCCGCGCCGCCGCGGGCGAAGCCGTCGTAGAGGTGCTCAAGGGTGCCGACGCCGCCGGAGGCAATGACCGGCACGGCCACCGTGTCCGCGATGGCGCGCAGCAGTTCGAGGTCGTAGCCCGCTTTCGTGCCGTCGCGGTCCATACTGGTGACCAGCAGCTCCCCCGCGCCGCGCTGCACCATGGCGGTGGCCCATCCCAGCGCATCCAGCCCGGTAGCGCGACGGCCGCCGTGCGTGAAGATCTCCCAGCACGGCGCGGCACTGCCGGCTTTTGCCGGAACGCGCTTGGCATCGATGGCGACGACGATGCACTGGTTGCCAAAACGGGCGCTGGCTTCCGCCACAAAGTCCGGATTCTGCACCGCCGCGGTGTTGATGGACACCTTGTCGGCCCCGGCCGTCAGCAGCTTGCGCACGTCGGCGCAGTTGCGCACGCCGCCGCCGACGGTGAGCGGGATGTACACGCTGCCGGCCACGGCCTCGACGGTGGCGAGCAGCGTGGCGCGGTTGTCGGCGCTGGCCGTGATGTCGAGGAACACGAGTTCGTCGGCGCCCTGTTCGTCGTAACGCCGCGCGGCTTCCACCGGGTCCCCGGCGTCCACGAGCGCCTGGAACTTCACACCTTTGACGACTCGTCCGGCGTCGATGTCCAGACACGGTACGATGCGCTTCGCCAACGGACTGGTACCGGGCGTTGTCGCTTGCCGCTGTGTGTTGTCGCCGTTTTCGGGCTGCTTCGCGTTGTTCACGCGAGGATTTTCACACACTGCGCGACGCTGAGGTTGCCTTCGTAGAGCGCGCGGCCGACGATGCAGCCCATCACGCCGTCGCCTTCGATGGCCTTCAGCCGTTCCAGGTCCGCAGGCCCGGAAATACCGCCGGAGGCGATGACCGGCGTCGTGAGGTTGCGCGCGAGCTCTGCAGTGGCTTCGGCGTTGAAGCCACCCATCATGCCGTCGCGGGAAATGTCGGTGTAGACGATCGCTTCTACGCCGTCGCGTTCGCAGTGCCGGGCGGCGTCCAGCGCCGTCACGCGCGACACGCGGCTCCAGCCGTTCACCGCCACGCGGCCGTCCTTCGCGTCGAGGCTGACAATAACGCGGCGCGGCAACTGCAGGCACAGGTTGTGCAGGAAATGCGGCGTGTTCACGGCCTTCGTGCCGATGATGACGTATTCCACACCGGCGTCGATGTAGTGCTGGGCGGCATCTTCATCGCGCACTCCGCCGCCGGCTTCCACCGGCACGTTGCCGACCGCGGCGACGATCCGCTCCAGTGCCTTGAGGTTCACGGGCCGGCCCTGCACGGCGCCGTCGAGGTCGACCACGTGGAGGCGTTGCGCGCCTTCGTCCACCCAGCGTTTGGCCGTGGCGGCGGGGTCCGAGGAGAACACGGTGACGTCGTCCATGCGCCCTTGGCGCAGGCGGACGCATTGGCCGTTCTTGAGGTCGATGGCCGGAATCAGCAGCATGATATGGGAAGGCTGGGTGGGGGGTGCAGGGAAAAAGTCGTTGCGCGAGGGGAAATGAAGCGTCCGCGGGCGCGTACTGGGGAACTGTGCCGCAAAGCCGCGGGCGCGGCAAGCTGCGGGCGCGTCAGGGCTGTGTTTCTCCGTTCCAGGAAACGAAGTTCGCCAGCAGTCGCAATCCGGCAGCTTGGCTCTTTTCGGGGTGGAATTGCACTCCGGCGATGTTGTCGCGGCCGATGGCAGAGGCGAAGTCGCGGCCGTATTCCGTCACGCCGAGGGTGTCTGCCGGCCGGGTCGGCGCGGCGTAGTAGCTGTGCACGAAGTAGAAGCGGCAGCCATCTTCGATACCCGCCCACAGCGGGTGCGCGCGCGCCTGCCGGACGCGGTTCCAGCCCATTTCCGGCACTTTCAGGCGCTGTTCCCCTGCGGCTGCCGGCGGCGGGTCGGGGAAGCGCTCCACGCTGCCGGGGATGATGCCAAGCGCTGCGACGCCACCGTTTTCGCGGCTGGTGTCGAGCAGCACCTGCATGCCGAGGCAGATGCCGAGCAGCGGCACGCGGGTGGCCGCGTCGCGGACGAAGGCATCCAGCCCGCGCTGCTGCAGTTCATCCATGCAGGCGCGCACGCCGCCGACGCCGGGCAGCACCAGACGCTGGCAGGCAGCCAGCGCGGCTGGGTCTGCGCTGACGACGACACGCGCGCTGGGTGCGATCTGTGGCGCAACCTTCTCCAGTGCCTTGGCCAGGGAATGCAGGTTCCCCATGCCGTAGTCGATGACCCCGATGGACGTCATGCGGAATGCGCGCTACAGCACGCCCTTGGTGGACGGCACGACGCCGCCCATGCGCGGGTCGGCGGTCACGGCCATGCGCAGCGCGCGGCCGAAGGCCTTGAACACGGTTTCGATGATGTGATGCGCGTTCTGGCCGCGCAGCGCGTCGACGTGCAGCGTCACGCCGGCGTGGTTGACGAAGCCCTGGAAGAATTCGTGGAACAGGTCGACGTCGAAGTCGCCGACGCGCGCGCGCGGGAACGCGACGTGCCATTCCAGGCCGGGACGGCCGGAACAGTCCAGCACCACGCGCGACAGCGCTTCGTCCAGCGGAACGTAGGCGTGGCCGTAGCGCACGATGCCGGCCTTGTCGCCAACGGCCTTGGCGAAGGCTTGACCGAGCGTGATGCCGATGTCCTCGACGGTGTGATGCGCGTCGATCTGCAGGTCGCCGTGCGCACTCACCACCAGGTCCACGAGGCCGTGGCGCGCGATCTGGTCCAGCATGTGGTCGAGAAACGGCAGGCCACTGGACAGCTTGGCGCGGCCGCTGCCGTCGAGGTCGAGGTCGACGTGGATTCGGGTCTCGCGGGTGTCGCGATCGACCGTTGCGGTGCGGGTCACGATGCTCCGGTGCGCGTGGCGGTCAACATGGGGCGCGAAGGATAGCGCGGAAACCGTGGCATTTCACCTTGTGCGCCGGAGTGCTGCCTGTTCAGGCGATCAGTCCGCCGATCACGGCGCCGATCAGCAGTGCACCCGCATGCAGCGCGGCGACCACCACCAACCCCGCACCGGCGATAACGCCGAGCAGCAGATAGCCGGTGAGTGCCGCGCCGAAGAACACGAACAGCGCGCCGAGCACGAAGGCCGGCAGCAGCGCAGCAATGATGGCCCGCCCGACGCTGCCGGCGGCTTTGCCGCCGACCAGGCCGGCGATGAACCCGCCGATGCCGGGCAGCCAGAACAGCAGGATCGAAATCAGCACCATCCACATGAAACCCATCAGGATGCTGCCGTGCGAAGGGGCGGACGCGGTCATGTAAGGCTCCAGCGAGGTTTCGGGCAACGAACCCGGAGCCGACAGTGTAGTGGTGCAGCCCAACGCGCTGCGCGTCTTCCGTTAGCATGGGCGCCCTTCAACCGGAATGTCCGCATGCAGATCGCCGACCGCCGTGTCGCCTCCTTTCACTACACGCTGACCGATGATGACGGCAAGACGCTCGACTCGTCGCGCGGGCACGAACCGCTCAGCTACCTGCACGGCGGTGGCAACATCGTTTCCGGGCTGGAGCGCGCATTGGTGGGCAAGGTTGCGGGCGAAACCCTGAAAGTCGACGTGTCGCCGGAAGACGGCTACGGATTGCATCGTGAACAGCTCGTGCAGGTCGTCCCGGCTTCCGCGTTTGGCGACACCGAAGTCAAGCCGGGCATGCGCTTCACGGCGGAAACCGACGGCGGCCCGGTCAGTGTCGTTGTCACGCAGGTGGCAGACGGGCAGGTCACAGTGGACGGCAACCATCCGCTTGCCGGGCAGACCCTGCACTTCGACGTGGAAGTCGTGGATGTGCGCGAAGCCAGCCCCGAGGAAATCGTCCACGGCCACGTGCACGGGCCGCACGATCACCACCACTGAGGAAACCCTGGAAACCTGCTGTGCTCGATATCTCGCGCGAGGGCGCTTGTAGGAGCGCGTCTGCACGCGACCAACCCAGCCGGTGGTACTGGTCGCCTGCAGGTGGGCTCCAACACAAGAATTAAAGATGGCGATGCTCGGAATCCTCATGTACTCCCACGTACACTGCGGCTCCTGCCGGCCGGCCCGCGGGTGAAGCGCTGGCGTTCGGCGGCACAAGATACCACCGACATCTTGTGATGACCCTGCCTCGTCCATCCTCCCTGGTGGCAACGCCGCGCCCATAAAAAAGCCTGCCGGTTGAAGCCGGCAGGCGAGTTGCAACGTCTATGCGGGAGACGTCAGAGGGACTTGAGATATTCCACGAGATCGGCCTGATCCTGGGCGCTCAGGTTCAGGTTCAGCTTTGTGTTGTACGCCGTCACCACGGCCGCGAGCGTGGCGGCGGAGCCGTCGTGAAAATACGGCGGGTGCATCCACAGGCCGGGCAGTGGCGAGGTACGCCACATCTTTGAGGCCGAGCGTTCGAGATAGGTCTGGTCTGGCGCCGCCGAAGCTTCCATCGGGTGGAGCCCGGTGTTGGCGTCCGTGAAGGCGGCGCCACTGTGGCAGCTGGCGCAGTCCTTGGCGAACACGGCCTGCCCGTTCGCGGCGCTGGCGTTCGGGTTCGGTGTCAGGTTCGCCGCGACAACCGGATGGTTGTTGGCGAAACCGTCCACGTCCGCGGGCTTGGGCGCCGGCAACGATTGCTGGTAGGCCTGCAGGGCCGGCAGGTAGTTGCTGGTGCAGTCCACCTTGCCGTCACTGCCGGTGATGTTCTGGCCGCCGATCTTGATCGCCGTGCCGTTCACCGTGATATCGGTGGCGCAGTCCGTTCCAGTGCCGCGTTGGTCACGGTCCATCGGGGTTGTGGCTCCCAGCGGATCGGGCAGGCGTGGGTCGGCCATCACCCCCTGTCCGCCCATCTGCGTCACGCCGACATAGCGGTTCCAGTAGGCGAGTTCGGAACCGTCACCCGAAAACGTGATGCTGTGGATGCCGTCCAGGCCGAAGGCCGGCGGGATGACGGCTGCGGACTGGTTCTTGTTGTCGATGTTGAAGCGCGGGTCGTAGTGGCCGGGGCCCCACGAATTGTAGACGGCGGCTCGCGCCGTGCCATCGGCAGCTGCCGGAGCCGAGGCGATGGCTGGCGACAACGCGATGATGGCGCCGGGGTTCAGGTCACGGTTCGGCCAGCCGTCGTGGCGATGGCCGATGCCGTCGGGCAGCTTCCCACCCGTCGCCACGTTCGCCGCGTTGTCGACGGTGGAATGGCACAGCGCACAAGTAACGCCGACGCGGTCGAGCTGGAGTTTGCCGGTAGTGGGGTTCGTGCTCACTTCACCCTTCACGCCGACGACCGCGTTCAACTGGATGAGCGCAAGTGTGGTCTGTGGATCGTTGAGTGGAATGCTGCCGTTTACCACGCCATTCACCACCGCTTGCGGCAGGGCATCCATGTCCACCTTCAGGCCCACGCTCAGGGCCGTGGCCGGGTCCACCTTGGATTCGATGACCTGGTTCATCTTCAGCGTGTCGGTCCACACTTGCTCATCGCCGAACGTCCAGTAGCGGAAGACGTTTTGGCCGTCCTTGACGAGCTGGCTGTTCGCGCCGCCGGCGGCCGCCAGGTCGGTCGGGCCGACGTTGCCACCGTCCACCGCACCGCCGCGTGCGAAGGCGTGGGCGGCGTCTTGGAAACTTGCCGTCGGGTTAGGTGTGTTCGAGTGGTTGTTGTCATCGCAGGCTCCGAGCAGCAAGGCGCCGCTGGCCGCCAACGCAACGAGCCCTGCAGTCCTGAACGTGGCGAATGCCTTGCCGGGAACGTGCGCGGATGTTCTGGTGTGTCGCATATCTCCCTCCTGTGCGCGGGTGCGCCTGTGTCGAAAATGGGTTGTGAAATCTATTCGGGCGCGTGGGTCGTGCGTGCTTTGTCAGGTACTGCGCTGTCGCCCGCTGCGTTTTGCAGCTGCGTCATCACGCGGTCGGTCAGGCCGGCGCAGCGCGTACCGAGGAACGGGAAGGCATCGGCGAGTGCCGATGAAAGTTCGGCCTGCAGCGACTGCCGCAGCAGGCGGCGGGCACGGAACAGGCGCGTCTTGACCGTCTCGGGGCGGATGTCGAGTGCCTCCGCGGTTTCCAGAACGCTGCATTGTTCGACATCGCGCAGCATGAAGACGACGCGGAACGCATCCGGCAGCTTCATGACGGCCAGCTCCACGCGTTCGCGGATCTCGGCACGCGCGGTGTGTCGGGCAGGGTCGTCCATGTCGTGCCTCGCGGAAAGGGTTTGCATCTGCGATTCGTCTTCGAGGGTTTCGACCGTTTCGATGTCGAGGGTGGGATGCCGGTTTTGCAGGCGGCGGTAGCAGTTGTTGAGCACGATGCGCCGCAGCCAGGTGAGGAGCGAAGCGTCGCCGCGGAAGCTGTCGATATGCCGGTAGGCGCTGATGTAGGCGTCCTGCACCGCGTCCTGCGCTTCGTCGTCGTCCCTGAGCACCGCTACGGCGGCGCGGAACAAAGCCTGGTTGCAGCGCTCGACGATATGCCGAAAAGCCTCCATCTGGCCCTGCTGGGCAAGCACCGCCAACTCCGCCAGCGATTTCGACGTGTAAACGGTGGGGTCGTGCGGACCTGCATCCGGCATGGGTAATGCCTCCTGTTGCCAACTAGAGGCAGCGGGCTGCAGAAAGGTTCCGGCGGTTGGCCGGAGAAGGGTCGGTCAGGCGGCCAGACGTCGTGCCGGGATCCGTTCACACGGTACCGGCAATATCAGCGCGGCAGCGATGGCGCATTGCGCATTGCGTGCCAGTGCATCGCGGTTCGTGCAGCCGTCGCCTACTGGCGGACAGAAGCTGACTTCAACCACCAGTTCGCGCGCATGCAGCAATCGCCACAGGTTGGCGGCCAGGCTCTGCTGGCCGACGAAGGCAGCGATGTTGTCCCCGTTGGCATCCGGCCCGTAGCGCAAGGCAACCGGCTGCACCGTGCAGCCGGTTCCCAGGGCCGCAGCGAACAGGCGTGGCTGGAAACGCAGCAGGCGATCTCCGGGCGTCGTCGTGCCTTCGGGGAACACTGCAACGCGCCCGCCGGCAAGCAAGTGGCGGCGCAGGCGCGCGATCAACGCCTGTGTTTCCCCCGCTCCGCGCTGCAGATAGAACGTGCCGGCAGCCGTCGCCAGGCTGCCGGCCAGTGGCCATGCCCTTACTTCGGCCTTGGCCACGAAGCGGGTTTCGATGGAGGCGGCGAGCACCGAAATATCCAGCCACGAGACGTGGTTGGCGACCACGAGTTGCGGTGTGGGGCCCACGCTGCCGTGCTGCAGCACCCGCACATGGAGAAGCCGCAACAGTCCGGCGTTCCACCAACGTGTCAGGCGTTCGCGCGATAGCTGCCTGGCGCCCGGCAGCAGGATGGCCAGCACCAGCAGCATGCCGACCGCTACATGCAGGCTGAGGCACGCGGCGCGAAGGATGGCGCGCGCGTGCGCGCGCGTGGTGCGGTTCAATTCGGACGCGCCGCGGTGACCGCGGGGCGCACCCGAGTGCTGCCGTCGACACGGCCCTGGCGCAGGAAGTGGCGCACATAACGTCCGTGCAAGTCGCTGACGTTCACCAGCACGAACACATCCGCACAGTGGAAATCGCGATCCCAGTACGGTTCTCCGCAGGCTTTGCCGCCGAGGCTGAAATAGGCTTTCAGTAGCGGCGGCATCCGCACCTCGCCGTCCGGCCGGGCATCGACCGCCGGCAGCGCGATGTGCGGCCGAACACGTTGCCACGGTGGTGCCATGTGGCGCGCCCTGATCTTCTGCAGCAGCGCGTGGGCATTGGCCGCACCGTCCTGCAAGCCGATGCTGGCGCAGCCGAACAGGTAGTCGAAGCACTCCCGCATGACGAATTCGGCCAGCCCCGACCACAGCAGGGCGATGACGGCACCGTTGCGGTAGTCGGCGTCGACGCAGGTGCGGCCGACTTCCAGCACCCGGCCCGGCAACGCATCGAGCATCCGCAGGTCGAATTCGCCGGCGGAATAAAAGCCGCCGGCACAACGCGCCTGGTCGTCGGTGAGTAAGCGCGTGCAGGCGATGACCCGGCCGCTTTCGAGGTCACGTACCAGCAGGTGATGGCACCATTCGTCGTAGCTGTCGCGGTCCACGTCCGGCTCGCCGCCGTTGATCGTGGCGCCGAGTTCGCCGGCGAAGATGCGATAACGCAGTTGCTGCGTTTCCAGAACTTCCTGCGGGGTCTGCGCGAAGCCGACGCTGAACCGTGTGGAGCTTTGCAGATATCGTGAATCCTGTTCCAGGGTCATGAAAACTCCGGTTGCTGGCGATGGGCGGTTGCCCGGTGGTGGCCGCTCTGCTGGCGTGGCGCCATCGGTGCCGCCGCTTGATCGGCGCGCAGTGTGTCGGCCGAGGATTGAAGGAAGATGACGCCCATATGTCGGTCTTGTGACACGGCGGGGTTGTCAGGAGGTGAGGAGAGACGTCACACCAGCAGGCGCGCGAGGCGGCCGATGGGCTTGAGCGGCGGGCGTGAGCGGGTGCCGCGCAGTTCGCGGATATAGCCGCGCAGGATCTCGGCCGCGGTGTCCGGGGGCTCGGGGGGAATGGATGCCAGGTTGGCGCAATAGTGCCCGTGCAGGTCCAGGAAGCGCTGGATGTCGTCCCCTTTCAGGCTGGTGAGCCCGGCACGCGCGCCCACGTCCATGCGCTCCACCATCCAGGCATTGAGCTGTTGTTCGAAGGCATCTTCCGGCAGGGCCAGGATCGGCTTGCCGAGATGCAGCGCCTCGCTGATGAGCTGGTTGCCGGAAGTCGCCATCACGGCGTGGCACTGCGACAGGTCGCGTACGAAGGCGGTGCCGTCGATGGGGCGGAATTCGACGTTGCCTTCGGTGCCGGTGTGTCCGGCGCCGTAGATGATCACGGGCCGATTCAGCGTCCGCAGGGCGGCGTGGATGTGCGGCTGGTACTGCCGGGTTCCACGGTTGAGGTAGACCAGCAGGTGGCCGTGATCCTGCGGTTGGGCGTACTGCACACTCTCGCGCAGTACAGGGCCGATGACGCGGGTATTGGCGGACTTTGGCGGGGCGGGGTAGAAGCTGGACACCAGAAGCCGTTCCGGCACGCCCATCAGGGCCCGATAAGCCAGCGCATCGCGCTGACCTGCCAGCCACAGCTCCGGCGGCAGTTGCTGCCGGCACCAGGCGAGTACCCCGATGTGGTCGAAGCCGATGCGTGGCAGGCCCAGACGCTGCCCCGCGCGCAGGGTCCAGGCTTCCGAGTCCGAGATCACCAGCTCGATCTGCAGTCGGCGGAATGCTTCCACGACGTAGCGGAAGCTGCCAGTTTCGGTGGCCAGTTCCGTCAACAGAGGTATGTTGTTGCGAAGCGTCGCCAGCAGCGAGTAGCCGAGCTGTCGACCATCGTGCCGACCGTAGACATAACCCAGGGTTGGAATACGCACGGTCGGGAACCGTGTCGCCAGGAAGTCGTAGGCCTCACCGCCAGCGAAAACCGTGACTTCGTGGTCTCGCATCAGGGCTGGTAGCACCGCCGTCACGCGGGAAGCGTGGCCCCGCCCGTAGCCCATCACACCGTAGGCGATTTTCATGGCCGGCACGGTAATGGCCTTGTGTGACGGGGCCATGACAAGCGTGCGGCGTCATTGTTTCGTCATCGACGCGTCACATTCGGGCCATCGTCGCGGATCATGCTGCACACATGAAAAACGAGATGAAGACAGCGACAGTGACGGACGACGGCACGGCACGGATCCACTACCGCACGGTGTGGATTTCCGACGTGCATCTGGGCACAGCCGGCTGTCGTGCGGAACAGCTCACGGCCTTCCTCAAGAGCATCGACTGCGACACGCTCTATCTAGTGGGCGACATCATCGACGGCTGGCGGCTGCGTTCAACGTTCTATTGGCCGCAGGCACACAGCAACGTGGTGCGCAGTGTGCTGACCAAGGCCAAGCGTGGCACGCGGGTGGTGTATGTCACCGGCAACCACGATGAATTCCTGCGCAAGTTCACGCGCACCGGGTTGTCGCTGGGCAACATCGAGGTGGTGGACGAGGCCGAGCATCGCACTGCCGATGGCCGGCGTCTGCTGGTATTGCACGGCGACGTCTTCGACACCATCGTGCGCCACCACCGGTGGCTGGCCGTGGTCGGGGACGTGATCTATGACGCCTCGATGGAATTCAGCCGTCGCCTCAACAAGAGCCTGCGTCTGCTGGGGATGAAGGAATGGTCTTTGTCGGCCTTTGCCAAGCGCCACGTCAAGATCGCCGTCAACGTCGTGTCCAACTTCGAAGACGCGGTTGCGACTGAATGCCGCCGGCGCGATTATGACGGCATCGTCTCCGGGCACATCCACCACGCCGAGATTCGCGACATCGCCGGCATCCAGTATCACAACTGCGGGGATTGGGTGGAGAATTGCACCGCCCTGGTGGAAAACGAGCGCGGCGACATCGAGATCCTGCGCTGGCCACCTGCCGCCGATGTCCCGTTGCGCAGCAACAAACCCCTGCAAAAATCGCTTCCAGCGCTCGTGCTGGTGCCGCGAGCGGTGTGAAATGGGCACGCTGGCGGCGTGCCTCCGGTGTCCTAGCCGAACGTCGCCAGCAATGGCAGCCCCAACAAGGCCACGCCCAGCACGATGCGGTAGACGGCGAATACGGTGAAGCGGTGCGTGCGGATGTAGCGCAGCAGCCATTTCACGGCGATGAAGGCGACGATCATCGAGGTCAGGAAGCCCACGCCGAAGCCGGACCAGTCCACCTGTGCCGTTTCGCCGCTGGCGAAAATCTTCAGAAGCTCGACGGCAGTGGCGGCGAACATGGTGGGGATGCCGACCAGAAACGCGAACTGGGTGGCGGCGGAACGGTTGTTGGTGCCGAACAGCATCGCGGCAAAGATGGTGCTGGCGGAACGCGACGTACCGGGGAAGATGCCGGCGACGATCTGCGCGATGCCGACCAGGATCGCCACCGTCCACGTCACCTGGGTTGATTCCGGGCGCCGTTCGGCCAGCTTTTCGGCCACGATCATCCACACGCCGCCGATGACCAGCGCCCAGGCCACCGGCGTGATCGAGGTCGGCAGCTTGAAGCCGAGCTTGATCGCGACCAGCCCCAGCGCGGAAGTGATGACGAATGCGGCCACCAGCTTCAGCAGGTAGGTGCGGGTTTCCGGGTCTTTCCAGCCGGTGAGCAGCTGCCAGATCTGCTGGCGGTAGATCAACGTGATGGCGAGGATCGCGCCGGCCTGGATGCCGATGTTGAACAGGTCGGAGCGTTGGCCCAGCCAGCGTTCCGCGATCAGCAGATGTCCGGTGCTCGAGATCGGCAGGAACTCTGTGATGCCCTCGATGATGCCGAGCAGGATGACGTTGATGAGATCGGGCATGGGGAGTCGGCGGTGGCTAGGCGCGGCATCCTAAACCAAGATGGGGGCTGCGCGCGATGGCGCGTCTGGCAGAGCGCTTAACGGCCGACGATGGAACGGGCGTTGTACGCGGATGGCAGCGGATTCGTGTGCGGCGGTGCTACCGCGCGGCTTCAATTCGGTTCCGGGCACGCCAGAACGCTGTTCATTCGGGCGGTGGTCAGTTCCCTGGACCACAGCACCACCAGGGCGTTCGCGGGGGTTCCTGCTTCGGTGTCGCGGCAGGCGACGTTGCGCAATTGCGCGCCGAGCTTGAAATAGGTTGCCAGCGCCAGTTCGGCGCCGTCTGCCGCGGTGGGCGCATCGTCGGCGTTGCAGGATGGACGCCAGGCGTACGGCTGTCCGCCATTGCCGAGGGCGCTGTCCGCGTTGCGGTTGACGCGGAGGCTTGCCGCATCCGCCGGCGCACAGCTGAACAGGAAATCGACGGCGTGAGTGCGGCAGAATTCGGCGATTCCGGTCCACAGCGTCGCCATCACCGCGCTTTGGCGGTAAGGCGGCTCGATGTAGATGCGGCCGACTTCCAGTGCGCGGCCCGGCAGGTCGAGGAGGTTCTGGATGTCGAAGCGCTGCGCGGCATGGAAGCCGCCGGCGATGCGCGCCTGTGCGGAGCTCATCAAGCGCGTGCAGGCCACGATCTCGTTCGTCTGCGTGTCGCGCACCAGCAGGTGGTAGCAGAAGATGTCGAAACCGTCGCGATGGCGCTTGCGGATATCCTGGGTTTTCGCTCCCGTTTCTTTCATCAGCACGCGATGGCGCAGGTTCTGGGCCGCGACGATGTCCTCGTGTGTGCCGGCGTGTTCCCATGCGAATCGGCCATGGGGAGCGGGGGAGAAATCGTTGCGTGCAGCATTCAGGGAAATCATGGCCTTGTGCCTCGTTTCAGGTCTGTGTCGGTCGCTCGCAGGATGCCTCTCCGGTGTATGGATTGCGTGATGGTGCGGTGAAGCTTCGGTGACAGCCGCGGCCCCGCAAGGCTCGGGGGGCAATAGGCATGTCGTCGCCGGGGTGGTCTGGGCGTCAGTCCAGGAAGTCGTCGTATTCGCGATGTGTGTAGGTCTCCAGACCCAGCCACGGCAATTCAGCCGCGGGTGTGGACGGCAACGGCTTCACCTGCGTGCGGTGCAGCACGGTGCCGTTGCGGGTGCCGGTTTCGATGAGCAGCGCGATGCGCAGCACCGGGTTCCACAGCACGCGCGTGAACCAGTCGCCGCGCTGGTTTTCATATGTCGTGGCACCGGCCTGCTGCGGCGTCTGCTGGGAAGGTTTCAAGCGCTGCAGTTCGGCTGCGCTCAGCAGATCGCCGGCACGCTCCCAGGAGCCGTCGAAGCCGACTGCCGCGTATTCCGTGGCGGGCACGAACACCACCTGCCGGCTGTTCCGGTCGACGTACTCGGCGTGCAGCGTGCCGTCGGCCGCCTGCATCAGGTGCAATGCGGCGGCGGTGAAATCGAAATGCTCATGGGCCTCGTGTTCCGCGGTGCTTTCCAGCTCGTGGCCGGCGTAGACCTGCGCCGGCAGGATGCGCTCCAGCCAGATGTGGCCGGGGCGGCGGATCAGTCGCTGCTGCCAGCTTTCGTCGCGCACCACGCCGCTGCGGGTGACGAGATGCCGAGTGTGGGTGATCTCCGCATCCAGCGATGCGTCGGGCGCCGTGTGCAGTGCGGCGGCGTGGGCTGAAACGCTCAGCAGCAGCACGGCCAGCGCGCAGCTCCAGTGGAGCAGGTTCATGTGCAGCCTCCGTAAAAAACCCCCTCCGCGAATGGAGGGAGGATGTGAGGACAAACAAAGCTTGCGGCGGCGATCAATAGCCGGCGGCAGTTTTCAGCAAACCGAACACCTTGGTGTTGTCCATCGTGCCCTTGAAGCTTTTCGCGCCAGCACCGATGGCGAACAACTGGACATCACCCGAACCGTGTGTTTCGCTGCCAGGTGTGCCGCGCACGATGGCCGCTTCCTGCAGATAGTCGGCAGCGGTCACTTCCGCTTGTGTCAACTGCGGTCGCGTGTCGTGGCGCACGGCACCGTTGCCGAACACCAGCGTGGTGTAGGGCTTGCCGTCGACGTCGGTGCTCGGCGCGCCGGTCACGTAGTCCATGGTGAGGCCGAGGATGTCGCTGCCGCGTTTGCCGTAGCCGTTGAACACCATGGTGTGGTCGTGGTCGGCGGTAACGACGATCACGGTGTTGCTGAGGTCCACCTTGTCCAACGCCGACTGGATGGCGTCATCGAAAGCCACCGTGTCCTGCAGCGCGCGCTTGGCGTTGGTGCCGTGCAGGGCGTGGTCGATGCGCCCGCCTTCCACCATCAGGAAATAGCCGTTGGGATTTTTCGCCAGGATGTCGATGGCCTTCGTGGTCATTTCAGCGAGGCTCGGTTCGTTCGTCTGGCTGCGGTCGAGCTCGTAGTTCATGTGGCTTTTGTTGAACAGGCCGAGCAGCTTCGTGGTCGTGTTCGGCACCGCCGTGAGCTCTGCCTCATTGGTGATGTAGGTGTAGCCTTGGGTCTTCATTTCCGCGATCAGGTCGCGGGCATCGGTGCGCTTCGAGCCCGTGGCCGTGCTGGGCACGAAGTTTCGGGAGCCACCGCCAAGCACCACGTCCACCCCTGCACCGAGCTTGGCGTTGTAGCCGGCACCACCCGGCACGAGCTGTGCGGCGATGTCGTTTTCACCATCGCGGTGGCAGATGTGGGAGTAGGTGGCGGCCGGCGTGGCATGCGTAACGCGGGTGGTGGTGACCACACCCGTGGCCTTGCTCTTTTCTTTTGCCAGTTCCAGCAGGGTGGTGACCGGCGTGCCGTTGTCGGCCGCGCAGGTGCTGTCCTCGCCGTTGATGAACAGCTTGCCGGCGGCGTCGAAAGCCCGCGTGGCAGCGCTCATGGAAACCACTTCGTTGTTCATCTTCACGCCGGTCATGTAGGCCGACATCGACGGTGCGCTGTCCGTGGTCTGCGCGTTCAGCGAGTGGGTGCGGACGCGTGCGGTGTAGGGCAGCGTATCCATGGCCAACGAACCCGCTTCACCGACCTTGTAGATGCGTGTGGCGGTCTTGGGCACCGGACCCATGCCGTCGCCGAGGAAGAAGATGACGTTCCTGGCTTCTCCGGCGGCCTGGGCGGCGGTGGCGAAAAGGATGGCGGCGGTGAACGCGGCGCCGCGGCAGAAATGCTTGATCATGTTCGAATACTCCGGGTTGAGGGGGCTTACAGGCCCACCGCGTTCTTGATCAAATCGAAGACTTTCGTGTTGTCGAGCGTGCCGTGGAACTGGTCGGCACCCAGCCCGGCAGCACCGAGGAGCACGTCCGCACCGCCATGGGTTTCACCACCGGGGCCGCTTTGCACCACGGCCTCCTGGTGGTAGTTCTTGTCAGCCACTTGCGGGTCGGTGAGATCCGGCTGGGTGTTGCGGTTGCCGCCGATGCGGTTTTCACCAATGCCGAACACCAGCGTGGTGAAGGGCTTGCCATTTGCGTCCAGCTTGGGTGCTTTCGTGGTGATGTCCGCCGGCGCGCTGCCATCGGCATTGCGGGCTTCGTGGTAGTCGCGCATCAGACCGAGGATGCCCGGATAGGTGTCGGTGGTCTTGCCGGTGAGGGTGGAATAACCGTTCATGCCCATGGTGTGGTCGTGGTCGGCGGTGACGACGACGAGCGTGTTCTTCAGGTCCACCTTGGCCAGTGCTGCCGCCATGGCGTCGTCGAAAGCCTTGCCGTCCTGCAGCGCCTTGCGGGCCGTGGTCTCGTGCAGGGCGTGGTCGATGCGGCCACCTTCCACCATCAGGAAATAACCGTTGGGGTTCTTCGCCAGGATGTCGATGGCCTTCGTGGTCATTTCGGCCAGGCTTGGCTCCGTCGTCGGGTCGCGGTCGAGGTCGTAGCTCATGTGGCTGGCGGTGAACAGGCCGAGCAGCTTCGTGGTCGTGTCCGGCAGCGCCGTGAACTCCGCTTCGTTGGCCACGTAGGTGTAGCCCTTGGCCTTCATTTCATCGATCAGATTCCGGGTATCGGTACGCTTGGAACCCTTGGTCGTGCTGGGCACGAAATGGCGCGAGCCACCGCCGAGCACCACGTCGACGCCGTTGCCGAGCTTGGCGTTGTAACCAGCACCACCCGGCACAAGCTGTGTGGCGATGTCGTTTTCACCATCGCGGTGGCAAATGTGGGAATAAGTGGCCGCCGGCGTGGCGTGGGTGATGCGGGTGGTCGTCACCACGCCGGTGCTGCGTTTCGCGGCAACGGCGAGTTCCAGCAGGGTGGTGACCGGTGTGCCGTCGGTGGCCGGGCAGGTGCTGTCGGCGCCGCTCACATACGGCTGGTGTTGGGTATCGAAGGCCTGGGTGTCGGCACTCATCGAGATGACACCGTTGTCCATCTTCACGCCGGTCATGTAGGCCGACATCGACGGCGCGCTGTCTGTCACCTGCGCGTCCTTGGAGAAGGTCTTGATGAATGCCGTCTCCGGCAGGGTGTCGATTGCCAGTTCGCCGCTCTCGCCCACGGCATAGATACGCGTGCTGGTCATCGGCACGATGCCGTAGCCGTCGCCGAGGAAGAACACGACGTTCTTCGGCGTGGCCGTTGCCGGCGACGGTGGGTCGCCCGCTGCAGGGGTGGTATTGTTGTTGCCGCAGGCCGTTATCGCCAGAACAGCGACGGCGGCTGCGCCCTTGAGAAATCCACGCATGCTGTACTCCCGAGAAAAGTATTAGGCAGCGCTGACCCTAATGGTCTGCTGTGACAGCGGGATAACGGCCGGATGACAGCAGGGTGAAAGCTGTATGGCTCGGGCGCGAGCGACAACGTGCGGAGCCTTGTACAAGGCCTCGCCATCAGGGTGCCGCTGGATTGGCAGGGCTGTTACGAGCCAGTGCGAACGGGCAGGAGGGTGTGCCCGCTATTCCGCCTTCTTGCCGATGTTTCCAGGGGACAGCGCTGTCGAGAGATCCGCGTCCCGCATCGCGGCGTAGGCGATTTCCCAGCCACCGTCGCCGCACAGCCCGCTGATGCGGGCATCGTCCCAGGCGTTTGCCGCGGCGGCCATCAGCAGGCCGCGGATGCGTTCCGCAAGTGCGTGGCGTGCGCCGTCGTCAAGGGATCCAAGGGTTTCGGCCGTCATGCGAAGAGTGTAGCGCGGGCTTGCCCGGCCGGAGTCGGGATCAACAGTCCGGGTCAACCGAACTCCCAGCCGAGCGCTACGCCCCACAAGCGCGGCGCGCCCAGCGTGCCGACGGTGTTGAAGTCGGTCTGGAACTGGTTGAGCCAGATCCGGTCGTTCGTCAGGTTCGTGCCGAACACCGCAATCGACAGGCCGGTCCTGATGTGCGTGTAGCCGATGCGCGCCTGCACGGTCTTGTAGGCGCGTTGGCGGGCGACGTTCTGCGCGTCGAAGAAATAGCCGCTGTTGAACAGCACGCTGGAGGACAGGTCGAAGAAACCGCCTGGTACCTGCCGCAGATATTCGAACCCCAGCGTCGCCGCGAATTTCGGTGCGCGTTCGGTGCGGTGCCCGGTGAAATCCAGATTGTTCTGGAACAGCCCGGTGGATTGCTCGAAGCCGGTGCCCTGCGGATAGCGCGTATAGCGGCCGTCGATCGTCGAGAGGGCGGTGGTGAGCATCAGCCCCGGCACGAGGCGCGGCAGCGGCCACCAGTTCGCCTCGAACTCCAGTCCCTTGATGACGGCTTCCGGGGCGTTCTCCAGCGTGACGGCGCCGCTGCTCTGGAGCGAGAGGATCAGCGTCTGGCGGTTGTGGATACGGTTCTGGAACGCGGCGGCGCTGAAACGCAGGTTGCGGTCGAAGGCCTCGCCCTTGATGCCGACTTCGTAGTTCGTGACGGTGGTTGGTTCGACCTGCGTGGGCTGCTTGAGCACGTTCAGCACGTTGAAGGTACCGCTCTTGAACCCGCGTTTCCACGAGGCATAGAGCAGGTAGTGGTCGAAAACGCGATAGTCCAGCGTCACCTTGGGCGAGAAGTTGCGGTCCGCGCGTTGGCCCGGCGTCCAGCGCAGCAGCGTGAGTCCCGCCGTCCCGTTGGCGCCGAGCAGCGCGACCTTGGAGCGCGTCAACTGGCGGTGATCCCAGGTCTGGCGGGCACCGAAGGTCAGGCCCAGGTCGTCGGTCAGCGCCCAGCGGGCCTGGCCGTAGACGGCTTCGGAACGTGTGTTCACCAGGCCGTCGAGGAACAATTTGATGCCGTCCGGCAGGTTCAGCGGCAGGCCGAGGTTGGCAAGGGCGGCATCCACGGCCCGCAGGGACGGCGCCAGCAGCGGGTCAGTCAGCGATTCCGCCACCGTGAACTGGACGTCGCGGAAGCCGGCGTCGCGGTTGTCGAGGAAGTAGAAGCCGAAGTCCCATTCCAGGAAGTCGGCCAGGAAGCCGCCGTCGCGGGAGTTGAAACGCAGCTCCGCCGTGGTGATGCGTGCACCCATGTCGCGGGGGCGGAACGTCACGAGCGGCGCCGGGCTGCCTTCGAAGTCGAACTGCGTGAACGTCGTCACATCCTGATGGCTCAACGAAAGCCGGGCGTTGAAGGCTTGCGGCATCCAGCGCAGGTGGCCGTAGAACAGATTGTTCCGGGCCTTCAGGCGTGGCGGGACGTCGGGATCGGAAACGTAGGTTTCCCCGGTTTCCGGAACCAGCAGCGCGAATAGCGGTTTTGTGTTGAATGCACTGACCAGCGCCGTCCCTGCACCGTCCTGCTTCATGTGGATGGCGGCGAGGTCGAGGCGCAGGGTCTTGGCCAGGTCGACGGACAGGCGCACCTGGCCACCCCGCGCGGTTTCGTCGCGGAAGCCGGGTCGCGGGCTGCCGGCCGGCCGATGGTAGTAACTGTCGTGGCGGGTGTCGAAGGCTGCCAGCCCGATCCGGATGCGCTCGCCGAGGCCGCCGGAGATGGCACCCTTGAGCTTGCGCGTCCCGAAGCTGCCGAACCGCGAGGACGCCGAGACCCGCAGTTCCCTGCTCGGCGCCTGGGTGATGAGGTTGATCGACCCGCCGACGCTGTTGTGCCCGTATTCCGTGCCCTGCGGCCCCTTGCGCACCACGATGTCTTCGATGTTGAAGAATTCCTGGGCCAGCGCGTGGCCGAACGGCGTGTAGATGTTGTCGATGTAGGTTTCGATGCTGAGGTCGCCGGACGGCAGGAACTGGTCGCTGCCCACGCCGCGCATGTAGACGACGGAGAAGCCGACGAAGTCGTTGTACACCACGCCGGGCACGAAGCGCGGCAGATCCAGGGAATTCTCCACGCCCAGCCGTGTGAGGTCGTCGCGCGTGAATGCCGCCACCGTGCCGGGGGCGTTGCGTGCCGGCGCTTGCCTGCCTTCGGCCGTGACGGTTACGGGTTGCAGTTGGGCGCCGGATGGCTTTTCTTCTGCATCGCCGTCCGGCGTGTCGTCCGCCGTTGCAGCCGGCAACGGATCGGATGCGGCAGTGGCAGCGGGGGCCGGCAGCGCGCACAGCGTCGTGCAGGCCAGCATGAACGCGGCGGTTGCCGCGGCCCTCCGGCTCGGGCGGCGCGGAGTGCAGGATGGCATGATTCAGCCGGCCTCGGACCTGACGGCGACGATCGCGATGGCCCTCATGTGGTGCCGGTATTTGCGGAACACGACGTACATGGCGAGCACGCGGCGCAGCGCCCCACGGGTGCGCAGCGTGTTCCACGCCAGCCGCAAGGTGCCGGGCAGGCCCTCGTCGGCCAGCAGGCGGGAGAGGTCCAGCAGGCGCATCGGTGCTTGCGTGGCAGAAGTGACGCGAAAGCCACCGGCTTCCAGCAGGGCGTTCCATTCGCTGCGCGTCAGCGGGCGTGCGCCGACGTGAATGGTGCGTGTCAATTCGCCTTCCATTTCGTCCCGCAAGGCTGGATCCATGTCATCCGGGACAAGCACCAGCTCGTGGATGCCGTAACGGCCGCCGGGCGCGAGAATCCGGTGTGCTTCGGAAACGATGGCGCGTTTCTGCTTCGGCGTCGTGATGGTGAGGATCGCTTCGCCAAGGGCGACGTCCGCGCTGGCGTCCGGCAGTTCCGCGTGTTCAGCGCTGCCGAGGCAGATTTCGACGGAATCGAGGTCCGGCAGCCTGGCACGCGCCCAGCGGGCGGCGGCATCGTCCTGCTCGATGCCGAGGTAATGCCGGGGCCGGCGCCGCAGCACTTCGGCGGCCGTCGTGCCGAGGCCGGGAGCGAATTCGACGACCCGGTCCGCAGACGTGATGGCGAGCCGGTCGAGCAGCGCCCGCGTCAGCCGGCGGCCGCCGGGCCGCAGCACGCGCTTGCCGAGCCGCGCCAGCAACCAGTGGCCCGGCATGCGGTCGACCTGCAGATGGACACCCGGGGGCGGCACGGCGGCAGGCCGTGTTTCAAGTTTCAGGGGATGCGGTTTGTGATGTTTGGCGGCGGGTTCGGGCATGGCTGCACCGGGGTGGACGATGGGCTGTGTCAGCGGTTCATCCCGTGACAAGAGGTATGGGGACGATGAGTTAATAATAGTACAAATGATAATCATTAACAAAAGAAAGGAAAATTGGCCATCGTATTGGGATGCAGTCGGGGCCGCCGATGCCGGCGCCGGTTCGGTGCTCGCCCCTACCGTCGCTCAGCGGGTCGCTTCAGCCAGTTCGAAATCGGTGTACTGGAAACGCGCGTCGCGCAACACGCTGGCGCCGCGTGTCAGGCGCAGCGGCGCGGCGAACAGCGGGCCACCGTAGCTCAAGGTGTGGAATTCGCCGTTTTCTCCGCACGGGTCCACACCCGCTGGTAGCTCCGCCACGAATGCGGCGTCGAATTCACGGCCGGAGAAGCGGTCGTCGAGTTGTGTGGTGTCCACGCACACGGTAACGGCCCGGTGGCCGGCGGCGATGAAATGCCGGGCGGTGGCGGCAGTGTCCTGCTGCCACAGCGGAAACACGCCGTGCCAGCCGTGGCGGCCGAGCAGGGCTTCGCGCCACGCGCGTACGTCGGCCAGGAACAGGTCGCCGTACGCGCAGTGCCGCACGCCGGGCCAGCGTTGCGCGGCCTCGTTCAGCGCGGCGACGCGGGCGTGTTCGTAAGCGGCACCATCCGCCGGCGCGGCCATGACCGCCTGCACCAGTGGCAGACCCAATGCAGCGGCCTGCGCGCACAGCACGTCGTTGCGGATGCCATGCATGGCGACGCGGTGCTGATACTGCCCGGTGACGGTGGCCAGCAACCCCACGACGTGCCATGCCGGGTCGCTGCGCAGCGCGGCGAGGGCCATGAGGCAGTCCTTGCCGCCGCTCCAGGACAGCAGGATGGGTGTGGACATCATGGCGCCCCTGTATCGAGTGCCTGTGGGCCAAGCGCCCGGTTCAGCAGCCATGCGAGCCGCACGCCGGCACGCGACAGCTGCAGCGCAACATCGGCCTGTGCCTGCCGCACGTAGGCGGGGCTCAGCTTGACGGTGACGCCGCGGCGGCGCGCCGGCAGCGGTCCGTAGGCGTCCTTTTTCGCGATCTCCCAGGTTTCCCACGCCCAGTCCTGCGGCGTGCCGCGCTGCCAGCGCTGCATGTCGACGTTGTGGATGTTGGCGATAAGCTGGTTTGCAATCTTCTTCTGCCCGCGGCCGAGGCCGGAGACGAAGGCCGTGTCCCAGGCATGGTGCAGCGTCGTGGGACGGCGGGCGATGCCGCTGACGCGCACGTCGTTGCCGCCGGCGTCGCGGTCATCGGCGGCGTGCAGCGGCTGGTGCAGGTCGCCCACGAAATGCAGCAGGAACTTGAGCGCCAGCAAGCGCTCCTGCGGCGGCGTTGCAGGGTCGGCGAGTTCTGCGAAGAACTGCTGTGTCTTGTCCGTCACGCAGCTCTGCCACGGCCCCTGCGAGGCGGGCATGCCACGCGGCAGCGGCTTGTGGCCCCAGCACGCCCAGTTGAGGCTTGGGCGTACGAGTTCCAGGTTGATGTAATGCCACTTCGCGGTACGGTGGTGGCGACCGCCGGCGTCAAGGTCGCCGCCGGCGCCGCGCCATTTGTCGGCCCACGTGGCTTCCGAGGCCATGTCGTGTTTCACCAGGGTGCTGTCGTCCATTGCCAGGATCGCATCCACGCGCTGGTGCACGGCCGGCTGCAGGTAATGCTGTGCGATGAGCGCGACGACGGCGTGGCCTTCGTAGCCCCAGGCGAGCGCCGGCGCGGGGCGCAACGCCAGCAGCACCAGCGCAGCGGCGACACACAAGGTGAATGGGCGCAGCGTTATCATCGTGTGCCTTTCACCCCACCCACCGGCGCGCGTTGCGGAACAGGCGAACCCACGGTGTGTAGCGTTCGTGACGTTGCGGCCACCACGAGCCGACGGTGCCGGCAACCGTGCGTTCCGGGTGCGGCATGAGGATCGTGACGCGGCCATCGGCGTTGCACAGCCCGCCGATGCCGTCCGGGGAACCGTTCGGGTTGTCCGGGTAGCGCGTGGCAATGGCGCCGTGATGGTCGATGAAGCGCAGGGCGACTTGCCCGGCTTTCGCGAGCGCGGCCCGGTCGGCGACTGCCGTGAATTCCGCGCGGCCTTCGCCGTGGGAGACGGCGATGGGCAGCTGCGAGCCGGCCATGCCGGCAAAGAACAGCGAGCGCGTGTCCGACACCTCCACCTGCGTCCAGCGCGCCTCGAACTGCTGGCTGCGGTTGCGGCGGAATGCCGGCCAGTGTGCGGCACCGGGGATGATCGGCTTGAGCGCGGACAGCATCTGGCAGCCGTTGCACACGCCGAGCGCAAAGCGGTCTGGCCGGGCGAGGAAGCTTTCGAACCGGGCGCGCAGCGGCGCGTTCCACAGGATGGAATTCGCCCAGCCGACGCCGGCGCCGAGCACGTCGCCGTAGGAAAAGCCGCCGCAGGCGGCGAAGCCGGTGAAGCCGTCCAGCGTGATGCGGCCAGCGATCAGGTCGCTCATGTGGACGTCCACGGCCTCGAAGCCGGCGACGTGGAAGGCCCAGGCCATTTCCGCCTGGCCGTTCACGCCCTGTTCGCGCAGGATGGCGATGCGCGGTGCATGCGTGGCGATGGCGGGCGCCGCGGGTTCGTCCGGGTTGAACGTGAGGTGAACGGACAGGCCGGGATCGGCGGGGTCGCCGACGGCGTCGAAAGCTTCGCGGGCGCAGTCCGGGTCGTCGCGCAGCGCCTGCAGGCGATAGCTGGTTTCGGCCCACATCCGGTGCAGCTCGACGCGCGATTTTTCCAGCAGCAGGTGGTCGTTCGCGGTGAAGCGCAGCGTGTCGCTGCCGTTCGGCGCGCCGATGTCGGTGACGCGCAGGCCGTCGCGCGCGAACGCGGAGCAGACCGGGGCGGCGTCGCTTTCGCGCACCTGCAGCACCATGCCGAGTTCCTCGTTGAACAGCGCGGCGACGGCATCGGGCCCGAGCGTATCGACGGCGACGTCGAGCCCGCAATGACCGGCGAAGGCCATCTCGGCGAGCGTGACGATGAGCCCGCCGTCGCTGCGGTCGTGGTAGGCGAGCACCCGGCCCGCGCCCGCGAGTTTCTGCAGCGTGGCGAAGGCCTTGGCGAGCAGCGCGGGTTCGTCGACGTCCGGTGCGGCGCCGCCGAACAGGTTGTAGACCTGCCCGAGCGCGCTGCCGCCGAGGCGCTGATGCTTCGACAGTTCAACCAGCAACAGGCGCGTGGCGCCGGCGTCCGTGCGCAGTTGCGGCGTGAGCGTGCCGCGCACGTCGGCAACCGGTGCGAAGGCGGAGACGTTCAGCGTCAGCGGCGAGGTCTGCGTGCGCGTCTCGTCGCCATGTTTCCACACCGTGCGCATGGAAAGGGAGTCCTTGCCGACCGGAATCGCCAGCCCGAGTGCCGGGCACAGTTCCGCGCCGACGGCCCGCACGGCGTCGTACAGGCGGGCGTCTTCGTCGTCGCTGCCGCAGGCCGCCATCCAGTTCGCGGACAGGCGCACATCGGAAAGTTTCACGATGCGCGCGGCGGCGAGGTTCGTCACGGCTTCGCCCACCGCCATGCGCGCCGAGGCGGCGGCGTGCGTGAGCGCGATCAGTGGCCGTTCACCCATCGCCATCGCCTCGCCGGTCGCGGCTTCGAAGCCGGAGGCGGTCACGGCGCAGTCGGCCACCGGCACTTGCCACGGGCCGACCATCTGGTCGCGCACCGTGAGGCCGCCGACGGTGCGGTCGCCGATGGTGACGAGGAAGGTCTTGGCAGCCACGGCGGGCAGGCGCAGCACGCGCGCCAATGCGTCATCCAGCTTGATCTCGCGCGTTTTCAGTGCCGGCAGTTCGCGCTTGCCGTGCTGCGCCGTGCGTTGCATCTGCGGCATATGGCCGAGCAGCACCGGCATCGGGACATCGACCGGGGTCGGGGCCGCGCCATCCGTCACCTGCAGCCGGGCCTCGGCTGTAGCGGTGCCGACGACGGCGAACGGGCAGCGTTCGCGGGCGCAGATCGCCTCCAGTTCCGCGACGTGTTCGGCGGTGATGGCGAGGACGTAGCGCTCCTGCGCCTCGTTGCACCAGATTTCCATCGGTGACAGTGCCGGGTCCGCGCACTGGATGTCGCGCAGGTGGATGGTGCCGCCGCGGCCGTCGGTATCGATGATCTCCGGCAGCGCGTTGGACAGGCCGCCGGCACCGACGTCGTGGATCGACAGGATCGGGTTGGCGGCGCCGAGCGCCCAGCAGGCGTCGATGACTTCCTGGCAGCGACGTTCCAGTTCCGGGTTCGCACGCTGGACGGAGGCGAAGTCCAGCTCCGCCGCGTCGCTGGCCGTGGCGCGGGAAGAAGCTGCGCCGCCGCCGAGGCCGATGAGCATCGCCGGCCCGCCGAGCACGATGAGTCTTGCACCGGCCGGTACTTCCTGTTTCTGCACGTGGCCGTCGCGGATCGCACCGTAGCCGCCTGCGATCATGACCGGCTTGTGGTAGCCGCGCGCCGTGCCGTCTGACAGCGTCGCCGCGAACGTGCGGAAATAGCCGTTCAGCGCCGGCCGCCCGAATTCGTTGTTGTAGCTGGCGGCGCCGATCGGCGCTTCCAGCATGATCTGCAGGGCGGAGGCCATGTGCGCCGGGCGCCCGCCGTCGCCGGTTTCCCACGGCTGCGCAAAGCCGGGGATGCGCAGGTTCGATACGGCGAAGCCGCACAGCGCGGCGCGCGGCTTGCCGCCGCGGCCGGTGGCGCCTTCGTCGCGGATCTCGCCGCCGGAACCGGTGGCGGCGCCGGGGTGCGGGGAGATGCCGGTCGGGTGGTTGTGGGTTTCCACCTTCATCAGCAGGTGTTGCGGCTCGACGTGCTGGCGCCACGTGCGGTCGGCGTCCGCGAACCAGCGTGCCACGGTCGGCCCTTCCACGACGGCGGCATTGTCCTTGTAGGCGGACAGCACGCCTTCCGGCGTGGCGGCGTGGCTTTGCTTGATGAGCTGGAACAGCGTCAGCGGCTGGGCGCGGCCGTCGAGCGTGAACGCGGCGTTGAAGATCTTGTGGCGGCAGTGCTCGGAATTGATCTGCGCGAACATCACGAGCTCGGCATCCGTGGGGTCGCGTCCGGCCTGCTGGTAATAGTCCACGAGGTAGCGGATTTCCTCCGCCGACAGCGACAGGCCCCATTCCGTGTTCGCGCGGGCCAGCGCAGCCGCGCCGTCGTCGCCGAGCCGCACGGTGCGCAGTGCACGCGGCGGCTGGGTGGCGAACACGTCGGTGAGCTGGGCGGCGTCGAACAACAGGGTTTCCGTCATGCGGTCGTGGAGCAGTTCGTGTGCCGCGGCGGGCAGTTCCGCAACGCCGTCGATGAGCAGCACGCGCGCGTGTTCCAGCCGTGCCACGCCCGGCAGCCCGCAGACGCGGGCAATGTCCGTGGCCTTGGAAGACCACGGGGACGTCACACCCAGACGTGGCACGACATAGACCGTCAGGTCGGCAGGTGGCAGCGGGCGCGCTTCGATGCCGAGCAGTGCGCGCAGGCGATCGTCTGCCACCGTTGCGTCGGCGTCGGCCAGGTACAACGGAAACTGCCGCAGGCCGCTCAGGTCAGGAATCAGGGTCCTGAGCGTTTCAACGAGGCGCTGGTGGCGGAAGTCGGCAACTTCCACGAGGTCGGGAAGGACGCGGATACGGGAAAGCGTAGGCATGAATCGACCAAATCGCGACAGTATAGGTGCGGCCACGCGTGCCGCGCGCGTCATTGTCGCTGAATATGGCAAGCGGTGAGCGGCTGGTGGCCCAAAAAGATGGTGTCATATAGTGCAGGCTGCTCGATGGGTCGTGTCGGCGGGTCAGTTGCCGGACAAGCGCTGCCGCCCGCAGCTTTCCGGGTACGATCGCAGCGAGCTCCATTGATTGGCCCCATTGAGTGAGGACAAGCATGACGCAGGACAAGGAAACGGCATTCGTCGTCGGCGGTAGCGGTGCCATCGGGCACGTCATCGTCGCACGCTTGATGGAACACGGTCTGGATGTTGTGGCGGTGGGGCGTTCGCAGGTCGGGCTGGAGGCACTGGCTGCGCAATGCCCCGGTGTGCGCACGCTGGTCGCGGACCTGAGCCAGGACAGCGCAATCGAGCGCATCCGTGGCGCTGCTGGCGCGTCACCCGTGCGCGTCGTGGTGCACGCGCCTGGCCTGCCTGTGCGCGGCGGTGTCACGGACGCCGCGCCCGGCGCCATCGCAGAGGCTGTAAACATCAAGTGTGGTGGCATGTTGCGACTGGTGCGCGGGGTTGAAGACAAGCTGCGGCGCGGTTCACGGCTGGTGGCGATCGGTGGCCATTACGGCTTTGAACCCAGCGCCTACGCCGTCGGGCCCGGCGTGGCCAACGCCGCGTTGCCGAGCCTGATGCGCCAGTTGAACCTTGCCTACGGTGCACGCGGCATCACTGCCCACCTCATCGCCCCCGGCCCGGCGGATACCGAACGCCTGCGCAAGATCGCCACCACCCGCGCCGAGCGTACCGGCAAGACGGTCGACGCGGTGCTGGAAGACATGCGCAACGAGTCGGCCATCAAGGCCTTCGTCACGCCCGGGCAAGTGGCGTGGATGGTCGTCACCCTGCTGGCGCCGGAAGCCGATGCGCTGTGCGGTTCCAGCATTTATTTCGATGCGGGTAGACGCAAGGGTCTTCCCTAGGAGCCACTCATGCCCATCATGAACATCCATCTGATTGCCGGCGCCTATCCCGACGCCCAGATCAAGGAACTGCTGCACCGCTGTGCAACGCATTACGGCAAGGTACTGAACTCGCCCATGGAGCGGATCCGGGTATTCGTCGACGAATACCGCCCGGCCATGGTTTTCGTGGACGGCAAGACCGGAGCTGAAGGTGCGGCTGCCGCGCCGTTTTTCGAGTACATCGTGCTGGAAGGCCGTCCGCGACAGGAAAAGGATGACCTGATGACCGGCTTCACGGACATACTCGAAGACGTACTCAAGGTGACCCGCGCCCGCATCCGCGGTGCCTGCTGGACGGTGCCGCCGGAACACTGGGGCATCGGCGGCGTCATGGCCAGCGTCAAGCGCGCGAAGGAAGTCGCCGCTCGGCGCAAGGCTGCGGAACAGCAGGAATAGCGGTGACGGAAACGGATGGCCCTGCCGGGTAGATTCCGCGGCGGGGTTGGCGAGGCTTCTTCAATCGCGAATCCCGATCCATCTTCTCAATGCACTTCGCGCCAGTCGCAGCCTTCGTCCTGCGTGGCGCAGGCGAGCCAGTCCGGAGTGCAGCCGAGTGCGCGGGCGGCAGCCTGCAGCGCGAGGGCCGGCTGGTTGTTCTTTTCCGACAGGTGGATGGCGACAAGGTGCTGCAGGCGCGAGCAGTCGATGGCGCCCAGCAGTTGCGCGGCCTGATCGTTGTTGAGGTGGCCGTAGCCGCCGCCGACGCGCCGCTTGAGCATTTCCGGGTACGGCCCCGCGGCCAGCATCTGCGCGTCGTGGTTGAATTCCAGCAGCAGCGCGTCGCAGGCGTCGAGCTGGCGGCGCATGAAGGGCGTGACGCTGCCGGCGTCGGACAGCACGCCGAGGCGGGTGGCGCCGTCGCCGAACACGAACTGGCACGGTTCGCGCGCGTCGTGCGGCACCGGGTAGGGCTGCACTTCGAGGCTACCGATGACGAAACACTCGTGCGGGCTGACGAGGTGGATGTCCGCACCTTCCGGGGCGTGGGCCCACGCGGCGCGCGTGCCGGCGCTCAGCCACACCGGGATGGGGTGGCGGCGTACCAGCGAGGCGACGCCGCCGAGGTGGTCGGCGTGCTCGTGCGTGACGATCACGGCAGTGAGCGATTCAACGGCCACGCCGCGCTGCGCAAGGCGGGCGGTGAGCGCGCGGATGCCGAGGCCGCAGTCGAGCAGCACGCGGGTGGCGCCGGCGCAGATCAGCGTGGCGTTCCCGCGGCTGCCGCTGGCGAGGTTCGTGAAGCGAAGGGTCACCGGCGCTATTTCGGCTTGCCGCCGCCGGGCGTGAACACCGGAAACGGCATGACTTTCGCGTTCTCGCCCGACCCCGCGACGGCGCGGATGCGGGCGTGGCCGCTGTGCTTGACCTGGTCGATGCGCAGCACGGCGTGCACGGGGATGTAGGTGCGTTCCACGTCCTCGAACTCGGTTTTCAGGCGCTCTTCGGAAGGATCTACGATCACCTGGGTTTTTTCGCCGAACACGAGCTGTTCGACTTCCAGAAAGCCGAGCAGACCGGCGTGACTGATGGCACGCGCGTAGATTTCATAAACCTGTCCCTGGTTCATGAACGTGATGCGGTAGAGGTGGGGCGTGGCCATGGCGCGCGTCAGGACATCGAGCGCCGCGCGAACGCGATCACGAACTTCTGGTAGTGCACCGGCAGCAGGCGCGCCATCCAGTCGATGACGTGGGCATCGGGGCCGACGAGCACGCGGCCGCGGCCGTGCTGCACGGCGGACAGGATGATTTTCGCCGCCTTCTCCGGCGTGGTGATGAAAGCCTTTTCGAACTTGGCGCGGCTGTCGCTGTCGCTGCCATTGCTCAAACCCAGATCGCTTACCGAATCATCCATCCGCGCGGAGCGGGCGATGTTGGTCTTGATGCCGCCGGGGTGGACGCTGAGCGCGGTAACTTGCGTGTCCTGCATGGCGAGTTCCTCGCGCAGGCATTCCGTGAAGCCGCGCACGGCGAATTTCGCGGCGTTGTAAGCGGACTGCGACGGCACGCTGACAAGGCCGAAGACGCTGGACGTGTTCACCACGCAGCCTTCCTCGCCGTTGGCTTTCAGGTACGGCAGAAAGGCCTTGGTGCCGTACACCACGCCCCAGAAGTTGATGGACATGAGCCATTCGATGTCCTTGTAGCTCGCGCCTTCGATGGACGCGCCGAGCGCGACGCCGGCGTTGTTGAAGATCAGGTTGACCTTGCCGTGGTCGGCCACGACCTGCTTCGCCCACGCTTCCACTTCGCTGCGCTTGGACACGTCGACTTTCTGCGTCGTCACCTGCACGCCGGCGGCGCGCGCCGTGCGTGCGGTTTCCGCCAGGCCGACTTCGTCGATATCCGACAGTGCGAGGTGGCACTTGCGCCCAGCCAGGTCATTGGCGAGCGCGCGGCCGATGCCGGAACCGGCGCCGGTGATGGCCGCGACTTTGGCTGCGAAGCTTTTCATGGAGCGATCCTTGCGAAACAGTGTTGCAAAAGGGTGGGAAAGCGCGGGAACGGCACGCGGTGCCGATCGACGCAACGCGCCACCTTATAGCTCAGTACGGTACGGCTCAAGGCAAAAGCCCGCCGAGCCGCTGTCGCCGTGGTCAAGCGCGCTGCACGCGGGTCTGGGCATCCAGCCGGCGCACGAAGCAGGCCATGATGCGGCGGTAGAGTTTCGCCTTCAACACCATGTCCTCGACGCCGGCGTCGATGCTCGGGTTGTCATTCACCTCGATCACTTTCACGCTGCGGCCGATCTGCTTGAGGTCGACGCCGTACAGGCCGCGGCCGATGAGGTTCGTGGCCTGCAGCGCGATGCGCACCACGGTCTTGGGCGCGTCCTCGATGGCCAGCGTTTCGTGCCCGCCTTCGTGGATCTCACCCTGGGCGTCGCGCTGGATGATCTGCCAATGGCTCGGCGCCATGAAATAGCGGCAGGCGTAGAGTGGTTCGCCGTCCAGTATGCCGATGCGCCAGTCGTAGTCGGTGGGCTCGAAGGACTGCGCGACGATGAGGTCGGAGCGTTCCAGCAAGGCGCGCGTCTGGCGCTTGAACTCGGCTTCTGTCTCGACTTTCACCACGCCGGCGGAGTATTGCGAGTCCGGCTGCTTCAAGACCATCGGCAGGCCGAGTTCGCGGATGGCGTCGTTCAGGTTGCCGCGATGCAATACGCGGGTCTCCGGCGTCGGGATGTGGTTGCGGGCCAGCAGCTGGGCAAGAAACACCTTGTTCGCGCAGCGCAGGATGTCTTCCGGGTGGTCGATCACCACCATGCCTTCGCGCGCAGCGCGGCGCGCGAAGCGGTAGGTGTGATGGTTCACCGCCGTGGTCTCGCGGATGAACAGCGCGTCGTATTCCGCCACGTGGCCGTAGTCGCTCTTGTCGATGAAGTCGACCGACAGGCCGGCGTCCTCCGCCGCCTTTTCAAACGCCTTCAGCGCGCGGGCGTTGGACGGCGGTTCCACTTCCTTGTCGTTGACGAGGATGGCGAGGTCGTAGCGTGCGGAGTCGCGCTTGCGGCGCGGCAGGCTGCGGCGCGAGAAATGTTCGCGTGCGGCCTGGTAGAGGAATTCACGGTGCGCTGACGGCACCTCGCCCAGCGCCAGGGCGTGGACGGCGTCCACGCGCCATTCATCCGTGCGCCACACGAAGCGGGCCTGCAGCAGCGGCGCGGGAAACAGGTTGAACAGCGCGCGGGCCAGGCGTTCGTGGCGCTTTGTCACGCACTTGCCGAAGTAGGCGTTGAGTACGTATTCCGACGAACCGAGCCGGGCCAGGCTGGCCTGGATCAGCTGGTCGATCTCGTCATCCACGACGCCGGGCGATTCCGCCAGCTTCAAGTCCTGGATGGTCACGACGTCCGGGAACGGTTTGTGGCCGCGCGCACCAGCCAGCAGGGACACGTAGTAGCCCGTGGTCTGGTAGCCGAAGGATCGGCACAGGTTGTAGACGCGCGCGTTGCGCAGCTGGATGAAGCTTTCGTCCGTCAGGTATTCCCAGGCGGTGACGACTTCGACGCCGGGAATGTCCGCTGCCCAGTCAGTGCGCTGGTCGATGACGACAAGAATCCTCATGACCGCGGTGCGCACCGTAGGCCGGGTAAGGGAGGTTCGTCTTCGGTCGCGTCGGTCATGGCGGTCTTCTGGCGGCGCGATCGTAGCACGCCGCCACCTGCCTCGCGCAGCGGTTCGCTGCGAGTTGCATCGGCGCCGATCTGGGCTACATTGCGCGGGTGATTCCGTCCATTCTCAAGCTGGATATCGGTGGTCTGCCAGTCGGATGGATTCATTGGCAGACAGCCGCCACGCTCTACGCACGCGATCGCGTGCGGTGGGAGGCAGGCGATGCACGCTTCGTGGTCCACGGCGGCATCAACGCCGCGACCGGCCGACGCTCCGAGCTGTGCATCGGCTCCATAATCGCGGTGGCCGACCGCGCGCGGCGCTTTGCGGCCAACGCGCCGATGCTGACGAACCGCACGCTGTTCCAGCGCGACCACAAGCTGTGCCTGTACTGCGGCAACCACTTTCCGGTGCACGAGCTGACGCGCGACCACGTGCTGCCGGTGTCGCGCGGTGGCGGGGACGAGTGGAACAACTGCGTCACGGCGTGCGGCGCCTGCAACCAGCGCAAGGACGACCGCACGCCGGAGGAAGCCGGCATGCGCCTGCTGGCCGTACCGTACACACCCAACCTGGCGGAATACCTGATCCTGAGCAACCGCCGCATCCTGGCGGATCAGATGCAGTTCCTGCAGTTCTTTGCACGCAAGAAAGGAGCGCGCCACACGCGCGCCACCTGACTGCCGCTTGCTTGCATGGCCGCAGTTTACGGCCAGCGCTGCGGCACCTTGCGGAGCTTGGCAACCGGATAGCCCATCGCGCGGACATGCGCCACGAGGTCGGCGTAGTCCTCTTCCGGAACGTGTGGTGTGCGCGCGAAGATCCAGACGTAATCACGCTTGTCGCGTGCCACGATCATCTCGCTGTAATCAGGTTTCAGGTATCCGACGATGTATTGAGCCCGGAAAAACAGGAAGACATCCACCCCCCATACCGCGTTGCCGGTGTCGGGCCGGACGTAGCCGGTAGAGGTGATGTGTTTGTAGGGGCCGTCGAAGCTCCCTTCGTGAAACACGAAGCCGGTGTGGATATTGCCGTTCGGCAGCAGGGTATAGCTTTCCACGGCGTTGTAGGCGTTTTCCCCGTAGCTGGTGGGAATCGCGGCGAGCAGGTACCACTGGCCCATGAAGCGCGACAGATCGACATGCGCCACCGGTTGAACGGGGGCGAGTGAAGCAGCGCCGGCAGTGGCGGAGATCAGCGCGAACGCACCGGTCAGGAACAGCGTACGGAGAGTCGACGTGCATTCCAAGGTGGATGCCCCTTCACGGTTTGTTGAAGAGTTGATGGACGACCATCCATTCGCGTCCGCCGGCATAGCCGAACAGTTCGGCACAGGCCATCCAGAACATCCGCCAGCGCTGGAACCAGAGGGCCGCGCAGGGGCCGTAGGCGGTCGCTAGGACTTCCATGGTTTCGGTGCTGTGGAGGTCCTGTTGGCGCAACCATGCGTTCGCCGTTTTCTCGTAGTGCGTGCCGTCGATCAGCCAGCGTTTTTCGAGATGCAGGTCGTGCTGGAAGTGGAGCAGCGTGTCGGCCGCGGGCATCAGGCCGCCGGTAAAGAAGTACCGCCCCATCCAGTTGTCCTCGCCTTCGGTTTCGAAGGGATACAGCAGCGTGCGATGGGCAAAGTGGTGAACAAAAAATTTGCCATCCGGTGTCAGCCAATTGGCAATGCGGTGCATCAGGACCGGGTAGTTGCGGATGTGCTCGAACATCTCCACCGACACGCAGCGATCGAATGTCCGTTCGGGCAGTGTCAGCACGTTCACGTCGCAAGTGATGACCTGCACGTTCCCGAGCCCCTGGCTGCGGCATTCCGCCTCGATGAATTCGCGCTGGTGGGCGGAATTCGACACGGCGGTGATCTGCGCGGTTGGATAGCGGGCGGCCATCCACAGTGTCAACGAGCCCCAGCCGCAGCCAAGTTCCAGGATATGCTGGCCGTCTGCCAACCCGGCGCGCTCGTCGTACAGGGCCAGCATGGCGTCCTCGGCTGCGGCCAAGGTCTCGTTGCCGTGCGGAAACCAGCAGCAGGAATACTTGAAGCGCGGCCCCAGGCAGTGCCGGAAGAACGCCGGCGGCAATTCGTAGTGCTGTGCATTGGCCGCTTCGGTCGCGAGTGCAACGGGGCTGTGCCGCAGTCCCTCTACACGCTCTGCGTAGCGTGCGGCTTGTGAGGATGGCCCGCCGATGCGTTCATCCTTCAGCCTTTGCATGCACAGGCGGCGCATGCCGAGACGCAGCAGCGTGTCCGGGATCAGGCCGCGTTCGGCGAGACCGATCAAACCCGGTTCGGCACCAGCGCGCGGGCGTTCGATGGCGTTGATTGCAAGTCTGTTCATGGGCGTCGTGCCGAAGAAGGGCGCGGCCGCTTCGGCGGCCAGGGAATCAGGATGGAGGTGCTGCGCTGGTAGTCCCGATAGTCCGTGCCTCGTGTACGCAGGGCTTGCTGTTCCGTGAACGGAATGCCGCTGACGAAGCACAGGAACACTCCCATGGCGAGCGGGCCGACCACGCTCAGGGCCCACAGTGGAGAGCCGATGGCGAGCAGCACGTAGGTGAACCAGTGCAGCCATTCGAAGAAGTAATTCGGGTGGCGCGAATAGCGCCACAGACCGTTGCGACAGGTCTGGGCGCGGTGCGCCGGATCGGCGCGGAAACGTGCGAGCTGGGTGTCGGCCAGTGCTTCCCCCGTGACGGCGATCATCCACATGGCAACACCGGCTCCGAGTGCGAGGGGTTCGCTGCGCGGGTTGTCTGCCACTGCCACGAAAGGCAGGGCGAACAGCGCAATGGAAGCTGCCTGCCCCTGGAAGAATGCAAGGAATTTCAATGCACTGTTGTGCCAGCGGGCGCGCAGTGCCTGATAACGCCCATCCTCGTTTTCGCGGCGGACGCGACGCCACAGGTGCTGGGCCAGCCGGGCTCCCCAGATTCCGCCGCACAGCGCCAGCAATACGCGGGGGGCAGATGCCCCGTCACCGAGGCTGGCGATCAGGACGGCGCTGCCGCCGAGCCCAGCAGCCCACAGGACATCGACGATGCCGGCATTCGCGTGGCGCTGCTGCCAACCCCAGCCGAGCGTCATCCCCAGTGCTGCCAGCAGCCATGCGATCAGCAAGGCCCACCCTGCGTTCATGGCACGCAGTCCGGATGTCGCAGTGCTGTCTGCGCGCGCGTTCGCAATCCGTGCGCAGCCCATGTGCACAGCAGGGGCAGGGCGATGCCCCAACCGAGCGCCAGCACCGCCAGTGCACGCCACGCCGGCGGCGAGAGATGGGCCGCGTGCCAACCGTGGATGGCCCCGAGATAGGACAGCGGCCCGCCCACGGCACCCAGCGCGGCGGCCAGCCATGGCCGCTGATGCAGATAACCGAAGAGCGGCACGATGGTGACCGCAAACGCGATCCAGAGCGCTGTCAACCATGCGGGTACGGCAGGCCACGGCCACGGTGCGGCGTAGCGCAACAGACCGAACCAGACCCCGAGGCCGTCGAGCAGGATGCCGAAAGCGAGCGCGACGGCAATCAACTCCAGATCCAGGCTGCGGTGGGCCGAAACCCCGAGCCGCCATGCCACGAACAAGCCTGCAGCCGCGATGCCGGGCCAGGCGAGCCCCTGTCCAGCGCCGATCACGGCCGCAAACCAGACCGCTTCGTAGGCGAAGAAGGTCAGCCAGAAATTCATGTCGCGGGCGTCCCGGTAGAGTGCCAGCCCGGCTTTGCCAGCAGCAGGTGCGAAACGCCGATCGAACGTTCCCGGAACCCGCCCTCGCAGTACGCGAGATAAAAATCCCATGCGCGAATGAAACTTTCGTCGAAGCCTTGTTTGCGCACGTCTGCACGCCGGGCCAGAAAACGTTCGCGCCAGACGTGCAGGGTGTGTGCGTAGCTGCACCCGAAATCTTCCTGCGCAATGAGGCCGAGATCGCTGACGCGGGTCTTGGCTTCCAGCAGGGCGTTGATCGACGGCAGGAAGCTGCCGGGGAATACGCAACGCTGGATGAAATCGACCGCTTTCAGCGCTTGCGTGTAGCGATGATCCTCGATGGTGATGGCCTGTATCAGCGCAAGGCCGTCTGCCTTCAGCAACTGCGAGACCTGTGCGAAGAAGCTGTCGAGATACTCCGCTCCGATCGCCTCGATCATTTCGATCGAAACCAGCTTGTCGTAGTGACCCCCGAGATCGCGGTAGTCGTCCGCGAGCAGCGTGATGCGGTCCTGCAGGCCGGCTTCCGCCACGCGTGCGCGCGTCAGCTCGTATTGCTCGCGTGAAATCGTGGTGGTGGTGACGTGGCAACCGTGGTGCCGTGCGGCGTAGAGCGCGAATCCTCCCCATCCAGTGCCGATTTCGATGACCCGATCGCCGGGGCGCAGCTGCAGTTTCTGGCAGATAAGGGCCAGCTTGCGTGTCGATGCCGTTTCCAGATCGTCGTCTGGATTGCTGTCGGGCGCCCAGTAGGCAGATGAATACATGAGATCGCGCGACAGGAACAGCTTGAAGAACTCGTTGCCGAGGTCGTAATGCGCGGCGATGTTGCGGCGGCTTCCGGCGCGGGTATTGCGGTGCAGGGTATGCCAGAGGCGCAATGCCAGGCCGCCGAAGCGAGCGAGGCCGCGTTCCATGCTGTCCAGCAACGCGCGGTTGCGGACCAGCAGGCGGACCAGCCCTACCAGGTCGTCACAGAGCCACAGGCCTTCCATCCACGCCTCACCTGCGCCGACGCTGCCGTTGGCGGCGACTTGTCGGTAGAACGCAGGGTCCAGTACGTCGACGCGCACGTCGAGATCGGTGGGCTGGCCGAATTCGACCGTACCGAGTGCGTCGCACAGCGTCAGGCGACCGTGAGTCAGCCCGGCGAGTTGCGCCAGCAGGCGGGTACGTAGGAAACGATCGAGCCGTCGTGCGGGCGCGGCAGCGGAAACGACAGAGAGATGAGCCTGCATGTTCATGCGCGATTCGAGTTCCCTGGATGGACGTGGAAGGGCGTGCGCTTCAGCCACAGACGGAGTGCCTGCCAATAGATCGCCCCGATGACCTGCCCGGTCATCAGCGGGTAACGCCACAACACCCGCGCGAGCGACGCACTCGACAACGGCAGGCGATGCAGCTGCAGCGTGGCGTCGAATTCGCGTTGGCCGCCACGCAGCACGTTCATGTGGACAAGCAAATTTTCAGCGGGTACGTCGAAGCGCCAGTCGTACTGCCGGTCCATCGGCATGAAGGGCGAGACGTGGAAGACTTTCTCCGGTTGCCAACCCAGCAAGGTGCCGTGAAGGGTCGCGGAACGGCATGGCAGTACATAGGCATGGCGTTCGTGCCACGGTGTGTTCGTGACTTCCGCGACGATGGCTTCCAGGGTCGTTCCATCCTGCGCATAGCAGTAATAGAAACTCACCGGGTTGAAGATAAGGCCCGCGTAACGCAGGTGCGTGAGCAGTCGGATGGGGCCGGCGATGTGGAGGCCGGTAGCCTGTTCGATACGTGAGCGCACGGCCTCCACCAGTGGCTGGTCGGCCGGCCCGAGATAGTCGCGCCGGCGGAACTCGGCGATGTTGCGATGGTTCACCGACCACAACCAGTGCCCGGCGAAGACGCGATCCAGCTCATTGAGGTCCAGGTACAGCTGCGCCATGCGGTAGCGGAATTCATGCGGGTGCGGCGTCCAGCGGTGGTGTGTCACCGTGCCTTCGTAGACCGCGCTGTGCAGGACGAAGCTGGCGGAAGATGTGGATGCCGTCATGCCGCTGCCGCGCCTGCTGTTGCCGCGATGTCCGCCAGCGGCCAATCGACACCGAGCGCGTGGGCTACTTCCACCGCGCTGCGCATCCCGTCCTCGTGGAAGCCGAAGCCCCAGTACGCACCGGCGAACCAGGTGTGGCGGCGGCCCTGGATTTCTGCCTTGCGGCGTTGTGCGGTGAAGGCCGTGTGCGTGTAGACCGGGTGGTGATAGCGCATGCGGTGCAGCACCTTGCCGGGGTCGATGGCAGTGCTGCGATTCAGGGTGACTACGAGCGGCTCCGGCGAACGGATGTTCTGGAGAATGTTCATGCAGTAACTCACCGTGCATGCTGCGCCGGGTTGTTTCGGGATCCAGGCGTTCCACGCGGCCCACGCTTTGCGGCGGTGCGGCAGAAGGTGGGCATCGGTGTGCAGGACCACGTCGTTCGGCTGGTAGGTGATTGCGCCGAGGATCGTCCGTTCCTGTGCGCTGGCGTCCGCAAGCAGGGTCAGTGCCTGGTCGCTGTGGCAGGCTAGAACGGCGTGGTCGTAGTCTTCGCTGCCGGTAGGGCTTGTCACTTCCACGCCTCTTGCGGAGCGGCGTACGGCCTGCACGGCGCAACGGATGCGTTCGCGAACCGGCCAGTGCCTGCGCAGCGCGGCGACATAGGTGGCCGATCCGCCACGCACGACGCGCCACTGCGGGCGGCGCCACACGTTCAGCAGTTGATGGTTGACCATGAACTGGACGAGATGGCGGGCCGGGAATTCGAGGATCCTTTCCGCTGGGGCAGACCACAGCGCGGACGCCATCGGCACCAGATGTTCATTGCGGAAGGCCGCGCCGTAATGATGTTCCGCAAGGTATTCGCCCAGGGTCGGGCCGGGTTCTGTTTTGCGCAACACGGCGGGAGCTTCGCGGTAGAAGCGCAGGAGGTCCCGCACCATGCCGTGGAAATGCCAGGACAGCAGGTTGCGACGCTGGCAGTACAACGCGTCGAGCGACGTTGCGTTGTATTCCAGACCGCTGTCTTCATTCGAGACCGAAAAGCTCATGGTGGTGGGTTGCGATGCGACACCGAGTTCGTCGAACAGGCGCGTCAGCAACGGGTAATGGACGGGGTTGTGGATGATGAAACCGCTGTCCACGGCGTAGCGTTCGCCATGCAATTCCACGTTGTGCGTATGGGTATGGCCCCCGAGGTAGTCGTTCGCCTCGTACAGCGTGACGTCATGCCTGCGCGACAGCAGCCATGCCGACATCAGCCCGGCTATGCCCGCACCGATGACGGCAATCTTCATCCGACCGGGCAATGTACGGGGTGCGCCCGCGTTGCATGGCGTATCCATCGCGATTTTCCTGAGGGTTCGCGTATAGATACGGACGTGAAGCGGAAAGGATGCAGCGGGCGCGAGTCCTGCTGGACAGGCGTGGAGGCTCAGCTCGCGGCGGCGATCGACCCCTGTGCGACGACCGGCCCGGTCGGTTGTCCGGTGGGTGAGCCTCCCGGTGGTTCGATCGAGACGGCCAGGGTAGCAGTGGTTCCAAGTCGTGCAATCAGCGCTGGTGGGAGCACGATCGTGGTTGCTGCATGCGGCGCGATCATGCCGACGGCGATGGGTTTCTGGCCTGCCGGGATCAGCCACAGTTCTGGGGCGTGATCGGTGGTGAGGCTTTGGGGTGCTGCGGGAACGATGATCATGCGGGCGTGCTGAACGTCCATGGTCGCCGTCCAGCCGACCCGGCCATCGGGCTGGATCAGCGCCGATGCCATGTAGGTGACCGTCGGTGCCGACGATGGCGTGAGCGGGCCGCGTGGCCATACACCCAGTACGACAAGGCAGGCCACGGCGATTGCGGCAGCGCCAAACGTGAAACTGCGCCAGAGCGCGAGGTTGTTCCACCAGCCGCCGCGTGACTCGCGGGCCGGGCGATGCGGCATGCTGGGCATCATGCCGATACGGGCCTGGATGCGGGCCCAGACGGCGGGAGAAGGTGTTTGCGGTGCAATCTCTTCAGCCAGCGGCATCAGATGCCGTTGCCAGCGTACCAACTCGGCTGCCGTGTAAGGATCACTTGCGGCTTCGTGCTCCAGCACTGTGCGCTCAGCCGCATCCAGCACACCGAGCACGTATTCGGCATAGCGAAGATCTCCGGGCTCGTGGTTGGTGGGTGTGTTCATGATTCCAGGCAATTGCGCAAACGGATCAGGCTGCGTCGGATCCAGCTTTTCATCGTCGCCAGCGGGACGCTCCGGTGTTCAGCCAATTCGTTATACGTGGCACCGGTGAAAAAAGCTGCGCGTACCGCCGATTGTTGTTCCGGGCTCAGCGTCTGCAGGCACCGTTCCAGGCGCTGGTGCTGTTCGCCGGCTTCGCTGCTTGCGTCGGGTTCGGGTGCAGGATCAACCAGTGTTTCCAGTACATCGGTATCCACCGGGGCTTCCCGGTGTTGTCGCAAGCGATCGATGCACTGGTTGCGTGTCAGGGTGATCAGCCATGTCATGGCCGAGGCGCGGGCCGCGTCGTAGCTGTCCGCGCGACGCCAGACGTTGATGTACACGTTCTGCAAGGCATCTTCGGCTTCGCCGCGCTCGCGCAGCATGCGCAGGCATACCCCGTAGAGTTTCGGCGACGTGCGCGCGTAAAGACTGGCGAAGGCACGCTGGTCGTGCTCACCGCTGCGCTGCAACAGGCGCGCCAGGGCGTTGCGTTCGTCAGTTCCGGCCGGGGTCATCTGGCTTTGTGTCACGCATCAAGGTTGGTGGCAAGGAAGTGGCAGCCAAGGGTGTGCAACGGGAGTGTGCGCGTTTCGCAGGCTTGGCAGCATGCCGGGCATGGAAGGGGCAGGCAAATCGATAGCCTGTCATTCGACCTGGAACGGGTTCGCCCGTCGTCCAGACGGCCGAACCCGCTTCGGCACCCAACGCTGTCTCCCGTGCCGGGGTCATGCCCGGACGCACTGGGCGAGAACCCCGGCCAAGGAGGCGTTGATCGAATTGAAGATCTTCAAGGATTTCAGTTCGTGCCCATGCTCATGCCGGCCATCTGCGAGCCGAAGAACAGATAGAAGTTGGATGGCACCTCGATGGCACGGTTGCCCGCTGCCTCGGCTGCCTGCAACATGGCAACGGAAGTGATCCCGCTGCTGCCGTCCTGGGTTGGCCAATCGGCCTGGTTCAGGATCAGGACCGGCTTGACTTCCCACCAGATGGGCTTGGTGACGGCGAGGGAACCGTCGATCACGTGGCTGTGGTTCGGGGTGGGCAGGAAGACGTTCGTTGCCGGTGCCGGGAGCTTGCCGAGCGCGACAAGCACCTTGCCGAGGTCCACGGTCGAGGCGTGCATCGTGCAGGTTCCGGCCGGCGAGCCGGGATTCGGGCAGTCGGTATAGACCGACGGCTTTTCCTTGAAGGCTTCCGGGATGGCGCCGAACAGTTTGACCAGTGTCTGGCCCAATGCGGTGCCGCACAATGTCCCCGATCTGAAACCCGCCTTGGGATCGCAGGCGATGGCGTCGGCCGGATTCGTGTCGCTATCGACTGAAAACATGGGGACCAGCACGTACAGAACTGCCGTATTCGCCGAGCTTGCTCCGGTTGGGTCGATGCTCGACTGGGTGGCGGCCTGACAAATGGGAGTCTGGAATTCCGCTGGATCAGACTGCGCCATCACGGTGTTGAAATCGAGATCGAGATTGGGTTCGTCGACGCAGTCGTAACTCTGCGTATAGGTGAATAGCGTGGGCATTCCGTTCGCGAAGCCAAGGGTCTGGTTGGCTTGGGTTGTGGCACCGGGCGGGGTGACGGTCTGGCTATGCGCCGAATCACCGCAGGCGGACAATACGACGGTGGCCAACCCCAGGGACAGGGCCAGCGCCGCTCCCTTCACGTACTTGTTCATAAATGCTTCTCCTCTGGGAAACCCCAGTCAAACGCAGATACGTTGGAGATGGCGGAATGGATGCACTGGCCCGCGCAAAATGCCCGGACAGCAGGGGGACACGCCCCTTGCAGAGGTCGACGGCGAGCGGAGCGAAGGGCCGGTCAGGGAAACGTGCATTCTCGCGCCGTCCTGCTCCATAGTGGCGTCCGTCCCCACGCTGGAAATATCACGCCATGATGACCGTCCACCACCTTAACGATTCCCGTTCCCAGCGCATCCTGTGGCTGCTCGAAGAGCTTGCTGTTCCGTACGAGATACGCAAATACCAGCGCGACCCGGATACGATGCTGGCGCCCCCGGAGTTGCTGAAGGTGCATCCGCTCGGCAAGTCGCCGGTGATCACCGATGGCGACCAGACGGTGGCGGAATCCGGCGCCATCGTCGAGTATCTCGTGGAGCGCTACGGCAACGGGCATCTGATTCCGCCGGCCGGTACTCCGGAGCGGTTGAGCTATCGCTATTGGCTGCATTTCGCCGAAGGCACGGCGATGCCACCGTTGTTGCTGACACTGATCTTCGACCGCATCACGACGGCGCCAATGCCGTTTTTTGCCAAGCCGATCGCACGCGCGATCTCAAGGCAGGTCCACACCGCGTTCATCGATCCGAACCTGACGCGGCAACTGGATTTCATGGAGGCGGAACTCGGCAGGCACGAATGGTTTGCTGGCGCCGAATTCAGTGCTGCCGACGTGCAGATGAGCTTTCCTCTCGAAGCGGCGGCGCAGCGCGGCGGGCTGGATGCCAGCCGTCCCCGGTTGATGGCGTTCCTGCAACGCATTCATGCCCGCCCGGCTTACCAGCGGGCGCTGCAACGGGGTGGAGTTTATCGTTTCGTGAAGAGCTGAAGCAGTTGTGATTCTGGGCGCGCCCGCGCAGGGGATTGCTTTGCGGCGACCTCCGAAGGTGATGTGGATCGCACGCAGACAGGACATTGCTTTGATTGCGGGCCATCCCGCGGTATACCGCCCGGCACGGTAGCCGTTGCATTGCGTTGCGCCGATCACGGCGGATTCTTCTCGCCGTAGCCGGCGCCGGTCCTGGCTTGCGTCCCGGCTCCGTCAACCGCTGGCGGGCGGAGCTGATCGTCCCACCCAAGACACCCACAGCAGCCTTGTGCCGTGCAATCAGTCTGTCGAGGTTGGCGGCGATGGACTGGGTGTTGGCCTGATCTTCGATCCTCAGGTACTCGACACGACAGCCCTTCCGTTCCAGAAGCCGGGCGAAGTCGCGCATGGCGGCGAAGATCGCGAGAACCTTCTGCGCATGATGCAGGACATAGTCGGTCTCCTGACACACCTCCATCATCACGTACACAATACCCGGGTCCGCGCGGTGGAACCACGAGTGCATTGAGTTGAGCTGATCGCCGAGCAACAGGCGCAGTACGGTCATCGCAGATGCCCGCTTATGCTGAATGGATTGGATGCACGGGGCCAGCCATAATCTCAGCAGGTTTGTGGTAGCGACCCGCGGCGGCGCCCAAGAAGCGCGATGCATAGCAGTGCAACGACGACAGCCAGGGCAAGCGCGATCGCACCGGCCATCGGAGCCCCCGGTAATACAGATGCGTGCTGCTTGGAATAGACCCCGACCAGGCCCCAGACTGCCGGCAGCGCGTACCAGGGATTGCCGCGCATGCTCGCGATGGCACCAATCAGCAGTATTGCCAGCAGCACGAACAATGCGAGTGTCCACGGCAGCATGTCGACGGTGGGCAGCAGTCGGAACGCCACGATCACCTGCGCAATGTTGAGGAACGCGGCCAGCGACATCCATCCGGCATGCAACGACAGGGGCATCCATTGCCACCAGGGTGCGGGCGCGTCGCGCGCGCTGTTGGAAACCTGCCAAGCCGCATAGAGAATGCAGGCGAGACTGACCCAGATGATCGCCAGCGCCAGCCAGAAAAGCTGTAGCGAAAACACGATCATCCAGGCGGAGGTCAACGCAAACGTGATCGCTGTATAGGGCCGCAGTGCGCGGGCTCGTGCATCCACGCCACGTTCGAACAGTTGCCGGGTGCCGTACATCACGTCCAGCAAGAAGATCACGCCCCAGATCGAGAATGCGTAGCCGGAGGCGACGATCAGGGTCGGGTACCGGTCGGATATCTCACCGTTGGTCGGCCCGAACACCCCGGTGTTCGACAACCAGGCGACCAGCGGCATGAGCCAGGCGAGTACTGCGACGAGGTATTTCAAGGGCAGTCTCCAGCGAAGGTTTCGCTGCCGGCGCCCTTCTCCGGCCAGCGTTGCGGTGCCTTGACGATTTTCGAGACGTCGTAGCCCATCGATTTTGCGCGTGCCAGCATGGCCGCGTAGTCGGCGCCGGACACCTGGGGCGTGCGCGCCATGTACCAGAGGTAGTCACGCTTGTCGCGCACCACCATCACCTGGCTGTAATCCGGTTGCAGCCACCCGACCAGGTACTGCAAGCGCAGCAGCCAGTACATGTGCACACTCCATTGCGCGTTCCCCGTGCCAGGCACGACCGATGCGGTCGAATGGATCAGCTTCACGGGCGCTTCAAGACTGCCAGGCCGCAGGCGATACCAGGTGCATACCGTGCCATCGGGATTGAGCCGATAGGTCTCGACCGGGTCATGTGCGCCGCGTTCGACCGAGGTCGGGATCATCGCGATCACGTACCAGCGGCCCATGTAGCGTTGCAGGTCGACATGCGCCACGGGTTGCAGGGCAGGCAGCGGCTCGGCGCCGGCGCCGGCGCCGAAGGCAAGCAGCGTCAGTGCCACGGCTGCCACGAGGACTCTGGAAACACGCATGGGCGTTGACCGGGTTGGTTTGAGGGGGCACGAAGCACGGCAGATCGTAACAAGCAGCCACTGGTGCTTTCCTCTACGCACATCCGGCTCAAATGGATGCACCGCCTGGTTGTTTCGCCCGCTGACACGGGTTGCCGGGGAGCCCGGGCAACCGGGTTGTCGGCGTCTCGACGGTTTGGCGATTCGACACTTCTGCGTCACGATGCGCGTGAGGACAGGATGCGGTTGAGAGGGCATGGACCAGAAAATTCTGCTGGTTGGAGGTGAATTGTGTCGCCGCGTTGCGTCCGGACTCGACGCGGTGCAATGGGACGTTTACGGCTTGCGTCGCCATCCACCATGGGCGTCTGGCATTCGATGGATACCTGGCGACCTCGGCATACCGGAAACCTTGCGTGAACTGCCCGACGGGATCACTCACGTTCTGTACGCGCCCGCCCCTGAAAGTAGGATGCCGGTGAGTTACGAGACCGTTTATCCCGTCGGCATCAGGCATCTGCTCGATGCGCTGGCGGGCCAAAGGACGCTGCAACGGTTGGTGTTGGTAGGTTCCACCGCGGTGTGGCCGCCTGCAGATGCCGGCAACCCCGGCCTATGGGTGGATGAAAGGACGCCCACCCGCCCCGACAGTTTTCGGGGCGATGCCATCGTGCGTGCCGAGACGCTGCTGCGGGATTGGCTCCCGGGGCGGTCGACGGTGCTGCGGCTGGGCGGCATTTATGGGCCGAGCCGGACGCGGCTGCTTGACGGCTTGCGCGCAGGCAAGCTGGTTGCACCGGACGGCCCGGGCCACTGGTCGAACCGCATCCACATCGACGATGCCGCCAGCGCCTGCCTGCACCTGCTCCGCCTGCCAAACCCGGCGGCTTGTTACATCGGCACCGACGGACACCCGACCGACAAGGCCTGGTTTTACGACCGCCTGGCTGAACTCCTGTCAGTGCCACATCCGCTGCGCGAAACCATGGCGCCCACCGGCAAGCGTCTTTCCAATGCGCGGCTGGTTGTGAGTGGTTGGTCACCGCGTTGGCCTGACGCCGTTGCAGGCTATCGAGCACTGTTGCGCCGCTGAACGGGGACTGGTGCATCCGGGAGGCGGCGCATCCCGCGGCACGAAGCGCGCTCAGGCTGCCCCGGTCTGCCGTGATGCAGTACGGCACAAACCGGCTAGCGTCGCTACCCATTGCGGCTGGTCATTGAGACAGGGGATCAACACCAGCTCCTCGCCGCCTGCTGCGCGGAAACTATCGCGGCCCCGGATGGCGATTTCCTCCAGCGTTTCGATGCAGTCGGCCACGAACGCGGGGCACATGACCAGAAGTTTCTTGACGCCCTGCGCGGCGAGCTGCTCGATGGTGGCATCGGTGTAGGGCTCGATCCACTTGGTGCGGCCAAGCCGCGACTGGAACGCCATCGACCAACGATCCCTGGGTACGCTGTGAGTTGCCCGATCAACCGCTCGCTGGTCTGCACGCACTGGGCGCGGTAGCAGTGATCCAGCACCGCGCCATCGGCACGCTGGCAGCAGTCGGTACTGGCCAGGCAGTGGCAACCGGTCGGGTCCGCCTTGTGGATATGCCGCTCAGGGAGCCCGTGGTAGCTGAGCAGAAGATGATCGTAACCCTCTGCAAGACGAGCTCGTGCACTTTCGGCCAACGCGGCGACGTAGGTCGGCTGGTCGAAAAACGGCGGAACGATCTCAAGCCGCAGTGCAAGCGCGCGCTGCTTCACGACGCGCTGCGCTTCCTCGACGACGGTGGTGACCGTGCTGGCTGCGAATTGCGGGTACAGCGGTGCCAGCACCGCTTCGCGCACGCCACGCCAAATCCACCAGTACCTGCTCGATGGACGGCTCACCGTAGTGCATGGCAAGTTCAACCGGCACGCCCCACAAAGTTGCCGTTTTCTGCTGCAGGCGTTGGCTGATGACGATCAATGGCGAACCCTCGGCCCACCAGATCGAACGATAAGCGGCGGCTGATGCGGCCGGCCGCCGACGCAGCACCATCGACACGATGAACCGCCGCAGCGGCCAGGGCACGTCGATGACATGGCGGTCCATCAGGAACTGGTTGAGGTAGCGGCGGACGTCCGCCTCTTCCGTTGAGGCGGTCGATCCCAGATTGACGAGGACGAGAGTTGGATCGGTCATACGTTTGTTGCCTGTTGTGAAGTCAGCCGGACACGGTGGATACGCTGGACCATGAGTCGGCCCCTATTGCGCCTTGATGGCCGCATAAGCCGCCAGCGCCGCTTCGCGCGACGCGCCGACATCCACCATCGGCATGGGATAGCCGCAGGCAGCCAGTGCGGTGGGGTCGCGCCGGGGTTCGTGAATGAGTTGCACGGGCAGCTTTGCGAGCTCTGGCACCCAGCGCCGGATGTACGCACCGTCCGGATCGAACTTCTTGGCCTGCGTGTACGGATTGAACACGCGGAAATACGGTGCGGCATCGGCGCCGCAGCCGGCCACCCACTGCCAGCCCAGCGTGTTGTTGGCGAGGTCGGCATCGACCAGGGTGTCCCAGAACCAGCGCGCGCCATGATGCCAGTGCTGGCGCAGGTTCTTGGTCAGGAAACTCGCCGCCACCATGCGCACGCGGTTGTGCATCCACCCGGTGTGCCACAGCTCGCGCATCCCCGCGTCCACCAGTGGAACGCCGGTCTGGCCGCGCTGCCAGCGCCCGATGGCCTCGGGGTCGTCGCTGGCCCAGCGGAAGCCATCGAAACGTGGATTGAGGTTCTCGGTGGGGCTTGCGGGGAAGTGGTACAGCAGGTGGTACGCAAACTCGCGCCATGCGAGCTCGCGCAGGTAGGGTTCAAGATCAAGGTGATGCTGCGCGCCTTCACGGGCCATCAGCACCCGCAACCGATGCCGGATCTGGCGCGGGGTGATCTCGCCAAAGTGCAGGTGCGGTGACAGCTGCGAGGTGCCGTGACGATCGGGAAAATCGCGCATCTGCTTGTAGCCGGCCAAGGCGTCGTCGGCGAATAGCTCCAGCATCTCGGCGGCGCCCGCTTCACCCGGTTGCCAGGTTTCGGAAATCCCCTGATCCCATGGGATGCTGGGCAGCAGCCCCAGCGCGCCGATGTCCAGGCTGCCGGAAAGCCGCACCCATTCGTGCGCATGCGCTGTGGGGCTCGGGGGCGACAATGGAATTTCGGCGCGAAGCTTGCGCCAGAACGGCGTGAACACCCGATACGGTTTGGCGCCTGCTGTCGTGAGTTGCCATGGTTCGCACCACAGGTTGCTGGGGCGGCTCTCCGCCACGACGCCATCGGCACGCAGCGCCTGCTTGAGCTGCTTGTCATGGGCGATCGCCGCGGGCTCATATCGGCGACTCCAGTAGACCGCGGTCGCGCCGCAGCGCTGCAGCAGCTTCCGTACGACTGGCAGAGTTTCACCCGCGGCAATGAACAGCCGGCCATCCTGTTCCCGCAGCCGCGTGTCGAGGGCAACCAACGAATGGTGCAGCCACCAGCGGCTGGCCGCACCCGGTGACCACGGCGCAGTCTCCTCGGGCGCATGGATGAAGACCGCCAACACGCGGTCGTGTGCCGCACATGCCGCTTCGAGCGCGGGGTGGTCGTCGAGGCGAAGGTCACGCCGGAACAAGACTAGGGCTACGCTCAACCGCGGATCCCTCCCGAATAATTTCGATGTGAGGCACCCGAGCGCGTGGCACGTCCGGCGGTTTCGGGAACCCATGTGCGTTTGCGCTTACCCACGCGTGAACCGCCCCGGCTCTCCCACAGGCCCCGCTTTTCTAGGGCGAAACACGGACGCGCGATCGCCACGGCCGGATTTTGGCCGTTGCCGGTCGAAAACAGTGGAATTACCCCGTACAGGATCGCCGTGTCTACGGGACTTGCTCTTGCCGGATCGATACCGGTCTGTACAGCGGCCTGGCAAATGGGGGTCCGGAATTCAGCCTGATCCGATTCGGTGGTTTTGCCATTGCGGTCCAGATCGTCGCCCGGCCCATCGACGCAGCCGGAATCTCGCGCATAAGTGGATTCCACGAAGTTGCCGTTGGAAATGCCCGTCGTCTGTCTGGAGCGGGGCGATGTACTCATGTTTCTGGCAGCAAGTAGGTTTGGTCGTTGGTACTGTCACAGGCGTCTAGCCCGACAGCTATGAGTGACGTCACCTTGCCAGAATGGAGGTGGACGGTCCGGATGGGCTTCCCGCAAGGATACCCGGGCGACAGGCCGAAAAGCCCGAAGGCCTCTTTTCAAATTTACGAAGGCGGCTGCATGGCTGTGCTGACGGATACCTTGCAGGCGTGGGCGAGGGCGTCCGCCGCCGCATAGCGCGACCATCCCTGGGTGTAGACCGCCTGTACCAGCCTGGTCTCGTCGGGACCCTCAAGCGCCGGGAATACCTCTTTCAGCCAATCCGGATCAAGGGAAACCGAGGCTTCCATCTGCTTTTCGGGGAAACCGATGTCGCGATAACCCGCCATGCCCATGGCGAAGTCCGTGGCTTGTCCGCACCATTCATCGCTGCGGGGGGAGCTCAAATAAGCCGGTGCATAATCCGGCGCAGGCGCATGATTGCGCGCGTTGCATGCTTGAACGACCGTCTGGGCAGCCGCGAAGCGGGGACGGTGATGCGTTGTCACATCGTTCAACAGCGTGTGCATGTCGGCGATGGACAGTGCCGGATAGAGCTGCCGATACGACACGTCGGATGCGTCGAGGTCGTTCTCTAGAGAGGAGTAGGACGTTCCTTGTTCGTAGCTCCTGACGGAGTGCATGGAAAACAACACAGCGTCGGCACACCAGTCCGCGGAGACGGGAGGCTGTGCGGAGTGCCACGGCAGGTAGGCGCAACCAGACACCAGCACGAGACAAACACACGACAGCGCTGTAGCCATCCACCGGATATTTGTGTTCATGAATTACCTTTGGAGTTGACATTGCATTCCGGGAACCAGCATGAAACGATCTGGCTGGACCAGCTGCTGGACATATTCGGGATTCCCCAACCTTCTGCGCAGCCCCGCATATGGAAAAGGGCAGGCAAGCGTGATGTTCTGCGTTTGCCTGCCCTATATGGGTGACAATGAATGCCGTGCCGTTACACCGTGCCGAGGCGCTGGATGGCTTCCTGCGTGAAGTACTTCTGGTACATCTCCTGATTGTCGAGATCCCAGACGCTCTTGTAACCGCCGAAACAGGTATCCGCGTGGCAA
>SCRT01000007.1 GCA_004298465.1 Nevskiaceae bacterium | reverse complement strand
GACGCGGATTCAGGTATCTACGACGCAAGGCTGACGGCGCGAACATTGCAGCGGGGGGTAGGGCGAAACTGTGAGCCGACCGGCTTTGTTGACCGGCCAGCTCCCGCACGCAGAGAATTTATCCCGCGTTTGAGCCGGTCAAATCAAATGGCGGGCGCTGCCCGGCAACGTTGCCTGTCTGCTCGACCCGTCTCCCGCGTGCGCGAGGCGTCACGTAGATACGGGGAAATCCCGCATCTAAGGGCTACGCGCGCTAGTGTTGCGTCTTGGTGCGGTCTCGCGCGGGCGACACAGTTTGAACTAGAGCGGCTTGATGGCATGCGGCAGCGGATCAACGCGCGTGGTGGCGAGCGGCGCGAGGCTGGCGAAACGGGGCGCGGATCATGGTCTACACTTGCGCAGCTTGCGCAGCTTGCGCAGCTTGCGCAGATTGCGCAGGGGCGACCCTTGCGCAGGTAACGCCGAAGCTAGCGGGCTGCGAACGTGGAATCGAGGCATTCGGGCAAGGTGTGAAGGTTGGGTGTCGAAAGTTTTTAGCGGTATTTTTGACGGTAAATCAAGATTATGGGCACAGGGAATCAACGTACATTCATGTAGTTAAGTTTTGACTGTGATTCCTGTGATGGCACCATTAAACTGAAAACGCGGCCCGGACCGAGCCGCAAGCTGCGCAGCGCAGCAGGACGCCAAAGCGCCATGCAAGGTCTCGAATTCACGAAGATGCACGGATTGGGCAACGACTTCGTGGTGGTGGATGCCACGCGGCAGTCGTTTGATCCGGATTCAGCATTGCTGACACACTTGGCCGACCGCCGTTTCGGCATCGGCTGTGATCAGATCCTGGTCATCGACCCCCCGCCGCGCTCAGCGCCGGGTGTGGATTTCGGCTATCGCATCTACAACGCCGATGGTTCCGAGGTGGGCCAGTGCGGCAACGGCGCGCGCTGTCTTGCGTGCTACGTACGGGATCACGGTCTTTCCAGGAAATCGCATCTCGTGGTTCGGACACGAACCTCGCAACTGGAGCTTTACCTGCTCGATGACGGGCGGGTGCGGGTCAACATGGGTGCGCCGCGCTTCGACCCGCAGGCGCTGCCGCTGCGCGCCCCGCGGGCGGAGCGCTACACGTTGGCGGGGCCGGGGGGCGAAAAAGTGGAATTCGGTGCCGTGAGCATGGGCAATCCGCACGCCGTGATCGAAGTGGCCGATGTCGCGACGGCCCCGGTGGCGACGGTGGGGGAAGCCTGGCAGCACGATGCCATGTTTCCCGAGCGCGTCAACGTCGGTTTCATCCAGTTCGAGGACCGCGGCCACGCCCGGCTGCGGGTCTACGAACGTGGTGCCGGGGAAACGCTGGCGTGTGGTAGCGGAGCGTGTGCGGCAGCGGCGGTGGGGCGGCTGTGGGGCCGTCTGGATGCCGTTTCCACCATCACGGTCAAGGGCGGTGAACTCCAGCTCGAATGGTCCGGCGAAGGCGAGCCGGTGTGGATGACCGGCCCGGCTGCGACCGTCTACGAGGGGCGTCTGATCCTGCCAGGCTGAGTGCTGCCCGGTTGATAGCGGATTACTCGCGGATCCATCCGCGTCGGATCAACGGGCCAAACAGCTTGCGATGGAGGGACAGGGCGAGCCGGTAGATGGGCATCAGATACCAGCCCGCCGCGAATGACGCCAGCCCCGCGCACGATGCTGCCACGAGCGCGGCGCCGAGCATGTCGAATGGCCAGTGGACACCGAGATAGACGCGCGCCCAGGCGATCGCCAGGCCGAGCAGCACCAGCACGCTGCCGGTGCGATGCCAGCCGCGGCACAGCGCGAGGCTGAGGGTGATCGACCACCAGAATGTCAGGTGATCGCTCGGAAACGAGGCGTTGGGCGCATGGTGCATGAAGGTATGCCCGATGCCGACCATGAACGGGCGCGGGTGTGGCCAGATCGCGCCGATGAGCCAGGCGGCGAGCAGTCCAGCGACTCCGGCTACAACGGCAACGATTACGGCCTTGCGAACATCGCGGCCGCCGTACAGCCAGCCAGCGCCGATCAGGATCGGAATGACCCAGATCAGCTTCTCGGCAAGTGTGGTGGCGAGCCACAGCACTGCGGGGCCGGGATGTGCCGGGGCGTTGAGGGTGAGGAAAAGGGCTTGGTTCAGGGCTTCCATGGCGTCTTCGATGCCGGCGGTTTACGCCGTCGATGCGGGGCGGCCGCGCAATTTACGCCGGATGCAGGCGTCGGCGAAGCCTTGAGGGTAGTGCGGGTTTGAATCGCTGCGAGTGCCCCCATGTTGAGGAGGCTGCATTGCAGTCGTTTGTGAGGATGAGTCATGGCTGGATTCGTGCACATCGTTTGTCCGCACTGTGCGGCGGTGAACCGCTTGCCGACGGAACGGCTGGTTGCCTCGCCGGCCTGTGGGCAGTGCCATCGGGCGCTGTTTACGGCGCACCCGGCCGAAGTAGACGTGGAGGTCTTCGATCGCCACCTGCGGCGCAGCGAAGTGCCGCTGCTGGTGGATTTCTGGGCGCCGTGGTGTGGTCCGTGCCGCATGATGGCGCCGCACTTCGTTGCCGCCGCCGCCGCGTTGGAGCCGCACTTCCGGTTGCTGAAGGTTGATACCGAGGCCCATCCGCAACTGGGTGCGCGCTACGACATCCGCAGCATTCCGACGCTGGTGATGTTTTCCGGCGGGCGCGAAGTGGCCCGGCAGTCGGGTGCGATGCTGGAAGCGGGTATCGTGCAATGGGCACACGCACAACAGGCTTAAGGTTGAGGGGCTCCGTTCGTATCGCCACCCAGCAGGCGGCCATTCACTCGCCGCCCGTACATGGAGTAGGGCGAGGCGTGAAACTTCTGGCGTGTTTCGGCCACCGAGGCGATATAGCGCGGATCCTGCGGGCGGTCGTGGCTATCGACGTAAAGCGCCACGTCCCATGCTTGCTGCACGCTCAGGGTATTCCCCCGACCGTAAGGCATGTTCGCGTGGATGAAGCGCGCTGCGACGTCCACATTGGCCATGCCGGCGCCCCAGTTGAAGGAATCCCGGCCCCATAACGGTGGAAACTCGGTGTGGCCCGCGGTCTTCAAGCCGGCGCCGGTCAGCATGTGGCATGCCGCGCAGGATTGCGCGTAAACGACCTTGCCACGCGCGTATTCCGGCGTCTGCGACGGCTCCGCCAGCCGGGGATAACCGCGTCCGGCGGGAGAGACTCCCGTAGGCAGACCCCGGGCGAGCCAGGACGCATAGCTTTCTAGGTCGGCGATGACCGCACTGCCCGCTGGGGGTGGTTTCCCATTCAGGCTGAAGCGGAAGCAGTCGCGGAGGCGATCCTCGAAAGTGTTTACGCGGTGATTCTTCTTGCGATATTCCGGATAAGCCGGCCATGCGCCCCATAACGGTGCAGCGTTCGCCTGGCGCCCGGCGTCCAGGTGGCAGTTCGTGCAGTTCAGGTCATTCCCGACATAAGCGGCGGCGCCGTTGTGTGTGTCGGTGAAGATCGCATGGCCGTGCCGGATCGCTGCACCAAAAGGGGTATCGGGCAGCGCGGAAAGGGTGGGCGGCGTGGGGTAGGCGGCGGCTGCCGGACCGGCTGCCGCAGGTGTAACCACCTCTCCGGCGCACAGTGCCAAAAGAAGGATGATCGCGGTGTTGGCACGACAGGCGCTCGGGGCAGTCGGCGGAAGCGCTGGGGCAGGCATGCACGAACGATAGAGCTCCAAGGGCGGTGGGTAAATGACATATTTTGCCTTTCTGGGATAACCTGATGGCATATATATGGTTCTATCGATTCTATGAGATTTGAATGGCGATGAATCTGCATCATCTGGCCGTGTTCCATGCCGTTGCGGAGTTGGGCAGCGTCAGCGCGGCGGCGCGCGTGATGCACATTAGTCAGCCTGCGGTATCGCGCGAGCTCAAGGCGTTGGAGGACCGTCTTTCCGTCCGCCTGTTCGAACGCCGTCCGCGCGGCATGCGCCTGACGGAGGCAGGGGCGCTGTTGGAGGACTTCGCCACGCGCATCTTCACGCTTGAGCGCGGCGCGGAAAGCGCGGTTCGGGACTTTCTCGGCGTGCGCACCGGCAGCCTCGAAATCGGTGCCAGCCATACGCTGGGCACCTACCTGCTGCCGCGCTGGATCGCCGTCTTCGCGAGGCGGTATCCGGACATCCACGTGGCGCTGGATGTGGAAAACACCGCGGCCGTGGCGCGTGGCGTGCGTGAATATCGCTACGCCTTCGGTTTCATCGAAGGCCCGGCGCCGGAAGATGGCCTCGAAGTCGTGACCCTGGCGGAAGACGAGGTCGTGCCGGTCGTCGCTGGCTCCGACGCGCTGGCGCAGCGTCCGCCGGAAACAGCGCAGGCGCTGGCGGACGTCCCGGTGCTGCTGCGTGAAGAAGGCTCCGGCACGCGGCTGGTTCTGGAACGGAATTTCCACAAGCGCGGGCTGCAGCTGCGCTGTGTGGGGCAGATCAACAGTGCCGAGGCATTGCTGCGCGCAGTGGAAGCGGGCGCCGGCGTCGCCTGGCTGTCGCGCGTCGGTGTGGCCGAACAACTTGCTTCCGGCCGCCTCGTACAGTTGCCGGCGCACGGGCTGCACGTCCGGCGCCAGTTGCGGCTGGTCCGTCTGCGGGAGCGTTATCTCAGCCCGGCGGCGGACGCTTTCGTCAAGCTGTGCCTGGCACAGCCGCCCGAGATGGCCGGAGAGGTCACCGCTGCAACGGCCCGCATGGACGTGCTGCGATGCACGCCGTAAAATGCCGACTTAACCCGGACGAAGGGGGCGCAAGCCCCCTTTTCTTTGCGCGGCCGCTAGGCTGGTGCACACGATCCGGCGAGACTTCGACACGGTAGAAACAATGAAGCAGCTTCAACCGGCTCTACTCGTTCTCGCTGAAGGTTCCGTTTTTCGTGGTGTTTCCATCGGCGCGCCCGGCCAGACGGTCGGCGAGGTCGTGTTCAACACCGCGATGTCGGGCTATCAGGAGATCCTCACCGATCCTTCCTATCACCAGCAGATCGTATCGCTGACTTACCCGCACATCGGCAACGTCGGTGTAAATCCGGAAGACACTGAATCCGGCCGCGTGCAGATCGCTGGGCTGGTGGTGCGTGAAGTGCCGCGCGCACCCAGCTCGTGGCGCAGTCGCCTGGATTTCCGCGACTACCTGAAGCAGGAAGGGCTGGTGGGGATCGCCGAGGTCGATACCCGCCGCCTGACCCGCTTGCTGCGCGACAAGGGTGCACAGAATGGCTGCATCATCACGGATGCAACGCCAGAAGCCGGGGCACGCGCGCTGGCGGCTGCCAAGGCGTTTCCGGGGCTGGTTGGCGCCGACCTTGCACAGGTGGTGTCCACGCCGCGGCGCATCGACTGGCGGCGCGGCACGTGGGAGCTGGCCACCAACGCGGAACGCCCGCCAGCGCCGCGGCGCTTCAAGGTCGTGGCCTACGATTACGGCATCAAGGCCAACATCCTGCGCCTGCTCACGGACCGCGGTTGCGAAGTGACGGTGGTGCCGGCGCAGACGACGGTCGACGACGTCCTGGCGTTGCGGCCGGACGGCGTGTTCATTTCCAATGGCCCCGGCGACCCCGGCGCGGCCACCTACGCGATCGAGGCGGTGCGCGGCTTCGTGGCACACAAGCTGCCGTACTTCGGTATCTGCCTAGGCCACCAGTTGCTGGCACTGGCGATCGGCGGCCAGACCGTGAAGCTGAAGTTTGGCCATCACGGCGCCAATCACCCGGTGCAGGATCTGGAAACCGGCCGTGTCTATATCTCCAGCCAGAACCACGGGTTCGGTGTGGATGAAAAGACGCTGCCGGCCAACGCCCACGTCACGCACCGTTCGCTGTTCGACGGCACGAACCAGGGTTTTCGCCTGACCGACGCACCAGCCTTCTCCTTCCAGGGCCATCCGGAAGCGAGCCCCGGCCCGCACGACGTCCTTCACCTGTTCGACCGCTTCGTGGACGCCATGGCCGCGAATGCGAAGGAGGCCCGCTGATGAAACGCACGGACATCAAGACCATTCTGATCATCGGGGCTGGACCGATCATCATCGGCCAGGCCTGCGAGTTCGACTATTCCGGCACCCAGGCCTGCGAGGCGCTGCGCGAGGAAGGCTACCGCGTGGTGCTGGTCAACTCCAATCCCGCCACCATCATGACCGACCCGAATACGGCCGACGCGACCTATATCGAGCCGATCCGCTGGGAAACGGTGGAACGCATCATCGCCAAGGAACGGCCGGACGCGATCCTGCCGACGATGGGTGGGCAGACGGCGCTGAACTGCGCCATGGATCTTGCCCACCATGGCGTACTGAAGAAATATGGCTGCGAACTGATCGGCGCGAACGACCAGGCCATCGAGCTGGCGGAAGACCGTTTGCTGTTTCGCGATGCGATGATCGAGATCGGGTTGGAATCCGCCCGCTCCGGCATCGCCCACACCATGGATGAGGCGCGCAAGGCGCAGGCCGAGGTGGGCTTCCCGGCCGTCATCCGCCCCAGCTTCACGCTCGGCGGCTCGGGCGGGGGTATCGCCTACAACGTCGAGGAATTCGAGGAGATTTGCGCGCGTGGGCTGGATCTTTCCCCAGTTACCGAAATCCTGGTCGAGGAATCGCTGCTCGGCTGGAAGGAATTCGAGATGGAAGTGGTGCGCGACACGCGCGACAACTGCATCATCGTCTGCGCCATCGAAAACCTCGACCCGATGGGCGTGCATACCGGCGATTCCATCACCGTCGCGCCAGCGCAGACGCTGACTGACAAGGAATACCAGATCATGCGCGACGCTTCGATCGCGATCCTGCGCAAGGTCGGTGTCGATACCGGTGGTTCCAACGTCCAGTTCGCCGTCAACCCGGCCGACGGCCGCATGCTGGTCATCGAGATGAATCCACGGGTATCGCGGTCCTCGGCGCTGGCCTCAAAGGCCACCGGCTTTCCGATCGCCAGGGTTGCCGCCAAGCTCGCCGTCGGCTACACGCTCGACGAGCTTCGCAACGAGATCACCGGCGGCATCACGCCGATTTCCTTCGAGCCGACGCTGGACTATGTTGTCACGAAGGTGCCGCGTTTCGCGTTCAAGAAGTTCCCTGGTGCCGACACGCGCCTGACGACGCAGATGAAGTCGGTGGGCGAAGTCATGTCCATCGGCCGCAACTTCCAGGAATCGTTGCAGAAGGCCATGCGCTCGCTGGAAATCGACAGCTACGGCTTCGAGCCGGCGGTCGCGGCGCAGGCCGACGGCACTTACAGCGAAGAGGCCCTGGCGCGTATTCGCCAGGAACTCGCGATTCCGCGCGAGCACCGCCTGTGGTACGTCGGAGACGCGTTTCGCGCCGGCTTGTCGGTGGTGGATGTCCACGACATCACGAAGATCGACCCGTGGTTCCTGGAGCAGATCGCCGAACTGATCGCCATGGAAGCCGAAATCGCAGCCACCCCGCTGGCGCAGCTGGATGCTGCCACGCTGCGGCGCTACAAGCGCGTTGGCTTTTCCGATCGCCGCATCGCTGCGCTGCTGAACGTGAAGGAGATTGACGTGCGCGCGCGCCGGCACGCGCTTGGCGTACGGCCGGTGTACAAGCACGTCGACACTTGCGCAGCGGAATTCCCCTCCACCACTTCTTATCTGTATTCCTGCTACGACGAGGAAAACGAGTCGACACCGACCGACCGCAAGAAGATTGTTGTGCTCGGTGGCGGGCCGAATCGCATCGGCCAAGGCATCGAATTCGACTATTGCTGTGTGCACGCTTCGATGGCGCTGGCGGAAGACGGTTACGAGACCATCATGGTCAACTGCAACCCGGAGACCGTGTCGACCGACTACGACACCTCCGATCGGCTGTACTTCGAGCCGCTGACGGCGGAAGACGTATTGGAGATCATCGACCTCGAAAAGCCGGTCGGCGTCATCGTCCAGTTCGGTGGCCAGACGCCGCTGAAGTTGGCGCGTGAACTCGAGGCTGCGGGTGCGCCGATCATCGGCACCAGCCCCGAGTCCATCGATTTGGCCGAAGACCGCGAGCACTTCCAGAAGCTGGTGCGCAAGATTGGCCTGCTGCAGCCAGACAACGGCACTGCCACTTCCGAGGAAGCGGCGCTGAAAGTAGCGCACGAAGTCGGTTATCCGCTCGTCGTGCGGCCCAGCTACGTGCTGGGTGGGCGTGCCATGGAAATCGTCCACGACGACGACGACCTGAAGCGCTACATGACGGAAGCCGTGTCGGTGTCCAACGAATCCCCGGTGCTGCTGGACCGCTTTCTCAACAACGCGACGGAAATCGACGTTGACGCGCTGTCGGATGGCAAGGACGTGGTGATCGGCGGCATCATGGAACACATCGAGCAGGCCGGCGTGCATTCCGGCGACTCGGCGTGCTCGCTGCCAACGCACACGCTGTCGGAAAAAGCGCTGGTCATGCTGCACGAACAGACCGAGAAACTCGCGCATGCATTGGACGTGTGCGGGCTGATGAACGTGCAGTTCGCGCTGCAGGGCGAACAGCTCTATCTGCTGGAAGTGAACCCACGCGCCTCGCGCAGCGTGCCATTCGTATCCAAGGCCACGGGACGGCCTCTGGCGAAGATCGCGGCGCGCTGCATGGCGGGTGACAGCTTGGCCAAGCAGGGCGTACACGGCGAGATCCTGCCGCAGTATTTCTCCGTCAAGGAAGCGGTGTTCCCGTTCGCGAAGTTTCCCGGCGTGGACCCGATCCTCGGCCCGGAAATGCGCTCCACCGGCGAAGTGATGGGCGTGGGGGCGGACTTTGGTGAGGCCTACGCCAAGGCCATGGCGGGCAGCGGCTTTTCGCTACCGCGTGACGGCACGGCCTTCATTTCGGTACGCGACGCCGACAAGCCGCAGGCCGTGAAGCTGGCACGCAAGTTGGTGGCGCGTGGTTTCAAGCTGGTGGCGACGCACGGTACCTGCGCGGCGATTCGTGCCGCGGGCATCGACTGCGAGCCGGTGAACAAGGTCAAGGAGGGCCGTCCACACTGCGTGGACATGATCAAGAATGGTGCCATCCAGTTTGTCGTCAATACCACGGAAGGCAAGGTATCCATTGAAGAATCCCATTCCATCCGTACCGCTTCCATCGCCCAGAAGCTGAGCTACGCCACTACCATCGACGGTGCGCTGGCGTGTGCCGAGGCAATGGAAAAGCTCGACAAGATGGAGGTCAACCGCCTTCAGGACTTGCATGGGGCTATGCTTGTCCCATGAGTACCGTACCCATGACCAAGCGCGGCGCTGATGCGCTGCGGGAAGAACTGCATACGTTGAAGAGCGAGATGCGGCCAAAGATCGTGGCCGCCATCGCCGAAGCGCGCGAGCATGGCGACTTGAAGGAAAACGCTGAATATCACGCCGCCCGCGAACAACAGAGCTTCGTGGAGGGCCGTATCAAGGAGATCGAAGGCAAGCTGTCCAACGCCCAGATCGTCGATGTGGCGGCCATGACGAACACCGGGCGCGTCATCTTCGGCGCTACCGTGGATCTGGAGGATGGGGAGACCGGCGAAGCCTTCACCTACCAGATCGTCGGGGAGGACGAAGCGGATCTGTCGCGCAACATGATTTCGGTGAATTCCCCGATTGCGCGGGCGCTGGTCGGCAAGAGCCTCGGCGATGTCGCCCAGGCGCGGACGCCGGGCGGCGTGCGCGAACTGGAAATCGTCAAGGTCGCCTACCTCTGAACCGGCGCCGCGGATAACGCCCTCGCGTGGTCAAGAAGAAACGCACGGCGAGTTCCGCCCGCTGGATCGCGGAGCACGAGTCCGATATCTACGTGCGGATGGCGCGCGAGCGCAACTATCGCTCACGTGCCCGCTTCAAGCTGGAGGAGTTGGATGCGCGTGACCATCTGCTGAAACCGGGCATGACGGTCGTCGACCTCGGTGCGGCGCCCGGTGGCTGGAGCCAGTACGCACGTCCAAGGCTGGGCGCGAAAGGGCGGCTCGTTGCACTCGATGTGCTGCCGATGGAGCCGCTGGCAGGCGTCGACTTCATCGAGGGCGACTTCCGGACCGACGCGGTGCTGGCAGCGTTCGAGGCCTGCGTCGGAAATGCTGGAGTCGATCTTGTTTTATCCGATATGGCCCCCAACATTTCAGGCGTGACGTCAGCAGACCAGGCCGCTGCGATGGAGCTTGCCGAGCTGGCGCTGGATTTTGCCTGTCGGCACCTGTGTGCACAAGGTGCGTTGTTGATGAAGCTGTTCAGCGGTGAAGGTTGTGATGCTTTCGTGGCATCGGTAAGGCAGCATTTTGGAAAAGTGGTGATCCGCAAGCCCAAGGCTTCGCGTGCGCGCAGCCGCGAGCTTTATCTGCTGGCGAGAAGCTTCCGCGTAGTGTAGTGTCGGAATGAAGAATTCGCAGTCTGAGCGTGTGAGGGTCTGGCGTTGAACGATTACGTCAAGCAATTGTTGCTGTGGCTCGTCATCATCGTAGTGGTGCTGATGGCGTTCCAGAGCTTTTCCGGGCACTCCACGGAGGCGGCCAAGGTCGGTTATTCGGATTTCCTGGCGCAGGTCAAGGACAACAACATTTCCGAAGTCACGATCCAGGACCAGACCATCAAGGGCACGCTCAAGAGCGGCCAGAAGTTCACCAGCATCAGTCCGGAAACCGACAACGCGCCGATGATCGGCGAACTCCTCAAGCACAACGTCAAATTCAATGGCGAGCTGCCCAAGGAAACGCCGCTGCTGGTGCAATTGCTGCTCAACGCCTTCCCGATCCTGCTGTTGATCGGCGTGTGGATCTACTTCATGCGCCAGATGCAGGGCGGCGGCGGTGGCCGGGGCGCCATGAGCTTCGGCAAGAGCAAGGCCCGCATGCTGAATGCCGACCAGGTCAAGATCACGTTCGCGGACGTCGCGGGCGTGGAGGAAGCCAAGCAGGAAGTGTCCGAGCTGGTCGACTTTCTGAAGGATCCCGGTCGCTTCCAGAAACTGGGCGGCAAGATTCCGCGTGGTGTGCTGATGGTGGGTTCGCCCGGTACCGGCAAGACCTTGCTGGCGCGCGCCATCGCCGGCGAGGCGGGCGTGCCGTTCTTCTCGATTTCCGGTTCCGACTTTGTGGAAATGTTCGTCGGCGTCGGCGCCTCGCGCGTGCGCGACATGTTCGAGCAGGCCAAGAAGCATGCCCCGTGCATCATCTTCATCGACGAGATCGACGCTGTTGGTCGGCACCGCGGTGCCGGGCTGGGTGGCGGCCACGATGAGCGCGAGCAGACGCTGAACCAGTTGCTGGTGGAAATGGACGGCTTCGAAGGCAATGAAGGCGTCATCGTCATCGCGGCCACGAACCGGCCGGACGTACTCGACCCTGCGCTGCTACGTCCGGGTCGCTTCGACCGCCAGGTTGTCGTGCCGCTGCCGGATGTGCGTGGGCGCGAACAGATCGTGCGCGTGCACATGCGCTCGGTACCGATTTCCGACGACGTGAAACCCGACATCATCGCGCGCGCCACACCTGGCTTCTCCGGTGCCGACCTCGCAAATCTCGTCAACGAAGCAGCTCTGTTCGCCGCGCGGGCCAACAAGCGTCTGGTGGCGCAGGATGATTTCGAGCGCGCTAAGGACAAGATCATGATGGGCGCGGAACGACGTTCCATGGTGATGTCAGAGAAGGAAAAGACACTCACCGCGTATCACGAGTCCGGGCATGCCATCGTCGGGCTTTCCGTGCCGGATCACGACCCGGTGTACAAGGTCACGATCATCCCACGTGGCCGGGCGCTGGGAGTGACGATGTTCCTGCCGGAAGAGGACCGCTACAGCAATTCCAAGCAGCGCCTGAATTCCCAGATCTGCGGCTTGTTTGGCGGCCGCATCGCCGAGGAACTCATTTTCGGTGCCGACGGCGTCACCACCGGTGCGTCGAACGACATCGAGCGCGCCACGGAGATCGCCCGCAACATGGTCACGAAATGGGGCCTGTCGGACAAGCTTGGGCCGCTGACCTACTCTGAGGATGACGGTGAAGTGTTCCTGGGCCGCAGTGTGACGCAGCACAAGAACCTGTCGGATGACACCGCGCACGCCATCGACCGTGAAATCCGCGACATCATCGACCGCAACTACGCCACGGCACGCCAAGCCCTGCTGGACCGCATGGATACCTTGCACGCGATGGCTGCGGCGCTGATGAAGTATGAAACCATCGACACGAAGCAGATTGGCCGCATCATGAAAGGTGAAGATCCCGGGGAGCCGGATAGCTGGACGAGCGGCCATTCCACGCCGCCACCTTCGCGGCCGGGTGCCAGCGGTGTGGTGACGCCGACGGCGAAGCCGGCCAGCCAGCAGCCCTGAACCTGAGCCCCTGAACGGTTTGTCGTGCCCGACCGTCTCTGCTGCAGGGGATGCGCGAGATGATGGCGCACCTCCGGTGGGCGATCCTGCTTGTTCCGCCGAGCTCGCAAGAGCGGCCCATGGCGGTGGCAATCTGCGCAATACACTGAAACGGCAAGGTCAACCGGCATTGCGGCTGCGTACGCAGGTCCTGGATCTGTCGCGTCCACGCGTGATGGGCATCTTGAACTGCACGCCGGACTCGTTTTCCGACGGCGGACGTTTCGCAGCGCGTGATGCGGCGGTTGCCCACGCCGAGCAGATGCTGGCCGAAGGTGCGGGGATCATCGACGTGGGCGGTGAGTCGACGCGCCCAGGCGCGCAGGATGTATCGGTGGCAGAAGAGATACGCCGCGTCGTGCCGGTGATCGAAGCGATCGTCAAGCGCTTTGGCTGCATCGTCTCGGTGGATACCGTGAAGCCGGAAGTGATGCACGCTGCCTGCCGGGTCGGCGCCGAGATGATCAACGACATCGCGGCGCTGCGTGTCCCCGGAGCGCTGGAAGCCGCCGCGCAAACTGGCGCCGGCGTGTGCATCATGCACATGCAGGGCGAGCCGCGCACCATGCAGGACGCTCCGCACTATGTCGATGTGGTCGAGGAAGTACAGACATTTCTGTCGGAACGCGTTGCGGCCTGTGTCGCAGCCGGTATCGGCCGGGACCGTCTGTGCGTAGATCCAGGCTTCGGTTTCGGCAAGCGGCTTGTGCACAACCTGCGGTTGCTGTCCGCCTTGCCGGTGCTGGGCGATTTGGGCGTGCCGGTGCTGGTGGGTGTGTCGCGCAAGTCGATGCTCGGTGAGCTGACGGGAGAGCCGGTCGGCCAGCGTCTTGCCGCCGGGCTGGCGGCTGCTGTAATGGCCGTCGAGCGCGGCGCCTTGATCGTGCGTACCCACGATGTGCGCGCAACTTGCGACGCGCTCAGGGTGGTGATGGAGGTTTCTGGATTCGGGAGCAACAACAAACCATGACACAAGAACATTCACAGCGGCATTTTGGAACCGACGGCGTCCGCGGACGTGTCGGTGTGGCGCCGATGACGCCGGAATTCGTCCTCAAGCTGGGCTGGGCCGCCGGGCGGGTGCTGGCGTCCACGCCGGGCGCGCGCGTGCTGATCGGCAAGGACACGCGCCGTTCTGGCTACATGTTGGAATCGGCGCTGGAAGCCGGGCTGGCCGCTGCCGGCGTGGAAGCGGACCTGCTGGGGCCGATTCCGACGCCCGCCGTGGCCTATCTCACGCGCGCGCTGCGTGCCCAGGCCGGCATCGTTGTCTCGGCCTCGCACAACCCCTACCACGACAACGGCGTGAAGTTCTTCTCCGCTGAAGGCGGCAAGCTGGACGACGCCGTCGAGATGGAGATCGAGCGTCTGCTGGACGAGCCGATGGAGTGTGTGGCCTCCGAGCACATGGGGCGGGCGCGACGGATCGACGATGCAGCTGGGCGTTATATCGAGTATTGCAAAAGCACGTTCCGCCGCAGTTCGCTGCGCGGTCTGAAGCTGGTGGTGGACAGCGCCAACGGCGCAGCCTACAAGGTGGCCACCGCGGTATTCTCCGAACTGGGCGCGGACGTCATCACGATCGGCGACCGGCCGGACGGTTTCAACATCAACGATGCCTGCGGCTCCACGCACCCCCAGGCCCTGATGGCGGCCGTTCGGGAACACCATGCGGACGTCGGGATCGCGGTCGACGGCGATGCGGATCGCTGTCAGATGGTGACGGCAGAAGGGCGGCTCGTCGATGGCGACGAGATCCTGCTCGTCATTGCCCGGCGCCGGCGCGAGCTGGGCTTGCTGCGTGGGCCAGTCGTTGGCACCCAGATGAGCAATTTTGGCCTTGAACGCGCGATCACGGCTATGGGTATGGCGTTCGAGCGGGCCGCTGTCGGCGATCGCCACGTCCTGGCCAGGCTGGTGGAAAAAGACGGTATCGTCGGCGGTGAGACGTCTGGGCATATCCTGTGCCTGGATATCGGCCCGACCGGAGACGGCATCGTCACCGCCCTGCAGGTACTGGAAGCCATGCAGGCGAGCGGCGAAATCCTGGCGCGGTTGGTGGCGGGAATGGAAAAGCTGCCACAGGTATTGGTGAATGTCCCGATTACTGGGGACATGCGCAAGCTGGTGGCTTCTTCCGCTGTCCACGCCGCGGTGGTGGCAACGGAACGCGAGCTTGGTGATGGCGGGCGCGTGCTGCTGCGTCCGTCAGGTACCGAACCAGTCGTACGCGTGATGGTCGAGGCGACGGAACGCCAGCATGCCGAGCAACTCGCCGAACGGCTTGCCGCCTGCATCCGCGAGCGCGCGGTCGCTGCGTGATAGAACCTGATTTGCGAGTATCGATTCCTGGAAGAGCGACAAGTGGCGAGAAAACGGCTGGTGGCAGGCAACTGGAAGATGAACGGCTCGCGCGCTGCGAATGCCACGCTGGTGAGCGGGATCCGCTCGGGTTTGCCGGCCGTACCTGCGGAAGTCGAACTCGTCGTTTGCCCGCCTGCGGTCTATCTGGGCGCGGTCGGCGCAGCGCTGCACGGCAGCCGCGTCGTGCTGGGTGCCCAGGACGTGTGCGAGCAGGAGAAGCCTGGCGCGTTCACCGGAGAAATCCACGGCGCCATGCTGCGTGACGTGGGCTGTGAATATGTCATCGTCGGCCATTCCGAACGCCGCACGCTGTATGCCGAAGGCGATGCCCGTGTCGCCCGCAAGTTCGCCACGGCACAGGCGCTGGACCTGACCCCGATCCTGTGCATCGGTGAAACGCTGCAGCAGCGCGACGAGGGAGCCGCCGAACAGGTGCTGGGCCGCCAGCTCGACGCTGTGCTGCACCACAGCGGGATTGCTGCCTTCACTCGGGCCGTGATTGCCTATGAGCCGATCTGGGCGATCGGTACAGGCCGCACGGCCACGCTGGAGCAGGCGCAAGCCGTTCATGCCTTTGTGCGCGGCAGGCTGGCGTGTGCGGATGCTACAATCGCCAATTCCGTTCGTATCCTGTACGGCGGTAGCGTCAAGCCGGACAATGCGGCTGCGCTGTTTTCCTGTCCCGACATCGATGGCGGGCTGGTGGGCGGAGCGGCATTGAAGGCGGACGATTTCCTGGCTATCGCCAACGTGGGCGCCCTTCGTTAGACACCATCATGTATACAACTCTGGTCGTACTTCTCGTCATTGTCTCGATCGCGCTGATCGCGCTGATCATGCTGCAGCAGGGCAAGGGCGCCGATGCAGGTGCCGCGTTCGGTACCGGCGTGTCGGGCACCATGTTCGGTTCCAGCCATGGCGGCACGACGCTAAGCCATGTCACGGCCGGTCTCGCGACCGCGTTTTTCATCATTACCCTGGCGCTGGCCTATCTCGCGAACCATCGGGGCACGACGTCGAACAGCGTCGTCGACCGCGTCCACGCCGAACAGCCGGCGGCAGCTCCCGCGGCCCCCGAACCGGCCCCCGTGCCGACGATGCAGACCGGGGCTCCAGAGGCTGGTGCGACCGCCTCGAAGTCGGGCGCCAATGCCCCTGCAGCGGCTGTAGGCACGGAACAGCCAGCGACAAAAACCGGCAAGTGAAGTAAAATCAGCAACTCGTTTTTTGCCGACGTGGCGGAATTGGTAGACGCACTACCTTGAGGTGGTAGCGGCGAAAGCTGTGGGAGTTCGAATCTCCCCGTCGGCACCATTGAACACTGTTGAAACCTGCATTTGCCAGTGCCCGGAATGACCCGGACCTGACCTGAAACCTCACGGCAATGTGAGGTTTTTGCGTTTTTGGTCGCCGGTGAGGCGTAGCGAGGCCCGACATGACGCTTGACGCCGCTCTCCAGGAAACACTCGACACGGATGTGCGCTGGATGCATCACGCACTGGCGCTGGCGCGTGCCGCCGGTGAGGCGGGCGAAGTGCCGGTCGGCGCGGTTCTGGTTCAGCAAGGCGCCGTGCTGGGGGAGGGTGCAAACCACCCGATCGCCGCGCACGACCCGACGGCGCACGCCGAGATCGTGGCGTTGCGTGCGGCAGCGGTGGTTGGCGGCAACTACCGACTGCCAGGTACAACCCTGTATGTGACGCTGGAACCGTGCGTGATGTGCGCCGGGGCTATCCTGCATGCGCGTGTCGCGCGCATCGTCTATGCGGCTCGCGACCCTAAGGCCGGTGCTGCCGGTTCCGTCTTCGACGTGCTGGGAACGCGCAAGCTGAATCATCAAGTTGAAGTGGTTGCCGGCGTACTGGAGGCCGAGGCGGCAGAATTGTTGCGGAGTTTTTTCCGCGTGCGGCGGGAAGCGGACGGGAACGGACGACGCCCGATTGCCAGCCCCGATAGTTGACACCCGTACCGCTTGTTACCTCCAATGGCAGGTCTGTGACGAGAGGAGGATTTTTATGGCCAGATCAGAATTTCCCATTTATTTTCGATGCCTGATAGCCTCATCGATGTTGATGGGGGCAGGTGCAGTGGCAGCTGCAGCACCGCCGGCTTCCTGCGTGCAGGTGAATCAGGCCGGTACGGCGATGTCCCGTGTTGCACTTTCCGCACTGGCAAAGCGCGTGCAGGCGAAACTGCTGGAAGCCTACGGCATCAAACCTTCGCAGGTGCGGGTCACCGATTGCGATGGGGTGATTACCCTGGAAGGGACGGTCGCCAGCGGTGTGATCAGCGATCAGGCCAAGGATGCCGCATCACGGGTGCCTGGCGTCAAGGAGATCAATGACCGTCTGCAGGTGAGCAAGCCATAGCGGCCAACACACCGGCTGGCGCTGCGGTTTCAGGAAGATACAGCGGCGTCATAAAAGTTGACGCACACCGAATATCCTCGCGGGCCTTCACGTTTCCGATGCTTTCTCGAATGCCAACTGGCTCCCGGCTACTTTCACTTCGATCCGATCGCCGGCAGCGAAATGCCCTTGCAGGATTTGACGTGCCAGCGGGTTTTCCACCAGCGTCTGCACGGCGCGCTTGAGCGGGCGGGCGCCGTAGACCGGGTCGTAGCCGGCTTCCGCGATGCGGTCGAGCGCGGCAGCCGTGAAGTGCACCGTGATTTCACGTTCCCGCAGGCGCTGCGCAAGCAGGGCCACCTGCAACCCGGCGATGCGGCGGATGTCCGCGCTGCCGAGCGGGTGGAACACCACGGCGTCGTCGATGCGGTTGATGAACTCGGGGCGGAAATGCTGTGAAACGACCGCCATCACGGCTTCCTTGATGGCCGCGTAGTCGCTGGATGCGTCCTTCGTCATCATCGACTGGATGAGGTCGGAGCCGAGGTTGGACGTCATCACCACGACGCAGTTCGTGAAGTCCACGGTGCGGCCCTGGCCGTCCGTGAGGCGGCCGTCGTCCAGTACTTGCAGCAGGGTGTTGAAGATTTCCGGGTGGGCCTTTTCGACCTCGTCGAGCAGGATGACGGAATACGGACGCCTCCGCACGGCTTCCGTGAGCTGGCCGCCTTCCTCGTAGCCGACGTAGCCAGGTGGGGCACCGATGAGGCGCGCGACGCTGTGACGTTCACCGTATTCGCTCATGTCGATGCGCACCATGTTCTCGGCGCTGTCGAACATGAACGCGGCCAGCGCCTTGCACAATTCCGTCTTGCCGACGCCAGTTGGGCCGAGGAACAGGAAGGAGCCGATGGGGCGGTGCGGGTCGGACAGGCCGGCGCGCGAGCGGCGGATGGCGTTGGCGACGGCAGTGACGGCCTCGTCCTGGCCGACGACGCGCGCGTGCAGTCCCTCTTCCATGCGCAGCAACTTTTCGCGTTCGCCTTCCATCAATTTGGCGACGGCGATGCCGGTCCAGCGCGCTACGACTTCGGCGATCTCCTCTTCCGTGACGGCCGTGCGCAACAGGCGAGCTTCGCCGTTTTCGGCAGAGCTGTTCGGTGCCTGCTTGGCCAGCATTTCGGCCGCAGCGAGCTTTTTCTGCAGCTCAGGCAGGCGCCCGTATTGCAGTTCCGCCATGCGTGACAGGTCGCCGGCGCGCCGCGCTGCCTCCATCTGCGTGTGGACGCGCTCGACTTCTTCCTTGATACCCGCCGTGCCCTCGACGCCAGCTTTTTCGGCTTTCCACTGGTCTTCTAGTTCGGCATATTCGCGGCCGAGCTTGTCGATCTCACCCTCCAATGCCGCCAGCGATTGTTTCGCGCCGTCGTCTTTTTCCTTGCGCAGCGCTTCGCGCTCAATCTTGAGTTGGATCAAACGGCGGTCGAGACGGTCTAGCGCCTCGGGCTTGGAATCGATCTCGATGCGGATGCGCGACGCGGCTTCGTCGATCAGATCGATAGCCTTGTCCGGCAGCTTGCGGTCGGTGATGTAGCGGTGCGAGAGCTTGGCCGCGGCGATGATCGCCCCGTCCGTGATGTCTACGCCGTGGTGCACTTCGTAGCGCTGTTTGATACCGCGCAGGATGGCGATGGTGTCTTCCACCGAGGGTTCGTTCACCAGCACTTTCTGGAAGCGGCGTTCCAGCGCCGCGTCCTTTTCCAGATACTGGCGGTATTCGTTGAGCGTGGTGGCGCCGATGCAGTGCAGCTCGCCGCGCGCCAGCGCCGGCTTCAGCATGTTGCCGGCATCCATCGCGCCGTCGGCCTTGCCGGCGCCGACGATCATGTGGATTTCGTCAATGAACAGGATGACCTGGCCTTCCTGCTTGGCGAGGTCCTTGAGTACGGCTTTCAGGCGTTCCTCGAATTCGCCGCGGAACTTTGCGCCGGCGATGAGGCTGCCGAGGTCGAGCGACAGCACACGCTTGTTCTTCAGCGATTCCGGCACTTCGCCGTTGACGATACGTTGCGCAAGCCCTTCGACGATGGCGGTCTTGCCGACGCCGGGATCGCCGATGAGGATCGGGTTGTTCTTGGTGCGGCGCGATAGCACCTGGATGACACGGCGCACTTCCTCATCGCGGCCGATCACCGGGTCGAGCTTGCCCGATTCAGCACGCTGCGTGAGGTCGTTCGTGTATTTTTCCAGCGCTTGGCGCTGGTCTTCCGCACCGGCGGAATCCACTTTCTGGCCCCCACGCACTTTTTCGATGGCGGCGGTGACACGCGCGCGGTCCGCGCCGGCCTCGCGCAGCGCGCGGCCGACTTCACCCTTGTCCTCGCAAACCGCCAGCACGAACAGCTCGGTGGCGATGAACGGATCCTTGTGTTCCTGCGCCAGCTTGTCCGTGAGGTTGAGCAGGCGGTTGAGTTCGGCGCCGACTTGCACTTCGCCGGTCGGCTTGCCGAGGTGCGGCAAGTTGTCGATGATGCGCGCTAGTTCATTGCGCAGGCGGGCGGTGTCGGCGCCGGCCAGCTGCAGCAGCGGCGTGGTGGAGCCGCCGTCCTGGTCGAGCAGCGCCTGCAGCAGGTGCGCAGGTTCGATCTGTGGCTGGTCACGGCCCACGGCGAGGCTTTGCGCGTCCTGCAGTGCCTGCTGGAAACGGCTGGTCAACTTGTCCATGCGCATGGTGCGCTCCACTTGTGAATCGATGGATTGTAGATGCGGGTTTGCAGGCTGTTTTCAAGCGCGATGACATCATTTGTGCGGCCCTGCGCAGTATGCGGGCCGTGCTAGATTCAACCTTTCAGAAATCGTTTCGGGAGTTGAACATGGTGAGGTTGCTGCTGGCACTGGCCGTGCTCGGCTTGGGGCTCTACATGCTGTTGCCGCGGCCGGGCGCGTCACCAGTGGGGCCTGCCGATCCGGCGGCAGCCACGGTCCAGCCGATGCTGCGTTCGCTCAAGGACAATGGTTGCCAGTCTGCTGCGCAAGTGGCGAATGGCGGTTCCCTCCAGCAACTGCAGGAAGCGATCGAGAAATGTCAAAGTCAGAATCTGCCGCACGGCGACGGGTCGGCAGCACCGTGAAGAAGCGGCCAATCCGGCGGGCGGGGGACAGGGTGTGAGTGCCATCTATCTGGTGCGGCACGGGCAAGCCTCGTTTTCGGGTACGGACTACGATGCGCTTTCGGCGCTCGGTGAACGCCAAGCGCAGATCCTCGGCGCCGCGTTCGCACACCGTGGGCTGCAGGTGGCGGGTGCCGTCTGTGGCGGCATGCAACGCCACCGTCAGACCGCCACGGCGTGCCTGTCGGCAATGGGTGCGTCCGTGGCGCTGGACATCGACGCGCGTTGGAACGAATACGACCACAACGATCTGCTGGCGGCGGTTGACACGCGTTGGCGCAACCAGCACGTGCTGGCGCGCGACCTGCTGGCGCAGGGCGACCCCGGAGCCGCGTTCCGCAAAGTATTCGGCCTTGCCATCCGGCGCTGGGTGGGGGGGGCGCACGACGGGGATTACCGCGAGACCTGGGTTGCGTTCCAGGCCCGGGTGCAGGCCGCGCTGGCGGCCGTGGAGGCACGGCTCAAGCCGCATGAGACGGTGCTGGTGTTCACGTCCGGCGGCCCCATTTCCATGGTTTGCCGGGACCTTCTGGGACTGAACGACGAGCGTACCTGGGCGCTGAACCTGCGTGTGGTGAACACGGCGGTGACGCGTGTCGTGCGCAGCCACGGCGCGCTGGAGTTTGCTGGCTTCAATGCCCACACGCACTTGGAGGAAGCCCAGGCGGTACAGGGCGAGCCGCTGGTTACCTATGTGTGAGGGCTCTTGAATTCGGCGGCTGAGGCGGCATGTATCCGAAGCGGGTAACGGGGTGTTAGCGGTGTCAGCAGATCCGTTAAAACCTTTTCCCGGAATGGCTGCCCGGCGCATGCATCGCGACGTAAGGATGCAGGATGGCGTGGCCATGACATGTATTTCAAGCGAGATTTCAAGTGACTGAACCGACCCAGACGCAATCCGCCACTCCTTCGGCCGACACCCGGGTGCCGCTGCTGCCGCTGCGGGACGTGGTGGTGTACCCACACATGGCAGTACCGCTGTTCGTCGGACGCGAACGCTCCGTCAAGGCCCTGAATGCAGCGATGCAGGACGGCAAGCGCATCCTGCTGGTGGCCCAGAAGGCGGCCGATCTGGACGATCCGGGCGCCGACGACCTGTACGACACCGGAACGCTGGCCAGTATCCTGCAACTGCTCAAGCTGCCGGACGGCACCATCAAGGTGCTGGTGGAAGGCAACGAGCGTGCGGCGGTCGTGAGCGTGGAATCGGGCGACGCATTCCTTACAGCGGAATGCCGTGTACTGCCGCCGGACGCGGCGTCCGAGAGCGCTGAGGTGGATGCGGCGATGCGCGCGGCGCTCGCGACTTTCGAGCAGTACGTCAAGCTCAATCGCAAAGTACCCGCCGAATTGCTGCCGTCGCTGTCGGGTGTCGATGAACCCGGTCGCCTCGCGGACGCGATTGCCGCGCACCTGTCGCTGAAGCTTGACGAGCGGCAGAAAGTGCTGGCTACGGTGGATGCCGGCGAGCGGCTTGAATTCGTGCTCAAGCAGGTCAGCGCCGAGATCGACATCCTGCAGATGGAGCAGAAGATCCGTGGCCGTGTGAAGTCGCAGATGGAGAAGAACCAGCGCGAGTACTACCTGAACGAGCAGATCAAGGCGATCCAGAAGGAATTGGGTGATCTGGAAGACGCACCGAACGAGCAGGAGGAGCTGGCGCGCAAGATCGAGAAGTCCGGTATGCCGAAGGCTGCGCGCCACAAGGCGCTGCGTGAATTCCAGAAGCTCAAGCTGATGCAGCCGATGTCGGCGGAAGCGACTGTGGTGCGCAACTATCTGGACTGGATGACGCAAGTGCCGTGGAAGAAGGCTACGCGGGTACGGCTCGACCTTGACCATGCGCAGGCGGTGCTGGACCGCGACCATTACGGGCTCGAAAAGATCAAGGAACGCATCATCGAATATCTTGCGGTGCAGAGCCGCGTGAAGAAGCTCAACGGCCCGATCCTGTGCCTCGTCGGCCCGCCGGGCGTCGGCAAGACCTCGCTTGGCCATTCAATTGCCGAAGCCGTCAACCGCAAGTTCGTGCGCATGTCGCTTGGCGGCGTACGCGACGAAGCGGAGATCCGCGGGCACCGAAGGACCTACATCGGTTCCCTGCCGGGCAAGATCGTGCAGAACCTCGCGAAGGTCGGTGTGAAGAATCCGCTGTTCCTGTTTGACGAAATCGACAAGATGAGCATGGATTTCCGCGGCGATCCATCCTCCGCGCTGCTGGAAGTGCTGGACCCCGAGCAGAACCACACGTTCCAGGACCACTACCTTGAGGTCGATACCGATCTTTCGGACGTGATGTTCATCGCCACGGCGAACAGCCTGAACATTCCGGCGCCGCTTCTCGACCGCATGGAGGTGATCCGCATTCCCGGCTATACCGAGGATGAGAAAGTCGCCATCGCGCACCAGTACCTGGTGCCGAAGCAGATGAAGAACAACGGTCTGCGTGACAAGGAACTGACCGTCACCGATGACGCCCTGCGCGAGATCGTGCGCACCTACACGCGCGAGGCCGGCGTACGCAACCTTGAGCGCGAAATCAGCAAGATTGCCCGCAAGGTCGTCAAGCAGGTGCTGACGAAACCGACGAAGCGCGGCGTGCGGGTCACACCGAAGAACCTCGACGCTTATCTGGGTGTGCCGCGCTTCCACTACGGCCGCGCCGAGGAGCACGACGAGATCGGCCAGGTCACGGGGCTGGCATGGACGGAAGTCGGTGGCGAGCTGCTGACCATCGAGGCGGCGTTGACGCCTGGCAAAGGGCACCTCACGCAGACGGGTTCGCTGGGCGATGTCATGAAGGAATCCATCCAGGCCGCGCTGACGGTCGTGCGTTCGCGCGCGGAGTCGCTTGGCATTGCACCGGACTTCTACGAGACGCATGACCTTCACGTCCACGTGCCCGAAGGCGCAACGCCAAAGGACGGCCCTTCCGCCGGTGTCGGCATGTGTACGGCGCTGGTCTCTGCGCTCACGCGCATCCCGGTGCGCGCGGACGTGGCGATGACGGGTGAAATCACGTTGCGGGGTGAAGTACTGCCGATCGGCGGGCTGAAGGAAAAGCTGCTGGCGGCACAGCGGGGAGGCATCCGCAAGGTGCTGGTTCCGCAGGATAATGTTAAGGATCTTGCGGACATTCCCGACACTGTTAGACAGCATCTGGAGATCAAGCCGGTACGCTGGATCGAGGATGTCCTGCAGCTTGCCCTGGAGCGTATGCCCGCGCCTGCAGGAGAGCCAGTCGCGAATCCGCCAAGCGTGAAGGGCGCGCGACAGATGCGCGCACATTGACAAGATGCAGCCGCACAATGCACTGTGCGCACCGCTGCCGCAACGACAGCGCTGTGCAGGTGGCGCTCGATCGCGCCGGCTGCTATAGAATTTGCAAGCTGTGGTTTGGTTTGGCATGTTGCGGTGGGGTACCTGCCCGATCGCGCGAGGTTCCACATTTCGTCTGATGGGGCGCGGCGCAGGCCCCAGTTATAAAAAGAGGGATTTCTCTGTATGAACAAATCTGAACTGATTTCCGCCGTTGCCGATGCCTCCGATGCCTCGAAGGCAGATGTGACACGTGTTGTCGATGGCCTGATCCAGGTCGTCAGCAAGGCGCTCAAGAAGAACGACAAGGTTTCGATCGTCGGTTTCGGCACGTTCGAAGCGCGCAAGCGCGCCGCGCGTCTGGGCCGCAACCCGAAGACCGGCGCTCCCCTGAAGATCGCCGCCAGCAAGACGCCGACATTCAAGGCTGGCAAAACGTTCAAAGACGCAATAAAATAAGCCCCCTTGGGGTCTCGTGGGTCCTTGGGTGCTTAGCTCAGCTGGTAGAGCATCGCCCTTACAAGGCGGGGGTCGGCGGTTCGAGCCCGTCAGCACCCACCAGACATCAAATCTGGAGCGGTAGCTCAGCTGGTTAGAGTATCGGCCTGTCACGCCGAGGGTCGCGGGTTCGAGTCCCGTCCGCTCCGCCATGATGTAACGATCCGGGGGTGCCTCGAAAAGGCGCCCCCGTTTTTTTTGACGGACCGCTGACAAGCCCGTGTATAGTCCTGCGGCAGCCATGCTGCAGGCGCGGTTTCCACTGGTAGACGAAGAAGACACAGTTATGGCGCTTCAAAGCATGCGAGACAGGATGGCCGGCCCCGTCGTGTGGGGAATCGTCGGTCTTCTGTGCCTGGTCTTTGCGGTTTGGGGGATCGGGGCCAGCCCGCTGTTTGGCGGAGCGAATCCGACGCTGGCGAAAGTCGGTAGTGCGAAGGTCACGCAGGCCGCATTCCAGCAGGCCTACAACCGCAGCTACCAGCAGATGCTGCAGATGATGGGGGACAACTTCAACCCGAACCAGATCGACCAGTCGCGCTTTCGCGCCGGCGTCCTGAATGATCTGATCGAACAGACCCTGCTGCAGCAATACGCGAACAAGCAGGGCTATACGGCCACAGATTCCGCCGTCTATGACTACGTCAGCCAGATTGGTGCGTTTCAGGAAGACGGCCATTTTTCCCCGAACCTATACCGATCGGTGCTCGCATCGAACGGCATGGTGCCCGAGCAGTTCGAGGCTCAGGTTCGGGAATCATTGCGGGTCGAGCAGCTGCGCGCCGGCGTGCTGGACACGGCTTTCGTCGTGCCGAAGCAAGCACTGGCGACGTGGGATGTGACGCATGCCACGCGCGATGCCCGCGAGCTGCTGTTTCTGCCCGCACGGTACGCAAAGGGCGTGACGGTGACCGATGCCCAGGTCAAGGATTACTACGACGCACACAAGGTCGACTTCATCGCCCCGCAGCGCGTGAAGCTGCAATACATCGAGCTTTCCGAAGGTGGGATGCCGGCGATTCCGGCTCCCGAGCCGAAAGTCCTGGAAGCCATCTACGACGCACAGAAGGCACAGCGCTTCACCGTTCCCGGACAGCGCAAGGCCAGCCACATCCTGATCCGCTTCGGCAGCGACGCGGCGGCGGCACAGACCCAGGCGAACGAAGTTGTGGCGAAGATCAAAGCCGGAGGGGACTTCGCGGCGCTTGCGAAGCAGTATTCGGGAGATCCGGGGTCGAAGGACAAGGGCGGCGAGCTCGGCTGGCTTGGGCGTGGCATGACGGCCCCGGAGTTCGATACGGCGTTGTTCGCGTTGGCGAAGGCGGGCGATGTCAGCGCGCCCGTCAAGACGAAATTCGGTTGGGACATTATTCGTCTGGATGACGTGCGCCCCGGTCACGTCCAGCCGTTTGACGATGCGGGCGTGCAGGCCAAGCTGCTGGAGACATACCGTAGCAAGGCCGCGGCAAAGGAATACGAAGATGCCGAATCGCAGCTGGCCAATCTGGTGTTCGAAAACCCTGCGTCGCTCGATACGGCGGCCACGAAGCTGAAGCTCAAGGTACAAACCACGGACTGGCTGACGCGCCAGGGCGGGGCAGGTATTGCGGCGCATCCGGCGGTCATCGACGCCGCGTTTTCGGATTCCGTCCTGAAAGATGGCGAGAACAGCAAGCCGATCACCGTTGCGGCTGCCGACCAGGTGGTGATCCGCAAGTTGAAAGCCGAGCCTGAGCGCCAGAAGACACTTGAGGAAGTCAGCGCCGGGATACGCGCGCAACTCATTGGTGACGCGGCTGCCAAGCAGGCCCGCGACGCTGCGGACAAGGCCGTTGCCGCCATTCGCGGCGGGGCTCCGGTTGTCGATGTGGCGCAGCAGTCCGGTGTCGAAGTGAAAAAGCTCGCTGCGCTGAAGCGGCAGGCAACCCAGCAGGACAGCGCGCTGGTCGCGGCCATCTTCGAGCTCCCGGAAGCGGCGGCGGGTGCTCCCACAAGTGTAGCCTCCACACGACTTGCAAATGGCGATTACGCCGTCGTGGTCCTGGATGCGGTCAACCGCGTTGAGCCGAAAGCGGGCAGCAGCGAGTTGTCTGCCGCCGCCCAGGGCTACAGCCAGGCGCTGGCGGGCGGTGAGCTGGATGCCTATCGAGTGCTGATGCAGGACACCGTCAAGATCAAGCGCGAACAGGCCCCGGTGGACAACAGCCAGACGCAAGAGGGTAGCTAAGGAAACTCCGAGTGACCAGTGACCTGCGCAGCGCTCGACATCCAGGGCGAGGGCGTCCGTAGGAGCGTGGCCTGCACGCGACTCACCCACCCAGCCAAGGGGTGCTGCTCGTTGACGCCGTTTTCAGGGATATCGCGCGTGCAGGCAGTCACCCGCAAGCGGGATCATCCACAAGAATGAAGATGGCGATACTCGGAATCCTTATGTACTCCCACGTACACTGCGATTCCTGCCGCCCGGCCCGTGCGTGAAGTGCAAGCGTTCAGCGTGACAGCCCAGACTCACCCATCCTCGGGCAGCAGCAATCAGTTGTCCGCTTCGATCGTGAAGCCCATGATATTGAACCCAGCATCGACGTAAAGTGTTTCACCGGTGATTCCGGATGCCAAGTCAGAACACAGGAACGCAGCGGCGTTGCCGACTTCTTCCGTCGAGACATTCCTGCGCAGGGCGGAAGTCTTTTCAGCGTGCGACAGCATGCCGCGGAAGCCTTTGATACCGGCAGCGGCAAGCGTCTTGATCGGGCCTGCAGAAATGGCGTTGACGCGGATATTCTGCGGCCCGAGCTCGGCCGCCATGTAGCGGACGTTCGCTTCCAGGCTGGCCTTTGCCGGGCCCATGACGTTGTACATGGGCACCGCACGCAGCGAGCCGAGGTAAGTCATGGTCATCAGTGCACCGCCCTTGTCCTGCATCAGGGGGCGTGCCGCCTTGCCGAGCGCGGCAAAGGAATAGGCGCTGATGTCATGCGCGATCTTGTAGCCTTCGCGCGTCACGGTTTCCAGATAACCGCCGGCCAGCAGTTCACGCGGGGCAAATCCGATGGAGTGCACGACGATGTCGAGCTGCCCCCACTGTTTGCCGAGGGTGTCGAAGACGGCGGCGATGTCGCCATCCTGCGTCACGTCCATGGGCAGCACGATCGAGGAATTGCATTCATGGGCGAATTCCTCGACCCGGCCTTTCAGCTTGTCGCCCTGGTAGGTGAAAGCGAGTTCTGCGCCTTCACGGTGCATGGCTTCGGCGATCCCGGTAGCGATCGAACGGCCACTGGCCACGCCGGTGATAAGGGCGCGTTTACCGGTCAGAAAACCCATCTTGCTCTCCTCAGGAAGGTGGTACGAAGTGGATCGGGTAGTTCGGGTAAGTGAATACGGGAACGGCTTTGGCCCCGAAGTCGAGCATCTTCACACGCGCCACGACTTGGGCTTCGAGCGTCTTGTCACCCATGTTGTTGTAGACGACATGACAATCCGTGACCCGGCCATTGGGGGCGATCGTCAGGCTCACCACGATCTTGCCCTGCTCGTTCGGGTTGCGCCGCAGGGCGGCGTTGTAGAGCGCATAGAAAGCCGCCTTGTTGCGGTCGAACACCTGCTGGATTTCGCTCAGGGTGCGGCCGGCCTTCAGATTCTTGCCGTTGTCGCCGGGACGTGACTTGTCGCGGCCGAAGCCGATGGCGCTCGTGACTGTCGCCGTGCGGCGCTGTCCGACACCGGTGCCACTCTGGGCATGCGTGACCGGAGCAGAACCGACCCCGGCACTGCCAGCGTCAGCGGAGGCTCCAGCGGAGCGCTCGAAGGCCCGGGCCGTGGACCCTGAATCACGGCGGCTGCCCTGCGTCGTCAGCTGTCCCGAGACGAGGGGGCGGGTGGCGGCCCCGGCGGCGATGTTGGTGTCGCTGAGGGCTGCCAGTGCGTCGAGTCCACTCTGCTTTGCCACGCGCTGGGCGCGTTCGCGTGCCGTGATCTTGGGGGGTGTCGGAGCCGCTGGCCGGGGTACCGGGGCAGTGGCACGACGCCGGGGTTCGGGCGTGGGTTTGGGCGCAGGTTTCGGTTCCGGCTGCGGCTTTTCCTCCGGCTTGGGGGTCGGCTTCGGTTCTTCCGCTTTCGGGGCAATCGGCGCCGGGGGCGTGGGCAGTAGCCGGACGGTTGTGCTGTCCGGGGTGCCGATGGGGTTGCCGCCGCCTTTCTGCGCGCTCGACAGGTGCAGGAAAGAGACGACCAGCGCCAGTACCAGGATGGGCAGGGCGACGCTCAGCAGGATGCGACGGAATCGCCGGTCCTGCACTTCGCCAAGCTGCAGGGAGTCCCACAGGATGGCGTGTCGTGGAGGCGCCAGCGTCGTCACGATGTGTGCCTCGGAACGTGGTTCACGGACAAGGTGATGTCGGTGAAGCGGAGGTCGCCGCAAGTGGCCATCACTTTCTTGAGCAGTGCGTAGGGTGTGCTCTCATCGGCCATGATGTTGATCTTGCCGCGCGAACCCGTGCCGTCGGCTTCGGGTGTGGTCGGCTGCTGCAGCTGCACGGCGTGCAGCGCCGTGGCCAGCGGGGGCAGGTTGTTGCCTGCAGTCTGCTGGACAGCGTCCAGCGTCATCACCGGCTGGCCCTGCAGGAGCACCTGGTTGCGGGTGATGGTGAGGACCGGGGTTTCGAGTGGCGGCTGGGTGGAAACCGAATTGGGCAGCGTCAGCGAGCGCGGGTTGCGCATGGTCACCACCGAGGTGGTGATCAGCAGCAGGAAGAACACCAGCGCGGTGAACATGTCCACCATTGGCACGATGTTGACCGTCACAATGTCACGCTTCGCCTCGCGGCGAAGCTCGCGCTTGATGGCGCGCCGGGTTTGCACGCGGCTCTGTTTTTTCACGGCTTGGCCTCCGCTCCGGGGGCGTCACCCAGTGAAATGGCGGGGAACAGCGAAAGGGTGGCCGGGCTGTCGGGGGAAGGCTGGGCCTTGACCGTGTCCATCACGGCAACCAGGGCGCGATAGGAAGTTGCCGGCTCCACCAGCAGCGTGATCTTGTCTTCCTCCGGCATGCGGCGCTTGAGGTCGATGATCAGCTTGCCCAGAGCGTCGATGTCGTAGTGTCCGTCTGCGAGCAGGTTGATCTGACCCAGTGCAGTGCCGCCGTCCGCGACCAGCAGCGCCTTGGGTTCCAGCGTCACCGTAAGCTGGTGGGGCGGCGGTTGCTGGAGACTGGCGCTGGCGCTCGGCAAGCGCAATTCAAGAATCGACACACCGGTGGAGTTGATCAGCAGGAAGAACACCAGCACGGTCAACACGTCCACCATCGGGACGATGTTGATCCACGCCTGGCGCCGGCTCCGGGTCCGGCGGCGGGCACGGCGCATCGGCCGGGAGAGACCCTGCATCATCGCTGCGGCTCCGTTGCGTGCGCGCTCAGCGCGACAGGCTGAGGCTGTTCATGAATTTCACCGCAGCGGTCTCGATGTTGTCGATCAGGCTGTCGGTCCGCGACTGCAGCCAGGCGTGCACCAGCAGGAAGGGAATGGCGACGAGCAGGCCGAAGGCGGTGCAGTTCAGCGCTACCGACACGGCGTGGGAAAGGTCGTCAGCCTTCTGGGCGGCGTCGATGGTGGAGACTGCCCCGAAACCCTCGATCAGGCCGACGATGGTTCCCAGCAAGCCCATCAAGGTGGCGACGTTGGCGAACACGGCGAGAAAGGGGGTGCGCTGCTCCAGCTGCGGCGTGACCTCCATCAGGCTTTCGTCCATGACGGTCTCGATCGAATCGCGTGTGGCGCCCGGCGCCCGGGCGCGGGCGATGCCCCCGCCCAGCACGCGGCCGATGGCGGTGTCGGAGTCCGCCGCCAGCTGCTCGGCTGCAGCGTAATCGCCTTGGTTGACGAGCGGCACCAGGCGATCCCACAGGATGCGGTTTTCACGCCGGGCGCGGGTGATGAAATAGGCACGTTCGATGATGATCGCGAGGCCCAGGATCAGCAGAACCAGAATGGGATACATGAAGATGCCGCCGTTCTGGAAGAAGTGGGCGATGGTGCTGAAAAGGTTCATGGAAAGTCTCTGGGTGTTTCCGGTGAGGATGGGCAGCGCCGTTGCGGGCGTCAGTGGGCAGGGGGTGCAGGAGGTGGAACAGCGGGCGTCGTCGTGGCGGGTTTATGGCCGACGGGGGTGTCGAGTTGTCGCGCACGGTACGCCTGGATGGTGTCGTAATAAACCGTCTGCAGGTGGAAGGTGTCAGGGTCGACCGGCTCGGGCACGATCTGCATGCGGTGATTGGCCGGCGAGTACATGCCTTGTTTCGTGAAGGCATTCTTCCACGGCGTGATGTAGAGCCCGATGGGCGATTCCTGTCCGCTGATGATCGTGGTGCCGGGATGCTCGGTCTTTGCGGCAGGTTGCTGTGCAGCAGGCGCGGCGATAGCCGCGGTTGCGTAGAGGGCGGCGGCCAGCGTGCCGCAGGCTAGTGCGAGGGCGTGGATACGAAACGTCATGGCGTGTCGATCATCGTGGTGTGCGGCGTTGCAGCGGCGGCGGGTGCGGCCTGCAGACCCTTGATCCATGCCGCCACGATTGGTTCGTCTTTGCCGGAAGTGTGCTGGTAGGCTTGGTATTCGCTGATGGCGCGCTTGGCGTCGTGCAGTTCGGTATCGTACAGAACCGCGAGGTTGAAGTGCGCATCCGCGTAATCCGGCCGGGCTGCAAGTGCCTTGCCGTAGGCGGTGGCCGCCTGCGGGTAGTGGCCGAGATTGCGCTCGGCGATGCCCAGCCAGTTCCAGGCCACGGCGTTGCCAGGGGCAAGCTTCACTGCTGCTGAAAACGCCTGTTGCGCGTCCGCCCATTGCTTGGCGCGGGCGTGCAGGATGCCGAGGTTCGTGAACGGGCCGCTGGCGTCCGGGGCGTCGTGCGTCAGCTGGGTAAATGCGGCGATGGCTTGCTGGTCCTGATGTTCCTTCATGAGGCTCAGCGCCGCGTCGAACTGCTGTTGCACGGCGGCGGACGCCGGCGCGGTGGGCGCGGGCTGGGGTGCCCCGGCCTGGTGTGCCGGCGGCGTGGACGCGCAGGCGGCAAGCAGCAGCGCGCAGGCGAAGCCAAGCGCCTGTGACGGACGCGCTGGGCCGAGGCGGGAAACCCTCCGATCAATGCAGGTGGTCATAGCTCGCCTCCGATTTCTCGTGCTTTGCGTAGAGCCCCGGGGCAAGCCGTGCAAGGGCGGCGACGCTTTGCGCCACCCACTTGTCGTAGACGCCCTGTCCGACGTGCGCCAGATTCGCCTCGTGCGCCTTGATCGCCTGGTCGAACAGCGGGTCGGCCTTTTCCTGCAGCAGCAGGTTGTACTGTGCGAGTTCGTCGCCGCCCAGGGCCGGACGCTGCGAGTGCATCAGGGCGTTGGCGAAGTCTTCGTACAGCGCGCCCAGTTCGAAGGTGGCTGCGGTCGTGTCTTCCGCAATGCCATAGCCAAGCGTCCGCTGCAGTTTCTGTACGGTGGCCTGCATCGCCGCGGTCTTGCGCGTCAGGCTGTCCTTGAGGGGCTGTGCCAATGCAATAGCCTTTTCCTGCTCGGCGCTCTTGCGTGCCAGGATCAGGCTGGCGTGGGACGCGAGAACGCGGGACTTCTCGTTGCGCGCTGCCCCGGCACGGGCATCGGCGGAGATGATCTCCTCCAGCCAGTGTTCGTAGGCGGCTTCGTCATGGCGGGCCAGGGCCAGCTTTGTCAGCCGTGCACGGGCGTCCATGGCGCGGTCGAGCGGCAGCGGGTACTGGCTGACGTAACTCTGGTAGGCGGTATCGGCGTGCGCTGCATCTGGGGCCTGGTCATACAGCTGTGCCGCCAGCCAGGCCGCTTCGCGGCGGGTATCGACGGATTCCGTCGTGCGCTGTGAAATGCGCATGTAAGCCGCTGCCGCCAGGGCCAGCTTGCCGTCAGTCTGATAGCTGACTGCAAGTTTCTTGTCGACGTCGGGAATCAGCTTGTTGTCGGGGAACTGCTGGCGGAAGGATTCCAGCGTCTGCTCAGCGCGCGGCCAGTCCTTGAGCTGGATGAACGCGGCGGCGGCGTTGTAGTCGGCAGTCGGATGCAGTTCCGCCTCCGGCACGACCTTGCCGACGCGCAGGTAATTCTCGGCCGCGACGCGCCAGTTGCCGAGTTTCTGCTGGGCTTCGCCCTGGCGGTAAATCGACAGTGCGAGCTGCGAGACGACGTGTGGGTGTTCCTTGTCCCCGGCCGGTGCCAGGGCCAGCAGCTTCGTATAGGCGTGTTCTGCATCCGGGTAATTGGACTGCGCGAAGCGTGCATCACCGACCACGCCGAGCGTGGTGCGTTGCAGTGCCGGGGGCGCGGGCGGCTGGGCTTTCAGTACTTCGGTTGCGACCCGCGTCGCCTCGTCGAAGCGCTTGAGGGTGAGCAGGTCAACGCTGGCCTGGGCCAGCACCTCGTCGCGCTTCGGATGCTGCGGGAATACCAGCGCCAGCTTCTTGCTGGAGCGGATGGACATGGACAGCGCGTCCTCGCGCTGCGCCTCGGGTGCGGTCTTGGCAAGTTTTTGCCATGCCTGCACGGCGGCGAGGGCGGCATCGGGCGCCTTGGCATAGCCGGGGTAGGCGTAAGCGGTCTTTTCGTATACCCACGCGGCATCGCGCGTCTGGTCGCCGTCGAACAGCGCGTCGCCGAGCAGCAGGCTGGTGGGTGCGGCGCCGGCATCGACCGGGAAGAAATTCTGGAAGCGCTGGTACCAATGTGCGGCGGTGGCGTAGTCCGCGTCGCGCGTCGCGGATGGCGCGGTCTTTTCCTGTTCCGCCTTCGCCTGGTAATGGCGGCCGATCTCGACGAAGTCGCCGTGCAGATGCTCCATGGCTTCTTTCGTCGGCGCCTTGTCCCCCCAGTAGGCACTGTCCGGTGCGTAGTCGTCGGCGTAACGTTCCGTGGCGGCCAACACCTTGTCGTTGAAGCCGGCGGCCTTGTAGGTCGCGATGACCTTGTCCTGGAAGCGCGGTGCATCCGCGTGCTTCGGGTGGCCGTCGATGAACGCCCGGTAAGCCTTGGCCGCATCGGTGTAGCGTTGCTGGTCGAGCATCATCGCGCCCAGCGCGTTGTAGACCAGCTCGTAGAAGCGCGGCTCACCGTGTTTTTTGTAATAGGTGTTGACGGCTGGGCCACCGCCGAGGGCGGTGAACGCCAAGCTCGTGACGCGCAACGCATCCTTGGCGATGTCGTACTTGTCTTTTTCGACGTTTTCCAGCGCCTTGTCCGGATCGGCGGAAGCGTCTTTCGGCAGGTCGTGATCAAGGATGTTGAAGAATACGGCGATGGCGTCGTCGTAGTGTTGCTGCTTGTACAGCGACCAGCCGTACTTGTACTGCGCCGTCGCGTACAGCGGCGTATCGCGCCCGAGGTCCATGACGATGTGGTACTGCTCGGCAGCTTTCTTGAACTGGTCGTGGCGGTACAGAAGTTCCGCATTGCGGAAGTGCGCATCGCCCATCAGGTCGGAGTTCGGGTACCGCACCTCGAGGACGTCGAGCGTCGCAATGGCGTTCTTCCAGTCGCCGCTGTTGTCGTAGGCGCGGGCCAGCTGGTAGAACAACCGGTCGTTGCCGACCGCGTCGGGATTCTTCGCGAGCAGGTGCCGGTATCGGGATATGGAATCCGCGAGCGTGGCCTGGCCGCTTTCAGGGTTGCCTTTCAGGTCCTCGATCTCGACCTGCAGGTCGGCGATACGGCGCACAGCCTCGTCGTGGACGGCCTTGTCGGGGTTGAGCTTGAGCAGCGCCTGATAATTCGCGATGGCCTTCTCGCGGTCGGCGGCGACGGGCTTGGAGATCTCGATCGGCAGCGCCTTGGCGTCCGGAGCGCTCTGCCCGCCGATGGTCTTGCCAATGGGGGGCGCGGCATTGCGCACGACGTCGGGGGTGGCACAGCCGGCCAGCGCAAAAGTGGCGCAGATGCCGATGACGATGGGCAGGCGGCGGGGCAGCGTCATGGCCGGCCCTCCGCGGATACGGCGTCAGCCGTCGGACGGTCATAGATGCGGGCGATGGCGAAACGGACCTGGATCAGGTATTTCTTCGCCGTGGCGTCCTGGGTATCGAGTTCCGCGAGCGCGATCTGCTGCAGGCGCTGTGCAGCTGCGTCGCGTTCCGCCTGGATGCGCGGATAGAGCGCGCTGATCTGCACCAGCAGTGCGTTCACCGCGTTCGGGACACCGTTCACGAAGCCGCCGGCCGGTGCGTTGGCGAGCGCCAGGTGCAGGCCCGGCCCGGTGGTGGGTGAAATATCGGCATGGGTTCCTGCGAGGGTGGCCTGGGCGGGTCCGGCTGCACCGAGCCCGAGCGAGGGGGCGAGAGGAATGGAGGGGCCACGCATGAGGTCGGGAGGCTCGGCTCCGCTGGCTCGCGCCTGGCCGATGAGATACCCCGCTGGAACGGTGTGGCGCGCGTCCTGCGCCGGAGCGGAAGTCAGTGCAGTGAGCTGCTTGCCGGTCGCACTCAGGCTGTTGCGGAGCATGCCGAGGTCTCGGTAGTCCTTCAGCGCATCCTGAAACGGATGGTCCGCGATGGTGTGCTGCAGATAGAAGGTCTCCGGGGCATCCGGCAGTTTGAGCAGGCGCCAGTCCCAGCCGCTCTGCGGCGTGCTGTCGTCGGAGATCATGGTGCGGACCATGCGGCCCGATTCCACGTTCTTGCGGGCCGAGGCGATACGCGTACGCGTCTGTTCTAGCGCCTTGATGGCATCTTGATAGTAGTGCAGCGCTTCCTCGTGTGCGCCCGCCCGGTCGAGTGCGTAGGGCACGGCCATCATGCATTCCTGCACCGCGGGGTCCATCGGGTCGCGCACCAGGAGCAGCGACCAGGGCACAAGCGCACGGCGCAGGCGGTAGGTCTGATCGCCGGCCTGTGCGTTTTTGGGGAGGTGGCGGATCAGCTCGGCCCGGCGCGCGCGCGCCAGCGTTTCGCTGACGAAGCCGGGGCGGATCATCATGCCGTCCGTTCTCGCATAGATGTGGTCGAGCAACGTGTCGCCGCTGCCGTCGTCGGTCGGGTTGTGCGGAACGTCGATCTTGCTCGGCAGCGCGAGATAGGCCCAGCCCAAGCCGAGCAGCGCGCGGTTGGAGTAGGGGCCTTCGATGCGCACGCGGAAGAACGCGTTGATGGCCTTGAGCGTGTCCTCGTGCTGGAGATGGTAGTAGCCGAGAACCACGTTGGCCCGGTCGCGCAGGGCGAGCTCGTCGGCGTCGCGGACCGGGACGCGGCCGGCCCAGTCGAGCTGCTTCAGACCCTCTTCCGTCTGCTTGCTGGCCAGCAGCGCAACCGCGAGGTTGTAGCGCGCATACGCGCTGTCGTTGCCAGAATCGGCTTCACGCAGACGTGTCATTGCCGGGTCGAGCTGCCCGAGGCGCAGCAACGCACGTCCCATGAGATCGTTCCAGGGCTTGCGCAGACTGCGCGGCAACGTTTCCTGCATCGTGTTGAGGAACGCCACGGCCTGTTGCACGTGGCCGTGATTGTAAAGTTGGGTGGCGAACGCCAGCCGAGCTGTACCGAGTGCTTCAGCGTCTCCGGAGGACGCCGGCAGATTGCGGTACAGCGGTTCCGCGACGGCGGGCAGCCCGAGGCCCGCGCTGGCTTCGGCACGGAGGCGCTGTGGCAGCGCGCCTGGTTGCGCCTGGGCGGCGGGGCTCGTCACGCTCTTCAGCGTCACGCCGGCATCAAGGTAACGTTGCGCCGCCGTTTGGAACTGCGCGACGCGCAAGGTCGGGTCCTGGCTGCTGCCTGGGGCGTAGTCGCGGACGATCGTGCCTTCGGCCGCACCAGCGCGGCCGGCGCCCAACAGGCACAGGCTGGTGGCAACGATGCCGAGCAGCGCTCCCGACAGGCGCTTCATGACTTCGGCTCCCATTGCGTCAGGCGCAGGGCCGGAGCCGCGAACAGCTTGGGCTGGTAGACGTCAATGACGAGTTGTGCCGCCAGGTCGGTTTTCGTGAAGTTGAAAGTCTGCTCGAGCGTGCGGACATCCGGTTTCGCCGGCGCGGCCGACTGGTTCGCGGTGTCCTGGCCGTCGCCCTGGGAATACGTGAGCCGGACATTGAGTTGATGGCTGCCGGGTGTCACGCTGAGCGTGTCCAATGGCGCAAGGCCGTGCTGGATGAGCGCGAACGCTGTCGCGGATTCGTAGTCATGCGTGGCGGCCGGTTGCCCATCGATGCGCAGCGTCACGCTGTGGACGAGCACGTTGCCGAGGGGCACGCCCAGGTAGGTCTTGACGCGGCTGTACGCCGGGTAGCGGGTGTCTTCGATCACGTCGTGGGCGTGGCGCTCGACAGTGATCACGGCGGCCTTCAATTGCTGAACCTGCGTGCCCTGCGAAGCCGGTGTTGCCGGTGTCGTCGCCAGCGTGGCCAGCGGCCAGCATGCCAGCAGGACGCCGGACAAAGTCTTCCAGTTCGATGAAGGCGTATTGGAGGTCATGTAAGGTCGAAGGACAGCGGCGGAACGTGGCGGCGCAGTCTAGCAAAAGCCCTTTGTGAAGAGCGTCCATTCTATGCGCGCAGGGAAGCTTCCGAGTCTGTTCATGCCGTGAAGGCGTCCTTCTGTCGCCGCCGCGCCGCGAAAATCTCAATGGCTGCAGTGGGTGTGGCCGCGTCGCAGCGCAGGAAGGGATTGATGGCCCGTTCGGCCTGGATCGTCGAAGGTACGGTGGCTGCGCCGCGGCTGCGTTGTGCCTCGGCGTTGGCAAGGGCGGCGCCGACGCGCGGGTTTTCAGGCTCCAGCGCGTGGGCGAAGCGCAGGTTCGCGACCGTGTATTCGTGGGCGCAGTACACCTGGGTGTCGCCGGGCAGCGCCGCAAGGCGCTGCAGGGAGGCGTACATCTGGGCGGCAGTGCCTTCGAACAGCCGGCCGCAGCCTCCGCTGAACAGGGTGTCGCCGCAGAACAACCATCCATTGGCAGGGTCGTGGTAGGCCACGTGGCCGAGCGTATGGCCGGGAACCGCGAGCACCTGCACGCCCACCAGGGCAGGCGCCGTGAAGGCCAGCGATTCTCCATCGGTGACGGCGTGATCGATGCCGGCGATGCGGCCCGCTTCGGCTGCCGGCGCGTACACCGTGGCGCCGGTGCGCGCTTTCAGGGCCAGCACGCCGCCGGTGTGGTCCGGATGATGGTGGGTGACGAGAATAGCGCGCAGCTTCACGCCGTAGCGAGTAAGTGCGGCGATGGTGACTGCAGCGTCTCCCGGGTCGACAACGATCGCATCCGTGTCGTCATGGATGAGCCAGATGTAATTGTCGGTGAAGGCCGGAAGCCGCTCGACGCGGAGCGTCGCGCCCGGGGTGCGGGTTATCATGGCCGCATCCTTGCAAGCTCCGTCGGATACGTCAACGTGCCGCTCATTCCGCGTCGCCCAGCAATCCCTCTGGACCGAACCAGCCTGTTGCGGTGGCAGCGGAGCCGGCGCGGACGGCGCATTCTTGCGATCGAACAGGTCGAGCTGCGGGCCGTGCTGCCGGACCTGTTCGGGCGCCATCTGCTGCAGATCGGCAACTGGGCGCGTGGGCGCCGCCTGCTGGCGTCGTCCCGCATGCTGCACCGGGCGGTACTCGGCAACTGCGATGACGCGACCAGCCAGGCGCGCATCGACCTCGCCCAGCTGCCGCTTGCCACGCACAGCGTGGATGCCATCGTCCTGCCGCATACGCTTGAATTCGTGGCTTCCCCGCATGGCTTGCTGCGCGAGGTGGACCGCGTGCTGACCAGCCGCGGGCAGGTCGTGATCCTGGGGTGCAATCCCTGGAGCCTGTGGGGGCTGCGGGAATGGGTCGGCCTGCGCCATCACGCCTATCCACCCGGTGCGGTGCTGCGCAGCACCGGTCGCCTCTGCGACTGGTTGAGCCTGCTGGATTTCGAGGTGACGCGCGTACGGCGCTTCACCATCACGTTGCCGGCACTGTCGCGGCTGCCCTGGGTACCGGGCGCAGGGGGCTATCTACTTGTGGCTCGCAAGCGCGTGGTGCCGATGACGCTGGCCGGCGTGCGCAGCCGCGCGCAGGTGCGGCCGATCGTCGGCGCGTCGCTGCCGCTGTCGCGTGCCCGGGCGCAGCGCCTGTGACGAGTGTTGAAATCCATACCGACGGCGCGTGCCGCGGCAACCCGGGGCCGGGTGGCTGGGGTGCCTTGCTGCACTGGAACGGGCATGAAAAGTCGCTGTGCGGCGGCGCACCCCTGACGACAAACAACCGCATGGAATTGACGGCGGCGATCATGGCACTGGAAACCCTCAAGCGCGGTTGCGACGTTGTCCTGCACACGGATTCCACCTATGTCAAGCAGGGCATCACCGAATGGTTGCCGAACTGGCGGCGCCGGAGCTGGCGTACAGCCGCCGGCAAGCCAGTCAAGAACGACGATTTGTGGCGCCGTCTCGATACGGCGGCACAACGCCACCAGGTCGACTGGCGCTGGGTGAAAGGACACGCCGGCAATGTCGGCAACGAAGCGGCCGACCGGCTCGCGAACGAGGGGCTGGACGCCTGCCTTGCCGGGCACGGCGCACGAACTGCGGTGGAGGTTTCCGATGAGTGAAGCGCGTCAGGTCGTGCTCGACACCGAAACCACGGGCCTTGAAGTCGAGCAGGGCCACCGCGTCATCGAGATCGGCTGTGTCGAGCTGCGCGACCGCCGCCTGACCGGCAACAACTTCCATCGTTACGTGAACCCGGAACGTGCCGTCGACGAACAGGCGGCCGCGATCCATGGGCTGACGGCCGAACGCCTGGCGCGGGAGCCGGTGTTCGCCGTTCTCGCCGACGACCTGTGGGAATACCTGCAAGGCGCGGAGCTCATCATCCACAACGCGGCATTCGACGTGGGTTTCCTGGATGCCGAGTTTGCGCGGGCCGGCAGGACCCAGAAACTTGCCGAAGCCTGCACCGTGACCGACACGGTGGCCATGGCCCGCAAGCTGCACCCCGGGCAGCGCGTGAACCTCGATGCCCTGTGCCGGCGCTACGGCATCGACAATTCCAAGCGCGACCTGCACGGTGCACTGCTCGACGCGGAGCTGCTGGCCGAAGTCTACCTGGTGATGACCGGCGGCCAGGCCTCGCTGGGGCTGGAGCGCGCCCGGCCCGCGCTGCACGGCGTGGGCACCGGCCGCGGGCCGGCCGCGATGACGGGGCCCCTGCCGGTCGTGCATGCGAACGTGGAAGAGTGGCAGCGGCACCGCGAGCGCCTTGCGGCGGTTGCCAGGGCCTCCGGCGGGAATTGCCTGTGGGCAGACGACTTGCCGGCAGCCTGAGAATCCGGAGCTGCGGAAGGGTGGCGTTCAGTGGCGTTCCGCGAGCGCCGTGATGACCTCGAAATAGGGCGGGCGGACCTCGCGCGACGTGACTGCACACTGCACGACTTCCAGCCCGGCGCCGGCCAGCAGTTCCTGCAGCGCTGCAGCGGTCATGCCGAGATTGACGTGGTCGTAGGCTTTCATCGCTGCGCGATGGTGGTGGGCATTGAGCGTGGCGATGACCAGCCGTCCGTGCGGCTTCAGCAGCGGCGCGAGGCTTTGTATGACGCGCCCAGGTCGTGTCGTGTACACCAGTGCGTGCATCAGGAAGATGTGGTTGAAACTGGACGCCGAGAAAGGTGGGATGTGCATGTCGCCGCGGCACAGCCGCACATTGTCGAAGCGCGTGAGTCGCCGCCGGGCCGCGGCCAGCACCTTGTCGCTGATGTCGAGGCAGGTGACGCTGCTGGAATGGGCGGCGATGAGGTCGGCCAGTACGCCGTCGCCGGAGCCGACGTCGAGGCTGTGGCCCAGGTGGATGAGCCCGGCAAGCGCACGTGCCGTGGCTTCCCAGGTGCGGCCAGGCGAGTAATGGAGCTCCATGCGCCCGGCGACGGATTCCGCCCAGGTGCGCGACGCCTTGCGGTTCTGCACGACTTGTTGCGCCCGTTCCAGGTCGAGCCGCGTCTGCGTGTCGTCCAGATGTTCCCGCAACAGGTGCCACAAGTCCGCGGCGTGGGAGTTGCGGGCTTCGACGGCGTAGCGGTTCGCGGCCCCGACGCGCTGCGTGTGGATCAAGCCGGCTTGCGACAGGCGGGCCAGGTGGGTGGATACGCGGCTTTGCGCAAGGCCGGTGATTTCCGTCAGTTCTGTCGTCGACAGGGCGTGCGTTTCGAGTACCGCGAGCAGGCGCAGACGGCTGCTGTCCGCGAGCAGGCGGCACAGTTCGGTTTCCTGTTCGAGACTCAAGGACACGTCGATAGGGCCGGGGAGGCGGGCGCGGATTGTCGCATGTCTGCCCAAAAAACCGCCGGCTCAAGGCCGGCGGTGGGGTAAAGCGCGTTGCCGGTCAGGAACCGGCCAGCTTGTCGGTCACCGTGGTGACGGCTGCCGTGGCGGTATGGGCCACGGTTTCTGCCGCCTTCTTTGCACGGCTGGTTGCAGCGCTGGCGCGCGATTGCGGAGTGGGGCGCGCACGCTTGGCAGCGACCTTGACCGTTTTTTTGGCATTTTTCACAGAAGCCTTGGCTTGTGTGGCCGCCTTGCTGGCGGTCTTTTTCGCGCCCGTGGCAGCTTTCTTGACGGTCTTTTCAGCAGACTTGACCTTCTTCGTGGCGGATTTCTCGGCCTTGGCAACCGTTGCCCGCGCTGTCTTCACCACTTTCTTGGTGTCTTTCTCGGCGTTCTTGACAACTTTCTGCGCCGTGTTCTTTGCCTTGTTGACGGCGGTGCGGGCGCGCTGTGCGGCCTTCTCGATCTGTGCGGCCGTAACCTTCCCGCCGGAAGCGCCCTTGCTCATCAGCCGCGTCAGTTCCTCGCGCGTATCGGAGACGATGCCAAGGGTACCGCGGGCGCTGGCCAGAACCTGGTTCGCGGCATCCTGCAGGATGTCGAGCTGCTTGGCGACGATCTGCCGGTGCGATCCCGAGCTGCGTGCCCTTTTCAGTGAATTCAGGGCTGCGCGGTACGTGGTATTGAGCGATTTCAGTTCCGTGTCGGCAATGCGGTGCACGCCGTTGTAGAGGATCTTGTTGGCCGCCGTGGCGGTATCCAGAGAATCCTGGCGCAGACGTTCGACGCGTTCCCGCATTTTGTCCAGCATGTTTTTTGCTGCCATTCTGAGTTCCCCTTGACGAGTGGAATCTGACGTGTGGAATCGAGCACTTGCGTGAACCGCCGTTTCGCAGTTGTCTGCGAGAAGGTCGCGAACTACGCGCGTGCGAGTCTAGGTGAAGCGTGGTTTGAGTGTCAAAGCTGGCGCCGAGGCATTTCCAGGGGGTTTTCCGGCGGCGTGTCATTGTTTGCATGCCGGGCCTGCGTATATGATCCAGCAGTTTTGGGCTGCCCGCGTCGCCCGCCGACTGGGTGCAGTTTCAGTGTCTTTAATGCAATCATGAGGAAAGAAGGCCTATGTTCAAGGGAAAATCCCTGCAATTGCACGCGCTTGATGAAGGTTTCGTCGAGCTGCGTTTCGATCGCGAAGGGGCCGCGATCAACAAGTTCGACGCCGACACACTTGCCGAGCTGCGCAGCGCGGCGGAAGAACTGGCGGCGGCGAAGGGTGTCAAGGGATTGCTGGTCACCAGCGCAAAGGCCGCTTTCATCGTCGGTGCCGACATCACGGAGTTCGGCAAGAGCTTTTTGCAGCCGGAAGCCGAGATCGCGGCCTGGGGCGTGAAGACGAACGAGATCTTCAGCCGCATTGAAGACCTGCCGTTCCCGAGCGTGGCCGCGGTCAACGGCCTGGCGCTGGGCGGCGGCTTCGAGATGGCGCTGTCCGCTGATTACCGGGTGATGGCCACGACCGCGAAGGTCGGCTTCCCGGAAACGAAGCTGGGCATCATCCCGGGCTTTGGCGGCACGGTGCGCACGGCGCGGCTGTGCGGCGCGGACAATGCGATCGAATGGATCGCCAGCGGGGCGCAGAACAAGCCGGAGAAGGCGCTGGCGATTCGTGCCGTGGACGCCGTCGTGGCGCCGGAGAAGGTGCGCGATGCAGCGCTGGGTCTGCTGCGGCAGGCGGCGGACGGCAAGTACGACTGGCAGGCGCGCCGTGCCCAGAAGAAAGGCAAGCTGCAGCTCGACGCCATCGAGGCCATGATGGTGTTCAACACCGCACTGGGGTTCATCCAGGGCCAGACGAAGGGCATGTATCCGGCGCCGATCGAAGCCGTGAAGGTGATCCAGAAGGCGGCTGGCAAGACGCGCGATGACGCCATCAAGGTCGAAGCCGCTGGTTTTGCGAAGCTCGCCAAGACTACGGAAGCCGATGCGCTCATCGGCCTGTTCATGAACGACCAGCTCATAAAGAAGAAAGGCAAGGCCTACGTCAAGGCCGGCAAAAAGGTAGAGCGCGTCGCGGTGCTGGGCGCCGGCATCATGGGCGGCGGCATTGCCTATCAAAACGCCGTGACCGGTACGCCGGTGGTGATGAAAGACATCGCCGACAAGCAGCTCGACCTCGGCATGAATGAGGCGAACAAGCTCTTGTCCAAGCAGGTTGCGCGCAAGAAGCTGACGGCCGACAAGGCCGGCGCGACGCTGAGCGAGATCCGCCCGACGCTGAACTACGGCGACTTCAAGACCGTGGACCTCGTCATCGAGGCGGTGGTCGAGAACCCGAAGATCAAGAAGATCGTGCTCGCGGAAGTGGAAGGCCAGGTGAAGGAGGGCACGGTCATTGCCTCCAACACCTCGTCCATTTCCATCGACGAGCTGGCTGGTGCGCTGAAGCATCCCGAGAACTTCCTCGGCATGCACTTCTTCAACCCCGTGCACCGCATGCCGCTGGTCGAGGTGATCTATGGTACGAAGACCTCCAAGGCGGCGATCGCGACGGTGGCGGCGCACGCTGCGTCGATGAAGAAGACGCCGATCGTCGTCAAGAACTGTCCCGGCTTTCTCGTCAACCGTATCCTGTTCCCGTATTTCGCCGGCTGGTCGTTGCTGCTGCGCGACGGTGCGGACTTCGTCGCCGTCGACAAGGTCATGGAAAAGTTTGGCTGGCCGATGGGCCCGGCTTACCTGCAGGACGTCGTTGGCATCGACACGTCCCACCACGTCGAGGACGTGCTGGCCGTGGGTTACCCCGACCGCATGGGCAAGACGTTCGTGTCGGCGCTGGACGTGATGTATGAGGCGAACCGCTATGGCCAGAAGAATGGCGTCGGTTTCTACAAGTATGAGCCGGACAAGAAAGGCAAGCCGAAGAAAATCGCCGATCCGCTGAGCTACGAACTGATGGCGAAGGCGCAGCCGAACGGCAAGCACGACTTCTCGCCCGAGGAAGTGGTCGACCGCCTGATGCTGCCGATGATCATCGAGACCGTGCGCTGCCTGGACGAGCAGATCGTCGAGACGCCGGCCGAGGCCGACATGGGCTTGGTCTACGGTATCGGCTTCCCGCCGTTCCGTGGCGGCGCGCTGAAATACGCCGACACCCTCGGCATGAAGAACATCCTGGCGAAATGCGAGAAGTACAAGGCGCTCGGGAAACTCTATGAACCCACCGAGTCCATGAAGCAGATGGACGCCTCCGGCAAGGTCTACTTCCCCAAGTAACCTGCCCCAACTGGCGCCTCAACCGGAGTAAATGAAATGACCGATACAGATGTCGTGATCGTGGATGCCATCCGCACCCCCATGGGCCGCTCGAAGGGCGGCGCGTTCCGCAACGTGCGTGCCGAGCACCTTTCCGCCGCGCTCATCAAGGAAATCCTCAAGCGCAATCCGGCCGTCAAGGCAACGGACGTGGAAGAGGTGATCTGGGGCTGCGTGGCCCAGACCAAGGAACAGGGCTTCAACATCGCCCGCAACGCCGCGCTCCTCGCCGGGCTGCCGAACACCGTTCCGGCGCAGACAGTGAACCGCCTGTGCGGCTCCTCGATGACGGCGATCCATACCGCAGCCGGTGAAATCGCCACCGGTATGGGTGACGTGTTCATCTGCGGTGGCGTCGAGCACATGGGCCATCTGCCCATGGGCTTCGGTTACGACGGCGACCCGGAAGCGTCGGTTATGGTCGCGAAGGCGTCCGGCAGCATGGGCCTCACGGCCGAGATGCTGGCGGCGACCCACCAGGTTTCCCGCCAGGCCCAGGACGAGTTCGCTCTGTCTTCCCACCAGAAAGCCTACCAATCGTGGAAAGACGGCAAGCTCAAGAACGAGATGGTGCCACTGCACGGTCATGACAAGGACGGCGCGCCGATCCTCGTCGACTACGATGAAGTCGTCCGCCCCGATGCCAGCCTCGAAGCGCTCGCCAACCTGCGGCCGGTGTTCAACCCCAAGGGCTCGGTCACGGCCGGCAACAGCTCCGCGATTTCCGATGGCGCGTCCTGCGTGCTGGTGATGTCGGCGGCCAAGGCCAAGGCGCTGGGCGTCAAGCCGATGGTGCGCATCGTGGCGATGGCCGCGGCGGGCGTGAACCCGTCCATCATGGGCATCGGCCCGGTGCCGGCAACGCAGAAAGCCCTGAAGCGCGCGGGCTTGAGCCTGAAGGACATCGACTACATCGAGCTGAACGAGGCATTTGCGGCGCAGTCACTTGCCGTGTTGCACGACCTCAAGCTGATGGACCGCATGGACCGAATCAATATCCACGGCGGCGCCATCGCGCTCGGCCATCCGCTGGGTTGTACCGGTGCGCGCATCACCGGCGCCATGGCCCATATCCTGAATGACTACGACGGCCATTTTGGTCTTTCGACTATGTGTGTCGGTGGCGGGCAGGGCGTGGCGACGATCATGGAGCGGCTTGGCTGAAGCCGGCCGCTGCACACGGCTTGAACCAGGAAGGCGGCGTCCGCGTAATGCGGGCGCCGCCTTTTTAGGATGTAAGCCGGCGGGCTTCAGTCCGGCAACCGGTCGGGCGTGGTGTCCCACAGCTTCTTCGTGAACGGCCCTATCGGGGCACAAGTAGCTTTATTGCTGAGTAGCGCGAAATGGGTGGCGGGAAGCGAGTTACCCCCGTTCGCTCCGGAGTCGTGGGACCGATACGGATGGCCCCTGCATCGCTCATCGCTCGTGCGATGCTTGTGTGCTACCAAGCTGCGCACAAATGGCGTGACGTTGTCGAGTGACTCTTAACCCCTCATGGGGACAGGTGCTGCGTCGACGGTTTCAGTCATCGTCGTCGCCGTGCCGCCAGCGATGCCAGTAGCCATGATCCCGATGTCCCCGACCGCGCCAGCCGTGCTCAACATAGGCATAGCCAGGTGTTGGGTAGATGACTCGCGGCGCTCCGTAATACACAGTCGGCGGGGCGTAATATGGAGCCACGGGTACGTAGTTCACGACCGGCGGTGCGTAGCTCACCACCGGCGGTGCGTAGGTGACGACTGGTGGGGCGAAAAAGCCGCCCAGGTTGATGCCCAGCGACACGTCGGTATGCGCAGCGGCAACGCCTGGCATGAGGGCCACTGCCAGCAGCGCGGCACCAAGGGCAGCGGGAATTACGGATGTGACGGCTTTCTTGGACATGGGACCTCCAGATGCAGCGGCACGGACACCAGAGCCCGCGACTTCACGGTACTCAGCTTAGCCTTGGAGTGTTAATCGATGCTGAACGGAAATACGCCCCCCACAGGTCGCAATCGCAGGGCGCTGTCGCTAAAATGCCACTCTTGCATCGGGGTATAGCACAGCTTGGTAGTGCGTCTGCTTTGGGAGCAGAAGGTCGCAGGTTCGAATCCTGCTACCCCGACCATTGAATCCTCCAGGTTTTCCTGGAAGACCTTGCTGCCGGGCAAGCTTCTCTCGCGGACCTGAACCGGTTCGGCGTGGCGTACTCAAGCGGCCTTGCAACACGTACCGAGCGCGCGGTTGGGCGCTTATAGCGCCTCGATACGCTTCTGCTGCGCCGCGAGCGTTGCCAGTTCCGTGCGCTGGGCGGCGACGCGATCACGTTCTTTTTGCACCACGGCGGCGGGCGCGCCGTTGACGAACTTATCGCTGGCGAGCCGTGCTTCATTGCGGGCGAGGTCGCCTTCGATTTTGGCGATGAGCTTGGCAAGGCGGGCGAGTTCAGCATCCTTGTCGATGAGCCCGGCCATCGGCACGAGGATCTTCATTTCACCGAGCAGTGCGGTGGCGGCGGGAGGTTCTGCAGCGTCGTGGGTGAGCCGCTGCGGGGCTTCCACGCGAGCGAGGAAAGTAATGGAGTCTTCCAGCCGCGTTGCACGTTCTTCGTCGGTGACGTTGGTGTTGCGCAGCACAATCGGCAGTATCTTTCCAGGCGCGATGTTCATTTCGCCGCGGATCTGGCGCACGCCGAGGATGAAGGCCTTGAGCCATTCAACGTCTGCTTCCGCGGTCACGTCGATCTTGCGCGCATCGGCGACCGGGTAGGGCGCCTGCATCACGGTGTTGCCCGCGCGGCCGGCGAGTGGCGCGATGGTCTGCCACAGGTCTTCGGTGACGAAGGGAATGAGCGGGTGCAGCAGGCGCAGCGCGGTTTCCATCACGCGCGCGAGCGTGCGGCGCGTACCGCGCTGCTGGGCAGCGGTGCCAGTGGCCAGTGCCGGTTTCGCGAGTTCCAGGTACCAGTCGCACAGCTCGTTCCACACGAACTCGTAGAGCGCGCGGGAGAGCAGGTCGAAGCGGTAGTTGGAAAACTGTTCGGCAGCTTCCGCTTCCACGCGCTGCAGTTTGGAGATAATCCAGCGCTCCGCTTCGCCGAGTTCGATTTCGGCGTTTTCATCCAGCCCGCAATCCTGTCCGTCGCAGTTCATCACGACGAAGCGTGCGGCGTTCCACAGCTTGTTGCAGAAATTGCGGTAGCCCTCGGCGCGACCGGCGTCGAAGCGGATGTCGCGGCCGTTCGTGGCCATGGCGGCGAATGTGAAGCGCAGCGCGTCGATGCCGACGGCGGACAGGCCGTTCGGGTAGTCTTTTTTCGTCTTCTTTGCGATCTTGTCGGCCATCTTCGGCTGCATCAGCCCGGTGGTGCGCTTTTCCAGCAAGGCTTCGAGCGTGATGCCGTCCGCCACATCCAGCGGGTCCAGCACGTTACCCTTGGACTTCGACATCTTGTTGCCTTCCGGGTCGCGCACCAGCCCGGTGATGAACACGTCGTGAAACGGCACATCGTGGCCAAAGTACAGACCCATCATCACCATGCGTGCGACCCAGAAGAAGATGATGTCGAAGCCGGTGACGAGCACGGAAGTGGGGTAGAAGGCTTTCAGTTCCGGTGTCTGCTCCGGCCAGCCAAGCGTGGCGAGCGGCCAGATGTCGGAGGAAAACCAGGTGTCGAAGACGTCTTCGTCCCGGCGCAATGCCGCGTCCGCGCCGAGCCTGGCTTTTTCGCGCACCTCGGCTTCGGAACGCCCGACGTAGACGTTGCCGGCGTCGTCGTACCACGCCGGGATGCGGTGGCCCCACCACAGCTGGCGGCTGATGCACCAGTCCTGGATGTTTTCCAGCCAGTGGAAATACGTGGTCTTCCAGTTATCCGGCACGAAGCGGATGCGACCGGATTCCACGGCGTCGATCGCGGGTTTCGTGATCGCGGTCCAGCCGCCGGGGCGACCGTCGTCCTGCTGCTTGCGCGTGAGGTCGACGTACCACTGGTCGGTGAGCCACGGTTCCAATACCGCACCGCTGCGGTCGCCACGCGGCACTTTCAGCTTGTGGTCCTCGATCTTTTCCAGCAGGCCTGCGGCCTCGAACGCGGCGACGATCTTGTCGCGCGCCGCGTAGCGGTCCAGCCCACGATAGGCCTGTGGCGCGTTGTCGTTGACGGTGGCCGTGGCCGTGAAGATGTTCGTCAGCGACAGGTCGTGGCGCTTGCCGACGGCGTAGTCGTTGAAGTCGTGCGCGGGCGTGATCTTCACCGCGCCGGTGCCGAACGTACGGTCCACGTATTCGTCCGCGATGACTGGAATCTCGCGGTCGCACAGCGGCAGCAGGACAGACTGGCCGATCAGATGCCGGTAGCGTTCGTCCTCTGGGTGTACGGCGACAGCGGCGTCGCCCAGCATGGTTTCTGGGCGCGTGGTGGCAACCACGATCCAGGTCTGGCGCTGACCGTTTTCGTCGACGTAGCTGGCGCCGCCGGCCAGCGGATAGCGCAGGTGCCACAGGTGGCCATTCTCTTCTTCCTGTGAAACTTCGAGGTCGGAAATCGCAGTCTGCAGCACCGGGTCCCAGTTCACCAGCCGCTTGCCGCGGTAGATCAAACCTGCGTCGAACAATCGTACGAAATGTTCGATGACGGCCTTTTCATAGCCGGCGTCCATCGTGAAACGTTCGCGCGACCAGTCCACGGAAGAACCGAGGCGGCGGATCTGGCTGGTGATGATGCCGTGGGAATGGTCCTTCCACTCCCAGACCTTCTCCACGAACTTGTCGCGGCCGAGCGCGCTGCGCGACGTCCCTTCGCGCTTCAGGTTGCGTTCCACCACCATCTGCGTGGCGATGCCGGCGTGGTCGGTGCCCGGTTGCCACAGCGTGCGCTCGCCGCGCATGCGGTGGTAGCGCGTCAGTGCATCCATGATGGTGTGCTGGAATGCATGGCCCATGTGCAGCGTGCCCGTCACGTTCGGCGGCGGGATGACGATGGAATACGGCGCGCCACTGCCCTGCGGCGCGAACGCGCCGAGGGCATTCCAGCGGTCGCGCCAGCGGGTTTCGACGGCATGCGGTTCGAAAGTCTTTTCCATAGTCGATAGGTGCGGATGTAGACGCCGGCCCGCAGGCACGGCGGCAAGGGTGAGGCGGGGATCAGCGGTGGTCGTTGCGCATGCCCTGGGTCATGGGCAGGGTGTTCGTGCAGGCCGGCGCGGTGTCGACGACGATCCGGCCCAGGCGCGTTCCGTTGGGCACGAGGATGACCTGTTCCCGCTGGGTGCAGGCGAAGTTGAACGTCTTGCTGGGCGTCTTCAGGCAGCTGACGAAAGTGCCGTCCACCTTGAATTCCTCGCCGTTTTCATCGAAGTAGGAACCTTTGCGCGTCGTGCACGCGAAGCCGCTGGACTCCAGGTTCGCCCGTGCCGTGGACATGGCCATGCCGGGCTGCGCGTTGGTGGCAACGGTGTCGCGCGTGGCGGAGTCGACGCCCGGCGACAGCAGGCCGCAGGCCGGCAGCAGGGCGGCCAGCACGATGCCCAAGGCAGCGCCCGGCAAGCCGTGAAGGGCAGGGCGGCGTTCAATCGTCATGGTCGGTACTCTGGTTGCCGAGTTCATGGGTGGCGAGGGCATAACCGCGGTCCTTGTAGAAGCGGAAGCGCTTGCGTGCCGCAGCCCGCCCGGGCGCATCGCCTGGCACGATCTCCAGGACGCGCTCGAACTGGCTGAAGAAGTGGGGTGTTTCGGCCCCGAGGTTGATCATTACTTGAGCATGGCTGGCGGGAGGCGCCGAAGTGCCGAGATAGACGGCTGGCAAGACATCCGACGCAACGCCTTCAGTATAGCGTTCGTGCCCGATGAAACTGCCTTGCCGGAACGTCCACAGCTGGGCATCGAGTTCCGCCAGCGCCGCCGCATCTGGACTGAAGGCGTAGACGCGTTGGCCGGCGTGGACGGCCTTGTCGCACAGCCGGCAGGCCACGTTCAGGGCCGCTTCCGGGGCCCCGGCGGGCAAGAGGTAGAAGTCGATGCGGGTCACGATAGTCTGGCGATTGGAGAATTGGCGGGCCGTCAACCCGCACGCCGGGCGGCGTGGTCGATGAGGAACTGCGCGAGCAGCGGTACCGGGCGGCCGGTGGCGGCCTTGCCTGTCCACGCGGTGCCGGCGATGTCGAGGTGAGCCCAGCGCAGCTTGCGGGTAAAGCGGTGCAGGAAACTGGCGGCGGTGATGGCGCCGGCGTCGCGGCCGCCGACGTTGGCGAAGTCGGCGAACTCGCTCTTGAGTTGTTCCTGGTAGTCCTCCCATAACGGCAGTTGCCAGGCGCGGTCGCCCACGGTGTCGCCTGCGGTGAGCAGGTCGCGGGCCAGCTCCGGAGTATTGCTGAACAGGCCGTGGGCATGGTGGCCGAGCGCGACGATGCAGGCGCCGGTGAGGGTCGCCATGTCGACCACCAGTTCCGGTGTGTAGTTTTTCTGGACCCAGGCCAGCGCGTCACACAGCACGAGACGGCCTTCCGCATCGGTGTTGAGGATTTCCACCGTATGGCCCGCGAGCGTGGTGATGACGTCGCCGGGCTTTACGGCGTTGCCGTCCGGCAGGTTTTCTGCCGCGGCGACGACGCCGACGAGGTGGATGGGCAGTTCCAGCTGTGCGGCCGCCAGCAGGGCACCGAACACGGACGCGCCGCCGCCCATGTCGAATTTCATTTCGTCCATGCCGGCGGGCGGCTTCAGGCTGATGCCGCCGGCATCGAAAGTAATGCCCTTGCCGACCAGCACCACGGGCTTTTGGCCCCGTGCGCCGTGGCGATATTCCATGACGATGAGGCGCGGCGGCTGGCGGCTGCCGGCGGCCACGGCCAGCAGCGCGCCCATGCCGAGCTTGCGCATGGCTTTTTCGTCCAGGATGCGCGTCGTGATCGAGTAATCCTGCGCCAGGTGTTCGGCCTGCGTGGCCAGGTCGGTGGGTGTGCAGTGGTTGGCCGGGGTGTTCGCGAGATCGCGTGCCAGCCGGCACCCGGCGGCGATGGCCGTGCCCTGCGCCAAACCCTGTTCCGCCGCGGCGAGGGTGCGGCGACCGGCAAGGTTGAACGTGATGCGTTGTAGTTTCGGCGGGGTCAGCGCGGCGCGTGCCGTCTTGCCGCGCATGGCGTCGAAGCGATAAAGGGTGTCTTCCATGGCCACGACGGCTTGTTGCAGTTTCCACGCTGCGTCGCGGCCAGCCACCGGCAGTTCGGCAAGGCCGTTCACGGCGTCCGCGGCGCCGGTTGCGGCCAGCGCCCTGGCGGCCGTGGCGTGGGCCGTGCGGTAGCGCGCAGCGTCGAATTCGTCCGGCTTGCCGAGCCCAACGAGCAGCACGCGCTCGGCATGGATGCCCGGCACGTTGTGGAGCATGAGCGTTTGCTTGGGTTTTCCGGTCAGGTCGCCGCGCTGGAGAAGCCTGGACAATAAACCGTCGCTGGCGGCATCGAGCGCTTGTGCGTTGTCGGTGAGACGGTGCGCCTCGAAGACGCCGACGACGAGGCAGCTGGTGCGCTGCGCTTCCGGTTTTCCGGTCTTGACGAAATACTGCATGCGGATCGAACTCCCGGAAGACTGGCGGCGAACGCGCTGCGGCGGGCATGAGGATTCCCCAACGTGCGGAACCGGCCTCGATGCGGGCACTGCGCAAATGATGTGATGAAAACGTAATAATAGCGATGCGCGGCATGCGCGCGGACGAGGCGCGGGGGCGTGCGCTGCGCGCCGCCGCCGCAATGGAAGGACAACGAGTGATCCTGTCGCGCTATGTCATGAAGCAGATCGTGGTCGCGTGGGCCTCCATCGCGGCGGTCCTGCTGATCGTGATGGTGGCTTCGCGCTTTGCCAGCGTCCTGAATTTCGCCGCGAAGGGCGACGTTCCCAAGGATCTGCTGCTGAATGTGGTGCTGCTGTCCAGCCTGCGCTACCTCGTCATCCTGATGCCGGTCTCGCTGCTGCTGGCGATCATGTTGGCGCTGGGGCGCATGTACAGCGAGAACGAGATGGCGGCGATGTTCGGTTGCGGTGTGGCGCTTGGCACGCTGTACCGGGCGGTGCTGCTGTTGGCGGTTGCGGTCGGTGCGTTGACGGCGTGGCTGGCTTTCGGGGTCGGGCCATGGGCCGGACAGCGAGCGGATTATCTCGTCAAGGATTCACGGCATCTGCTGCAGTTTAGCCCGTTCGAGCCGGGAAAATTCCAGACCTTCGCGGGTGGGCAGGCGGTGTTCTATACCTCGGCGCTGGATGACGATGGGCGCCGACTGGGCCATGTGTTCGTGCAGTCGCAGCGCGCCGACGGGCAGCTGAATACCGTTGTGGCGGATCATGGCGAGCAGCAGATCGACGCGCAGACCGGCGAGCGCCTCGTGGTCCTGTACGACGGTGTTCGCTACCTGGGGGCGAACGGGCAGGCGGATTACGACGTGACCCACTTCAGGCAACTGTCACTGCGGATCGCGCCGCCGCCGTTTCGCTACGTCGTCAGCCAGCGCCAGCTGCAACCGACGCGGGCCTTGCTGCACAGCCGCGATCCTGCCGACCAGGCGGAGCTTCAGGCACGTATTGCCCTGCCGATTTCGGTGCTGATCCTGGCCCTGCTCGCGGTTCCGCTGTCGCATCTGCGGCCACGCCAGGGGCGCTACAGCAAGATCGTGGCGGGTGTCGTGGTGTATCTCGTCTATGCGAACCTCGTCGGTGTCGCCCAGGCCTGGATCGCACACGGCAAGCTGCCCGCAGTGCCCGGCCTGTGGTGGATCCACGCAGCCGTGCTGGGTGTGGCAATGATTCTGGTGGCACGACAGGCCGGCTATCTGCCGCTGCGCCGGTCACGCGTGGTCGTGGAGTTGGACCGGTGAACCGCATCGACCGCTATCTGGTGCGGCAGATCTTCGCCATGACGGCGCTCGTGGGACTGGTGCTGGTTTCCATCTACACGTTCGTCGTGCTCGTCACGGAGCTGGGGCAGGGCACGGGTTCGCAACTCGGGGCGTTGGGGCTCCTGCGCTATGTCGCGCTGCTGGTTCCAGCGAATGCTTACACGCTGCTGCCGCTGGTGGCGCTGCTGGGGGCGCTGCTCGGGCTGGGCGGGCTGGCGCACCAGAACGAGCTGACAGCCATCCGCAGTGCCGGCGTTTCATGGCTGCGCATCGGCTGGGCGGCGCTCATGGCGGGCGCCGTTCTCGGCGTCCTGGGGTTCGTGTTGGGCAACGTGCTGGGCCCGGCCGGGCAGGACAGCGCCGAAGGCCTCAAACAGGGACGATCCGGGGCCTCGCACGTGCGGTGGCTGCGCGACGGCGACAGCGTGATCCGCCTGCAGGACCTGCGTGCGGCCGATCGAGTGGCAGGCGTGACGGCCTACCGTCTGGCCCCTGACCAGCGATTGGCAGCCATCGTTACTGCGGATACCGCCGCCTACGTGGACGGGGCCTGGCAGCTGCACGGGGTGGTGCGTACGACGTTTTCCGGTGACCGGGTGGTGGTCGAGCATCTTCCCGAGACAACGCTGAAAGGGGGAATTTCCCCGCACGTCCTGCAGTTGTTCATCCTGGAGGACAACAGCCTTTCCGCCAGCGGGCTGGTGCGGCTGATCGACTACCTGCGCGCCAACCGGCTGGATGCGTCGAAGTACGAGATGCTGCTGTGGCGCAAGCTCGTGGAGCCGTTCAGCGTGCTGGTCATGGTGCTGCTCGCGGTGCCTTTTGCGGCGGCCCAGCGGCTGCGGGAATCCGGCGTCGGGCAGCGCCTGCTTGCGGGCATCGCCATCGGTGTGCTGTTCTACGTTTCCGACAAGGTGGCCGTCAGCCTGGGGGCGGTCTACCAGTGGTCGGCGATGCTGTCCGCGGCCACACCCACGGTGCTACTTGGCGCGTTCGCGTCCTGGCGACTGTGGCGCATGCGTTGACGCCGGTGCGGGTTCAGGGCGGCGTGTGCGCGGCACGCAGGTGTGTCGTGTGCCGGAGATAAAATCCTGCGGGCTGCGGTGCAGCGGGTCGATGAAAGTGGCGAGGCAGGCGGCAGCGAACAGGCCGAGGCAGCTCCAGGCTGCGGGCACCAGCGCCGGATAATGGTGGGCGAGCGGCGTTGCCAGCAGGGCCGGTGCCAATGCCATGGCCCAGCTCGTGAGCATGGCGGCGTAACGGATCGTGGCAACCGGCCAGCGCAGCGGGCGGCCGTCGTCGCGCTGCAGGCGCAATTGCCAGGCTTTCAGCCCCGGCGTCTGGCCGCCGTGCGTCCAGAACCAGCCGAACATCAGCAGTCCGAGCATGAAGAGGTAGAGCTGCAGCCCGCGCTCTGCGCGCGTGCCCGCACTGAGGCCGAGCAGGTCGTAACCCACGTTCACGAGCAACGTGGCGGTCAGCCACAGGGCGATGAGCAGCAAGCCGTCGTAGGCGGCAGCAGCAAAGCGTCGCCACAGCGGGGCAGGGTGGGACAGGTCGGCGGGCATGGTCGTGGCAACGGGAGGAACTGCGGATTTTGCACGTTGCGGGCTCAATCCGCTAGAATTCGCGCCCCGCGGAGGTTGTCTGTCCGCATCATTGCTGTTGATTCCTGTTCCACTGCCGATGCGCAGGGAACTGTTCCGGCGCCCGGCGCCGACAACCGAAGGAGCATCTATGCGTCACTATGAACTTGTCATTCTCGTACATCCGGACCGCAGTGAGCAGGTTCCGGCCATGATCGAGCGCTACCGTGGCCTGGTCGAGGCCGACGGTGGCAAGGTGCATCGCGTCGAGGATTGGGGCCGGCGCCAGCTGACCTATCCGATCGCGAAAATGCAGAAGGCCCACTACGTTCTGATGAACGTCGAATGCACGGAAACCGGCCTTTCCGAACTGGAAGGTGCGTTCCGTTTCAACGACGCGGTGCTGCGCAAGCTGGTTGTCCGCTGCGAGGGCCCAGTCACCGAGCGCTCGCCCCTGTTCCGCTCGCCGGAAGACAAGGATGACGACAAGCCGGAAACCCATGATTCCGATGATGACGATTCGGACGACGATGACGACGACACGAACGACGCGCACCACGATGCGTCGACGGAGGCTTGAGACATGCGAACCCAGCAACCCCGTTTTGCGCGTTACTCGCGCCGCAACAAGACCTGCCGTTTCACGGCGCAAGGCGTAAAACAGATTGATTACAAGGACATTGCCACGCTCAAGCAGTACGTCGGCGACAATGGGAAGATCATTCCCAGCCGCATCACCGGCACGCACGCGCGCTACCAGCGCCAGCTGTCCACGGCGATCCGCCGCGCCCGTTTCCTGGCATTGCTGCCGTACACGGACCATCACGAATAACAGGAGCGCCCCATGGAACTGATTCTTCTGGAAAAGGTGAAGCATCTGGGCGACCTGGGCGATACCGTCAAGGTGCGCGCGGGCTTCGGGCGCAACTACCTGCTGCCGCAGGGCAAGGCACTGACCGCCACCGCTGACAACCGCAAGACCTTCGATGCCCGCAAGGCCGAGCTCGTCAAGAAAGCGGAAGACTCCCTGAATGCCGCCAAGATCCGTGCTGAAAAGTTGGCAGGTGCCGTCATCAAGGTGCATGCGCTGGCGAGCGAGGAAGGCCGCCTGTACGGTTCGGTGGGTCCGGCGGAGATTGCCCGGGTTGCCAGCGAGCAGGGCATCGACATCAAGAAGAGCGAAGTCGACCTGCCGCAAGGTGCGGCGCATACCATCGGTACCTATGTGGCGGAAATCCGCCTGCACAGTGAAGTCACTGCCGAAGTGACGATTGTCGTCGAGGCGGAAAAAGCCTGATTGCTGCGCATTGCGACATCGGTGTGAATCGACCCGCCCCGTGCGGGTCGATTCTTTTGCGGGTTCCGCAGCGGTTTTCAGGCTCGTTGTGACGCAGAAACCGGCATGTTGCAAGACCGTTGTCGCCGCTTCGCCCGGCGACCGCTGGATGTGATTCAATTGCAGCCCCACCTGGCCTCTTCCCATGGTTGAAACCTCCATCCGCCAACCGCCGCATTCCATCGAGGCCGAACAATCGGTGCTGGGCGGTTTGATGCTGGACAACCGCGCGTGGTTCGAGATTTCCGACCAGCTCGCGGAAGAGGACTTCTACACCGAGCAGCACCGCGTCGTGTTCCGCGGTATCGCGGCATTGATGCAGGATTCGCGTCCCTGCGACTTCATCACGCTGTCCGAGGAGCTGCGCAGCAAGGGGCTGCTGGAAGCGGCCGGCGGCATCGCCTATCTCGGCAATCTGGCGGCCGACACGCCGGGCGCGGCGAATATCCGCTCCTACGCTGCGATCGTCCGCGAACGCTCCATCCTGCGCACGCTCATTGCCACCGGCCACGACATCGCCGGGCTGGGCTTCGAACCAGACGGACGCACGCACGAAGTGCTGCTGGATATCGCGGAACAGTCGGTATTCCGCATCCGCGAACACGGCGAACGCGCGAACAGCGGTTACCACGAGATGCCGCCGCTCATCACCGGCATCGAGGACAAGCTCGAAAAGCTGCGCCGCGACCCGTCCAGCTTTGACGGGCTACGCACCGGCTTCATCGACTTCGACGAGATGACGACCGGCCTGCACCCCGGCGATCTGGTGATCGTGGCCGGGCGCCCGGGCATGGGCAAGACGTCGCTGGCGATGAACATCGCGGAAAACGTCGCCATCGAGCAGAATCAGCCGGCGCTGGTGTTTTCCATGGAAATGTCGGCGGAACAGCTCGCCATGCGCGTGTTGTCCTCCTTCGGGCGCATCAATCAGCAGCGCCTGCGGCGCGGCGAGCTGGACGATACCGACTGGAGCCGGCTGGCTTCCACCGGCGGCCTGCTGCGCAAGGCGCCGCTGTACATCGACGAAACCGGTTCGCTGTCGCCCAACGAGTTGCGTGCGCGGTCACGGCGCATTGCCGCCCGGCATGGCGTGAAGCTCATCATCGTCGACTACATCCAGCTCATGCAGGTGCCGAATACGCGCGAGAATCGCACCAATGAAGTATCTGAAATATCACGCAATCTCAAGTCGTTGGCGAAGGAACTCAAAGTGCCGATCATCGCGCTTTCGCAGCTTTCGCGCGGCGTCGAAGCGCGCGACGACAAGCGCCCGCGCATGTCCGATCTGCGCGAGTCGGGCAGCATCGAACAGGACGCCGACATCGTGGTCTTCGTCTACCGCGACGAGTACTACACGCGCGAGAACTGCAGCGAGCCGGGCATGGCGGAAATCATCATCGCCAAGCATCGCAACGGCCCGACTGGCAAGATCAAGGCGCGCTTCCTGGGTGAATACACGCGCTTCGACAACGTGGAGCGCATCGAGCACCGCGACCTCGACCCCGACCACCAGTTCAGCTGACGATGGCTGCGAATCCTTCTGCCGCCGCCTGCGATGATCCCCGTATCGTGACGCGCGCCCTCGCGCACATCGACCTCGTCGCGCTCCGCCACAACCTTGCGCGGGTGCGCGCCTGCGCGCCACACTCGCGGGTGATGGCGGCGGTCAAGGCCAACGCCTACGGGCACGGCGCCGTGCCGGTCGCCAGGGCGCTGGTGGCGGCGGGGACGGAAGCGCTGGCGGTGGCCTGCGTGGAAGAAGCGCTGGAATTGCGCGCCGCCGGCGTACAGGTGCCGATTGTGCTGCTGGAAGGCGTGCTGTCCGCGGCGGAAGCGCAGATTGCGGTGGACGAGAAACTCCAGATCGCCGTTCATTCCCCGTGGCAGATGGAACTCCTCCAAGGCGCCTGCGCGTCCGCGCCGCTGGCGTTGTGGGGGCTGCTCAACACCGGCATGAACCGGCTTGGTTTCGCGCCCACTGAGGCCGGCGCGCTGGCGGCAGCCATTGCGCAACATCCGGCGTGGCGGCTGCACGGCTGGCTCACGCATCTGGCGTGCGCGGATGATACCGGTGCGGCGGAAACGCTGCGTCAGCAGGCCCGTTTCGATGCCGCCCTGGAAGGTCTGGCGGGCGAGCGTTCGATCGCGAATTCCGCCGGCCTCATGGCGTGGCCGAGCACGTGCGCGGACTGGGTGCGGCCGGGGCTGATGTTGTACGGCGCAAGCCCCGTGGCCGGGCAGACGGCAGCGGCACTCGACCTGCGGCCGGTGATGCAGTTTGAAAGCCGGCTGATCGCTGTCAACGCCGTCGGCTCGGGCGCCCGCGTCGGTTACGGCGCGACGTGGAGTGCGCCTGCGCTGACCTACATTGGCATCGTGGCGGCGGGTTATGCGGACGGCGTACCGCGGGCGCTGCCTTCCGGCACACCAGTTGCTATAGGGAGCCGCATCGTGCCGACGGCTGGGCGCGTGTCGATGGATATGCTGGCGGTGGATCTCGGCCCGGATGCTCGTGAACAAGTGGGCGATACCGTGCGCCTGTGGGGCGACGGCGTGCCAGCCGAAGCCATGGCCGCACGCGTCGGCACCATTGCCTATGAACTGTTCTGCGGGCTTGGCCCGCGCGTGCGGCGCATCTTTCACGGCGGTGTAGGGGATGGCGCATGAGCGCCCGCGAGAAGACCCAGTTCATATGCCAGAGCTGCGGTGCCGCGGCGCCGAAATGGGCCGGCCAGTGCAGCGAGTGCGGGGCGTGGAATGCGCTGGTCGAAAAGCGCCCGCTGACACCTCGCAGCGGCAACTGGGTGACGACGGAAGTAGCCGACGTGGCGCTGCTGGATGCCGTGCCGGCAGAGAACGTGGCGCGTGTTTCCAGCGGCATGAAGGAAGTCGACCGCGTGCTGGGCGGGGGCATCGTGCCCGGCGCGGTGGTGCTGCTCGGCGGCGATCCTGGTATCGGCAAGTCCACACTGTTGTTGCAGGTACTCGCACGGGTTGAAGGCCACTTGCAGACGCTGTACGTCACGGGCGAGGAATCCCTGAGCCAGGTGGCGTTGCGCGCGCAGCGGCTGGGACTGGAGCGGCTCGACTTGCCGGTGATGTCGGAGACGCGCGTGGAAGTCGTGCTCGCCACACTGGAAAAGCGCCGCCCGGCCTTCGTGGTTCTGGACTCGATCCAGACGCTGTACACCGATTCGCTGACCTCCGCGCCGGGCTCGGTGTCGCAGTTGCGCGAGTGCGCGGCGCAGGTGGTGCGCTACGCCAAGACGCGGAACTGCACGTTCGTGATGGTGGGCCACGTCACGAAGGAAGGTGCGATCGCCGGGCCGCGCGTGCTGGAGCACATGGTCGACACCGTGCTGTATTTCGAGCACGACGGCGGCAGCCGCTTCCGCGTCGTGCGGGCGGTGAAAAACCGCTTTGGCGCCGTCAACGAGATCGGCGTGTTCGCCATGATGGACGAGGGCCTGCGCGAAGTCGCCAACCCCTCCGCCATGTTCGTGTCGCGCCATGCCCAGGCCGTGCCCGGCAGCGTGGTGACGGTGACGCGCCAGGGCACGCGCCCGTTGCTCGTCGAAGTGCAGGCGCTGGTGGACGCCGCCGGCGGGCCGGCGCCGCGGCGTGTCGCGCTCGGGCTGGAGGCGAACCGGCTGGCCATGCTGCTCGCCGTGCTGCACCGCCACGCCGGCATTTCGCTCGGCGACCAGGACGTGTTCGTGAACGTCGTCGGCGGCATGCGCATCCAGGAAACGGCGGCCGACTTGCCGATGCTGCTGGCGGCGCTGTCCTCGTTTCGTGGCCGGGCCATCGGCAATGACCTCATCGCCTTCGGGGAAGTCGGCTTGGCGGGAGAAGTGCGCCCGGTCCAGGGCGGGGAAGAACGGCTGGCGGAAGCGGCCAAGCAGGGCTTCCGGCGCGCCATCGTTCCGGCTGGGAACCGCCCGCGCCGAAGCTTTGATGCCGGCCTGCAAGTCACGCCGGTGGCGCGGCTTGAAGAAGCGCTAGCCGCGGCTTTCGAGACGGCGGGCTGATGGCTTGGCGGCATCGGCGGCAAGTGCTAGGCTCCTGCCCTTTCCGCTGTCGTTGCCGTCGAGGTTCCCGATGAGGTCGAGCTTTCGTACCCTCGCGCTGCTGGGTTTTTTCGCCTGCGCCGGAGCGATGGCTTTCGCACTGTTCCTGCAGTACGCGAAGGGTGAAGTTCCTTGTCCGTTGTGCATTTTCCAGCGCATCGCGATGATCGCGACCGGGCTGGTGTTCCTCGCCGCTGCCGTGCACGGCCCGCGCGCGGGCGGCCGCTGGGCCTATACCGGGCTGGCCGCGCTCACGGCCCTCGCTGGTGCGGCGCTGGCTGCGCGACACGTGTGGCTGCAGGCCTTGCCGCCGGGCCAGATTCCCGGCTGTGGCCCGAGTCTCGGTTTTCTGATGCAGATGCTGCCCTTCCACGAAGTCGTGCAACTGGTGCTGAAAGGCGACGGCAGCTGCGCGGCCGTCACGTCGACCGTGTTTGGCGTCAGCCTGCCGGTGTGGACGCTGGTGTATTTCGTGGCGCTTGCGGTGTTTGCCGTGTCCGGCACGCTGTTCATGGGCGGCATCGGCCGCGATCGGCGCTGAGCCCGCCACCGGATTCATTCACGGATTTGTCAGGAGATCGAAGATGAGCTTTGCAACCACGGATCTGTGTGATGCCCACCCTGAAGTGCAGGTGTGCGAGCCGTTGTTCGCCGACTATGGCGGGACGCTGGCGTTCCACGGCCCGATCGTGACGTTGAAGTTGTTCGAGGACAACGCCCAGGTACGCAAGACGCTGGAAACGGCCGGGCAGGGGCGGGTACTCGTCGTCGACGGCGGCGGTTCACTGCGCTGCGCACTGGTCGGGGGCAACCTCGGCGCATTGGCCGAGAAGAACGGCTGGGCGGGCGTCGTCGTCAACGGCGCGATCCGCGACAGCGAGGAGCTTGTCGCCCAGGACATCGGCGTCAAGGCGCTGGGGACCTGCCCGCGCAAGAGCGAAAAAGGCCTGCACACGGCGCACATCGACCGCGCCGTGCGCTTTGCAGGCGTGGAGTTCACACCCGGTGCATGGCTGTACGCGGATGCGGACGGCATGATCGTCGCCGCGACCGCGATTCATGGGTGAAGCAGTGAGTGGGGAGCGGTGAGCACCGGGAAGAAGCTCGCCACTCATCAGTGCTAAACCGTCTCGAACAATGCCATGAAGCCGTAGTCCATGTGCACCTGCATGTGGCAGTGGAACAGCGTGAGGCCTGGCTGGTCGGCGACGAAGTCGACTTCGACGGTCTGGAATCCGGCGATCATCACCACGTCCTTGAAGACGCCTGAAGTCGCTTGCTTGCCGATGCGCGTGAGCTCGAAACGGTGCCGGTGCAGGTGCAGCGGGTGCATGTCGCCGCTGGCGTTGCCGAGCCGCAGCCGGTAGCGCCGGCCGCGCTTGAGGCGGATCGGCGCCGGCGGTGCATGGTGGTCGAAAGCCACGCCGTTGATGAACCAGCGGTTGAACTTGCCGTCCGCAGCACTCAGATTCACGGTGAACAGCAGGTTGATGGTTCCCTCCGGCTGTACCGGGGCTGCCAGCGTAGGAGAGGCGAAGCGGCGGTAGTCCCACTGGAAGTCGGCGGGCGCCTTCCACACCGGCTTGCCTTTTGCGCCGGCGTATTCGACGACGATGCCCATGCCGCCGCTGCGGGCTTCGTCGTCGAGATCGCCCAGCACCCAGACACCGGGGTTGTGCATTTCGACGATGGCGGACACGCGCTCTGCGCTGCCCAGCCACAGCACCGGAACTTTCGCCGGGTGGGCAACCGGGTAGCCATCCAGCGCCACGACCTTGAACGTGTGGCCGGGCAGGGCGAGGCTGCGGTTTTCCGTGGCGCTGGCGTTGATGACGTGCAGCATGACGCGCTGGCCTTGCTTTACACGCAACGGTTCGCCGGCGCCGAGTATCTTGCCGTTGATGGCCCACGAGCGATAGCCGAGTTCCAGCCCCGGTGCCATGGAACCGGCGTTCGGATCGGCCTGGGCGGCGATGTTCACAAGCGGAATTTCGACTTCGGCCGGCGTGAGGAACGGGACGTCGGTATCCATGTGGGTGAAGTACGGCTCGAATTCCTTGAGCGTCAGGAAGATTTCCTGGTCATAGTCGCCCGCTTCATGCTGCGCCTCGATGTAGACCGGCCCCGCGAGGCCGGCATATAACCCGCGGGAGAGGTCCTCGCCGGCGCGGACATGCGTGTGGTAGAAGCGCAGCCCGGCGGGACGCGGAGTGAACACCTCGCGGCGCATGCCGTGGGGCGGCAGGTACGGCGTGCCCTCCTCGGCGGCACCGTCCACGTTGGCCGGCAGGTACTGCCCGTGCCAGTGCAGCTGTTCGGGATGGTCCGTGTCGTTGTGGATGTCGACCGTGACGCGCTGGCCTTCCTTCAGGCGCAACAAGGGGCCGGGAAACTGGCCGTTGTAGAGCGTCGTGGAGACGACGACATTCTTGTCCAGTTCGATCGTGCCGGGGGCGATATGAAGCGTGTAGTCGGCGGCGACGCCCGGCGCGGCAGCCGGCATGCTGGTTTCCGCAGACGGGGACATGGCGGCCGTACCAGCGCCGATTGGGGTGGCAGAGGCCGCCAGCGCGCCTGCGAGTTTCAGAACGTCGCGTCGTTTCATCGAATATCTCGGATAGCATGCGGAGAATCGGGGCAGCGCGATCCTGCGCGGTGCCGCCGTGCGAGGGTGCATGTTAAGGAAATGCGGAATCGTCGTCACGAACGCAGGCCGGGGGTGGTCAGCGGCAAGCGGCGGGAACGAGTGTGCGGAACGGCGGACGTGCCTTGCCACACGTAATTGGCGGGGTTTCGGTGCACGCACTGCGATTCGTGTCGGTATAATGCGCGCCCCTGCGCTACGGCGAAGTGGTGCAGTTGTGTGTATCCGAATATCTGGAGTCCGGGATGAGCGTCGGTGAAAGCGTAGAGGTGAAGGGTCCGTCACAAGCGGAATTTGATCGCATCCTGACTCCCGAGGCCCTGGCTTTCGTCGCCACCCTCAACCGCAAGTACCGCGCGCGCCATGCCGAGCTGATGGCGCTGCGCCAGACGCGCCAGGCGAAGATCGACGGCGGCGCGCTGCTCGATTTCCTGCCCGAGACGAAGAAGATCCGCGAAGGTGACTGGAAGATCGCCGGTATTCCCGCCGATTTGCAGGATCGCCGCGTCGAGATCACCGGGCCGGTCGATCGCAAGATGGTCATCAACGCCCTGAATGCGAACGTGAAATGCTTCATGGCAGACTTCGAGGACTCGCAGTCGCCGACGTGGGAAGGGTTGATCGACGGCCAGAACAACCTGTACGACGCCGTACGTCGCACGATCACCTATACGAACCCGAAGAGCGGCAAGCTCTACAAGCTCAACGACAAGACCGCTGTGCTGATGGTGCGGCCGCGCGGCTGGCACTTGCCGGAGAAGCACTTGCTGGTCGACGGCCAGCCGGCGATCGGTGCGATCGTGGACTTCGGCCTGTATTTTTTCCACAACGCGAAGGCCCTTGTCCAGCGCGGTACCGGCCCGTACTTCTATCTGCCGAAGATGCAGTCGCACCTTGAGGCGCGGCTGTGGAACGGCATCTTCAACGATGCGCAGGATGCGCTCGGCATTCCGCGCAAGACCATCAAGGTCACGGTGCTGATCGAGACGCTGTGGGGCGCGTTCGAGATGGACGAGATCCTCTACGAGCTGCGCGATCACATCGCGGGTCTGAACTGCGGTCGCTGGGACTACATGTTCAGCTACATCAAGACCTTCAAGAACCATGCCGACCGCATCGTGCCGGACCGCCACAGCGTGGGCATGACGCGCCATCACATGGACTTCTACTCCAAGCTGCTGTGCATGACCTGCCACCGGCGCGGCGCGAGCGCCATGGGCGGCATGTCGAACTTCATTCCGGTGAAGGATGACGCAGAGTGGAACAAGCAGGTGTTCGAGAAGGTGCGGGCCGACAAGGAACGCGAAGTGAAGAACGGCCACGACGGTACGTGGATCGCGCATCCGGGCCTTTGCGAAGTGGCGAACGAAGTCTTCGACCGTTTGATGCCACAGCCGAATCAGATCAACGCCCCGCGCGACTGGAAAGTGACGGCGGCCGACATGCTCGACCACCCCACCGGCAAGATCACCGAGGAAGGCCTGCGCAACAACATCACCGTGGGCATCCAGTACATCGAAGCGTGGGTTGGAGGCAACGGTTGCGTGCCGATCTTCAACCTCATGGAAGATGCCGCGACGGCTGAGATTTCCCGTACCCAGATCTGGCAGTGGCTGCATTTCGGCGTCGAGCTCGAAGATGGGCGCCCAGTCACCAGGCAGCTCGTGCGTGCGGTGGTCGAGGAGGAACTTGCCAAGATCCGCGCCAGTGTCGGTGAACAGCGCTATCTGAACGGCCATTACATCGAGGCGGCCGGCATCATGACGCGCATGAGCACGGCAACGGAGTGCGTGGACTTCCTGACGCTGCCGGCTTACGCCTATCTCGATTGACGGGCTCCGACCGGGCGCGGCCGCTTACCGGGGCCGAGCGGAGTCCAAGTGTCCGGTCGGGTTGTCAACCGTTTTTTCAAGGGGCCTCCCCCAACTGAGGATCGTTACTCATGAGTCGTGAAGAGCAAGCCAGGGCACTGGACAAGGAATGGGCATCGAGCGAGCGCTGGAAAGGCGTCAAGCGCAACTACACCGGCGCCGACGTCGTGCGGCTGCGTGGCAGCCTGCAGATCGAGCACACGCTCGCCAAGCGCGGCGCCGAAAAGCTGTTCAAGCTGGTGCATGGCGGGTCGAAGAAGGGCTACGTCAACGCTTTTGGCGCCATCACGGCCGGCCAGGCGATGCAGCAGGCCAAGGGTGGTCTGGAAGCGGTGTACCTGTCCGGTTGGCAGGTTGCGGCCGATGGCAACAGTTCCGAGACCATGTACCCGGACCAGTCGCTGTACGCCTACGACTCCGTGCCGACGATGGTGCGCCGTATCAACAACACGTTCACGCGCGCCGACGAGATCCAGTGGGGGCGCGGCATCAACCCGGGTGACGACGGCTACATCGACTACTTTCTGCCGATCGTGGCGGATGCGGAAGCCGGCTTCGGCGGCGTGCTGAATGCCTTCGAGCTGATGAAGAACATGATCGTCAACGGCGCCTCGGGCGTGCATTTCGAGGATCAGCTGGCGGCCGTGAAGAAGTGCGGACACATGGGCGGCAAGGTGCTCGTGCCGACGCAGGAAGCGGTCCAGAAGCTGATCGCCGCGCGTCTGGCGTCCGACGTCCTCGGTGTGCCGACGCTGATCCTAGGCCGCACGGATGCGGAAGCGGCGAACCTCATCACCACCGACATCGATTCAAACGACAAGCCGTTCATGACCGGCGAACGCACGGCGGAAGGTTTCTACCGTGTCAAGAACGGTTTGGAACAGGCCATTTCCCGCGGTGTCTCGTACGCCCCGTATGCCGATCTCGTGTGGTGCGAAACGAAGACGCCGGACCTCGGCTTTGCGCGTGAATTCGCTGAAGCCGTGCGCGCCAAGCGCCCGGGCATGCCGCTGGCCTACAACTGCTCGCCGTCCTTCAACTGGCGCGCAAACATCGACGACAAGACCATTGCCCAATTCCAGGACAAGCTGTCGGAATACGGCTACAAGTTCCAGTTCATCACGCTCGCGGGCATTCACCTGAACTGGTACAACACGTTCCGCCTGGCCTACGACTACAGCCGTGGCGAAGGCATGAAGCACTACGTGGAACAGGTGCAGCAGCCGGAATTCGATGCGCGCGACAAGGGTTACACGTTCGTGTCGCACCAGCAGGAAGTCGGTGCCGGCTACTTCGACGATGTCACCACCGTCATCCAGGGTGGCCAGTCCAGTGTCAAGGCGCTGGAGGGGTCGACCGAAGAAGCGCAGTTCTGATCTGCCGGCGGTCGCATTTTTTGTTCGGCAAGGAAACCCCTGGATATCCGGGGGTTTCCTTTGTGCGGTCATGGCACACTGTGCCGTTATCGTATAATGACTCTCACAGGGAGCCATGGGCCGCGAGGGGTATCGGGGCGCATGCATGACAAGGGATGCAAGCTTCTGCATGGCAGTGTGACAACGTCCGGCGCCATGAAACGCCCACTGCGTTGGTCTTGGATTTAACCGATAGGCACAATGTCCGACGGATTGACGATTCAGCCTGCGCGCGCTGCAGTGGGTGGAGCTGCCGAAACGCTGCCGCAATACACGACCCTGGTGGATGCTGTCGAAGCGGCTGCCGGAGCGACGACGGGGCTGGCGTTCTACTCGGGGCGCGGCCGGCTTGAAGCCGAGCTGAGCTACCGGCAGCTACGCGATGACGCCCGTGCGCTCGCGGCGCGGCTGCTGGCAACCGGGTTGCGGCCTGGTGAGCGTGTGGGGCTGGTCGCGTCGACCGACGCGGACTTCGTGCGGGTTTTCTTCGCCTGCCAGTACGCTGCGCTGGTGCCGGCGCCGTTGCCGCTGCCGGCCGCCATGGGCGGACGCAAGCCGTATCTCGAACATATCCGCCGCATGCTCCTGGCTGCCGATGCCGCGGCCCTGTGCGGGCCGGCTTCGCTGGAGGACTGGTTCCGGGAGGCGGCGGAAGGGCTGGCGCTGCGTTTCGTCGGCACGGCGGCAGCGTTGCCGGAGACCGGTGGGCCGTCTAGCCTGCCCAGGACTTCTCCGGACGCCCTGGCGTATCTGCAATTCTCATCTGGCAGTACGCGTTTTCCACGCGGCGTGGCGGTTACGCAGCGTGCGGTCATTGCCAATACGCGGGCCATCGTCCTGCACGGACTGTGCGCGGGCCTCGGCGATCGCTGCGTCAGCTGGCTGCCGATGTATCACGACATGGGCCTGGTCGGCTTCCTGCTCGCGCCGCTGGTGTGCCACATCTCGGTGGACTATCTGCCCACCCACGAATTTGGCCGTCGGCCGCTGGTGTGGCTCGACCTCATCTCGCGGAATCGCGGCACGTTGTCCTACAGCCCGTCCTTCGGCTACGAGTTGTGCGTGCGACGCGCCGAACACGGTTTGCCGGAAGGACTTGACCTTTCCAGCTGGCGCGCAGCGGGCATCGGCGGCGACATGATCCGCCCGCGCGTGCTAGGCCATTTCGCCGAGACTTTCGCGCCTGCCGGCTTTGATTCGCACGCTTTCGTCGCTAGCTACGGCATGGCCGAGGCTTCGCTGGCGCTGTCGTTCGCGCCGCTGGGGCACGGGCTGCAGACTGACTGCCTCGACTCCGCAAGCCTCGAACGCAACATTGTCCGGCAGATGGCGCCGACCGATTCGGGTGCGCGCACTCGGACATTCGTGCGTTGCGGCCCAATCCTGCCGGAGCACGAGGTCCAGGTTCGGGACGGCGATGGGCGCGTGCTGGGGGAGCTCCAGGTTGGCACGCTGTTCGTGCGCGGCCCCAGCCTGATGCGCGAATATTTTGGAGACCCTGACGAAACCGCCCGCACGCTGTCCGCCGGCGGCTGGCTCGATACCGGTGACCTTGGTTATCTCCACGACGGGCAGCTCGTCATCACCGGCCGCGCGAAGGATCTCATCGTCATCAACGGGCGCAACATCTGGCCGCAAGATCTTGAATGGACTGCGGAAGCAGAAGTCGACGCCCTGCGCAGCGGCGGCGCGGCGGCCTTCGTGGTCGAAGGAGAGGTCGAGGACAAGATCGTCATGCTCGTGGAATGTCGCTCTGGCGATCAGGTGGTGCGCGCCCAGATGTGCGATGCCGTGTGCGGTGTGCTGTCGTCGCTGCATGGCGTCACGGCGCATGTGGTCCCCGTACCGCCGCGCAGCTTGCCGCGCACGTCGTCGGGCAAGCTGAGCCGGGCGAAGGCCAAGAAACTCTATTTGAAAGGGCAGCTCGGCGCTGTCGCTGGGTGATGTCGTGCCGGTCGTTGCCATAACGGGCGCCAGCGGCTTCATCGGTCGGCGGCTGGTAGCGGCGTTTGCGCAGTCAGGCTGGCAAATCCGTGTGCTCGCGCGCCACGCACCCGACTCCGGTTTGTGGGGGGCGACAACGGCGGACGCTGTGGTCGGCGACCTCGATTCTCCGCAAGCGCTGGCGGAACTCGTAGCCGGCGCGGACGCCGTGGTCCACCTCGCAGGACTCATCAAGGCGTCTTCCCGCTCGGCATTCATGAAGGTCAACCGGGACGGGACCGCGCACCTGGCTGCGGCGGTCGCCGAGCGGGCCAGGAAAGCGCGTTTCGTGCAGGTTTCCTCGCTGGCGGCGCGGCAGCCGGAATTGTCCGACTACGCGGCGAGCAAGCAGGCGGGCGAACGGGTCGTGCGCGGCGTTCTCGGCGTGCGCGCGCTCGTGGTGCGCCCGGCTGCGGTATACGGACCGGGAGACCGTGAGACCTTGACGTTTTTCCGCCTGGCGCGTGGGCCCTGGGCGCCCCTGCCGGCGCCCGCGGAAGCTCGTGTGGCGCTCATCCATGTCGAGGACCTGTGCGCTTTGCTGCTGCACCATGCGGCTGGCAACGGATGGTCGGGAGGCGAAACGGTCGAGGCCGCGGATGCTTGCCCGCAGGGTTATTCCTGGCGTGAAATCCTGCAGGCGATCGCGGTGGCAGTCGGCAACCCCGGCGTGCGTCTGGTGCGCGTGCCCGAAACCGCGTTGCGCGTAGCTGCGGCCTGTGGCGACGTCGGCCGGCATTTCGGCATGGCGAGTACGCTCACGCGCCAGAAGCTGCGGGAGCTGCAGTTCCCGGACTGGTCCGTGAAGGCCGCCGACTGGGCGCATCCCGCGGGCTGGGCACCACGTTTCGGCCTGTCGGACGGCTTTGCCGATGCCGTTGCCGGCTATCGCGCAGCCGGCTTGCTGCCGGCGGCGAAGCGTTAACGGGTTGCCGGGGGTCTGTGCCAGAATGAAACGTCAATCCAGCAAGGGCGCATCTGTGTGGCGGTTGCATGCAGATTCACCGTGTACGGCCATCCATCACCAACCGCCACATCATCATGCTTGAATCCAGAGAATTCCAGCGCATTCGCGAGCAGGTCGTCGCGGAACTCGAAAAAACGACGAAGAAGCCGGTGGAAGTGACCGACGATACGCATATCGTGCGCGATCTCGAGATCGACTCGCTTGCGGTCATGAACCTGACACTGGCGCTGGAGGACGAATTTGACATCTCCATGCCGTTGGAACGGGTGGCGGAAGTCGAAACGGTCCATGACCTGATTGCGACGGTGGCTGAACTTATCGAGGAACGCGCGTCATGAATCTGTTGGCGAAATTCGACAACCTCAAATCTCGTCTCCAGGCCTTGGCGGAAGTCGGGCACAACCCGTTCCAGATCCATTTCGAGGCGATCCACTCCGCTACCATCGGCATCCTCGACGGCCGCGAGACGATGCTGTTCGGAACCAACAACTATCTCGGGCTGACGTTCGATCCCGAGGCGGTCGAGGCGTCCTGCAGGGCGGTACGCGAGCAGGGCACCGGAACGACCGGATCCCGCGTGGCGAACGGCAGCTATGCTTCTCACGGGGCGCTGGAGGCGGAGCTGGCGACGTTCTTCGGACGCCGGCATGCCATGGTGTTCAGCACCGGCTACCAGGCCAACCTCGGCATTATCTCCACGCTGGCCGGGCGTGGCGACCACCTGATCCTGGATGCCGACAGCCACGCCAGCATCTACGACGGCGCGCGCATGGGAGCGGCGGAAGTCATCCGTTTCCGCCACAACGACCCGGAAGATCTGGCCAAGCGGCTGAAGCGCCTGGCCGGGGCCGAGGGCGGCAAGCTGGTCGTCGTGGAGGGTATCTATTCGATGCTCGGCGACATCGCGCCACTGGCAGAACTTGCGCAGGCAGCCCACGAGAATGGCGCCGCCTTGCTGGTTGATGAAGCACATTCCATGGGCATCCTCGGTGCGCATGGGCGCGGGTTGGCGGAAGCCGTGGGCGTGGAAGACCAGGTCGATTTCGTGGTCGGGACGTTTTCCAAGAGCCTCGGCAGTGTCGGGGGCTTCTGCGTGTCGGACGCCGAGGACTTCGATCTCTTGCGCCTCGTGTGTCGCCCCTACATGTTCACTGCTTCCCTGCCGCCGTCCGTGATCGCCTCCACCCGCGTCGCGCTGGCGCGGCTGGCGTCGGACAGCGGCTTGCGGACCCGGGTGATGGCGAATGCGGAACATTTCTACACCGGGCTGCACGCGCTGGGATTCCAGCTGGGCCCGGATGTCAGCCCGGTCGTTGCCGTGACGCTGGAGACGACAGAGCTGGCGGTCGTGTTCTGGAACGCGCTGCTGGCGGCAGGCGTCTACCTCAACCTGGCGCTGCCGCCCGCGACGCCGACCAGCAGGCCGCTGTTGCGTGCCAGCGTCAGCGCGGCGCATACGCCCGCACAGATCGATGCCGCGATCGACGCCTACGCACAGGTCGGAGAGCAGCTCGGCGTGCTGCGCGTGGATGGACGGGTTGCCGCCGCGTATGCCGGCTGAGGCCGCGGTGCGGCACATCCGCATGTCGCACGGATGGCCGGGGTTGTGAATCCGGCGTGTCCTGCTGCGCAGGGGCCGGCATTCCATTCACCCGGCATCCTCTGCAACCCGGATGGCGGGCGCTGCCGCAAGCAGCTGCCGCAGATCCGGGCCTGTGCCCAGGCGATTCCCGACGCGGACTACGTTGAGCCCGCGGGCGCCGGAGCGATTGCCGGCATCGTGGAACGCTTTGTTGCGGAAGGCCGCGACCTCATCGTCGTCATCGGTGGCGATGGCACACTGAGTCTGGTCCTGACCGCGCTGCAGCGTCTGCCGGAGCCGATTCCGCCAATTGCGCTGGTCCCCGCGGGCTCCACGAATACCGCGGCACTGGACCTCGGCATGGGCGGCAGTCCGACGGCCGTGCTGCGGCAGCTCGAACGTCACTACCGCGCGCCGCAGCCGGGTGCAGCCTGCTTGATGCGTACGCCAGTGGCGGTTGCACAAGGTGATGCCGCGCCGCGCATAGGCACCGTTTTCGGGCTGGGGGCACTGGCGGCAGTGATCGAGAACTTTGGACAGCACCGCGGCCCCGGTCACATGACGGGCGAGTTCGGGGCCTTCGGCACTTTTTCCAGTGCCATGGCGGCGCTCGTCGCCAAACGCTTCACCGGCCCGTTGACCCCAGTGTCCATGACCACGACGGTCGACGGCGTCCCGCTTGCGGAGCAGCGCTACGTTCTGGTGCTCGTCAGCGGGCTGACGCGCCTGCTCTACGGCCTGCGGCCTTATTGGGGAGAGGGTGACGGCCCGTTGCACTACACCGCGGTTGGCTATCAGCCGCATGCGCTGCTGCGGGTGCTGCCATCGCTGCTGCGCGGTCGCCGGCACCCGCGCATGACGGCAGACAACGGCTACACGAGCGCGAATGCCACGACACTTGAATTCGATGTGGACGGCATCTTCGTGCTCGACGGGGAAATCCACTCCGCGTCGCGCACCGCCGGCCCGTTGCGGGTCACGGCGGGGCGCCCGGTGAGGTTCTTCCGCCCCTGAAGGTGGCGCGTCAGTAGTGCAGGATGATGTCCAGTGTTGTCGTACCGTCCAGTGCGTCGAAGCGGGAATCCTCGAGGGATGGTAGCCCGATAAGCGATGACGGATTGCGGGACACGCCGAAACCTTCTACCGGCAGGCCAATCCAGTTGCGGTCAAAGTGGCGGTTGCCGTTCTCGTCGTGATAAACCGCCAGCGCATAGCCGGCCGCGGTGGGCAGGGCGATGCAGGCGTGGGTGACGGGTGCGGTGGCCGGCACCTCGAGCTTGAACAGCTTTCCACGCTTTGCCAGCCAGCGCTCCTTGTTCGCCGGATAGACGGTGAGCATGACGCTGCCGCGACTCGATTTGACGTTGCGCACCGTCACTTCGAGCCGGGTCCGGGTGCTGTCGTTGCAGGCGTGGTCGGCGGTCGCAGATGCGGCCGGAAAGGCTGTGCACAACAGCGCGAAAGCCACGGCGATCAACGTAGAATGGTGCGCCCTGCAGTGGCGTGCAAGCGGGTGCGGGGCGGCGTGACGGAGCTGGGCAGTTTTCATCGGTCGTCGGACGAGAGTGCAAGGGCTGCGGCCGGCTGAGCGTGATGGTTGATTCATGAAGCGTAATCCACTGGAGACCAGTAGGGCAGGGACGGGCGATTATGCGTCCGGATGCCTGTGCTGCGGTGTGTGCAGTGATGGCGCCCGGAGTTCTGGTTGAAACTGGATCGCTACATCCTGCGGCTGCTGGCAGCGCCATTTGCGCTGACCGTGACCTGCCTGTTGACGGCGTTCCTGCTCGACCGCCTGCTGCGGCTGTTCCAGGTGGCGGCTAATGCCGGGGCGGATTTCAGCACCACGTTGTTCATGGCGGCCGATCTGGTGCCGCACTATCTGCAGCAGGCGATTCCGGCCGGTTTCTTCGCTGCCATCTTCATGGTTGTCGCGCGCCTGGGGGACGACAACGAACTGGACGCCATGCTCGCGGCGGGGCATTCCATCGTCCAGATCAGCCGCCCGTTCTGCGTGGTGGCGGTACTGCTGGCGGGCGTGAGCTTCTACCTGTACGGCTTCCTGCAGCCCTATGCGCGCTACGCCTACAACGAAGAGCGCCACGCAGCGCTGAATGCCGGGTGGAACGCCCGCGTGCAGGAAAACACCTTCATCGACGTGGGTCAGGGCGTCACGCTGGCGGCGGATGCGGTCGACCCGACTGGACGGCAACTGACCGGGGTGTTCATGGAGCGGCAAAGTGATAATGGGCTACACCTGACGATCACGGCTCGCCACGGCATGCTGGTGGCGACTGCCGACGGCAGCCACCTGCGCCTGCAGCTGGAGCACGGGCGGATGGTGCAGGAAGGCACAGATAGGCGCGTGGATGTGGAAGATTTCCGGCACGGCGTCATCAACGATGGATTTACGCCGGATGCGGCGCCGTTCCGGGCGCGCGGCAACGCGCAGAACGAACTGACGCTGCCGGAGCTGCGGGCGCAGATCGCCAGCCCGGCGCCGTCCATTTCGCGCGCCACGCTGCAGGCCGAGTTCCACGCCCGCATCGCCCGTGTGCTGTTGTTGCTGCTGTTGCCGTTTCTGGGCATTCCGCTCGGCATGGCGTCCAAGCGCGGGCGCCGGACGCCCGGCGTGGTGTTTGCGGTGCTGGCCGTGCTCGGCGTCGACCATGCGCTGCGTTTCGGCCAGTCGGTCGCTGCTACCGGTTCAGCGCTGGGGCCTGCCGCGGTGTGGATTCCTTGGGTGGTGTTCGCGGTGCTGAGTCTGTGGCTGTTCCGCGCCAGCCTGCAGCGCCCCGGCGACAATCCGGTGTCGCGCGCCGTGGACGCGATCGAGGCCGTGATCGAACGCGCGAATCCCCGCCGTCCGCGCCGGAAACCCACACCATGACAGGCACTCTGGCACGCTACCTGCTCGCGCGGTTGGGCGGCACGACGCTCGGCGTGTGGGTTGTCCTGACAGCGCTGTTGCAGGTGCTGGACCTGCTTGACGCAACGACTGACATCGTGCAGCGTGGGCTCGGCTGGCGGGGCGTGCTGCACTATGCCGGGCTTACGCTGCCGGCCGAGCTGGTGCTGGCGTTGCCGCTGGCGGTCCTGGTCGGATCATTGCTGGCGTTCTATGCCCTGGCGAAGAATCGGGAAATCGTGGCGATCCGCGCGGCTGGCATCAGTCTGCGGCGTGTGGCCGTGTGGCTGCTGCCGTTGCCGCTGCTGCTCGCCTGCGCGCAGTTCGTGCTGCTGGATCGTGCCATGCCGCCGGCTGAAACCGCGATGCTGGCGTGGTGGGATGCGACCGCGCCACAACCGGAAACCCCGGCCCGACAGGGCAAGCGCTGGATTCGTACCGACGCCGGGCTGGTCTCGATCGGGACAGTAAGCGCTGACGCACGCACCCTTACCGACTTGCGCGTCTATGTGCGTGACACTGACGGCCTCATGACGGCGCGCTGGAGTGCCCGGATCGCACAATGGAACGCAGGCGCCTGGCGGCTCCAGGACGTGCGAACCTTCTCGTTATCGGGTGATCGACTGGAGCGCAGCGCACGCGCGCAGCAAATGTGGCAGACCCGCCTGACGCCGCAGGATCTGCTGCATATCGAGACACCGCAGCCGCACCTGTCTGGTACCGCTCTGCTGGGCGTCATCGCCGGACAGCGCGCCGGTTCGCTTCCCGTCAGCTACTACCGCATGGCCCTGCTGAAACTGTTTTCGCAGCCGGCGGGCCTGTTCGTCATGTTTCTGCTGGCTGTGCCGGCCTGTCGTGCCATACGGCGCGGCGGCGAAGGCGGCGGTGTGCTCGTGGCTACACTGGCGCTCGGGCTGGGGTTCGTGCTGTGCAGCGGGTTGCTGGCAGCGATGGGTTCCGCGGGGCGTATTGCGCCCGAGTTGGCGGCAGGGGTGCCGCTGCTGGCGTTCCTTGCCGTGGGCATCGCGCGGATGGCGCATGCGGATCGGTTGTGAAACCGCCTTATCATTCAGACCGCTACGCTTTGCACGTACATGGACGGGGAACCGCATGACCGAGGGACAGGATGCCGGCATCCGGATCGTTGCCGTGCGCAATGCGCGTGAAATGGACCGCTTCATCAAGCTGCCGATGCGTTTGCATGCGGACGACCCGCACTACATCGCGCCGCTGATCCTGGAGCGGCGCGAAGCTTTCTCGCCCCGACACAACCCTTACTTTAGCCATGCTGAAGTGCAGTTCTGGTTGGCATGCCGCGATGGACGTGACGTGGGCCGCATCAGCGCACAGGTGGACCGCCAGCAGAAGGATTCGGTGTTCGGCCAGTTCGGCCTTATCGCTGCCGAGGACGATGCGGTGGTGTTCAAGGCGTTGTTCGATACCGCCGAAGCGTGGCTGCGCGAACGCGGCCGCACGCGCATCCAGGGGCCGTTTAACCTCTCCATCAACGAGGAAACCGGCCTGCTCATCGAGGGTTTTGACACGCCACCGATGCTGCTGATGGGCCACGACAAGCCTTATGTCGGGGTCCGCGTGGAACAACAGGGCTACGCGAAGGCCAAGGACCTTATCGCCTACCTGTACGGCGTCGAGCATGAACTGCCGCGCGCCGTGCACCGGCTCATCACGCGCCGCAGGCCGGAAGAGCTCACGGTACGCACGCTGGACATGCGCCGTTATCGAGAAGAAGTGTTCACGATGATGCACGTCTTCAACGACGCTTGGGCGGACAACTGGGGCTTCGTACCATTCACAGAAGCCGAGATTGCGCACATGGCGAAGTCCATGCGCCCGCTGATCGACGCCAGGCTGTGCGCCATCGCCGAGATGCGCGGCGAGATGGTCGGTTTCGGCATCACGCTGCCGAATCTCAACGAAGCGATCCGCGGCTTCGGCGGCCGCGTGCTGCCCTTCAACTGGGCCAAGTTGCTGTGGCGCCTGAAAGTGCGGCATACGAAAACCTGCCGCACGCTGCTGATGGGCATCAATCGCAAGTTTCAGCACACCGGCGTGGTTGGTGCCATGGCGCCGTTTCTCATCATTGACAAGATGCGCGAACGTACGCTGGCACTGGGTATGAAGCAATGCGAACTGTCCTGGATCCTGGAGGACAACCTGCCGATGCGACATATCAATGAAGCGTTGGGCAGCGACCCGTACAAGATCTATCGCGTCTACGAGAAACAGCTGGCCTGAACGCGGGTGTCGCGTCACGCAGGGCGAACCTGAAATCGCCGACCGCCACAAACTCTGGACTTCGGGTCCAAGCGTTGCGCGCGAAGGTTGAAACGCTGCCCAAACCGCATTTGAACGGTGCCAGCGTGCCGAGCTTCGACAGTGCGCGTCCGGCTGCCGAGGGGTGCGCTGCAACGTTGCAGGCCATGCACGTGGCACCGACAATGCCGCATGGCGGAAGCCAGGACCTGACGCCCGCGATGCAGGCCGAACCAAGGCGCCAGTGTTGGCGGCGACTCGTCGACCCGTGCATGTTCACGCGCTGGCCTGCAAGGAAGCCTTTGCCGCTTTGGTTCGTATTGTCGAGCCCACATTGGAGATCGAGGTTCATGGTCGAGGAATCGAATGAGACGTGGGGCCACCGGCTGCTGATCGCCGCCGGCAAGAAAGTGCTGCGCGGCGTGGGAGAATTCCAGGCGCGGCATTCGCGGGTCGGCACCGGGCCGGTAATCGACAACCGCGAGTTTGCGTGGGTGCCGCAGCTGGAAGCGGCGTGGAAGGGCATCCGCGCGGAGCTGGATGTGCTGCTGGAACATCCGGAGCGCATCCCTGCCTTTCACCAGATTTCACCGGACCAGAAGCGTATTTCCAAAGGTGACAACTGGAAGACCTTTGGTCTGTACATCTTCGGCAAGCGCATCGACGCGAACTGCGCACTGTGCCCGGGCACCGCCAGGGCGCTGGAAGCGATTCCCGGCATGCGCACGGCGATGTTTTCCATCCTCAAGCCCGGCTACCATATTCCGCTGCACAAGGGGCCGACGCGCGCCGTGGTGCGTGCCCACCTTGGGCTGAAGGTGCCGAAGGAACGGGACAAGCTGTGGATTCGTGTCGGCGACGCGATCATCCACTGGGAAGAAGGCAAGGTCGTGTTGTTCGACGACACCTACGAGCACGAGGTCTACAACAACACGGACGAGAATCGCGCCGTGCTGTTCATCGACATCGACCGGCCCATGGATCGTATCGGGGCAGTTCTGAATGCAGCGTTGCTGCGTACGGTGCAGATGACGTCCTACGTAAAGAAGCCGCTGGCGAACGTCAAGGCCTGGAATCGGACGCGCGCGGGCGCCTGACGTTCTCCATGCGCGGCCGTGCGACGCGACTGGCATCCCATGGGTCGCTGTGGCAGGTGGCGCAGCAAGCTGGGAAATGTCGTGACCCGCTGCGTGGTATCAGCGATCCGCAGCACGCCCGGTTTGAAATAATGCTGCGCCGTCACGGCTTTCCTGCGTCCGGCGCAAGGACAGCACGGCCGATCCTCCAGGGCGCTTTCCAGTGTTCGACAGACAACGCGTTTTCCACGAGGCCCGGGCGACCATCAGGCTGGCGCTGCCGCTGATCGCGGGGCAGGTGTCGTCGATCGCGATGGGCGCGGTGGACATCGCGATGGCGGGCCATTTCAACGCCCACGCGTTGGGGGCGGTCGCCGTCGGAGCAAACGTGTGGATGCTGGGCGTAGTGGCGACGGTGGGCGTGATGATGGCGCTGTCGCCATCCGTGGCACAGCTGGATGGAGCGGGTCGGCAGGCGGAGGTCGGCGCGTTGTTCCGGCAGGCGCTGTGGCTGGCGGCAGGCATGGCGCTGTTGGTAGCGTGGGGAGCGCGCCATTCCGCGTCGTTGCTGGCGCTGCTGGGGGTCGAGCCGGCGCTGGTGGTCGATGCCCAAGCCTTCCTGCATGCGCTGAGCTGGGGCGCGCCGGGGCTGTGCGGCTATTTCGCCCTGCGCGGCTTGTGCGAAGGCAGCAGCTGGGCTCGGCCAACGATGGTCTTCGGCCTGTTCGGGTTGGCCGTTCTGGTGCCGCTGGACTGGATCTTCATCTACGGGAAGTTCGGCATGCCGGCGTTCGGTGCGGAAGGTGCGGGCATTGCGAATGCCATCGCGCTGTGGCTGCAATTCGCGGCCTTCGGCATCTACCTGCTTCGTTCCCGGCGTTTCGCGCCGTTGCGCTTGTTCACCCGCTGGGATGGGCCGGATTGGCGTGCCCTGCGGGAGCTACTGTGGATCGGCGTGCCGATGGCGGTCACGTTCCTGATGGAAGCTGGGTTGTTCATCGTTTCCGGGCTATTGATCAGCCGCATGGGCGTGGTGGCGATCGACGGCCATCAAGTGGCGATCAACGTGTCCTCGCTGGTGTTCATGGTGCCGTTGGGGCTGGCGCTGGCCGTCACCGTGCGTACCGGCTTTGCTGCCGGGCGAAGCGACGTGCACGGCGTGCGCTGGGCGGCTGGCACCGGCGTGGCGCTGACGCTGGTGACGCAGACCGTTTCCGCCAGCCTGCTGCTGAGTCTGGCTGGCCCCATCGCGCGCCTGTACACGGACGTTGCACCAGTGGTTGCACTGGCAGCGCAATTGCTGCTGTTCGCCGGCGCGTTCCAGATCGTGGATGGCATCCAGGCGGTGTCGAACGGAGCCTTGCGCGGGCTGAAGGATACACGTGTGCCGATGCTCATCACGGCCTTCGCGTACTGGGGCGTGGGCATGCCGGTCGGTGCATGGCTGGCGTTCGTGCGGTGCCAGGGCCCCGCCGGCATGTGGGTCGGCATGATCGCCGGGTTGTCGGTTGCGGCCCTGCTGCTGTTTTCGCGGCTATGGGTACAGTTGCGGAGCGGCGGCTGGCGCCGTTTCGCGGCGGCGGGCGGGCTTGACCGGATTGCACGACGTTAAGCTGTGGCCCAATGAACCCGCGCGCGCCTGAATTCGACTCCAAGACCTTCCTCGCGAACCTGACGACGCAGCCGGGCGTATACCGCATGTACGGTGAAGGCGACGTGTTGCTGTACGTCGGCAAGGCGCGCAACCTGAAGCGCCGCGTCTCGACGTATTTCCTCCGCGCCAGCGGTAATCCGCGCATCGAGTCGATGGTGTCGCAGATCCGCCGCATGGAAGTGACGGTCACGCACACCGAGGATGAAGCGCTGCTGCTGGAATGCACGCTCATCAAGGAACTCGACCCGCGCTACAACATCAGCCTGCGCGACGACAAGAGCTACCCCTACGTGCGCTTCACGCAGCACAAGTTTCCGCGCATCACCTTCTACCGCGGGGCGAAACTCGGCAAGGATCGCTACTTCGGCCCGTTCCCGTCCGCACAGTCGGTGCGCGAGACGCTGGTGACACTGCAAAAGCTGTTCGGTCTGCGGCCGTGCACGGACAGCTACTTTGCGAACCGCCAGCGTCCGTGCCTGCAGCACCAGATCGGGCGTTGTTCCGCGCCCTGCGTCGGGCTGGTGGATCGCACGGCATACGCCGCCGAAGTGTCCAAGGCGGCCAGTCTGCTCGAAGGGCACGGCAACGAGCTGGTCGCCGGACTGAGCCAGGAAATGGAACAGGCAGCCGAAGCGCTGGAGTTCGAGCGCGCCGCGCGCCTCCGCGACCAGATCGCGGCACTTCAGCGCCTGCGCGACCACCGTAACCTCACCGGCGGCAGCAACGACATCGACGTGATCGCGGTGGCGCCGCATGTCACTGCGACTGCAGTGGCCGTGATTTCGGTGCGCGACGGCCTGAACCTCGGCCACGCCAGCTTCTTTCCGCGCCATCCGCCAGGCACCGGGCCGGCGGCGCTGCTCGCCGGCTTCATCGGCCAGTATTACCTGCAGCGCCATCCCCCGCACGAGATCGTAGTGTCCGCGGTGCCGCACAACGCCCATTGGCTGGAAACCATGCTGAGCGAACGGATCGGGCGCGCGGTGCATATCGTGCGGCCGGAACGCGGTGCAAAACTGCGGCTTCTGAAGATGTGCGAACAGACCGCGTTGCAGGCACTGGGCCAGCACCTGGCGGAGTCCGCGGACATGGCCGGCCGGCTCGAGGCACTGGGCGAATTGCTGGGGCTGCCGCAGCCGCCGGCGCGCATGGAATGCTTCGACATCAGCCACACGCGCGGCGAACGGCCGGTGGCGTCCTGCGTGGTGTTCAACGAAGAAGGCCCGCTGCGCAGTGCCTATCGCCGCTTCAACATCGCCACCACGGAAACACCGGACGCCGAGCGCCGGAGTGACACCGAAGTGCTGCGCGAGGAAGCGCCGATCACACCCGGCGACGACTACGCCGCCATTCATCAGGCCGTCAAGCGCCGCTATGCACGCGTGCGCAGTGGGGAAGTGCCGCGGCCTGACATCCTGTTCATCGACGGTGGACGCGGGCAGTTCCAGAAAGCCTGCGAAGCGCTGAACGAGCTGGCGCTGGAGCCGCGGCCCTTGGTCGTCGGCGTCGCCAAGGGTCCGACGCGGCGGCCCGGTCTGGAGCAGCTCATCGTCTACGGCCGCGACGTGCCGCTGATGTTGCCGGCGGAATCCCCGGTGCTGCACCTGATCCAGCACATCCGGGACGAATCCCATCGCTTCGCCATCACCGGCCATCGCGGACGGCGCCAGAAGGCACGCACGGAATCCGTGCTGGAGGAGATCGAAGGTCTCGGCCCGGTACGGCGCCGCGCGCTGCTCAAGACCCTGGGCGGGCTGCAGCAGGTGCGACGTGCCGGAGTCGATGAACTGGCCAGCGTGCCCGGCATCCAGCGCGCGCTGGCGGAACGCATCTACGCGCACCTCCATTGAGGTGCGCCGCCTGCGTGTGGCGAGGCGGAGCACCGCTGCACGCCCTTGCCGTAACATGACGCGCGCGGATCGGGCTGCGACCTGCAGCCAGGACTTGCTGCTAACAAGGGGATTCGGATGCGTTTGACTGTGCCGCTGCTGCTTACTTTCGGACGCATCGTGGTGATTCCCCTCGTCGTCGTGCTACTGCTGTTGCGCGAGCCGTGGGCCGACCATGTTGCCACCGTGCTGTTCGGGTTGGCGGCCATTACCGACTGGCTCGACGGACGGCTGGCGCGGCGCTGGAACCAGACCACGCGCTTCGGTGCCTTTCTCGACCCGGTGGCTGACAAGCTGCTGGTGGCCGTGAGCCTCGTGATGCTGCTCTACGCCCATCCTACGGCGCCGCTGGCCGCGCTGGTGGCGATCATCATCGGCCGCGAGATCACGATTTCCGCCTTGCGTGAATGGCTGGCGGAAATCGGCCAGCGTTTCCGCGTGGCCGTCAACTACATCGGCAAGTTCAAGACGGCGGCCCAGATGCTGGCGATCGGTTTCATGATGTGGGGTACGCCGGTGGGACGTTTCGCCCCCTGGTCCGCCGGCTACGTGTTGCTGTTCATCGCCGCCGTCCTCACGCTGTGGTCGATGACGGTCTACCTGCGCGCGGCGTGGCCGTACATGCACGCGGAAAGCCGATCCCCCGGCGATCCGTCATGACGCCGTGCCGGGTTCCCAGGGCGGATTCCGACCTGACCCCGGAAACGGGACGCCGCGCGACGCACGGCCGGCAGACCGACGGGGTCTTGCCGCGATCCGGCATGGCTGAGCGTTTCGGTCCGGTGGGCACGGAAGCGTCGGGCAGCGTGCCTGACGGCGACGGTTGTGCAGCGCAAACCCGACATGGAGGCTGAGGGGTCTTATGCCGACATTTTGTCGCCACTTGTATCGGTGAGGTATGCGATTACTGCAAGTGGTATGACTTCAACGGTGACAAGGACGGCTGTTATGTCGGGAACGGTTACTGCCGCTACCACGGAAACGGGCACGATCCTGACGATGGATGTTCAGCGTTCCACTGCCGCAATGCCGGACCGGGCAATGCGTTTTCCACGGTGCGGCACAAGGCCGGCACATCGGGGCAATCGTTGCCGTGACAGGCGCGGAAAGTGGGTGAAGGTCTGCTCAGCCCTGCGTCTGCCCTTCGACAGGCTCGGGGCGAACGGCCAATCCACCGATTCCGTTCGTGGCGAGCCTGTCGAACCATGAACGGAACCAGCGGAATCATCAGCCTCCCTGGTTCCCGATCGCCCCCTGCGCATAGGGCATCAGCGGAGGTTCTGCAGCCGACAGGTGCAGGTTCAGGGGCAGGACGGCGTTGGGATCGGTGCTGCCAGCCAGCAGGTTGGTGAGGAAGTCCAGGTTCAGCGGCAGGCCGCCGGTCGATTCGGCCTGCAGGATGGACAGCAGCATGCGACGAGCAGCGGAAGAAAGGACGGACGGAGCGGTGAGCGCGACATGGTTTCCCCTGGAAAGTCGGAATCAGATCGATGAAACGTCCTGGTCTTCGCCATTCTGCAGGACAAACGATGGCTCGCGCATACACCATTCCGACGAATGGAGCGGCCGCCATGAACGGGACTTGGCGCAGGCTACTGAACGTGATTCCGGAGATGCACTACCAGGGCCATGACGGGTGTGCCATTCCCGCCTGTCACGCGAGCCATGGTCAGCACGGGCCAGCTCATGGATGCTGCGGTGCACTATCGGCGTGGAAGACGACGTGAAAGTTCCGGTCCATCACCTGGCGCATTTCGATGTGGCGTGTTCGCCCGCCGCGGTGTTCGACCTGGTGGCCGACGTGCCGCGCTCGGTCAGCCACTTTCCGGGCGTCGCTGCGCTCGTGCCGCTGGGCGACAACGCATTCCGTTGGGAAATGGAACCGATCAACTTGATGAAGTTCACGCACCGCATCGTCTACGCCTGCCGCTATGTGGCCGATCCAGGCACGCTGGGTGTCATGTGGACGCCGGTCGCGGGCGTCGGCAACAGCGTCATCCACGGCCACTGGCGGCTGGGGCCAAGTACGAAGCTTTCCGGGGGCGCGGCCATCGAGTTCGAATCCTGCGGTGAGCTGGATGTGCCGGTTCCAGCCCTTTTGCGCAAGGTGGCGGCACCGGTCGTGGAACATCAGTACCGGTCTATGGTCGACGCTTACCACGCCAACCTGCGCAAGACGCTGGAGGCCGCGTGAAATTCCTGAGGCAGCGTAGCAGGACGTCGTCGGCGTCCAGTACTCCGGTGACGGTACGCAGTGGCGTCTTCGACTGGCGCGGCCATCGTCTGGCCTACGAGCTTTATGGCGATGCGGCCGGCGTGCCGTGCGTGCTCATCCACGGCATCTTGATGGACTCGGTGCTGAACCGTGACCTCGCGCGCCGCTTCGTGCAGGAAGGCTTCCAGGTAGCACTGCTGGACCTGCTGGGCCACGGCAACAGCGAACGCAGCACACGGGTCTGCGACCACCGCGTCGACCTGTATGCCGAACAGGCCATCGGCCTGCTTGACCACCTGCGGTGGCCACAGGCGCTGGTTGGCGGCGTGTCGCTGGGCGCCATCACCGCCCTGCAGGTTGTCGAACGGGCACCGAAGCGAGTATCTGCCCTGTTTCTCGAAATGCCGGTGATGGAGGCTTCCACTCCGTCCGCGGCCGTATTGCTCGTGCCGCCGATGCTGGTAGCGCGCTTTGGTGCGCCGCTGTGGCGCGTGTTCGCGCATGTCCTGCGCCGCGTGCCGCGCCCGCGTACCGACTGGCTCGCGAGCCTGATGAACGGCTTTTCCGCCGAGCCGGAAAACGTTGCGGCGATCCTGCACGGCGTGTTTGTCGGGCCGATCGTGCCGTCGTTCACGGCACGCCGTGAAATCCGTGTGCCCACTCTGGTGATCGGGCATGGCGGCGACCGCCTGCACGTGTTGCAGGATGCGCGGCGACTGGCCGAGGAGATTCCGGGCGCTCATCTCCTGCAGGCCCGCTCGATCCTTGAACTGCGGACGCACCCGGAGTCGCTGTGGCCGCAGGTCAGCAGTTTCCTCCACACCGAAGTGCTGCGACGCACCGGTGTGGCGGCAAAGCCACCGCGCAAGCGTGCGGCGGCGCTTCTCGGTTCTTCTACGCGTTCGAAATCGAACAGGACTTCCAGACCATGATCGACAAACCCCGCAAGGTCGCCATTCTTGGCGGCAACCGCATTCCCTTCGCCCGCTCCAATACCGCCTACGCGCGGTTGTCGAACTACGATTTGCTGTCCGCCGCGCTGGACGGGCTGGTACAGCGTTTCGGGCTGGAAGGCGAACGTATGGGCGAAATGGCGGGTGGTGCGGTACTCAAGCACGCCCGCGACTGGAATTTGGTGCGCGAAGTCGTGCTGGGCAGCAAGCTGGCACCGGAAACGCCGGCCTATGACCTGCAGCAGGCCTGTGCCACCGGGCTGGAATGCGTTGTCAACGTTGGCAACAAGATCGCGCTGGGGCAGATCGACTGTGCCATCGCCGGCGGTTCCGACACGACTTCCGATGCCCCCATCGCCGTCAGCCGCAAGCTGCAGCAGGCGATGATGGCATTCAACCGTGCCAAGACCAGGAAAGCGCAGTTGTCCGCGTTCCTGAAGATGGCGCACCCCTCCAACCTGCTGCCGGAAATTCCCCGCAACAGCGAGCCGCGTACCGGCCTGTCGATGGGCCAGCATTGCGAGCTGACGTCCCAGCATTGGGGAATTACGCGGGAGGCGCAGGATGAACTTGCTTACGAGAGCCACAGGAAGCTGGCCGCAGCCTACGATTCCGGTTTCTTCGACGACCTGATGACACCCTGTCACGGACTTAAGCGCGACAACAACCTGCGGCCCGATGTGTCGATGGAAAAGATGGCGTCCCTGCCACCGGCTTTCGACAAGGAGAAGGGCACGTTGTCGGCGGCCAACAGTTCGCCGCTGTCGGACGGTGCCTCTGCCGTGCTGCTGTCCACCGATGAATGGGCGGCGGCGCACGGCTTCCCGGTGCTGGCGCATCTTGTGGATGCCGAAGTCGCCGCCGTGGATTTCCGCAACGAGCACGAAGGCCTGCTGATGGCGCCGGCCTATGCCGTGCCACGCCTGCTGGTGCGCAACAAGCTGACGCTGGAAGATTTCGATTTCTACGAGATCCACGAAGCGTTCGCAGCCCAGGTACTGGGCATGTTCAAGGCTTGGGAAGACCCGGAATATTGCAAGACGCGCCTGGGCCTGAAGAAGCCGTTCGGCACCATCGACCGCGCGCGGCTCAACGTCAACGGCGGCAGCATTGCCGTTGGCCATCCGTTTGCCGCCACCGGCGGGCGCATCACCGCGTCGCTGGCCAAGATGCTGGCGCAGAAGGGGTCCGGCCGTGGGCTGATCTCGATCTGCGCCGCCGGTGGGCAGGGTATCACGGCCATCATCGAGCGTTGAGGCAACGCCGAACGATGTGCTGCGCCCGATTTCCTGCCGGGCTGTCCGCGTGGCCCGCACCCTGCGCTTGCAGCCGTTGTGCGGACTGCGTGACTTATTGACACTGATGATGTGGAGTATGCGATGAACGATTATCTCGTTGACCTGGCCAATCGCCCTGTGACCGGCGAATTCGTGAAGAAGCTCGGCCTGCCGACGCCGCTGCATCTGGTGCGCGCCGAAGGCGGTTACGTGGCCCAGCCGCTGGCCGGCAAGGTAGTACTGCTGGGCGGTGTGAAAGGCGGTTATGCAACGACGGCGCTGGAAGCCGAACTCAAGGCGGCAGGTGCGGACGTGGTGCGCTCCGTCGTTGCGCTGGCGGACGAACAGAAGATCGACGCGCTGGTGTTCGATGCCAGCGGCGCGCAGGAACCGGACGACCTGACGGCCATGTACACATTCTTTCACCCGGTTGTCGGGCGCATGGCGAAGCAGGGCCGCGCGCTGCTGGTGACAGGCGTGCCGGCACAGGCGGCGACGAGCGCGCAGGCCGCGGTATGGCGCGGTGTGGAAGGCTTCACGCGCTCGCTTGGCAAGGAGCTCGGCAAGCGTGCGGCGACCGCGAACGTGCTGTACGTCGGACCCGCGGCAGTCGACCGTATCGCCGGGCCGCTGCGCTTCTTCCTGTCCGCGCATTCCACGTATGTGGATGGCCAGCCGCTGCGCGTCGACGACAGCGTCGTGGCATCCGGCACGCCGGCGCTGACCGAGGTGTTCGCCGGCAAGACCGTGCTGGTGACGGGCGCGGCGCGCGGCATTGGTGCGGCCACCGCAGCGCGCTTCGCGGACGAGGGTGCGCAGGTCATCGGGCTCGACATCCCGCAGGACCTGGAAACGCTGGAAAAGACCCTGGCGCCGCTCGGTGGACTGGCGCTGGGCGTGGACATCACGGATGCCGCCGCGCCGCAAGCCATCGCCGCGTTCGTGAAGGAACACGCAAAGGGGTTGGACGTAACGGTGCACAATGCCGGCGTCACGCGGGACAAGACACTCAAGAACATGTCCGACAAGCACTGGAACATGGTGCTGCAGATCAACCTTGCGGCGATCCTGCGCATCGACGCGCACTTGCACGCGAAGAAGGTCTACAACGACGGTGCGCGCATCGTGTGCATGTCGTCCATTGGTGGCATCGCCGGCAATGTCGGGCAGACGAACTACGCCACCACCAAGGCGGCACTGATCGGTTACGTGGCGGCGGAAGCACCACGCCACGCCGCACGCGGCATCGGCGTCAACGCCGTGGCGCCCGGGTTCATCGAGACGCGCATGACGGCCGCGATGCCGTTCATGATCCGCGAAGCCGGCCGGCGCATGAATTCGCTGGCGCAAGGTGGCCAGCCGGAAGACGTGGCAGAGGCCGTGTGCTTCCTGGCTTCACCCGGCGCGGTTGGTGTCACCGGGCAGGTGCTGCGCGTCTGCGGCCAATCCTTGATCGGAGCCTGAGGCGATGGCAGAAGCGGATTTGGTGCCATCCCGGCCGCTGCAGGTTCTCGATGCGCTGCCGGGGGCCGGCGCCGCACTGTTGCGGGCGGCGGTCACGGCCGTCCGGCGCCCGCGGGGCACGCCGCAGATCAAGCCTGCTGGCGTATGTGTGCGGGCTGTCGTTGCCGAACCGGAGCAACTGGCGGCCTATCGCCGCGTATGCGGCCTGCGCAGCGCCGCCACACTGCCACTGACCTACCCGCACGTCATGGGTGAGACGCTGCAGCTGTGGCTGATGAGCCGCCCGGAATTTCCGCTGCCGATGCTCGGGCTGGTGCATCTGGCGAACCGTTTCGAGCAGATCGAGCCGATTGCGGCGCAGCGTCGCATCGACCTGGCGGTGTGGTTCGGCAACAGCGAAGTCACACATCGCGGGCTGGAATTCGAAGTCGTCACGGAAGCGTCGGGATCGGACGGCCGGCGCCTGTGGATCGGCGTGAGCACCTACCTGTACCGCATGCGCAGTGCCAGGCCGGCGGCCACGCACAAGCCAGCTCCGGTGCCGAAGCTCGACCGGCGGGAACCGGTGGATGCGACGGCTGATGTCGGGCGGCGCTACGCGCGCGTGTCGGGTGACTTCAATCCCATCCACCTGTACGCCGCGACTGCACGGCTGTTCGGCTTCCGGCGCGCCATTGCCCACGGCATGTGGAGTGCGGCGCGCTGCCTCGGGGCGCTGGAGGAGGCGCACGGCCTCAGCGCGCAACGCATGGAATTGCGCTTCCGCAGCCCGCTGTTGCTGCCGGCGATGTGCGAGCTGCGTTCACGCTGCGACAACGACTCCGTGGAGTTCGTGCTGGCCGGGCATCACGACCGGCTGTACCTGGAAGGCACGCTGGGGAGACTCTGAATAACCTGCCGCGCTCGACATCTCGCGCGACCTGTCTTCGCTCGCAACAATTATTCAGCACCTCCAGGGGCTGACAGCCGACAGGCGCGGCTCAAGGGCTTTGCGGTAGCGCGCCATGGGCGACGTTACAATGACGCAATCCCCGAACGAGAAGTTTTCATGAGCGCAGCAGAAGAATTCGACGTCATCGTCGTGGGTGGCGGACCCGGTGGCTATCCGACCGCGATCCGAGCCGCACAGCTGGGCATGCGCGCCCTGTGCATCGACAGCTGGGTCAACCACGACGGCACGCCGAGCTTCGGCGGCACGTGCCTGAACGCGGGCTGCATCCCCTCCAAGGCCCTGCTGGAATCCTCCGAGCTGTACCACCGTGCGGCGACCGAGTTTTCGCGCCACGGCATCGGTGTCGGCAAGCTGTCGCTCGACCTCGCGGCCATGCAGGCGCGGCGCGCGGAAGTCAGCAAGGCGAATGCCGGCGGCGTGCAGTTGCTGTTCAAGGCCAACAAGGTCACCGGGCTGTTCGGCCGCGGCACGCTGCTGGGCGGCGGCAAGGTCGGCTACACATCCAATGGTGGCAAGACGCAGGCCACCTACAGCGCAAAGCACATCGTCATCGCCACCGGTTCCGCGCCGGTGGAACTGCGCAAGATCGCGCCTTTCGACGGCGAGCGCGTCGTCGACTCCTGGGGCGCGCTGGAATTCTCTGCCGTGCCGAAACGCTTGGGCATCATCGGCGCCGGCGTCATCGGCGTGGAGCTGGGCAGCGTGTGGTCGCGCCTGGGGGCCGAAGTCGTGATTCTCGAAGCCCTGCCGGGCTTTCTGCCGATGGTCGATGCGCAGATTTCCAAGGAAGCGCTGCGCACCCTGACGAAGCAGGGGCTGGATATCCGCCTCGGCGCGAAAGTCGTCGGCGTGAAAGCCACGAAGAAGAACGTGGAAGTCACGTTCGAACGCGACGGCAAGGCCGAAAAGGAAAGCTTCGACAAGCTCATCGTCGCCGTAGGCCGCCGTCCGTATACGGAGAACCTCGGTTGCGAGGTGGCCGGGGTTGAACTCACCGAGCGCGGTTTTGTGAAGATCGACGCGAACTACCGGACTTCCGCAGCCGGCATCTACGCCGTGGGCGATGTCACCGGCGGCGCCATGCTCGCGCACAAGGCGATCGAGGAAGGCGTGGCGCTGGCCGAGCAACTCGCCGGCCAGAAGAGCGAAGTGAATTACCGCGCAGTTCCGTCCGTGATCTACACCGCACCGGAAATCGCCTGGGTGGGGTTGAGCGAGGAACAGGCGAAGCAGGAAGGCCACGACATCAAGGTCGGCACCAGCTCTTTCGTCGCCAACGGCCGCGCGCGCGCCATGGAACAGGCTGCCGGCACCATCAAGTTCATCTCGGATGCGAAAACCGATCGCATTCTCGGCGTTCACATGATCGGCCCGTACGTGTCGGAGCTGCTGGCCGAGGCCGTGCTGGCGCTGGAGTTCGGCGCCGTCACGGAAGATATCCAGCTCACCATGCACGCCCACCCGTCGCTTGCGGAAACCTTCCACGAGGCGGCGCTGGCGGTCGACGGGCATGCGATCCATTCCGCGAACAAGGCGCGCAAGGCCTGAAAAAACCCGGTCTTCATGCCCCGTATTGCGAGGGGCTGCCCGGCGGCACTGGGTATAGCGGCGGCGTACGTGTCGCCGCCGGCTGGTCGATGTGGTGGGCTGCGGATGCACGCTCTGGACTTTCCTGTGGGAAAGCACAGAGTTACCCTGTAGTCTTGAAGTGTGGGTAATTCGCGACAACTCCATTGTGGACAAAGCCCGGATTGCCTCCGTTTCTGCGATGGCCGGTCGCCGAAGATCGGTTTTCCTGATGCCCTTGATCGAGAGGACTGCCCGTGAAAAATTACTGGAAACTGTTGTCCGCCATTTCGTTGTGCGCGGTCACGCTGGGCTGGATGCACGGCGCTGCCGCGCAGCAGCTCGGCGCCGACTTCAACGGCTACAGCGTCAACCTGTTCGGTAGCATGCCGGTCAGCCAGTCGCCCTCCACGCAGGCGGGTGCCGGGTTCATCTACGACGGACAGAATGCGCATGATCACCTGCGCTTCCTTTACGCGAACCTGCTGGCAACCGGAGACCTGGGCGTACCAGGTGCGACGGCGGGCGTGGGTGTGCGCGGCTTCTTTGCCGACCGTACGCACTTCGATGGCGGCGGCGTCGCGCTGGGTGGGCAGGTCAACTACTATCTGCCACGGTTCAATCGTGTGGGCGTAAGTGCCGAAATCTGGTATGCGCCGGGCGTGCTGGCGCCGGGCGATTACCAGCGTTACCTGCAATACGGCGCGGACCTGAACTACCGCGTGTTGCGGCAGGCGACGATCTACGCCGGCTATCGCCGCATCCAGCTGCCGGTAGAGGGCGCACGCTACAATCTGGTAGCGCATGCACCGGATCAGGGCTGGCATATCGGCTTGCGCGTGGATTTCTGAATCCCCAGGGTCTTTTGACAACGTAGAGGCACTTTATGGGTAGAGGTCCGACCATCGCGGCACGCAAGAACGCAGCGGATGCCGTGCGGGCTAAGGCGTTCACCAAGCTGATCCGCGAAATCACCGTCGCGGCGCGCGCCGGCGGCAGTGACCCGACGGGGAACTCGCGCCTGCGGCTGGCCATGGAAAAGGCGGTTGCGGCCAACATGCCGAAGGACACCATCGCGCGGGCCACGAAGCGCGGCGCCGGCGAGCTGGACGGGCAGGTGATGGAAGAAGTCCGCTACGAGGGTTACGCGCCCGGCGGCATCGCCGTGATGGTGGACTGCATGACGGACAATTCCACGCGCACCGTCGCCGATATCCGCCACGCCTTCACGCACTTTGGCGGCAGCCTTGGCACCAGCGGCTCTGTCGCGTTCCAGTTCCACCAGGTCGGCGAGATCATCTACGACATCCGTGCTGATGCCGCGCTGGAGGACAAGATCCTCGATGCAGCACTGGAGGGCGGGGCGGATGATGTCGTCACCGAGGATGGCTTCACGGAAGTGATCATGGCGCCGGATGCGCTGGAAGCGGTGAAGAAGGCGCTGGACGCGCTTGGGCTGGAAGCGATCTCCGCTGATGTCGTGATGCGCCCGGATGCCTTCGTCGACATCGCAGGCGAGGCGGCGGAGGGCCTGAAGTCCCTCATCGAGCAGCTCGATACGCTGGATGACGTCCAGACGGTATGGCACAACGCGCGCCTGCCGGCGGAAGCAGAAGGCTGAGTGGCGATCTACGGAACCACGGTTGCGGTGCGCGGTGGTGCGACCCGGTCGCTGCGCATCCTTGGCGTTGACCCGGGTTCGCGCATCACCGGATACGGTGTGATCGAAGTCAGCGGCCCGCGCGTCGTGCATGTCGCCAGTGGGGCCATCCGCTGCCGGCCAGCAGCGGCTCTCGCTGAACGCCTCAAGGTCATTTATGCGGCCCTGGCAGATGTCCTCGCTGCGCAGCACCCGGACGAGGTGGCCGTCGAATCCGTGTTCGTGCGGCGCAACGTGAACTCCGCGCTGGTGCTCGGTCATGCACGCGGCGTGGCGCTGCTGGCGCTGGCGCAAGCGGGCCTTGAAGTACACGAATACGCGCCGGCACAGATCAAGTCCACCATCGTCGGCAACGGCCGTGCCGAAAAGCGCCAGGTTCAGTACCTCGTGCGCGCGCTGCTGGCACTGCATGAACCCCTGCAGCCCGATGCGGCGGATGCGCTCGCCATCGCGCTGTGCCACTCACGGATGCGCGACGTTGAGGCGCCGGTCAAAGCGACCCGGCGGCCGGTGCGCGGCGAAGGTTACCGGAGCTACGTGGCGTGATCGGCATGCTGACCGGGCGGCTCGTGGTGAAACGCCCACCGTCACTGATCCTCGACGTGGGCGGAGTCGGCTACGAAGTCGAAGCGCCGATGTCGACGTTCTACGACCTGCCTGAAACCGGCGCCACCACCACGCTTTACACCCACTTTGTGGTGCGCCAGGACGCACAGCTTCTGTACGGGTTTGGTACTGAAGGTGAAAAGGCCCTGTTTCGCGAACTGCTCAAGGTGTCGGGCGTCGGGCCGAAAGTAGCGCTGGCGGTGCTGTCGGGCGTCAGCGCCGACGAATTCCGCGCCGCCGTACGGACGGGGGATGCCGCGCGCTTGCGGCGCACACCAGGAATCGGCAAGAAGACTTCCGAACGCATCGTCATGGAACTACGCGACCGTTTCGCGGCGGATGCGGGTAGCGGGATCAACGTCGATACCGACACGGCCTGCTTCGGGGTGGCGCGTATCGAGGCGCGCGCGGCGCTGGAAAGCTTGGGTTACAAGCCTGCCGAAGCGGAGCGGTTCGTCGCTGCAGTCTATGAAGATGGCATGGCGACCGACCAGTTGATTCGGGCGGCGCTCAAGCAGGTGATGCGCTGACCGCAGCTTTCTGCGCTGAAAGGCGTGCCTCGGCATCCGGTTCATCTGGCGTTCAGCCGTGATACAGGGTGCTCGCATACAATGGCGAAATGACTCTGGAAGCCGCAAATGTCGCGCGCGCTGTGGATGCTGCTGCGGCGAGTGACGACGAACAAAAGGTGGAACGGGCGCTGCGCCCGCACCGCCTTGCAGAGTATGTCGGCCAGCCGGCTGTGTGCGAGCAGATGTCGATTTTCGTCGATGCGGCGCGCCAGCGCGGTGAAGCGCTAGACCATACGCTGATCTTCGGTCCGCCGGGGCTCGGCAAGACCACGCTGGCACACATCCTGGCTGCGGAAATGGGCGTCAACCTGCGGCAGACTTCCGGCCCGGTGCTGGAGAAGCCCGGCGATCTCGCCGCACTGCTCACGAACCTCGAACCGCGCGACGTGTTGTTCGTTGATGAAATCCACCGCCTTTCGCCGGTGATCGAGGAAGTGCTCTATCCGGCGATGGAGGATTACCAGCTTGACATCATGGTCGGCGAAGGGCCGGCAGCACGTTCCATCCGCCTCGACCTCCCACCGTTCACCCTGGTGGGCGCGACGACGCGGGCCGGCGCACTCACCGGCCCGCTGCGTGACCGCTTCGGGATTGTGCAGCGCCTGAATTTCTATGGTGTGGCCGATCTGGCGTCGATCGTCACGCGGTCTGCACAAATTCTCGGCGTTGTCATCGAGCCGGAAGGCGCGAGCGAGATCGCGCGTCGGGCACGGGGCACACCGCGCATTGCGAACCGCTTGCTGCGCCGCGTACGCGACTACGCCCAGGTGCGTGGCCGCGGCATCGTTACACAGCGGGCCGCGGAACAGGCGATGGCGATGCTGGAAGTCGACCCGGCCGGGCTGGACGGCATGGATCGGCGTCTGCTGATGGCATTGATCGAACGTTTCGATGGTGGCCCAGCCGGGCTCGACAGCCTCGCCGCGGCAATCGGCGAAGCGCGTGACACGATCGAGGATGTGCTGGAGCCTTACCTGATCCAGCAGGGCTACCTGCTCCGCACACCGCGCGGCCGCATGGTGGGCGAGCTCGCTTACCGACATTACGGGCTGAAGCCGCTTGCGGCGCAGCGTGCGGACCTGTTCGGCGATGACACGACGGCGCCCTAACGTGGCTCAGCCTTGCCCTGTTTCCTGATCCTCAGTCATGCCTATCTCGATTCCCGTTCGCGTTTACTACGAAGATACCGATGCTTCCGGCGTCGTGTACCACGCAGCGTATCTGCGCTATTTCGAGCGTGCGCGCACGGAGTGGGTGCGGAGCCTGGGCTTGTCGCAGCAGGCGTTGATGCAGGAGTTCGGCGTTGCCTTCACGGTGTCGGCACTGTCGGTGGAGTACCTGCGTCCGGCGCGGCTGGATGACCTGCTGCAAGTTGATGCGGCGGTCGACAACATCCGGCGGGCGAGCCTGGAGTTCGTGCAGACGGTTGTGCGTGAGGATGGTGCAGTGCTGGCAAGGGCGCACGCGCATGTGGCGTGCGTGAGTACTGCGCGCTTTCGTCCATGCGGCTTGCCGGCCGGGTTGCGTGAGCGCATGGCGCTGGGATCAATGGAAAATTCCGCAAGTGGAATGACAACGGAGCGTAGCGGGACATGAATCAGGACTTTTCGATCATCGGGCTGCTGCTGAACGCCAGCGTCGTCGTCAAGCTGGTGCTTTTGGTACTCCTTTCCTCGTCCGTGTTGTCGTGGACCATCATCCTGGCGAAGCGCGGTCTGTTGGCGAAGACGCGCAATAGTTCCGAGGATTTCGAGGAGCGTTTCTGGTCCGGCGGCACGTTGACGGATCTCTACGACAAGCTGCACGCCAACGGTGAGGAGACGACGGGCCTGTCATCGATCTTCGAAGCCGGTTACGAAGAATTTGCACGCCAGCAGCAGGGGGCGGACCACCTTTCGGCAGACGATGCGCTGGCCTCCGTGCAGCGCCAGATGCGCGTTTCCCAGGCGCGGGAAGTCGAAAAGCTGGAAGGCGGGTTACCAGTGTTGGCGATCATCGGTTCGACCGCCGTCTACGTCGGCTTGTTCGGCACCGTGTGGGGCATCATGGAAGCGTTCATCGCCATCGGCAACGTCAAACAGGCGTCGCTGGCGATGGTGGCGCCCGGTATCGCGGAAGCGCTGATCTCGACTGCGATCGGTCTGTTCGCGGCCATTCCGGCGGTCGTGGCCTACAACCTGTTTGCTTCCCGGCTCGACCACCTCGAAGGCCGGTTCGGGACCTTTGCCGAAGAGCTCGCCGGCATCATCGAGCGTGGCTTGCACGGGGTTGGAGGAGGGCGCGCCTGATGGCCAGCGTTCACCCGACCGGACGCGTGCGGCGGCGCCGCGGCACGGCGGAAATCAACATCGTTCCCTATATCGACGTCATGCTCGTGCTGCTCGTCATCTTCATGGTGACGGCGCCGCTGTTGACGCAGGGCGTGGATGTCCAGCTGCCCGAGACGTCGGCCGAGCCGATCCACTCCACGGACCAGCCGGTCACACTGTCCATCGATGCGCAGGGCCGATATTTCCTGGATATCGGAACCGACAAGGACCGCCCGATCGACGGCGATGAGATCGAGCAGCGGGTTGGAGCGGTACTGCGCAACAAGCCGGAAACCATGGTACTGGTGCGTGCCGACCGGGCCGCGTCGTATGGTGAAGTGGCCGTGGGCATGACGGCATTGCAGGCCGCGGGCGCGAAGAAGATCGGTTTCGTTACCGATGCGCCGCAGGCGCCCGCGGCTTCCGGCAAGCGGCAGCACGGACGGTCATGAATCTGAAGCTGCGCCATTTCCTGCTGGCTCTGGCCTTGCACGTTACGATTGCGTTCTTTGCCTTCGTCGGTGTGCGTTGCAGTCGCACGATTGAACCACCGCCGATGGTGCAGGGCGTCATCATGAATGCGCAGGAGGCTGCAGCACTGGAGCAGGCCGCGCCGCAGGAAGCCCCGGCGCCGCAGCCGGATCAGGCGCAACAGAAAGCCGAGCAGCAAGCTCGCCAGCAGGCTGAACAGCGGGCGCATGCGGCAGCGGAGCAGGCGAAAGTGGCAGCAGCGGCGAAGGCGCAGCGGCAAGCCGAAGCGAAAGCGGAGGCTGCAAAGGCCGAGGCCGAGCAGCAGGCCAAGGCCGCTGCCGCGCAACAGAAGGCCGACCAGCAAGCCAAGGCCAAAGCCGACGCCATCGCCAAGGCCGAGAAGCAGGCGCAGCTGAAAGCGGCTGCCGCAGCCAAGGCCGAAGCGGAAGCCAAGGCCGCAGCGCAGGCGAAGGCGAAAGCTGAGCAGGAAGCCAAGGCGAAGGCAGCAGAGCAACAAGCGAAGGCGGCAGCCAAAGCCAAGGCCGAAGCTGCGGCAAAAGCCAAGGCAGCAGCCGAAGCGAAGGCCAAGGCGGAAGCTGCAGCAAAAGCCAAGGCAGCAGCCGAAGCCAAGGCTGCAGCGGCAGCCAAGGCAGCGCAGGAAAAGCGTGCTGCCGAACTGCGCCGGCAACTGGGCGCCGAAGGTGCCGCAATGACGGCCTCGGCGCAGAGTGCATGGGCTGCTGCAATCAACGCCAAGATCGCGGGCAACTGGAACCGCCCGCCGGGCATCAACGAATCCCTTGTGTGCGTGGTGCGCGTGCAGCTGCAGCAGGATGGTTCCATTCTCGCGGCGCAGATCGTGCAGCCGAGCGGCAACCCGCTCTATGACGCATCCGTGCTGTCAGCCGTCAGGAAGTCGGATCCCTTGCCGCTGCCGCGGGACCCGACGGCGTTTGTTTCCACTTTGAACTTGACGTTCCCTGTCAAGAACTTTACGGATCTGGGCCGCTAGATGATGAAAAAATACTGGTGTCTGCTGGGTTTGTTCGTGGTTGTAACGGCGCACGCAGACTTGAACATCACGATTTCCGGGGGGCAGGTCGCGCCGCAGCCGATTGCAGTCGTGCCTTTCCAGACGGCGCCTGGCGCAGAGTTCGACGTGGCGCAGATCGTGCAGGACGACCTCGCGAGCAGTGGCTTGTTCAAGCCCCTGGATCGCAAGGACATGCTGGAAAAGCCCAGCCAGCCCGGACAGGTCAACTACCGCAACTGGCAGGTGCTGGGCATCAACGACATCGCCATCGGCCAGCAGCGCCCGGCGAATGGCGGCGTCGCCGTGCGCTTTTACCTGCTCGACACCATGCGTCAGCAGCAGCTGCTTGGCTATGACATGCCGGCGGCACCCAAGGATCAGTTGCGCTACGTTGCGCACCGTATTGCCGACCTGATCTATGAAAAGCTGACGGGAACGCCCGGCTATTTCGATACCCAGATCGCCTATATCGAAGGTCACGGGCTTGGCGACAAGCGCAAGTTCAAGCTCATCATCTGCGATTCCGACGGACGCTACCCGCGCGTGATCGCTGCATCCGGCGAGCCACTGATGTCACCGGCCTGGTCGCCGGACCGTAAGAAGCTGGCATTTGTCGGCTATCATCGGGGGCGGTCGGCGATTTTCGTCGACACGCTCGCGACCGGCCAGTTGCACAAGATGACGGACGCTCCCGGCATCAATGGCGCACCAGCCTGGTCGCCGGATGGCCGCTTGCTGGCGGTGGCGTTGTCGGCGGGGCGAGGCAACACGAATCTGTACGTGATCAACACGGCAACGGGCCAGCGCCACCAGCTGACGTCGGGCACGGCGATCAACACGGAACCGGATTTCTCGCCGGATGGCAGGACCATCGCGTTCACGTCGGATCGTGGCGGCACACCGCAGGTCTACACGATTCCCGTGGGCGGAGGCGCTGCCACGCGCATCACGTTCCAGGGCAAGCAGAACCTGCGGCCGCGCTATGCGCCGGATGGCAAGACGCTGGCGGTCGTGAATCAGGACGGCGGACAGTACCGCATCGGGGTCATGCCGGTCAGCGGCGGCCCTTTGCGCATCATTACGGATGGCCCATTGGATGAAGGCCCCTCTTTCGCACCCAATGGAAACGTATTAATATACGAGAAGCGAACGTCAAATGGAACCGATCTGGCGACAGTAACGATCGATGGGCGGGTCAATCGCGTTTTGCGTAGTTCGAGCGATGTGCAGGATCCAGCCTGGTCGCCATACATTCAGTAAATCCCCCTGTAATTTCAAGATTTTCCTTTTATACCCAATTTGTGGCCGGGCGGAAGAATCCGTATCGGTTTTTATCCAAGGAGTGTTAGGTCATGATCAGAAGTACTCGTAAGGTTGCTGTGCTGGTAATGGCGGTTGCTGCTTTTGCGATGGCCGGTTGTGCCAGCCATGGCGCGAAGACCGGGGCGGAAACCCAGCCGGTAGCCCAGGATTCGGGCATCAATACCAATGCCAACGCCGGGCAGAGCGGGGTTGACGCGAATGCGCTGCAGCAGGCTGCTGAACAGTCTCACAGCATCTACTTCGCGCTTGACAGCAGCGATATCGATGCGCAGTACCAGGCGGTCGTGAGCAACTGGGCGAAGTATCTGCTGGCGGTTCCGGGTGCCCAGGTTCAGGTTCAGGGCAATACCGACGAACGTGGCACGCGTGCCTACAACCAGGCGCTCGGCGAGCGTCGTGCAACGGCGGTCCAGGCGGCTCTCGAAGCGCAGGGCGTGCCGGCTGCCCAGGTGTCTACGACCAGCTTTGGTAAGGAGCGCCCGGTCTGCGCGCAGCACGCCGAGTCGTGCTGGAGCCAGAATCGCCGCGCTGACCTGATCCGTCAGTAACACGGAGGCCCCCATGCGAGATGGCGCCAATGAGAATCGCCGGAATGTCCGATTCATGGCGTTCGTGTGGGTGGTGGCTGGATGTATGGGGCTTCCTGGATGCGCCGGCATCCAGGAGCCTTATGACAGCCAGCGGCCGCTGACACCCGAACAACAGCAGCTTCAGTCCCTTCAGGAACAGATGGCAGTGCTGGGCCGTCGTGTCGATGCCCTTGCCTCTCAACAGCAGGGCAACGACGTTCAGGGACAGTTGCGCAGCCTCCGTGGGCAGATGCAGGACTTGCAGCATGAAGTTCAGCAGCAGGCGGCTGCACTGGCAGATCTCAAGCAGGCTCAGCAGCAGCCCAATGTGGCTGTCGCTGGTAGTGGTGCTGCAGCTGCCACGACAGATACCGGCTTAAGCGGCGCGCTGCCGGCAGCACCTTCTCCGGACGCTACGACAGCGGGTAACACCACGGGAAATAGTGCGGAAGAAGCCCTGTACATCACGAACTTCAACCTGCTCCAAGCGGGGAAGCTCGATGCAGCAGTCAAGGGTTTCCAGTCCATGCTGGCGCAGTATCCGCAGGGCCGTTATACGGACAATGCGTGGTATTGGCTGGGGTCTGCATATTACGTGCAAGGCAACACCAAGGCAGCATTGTCGAGCTTTGATAGCCTGATACAGAAGTTCCCAAAGAGTGCGAAAGTCCCCGACGCCATGGTCAAGATTGGTGTCATTCAGCAAGGACAGAATAAGACCACCGATGCGCGCAAGACTTTCCAGCGCGTGATCGATACCTACCCGTCGACGCAGGCTGCGGCCGTTGCCAAGCAACGGTTGACGCAGGGCGCCAACTGACGGCGCAGTGCCTGACTCGTCAGGACCGTCGCGGTCGACAGCGCCGAATATAGTGGCTGCATTGCCGTTGCGCGTCACCGAGATTTTTCTCTCGTTGCAAGGCGAAGCATCCCGCGTGGGTTTGCCCACCGTATTCGTGCGGCTGACTGGCTGCCCGCTACGTTGCGTGTGGTGCGATACCGCCTATGCGTTCCGTGGCGGCTCCCCCGAGACGGTGGGCAGCGTGCTCGAGCGGGTCGCAGCTTTCAGGGTCCACCGTGTCTGCGTGACGGGCGGCGAGCCGCTGGCGCAGCGTGCCTGCATCGACCTGTTGCAGGCGTTGTGTGACGTCGGGAACGATGTCAGCCTCGAAACCAGTGGGTCGCTGGACGTTTCAGCCGTCGACCCGCGGGTTTCACGCATTGTGGACGTCAAGGCACCCGGTTCCGGTGAGGCGGAGCGCAATCACTGGGCGAATCTTGCGTTGCTCGGCAAGCGCGATGAAGTGAAATTCGTGCTGGCTGATCGTGCGGATTACGACTGGGCCTGTACGATCATCAAGCAATATGCGCTCGTTGAGCAGAGCAACGTTCTGTTTTCAGCCGTCCACGACCAGCTTGCGGCGGGGATGCTGGCGGATTGGATTGTTGCCGATCGGCTGGATGTGCGGTTGCAGGTTCAACTGCACAAACTTTTGTGGGGCAACGTTCCGGGGCGTTGAAGGGATGACGATGTGATGAAGCTAGACATGGAGCGGGCAGCAGGCACGCAACGTGATGCCGTGCTGCTGCTGTCCGGCGGACTGGACTCCGCCACCGTCCTTGCCTTGATGCGCCGTGATGGTTATCGCGTGCACGCCCTGTCGGTGTCCTATGGCCAGCGCCACGGCGTGGAGCTGGCGTCGGCCGCGCGTGTGGCGCAAAGCCTTGGCGCTGCGAGCCATCTCGTCATGCACGTCGACATGGATGCCATCGGCGGCTCCGCGCTGACCGACAGCCGGATTGCGGTTCCTGAAGATGCGGGCGATATGCCGGGCATTCCCGTCACTTATGTGCCGGCACGCAATACCATTTTTCTGTCGCTGGCCTTGAGCTATGCAGAGAAGCTCGGCGCCCGCGATCTCTTCGTCGGCGTCAATTCAGTCGATTATTCCGGCTATCCGGATTGTCGGCCAGCATTTATCGCAGCGTTCGAGAAGGTTGCGAACCTCGGCACCTGTGCTGTTGATGATGGCACGCACTTCACTGTTCATGCGCCACTGCAGGCACTGGGCAAGGGTGACATCATCAAGGCAGGAAGCGCGTTGGGCGTCGATTATTCGATGACCGTTTCGTGCTACCAGGCGGATGCCAAGGGTCGGGCATGCGGCCACTGCGATGCGTGCCGGCTGCGCCGTGATGGATTTCGTGAAGCTGGGGTGCCCGATCCCACGCGTTACGTCTGAAGGGCACCTGCGCTACACGCAGGTCTTGCCTGAGCAATTGACTCGTGCTTTTGGCCGCGCGTTCGAGGCTAGTGGGGTGTGCGTCTCCACCGGCCGCATGCGGCCTACATTTCACGAAATTCGATCTTTGGGTATCGCGCTGTATCGACGCGCAGGGTGGAGCGAGGAACAGGTGCAGGTGCTCGCTGGCCATGCAGATGTGGCGATGACGCGACACTACATGGAGGGGCACGAAGCCCCATGGCAGCCCGTTGAATCGGGTCTTCAATTGGGAGGCAAGCGTTACTGAAACGTTACCCAAGCGTTACCGGGTGAGCCTACGTTTCAGTAACTGCTTGATTTGGTTGGTCGGGGCGACAGGATTTGAACCTGCGACCACTTGCCCCCCAGGCAAGTGCGCTACCAGACTGCGCTACGCCCCGGCTCAAGCTGCTAGTTTAAAGGATTACAACGGTGGGTGAAAGCGCGGCGGGTGCCATAGCCTTGATCAAGACAGAGTATCTGCGCTTCAATCCGGCCAGCGTTTCAGGAGTCCTTCGAGTTCGAGACGGATGTCGCGAATGGCACGCTTGCGGGTGTTGGACTGCCGCGACCGGGGTTTTGCGGCATGGTTGCTGTCGTCGTTTGCTGCGGCCGGAGGCACTTCCCCGCGCAATTGCTGGCGTGCGCCGCTGATCGTGAAGCCTTGCTGGTAGAGCAGGTCACGGATCTGGCGCAACAGCAGGATTTCGTCTTTCTGGTAGTAACGACGGTTGCCGTAACGCTTCACGGGGTGCAGTTGCGGGAACTCCTGCTCCCAGTAACGCAACACATGCGGCTTGACGGCACAAAGTTCACTGACTTCGCCGATCGTGAAATACCGTTTTTCTGGTATTTCGGGGAGCTTCTCTACGAGGTTAGTCGTCATTTTCGGTCGCACCTACTTGTTCGCGCAGCTTCTGACCGGGATGAAACGTGACGACTCGCCGGGCCGAGATTGGAATCTCCACGCCCGTCTTGGGGTTGCGTCCGGTGCGCTGGTTCTTGTCGCGGAGTTCGAAATTGCCGAAGCCCGACAGCTTTACGGGGTTGCCCTGGGCAAGCTGACTACGGATTTCAGTGAAGAATGCATCGACGAGTTCCTTGGCCTCGCGCTTGTTCAGACCGATGCGGTCGAACACAGAGGTCGCAAGTTCAGCCTTTGTCAGTGCATTCATGTACGTTGCTCTCCCGCCCCGCGCACCACGACGTTCAGCGAACGTTTCAGATGGGCGACGATGTGCTGAATCGCGACATCGACATCTTCGTCCCTGAGGGTGCTCGAATTATCCTGGAACACCAGGGTCAGCGCAATGCTCTTGAGAGCGTTGTCGCCAACATCGCTTGAGTATACGTCAAACACTTCGACCGATTTCAGGCTGTCTACGCCGGCGGCCAGTGCGGTCTGCACAAGCTGATTGGCGGTCACGTCCGCGGCAAGTTTTAGTGCGAGGTCACGGCGTACGGCGGGCTGGGTTGACAGCGGCCGGTAAGCGGGCAGGGGACGGCTGCAGACAGTATCCCAGTCGAGTTCGAAGACGACGGGAGCGGACGGTAACCCGAGTGCATCGCACACGCTGGGGTGTAGCTCGCCGATCCACCCGCAGGGCGCGCCGTGCAACAGGACGCGGGCGCTGCGGCCGTCGTGCAGCGCAGGATGAGAGGCGTGCTCGCAAGTCGCCTGATGGGCTGCGGTGCCGAGCACGGCGTCCAGATCCGCCTTGATGTCGTAGAAATCAGGGGTGCGTGTGTCCTGACCCCATTGACGTGGCTCGGCGTTGCCGGCGATGAGCCCGGCGATGCGCTGGGCCTGGTGTACTTCGCCATCCTGTGCCTGTTCGAAGCACGCACCGGCCTCGAACAGTCGGGCTTGCTGGCGCTGCCGCTGACGGTTGTAGTTCCACGTCGACACCAGCCCGCACCACAGGGTGGTGCGCATGACGTCCATCGTCGCGGCGATCGGGTTGTCCAGCGTAATCGGCGTGGCGTCGGCGGCAAACAAGTTCAGCATCCGACTGTCGATGAAACTGTAGGTGACGACTTCGTGGTAGCCGCGTGCCACGAGTGTGGCGCGAACCGCATCTAGGCTGCGGACTGTTTCCGGAAGGGTGCGGGGGGCCAGCGAAGCCGGGGCCGCGTGTACCGGGATATGGTCATAGCCGTGCAGCCGCCCGATTTCCTCGATGAGGTCGACTTCCTGCTGCAGGTCGTAGCGATAAGTAGGTGCGCGCGCGGTCCAGGCGCCCGCGGCCGCAGACTGTGTCTCGATGCCGAGCCGGCCCAGCATGCGGGGAATCTCCACAGCGGGGATGTCGCAGCCCAGAAGCCGTGAGACCCGGGCGTGGCGCAGGGTGATGTCGAGGCCGTGGGCTGGGGCGCGTCCCGCCTCGCTGATGGAGTCCGCGTTGCCGCCACAGATTTCGAGAATGAGGGCCGCGGCGCGTTCCAGCGCACGGCGCTGCAGGGCGGGGTCCACGCCGCGCTCGAAGCGATGGCGGGCATCCGTCAGCAGCTTGTGAGCGCGCCCGCTTTTCGCAACGCTGACGGGGTCGAAGCACGCGCTTTCAAGGAAGATGTCGCGTGTTTCGGCGGTTACGCTCGTCGCCATGCCGCCCATGATGCCGGCCAGCGCAACGGCCTGGCGGTCATCGGCGATGACGAGATCGTGAGGTGTCAAGGCCAGATCCTGCCCGTCCAGCAATTCCAGCGTTTCGCCCGCACCGGCACGGCGTACGTGCACGGTTCCAGACAGCTTCACGTTGTCGAAGGCGTGCATCGGCTGGCCGAGCTCGAGCATCACGTAGTTCGTAATGTCGACAACAGGATGCAGGCAGCGGACGCCGGAGCGACGCAGGCGTTCCCGCATCCAATCCGGTGTGCGGGCCGTGGGCTTCAAGCCGCGAATCACTCGCCCGACGTAATGGCTGCAGCCATCGCCGGCGTCGATGGTGACGCTGCGGCTGGTCTGTAGCACGACGGCATTACGGATCACGACCGGCGTCTGCTGGATGGCGTAGAGCGCCGCCGTTTCGCGTGCCAGCCCGGCGACGCTGAGGCAGTCGCCGCGGTTCGGCGTCAATTCGAGATTGAGAATGTGGTCGTCGAGCTGCAGATGCTTGACAATGTCTGCGCCGAGCGGTGCGGTGGGGTCCAGGTCGAGGATGCCGTCCGAGTGTTCGGCAAGGCCGAGTTCCGCTGCGGAGCACAGCATGCCTTCGGAGTGTGCGCCGTGGATTTCCGTGGGCTTGATCGTGACGCCACCCGGTAGCCGGGCGCCGGTGCAGGCCACGGCCACTTTCATGCCCGTGGCGACATTCGCTGCGCCGCACACGATCGACAAGGGGGCTTCCGCGCCGATGTCCACCTGGCAGAGATGAAGGTGATCGGAATGCGGATGGTTATGGGTCTCGCGCACAATGCCGACGACGACGTGGGTGGGCAGTTCGGCTACCAGCGGCAGCGCTTCGCATTCGTGTCCGGCCATATTGAGCTTGTCGGCCAGTGCGGTGGAATTTGCCGCAGGGTTGGCCCATTCGCGTAGCCAGCGTTCACTGAGTTTCATGCGAACTGCTCCAGGAAGCGAAGGTCGTTGTCGAAGAACAGGCGCAGGTCATCAACGCCGTAGCGCAGCATGGCCAGACGCTCCACGCCCATGCCGAAGGCGTAACCGGTATAGCGTTCGGAGTCGATTCCCACGGCTTTCAGGACGTTCGGGTGGACAATGCCGCAACCTAGGACTTCCAGCCAGCGCTCGCCCTTGGTCGGGTCATTCCAGCGGATATGGACGTCTGCGCCGGGCTCGACGAACGGGAAATACGATGGCCGGAACAGGGCCTTGATGTCGCGTTCGAAGAACATCGAAAGGAACTGCTGGATGTCGTATTTCAGCTCGGCAAGCGAGACATTTTCCGCGACATACAGGCCTTCGACCTGGTGAAACATAGGGCTATGCGTGCGGTCGAAATCTACGCGATATACGCGGCCGGGACAGATGATGCGGATCGGCGGCTTGCGCTCCTGCATGGTGCGGATCTGCACCGGGCTGGTGTGCGTGCGCAGTAGCTGCGCGCCGTTCAGCAGATAGAACGTGTCTTGCATCTCGCGTGCTGGATGCGACTCGGGGATGTTGAGCGCCTGGAAGTTGTGCCAGTCGTCCTCGATTTCTGGTCCTTGCACGCTCTCGAAACCGAGGATGCGGAAAATACTTTCGATGCGCTGGATCGTGCGAGTGATCGGGTGTAGCCCGCCCACCGGCTGGCCGCGCGCGGGCAGAGTGGTGTCGATGCGCTCGCGCAACAGGCGCGCATTCAATCCCTGCGTGGCAAGTTCGGTGCGGCGGGTTTCGAGCCGCTGCGTCACTTCTACTTTCAGTTGGTTGATGCGCTGTCCGGCGCTCCGACGCTCTTCTGGCGCGAGCCCGCCGAGTGCCTTGAGGCGTTCGGTGATGCGGCCCTTGCGCCCGAGCAGGGCAACCCGTAGGGCTTCGAGTTGTACAACATCGGCGGCCGCCGCTATGTCGGCGCCGGCCTGGGTCAGCAAGGTGTCTTCAGTGTCGTCCATGGCTTCGTATGCGTCGGCAGGCAGGCAATAAAAAAGGGGAGTGGCGTGAGCCGCTCCCCCGTGTGCTTCTTTCAGGCTCGACAGACGCCGAATCTTTGCGGGCCGTCTGTCGAACGATGTTTGCTCAGCAACCAGCGCCGATCGAGTTCCGATTCGGGAGCTGGATCGCCGTCAGCTGTGGGTATTGTCGGCGGCGGCCTGCGGAGCGGCAGGGGAGGCCGCCTTGGCCTGTTCCACGAGCTTGGCGAATGCAGGCTTGTCGTTGACGGCGATTTCGGCCAGGACCTTGCGGTCCAGCTCGATGCCTGCAGCACGCAGACCATGGATCAGGCGACTGTAGGACAGCCCGTTCTCGTTCGCGGCAGCATTGATGCGGACGATCCACAGGGCGCGAAATTCACGCTTCTTGACGCGTCGATCGCGATAGGCGTACTGCCCCGACTTGATGACCTGCTGTTTGGCGGCGCGGAACGTACGCGACCGTGCGCCATAGTAGCCCTTGGCCTTCTTCAGCATCTTCTTGTGACGGGCACGCGCGGTGACGCCGCGTTTCACTCTTGCCATGACGCTTTACCTCATGTTCGCTTGCGCGAATCTTGAATGTGATATCGGCTTTGTCGGTAGCCGGAAGACCGTTCAGCCGTAGGGAAGCAGCTGCTTGATTTCCCGCACGTCCGAATCATGAACTGCCGTGGTTCCACGCAGCTGACGAATGCGTTTTGCCGACTTCTTCGTCAGGATGTGGCGCTTCTGTGCGTGGCCGCGCTTGAAACCAGTGGAGCGGCTGCTGAAACGTTTGGCCGCGCCGCGGTTGGATTTGATCTTTGGCATGAAAATACTCCAATGAAACCTAATGTTGTGCGATGGCCGTGAAGATTCAGCGCTTGCGCGGCGTGACGACCATCGTAGTCTGGCGCCCTTCGCGGCGCGGCGTCTGCTCGACCTGCGCCAGTTCACCCAACTCGGTCGTGATACGGTCGATCAGATCGAAGCCGCGGTCCTGATGTGCCATTTCGCGGCCGCGATAGCGAATCGTCAGCTTGACCTTGTTGCCTTCTTCGAGGAAGCGGATGGCGTTGCGCAGCTTGGTCTGGAAATCATTTTCGTCCGTTGACGGACGGAACTTGACCTCCTTGATCTGGACCTGCTTCTGCTTCTTGCGCGCTGCCTGCTGCTGCTTGTCCTTCTGGTAGACGAACTTGCCGTAATCCATGATCTTGCAGACGGGCGGATCGGCGTTCGGTGAAATCTCCACGAGTTCGAGACCTGCTTCCTCGGCTCGTGCCATGGCGTCGTGCGTGTCGACGACACCCACCTGGTTGCCCTCTGCGTCGATCAAACGCACGCGCGGTGCCAGAATGCTGCCGTTGCGACGGTCCTTGCGTTCAGCGCTGATAAGTCTTCCTCCCGAATAAGCCCGTAACCGGCGACGAAACGTGACGTCGCGGCCATCCCGACATTATACGAAAGCGATATTCGACCCACAACTAGGGTTCAACACTTCAATGCAGCCCCCGCTTCCGCCATGCGCGGGCAGTGCCGGCCCACAGCACAGCCCGGAAAGCAAAAGGCCCGGTGAAGGGAACCTTCGCCGGGCTTGTCGTATGCCTTGGTAGGCGCGATTGGACTCGAACCAACGACCCCCACCATGTCAAGGTGGTGCTCTAACCAGCTGAGCTACGCGCCTGCATCTGCAGGGGTGTGATAATAAACGGCCACCCGGGTTGCAGGCAAGCGTCTGGCGGCGTACGGCCGGGTTTTGCCAGAGCTGGAAGGGACGTTGGCGGGCCTCTTCCTACGCCGCATTCCGCAGCGCCGCTGCTTTCAGCTTTTTCAGTTCGTCGCGCTTCTGTGCTGCGGTCTCGAACTCCAGGTTCTGCGCGGCCTTGTGCATTTCCTTTTCCAGCTTCGCGATCATGTGCGAGAGCTGTTTGGCGGGAAGAGGCACGTATTCCGATGCGCTTTCCGCAGCCTTGAGTGCCACGCCCTGTGCATCAAGATCCTCGTAGCCTTCGTGCATCACATCGGTGATGCGGCGCTGCACGCTACGCGGCTGGATGCCGTGTTCCGCGTTGAAGAGCAGCTGTTTCTCGCGTCGTCTGCTGGTTTCGTCCAGTGCACGGCGCATGGAGCCGGTAATGGTGTCCGCATACAGGATGGCGGTGCCGTCGACGTTGCGCGCAGCGCGGCCGATGGTCTGGATCAGCGAGCGGTCGGAACGCAGGAAACCTTCCTTGTCGGCATCGAGGATGGCGACGAGCGCCACTTCCGGAATGTCCAGCCCCTCGCGCAGCAGGTTGATGCCGACCAGCACGTCGAACGTGCCGAGGCGCAGGTTGTGGAGAATGTCGGCGCGTTCCATGGTGTCGATGTCAGAATGCATGTAGCGCACACGCACGCCGTGTTCGTCCAGGTAGTCCGTCAGCCCTTCCGCCATGCGTTTCGTCAGGGTGGTGATGAGCACGCGCTGGCCTTTCTCGGTGCGCAGGCGGATTTCACCGAGCACGTCGTCCACCTGCGTGCGGGCAGGGCGGATTTCGACTTCCGGGTCGACAAGGCCTGTCGGCCGCACCACCTGCTCCACGATGGCATCGCCGGAGTGCTCGAGTTCATATTTTCCGGGCGTGGCGGAAACGTAGATGAGCTGCGACGTAAGACGCTCGAATTCCGCGAATTTCAGCGGCCGGTTGTCGAGCGCCGAAGGCAGGCGGAAACCGTACTGCACCAGCGTTTCCTTGCGGCTGCGGTCGCCCTTGTACATGCCGCCGATCTGCGGCACGGTGACGTGGGATTCGTCCAGCACCACCAGCGCTTCCGGTGGCAGGTAGTCGAACAGGCACGGCGGTGGCTCGCCTGGCGCACGGCCGGTCATGTAGCGGCTGTAATTCTCGATGCCGGAGCAATAGCCGAGTTCCTGGATCATTTCCAGATCAAAGCTCGTGCGCTGCTCGATGCGCTGCGCCTCCAGCAGCTTGTTATTCTCCTTGAAATACGCGATGCGTTCCTGCAACTCGACCTTGATGCTCTCCAGCATCGCCAGGGTGCGTTCGCGCGGCGTCACGTAGTGGCTCTTGGCGTAGATCGTGAACCGCGGCAGCTTCTGCTTCAGCTCGCCGGTGAGCGGGTCGAAGGTGACGAGTGATTCGATCTCGTCGTCGAACAGCTCAATGCGCACGGCTTCTTCGTCAGATTCGGCGGGGTGCACATCGATGATCTCGCCGTGTACGCGATAGGTGCCACGGCGCAGTTCTATGTCGTTGCGCGAATATTGCATTTCCGTCAGGCGGCGAATGATCTCGCGCTGGCCGATGCGGTCGCCCTTCACGAGATGCAGCACCATCTGGAAATAGGCATCCGGATCGCCCAAACCATAGATGGCGGAAACCGAGGCGACGATGATCGCATCGCGGCGTTCCATCAGCGCCTTGGTGGCTGACAGGCGCATCTGCTCGATCTGGTCGTTGATCGCGCTGTCCTTCTCGATGAAGGTATCGGTGGTCGGGACGTAGGCTTCCGGCTGGTAGTAGTCGTAATAGGAAACGAAATATTCCACGGCGTTGTTCGGGAAAAACGCCTTGAACTCGCCGTAGAGCTGCGCCGCCAGCGTCTTGTTCGGCGCCATGATGAGGGTAGGGCGTTGCACGCGCGCGATGACGTTCGCGATGGTGTAGGTCTTGCCCGAACCCGTCACACCCAGCAGCGTCTGGTGGGCGAGGCCATCGTTCAGCCCCTCCACCAGTGCGTCGATCGCCTGCGGCTGGTCGCCAGCGGGCGGCCAGTCGGCCACCAGCGCAAACGCGTCATTGCAGCGCCGCGCCAAGCGTTCTTCTTTGTCTGTACGTTTATCCATGGTCCCGACCGACAGTGCACGTAAACCGTGAAGTGTGCCGCCAGTTGCCTTATTATGCCGCCCGCATCGATTTCTCCGAATGAGGTCTCTGCGTGACCACCGAACTTGCCGCCCGCGTGCGGCGCATCAAACCTTCCCCCACCCTGGCGGTGACGGCGCGTGCAGGTGAACTGCGCGCCGCTGGCAAGGATGTGCTGAGCCTGGCCGCAGGGGAGCCGGATTTCGACACGCCCGACCATATCAAGGAAGCCGCAAAGCGCGCGATTGCCGAAGGCCGCACGAAATACACCCCGGTGGGCGGCACGGCGACGCTGAAAAAGGCCATTGCCCTCAAGCACGAGCGCGACAACGGCTTCCACTTCAAGCCGAGCCAGATCATTGCCTCCACCGGCGGCAAGCAGGCCTGCTACAACATCTGCCAGGCGTTGCTGGACGACGGCGACGAAGTCGTGATCCCGGCGCCGTACTGGGTCAGCTATCCCGCCATGGCGCTGCTCGCCGGTGGCGTGCCGGTGTCCATCGACACGACCGCGGAAACACGTTTCAAGATCACGCCCGACCAGCTCGAACGCGCCATCACGCCGCGCACCAAGCTGCTGTTCCTCAACAGCCCGTCGAACCCTTCCGGCATGGTCTACACCAAAGCGGAACTTGAAGCACTGGCGGGTGTGTTGCTGAAGCACCCGCGCGTGTTCATCGCCACCGACGACATGTACGAACACATCCTGTGGGCCAAGGAGCCGTTCGCCGATATCGTCAACGCCTGCCCGCAGCTCGCGGACCGCACCGTTGTCATCAGCGCCGTCTCCAAGACCTACGCCATGACCGGCTGGCGCCTCGGCTGGGCCTGCGGACCGGAAGCGGTCATCAAAGCCATGTCCGCGATCCAGAGCCAGTCCACGTCGAACCCGAACTCCATCGCCCAGGCCGCCGCGGAAGCCGCGCTGACGGGCGACCAGTCCTGCGTCGGCACCATGGTGGCGGAATTCCACAAACGCCATGACCGCGTCGTCGCCGGCCTCAACAAGATTCCCGGCGTGCGCTGCCTGTCCGGCGATGGCACGTTCTACGCCTTCCCGAACGTCGAAGGGCTCATCCAACACCTCGGCGTGCAGGATGACGTCGAACTCGCCACGAAACTGCTGGACGACGCCCTCGTAGCCCTCGTGCCCGGCACCGCCTTCGGCGCGCCTGGACACCTGCGCCTGTCCTTCGCCACCAGCCAGAAAGTGCTGGATGGCGCACTGGAGCGCATCGCCAAACTCGCAAACTGAAAGACGCGCTGGGTGGTGAATCGATTGCGTTTGCGCGTCGATTCATTACAATAGCGCCCTCTTGAACCGACCTGTTCCGCGATAGCTCAGTCGGTAGAGCAAGTGACTGTTAATCACTGGGTCCCTGGTTCGAGTCCAGGTCGCGGAGCCATTAAAATCAAGGACTTGAGCCCCATTGATGGGGCAAGAAGTTTCACGAGATAGGTCGATTTTTGCGATTCCAAGAGCTTCGGTCGAATTACTTATGCCTGACTGTGGCGGAAAAGCTCCACGCCGCCAACACGCAACTCCCGTTGCGCTCGCTGACGTGATGCCGCTGGTTCTCCCATCCCTGTTTTCGGTGCCGTCGTGCCGGCATATTGTGCTGCGGCGCTCGATCCGCGTCGCTGGCGGGTCGTTGTTCCGCGACGTATACAGGCCATGACCGACCTTCAGCTCAATGGGCTGAGGACCTTCATTCACTTGGTGCCGTGGTATTCGGTGTCCGCGCTGTTGTTTGTTGGTTCCCTGCTCGCAGACGGTGGTGCGTTGGCCGGATTTCTGTTGATGGCGTCGTTCATTACGACAGCCGCCGCGTTCAGCCTGCGGCGCGTTCTGCCGCCACCGAGCCCAGGGCCGTTGGTCTGAATCGGGGGTTCGGTATTCGCGGCTGGATGCCTTGTTGTGCCCAGCGTTTCGCACGAGGGTGGTGAAGGGCAAGTGGTGAACAACGAGCTGGGGATCCGCCGGCTGAACTCCATTGCGCCGACCTGTTCCAGCTTGCTGTCTTGTCGGATTCTTGTTGGCCTCAGAGAGTGGATTGTTGTTTGCGAAGCCTGCTAGAATGCGCGCCTCGCGTGGGGCGATAGCTCAGCTGGGAGAGCGCCGCGTTCGCAATGCGGAGGTCGAGGGTTCGATCCCCTTTCGCTCCACCACCTTTCAGCGCCCAACCTTTCTCGGTTGGGCGTTTTTCGTTTCAGGGCCTATTTCCGAGCCCCATCGGCTGCGCTGTGCTTGCAGGTGCCGGAGGGCGTTCAGCGCAACTGGCTATCTTTACTGCCGCGGCGGTTGTAGAGCGCGGCTTGCGTGTGCTGGCGGTCGGCCTGCTGCTGGCAGGCGACACACAGGCGTACGCCGGGCACGGCGCGGCGGCGTGCTTCGGGGATCGCTTCGCCGCATTCATCGCAGTATTCGGCACTTTCGCCCTGCGTCATACGGCGCCGTGCCTCCGCCACCGCGTCTGCGATGCTGGCATCGATTTGATCCTGTACTGCTCCGTCCTTTGCCCAGCCGATCGCCATATCAAATTGCTTCGATCAGACCTTCCGACACTATAGCCGGCCTGTGTGGGTGGGGCTAAATAGTGGCCGAGCGCGGGATACGATCGGCCCGCCAGTGGGCGCGGGCCCAGGCAAGGATCACTTTCGGAGTTTCCCTCTCAAGTGCCGGGTCGGGGTGCTGGTGCAGTTGCTGCAAGGCGATGTACAGGTTGCGCCCTGGCGTGGCGGAATCCAGTGCTGCGGCGTGGTTCTGTTTCGACAGCTTGTTGCCGTCCATGCCGAGTAGGATCGGTACGTGGGCATAGCGGGGCGGAGTAAGGCCGAGCGCCTTCTGGACAATGTGCTGGCTGAAGGTGGAGCCGACTAGGTCGGCGCCGCGCACGACGTGGGTGATATGCATTTCGGCTTCGTCTACCGCACAGGCGAGCTGGTAGCCGAAGATGCCGTCGCTGCGGCGAACGGTGAAATCCCCGATTTCGGTTTCGATCTCGCGGGCCATACAGCCTTGGATGCCATCGTCGAAGTTCACTCGGCCTTCACCGCTGCGCAGCCGCAGCGCGGCGTGGTGCCCGATGGCGGCGGCAGGCCGGTTGCGGCAGCGGCCGTCGTAGACGAGGCCGTCGGGCCCGTGGAGCCCGTTGCGATGCAGCGTGGCGCGCGTGCAATCGCAGCGATACAGGCATCCGGCGGTTTGCAGGCTTTCCAGTGCCTGCACATAGCGGTCGTGGTGCTGCGATTCGCGGACCGGCGTTGCGTCCCACTCCAGCCCATGCGCTTCCAGTTGGCGCAGGATGAGGTCGGTTTGGCCGGGTGGGCAGCGCGCGATGTCGAGGTCGTCGATGCGGAGAAGCCAGGCACCGGCAGCGGCGTGGGCGTCGAGCCAGCTTGCGAGTGCGGTGAGCAAGGAACCGGCGTGCAGAGGCCCGGACGGCGTCGGGGCGAAGCGGCCGCGGTAGGGCGGCGGATATGCGGGTTCCGTCACCGCGGCTGTCCACTGGTTCCGGATGCGGGCAGGAAATGAACTTCGACACGAACTTGCAAAGGCAGCGCTTTCATAATGGAGTTCTGCGGTTACGCGCTTCAGCCTGTAATATGAACTGAACGCTTGTGCAAGCGTCCAACGAGTGTGCGGCATCGTGTTTCAACGCGCACTACAAGCTTAGCGGTTGGCTATCGAACAGATAGCATCAATCAATTTCAGTTCACTTCGAGGCGGTGTTATCGTTGCGTCTCGGTCAATCGCGGTAAACATTCAGGAGGTTTGTCATGGCAGAAATTCTGGGTCCGCAGCGGCTGGGTCCGTTGACTCCGCTGGTCGGCGAGTGGGAAGGCAATGTGGGTGTCGATCTCTCGTACCACAACGAGGACGACGAAACCTCCAAGACCAGCTATTTCGAGAAAGCGTGGTTCAAGCCGATTCCGCAGACGAAAAACGGCAAGCAGACGCTCGAAGGCCTGAACTACGAAATGACGGCATGGCGCCACGGCGAGGAACAGATGGACCCGTTCCACAACGAGGTCGGCTATCTGCTGTGGGAAAAGGAAACGAGCAGCATCATGCGTGTTGTCGTGTTTGGTCGCGGCATCGCGATGATCGCTGGCGGCACGGCGAAGCCACGCGACAAGGAACTGCACTTCAAGGCGACGCCGGGTGATGCGAACTACGGCATCCTGCAGAACAAGTACCTGACCGAGCGCGCCGAGCTGCGTGGGTTCACCAGCACGTTCAAGGTCAATCCGGATGGATCCTTCAGCTATACGCAGGATCTGATCCTGAAGCTTGCGGCGCTGGGCGGCAAGGAAATGCACCACACCGACACCAACACGTTGCGGCGCGTGGTGGCGGGTGGGGAAGGCGGCTGCTGCTGCTGAAGGTTTGCGGGTTTGCACGGGGGCGCGGTGAAGACCGCGCCCTTTTTGTTTCCAGGGGTCGGTGGCGGGTCTCAGGCGCCGGGCAGGGCGGCGGCCGTCGGGTCGGAATGCCACGCGGCAGGCGGCAGCGTCCCGGTGAAGTCAGGTGCGCGGTGTTCCGCCACGACGTGTGTATAGATGCCGCCGCGTACGTTCCACACCGACGTGAGCCGCATGAAGCGCGGCTGGATGGCGGTGACGAAGTCGTCCAGCATGCGGTTCGTCACCGCCTCGTGGAAAGCGCCTTCGTCGCGGTAGCTCCACAGATACAACTTCAGCGATTTCAACTCGATGCAGGTATTGTCCGCGATGTATTCGAGGAACAGCGTGGCGAAGTCCGGCTGGCCGGTGATCGGGCACACGCAAGTGAATTCCGGCATCCGCATGCGGATCGCGTAATCGCGCTGTGGGCTGGGGTTCGGAAAGGTGTCGAGTTTGCGGGCGGGCTGTGTGGGCATGGACGGCAGCAAGTTCTATGAATGCGGGAAGTTTAAGGAAACGCCGGGCACTCTACTGCGTGCAGGGTGGTGAGCGGGGGCGCGGTGAGTAGCCGGCGGCCGAGAATCCGTCGAAATTGTTTTTCTGCAACTTGCCGTTCATTACTTCCCGGGACGTTCTGCACCGGTTCGCACCAGTGAGTTGGAGTTGGCTCTATCGCCTGAGTGCGTGGCATTTGGGTCATCCTTCGATCCATTAAACTACCTCATGCCGCGTGTTTCGCGGCGCTTTTGATTCGTGCACGCTCCATCTGCCCATGCGCCTGACTGCCATCAAACTGGCCGGGTTCAAGTCCTTTGTGGACCCGACCACCCTGCCGTTGCCGACGAACCGCACGGCGGTTGTCGGGCCCAATGGCAGCGGCAAGTCGAATTTGATCGATGCTGTGCGCTGGGTGCTCGGCGAAAGCAGCGCCAAGGCGCTGCGCGGGGCGGAGTCGGAGGATGTCATCTTCAATGGCGCCAAGACCCGCAAGCCTGCGGGCCGGGCATCGGTGGAGCTGCGCTTCGACAACGCCGACCAGACGCTGCAAGGCGCGTGGGGGCGCTTCAACGAGATCGCCGTGCGGCGCGAAGTCGTGCGCGGCATCGGTTCCCAGTACTACATCAACGGGCAGAAATGCCTGAAGCGCGACGTCGTGGATCTGTTCCTCGGCACTGGGCTCGGCGGCCGCAACCAGTACGCGATCCTCGAACAGGGCACGGTCGCGCAGCTGGTGGAAGCCAAGCCGGATGAACTGCGCCGCTGGCTGGAGGAAGCAGCCGGCATTTCGCGCTACAAGGAACGCCGGCGCGAAACCGAGTCCCGCATTCGCCAGACGCGTGACAACCTCGCGCGGCTTGGAGATTTGCAGGGCGAGATCGAAAAACGCCTCAAGGTGCTTGCTCGGCAAGCGGCAGACGCGGAAAGGTACAACGAAAGCAAGCAGCAAGAGCGCCAGTTGCGCGCTGAGCTGTTGTTGCTGCGACGCCGTGCCGTGGCACAGGATGCCGCCCGCTGCCAGGCCCACATCGACGCCGTGGAGCGTGAACTGGTCGCCGCGCGCGAGGCGCTGCAGGTCGCCAGTCAGCAGCGTGAAGCCGCAGAGCAGGCTCGCAATGCCGCCGGTGAGGCCTTCAACAGCGTGCAGGCGCAGGCCTACGAAGCGCAGGCCCAGGTGTCGCGTGAGGAACAGGGCCTGGCGCACGCGCGCGAGATGCAGGCCGTGCACGAGCGCGAAACCCGCGCCACGGAAACGCGCTTGTCACAGCTCGACGAACGTGTGGCCCGCGACACCCAGACGTTGGCGGCGCTGGAGGCGAATGTCGCAAGCCTGCAGCGCGAAACGCAGCAGGTGGACGCGACACGCACAGCGGCCGTGCAGCGCCAGCAACAGGCGGAAGCGCAACTCGCGGCGGAGCGCGAACGCTGGGCGGAATTCGAGCGCCGGTCACAGGCGCCGATGCTGGATGCGGAGCGTGAACGGGCGCAGGTGCAGGCGCTGGAGAATGGCGCGCGCGGGCTGGAGCAGCGCCATCAACGCCTGCAGCGCGAGCGGGAAACGCTCGACGAAGCGCCGCTGCAGGCTTCGCTGTTCGAAGCCGACGCAGAACTTGAAATGCTGTCGCACACCATCGAAGCCGCGCAGGCGCAGCTCGCCGCGCACGACCAGAGCCTGCAGGCCCTGCGCGCGCAGGGCTCCGTGAACGAGGCCAGCCTGCACGACGCGCGTCATTCCGCGGAAAGCCTGCGCGGGCGCGTCGCATCGCTGGAAACACTGCAGCAGGCGGCGCTGAAGGTGGATGACAAGGCGCTTGGCCGCTGGCTGGGCGAGCAGGGCTGGGGCAGTCGTCCACGGCTGGTGGATGTGCTGCGCGTGGACGCCGGCTGGGAAGCGGCGGTCGAGCACGTGTTGGCCGGGCTGCTGCAGGCCCCGGTGCTGGACGACTGGCAGGCCTCGACGCTGCCGGTCGCTGGGCCCGCGGCCGGCGCCGTGGCTGTGGCGGTGAGGGTGCCTGAATTCCCCGCGGCGGCTGGAACACTGGCTGCCCACGTGACCGGGTCGGCCGCGGTCCACGAATGGTTGGCCGGCATCCATGTGGCCAATGACGCAGCAGGGGCTGTTGCGGCTCTCGCCGCGATAACGGGAGCAGGGGAGTCCGTTGTCACGCCGGATGGCGTGTGGCGCGGGCGTGGCTGGGTGCGCTACCCATGCCGCAACGCTGCCGACACCGGCGTTATCGCGCGCGGGCAACTGCTGCGCGAGACACAGGCCGCCAGCACCGCCGCGCAGACACGCGTGCGGGAACTCGACGTCGTGGAGCAGACCCTGCGCGCGCAAATCCAGACGTTGGAAGTGGAACGCCGCGATGCGGCCACACAACTCGACCGTGCCCGTGCCCGGCATGGCCAGCGGCTGGCGGAACGTCAGGCGCAGGCGGTACGGCTGGACCAGGTGCGCCAGCGTGCCGCGACGCTGGCGGAAGAGTTGGCGGCACTGGACTCGGAGCGCTGCGACATTGCGCAGCAGTGGGCTGCGGCACGCGAAAAACTCGCAGCGCTGACTGCCACGGTAGAAGCGCTGCGTGCGGAACGTGCGCAACTCACATCCGTTTTGCAGCAGGCCCGCAACGTGGAAGCGGAAGCGCGGCGGGCCCACGGCTTGGCAGTGGAAAGCAGCAACCGCGCCCAGGTGCGCGCCGCCGGGCAGGCCAGTGCGCTGCAAGCGGCGCGGCACAATCTGGATGAACTGCAAGTCCAGCGCGCCACGCTGGCACAGGCGCTGGATGCCGCGCGCGTCCAGGATTCCGACTTTGCCGCGCCCGTGCAGGCCTGTGTGGCGCAGGCCGAGCGAGCCCGCGCCACCCTGAGACAGGCGGAAGAGAAACTTCGTGCCGGACGCGAGCGTATCGCCATTGCGGAAGCCGCGGTGCGCGAAGCGCAGCACGCGCTGCAGGCGAGCGAGAATCGCCGTGATCAGGTGCGCGAAACGTTGCAGCAAGCGCGCGTGGCGCAGGAAGGTGAACGCTCACGGCTGCAGGCGCTCGACGCCCAGTTGGGCGAAACGCAGCAGGACATCGCCGCACTGGAGCAGGCGCTGGCGGTGGATGCCGGAATCGCGGCGTGGGAAGAACGGCTGGCCCAGGTGGCGCACCGCATCGAGCGGCTGGGCGCCATCAACCTTGCCGCCATCCCGGAACTGGAAGAGGCGCGCGGGCGCGCGACCTACTTCACGGCACAGCGTGCCGACCTCGACGCCGCGCTGACCACGCTGGAAAGCGCCATGACGCAGCTTGATCGCGAGACGCGCGATATGTTCCGCACTACGTTCGAGCGCGTCGATGCACGTTTCCGCGAATGCTGTCCGCGCTTGTTCGGCGGCGGCGAGGCCGGGCTGGAACGCACGGACGATGACTGGTTGGCGTGTGGCGTGCGCGTGATGGTGCGCCCGCCGGGCAAGCGCAACACCGCCATCCAGCTGTTGTCAGGCGGTGAAAAGGCGCTGTCGGCGTTGGCCTTGCTGTTTGCCCTGTTCGAGCTCAACCCGGCACCGTTCTGCCTGCTCGACGAAGTGGAAGCGCCGCTGGACGAGGCAAACGTACGGCGCTTTAGCGCGCTGGTGCAGGACATGTCACGCAATGTGCAGTTCGTTATCATCACGCACAACAAGGTGACGATGGAGCTGGCCGAGCATCTGCACGGCGTGACCATGCAGGAACCGGGGGTTTCACGGCTGGTCAGCGTCGACGTGCGCGAGGCGGAACGCCTGACGCAACCCGACGCGACCGCGCTGGAGGTTTGATCGATGACTATTGTTCAATGGGTTCTGCTGGCGATTGCGATCGGCGTCGTGGTGGCCGTGTATGTCTACACGCGCCGCGACAAGCGCGCCATGCACCGCCACAGCGTCAATGACGGGCCGCAGGCACTGCTGCCGCCGCGCGAGCGCCAGCTCGACATCTTCAACGGCCAGTTCGATGAATTCGGCGTCGGCAAGCCGCGCCGCGTCGCCCCGGGCACCGGCAGTGTGGCGGCCGCACCCCGTGCCGCGCGCGTGCCGCCGCGGGCCGGCAGCACAGCCTCAACGGCAGCTGTGGCCCGGCCGGACGCGGTGGTGGCAGGGACGGAAAAACCATCCGCACCTTCCACCGCACAGCCTCAGGCTGCTGCCATGGCCCATCCACCGGAGCGGAAGATCATTTCCCTGCTGTTGGCGGAACGCAGCGGCGCCCAGATTGAAGGCGAACGCCTGCACGCTGCGCTGGGGGAGGTGAAGCTGGCGTACGGTGAGCGGCAGATCTACCACCGCCTCTACAACGGGCAGACAGTGTTCAGCGTCGCGAATCTCGTGAAGCCGGGCGTCCTCGATCCAGAGCAGGCCGCTGGCTTCCAGACACCGGGCCTGATGCTGTTCATGGTGCTGCCGGGGCCACAGCAGCCGGCAGCCGCGATTCACGACATGCTGATTACTGCCGGCCGGCTGGCGCAGCGCCTGAACGGGCAGGTGTACGACGCGCAGCGCGAGATGCTGACGCCGGACAAGGGCCGTGCCCTGCAGCTCGAAGTCGAGGCGTGGGCTGCCGACAACAACGCCGATGGCTGAAGCGCTGCCGCGCGCCGCCGCCGCGCGCGCGCACGAACTGCGCACAATCCTCACCGAGCACGGCTACCGCTATTACGTGCTGGACGCGCCGACGGTCGACGATGCCGAATACGACCGCCTGTTCCGCGAGCTGGTCGAGCTTGAAACGCGCTACCCGCAGCTGCGTTCCCCCGACTCGCCGACGCAGCGGGTCGGGGGTGCCGTTTCCGCCTCCTTCGCGCCAGTGGTGCACGGCGTGCCGATGTTGTCGCTCGACAATGTGTTCAACGCCAGCGAGTTGCGCGAATTCGATCGTCGCGTGCGGGAAGGGCTGGGGGCAGCACACATCACCTACGTTGCGGAGCCGAAGCTGGATGGCCTGGCCGTGTCGTTGTTGTACGTGGACGGCGTACTGCAACAGGGTTCCACACGCGGTGACGGCCGTACCGGCGAGGATGTGACGGCGAACCTGCGTACCGTGCGTGCCATTCCGCTGCGCCTGCGCGACGCGCCGGCCGGCCGCATCGAAGTGCGGGGTGAAGTGCTGATGACACGGTCCGGCTTTGAGCACATGAACGCCGAGCTGGCCGCCGCCGGTCAGAAAACCTTCGTCAATCCGCGCAACGCAGCGGCCGGCTCGTTGCGGCAGATGGATGCGCGCATCACCGCCCGGCGCCCGCTCACGTTCTTCGCCTACGCCCATGGTGTGGTGGAAGGCTGGACGCTGCCTGCCACGCACCACGAATTGCTGGCGCTGTACCGCACCTGGGGTCTGCCGGTTTCCACGCTCATCGAACAGGTCGAGGGCGTGGACGGCTGCCTCGCGTATTTCGAGCACGTCGGCACGCGCCGCCCGACGCTGGATTTCGGCATTGACGGCGTTGTCTACAAGGTGGATGGCTTTGCCCAGCGCAACGAACTCGGTTTCGTGGCTCATGCGCCGCGCTGGGCGATCGCCCACAAGTTCCCCGCTGAAGAAGTGATGACGCAGCTCGAGAACGTCGAATGGCAAGTGGGGCGCACCGGTGCCGTCACGCCCGTGGCGCGGCTGGTCCCGGCGTTCGTGGGCGGTGCCACGGTCAGCAATGCCACGCTGCACAACATCGACGAAGTCGAACGCAAGGACCTGCGCATCGGCGACACGGTGGTGGTACGGCGCGCCGGCGACGTGATTCCGGAAGTCAAGTCTGTGGTGTTGGAACGGCGCCCGCCCGACGCCCGGCGCGTGGCGCTGCCCGCGGCCTGCCCGGTGTGCGGCGCGCCGGTGGAGCGCGTGGAAGGCGAGGCCATCGCCCGCTGCAGCGCCGGTCTCACCTGCCGGGCGCAACTGCTTGGCGCGCTGCTGCACTTCGTCTCGCGCAAGGCGATGGATATCGACGGGCTGGGCGAAAAGCTGCTGGCGCAGCTTGTGGATACCGCGCGCGTGAAGAATCCCGCCGACCTCTACGGTCTGGCACACGACGAGCTCGCGGCTCTGGACCGCATGGGCGCGAAGTCTGCCGCCAACCTGATCGCCGCGATCGACCACAGCCGCAACGCGACGCTGGCACGATTCCTGTTCGCCCTCGGCATCCGCGAAGTGGGTGAAACCACGGCCGTGGCATTCGCCAACCATTTTGGCACGCTGGAGGCGCTGGCCGCGGCAGCGGAAGCGGATTTCCCGACGCTGAATGCCGATCGCGCAGCCGAGCGCTGCCCGCAACTGCAGGCCGTGCCGGACGTGGGGCCGGTGGTGGCGGCTCACGTCGCGAACTTCTTCCACGAACCGCGCAACTGGGAGGTCGTCGCCGCATTGCGTGAGGCCGGCGTGCATTGGCCGGATGTCGAACGCGTGGTGGCCAGCACAGGCGCCCTGGATGGTATGACCCTTGTCCTTACCGGCACGCTGGAAGGCGTCACCCGCGAGGAAGCCGCAAGCTGGATCATCGCCGCGGGTGGGCGCGTGTCTTCCAGCGTGTCGAAGAAGACCGACTACGTGGTCGCCGGTGCTGTCGCAGGTTCCAAACTGGCGAAAGCGATGCAACTGGGCGTGCCGGTGATCGACCTCGAAGGTCTGCGGCGGCTGCTTGCGCACGCCCTAAGCACCTTGTCGTAGCCCGCTGCCCCAGCTCAAGCTGTTTTTTCAGCCATGGCGCATGTCAAGGCCGGTTTCAGGGCGCTGCAAGTGCGTCTCCGCACGGAATGTTCCGTCACTCGCTGTCGGCTGCTGATTCCGTGTCTTGTGGCGCGGCAGGTGGCGCCAGTTCAGCCGGCGCCTTGGCGACGATGGACAGCGCGTGGACGTCGCGCTTGAGGTGGTCGGCAAGCGCTTGATAGACCATGCGGTGGCGGGCAACGAGGGGCCGGCTGGCGAATTGCTCGGCGACGATGAAGACGCGGTAGTGGCCGCCGTTTCTGGCCCCTGCGTGCCCGGCATGTTCGGCGCTGAAGTCCTCGATACTCAATTCCAGCGGGTGGAACACGTCTGTCAGCCGTTGGTGCAGGGTGTCGATCGTGGAGGGCATGCGTGCAGTCATTGGCGGGTTACGAAGAAGTTTCTTCGGTCTGCAGGTAGCGCATCAGGAACGGGGCGTGGGCGATCATGAAGACAAAAGTCAGTACCGTGAAGCCGAAGACGTTGAAGTTTACCCACACTTTCTCGCTGAACCCGTAGGCCACATACAGGTTGAGTGCCGCGCAGAACGCGAAGAACAGAACCCACGCGAGATTGACCTTGCGCCACACTGCGTCCGGCAGCACGACGGCTTTCTGCGGAATGCGGGCCAGCAGCACCTTCTTGCCGATGAAGTGGCTGCCGAGCAGGATCGCCGCGATCAGTCCGTAGGCAACTGTGGGCTTGAGCTTGATGAACAGCGGGTCGCGCAAGTACAGCGTCAGCCCGCCGAACACCGCCGCCACGATGGCCGTGACGAGGTAGAGCTTGTGGATCCGGTGGTCCTTGAACCAGTACACGGCCACCAGCACGAACATCGCGACGATCAGCACACCGGTCGCGAAATAGATGCCCTTGGCGACGTAGGCACCGAAGAACAGCAGGGCCGGGATCAGGTCGAGAAACGTGTTCATGCAGGGATTATAACGGCCCGTCTGGGTGTGGTTGCGGTGTCTGCAGGGCTACGGAAATGGCACCATTGTTGTATCGTCGCGCATGGCTGAATGGCTCGAACTGCACCCGCAAAATCCACAGACGCGCTGGATCCGTCACGCGGTTGAACGCCTGAACGAGGGCGCGGTGATCGTCTACCCAACTGACTCCTGCTATGCGCTGGGTTGCGTGGTGGGCGACAAGGACGCTGCCGAGCGCGTGCGCCGCATCCGCCGCATCGACCGCCACCATCTGTTCACGCTGGTGTGCCGCGACCTGTCGGAGATCGCTACCTATGCCAAGGTCGACAACCGCCAGTACCGCCTGCTGAAGCTGGCGACGCCCGGCCCGTTCACGTTCGTGCTGCAGGCCACGCGCGAGCTGCCGCGCCGCATCCAGCACGAGAAGCGCAAGACCATCGGCATCCGCGTGCCGGACCACCCCGGCGCGCAGGCGCTGCTGGCGGAGCTCGGCAAGCCGCTGTTGAGCTGCACACTGCAGTTTCCGGATGCGGAATATCCGGTGAACGAGCCGCAGGAGTGGCGGCGGCAGCTCGACGGCGTGGTCGACATCGTGCTGGATTCCGGTTCCTGCGGTCTGGAGCCGACGACGGTCGTGGACCTGACGAATGTGGTGCCGGAAGTCCTGCGCCGTGGACGGGGCGATCTGGCGCGGCTCGGATTGTGAGGGAGCGCTGAATAACCTGCTGCGCTTGGCATCTTGCGCGGGGGCGGTGCTCGGAATCTTCATGTACGCCGGTACACTGCGGTTCCTGCGCTCCGTCCTCGCGCGACCTGCCTTCGCTCGCTACGGTTTTATTCAGGGTTCCGTCAAGTTCTGCAAGCTTCGGCGGTAAAAGCAGTGCTTGGCGCGCCGGTATAATCCGCCGATGGATCCTTCTCTCTCGATCATCCAGCAGGTCGTTATCTGGGCGCTGCCGGTGCTGCTGGCCGTAACCTTGCACGAAGTCGCGCATGGCTGGACAGCGCGGGCGCTGGGCGACCAGACCGCGGCGTTTCTCGGCCGCCTGAGCCTGAACCCGCTGAAGCATGTGGACCCGATCGGCACCGTGCTGGTGCCAGCGGCGCTGCTGCTGTTTCACAGCCCATTCCTGTTTGGCTGGGCCAAGCCGGTGCCGGTGGCGATGCAGAACCTGCGCAATCCGCACCGCGACATGGCGATCGTGGCAGCTGCCGGGCCGGCATCGAACCTGGCGATGGCCGTGGTGTGGGCGGTGCTGCTGAAATTCGCGGTGCCCTATGCGGATACCGGCAGCCTGGGCCTCGGCATCGCTTCCATGGCGCAGGCCGGCGTCCTCATCAACCTCGTGCTGTTCGTGTTCAACCTCATCCCGATCCCGCCGCTGGACGGTGGCCGGGTCGTCGCCGGCCTGCTGGCGCCGGAAGCGGCACGCAAGTTTGGCCGGCTGGAACCTTACGGTCTGGTGATCGTCATCCTGCTGCTGGTCACGGGCGTGCTCGGCATTCTGCTTTCCGGGCCGATGACGTTCCTCTATAACACCCTGATCCATTTCATCCTGTGACGCAGAGCATCGAAGTGAACGAAAGGACGCAGCACCGGCCCGTAGTTCTGTCCGGCATCCAGCCTTCGGGGCGGCTGACGCTGGGCAACTATCTGGGCGCCATCAAGAACTGGCTGCCGCTGTCCGAGCACTACGACTGCCACTACATGCTGGCCGACCTGCACACCATCACCGTGCGGCAGGACCCGGTGGTGCTGCGCGAACACTGCTACGAATTCCTTGCCCTCTACATCGCCTGCGGGCTGGACCCGGCGCAGAACGTGCTGTTCGTGCAGAGCCACGTGGCGGCGCACGCACAGTTGGCGTGGGTGCTCAACTGCTACACACAGATGGGTGAACTGGCACGCATGACGCAGTTCAAGGACAAGTCCGCGAAGCACGCCGACAACATCAACGTTGGCCTCTACGATTACCCGGCGCTGATGGCTGCCGACATCCTGCTGTATCAGGCCAGCGAAGTTCCGGTAGGCGGTGACCAGAAACAGCACCTGGAACTGACGCGCGACATCGCGGAGCGCTTCAACAACCTCTACGGCAAAGTCTTCACGGTGCCGGAACCGATGATCCCACCGGTCGGTGCCCGCATCATGGGGCTGCAGGAGCCGACGGCGAAGATGAGCAAGTCGGACAACGCCGAGACCAACTCGATCTATCTGCTGGACCCGGTCGACAAGGTGGTGCGCAAGCTGCGCCGCGCCGTGACGGATTCCGAAGCCGTGGTGCGCGCCGGCGACGACAAGCCCGGCGTGACGAACCTCATGTCCATCCTTTCCGCCTGCACCGGCGAAAGCTTTGCCGCCATCGAAGCGCGCTTTGCCGGGCAGGGCTACGGGCCCTTCAAACAGGCGGTGGCGGATGCCGTGGTCGCGATTCTCGAACCGATGCAGGCGCGCTACAAGGACATCCGTGAGGATACGGCCGGGCTCCGGCGCGTACTGCGCGAAGGTGCGGAAGCTGCGCGCACAAAGGCCGACGCCACGCTGGCACGCGTGCATGAAGTACTGGGCCTGCTGCCACAGTGAGTGGATGCGGCGTCTTGCCGCAGGGTAACGGTGAGGGTGGTGCTGGCAGCCTCCCGCGTAGAAGAGTGGCGGGCGCACCCCGCCGGCTGCTCGATGCCGTTTACAGCCGCGTCGTCAGCCAACGCCCCGACTTCTGGTCGATGTAACGCACCGTCGCTTTCTTGAAGTTCAGGTCGACGAACAACTCGCAGGTATGCGTGCCGTCGCGCCAGCACATCGAGATGCTGCTTTCGTTCGAGTACTGCAGGTGAAATATTCCGTTGAAGGCTGGATAGCTGCTGCGGAACGCCATCAACGCAAACAGGCGACGCACGACCGGTTGCTTGACCGCTTCGGCAATTTCTTCCTTGCTGTAGTAGTGCCGATTGATATTGCGTGGTTCGGCGGTGCTGTCCATCAGCTCGTGATCGTTCTGGCCGGCGAGCAAGCCGACGTAGTAGACCTGTGGGATGCCGGGTGCGAAAAACTGGATCGCACGCGCGCAGATGTAGGCATCGTCATTGCGTTTGAGGGCGTCATAGTAGGTGCAGGTCAGCTGGTAGATCGCGCCAACGCTGTACACATTGGCCGCCGAACGCCGCAGGATCGGATCGGCACTGCGCGCCGCCACATTGTCGATGACATGCTGGATCTCGGCTTGCGGCAAGACGCCTTCAACGTCTGGAATGCAGATACCGTCGTGCGTATCAAGCACGGTGATCTGGTTGCGTGGACACATGCGCAGCCACTGCTTGAGATACGTGCTGTTGGCATCGAACAGCGAATACAGCAGCAGCGGCGCCAGCGCGAACCCGTATGGATGCATGCCATGCAGTGAGATCGCATATTGGTAGCTCGCATGCGCGTGGACTTCAGGTAAAGTTTCGGCACCGTGCTCGCGCGCCAGTCCGTCGATCCACTTGAGGATGTCGTACACATCCGGCTCGACCAGAAAACAGCTGGTGCCGATTTTTTTGGTCGTGTAGCCGAACGCATCAAGCCGGAACAGCTTCACGCCGTGTCCGGTGAGGCACGTGATGTAGTCCTCCATCAGCGCATAGGTTTTGGGCGAGTTGTAGTTCAAGTCGATTTGCTTCTCGGTGAACGTGCACCAGACCCGGCCTTTGCCGCCGTCCGCGAATGTCACTTGGCGAAACGGCTCTTTCTCCTTGCGGATGTGGATCTTCGCCATGTCGTCTGGCGAGATCTCGCCCATCTGGTCGACATGCACGAACAGATCGGCGTACTCCGAGTCGTAGCCGTTCTTCAGGAAATCCTTGAACTCCTCCGACTCGTCTGACAGATGATTGATCGTCAGGTCGAGGGACAGATCGTACTTCGAGGAAATCTTCTCGATGTCTTCCCAACTGCCGTAGCGCGGGTCGATCTGCTTATGCGTCAGCGGCGAGAAGCCATCATCGGCATTCGATGGATACGGCGGCAAGATGTGGATGCCGCCGATGCGACCTTTGCCGTGTGCTTCGAGGAAATCGTAAAGATCGGCCAGATTGTTGCCAAGCCGATCGGGATAGGCGATCAGCTGGATCTGATTGCGTAGGATCATTGCATTGCTGGCCATGGCGGAGAAGTTTCATCGCCACCAGTGACGACGCGCATCATGCTGCGGCGGATGCTGGGAGATGGCGTGTACAAACTCTTCGCACATCAAGATACCACGCCGTTGACGAACTCTTGCGGAACGATACCACCGGTACGACTGTTGCGGGCTTTGGCGCCATGATTTTCGCCACCCGTAGCCGCCTGAAGGCTTGTTTTATCATCGTAACCGTGCTTGTAGACGCTGATCATCCCGTGACGGCGGTGGTTAATAGGGCGCCGTATGCGAAGCCGGCGTGGAGGCGCCCTGGATCCGCGGACCTAATGATCATAGCTGACATGGCTTGGCAAATTTTCTGAGCTGCCTACGCGGCAGCGAACGGATTCGTGAGCTGCACCGCCGGCGCCCGGATTTTCTGAGCTGCCTATGCGGCAGCGAACGAGGTGGTCGCGGTCAGCGTCACCCAATCGCTTTTCTGAGCTGCCTATGCGGCAGCGAACGGTGCGCTTTCCAATAAATATATTCCGATCTATTTTCTGAGCTGCCTATGCGGCAGCGAACTGCGAGGAGGTCGCCGAGGGATTCGAGCCGCTTTTCTGAGCTGCCTATGCGGCAGCGAACATGTGGTTTACCCAGAGTCGGCTCTGATTGACTTTCTGAGCTGCCTATGCGGCAGCGAACGACCAGATGACGCTGTACACCGACCAGGTGGTTTTCTGAGCTGCCTATGCGGCAGCGAACGCTGAAAATGTCGGTGACGTCCGACCATTTCCCTTTCTGAGCTGCCTATGCGGCAGCGAACTCCGCAATCGCCGACAGCACGAAGCCGTTGATTTTCTGAGCTGCCTATGCGGCAGCGAACAGATCGGCTGGCCCTGTCACAGGACGTCATCCTTTTCTGAGCTGCCTATGCGGCAGCGAACAGTTTTACCGCATCGGTCGCTTGACCATCGCCTTTCTGAGCTGCCTATGCGGCAGCGAACCATTGCAGCGGAAACGTGCCGCGCTTCGTCCTTTTCTGAGCTGCCTATGCGGCAGCGAACGCTGTATGACCCCATGTTGCCGTTGCCGGGGCTTTCTGAGCTGCCTATGCGGCAGCGAACGACGTCGACGACCCCAGCGGCCGCCGATGGATTTTCTGAGCTGCCTATGCGGCAGCGAACTTGCGAACATCGGCGGCGTGCTGTTTTTCAAATTTCTGAGCTGCCTATGCGGCAGCGAACGACGATGTATGGCTTTAGGTACGGATCCTCTTTTTCTGAGCTGCCTATGCGGCAGCGAACAGCGCCAGCGAGGCTTCGTTGACAAACTTGCCTTTCTGAGCTGCCTATGCGGCAGCGAACCAGATTGCGGGTGTCCTTTGCGAGTGCGGTACTTTCTGAGCTGCCTATGCGGCAGCGAACACGTGCCGTTGGATTTCCGGTCGCTGCCGTATTTTCTGAGCTGCCTATGCGGCAGCGAACGGTTTGATGACGAACGTGTCGGCCGCATTGAGTTTCTGAGCTGCCTATGCGGCAGCGAACGTTGACGGTATTTCAGCGAAAGAGGTTTTCACTTTCTGAGCTGCCTATGCGGCAGCGAACTAGCGGGCAGGTCACCGATATTGACTATTTCATTTCTGAGCTGCCTATGCGGCAGCGAACAGCCTCCGGCGAATGCAACAGTTGGCGCGACATTTTCTGAGCTGCCTATGCGGCAGCGAACGTGGCCGTCACACCTGTGACCGGGTCGTTGACTTTCTGAGCTGCCTATGCGGCAGCGAACGGTGAGAACACTGCGTCCGTCACGCATCTGCATTTCTGAGCTGCCTATGCGGCAGCGAACAGGGTTTTTACGCAAGCCTCAGTCACGATCGATTTCTGAGCTGCCTATGCGGCAGCGAACTGCGGCTTTGAAATCCCGGACCAGAACGGACGTTTCTGAGCTGCCTATGCGGCAGCGAACAGCTCGAACAGCTCATCCGCCACGCCCCAACCTTTCTGAGCTGCCTATGCGGCAGCGAACATTACGCGGCATCGCAATGGACAACGGGCTGGGTTTCTGAGCTGCCTATGCGGCAGCGAACCAGCTCATCGCGTCATGCCCCCCCTGGTAAATTTCTGAGCTGCCTATGCGGCAGCGAACACATTCGACGAACCGCAGCTGCGTGTGACCGATTTCTGAGCTGCCTATGCGGCAGCGAACGTCTGCGCAGCCGCGGCAAACGACACGAGCAGTTTCTGAGCTGCCTATGCGGCAGCGAACCTTGCTGATGCCACTCGCGTTCGTGTCCGCTTTTTCTGAGCTGCCTATGCGGCAGCGAACAATCGGACGCGGTTCCCGCGCTGCTTATTTCATTTCTGAGCTGCCTATGCGGCAGCGAACTACGCGCGCCGGCACGTCATCGTGGGGCAGCTTTTCTGAGCTGCCTATGCGGCAGCGAACTAAAGCATGCTTACATAGCTGCGCTTTAGCATTTTCTGAGCTGCCTATGCGGCAGCGAACCCGAGCAGATTGAGCAAATGGCGAATCTCGTTTTTCTGAGCTGCCTATGCGGCAGCGAACTATTTGGTATCGATAAACCACGCATCGGTCGCTTTCTGAGCTGCCTATGCGGCAGCGAACCACGCGATCAAGCGTGCCATTTGCGGCAGCCCTTTCTGAGCTGCCTATGCGGCAGCGAACGGGATTGCCAGCGCGCTCGGGTTCGCCATTCCTTTCTGAGCTGCCTATGCGGCAGCGAACGCGAACGGTTTCCCAGTCCGGGGCGTCCGCAATTTCTGAGCTGCCTATGCGGCAGCGAACGCGGCTCAACACCGTCGCCGACCGGTACAACGTTTCTGAGCTGCCTATGCGGCAGCGAACTGGCAGCGCCACCCTCCCCGCCATCCGCCCGATTTTCTGAGCTGCCTATGCGGCAGCGAACTGTGGCACTATCTGGTTCGGGGAACAATCGGGTTTCTGAGCTGCCTATGCGGCAGCGAACGCCAGTTCAGACGCTGCACCCACGCATCCTTCTTTCTGAGCTGCCTATGCGGCAGCGAACTGTGTGCGATGGTCCATCGCAATCGTGATCGTTTTCTGAGCTGCCTATGCGGCAGCGAACGAGTGGATCGAGTCGTGTGTATTCCGCCGGCTTTTCTGAGCTGCCTATGCGGCAGCGAACTTTCAGCGAGTAAGCCGATTTCGGCGGCACCTATTTCTGAGCTGCCTATGCGGCAGCGAACCAGGGGACGTATCAACCGGGGTACCACCGGCATTTCTGAGCTGCCTATGCGGCAGCGAACATCGTCATCGTCGCCAGATTCTGGATGCGCTCTTTCTGAGCTGCCTATGCGGCAGCGAACTCTACACAGTTGTATTCGCGCTGACGTTTTGTTTTCTGAGCTGCCTATGCGGCAGCGAACGCGTGGTCGTGTCCATGACCGAATACCTCAATTTTCTGAGCTGCCTATGCGGCAGCGAACAAGGCCGTCCGCACCAGACCCACAATTTCAGTTTTCTGAGCTGCCTATGCGGCAGCGAACACGCTCGCGGACGCCGCCGGGCTGGCGATTCTTTTCTGAGCTGCCTATGCGGCAGCGAACTTCGCGCGTGGTGATTTTTGTGTAGCTAGAGATTTCTGAGCTGCCTATGCGGCAGCGAACGGCATCGTCACGCCATCCGGCACCGCGAGATATTTCTGAGCTGCCTATGCGGCAGCGAACGAACGCAGGGCCTTGACGCGCTGGGCGACGAATTTCTGAGCTGCCTATGCGGCAGCGAACATGTGGTGTGGCCGATCTGAACGGAAACATGTTTTCTGAGCTGCCTATGCGGCAGCGAACTTCCACGGCGTCATGCCCGGCTGGAACTGCGTTTTCTGAGCTGCCTATGCGGCAGCGAACGAGCAATGCAACCCACAGCAGCGCGCCGGTCATTTCTGAGCTGCCTATGCGGCAGCGAACGGCTGTACAGTGAATACGCGCCGCTTGCTGTCTTTCTGAGCTGCCTATGCGGCAGCGAACTCGGAAATCTGGATCACGCTGAACCCTTATCTTTTCTGAGCTGCCTATGCGGCAGCGAACGTGCTGACGCCGACGATCCGCAATCCGGGGTCTTTCTGAGCTGCCTATGCGGCAGCGAACGTTTAGCTACATGCGTCGAGCGATCCGCTGATTTTCTGAGCTGCCTATGCGGCAGCGAACCCAGTAGCCGCCGTAGACCTCGCGTCCGGATATTTCTGAGCTGCCTATGCGGCAGCGAACACGACGAATCGTCTGACCGCTGATGGCTGGCTTTTCTGAGCTGCCTATGCGGCAGCGAACGCACGGCGCTGACGGGTTCTCCGATTCAGATCTTTCTGAGCTGCCTATGCGGCAGCGAACATTGCGGAGCTGGGGCTGGGCCGTGTGTACGATTTCTGAGCTGCCTATGCGGCAGCGAACGCAGGCTACCGCCTCGGCGGCGGGCTTAGCCTTTTCTGAGCTGCCTATGCGGCAGCGAACCAGATAGCTACGTCGCTGCCGTAACCGCGAACTTTCTGAGCTGCCTATGCGGCAGCGAACCGGCGGCGAGGATGTCGAGCGCGACCGTTATAGTTTCTGAGCTGCCTATGCGGCAGCGAACCCGTTGAACGCCTCCAAGATGTCGCTCTCGCGTTTCTGAGCTGCCTATGCGGCAGCGAACCAAACCCTGCGACTCGCGGTCCGTTTTCACGGTTTCTGAGCTGCCTATGCGGCAGCGAACAATGAGTAGTTAGGCATCCCGGTTGATCGAGATTTCTGAGCTGCCTATGCGGCAGCGAACGACGCCTACGACGCCGACATCTGCGCCGGGGTTTTCTGAGCTGCCTATGCGGCAGCGAACCATAGGTAACGCAGCGATCCGCCCCGCGCGAATTTCTGAGCTGCCTATGCGGCAGCGAACAGTCATTCCGTGGCGCGTGTGCTGCTGGACAGTTTCTGAGCTGCCTATGCGGCAGCGAACAATCATGCCCGGCGTCATGCCGGGAACCGGCATTTCTGAGCTGCCTATGCGGCAGCGAACATACAAAGTGATTCACGGCGGGCGCGGCGGCGTTTCTGAGCTGCCTATGCGGCAGCGAACCGCGGGAAGTTGCGGGTGCTGTGTGCGCGTGATTTCTGAGCTGCCTATGCGGCAGCGAACGCGGATGGCGGTGACATAAAGATCGCGGCGACTTTCTGAGCTGCCTATGCGGCAGCGAACTGTGCAGGGTTTGAGCTGAGGCTATCGTGGCTTTTCTGAGCTGCCTATGCGGCAGCGAACGTGCTGCACCTCACGCGCACACAGCACACGCATTTCTGAGCTGCCTATGCGGCAGCGAACTTCGTGTCTGCGGATCATGCCGACGACGATTGATTTCTGAGCTGCCTATGCGGCAGCGAACATCACTTTGTATCGGTGCGGCTCGTACAGCTCTTTCTGAGCTGCCTATGCGGCAGCGAACGTGCCGGCCTTCTTCTTTTCGGTTTCGCCAAGTTTCTGAGCTGCCTATGCGGCAGCGAACTTCGGCCTGTCGTCTTGTCGGTCGCGTGGCTTTTTCTGAGCTGCCTATGCGGCAGCGAACGCGCGTCGTGGTTGCCATGCCGCGTGTTTCCGTTTCTGAGCTGCCTATGCGGCAGCGAACGGGGTTCTTGGCAATACACTCGGCAGCAAAGCTTTCTGAGCTGCCTATGCGGCAGCGAACTGTCTGGCCACGCGAAAAAAGAGACTCTTGAATTTCTGAGCTGCCTATGCGGCAGCGAACAGCCGGGCATGACGGAGCAGTGAGATGCCGCATTTCTGAGCTGCCTATGCGGCAGCGAACCGAAGTCATACTGCTCGATGGTCTTCACCGCCGTTTCTGAGCTGCCTATGCGGCAGCGAACCTCAAGTGGGTCAGATTTACTCCGACGTTGCATTTCTGAGCTGCCTATGCGGCAGCGAACCAGCCGATACCGCCCTTGATCGCATCCGCGAATTTCTGAGCTGCCTATGCGGCAGCGAACTTCGTGCCTCCGCAGGGTATCGGCCCTGCGGATTTCTGAGCTGCCTATGCGGCAGCGAACGATGATGTGCAGACCGCGGGCCCGGACCCGCATTTCTGAGCTGCCTATGCGGCAGCGAACCAGTTTTCGACCGGCGCGCGGCCGTCGCGGTATTTCTGAGCTGCCTATGCGGCAGCGAACGCGACCGACACCGTTACCGGCTTCACCGGCGTTTTCTGAGCTGCCTATGCGGCAGCGAACAATCCTGATTTTTCCTTGCCGCAGTTCGCGCATTTTCTGAGCTGCCTATGCGGCAGCGAACGGCGCTGTAGTTCGGCTCCATGGGCGCCTACATTTCTGAGCTGCCTATGCGGCAGCGAACTTCACCGCCAGCGGGGCACGCGCCGCGCTGTGTTTCTGAGCTGCCTATGCGGCAGCGAACCCGGCACCCCATGACGGATTCGAGCCGCGTCATTTCTGAGCTGCCTATGCGGCAGCGAACTGTAATGACGCCAAGACGGCCATTTGTGTCTTTTTCTGAGCTGCCTATGCGGCAGCGAACCTTGTCCCGCAGCAGCCGGTGCACCGAATCGCTTTCTGAGCTGCCTATGCGGCAGCGAACGGTGCCGATGATGTCGGCGGCTTCGATGAGCATTTCTGAGCTGCCTATGCGGCAGCGAACGTAGAGCACCTGCGGTGGCTCGCGCGACAGCTCTTTCTGAGCTGCCTATGCGGCAGCGAACGAGCGCGTGTACACGGCGTGGACGTTGGCGTGTTTCTGAGCTGCCTATGCGGCAGCGAACGAAGTGAAGCCGAAAACCTGCATCGTTCGCACTTTCTGAGCTGCCTATGCGGCAGCGAACGGATTCATCGAGGCGTATTTCGTGACCTGTGCTTTCTGAGCTGCCTATGCGGCAGCGAACCCGGTTCTGTGACAACGACCGCTTCCGCGTCATTTCTGAGCTGCCTATGCGGCAGCGAACCAGATACAGATACAGATAAAAGAAATACAGATGTTTCTGAGCTGCCTATGCGGCAGCGAACGCGTTCAACGCGCAGATGGCACGGTTGCCAAGTTTCTGAGCTGCCTATGCGGCAGCGAACTAGACCCTTCAAGCGTCTAGCTGTTGGGGATTATGACGCAAGGCGCAAAAAGAAGCACTTGCCCCTTTTTAATGGGGCAAGCGCAAGGTGTTGATTTTCAAAGAACGTATTGACGGGATAAAAAAGGGTCAGAACCACGGAACAGTTGCGGGTCCGCCGAGCCCGTAGCGGTTGAAGTTCCCCGGCACTGCGGTCGGACCGGTCGGGCCAAGCGCAATGAAGAGGCAAAACGGTTGTGCGGTGCTGCGGCTGTGAATGTGCAGATAGGGTAGGTTCGGGGTGCGTTCGACGTTATATGGAATGGCCTCTCGTGCCTGTTCTGCTGTTTCGCCTTTGCGTTTCATGCGGCGTCGTCGGAGCCGGTCGACGTTGGTCTTGAACTGCTTGCGCCGTACGGTTCGGTGTGGAGCATCCGCTGGCACGGGTGCAATGTCGGTCATGCGCACGTGATCACGCATGCCTTTGAGCCATTCGGCGCCGAACAGTTGCCGTAGCGATGCGTCGCTGCCATGCAGGCGCAGCTTTGTGCCGAGCGAACGTGGACTCATGCTGTACCCGGGAAAGCTCACGCCGATGCTGTCCAGCCTTTGTTGCACCAAGGCAAGGTGCAGCCGGTCGTACAGCGCACCCAGCAGTTGTGGCGTGCCGGATTCCGGGTCCGGCACAACGATGAGGTCGATGTAGTGCGTGGTCATGACGTCAATTCGCTTCGCCGAACACGCCGCCACGGATCAGGGTGGCAATGACGAAATGCTGCTGGTCCACGTCGGGCGTCTTGTCCTTGATGATCCAGCCATCGAGCAGGTTGTAGAAATCCTGCTTTTCCTTCGGCTGGCGATACGCGCGGCCCTGGGTGGTGACCGAGCCGTAGGGCTCCACGGCGATGGGGCCGTTCTCGGCAGCTTCGGGGTACCAGGTGTCGATGGTGCGCAGGGCGTTGCCGATTTTTTGCGAGTGGATGGCGGCCACGTCATCGACGTCGTACAAGGTCTTGCTCTTGTCGCCGCGGCCACGATCGAGAATCAGTTCTTGCGAGGGAAATACTTCCTGGCCAGCGCCGATGCGCACGAAGGCGGTGACTTGCAGCAGTACGTGCTCGGCACCGGCCAAGCCGCCGGCGATAACGTTCGTCAGGCCTGAAAGGTCGGCGTTGCCTTTATCGAAGTCACGCAAGCTGAGGGCAAACGCGTCAAACGCCCAGGAATGTTTGGCGCTGCCGTTTTCCAGTTGCGCCACGCGTACCTCAACGCTTTCGGCGCCCATCCGGTTGCGCCACAGGAAGCGCCCGTTGGCGAGGTTGCTGGCGTAGCGCGTGGCCAGTGTGTTGAAGCCGTGGTCGGAAACGTAGCCGGCCACGGTGGCCATCAACTTTTCACGATAGGTGGCGTTATTGCAGGCGGACGGGGTGCCGGTGCCAGCCAGCACGCGCACGGTGAACGTTACCCGCAATGTGTCCGTATCAGCAGGCAAGGCGGCGACATCCACGGTCTGCAGGTTGGGGTTTTCAATAGCGGCGTCGAGCTTGGCCGGGTCTTGGTCTTTGGTCTTGAGGCGGTTGGAAATGGTGCCGCGTACGGATTTTTCGCGCAACTTCACTGGCTGCCACTGGACGGTGTTGTTGCGGTCGTCCCAATTGCCGGCATGGAACACGGCGTCGGAGGGATCAAGTTTGCGCTCGAAGGCGAGCACGGAAGCGGTTTTCAGGGTGTCATTGGCCATGATGAAATTCCTTTGAGAGAGTTGAAGGGGTTTGAGTCACTTCAGTCGTAGACATAGAAATCGTCGGGCTCGACCGGATCGGCCGTGGCGACGGGAACGTAGGTATTGCGGCAACGATAGACGGCGCGATCGAGGTCGGTTTCGGCGTGCCATAGCAGGGCATCGATGCTGTCGAGGCGATGCGGGCTGATCCACTCGCCCATCGAATAAATCGACTCGACGAAGCGGAACGACGTGTCGTCATCGCGAGCGTTTTGCACCTGGCCGGGGTCATACAGATCGGACAGGGCCGTGTAACCGACCGGAATCGGCACGATCCAGCCGGAGCCTTTGCCACGGTCGGGATCGTGCCAGTGCACGCGTTGGTTGGTGCCGGCTTCGCCGCCTTCCTTTTCGGCGCGATAGTTGAAGCGGGAAAGGTCCAGCAAGGCATCCAGTGCGTTGGCCTCAGGGCGTTCCTTTCGCATGGCTTCCAGGCGTGCGGGCACCAAGTCATTGCGCCCCACCAAGGCGTAACCGGGTAGCCATTGCCGCCGCCACTCACGGAAGTTCTTGGCGCATTCACTGGCATCGTCCGGCAGAACAGCGAGCCATGGACGAATAAAACGTCCTGGAGCGGGCCGTGCCGGCAACATGCTGCCGCCAGCCACGCGCATGGTGGCAAGGGTCTGCCATGCCTTGGCGGCGAGTTCGGCCAACGCGTTGTCGTTGCCTTGAACGAGCAGCGGGGTTTCAGACTTTGCGCCGACCTTTTGTTGAACCTGAAACACCAGGGTCAGATCAAGGTGGGTGCGACCTTCTTCGACGATGCCGGCGGTACCACCACTTTTGTCGACGGGGTTGCGGGTCAGGCGGAAGGTTTTCACGTAACCAGCGTTGACCTGTTCCTGATGCCGATGGCAGATCACCCCGACTTGCAGGAGGCGCAACGGCACGCCTGCCTCGGTAAGCTTTCGCTCCAGTGCCCACATCAGGCCGGTAAATGCCGTGATCGATGGAAAGCCATGCGTCATTTGGCTGGAGATGGCGTTGGCGTTCTGCACACGCAGATGCGGAAATACCAGCAGCCCTTTCGCGGAATAGGGCAGCGCGCTGCTCATGCCTGCACCTCCCCGGCGACAAGTTCATCGTGCGTGTTGCGGGTGGGAATGGGCGTCAGCGCATCCATCGATTGTCGAAGCCGGTGCAATTGCTTCGCCCAGCCGTCTTCGCTTTCGTCCACCAGCAGCAGCTTTTTCCACTGCCGATGTTCGGCATCGCCTACGGCAAAACGACCCTCCAGACGCGTGTTGAGCCATTGGGCAAAGCGTTTGCCGATGGCGGCGGGCCAGTCCATCCACAACCATTCACGAGCGAAGTCGCCTTGATCGGGAAGCTCTGCGCGCAACGGATCGAGCCAGAGCTTCTCCACCATAGCGAGGTCGTCGTACGGCGCCTCCAGACTCCAGCCGGCGGGAAGGGCTTCGCGAAATGCGCCGGCCATGATGGTGGCCTCGGCAACCAGCCGTTCGACGAAGGCGTCCACCCGGTCACGGGTTTCCTTGTTTTCCGGTGGATTAGTAGCGAGGAAAGCGCTGAACTGCCGCAAGGTGCGACGGACTTCGAGGCGGCCAGAAAATAGCCGGTCAAAGACCGATGTAGCGTGCGCGGGGAGGCGGAGATCGCTGGACTTCCATGTCGGTGGCAGGGACGACAGCAGATAGTTGATGCCGCCACGTTCGCTATTGAGCTGCGAAATATTTTGCGGCTTGGTACCGCCCAGCTTCTGCACGGCGAGGTCGGGGTAGTGATGGAAGATGCCGTCGTGCATCTTTCCGTCGCGACGCGCCTGCCGTGCCTCCTTGTTGGCATCGCCGAAGCGATGTTCCTGAAGCTCACCGTGGACGGCGTGAGCCAACGAGGTTGCGTACAACGGAGCGAGCAGGTGGTATTGGTCATCCTTGCAAGCGTCGTCGCCGATCAGCCAATAGAGCTGCTTGGCGCGCTCATGTGAACTGGCTGCTTCGTCACGCTTGGCGGTCAATCCGACAAATGCATCCCGCCACGCTTTGGCTTGCTCAGTGTCATCACTCAACGCGGCCAGTGCGTCGCCCTGATCCTGCGAAAGTGCCAGCAGCAAGGTTTGGCCGTTCGCCTGAAGCTTCAGTAGTTTGTAGACGTCGAGCGCTGCCGCATTTCCCACGACGTCGGCGGCGAAACCTTCGCCCAGCACATGGCTGCCGACCTCGTCCAGGTGCGGCATCTGTGTCGGAGGCACGTAGAGATTGGAGCCACGTGCATCCGGGTGGATGGGTTTGAGCGAGTGCGTAACTGCCTGGATCTGGCGCACGCGCCGCGCTGCATCCTCCAGCCATGCGGCATGCTGGTGTTGTGCCAGCAGCTCGGTGCGTTTGGGGTCGTCTTCGCCAAGCTTGTCGAGTTTGGCTTGTAGCCGCCCCTTGATGAATGCATCTACTGCGACACGAAACGAGTCCGTTTCCGTGCCTTCAATGGCATCAGCCATATTGCACCTCCCCTTGGTCCGTGTTGTATGGATGTGTCTGGTTCATGTCCCCTCCTTGTTGAATCCCAGCACAGGATGAAACCGCCAGCCGCGCTCCGAGCGGGGCAGGCTGGCGGTGGCGAAGGATTGGGCACAGTCGCGCAGGCTTTCGCCGCGATCCTCGGCTAGTTCGGTGAGCAGGGTCAGCAAGTCGTCGTTTCCCCATGGGGCGATGCCGGGGCCTGTCACGGCGCTGTCCGGGAGGCGTGAGCAGGCGCTCTCTTCGAGAAGGGGGTACAACGAAGTGCCGCGCCGGTCGCCGTCCACGACGCCGTGCAGATGTAGCACTTCCTCGTCATCATCGGGAAGCAGCACCACCTCGACCCGTGGTATCGGATCATCGCGAAAGCGCTGGGTTTGCGGCAGCACGCCGCTCAGCCACATCTGTGGGCCGTTCCAATGCGTGCTGGCGTTGATCATCCACGACGTTGCGATGGATTCGCCGGCACCGCCGGCCACCTTTGGCAGGTCAGGCCGCATGACGTGACGCAGGCGGGCATGCTCCAGGTCGATCAGTTTGCGCGTGGGGTCGACCGGACGGCCTTCCGGCAGACGCAGGCGAGGCCTGGCGTCCAGCGGCCAGCGGCCGTGAGTGTCGATCAGGTCACTCAATAGCGTGGTCAGTTGGTGGTGGCGAAGGTGAAAGTTGGGATGTCGCGTCTTTTCTTCGGGCGATGCGCCCTCCGGCTGTTTGTCCATTTCGAAACCGGGGCGGCAGTAGGCCGCCTCATTGGGGTTCTTGCGTTCGAGTGCGCGCAAATTGGTGTCGAGCACCAGCACATTGCATTGGGTAACTGGCTCGGGTCGGTGACGGCGTACGCGTCCTGCCAGTTGGATCAATGAACGCAGCGAGGAGGGTTCAACCACGGCCCAGTCATAATCGTGGTCCCGGCCGACTTCCGTTACCGGACTGCCGAGCACGATGAAGAGGTGGTCGTTTTCCGGATGGGCGTCGATCGCTTGGCGTACTTGTGGTTGTGCAAGCACCGGATCCGGATCGGCAGCATTTTTGCGGCGCCGGTCGAGTACGGTGTCGAGCCGATGTTCGATGGCCGAGCGCATCAGCAACGGGTGTTGCGAGTGATACACGCACAGATGGATACGCATGCCTTCCGGGGCGCCCAACCGAAACAGCGCCAGCGCGGTATCGAACAGCGGGTCGATGTTCGCCATGCGGATCAGGCCGAAGCTGACGCGCTTACCGCTGCGCGGATCAATGACATGGTTTTGCGGATCGCCATGCAGGCGTAATGCAGCATCGCGCAGAAGGGCGGCCCATTCGTGCCGCCTTTCCTCTTTGCCGGGGGATTCGAGGGCGACGGGCAGCAATTCGGCGATGCGTCGCACATTCGCTTTGGCCAGGTGCTTCTGGCGTGCCTCGGCAAAGACATCGTGCGCCTGCCTGAATGTGGAAACGTCGGCGCAATCGGCGTGCTCTTGCTTGAACTCGTCGATCCACAGACAGGCGATGCGCGGTGCTTCATCGGGGCGTTCGCCGCGATGGCGCTGCCAGTGGATACGGCCATCGCGGTAAGCCTCGTACAGACCCTGCACCAATGCAGGGGGCAAGGTGGCTGACGACAGTAATACGCGCGATCCCAGCAGGCCGGCCCAATGCACCAGCCGGGTCAGGGCGGGCAGGTCGGCGAGGTCGAAATCGTCCGGCTCGTCCAGCACCAGATCGCCGGTCATCAGTCGCAGCATGGGCGCAATCTGTCGGCCGCCACGCAGGCTTTCGGTGGCCGGGGTCAGGTGATCGACCGTGCATGCCAGCACGGGTGCGGCGATCAGGCGGCGGGCGCGCGCATCGTCGGTGAGCCGTTGCAGCAGGGCGTGACGGTCATCACCCTCGTATAGCACGTGGCTGTCTTCTTCGAGCAAGGCCTGGCGTGACGCCGAGCCGCTGGCTTCGGCCTGCGCTTCGTAATGCGCGAACAATGCCTTGCTGGCAGAGCCGCCAACAAGGATGGCCAACTCGTCATCGCCAAGGGTGAGGTCGCGCTGGAAGCAGCGCCCGGTCTGCTGGGTGAGCGTGCGCAGGCCAATCGCAAACGCGCAACGCATGCCATGGGCGGGGTCGGCCAGCGCGTACATGATCCGTGCATTGCCAAGCGTCTTGCCGCAACCGGTCGAGGCCATGTTGACGATGAAGGCGCCATGCACGGCGGTGCGTTCGCGCACGGCGGTGGCAAGGTCAGCCGCCTTGTCCTGCCACCGAAATGCTTCGTGGTGGCTGCGTTTGCTGAGCGCGCGATGGCGTTGCAAGGCGGGCAGGCTGCGCGTCAGCGTGGGCAGTGCATGCACGACGCGGCTGGCATTGGCCTGCACGCCGATCAGGTGTTCTTCAAGTGTCTGGTTAAACCGCAACTTGCCGTTGCAACTGGCGGTGTTGGCGTAGATTTTTCTGTCCGCCTGCAGATACATCTGTCGGCCGGCAACAGGCTGCCACGCGGGCTCGCCATTGGCGGACGGTTGGTGCTGCAACGTGAGGCTGGAGTAGTAGTGGTCGGCCAGCATCAGGCACAGCCGTGAAACGTGCATGAGGAACGGATCGTGCAAACACGCCGTGCCGGCGACGGCGTGAGGCAGTGTCAACAAAGCTCGTGCCTGCCGTGCGGCCTGCTTTCGCCATGCCGCGTTGGTCACGGGAAGGCCATGTGGGAAGCGCCAATACGCGGCGATATCGGCGTTGCTGCGATCGCGTTCCGGCTCGTTCCAATCGGCGTCGATGCGCTCAAGCAGGCCATGCAGGTCATCGGCGTTGAGCGGGGGTGCTTTCGCGCCGTAGCGGCGATAGGGATCGCGCGCGGTGTCGATTTCGTCGGTGTTGCCTGCGGGCGCTGTTTTCACCGGTAGCGTCGGCAGACGATGGTGGGTAAGTACCAGCCACGCTACGGCCTGCGCCAGAGGTGGCAAGGTGGCGAATGGCTTGTCCGGGGCCGCGCTGCCCGGATGCGTCGGCAGCCCATCGCATTGCAGGCGATCATCGGCCAGCCATTCCTGCAGCCACCCATCCATATCGTGACGTTCATTGGCATCAATCAACCGTTGCAGCCAGGTCGCGTCGTCATCCTTCCCGACGAAAGCCTGAAACAGCCGCACCGAGACCCATTCGTGGCGGTAATGCGTGGGCGTCATCGGCCTGAAGGCACCAGTGGGAGGATGAAGTGCTGTGTCCAGCATCGTCTGGAATGCGGCGGTGGCCTTGCCGAGGTCGTGAAAAAGCGCGGCGAGCGCGGTGAGGGCCAGCATCAAGGGAAGGTGATGCCATCGGTTTTCGTCGCCTGCGCGCAGCACGTCGTGGCGCGTGGTGTTGGTTGGTACCGCACCTTCGACATTAAACCGCCGTGCATCGCCCACGATCCACATCAGCTCGCTGTGATCGAGCCCACGAATCCAGTGGCAGGCCACGGCGGTGTTCTTGCGGGCGGTCTTGCGCAGCAGCTTGCGCAAGGTGTCGAGGCCGGCTTGGGTGATCGGGGTCTGCCAGGTGCGGTCGCCTCGGCGTTCGGCGAACTGATCCAGAATGCGGCGGGTTTCGGTGAGGGCGCGTTTGTCGCACTGGCTGATCAGCAGGATGTTCATGCCGCTCCATCCGCTTTCTGCCCACACAGCGCAGCGGTGTCCATGGCGACGGCCTTGACGGTGTCGATCATGAAGTCGAGTGATTCGCTGCGGGTCAGTGCCTCGATGCAAGCGCGCCGAAACGTCTGCTCATCGTCGCCACGCATGGCCGAGATGAAGGCTTGCGGCAGGATGCTGGCATCCTTGACCAGGTCGGCAACATCAAACACCAACCCGCCGCGACGGGTCTTGCCGTGCAGGATGGCCAACCCGTGCGGCAAGCCCAGCACCCAGGTGGCTGTGGCGCCCAAGCCGTAGGCGAGGTAATTGCCGTGATCGAGAAAGCGGTTGGCCGGGTCGGTGCCGCTGCCGCGTTTGGCGCGGGTAAAGTCGCCATAGCCGACGGTGTCGACTGCCAACTTGAAAAGTGCCTTGGTAAGCCGCGCCTCCTCGGTCAACAGGTTGGTGTTGTCTGGTACCAGGTCGATTCGCTGGTCGGTTCGTTGCAGCAAATCGTCCAGCCGCTTCACATCGACATTAAAGCCGGCGTCGCGCAGTGCGCGGTGCTGCCATTGCTCGCGGATACGCATGGCACGGGTGTGCTGAAAAACCTTGGCGGCGGCAAGGCGCAGTTCGTCGTTGAACCAGAATTGTACCCACGCTTGCAGGTACTCGGTGGGGCGGTACTCGCTTTGTGGCGAGAACCAGGCCACTTCGATATCGACCTCATTGGCGGAAAACAATGGCGTGCCCCCGCCCCCGCAGAAACCGACCAGCACGCCGGCCTTCGCCAGCTCGCGCATGGCGGCTTGGGTGATCGAAGTGCCGGTGCCGAGCAGTACCGACGTGGTGTTGGCGATCGGGATGTTCCAGTACAGTGATTCCTTGCCGGCATCGGTGATGTATTCCACCCTTCCACCATTGACCAGTACCCGACAGTGCTGCAGGTAGTAGATGTTGGCCCGCTTGGAGTGCAGGATGGTTTTGAGATCGGACGGTGTGAAAGTCTCCGGCATGGATATGGTTCCCCCTTGTTTGGTTGTGTCACTCCCCCGAACCGTTTCTCATGTTGCCACCCCGCAAGCTCACCACGTGAGCCTGTGGTTCAGCTTTTCGCGTATTGCTGGCGGGCCGCTTCCAGCCGTGCGATCACGGTCTGGCGCAGTTCGGGTGGGCCAAGCACTTCCACGTCTGATCCGTGGCGCATGAGGTCCATGACCAGTTCACGATTGTCGGTGTAGGGCACTTTGAGGTCGTAGCGACCGTCCGCGAGGAATTGCCCGCTTTGCGTCGGGTGCCAGCGTTCCCGGCTCACCCAGCGTGCGGCGCGGGCGGTGAAACGCAGGTGGGCAGTGTGTTTGTTGCGGCCGCCGAAGATGCCGTAGCCGGCGCCAAGCTTGGCATCCAGTTTGTCGTCGGAGATTTCGGCGGCCTTCCGATCGAGCACGCTGGCCGCTTCCACGGCGTCGAGGGCGAAGCTGCGCAAACCATTGCGCAGGTGACACCAGGCGTCGCAGTACCAGTTGTCGCGGTAGCGGACGAGGCGCTGCGGAGAGATTTCGCGAGCGATGGTTTCATCGCGTTCGCGGTTCTTGTGCAGGATCCACAGCCGCCGCCGTTCCAGTGTGGCTTGGGCGAACTCGGGGAACAGAGGCGGCTCGACGCGGGCCGTGGCGCTGTTAATGAGGCGCAGGCGGCGCGTGAGGTCGGCGCCGTTGGGCAGGCGGTCTTGCACGAGCCGCTGCAGCCGTTGCCGCAGGGGTTGCAGGTGCTTGCCGATCAACTCCGGCTGCAGGCGATCAAGGAGTGCGTTGATGGTCAGCAGGGATTCCAGCTCGGCGGCGGACAGCCACAGGCCGGGCAGGGTGAAGAGCTCGGCGCTCTCATAAGCATAGGTCTGACGCTCGCGGTTCCAGGTGATGGGCGCGCCGAAGCGGTCGCGCAGGTACTGGATGTCACGCACGATCGTGGCGCGCGAAACCTCAAGTGCTTCGCACAGCCCGAGAACGGTGACGGGGCCACGCTGGCGCAACAGGCGGTCGATGTGGTGGAAACGTTCGCTGCGGTCCACGGGAGGCCCCCTCATTCTTGTTCTTGTTTGGCGGGAGTGTAGCCCGGTTGTGGGCGCTTGCGGCTGGGCGTGCCGAGGGGGTGGGTCGCAGGTTGAACGGCGCCCTAAAATTCACCCACACGCTGATCTACGTCAGCGCGCATATCGCCGTATGGGCCTGATTGTATGTATATATCCGTCTGTATTTCCACGTCTACTTCGGCAGGGGAAACCCGCCGCACCGTGATGACCGGCTTTCGTGTTGGCCCGGGGCGATCGCTGATAAAATCGGACGATCGTGTTTACCCCTCTGCCATGCCTTGTCTGAGCCCAGCCGTTCATCTGCGGTCATGCTGCTGCACTTGTTCCGCTGTCGGGGGGTGGCGTGTGCGGGCCGCGCTCCGGGCAACTCGTAGGGTCGTGCAGTGATGGCAGAAGAAGCCGTGGACCCACAGTTGGCGGGGCTTGGGTCTCCGCCGTTGCCCGAGCACGTCGTGAAGGTGCTGGGCCAGCCGCTGCAGAAGCTCCCGGAAGACCTCTACATTCCGCCTGATGCGCTGGAAGTGTTCCTCGAAGCCTTCGAGGGGCCGCTGGACCTGCTGCTGTACCTCATTCGCAAGCAGAACCTCGACATCCTCGACATTCCGGTGCTGCAGATCACGCGCCAGTACATGGAATACATCGCGATGATGCGCGGGCTGAAGCTGGAGCTGGCCGCGGAATACCTCGTCATGGCGGCGTGGCTGGCCGAGATCAAGTCGCGCGTGCTGTTGCCGCGTCCGCCGGAAACCGAGGAAGAAGGCGGGCAAGACCCGCGTCTTGAACTCGTGCGGCGACTGCAGGAATACGAGCGCTTCAAGACCGCGGCAGAGCGCCTGGATGCCTTGCCACGCGTCGGGCGCGACGTACATCTCGCGCGTGCCGCAGTGGAGCGCATCGAGGCGGAAGTGCCTCTGCCGCCACTAGACCTGCGTGAATTGCTGATGGCTTTCCAGTCCGTCATGGCGCGTGCCGAACTCTACGTGCACCACACCATTGCACGCGAGCCATTGTCGGTGCGCGACCGCATGTCGCGTGTACTCGACCGCCTGCAGCACGGGCCGGCGCGCTTCATCGACCTGTTCGATCCAGCAGAAGGGCGTGCCGGTATTGTAGTGGCGCTGCTGGCGGTGCTGGAGCTCGTGAAGGCTCGCCTGCTGGCCGTGCACCAACAGGCTCCGTTTACCGAGCTGGTCATCAACTTGCCGGAGGATACCGGCGCGTCGCTCCAGGAGCCCGCGTGATGGATGAACAAGAGGCGATCGACGTCGCTGGCCTCGACCCGCTCCCGGTGGTTCTTCCGCAGCTCGACCGCATGGTCGAAGCCGTGTTGCTGGCCTCGGAAGCCGCCCTCACTACCGACCAGCTTCAGCACCTGCTGGCAGCGGAAGACCCGCGTGTCGATCGTGCCGCGGTGCGCACGACATTGGCGGCGTTGGCCGAGCGGCTGGCCAGCGGTGCCAGCGAACTCGTCGAGGTCGCCGGCGGCTGGCGGCTGCAGGTGCGAGCGGAATTCACTTCCATCATCGGCCAGTTGTGGCGCGAAAAACCGCCGCGCCTGTCGCGTGCGCTGCTCGAGACGCTGGCGCTGATCGTCTACCGCCAGCCGATCACGCGCGGTGAAATCGAGGAAATCCGCGGTGTTGCGGTATCCACGAATATTATCCGCACGCTACAGGAACGAGAGTGGATCCGCGAACTCGGCCACAAGGAAGTGCTCGGTCGACCGGTGCTCTACGGCACCACGTCACGGCTGCTGGACGACCTCGGTCTGAAAGCGCTTGCGCAGTTGCCGGAACTCCCCGAGATCAAGGGCGTGGAACAGCTCGAAGCAGCCCTGCGCAAGCTCGGGCTGGAACCGGCAGCGCTGGCGGTTGCGAGTGAGCAGCCGGAAGAGATTGGAGATTCGTGATTCGAGCTTGGCGAAGCCGCCGTGATTTTCCGGCCGTTTGCCGTTTGCCGCTTACCGGTTGACAAGCTGTTGCGCAATCCGCTCCGCCACCGCGCCCAGCGCCGCGCTCATCGCCTGCGCCTGGGTCTGGGCGCTGCTGTCGCCTGCTGACGTGGGAATTTCCACGTGCAGCGGCGCTTGATGGATAACTTGCCCGGCGTGTAGGAATGAATAGCTGCCGTCGAGCACGACCGCCTTGTCTGGCGTTGGGGCGAAGCGCAGCAGGTCGAGCCGGATGTGCACGGTTTCGTCCGCGCCGACTGCGGATGGCGCAAGCACGTGGTTGGCGCCGAGCCGCTGCTGCAGGTCCTGCGTCAGTGCATCCGCGATCAATTGTTCCAGCGGTGCGGCCCACTGTGCACCATCGTCCATCTCAACACGGGCTGTGGAAGCTTCGCGCACGAGTTGCGTGCGGTCCAGTGCGGCAGGAATGCGGACGGCAGTCACTTGCGCTGTTCCCGTGTAGCGGGTTTGCGGCACGCCGGGTGCCGCCACCAGCGTGAAGAATTGCACGGGCGGGGCGTGGGCGCAGCCCGTTAGGGTGGCGGCGAGCAGGAGGGCGGCAAGGCGTTTCAAGGGCGGCACTTCAGCGTCCGGTTATGAGGGCGTTCGGGTGGTGTTCCAGGTAGTCGGCCAGCGAGCGGATGGCGCGTGCCGCCTGAGTCAGTTCGTAAAGGGCCTTTTTCGCGTTGCCGTCCATGCCTCCGCTGCGGTCGTCCACCAGCGCCTGCGCAGCGCGCGCGGTGGCGTCTATTTGTTGGGCGGTATCGCGCAGGCTGCGCACGGTGGGCACAAGCTCCGGCGCCAACGCCTTGGTGGTGTCGTCCAGCGTGGCGAGCGTGGCATCCAGGTGGCGCAGGCTGGCGTCGATCCGAGGCGAGTTGACGAGCGCGTTCACGCGTTCGCTCGTCGCGCGCACGTTCTCGGTGATGGCGCGGATGTTGCCGGCAATGGTGTCGATGGGCAACTGGTCCAGCTTCGCCAGTAGTTGCATCGGGTTGATGCCGGCCGGCGCGCCGGGGATCAGCGGACGTTTGTCGTTTTCCGCGACGAGGGTGGCGGCCGGCGCGTCGGGGACGACGACGAGTTCCACTTGTGCGGCGCCGATCAGCGGCGGGTCCTGCGTCAGCCGGGCGCGCAGGCCGCCGGCCACCATGCGGGCCAGCACTTCATCCAGCAGCGGTGCCCAGCCTGCGGCGTCGGGTGCCGGTGTGTGCAGGTGCAGGCGCGTCGGGTCCAGCACGATCGTGACGGGGGTGGTGACGCGGCCGGTGGCGGCGTCGACGCGCAACGCCACCTGCGTGACGCCACCGACCGTGAAGCCACGCAGCGTGACGGGGGCGCCGACATCCAGCCCGCCGACGGCGCCGTCGAAGGCCACGCGATACGTGACTTCGGCGTCGAACGGCTGCGGCGCCGGACCGACGATGCCGACAAAGTGGCGCGCCGCATCGCCCTTGCCCGGCACCATCACGATGCTGGGGCCGGCGATGATGGCTTTGAGGGTGGAAGGCCGTGCAAGGCTGGGATTCGCGCCATCCAGGTAGAACCGCGTGCCGGTGTTCAGCCACGGCGTGGCGGCTTCATCCATGTTTAGTTCGGCGACCACGTGGCGGCCGCCAGCGTCCAGGTGCACGTCGCGCAACGTGCCGACATTCAGCCCGCGGTAGGTTACGTGCGTATCGTCCGGGCTCATGCCGGCCGCCTGCGGGAACACGACGGTGATGTTCGTGCCGGTCGCGGACAGCGCACGCAGCAGCAGCCACAGGACGATGGCGACCGCTGCCGCCGGAATGCCCCAGATCCAGCCCGGCCAGCGGCTGGCATGGAAGATCGCCACGGCGCGTTGCGCCACAGCGGCCTGCTTGAGGGTGTCGTCGGTTTCGCGATCGCTCATGACGCGTATTCGGCCTGGGGTGGCGACTCGTTCCGTGCAGAAGCATGCATGTTAGGCGCTTCCAGCGCCGCGTCCCACATCAGGCGCGGGTCGAAGGCACGCGACGCGACCATGGTGCACACCACCACGAGCATGAAGGCCACGCTGCCAACCGCCACGTCGGTATGCGCCAGCGCGCCAAACTGGATCAGCGGCAGGAACACTGCAACCGTGAACACGTCGACGTTCGACCAGCGGCCGATCTCGTTGATGACACGGTAAAGCCGTGTCTTCAGCCGCAGGTGCCTGCGCGAGCGGCGGCGGATGGAGAACAGGAACCACGTCAGTCCCAGCAGCTTGAGCGCCGGGATCGCGATGCTGGTGACGAAGATCAGCACCGCCAGCCACCACAGATGGGCGTTGATGAGGTCCTGGATGCCGTCGGCAATGCGGTGCGGCGTGATCTGCCCCATCTGGATGTCGACGTTCATGGGAAAGAAGTTTGCGGGCAGGTAGAGGATGAGCCCGGCGATGACGAACATCGCCGTGCGCGTCGTCGCGTGCGGCTTGCGCGCGCGCAGGCGCAGCCCGCAGCGCGGACAGCGGTGCCCTTGCCGGGCCGCGGGAAGCACCAGGCTGCAGGCCGCGCAGGCGATGGCTGGCTGGTCGGCTGGCGGCGTGCGGTCGGTTTCGATCCAGTGCCACACGGCGTGCGTGTCGAGGCTGGCGCGCGTGATCATTGCGATGAGGGCGGCGGCGATCACGCACCAGCCGCCGGCCTCGATGGTGGTCGGCAGGAATGCGCGCACGCGGCTGTAGCCGACAAGGCAGCCAATCAGGAATACGTCCGGCATCGCCCAGTGGTCCAGCCACAGCGACCAGCGGAACGCCCGGCCGAGCCAGCGCGGCCGGCGCCCGGCTTTCACGCACAGCAGAACGCCGCTCAGCAGCCCGAAGCGCACGAAAGGCAGCACCATCACAAACAGGGCCGTGAGCACGGCGATGATCACCCAGTGTCCATCCCACAATGCCTGCACGCTTGTGAAGATCCCGCTTTGCGTGTGCATGCCCAGCATCGTCACGCCCATCATCGGCAGCAGGTTGGCTGGCCATAGCAGTGCGAACGTCGTCAGTGCGCAAGCCAGCGCGGCTGCCACCCCGCGGCCAGCGGAGCGTCGCAGCGCGTGCGCGCACACCGGGCAATAGCTGGTGCCAGCGGTGTCCGGGGCCGGCAGCTCCACCAGCGTGCCGCAGTCGCGGCAGGCCAGCGTCATGGCAGTGGAAAGGCGCAGCGGGCGCTGCGCCATGAGGTGGGACGGGGCATCGGGCGGAAGGCGTTGTGGCTGCAAGTTCAGGCGGGGTTGTAGTTTGTCACGTTGGGGATTGGAGATTGGGACCTGGCGGTCGGCAGGCAATGCCCCTTCGCGTGCTTTTCGCTGCTTCCCACTCACTGCTGACCGCTTACCGCAACATTCCGGCGCCTTGTCCTGCGTTTCCTTAAAGTAACGCCATGAAAAACTCTCAACCTGTGTCGCCGGCCCTGGAACGTATTCACAAATGCCTGGCGGACGCCGGTGTCGGTTCGCGTCGTGCCGTCGAAGGGTGGATCCAGGAAGGCCGGGTGAAAGTCAACGGCGTCGTCGCCACCGTAGGGCAGAAAGTCGGCCTGCACGACCGCATCAGCGTGGACGGGCGCCTCGTTGCCCGGGTCCGCACGCAGCAGCCGACGCGCGTGCTGGCGTACAAGAAACGCGCCGGCGAGATCGTCACCCGCGCCGACCCGGAAGGCCGCCGTACCGTGTTCCGCAAGCTGCCGAAGCTTGCGGCGGGGCGCTGGATCGCCGTCGGCCGCCTCGACATCAACACCTCCGGCCTGCTGCTGATGACGAACGACGGCGAGCTGGCACGCCGGCTCACGCACCCGAGCTTCGAGATCGAGCGCACTTATGCGGTACGCGTGCTGGGCGAAGTGGGCGACGACCTGCTGGAGCGCCTGAAGACCGGCGTGCGGCTGGAAGACGGCATGGCGCAGTGTGTCGCCGTGGTGCGCGCCGAACCGCCGCAGGACGATGAAGAACACACCGCCAACCACTGGCTGCACGTCACGGTGCGGGAAGGGCGCAACCGTTTGGTGCGGCGCCTGTTCGAGTCGCAGGAACTGCAGGTCAGTCGCCTGATCCGCATCGCCTACGGCCCCATTCCGCTGGGCGGGGGGATCAAATCCGGCACGGCGCGGGAACTCGACCCGGACGAAGTCACGGCGCTGGGTGCGTCGGTCGGCATGCAACTGAACGGCCGCAAGGTGCCGCGCAACCTGCCGCGCAACGCCCGGCCACGCGCAACGCCCGGCCGCGCCGCGGCGGATGGCGAACAAGGAACCGCGGTATTTCCGCAGCGCAAACGGCCCGCCCAGCAAGGTGCGTCGGCACGTCGTACAAGCGCACGGACTGCCGTGGATGACGGTGGCAAGCCGGGGCTGCGGTCGCGCATTGCCCGCCCCAGGGCCGGGGCGCGTACGGATTCGGGCATGAAGGGCAGGGTGCGTTCCGGCGCTGGACAGCCGGCAGCCCCGCATGTGGACGGCGCACGCCCGAAAAGCGCTGGCAAACGGCGCACCCCGAAGAGTGGGCGCCCGCCGCGCAGCCACTAACTCGCGCGCCGGCTGCGAAGCCGATGCACTAAGCTACACGACGCGCCGAGTGGGATGCTGCATGTGCCGCGCCGGTGCCATTCCGTTTCAAGGACATTGCACATGAATTACCTCACCGCGGATGGGACGATCGGCCACACACCGCTGATCCAGGTCAAGCACCTTCCCGGCATCGGCGACAACACCCTGCTGCTGAAGCTGGAAGGCAACAATCCGGCCGGCTCCATCAAGGACCGCCCCGCCTATTCGATGATCCACCACGCACAGGAGCGCGGCGAGATCAAACCCGGCGACCGCCTCATCGAGCCGACTTCCGGCAACACCGGCATTGCGCTGGCGATGTGCGCTGTGCTGATGGGTTACCGGATGACGCTGATCATGCCGAAGAATTCCACGATGGAACGCCGCGCCGCGATGAAGGCCTACGGCGCCGAAGTGATCCTCGCGCCGGATATGATCGCTGCCCGCGACATGGCGCAGCAGATGCAGCGCGATGGCGCAGGCCGCGTGCTGGACCAGTTCAACAACCCCGACAACCCGCGTGCACACTTCGAGACCACCGGCCCGGAGATCTGGAAAGTGACGCAGGGCACGGTCACGCACTTCGTGTCCGCCATGGGCACCACCGGCACCATCATGGGCACGGCGCGTTACCTCAAGCAGCGCAGCAAGGCAGTGCAGGTGGTCGGCGTGCAACCGGACGGGGAGTCGAAGATTCCCGGCATCCGCTGCTGGCCGAAGGAATACCTGCCGGGCTTTTTCGACCCGCAGCTGATCGACCGCACCATCAACGTGCGCGCCGAGGCGGCCGAGGACACCATGCGCACGGTCGGCCAGGTGGAAGGCGTGTTCTGCGGGCCGTCGTCCGGCGGCGCGCTGTGGGCGGCGTTGCAGCTGTGCCGGGAAGTGCACGGCGCGACGATCGTCAGCATCGTCTGCGACCGCGGCGACCGCTATATCTCCACCGGCGTGTTTCCGGCTTGAGCATCTTGCAGGACATCACCCGCGACGGGTTGGCATGAGCCGCCGCCGCAGCCGTCCCTTGCCGGTGGAGGAATTCACGGCCGACATCGCCGACCTGACGGACACCGGCGCGGGCGTGGCGCGCATCGACGGTCGCGTGGTGTTCGTGGCTGGCGCGCTGCCGGGCGAGCGTGTCCGCTTCCGCATCACCCGGATGCGGCGTGGAACCCGTGATGCCGTGGTGACGGCGGTGGAACAACCTGCGCCAGACCGCGTCGTGCCGCGCTGCCCGCACTTCGATATCTGCGGCGGCTGCGCGCTGCAGCACCTCGACGCGCGGCGACAGATCGAATTCAAGCAGAAACAGTTGCTCGACGCGCTGCAGCGCATCGGCGGCGTGGTGTCGGAAGTGGTGGCGCCGCCGCTGGTCGGGCCGGTGTGGGCCTACCGGCGCCGGGCGCGGCTCGGCGTGCGCTGGGTGCACAAGAAGAACCGCCTGCTCGTCGGCTTCCGCGAGCGCGCCACGCCAAAACTGGCGTTGCTGTCGCGCTGCGAAGTTCTGGATGCACGCGTTGGCACGCAGCTGGAAGCGCTCGGTGAATTGATCGCCGGGTTGTCGATCCGCGAACAGTTGCCGCAGATCGAAGTGGCCGCTGCCGAAACGGTGGCGCTGGTGCTGCGCGTGATGCAGGCGCCCACCCCGGAAGACTGCGACCGGCTCCGCGCCTTTGCCGCGCGCGAGGGTTTCGTGTTCTATCTGCAACCCGGCGGCCCGGACAGCGTCGTGCCGCTGGACCCGCCGGCGCCGGAGCTGACGTATTCGCCGGACGGCAGCGCGCTGACGCTGCGCTTCGAACCGCTGGACTTCGTGCAGGTCAACCTGGCGCTGAGCCAGCAGATGGTGCGCCAGGCGCTGGAATGGCTGGCGCTGCGCGCCGGCGAACAGGTGCTGGAACTGTTCTGCGGGCTTGGCAACTTCAGCCTGCCGCTGGCGGCGCAAGGCGTGCGGCTGACTGCGGTCGAAGGCGACGCGGCGCTGGTGGAGCGCGCGCGTGCGAATGCGGCGCGTAACGGGCTGGATGTGCACTTTTTGAAGGCCGACCTGTTCCAGCCCGATGCCCACGCGCCGTGGCTGGCCGCGCCCTGCGACGCCGTGCTGCTCGACCCGCCGCGCGCCGGCGCGCAGGAGATCCTGCCGTTCGTGGCCAAGCTTGCGCCGCAGCGCATCCTCTATGTGTCGTGCCACCCCGGCACGCTGGCGCGCGACGCCGGCCTGCTCGCCGCGCTGGGTTACCGTCTGGTACGTGCGGGCGTGATGGACATGTTCCCGCACACCGCGCACGTGGAGTCGATGGCACTGTTCGAACGCTGAGACAAACGCTGAACAAGTGCCATGAGCGCAGGAAGCGGACATGCGGGATGGTGAGTGCAGCAGCTTATTCAGCGTTTTCTGAGCTTGCTGTATGGTTGCGCGTTCTGCGCGGGGGCATGACGGCGTCCTGTGCTGCCATCGGGGGAAGAAATGAACAACAGGTTGTCGGGTTTCAAGGGCGGAAACTTCACCACGGTCGCCATCGGCGTTGCTGTTGCACTGGCTTTTGTGGCCGGCTCGGGTGCGTTCTACACCGTGGACGCGGGCCAGCGCGGGGTACTCCTCACCTGGGGCAAGGTGACGTCCGACACGGTCCAGCCAGGGCTGCATTTCAAGCTGCCGTTCGCACAGACCGTCGAGAAAGTCAACGTACGCGTCATGAAATATGAGAGCAAGGAAACGGCCGCGACCGTCGATCTGCAGGACGTGGCGACTGTCATGACGGTGAACTATTCCATCGACCCGGACCACGTCGACGCGCTCTACCGCACCGTTGGCAGCGAGGAAAACCTTGTCCACAAGCTGCTGGCGCCAGTGGTATCCAATTCGCTCAAAGCTGTTACCGCCGAATACAAGGCCGAGACATTGGTGGAATTCCGCAACGAAGTGCGGCGCAAGGCGCAGCAGCAGATCGTGGAAGGCATGAAGGCCTACCCCGTCACCATCACCGACATGAACCTCACGAACTTCACGTTCTCCGGCGACTACGCACGCGCTATCGAAGCCAAGCAGGTGGCGCAGCAGAAGGCATTGCAGGCCAAGTACGAGCTGGAAAAAGTCGAGACCGATGCCCAGCAGGACATCGTGCGGGCCAAGGCCCAGTCGGAGGCCACCATCATCGCCGCCAAAGCCGAAGCCGAAGCACTGCGGCTGAAGCAGAAGGAAGTCACCCCCGAACTCATCATGCTCGACGCCGTCGGCAAATGGGACGGCAAGCTGCCCGAGACCATGCTCAGTGATACGGGCGGCAGCGGCAATGCCATCCTGCCGATGTTCAAGGTGGGACGCTGATCTTGCGTTTTGCCTAAATCCATCGGAGATCGACGGCTTCACTGGCGGAAAGCGCGACTGCCTGCAGGTTGGAATGAACGCTCGCTTTTGTCGCTTCGCTATGCTGGCACCCCCTTTTTTGTGGAACGTGGCCATGCCGGTCGAGATCGAGCGCAAATTTCTGATGAAGGACGACGGCTGGCGCGCTGTGGTGCAGCACAGCAGGCGCATGGTGCAGGGTTATCTGGCGGGGCCGGGCGGCAAGGCTTCGATGCGGGTGCGCATCAGCGGCACGGAAGCGCGGTTCAACATCAAGGCCGCAGTGGTGGGCGCGGTGCGTGCGGAGTACGACTGGCCAGTGCCGCTGGCGGAAGCGGCGGAAATCCTTGCCACGCTGGCGGTGGGGCGGGTGGAGAAGACACGCCACTACGCGGCTGCCGGCAACGGCCGCACCTGGGAAATCGATGAGTTCGACGGTGACAATGCCGGGCTTGTTGTCGCGGAGATCGAACTGGGAAGCCTCGACGAGGCCTTCGAGCGCCCGGCGTGGCTGGGCCGGGAAGTCACGGACGACGCACGCTATTACAATCACGCGCTCGCACTGCAGCCGTGGCGCAGTTGGCCGGGCTTCGCCACGCACTGACCTGACCCTTTCGACGGATCCTGATGAAAACCATTGGTCCCCTCATGGTGGACGTTGCCGGTACGGAACTGACGCCTGAAGATCTCGGCGTGCTCCTGCACCCCCTCGTGGGCGGCGTCATCCTGTTTGCACGCAACTATGCAAGCTTGGAGCAAGTCGCGGCGCTGTGCGCGCAGATCGCGGCGCTGCGGGAACCGCGCCTGCTGATCGCGGTGGACCACGAAGGCGGCCGCGTGCAGCGCTTCCGCGTCGGTTTCACGCGCATCCCGGCCATGGAGACGCTCGACCGGCTATATACGGAATCGGTGATGCAGGCGACCGCCCGGGCACGCGAATACGGTCAGACCATCGGCCGCGAACTCGCGACGGCAGGGATCGACCTGTGCTTCGCGCCGGTGCTGGACTGCGAATGCGGCATCAGCCGCATCATCGGCGACCGCGCGTTTTCCACCGACCCGGAGCGCGTCGTGGCGCTGGCGCGGGCATTCCGCGCCGGGTTGAACGCGCAGGGCATGGCGGCAACCGGCAAGCATTTCCCGGGGCACGGCGCGGTGGCGGCGGATTCGCACGTCGAGCTGCCGGTGGACAGGCGGCCGATGGAGGACATCCTCCGCCGTGATCTCGTCCCCTTCAAGGCGCTGATCGAAGATGGGCTGGAATCCATCATGAGCGCGCACGTGCTGTACCCGGCAGTGGATGCGCACCCGGCATCGCTGTCTCGCAAGTGGCTACGCACTGTGTTGCGTCACGAGCTGAATTTCAACGGCGCCGTGTTCTGCGACGACCTCAGCATGGGTGGGGCGAAGCAATTCGGCTCGTTGGAAGATCGTGCCCGCGCCGCACTGGACGTCGGCAGCGACATGCTGCCGGTGTGTAATGACCGTGAAGGCGTGTTGGCGCTGCTGGACGCTCTGCCGCAGAAGCCGCGTCATCTCGCCAGCGCCCGGCTCCAGAAGCTGTATCGCAGGAGCGTCGCGTGATCACGAGCCGTGAAGGCGGCAGGCCGGTGAAGCCAGCAGTGGAGGCTGCCAGCGAGGACATGCGCGCCGTGCTGGACACAGCCGATTGCCTGTACGACGAAGCACAGGTGCGCGCGGCCTACGATGCGCTGGGGCAACAGATCAGCGCGGTCTATGCGGCGCTCGACCCGCTCGTGCTGCTGGTGATGACGGGTGGCTTCGTGGCCGGTGCCGAAGTGCTGCGGCGTCTGCGCTTTCCGCTGCAGCTCGATTACCTCCACGCCACGCGCTACCGCGACCGCACGCAGGGCGCGGACGTGGTGTGGAAGCATCGGCCGGAAAAGGCCTTGCGCGGCCGGCATGTGCTGGTCATCGACGACATCCTCGACGAAGGCGGCACGCTGGCCGACGTGCGCCGCAGCTTGGCGCACGAGCAACCGGCGAGCCTGCGCATCGCCGTGTTGGCCGACAAGCAGCATGACCGCCGCGTGGCGGGCGCCCATGCCGAATTCGTCGGGCTGAAACTCCCGGACCGCTACGTTTTCGGCTGCGGCATGGACTACAAGGGTTACTGGCGCCAGTTACCGGCGATCTACGCGGTGAAAGGGCTATGACGAAGACATTTGCGACGCTGGCGGTCATCGGCGGCACCGGCATGGACCACTGGCCGGAGCTGAAGATCGAGCAGGAAATCGAGGTGGAAACGCCCTACGGCGTGCCTTCGGCACCCGTCGTGGTCGGCCAGTTCCATGGCGTGCGCGCGCTGTTTCTGGCCCGTCACGGCAAGGCGCACGGCATCGCCCCGCACCGTATCGATTACCGCGCGAACATCGACGCACTGGCGCAGTGCGGTGCGCGCACGGTCGTGGCGGTGTCGGCAGTTGGCTCCATCGCTCCCGCGCTGGAACCGGGAAATGTCGGCGTTCCAGCCGACATCATCGACTACACCTGGGGGCGGCAGCACACGTTCCGTGCCGGCGACCCGGACGAGGGTGAGGCGGGCGCACTGCGCCATATCGAATTCACCTCGCCGTACAGCGAGCGCGTGCGCTGCGAACTGCTGCATGCCGCGCTGGCGCGCGATGTGGATATCGTTGACGGCGGCGTGCTGGGTGTGACGCAAGGGCCGCGCCTGGAAACCGCCGCCGAAGTGCGGCGCCTGAAACGCGACGGCTGCGACATGGTCGGCATGACCGGCATGCCGGAAGCCGCACTGGCCGCCGAACGCGGGCTGGACTACGCCTGCCTGGCCGTCAGCGTGAACTGGGCGGCAGGGCTCGGGCGTGGCGACATCCATGGTGAGATTGCCCAGTGTGTGGAAGCGGGCATGGCCCGGGTGCGGGTGATCCTTGCCGCGGCGTTGCCGGCGCTGCAGGCGCAACAGCCATCGCTGCGTTGAAGGCGATTTCAGACACCTCATGGGTGGCCGCGATTGTGTGCAGGAATACAGGTATCGATTCGACATTTCGCTTTCATCATCACGATAGCAAGCTAACGATTTGATTTTGATGAAGACGAAGTTAAACTGCGCGAACCCGTCAAGAGTCGTAGAACGTGCACACTTTTGAAGCCATCTCAGGAGCCCACAGCACGCTGAAGGCCGTATCAAAGGCCGTGTCGTTATCCTGTGCGATCACCGCAGCGGGTATTGCGCTACCTGCGGGAGTTGCGGGCGCGAAGCCAGCACCAACCCAGACTGTGACCCAGCCTGTAACCCAAGCTGCTGTGCAAGCGCCGGTGGTTGCCGACCCGACACTGCGGCTGGCCCGGCTCGTCGGTACGGCGATGCGCTTGCGGGAAGGCCGAAGCACGGCGGCGGCGGAAGGCATGACGTTACGATCGGGTGACATCCTCGAACTGGGGCCGGACGCCAAGGCCGCGCTACAGGTCGGCGTCCGCGGCATCCTGCAGATGGGGGGCGGCAGCCGTCTGGTGGTGGAAAACCAGCCTGCCGTCGACCAGTCGGATGCCCCCACGATCTTCAATCTCCAGCATGGGGAACTGCACGCGGTATGGGCGGCCCAGATGTCGCCGGCCTATGTCTACGCCGACAACTGGCGCGTCACGCTGGACGCCGGAGAATATTTCGTGCGCAAGGAGGCCGCGCCGGCGGGCGGTGCCGACCGGTCGCGCGTCTGCGTGGCCGATGGCCGTGCGGTATTCCACGCCATCGATTCCGCACGCAATGGAACGCTGGTGTCCGGAACATGCGGTGAGCTGGGCGGCGACGCCAACCGGCTGGCCCCGTTTCCTGCCAATCGCCAGCTCGCGTTGCGCAATGCCTTTGAGTTGCCGGAGGCTGTGGCCCCGGCGCTGGTCCTCTCCGGTGCGCAGGCCACTGCTCCCGCGGCGGCCGACAAGGTTGCTGTGGCCCCGGTTGTTGTGGCACAGGAAGGTGCCTTGGCGACGCCAATCCAAGCACGGCCGATGACGCCTTCCGCAACGCCTGCTCCCGCGCCGATATTGAAAGCGCGCAGTCAGGATCTGACGCCAAGTACCGTTGGGTCGCCGACGTTGCCACAGTCGGCTGAGACCGATGCGGCAGATCGAGGCGGATGGGCGATCAACGTCGCGTCCTACGATGAACCGGCCGCCGCGGAAAGGCAGCGTGCCCAACTGACCGGTGCCGGCTACAGGGCCGTAGTGGTGCCCGCGCAGATCAACGGTCGTACCTGGTATCGCGTGCAGTTGCCAGGCTTCGACAGCCGCGAGGATGCCCGTGCCCGTATCGCGAGCCTGGACAGTACCCTGACGCGGGGCGAAACCCTGTGGGTCACGCGCAAGCGCTGAGCGATTGCGGCCCTCTTGGCGCGCGGCGGGACGCGCCCCGCGCGCACCACCGGCGGGTTCAGAACAGCCCGGCGAGTGTATTCACCAGCCCTTGCCGCAACGCGGGCATCGCGTCGTTCCACGTCAAGTTCGTGCGTTCTGCAAAGCACACCACGCGGGTTTGCTGGGTGGCGTAAGTCGGTGCCGGGGGCGTACTGGCGGGCGGTGGCAGGGCCGGTGGAACAGGCGGTGGGGTGGACAGCACTGCGCTAGTGGCTGGCGCCGGAGTGGCGGGTGCAGCAGGCGCGTTGCCGCTGTTTTCCGGGGTCACCGGGGTGGGCGCAGGTGCTGGAGTCGTGGGGACGACTGGTGGCGGCACAGGAACGTCCTTGCGCTGCAGGACGCGGATATCGGCCACCACCGAAAAGGTTTCCGGCTTGACCAGCAGGCCGCCCACGTAGTCGGCGGTGCCGAGCCCGATCGCGGTTCCCCCGATGGCCGTGCCGCTGCCACCAGCGGCCGCCGCGATACCAGCCCCGACCGCCGCAGTTGCCAGCACGCTGCCGTAGCCGCCGACGAGTGCAGTCTGCAGGCTCTGCACCTGCATCTTGCCAGCCTGCAGCACGCCAATTTGCAGAACCACACGGGCCTTTGCCGGGTCAGTCACCAGCGTCCAGCCCCGCGACTGGATCACGGCCGCCAGCGCCGGCCCGAGGCCGAAATCACCCTTGTCGTTGGTATTCTGCACCTGCAGGAAGACGCTGCGGTCGGCTGGCGCGGTCGGGTTCATGAACAGGCTGGACGACATGCGCGTGGTGACCTGCAGATTGTGATGCTCCACGAGTGTCGTCACCGTTGCACAGCCCTGCAGAGCCGCGACGACCAGGGTGCAACACAGAACCCTGGCAACGCGCGAGCTGGTCGTGTGGAATCTGGAAACCGTTTTCGGGCGGAAGGACGTTTGCATGGTCATAGGCAAGGCAACGCGCGAAGTGCACGCGGATGCGGATTATCGGCAATTCTGCTGAACGTGGAATGACCGGGCGCGTCAGCGCTCCGTTGGGGCTTGACGGTAGCGCCTCAGGACGGAATCGGCGCGCCGTTGGCAGCGAGCACGCGGGCGACCGGGACGCGCGCTTCGAGGTTGCGCAGCAGCCAATACACGCCGCTGATCGCCCGCGTGACGAACAATAGTTCGCTGATGGGGCGGAACTTGAAGGAGTCCCCGAGGTGTCCGTGCACGCAGGCGCGCAGTTCGGCGACATAGGACGTGTCCGAGAAGTCGAAGCCATCCTGCGCACGCACTGGCACATAGAGGCGATCTGCAAGTTCGGCATAGAACGCTTCGAGCTGGTTCGCGCTAACGCCGTGCGCGATGCCGCCGAGCCGTTCCATGGCGGCGTGCGTGCCGGGCCAGTCTGCCGCTAGCCCGCAGTTCAGCAGCTGTTTCAGTTCGTCGATGGTCTGCGGTGGGATGTGCTTGACGCAGCCGAAGTCGTAGACGACCACGTCGCCGTTGTCGCGGAATGCGAAGTTGCCGGCATGTGGATCGGCGTGTACGGTGCCGGTGCGGTAGATGCCACGGCACAGCCACGCCAGAAGATGGCTGCCGAGCTGGTCGCGCACTCCCTGGTCCCAGCCCTGCGCCTCTTCCATCGCGGCGCCGGACTCTTCGCTCATGACGAGAACTCCGGGGCCACACAACTTTGCCAGCGGCTTGGGATAGACGATGCCGCGGTGCGGCTGGCCGCGTAGTTCCAGCAGGTTTCTGAGTTCGTTGCCGAAATCGGTTTCTTCCTCGAAGCGCGCCTTCACTTCCGCGACAAGGCGGTCCATGGCCGTGTCCTCGATCGGCAGCAGCTTCGACAGGCCGAGGATGCGGCGCAGCTGCTTGACGTCAGAAGTGACCGCCTCGTGCACGCCGGGATAGCGCAGCTTGATGACGATGGGCGTGCCGTCCGCGAGCTGGGCGCGGTGCACTTGACCGATGCTGGCGGCAGCGATGGCGCGCGGTTCGACATGGGCTACGAGTGCGCGCTGTGCGGGCGACCAGGCGGCGTCCAGCAGCGGCGAGACTTCCTCGAACGGCAGGGGTTCGACGTTGCGCTGCAACTTCTTGAGCTTGTCGGTGAACTCCTTCGGGAACAGGTCGGAGTACTGCGCGATCATCTGGCCCATCTTCATGGCCGCGCCGCGCAGCTCGCCAAGCGTGTTGGCCCAGTCCTCGCCCACCTCGGCCCAGTATTGCGCCTGTTTTTCGATGCGATCGCCACCCGGTACGTGCTTGAGCAGGCTGCGGCCGAGGGTGCGCGCGCTGGCGCCGAGCAGGCGGGCGGCACGGCCGGAAGCATGGGTCACGCGGATGGGCATGGGGTACGGTTGGAATGATGTGCAGGGCGCAATTCCTGCGCCGCAACGATACGCGATTTCCCCAGTGTCCGGTGTAAAGATAAAGCTGTTGAGGGTAAGCGGAAGCGGCCGGGGGTGAGTGGCGTTGCAGTGCGGGAGATTGGAGATCCGTGATTGGGAACCCGGAAGCGGTGGACATCCCAAAACTGGATTATTCCGCGGTGGCGGGGGCCGCTTGCCTGGCAGTTTGCTGTGACGGCACGCCTGCGAGCCGGTCGAGCACGGCGTTCATGCGCGCTGCACGGTCGGCGGCGTCGCCGAGCGGTGCGCGGATGTGCAGCTTGCTGCTGCCTTCCAGCCGGTAGACGCGTGGCTGGGTCTGGATCAGCTTGATGAGCCGGTCGGGTTCGATGCGGGGCTGGGCAGTGAATTCCAACCGTGCGCCGTCGCTATTCGCGCGCAGGCGCTGGATGCCGAGCTTTTCGCAGCGCTGGCGCAGCGCCGTGGTGTCGAATAGGCGTTCGGCCTGGTCGGGCAGAAAGCCAAAGCGGTCGACGGCCTCGACTTTCAATTCGCGCAACGCGGCGGCATCCCGGGTTTCTGCCAGGCGCTTGTAGAGCACGAGGCGCGTGTGGGCGTCCGGCACGTAGTCTTCCGGGATCAACGCCGAAGTGCCGAGGTCCACTTCGCAGGCATGGCCGGTGAGGCTGAAGGCGTCGTCGTCGATCTTGCCGTGCTTCAGGCTGCGGACAGCAGCTTCCAGCATTTCCGCGTAGAGCGTGAAGCCGACTTCCTCGATCTGCCCGGACTGGTTTTCGCCCAACAGTTCGCCGGCGCCGCGGATTTCCATGTCCTGCGTGGCGAGCGCGAAGCCAGCGCCGAGCTCGTCAAGCTTTTCCAGCGCGTCCAGCCGGCGCTGCGCGTCGGGCTTCAGGGCACGCTTGGGCGGCACGAACAGGTAAGCGTAGGCGCGGCGGTTGGAGCGCCCGACGCGGCCGCGCAACTGGTGCAACTGGGCCAGGCCGAAGTGGTCGGCGCGGTCGATGAGGATGGTGTTCGCCGCCGGCACGTCGATGCCGGACTCGATGATGGTGCTGCACACCAGCAGGTTGAAGCGCCCGTGGTAGAAGTCGAGCATCACCTGTTCCAATTCGCGTGGGCGCATCTGGCCGTGGGCGGTGCGGATCGCCGCTTCCGGCACCAGTTTGCGGAGTTCTTCCGCGAAGTGCGCCATGCTGCGCACGTCGTTGTGCAGGAAGTAGATCTGCCCGCCGCGCTTGAGCTCGCGCAGGCAGGCTTCCTGCACCAGCGCGCTGTTCCATTCCGAGACGAAGGTCTGGATGGCGATGCGGTCCGGCGGTGGTGTGGCGATGATGGACAGCTCGCGCACGCCCGCCAGGCTCATGTTCAAGGTGCGTGGAATCGGCGTGGCGGTGAGCGTGAGCAGGTCCACTTCCGCGCGCAGGTTCTTGATGCGCTCCTTCTGGCGCACGCCGAAACGCTGTTCCTCGTCCACGATCAAAAGGCCCAGGTCCTTGAAAGCCACGTCGTCCTGCAGCAGGCGATGCGTGCCGATGACGATGTCGACCGTGCCGGCGGCGAGCTTCTCCAGCGTCTCGACTTCGCTGGCCTTGTTCAGGCGCGACAAGGCGGCGATGGTGATGGGCAGGTCGCTGAAGCGGTCGCGAAAGTTCTTCTCGTGCTGCGAGGCGAGCAACGTGGTGGGCGCCAGCACGCACACCTGGCGGCCGCTGGCGGCGGCGACGAAGGCGGCGCGTAGTGCGATCTCGGTCTTGCCGAAACCGACATCGCCGCACACCACGCGGTCCATCGGCCGGTCGCTGCCGAGGTCGGCGATGACGGCGTCGATGGCGAGTTGCTGGTCGGGCGTGGCCTCGAACGGGAAACCCACACAGAATTGCCTGTAGGCCTCGGCATCGGCGTGCATGGCGGTGCCGGGGCGGGCCCGGCGCCGAGCCTGGATCTGCAGCAGTTCCGCGGCCACGTCGGCGGTCTTTTCGCGGGCTTTCTCGCGGGCCTTCACCCAGCGGTCGTTGCCGAGCGTGTGCAGCGGGGCGGTTTCCGGGTTCGCACCGGTGTAGCGATGGATCAGATTCAGCGACGCGACGGGGACGTAGAGCTTGTTGCCCTCGGCGTATTCGAGTACGAGGTATTCGTTGTCCACGCCGCCGGCAGACAGCTTCTGCAACCCCGCATAGCGCCCCACGCCGTGTTCGATGTGAACGACCGGCGCGCCGATCTGCAGGTCGTTCAGGTCGCGCAGGATGGTGGCCGGGTCGCGCACACGTGCACGCTTGCGCTGCAGCGTCGTGGCGGCGCCGGGCAGGCCGAACACCTGGGCTTCGGCCACCACCGCCAGCGTGCCGTCGGCGGTGGCGAAGCCGGCCTGCAGCGGCGCGAGCAGAACGCCGTAGCGGTTGTGGTCGGCAGCGAAGCGCGGCCAGTGTTCGTAGTGGCGCGGCAGGATGCCCTGGGTTTTCAACCAGTCGAGCAGCACTTCGCGGCGGCCGGTGGAGTCGGCCACGAACAACGTGCGCGTGTCAGGATGGGCCTGCAGCCATTCCCGCGTTGCGGCTTCACCATTCGGGAGGGCAGATACGGCAGGATCGGTTCCGGCTGCGGCGGTGTCCGCAACCTGCAGGCGTGCGTCGGGCGCCAGCCGTGCCAGCACTTGTCCGGGTTCCATGAACAACTGTGTGGGCGGCAGCAACGGGCGTTCCAGATTGCCGGAGTAGCGCTCGAAGCGCTCGCCGATCTGCTTCCATTCGGTATCCAGCGCAGCTGCCGTGTCCGCCATCTCCACCACCAGCGGCGCTTGCGGCAGGTAGTCGAACAGCGTGGCGGTGATGCCGGCCTCATAGAACAGTGGCAGCCACGCCTCGATGCCGGCCGGCATGATGCCCTTGCTGACGTGCGTGTACACCGGGCTTTTCGACGGATCGCCGTTGAAGCTCTCGCGCCAGCGGCGGCGGAACGTGTCAATACCTTCCTGACCGGTCGGGAACCCGCGCCCCGGCAGCAGGCGCACTTCCTGCACCTGGTCGGTGGAGCGCTGGGTGCCGGGATCGAAGCGGCGGATGGTCTCGATCTCGTCGTCGAACAGGTCGAAGCGGTAGGCGTCTTCCGCGCCCATCGGGAACAGATCGACAAGCGCGCCGCGCACGGCGAATTCGCCCTGCACCTGGACTTCCGAAACGCTTTCGTAACCGGCGGCTACCAGCCGTTCACGGAAGGTTTCTATGTCCAGCTTGTCGCCGGCCTTGACCACCAGCGCGCGGCCGTCCAGCCACGCACGCGGCGGCAAGTGCTCCATCAGATTGCCGGCGGTGGTGATGAACACACCGCGCGTCTGGCGCGGCAACTGGTAGAGCGCCGCCAGACGCTGCGACAGGATTTCCTGGTGCGGCGAGAACGGGTCGTAGGGCAGTGTTTCGCTGTCGGGGAAATGCGTGACCGGCAACGTGCCGTCCAGGAACACGCGCAATTCCGTTTCCAGCCGGTAAGCCTGCTGCTCGCCGGCCGTGATCGCCACCACCAGCCGCGGATCGTGCTGCGCCAGCTCGGCCAACGCCAAGGCCGCACCGGCACGCGCGATCCCCTGCCAGGGCGTGGACTGGCCGGCGGGCGGAGCGGGGGGAAGTTTCAACAACGGAATTGGCAAATCAGACACAACGGCCTCGCAAGGGGGCGGATTATCGCCGCTCCATCGCGAGGCTTCCAGTCACGGCCTGTCACGAGCCGGCGCGCTGAGTGCGGTGAGTCTTGGGTTGTGGCGCGTTTGTCAGTTGCCGCACAAAGCCGCGCGGGCAGCGGTGTATTCGTGCTGGAAGCGGGCGATGAGCTCCGCAGTGTCCACGACTTCCTTGACGGCACCGATGCCTTGCCCGCAGCCCCAGATGTCTTTCCACACCTTCACGTGCAGGTTGCTGCTGGTGCCGAAGTCCATCTTGCTCGGGTCGGCTTCGGGCAGGTGGTCGGGGTCCATGCCGGCGTTGAGGATGGAAGGTTTCAGATAGTTGCCGTGCACGCCGGTGAAGTAGTTCGTGTAGACGATGTCCTCGGCGCTGGCGTCCACGATGCATTGCTTGTAGGCGTCGAGCGCGTTCGCTTCCCGCGTGGCGATGAAGGCGGAGCCGATGTAGGCGAGGTCGGCGCCCATGGCTTGGGTGGCGAGAATGGCGGCGCCGCTGGCGATGGCGCCGGATAGCAGGATCGGCCCGTCGAACCACGCGCGGGTTTCCTGCACCAGCGCGAACGGCGACTGGCGCCCGGCGTGGCCGCCGGCCCCGGTGGCGACGAGGATCAGGCCATCCGCGCCTTTTTCGACCGCCTTGTGCGCGAAGCGCTGGTTGATGACGTCGTGGAACACGATTCCGCCGTAACCGTGGATGGCGTCGTTCACGTCCTTGCGCGCGCCCAGCGAGGTGATCACGATCGGCACCTTGTGGCGGATGCAGGCTTCCACGTCGTGGTCGAGCCGCTGGTTCGACTTGTGCACGATCTGGTTGACGGCAAACGGAGCGGCAGGAGTGTCTGGATGCGCCTGGTTGTAACGGTCGAGTTCCTCCGTGATGCGCGCAAGCCACACGTCGAGCTGGTCTGCCGGCCGCGCGTTCAGTGCCGGGAAGGAACCGACGATGCCGGCCTTGCACTGGGCGATGACGAGGTCGGGGTTCGAGACGATGAACATCGGCGAGGCGACGGCAGGTAGGCGCAGCGCGTTCTTCAGCAGGACAGGCAGTGACATGAGGGATTCCCTTGAGAAATTGGTTGGCGAATTCTAGCGACAGCCCGGACTTGATGCCCCATGCTTCTGCCTGGTCGTTTTGCTCTGATTCTGGACAACGCAACGATGACTGGTAACACTGCCCCACGCGGTTTCGCGGTCTGGGCAGGTTTAACGCTCGCTGCCGCGGAGGCGTCGGGTACGTTCCGCGGGAAGGTCAGGATCCGTGGGCGGCCTTTTCTCGAAAAATCTTTTCCAAGGAGCCAACATGAGCCTGTTCTCATCCATCCTCGACAAACTCGGTTTCAAGAAGGCAGCGGCGGTGGAAGCGCCAGCGGCGACTCCGGTTGCAACTTCAGCGGCACCGGCCGCCGCGCCGGTCGCGGTGGTCGATGTCATGTCCAAGCTGGAAGGCATGGCGGCGGCGAATTCACAGAAGCTGAACTGGAAGACGTCCATCGTCGATCTGCTCAAGCTGCTCGATCTCGACAGCAGCTTTGCCGCGCGCAAGGGGCTGGCTACCGAGCTGGGCTGCCCGGCCGACAAGATGGGCGACTCCGCAGCCATGAACATCTGGCTGCACAAGACGGTGCTGCAGAAGCTGGCCGCCAACGGCGGCAACATTCCGAAAGACCTGCTGGGCTGATCGGGCGCGAAGCCGAGGCCCGGTTCCGGGCCCCGGCTTCCGGTTGTGTGGCAGTGTGTATTGCGTAACGCCATGGCTGAAGATTGACGCCGACGTCGATGCAGCGCCGTATCCTGTCAATCAGGCAGCCGGTTCTGACGGAGACGAAGATCATGGAAACGCCGCAGTCCACTTTTGAAGCGTTCGCCACACATGCGGTGACGAACCAGGTTCCTCCGCTGGACGTCTACGATCTGTGGGCAACGGACGCACCGCTGCGCGAAGCAGTGCAGCGCGGGGGGGGCGGTTGGGCTGAAACGACGATTGCAGCCTACGGGAAGCTGGCGGGTGGGGAACTCCTGGAAGCGGGGCGCATCGCCAACGAGAACAAGCCGAAATTCAAGCCCTTCGATCGTTTTGGCCACCGCATCGACGCGGTGGAGTTCCACCCCGCATATCACGAACTGATGCAGGTGGCGATCAAGCACGGCGTGCCGAATTTCGCCTGGCGCCATGCCGACCAGCCCGGCGCGCACGTCGCGCGCATGGCGCTGTCCTTCCTGCACAACCAGGCGGACGCCGGAACGAGCTGCCCGCTGACGATGACCTACGCCTGCGTGCCGGCGCTGCGCCACCAGCCCGACCTGGCCGCAGCGTGGTTGCCGCGCATTACCGCGCCGCAATACGACGCGCGCTCGGTCCCGGCGTGGGACAAGCCCGGCAATACCATCGGCATGGGCATGACGGAAAAACAGGGCGGCTCAGACGTGCGCGCGAACGCCACGCGGGCGTGGCCGCTTGAAACCCGCGGGCCGGGGCAGCTGTACCGTTTGATCGGGCACAAGTGGTTCTACTCCGCGCCGATGTGCGACGCGCATTTGGTGCTTGCGCAGTCGGACGCTGGCGTGTCGTGCTTCCTCGTGCCGCGCTTTGCGCCGGACGGCAACCGGAATGCCGTGGCCATCCAGCGCCTGAAGGACAAGCTCGGCGACTGGTCGAACGCGAGTGCGGAAGTCGAGTTCCAGAACGCCGTCGGCTGGATGGTGGGCGAAGAAGGCCGCGGAGTGGCGACGATCCTCGAAATGGTGGCGCTGACGCGGCAGGACTGCATGATCGGTTCGGCCAGCATCATGCGCCGCGCGCTCGTGGGGGCCATCCACCACGCACGCTGGCGCAAGACCTTCGGCAAGTTCCTCATCGACCAGCCGCTGATGAAGAACGTGCTGGCCGACCTCGCACTGGAGTCGGAGGCGCACACGGCACTGACGACGCGGATCGCCCACGCCGTGGACGCCAGCGCGCGCGATCCGGCACAGGCGGCGTTCGCCCGCATCGGCACGGCGGTGGGCAAGTACTGGGTGTGCAAACGCGCACCAGCCTTCATCAATGAAGCACAGGAATGTCTGGGGGGCAACGGCTATATCGAGGAAGCGCCACTGGCGCGACTCTACCGGCAGGCGCCGTTGAATTCCATCTGGGAAGGCTCCGGCAACATCCAGTGTCTCGACGTGCTGCGCGCTGCCGGACGCGAGCCAGACAGTCGCGCAGCCCTGTTTGCGGAACTGGCGGCAGCACGCGGCGGGCACCCGGCGCTGGACGCCGAGATCAAGTACCTGAAGACCTGCATGGACGACACCGATACGCTGGATCTGCGCGCACGTCGCATCACGGAACGCCTGGCGCTGGCGCTGCAGGCAGCGATCCTCGTGCGGGCCGGCAGCCGCCCGGTGGCGGACGCATTCTGTGAGACGCGGCTGGCGGGTAACCACGGTGCGGCCTTCGGTACGTTGCCGGCCCATGCTCCGCTGGACGTGCTGATCGAAAGGGCTTTCCCCGCATGATCCGTGAAATCCTGAAGATGGGCGACGCTCGCCTGCTCGACCACGCGCAAACGGTGAAGGAGGTGCCATCCGCGGCGCTGGACGCACTGGTAGCTGATCTGTTCGACACCATGCGTGCGGCCGGTGGTGTGGGGCTGGCCGCGCCGCAGATCGGCGTGGGCCTGCGTGTCGTGATCTTCGGCTTCGAGCACAGCGCGCGCTACCCGGACGCGGAGCCGGTGCCGCAGACGGTGCTCGTCAATCCCGAGATCACGCCGCTGGGTGAACAGATGGTGAACGACTGGGAAGGCTGTCTGTCGGTGCCGGGACTGCGCGGCGTCGTGCCGCGCCATCAACAGATTCATTACCGGGGCGTGGACCCGCAGGGCAACATTATCGAGCGTGTCGCCGAAGGCTTCCATGCCCGTGTCGTCCAGCACGAATGCGACCATCTGGACGGCGTGCTCTACCCGATGCGCATCCAGGATTTCACGCATTTCGGCTTCCTCGACGTGCTGTTTCCGGAGGTTTCCGACCAGCCGGCGGAATGATCGGACTCTCGCACGATTGTCCGTCGATCAGGTCAGCGGCACCCGCCGCAGGAACCATCCGAGGAGGGCTTCTGCATCGGTGGGCACGGCACGTCACCCCAGGAGCAGAACACGCAGCAGTCGCCGGGCTTGGGCGTCAGGAGCGCGCCGCACCCGCTGCACGGGTAATAGTGCAGGCAGGCGTTGGTCGGCATGGTTTCGCGCCTGCGCGTGCCACAGTGCGGGCAGGTGATCGTCGACTCCAGGATCAGTTCCCGCAGCATGTTTGTGCTCCGCGCGTGCGCTCTGGTCCTATTGTTGGGTCTGTCCCGCAAGGTACAGCCATGTCTCGACGACGGTATCCGGGTTCAGGCTCATGCTTTCGATACCTTGCTCCAGCAGCCATTTCGCAAGGTCGGGGTGGTCGGAAGGGCCTTGTCCGCAGATGCCGACGTACTTGTTCTGGCGGCGGCAGGCGGAGATCGCCATGCCGAGCATCTTCTTCACGGCCGGGTTACGTTCGTCGAACTTGTCGGCGACGACGGAGGAGTCGCGGTCCAGTCCCAGCGTAAGCTGCGTCATGTCGTTGGAGCCGATGGAGAAGCCGTCGAAGTATTCGAGGAATTCATCCGCCAGCACGGCGTTGGACGGCAGCTCGCACATCATGATGAGCTTCAAGTCGTTGGCGCCGCGCTCCAGCCCGTTCTCCTTGAGGATCTCGCAGACGCGCTTGGCTTCTTCCAGCGTGCGTACGAACGGCACCATGATGCGCACGTTCGTCAGGCCCATCTCGTCGCGCACGTACTTCAGCGCCTTGCATTCGAGGTCGAAGCAGGGGCGGAAGGAGTCGGCGATGTAGCGCGAGGCGCCGCGGAAGCCGAGCATCGGGTTTTCCTCGTGCGGCTCGTAACGCCTGCCGGCAATGAGGTTTGCGTATTCGTTGGACTTGAAGTCCGACAGCCGCACGATCACGGGTTCCGGTGCAAAGGCGGCGGCGAGCGTGGCGATGCCTTCGGCCAGACGCATCCAGAAGTAGTCGGTGGGCGACGGGTAGGCGGCGATCATCGGGTCGATGATGGCGTGGTCTTCCTTGGACTGATCGCCGAGATTCAGCAGCGCCAGCGGGTGGATGCCGATCTGGCGGTTGATGATGAACTCCAGCCGCGCCAGGCCCACGCCCTTGTTCGGCAGCTTGGCGAAGTCGAAAGCCTGCGCGGGCGTGCCGACGTTCATCATGATCTTGACCGGAATATCCGGCATCTTGTCGAGTTCGACTTCGCTGACCTGGAAGTCGACGTTGCCGTCATACACGTAGCCGGTATCGCCTTCCGCGCACGACACCGTAACCTGCCGGCCGTCGTTGAGGATTGCCGTGGCGTTGCCGCAGCCGACGACGGCGGGAATGCCAAGTTCGCGCGCGATGATCGCGGCGTGGCAGGTCCGCCCGCCGCGGTTCGTGACGATGGCGGAAGCCTTCTTCATCACCGGTTCCCAGTCCGGGTCGGTCATGTCGGTGACGAGCACGTCGCCGGGCTGCACGCGGTCCATCTCCTTGATGGAAGCGAGCTTGCGTACCGGGCCAGCGCCGATCTTCTGGCCGATGGCGCGTCCTTCGATGATAACCTTGCCGCGCTTGCCAAGCTTGTAGCGGCGCAGGCTGTTGCCGCCGGCACGCGACTGTACGGTTTCCGGCCGCGCCTGCAGCACGTAGAGCTTGCCGTCGACACCGTCCTTGCCCCATTCGATGTCCATCGGCCGGCCGTAGTGCTTCTCGATGGTGGTGGCGATGGTGGCAAGTTCCGTGACTTCCGCGTCCGTCAGGCAGAACTTCAGGCGTTCGGCCGGTGCGACGTCGGTGAACATCACGCGCTCTTTGGAGCCTTCCGGCGCGTAGATCATTTTCTTTGACTTCTCGCCGCGCCCGCGCTTGAGAATGGCGGGGTGACCGGCAGCCAGCGCCGGCTTGTAGACGTAGAACTCGTCCGGGTTCACCGCGCCTTGCACGACAGCTTCACCCAGGCCGTAGCTGGCGGTGACGAACACCGCGTCGCGGAAACCGGATTCCGTGTCCATCGTGAACATCACGCCCGACGCGCCCCGGTCGGAACGCACCATGCGCTGGATGCCGGCGGACAGCGCCACGGCGCTGTGGTCGTAGCCGTTGTGCACGCGGTAGGAGATGGCACGGTCGTTGAACAGCGAGGCGAAGACTTCGCGGATGCGCGTGAGGACGGCCTCAATGCCTTCGACGTTCAGATAGGTTTCCTGCTGGCCGGCGAACGAGGCGTCAGGCAGGTCTTCTGCCGTTGCGGAGGAGCGCACGGCAACGGTGATCGGCGCGCCCGCTTCCTTGATGAGCTGCGCGTAGGCACTGCGCACGGCAGCTTCCAGGTCGGCCGGGTAGGGCGCGGCCATGATGGCGTCACGGATCTGCTTGCCGGTCGCGGCCAGTACCTTCACATCGTCCGGGTTCAGGCCCTTCATCCAGCCAGCGATGCGTGCGTCCAGCCCGTCCTGCGCCAGGAACTTGCGATAGGCGTCGGCCGTGGTCGCGAAGCCGTTCGGCACGCGCACACCGGTGCCGGACAGGTTCTGGATCATCTCGCCCAGCGAGGAATTCTTGCCGCCGACGATCTCGACGTCGTGCATGCCGAGTTTTGCGAACCAGATGACGGGGCTGGTGGCAGGTTGGGCGACAGGCTTGGATTCAGACATCCTCATGAACTCCGCAACAGGATTTGAAAAACTTGGAAACTATGGGGAAACCGGGAAAACGCGATACGGCAACGCGCCATTATCCCAGTTCCAGCCACTGTTCGAAACGCGGCGCGAGTGCATCCCACGGCCGGTAGCCGACGGTCAGCAGCGCGTAATGGCTGCCGTGGCGCAGTGCGACGCTGGGAAATGACCGCAACCCGAGCGTGCCGCCGAGTTCCAGATCCTGCTGGAAAGCGGCATCGGCATCCGGCCCGGCAAGGGCTGCGGCAAAGCTTTTCTGGTTCGCGCCGCAGTTCATGGCGCAATTCGTCAGCGTGTCGAGGTCGGTCAAGTCGCGGCGCTCGACGAAGAACGCCTGCTGCAGCCGGTGCAGGTAGGCCAGTGCCAGTTCGGGGCGCAGCCGGCCCATCAGCGCCAGCGCGCGGCTGGCCGGGCCGGAATCGAAGACAGTGGTTGTGTCGACAGGGTGGTCGAAGGCAAAAGCCTGCCCAGTGGCGGCGTGCACGCGCTGCCATTCCGCAAGCATGCCGCTGACTTCGAAGGCGTGGAGTGGGGTGTTGCGTCCGGCGGTCATGCCGCCGGCGACCACGCGAAACGCAGCATGCCCGGCTGCGCCAGCGGCGGCGAGTTCCAACGAAACCGGGGCGAAACCCCAGCACCAGGTGCACAGCGGATCGGCGACGTAGAGGATTTCCCGCTCGGGCGCTGCTTGCGGCGTCGGAACAGCGGTTGAAAGAGTAGCCATCCTGTATGATTTTAGCCGCTGCGCGGAACGCCCGCCGGCGGGTGGAGGAATCGGGATGGCCGTGCAACGCGATGTGTTCTTTCTTTCGGATGGTACCGGGATCACGGCGGAAACGCTGGGCAACGCGCTGCTGACGCAGTTCGAGGGCTGCACGTTCGAAAAAACCACGTTGCCGTTCATCCACAGCGTCGAGCGGGCCCATTCGGTGGTGGAATACCTGCGACAGGTGGAGAAAACCAGCGGCGAGCGTCCGATCGTGTTTTCCACCACCACGTCCAACGCCATCCGCGACGAACTACGCGCCGCCCCGGTGCTGTTCATCGACCTGTTCGACTCCATGCTGCCCGCGATCGAGGCGGAACTCGGCGTGAAGTCGACACATGCGCAGGGGCGGGCGCACAGCCTTGCGGATGGCAACCGCTACGACGCGCGCATGGCGGCGGTGAACTACGCCATGGAGCACGACGACGGCCAGAGCGTGCGCGATCTGCCGCGTGCCGACGTAGTGCTGATTGCGCCGTCACGCTGCGGCAAGACGCCGACTTCCATCTACCTGGCGCTGCAATACGGTATTTTCGCGGCGAATTTTCCCCTGACGGAAGACGACCTCACCGAGCTGCGCCTGCCGCGCAGCATCGCGACTTACAGCGGTAAGCTGTTCGGCCTGACGTCGGCCATCGAACGCCTGCACGAAGTGCGCAGCGAACGCCGCCCGGGATCCACTTATTCTTCCGTCTCCCAGTGCGCGTTCGAGCTGCGCCAGGCGGAACAGCTGTACCGGCGCCATGGCATTCCCTACGTGAATTCCGAGCACATGTCGGTGGAAGAGATTGCCGCCACGGTGATGCAGGAGCGGGGGCTGCGTCGAACGGCCTGAAACCAGCACATTCACCCGAACGCAGGTTGTTGCACTGCAGCGCATTTGCGCATAATCGCAACATTCGATGGAGGCCGCGCAAACGGCGTGGCCTGCCGCCACGAGCCATTCATTTTTCAAAACGATTCCAAGAAGTGATGAGCATAGAAACAGATGTTGTGATTGTGGGCGCTGGCCCCTGCGGCCTGTTCCAGGTCTTCGAACTCGGCTTGCTGGATTTGCATGCCCACGTCGTCGATGCGCTGCCGCAGATCGGCGGCCAGTGTTCCGAGCTTTACCCTTCCAAGCCGATCTACGACATTCCCGGCTTTCCGCGCGTCGGTGCGCTGGAACTCGTCGACAACCTGATGGCGCAGATCAAGCCTTTCGGCGCGCAGTTTCATCTGAACCAGCAGGTGCAGGAGGTCGAAAAGCGCGATGACGGTCGTTTCCGTGTCGTGACCAGCGAAGGCACTGAATTCAACGCCGGCGCTATTGTCATCGCCGGTGGTGTTGGCTCCTTCCAGCCTGTGCTGCTGCGCGTGGAGGGCGTGGAGAAATACGACGGTACGCAGCTTTTCTACCGCATCAAGAAGCCCGAGATTCATTATGGCAAGCGGCTCACCGTGCTGGGTGGCGGCGACTCCGCGCTGGACTGGGCGCTGGCGCTGGTCGAGCACGTACCGGAACTCACACTGATCCATCGCTCCACGAAATTCCGCGCCGCACCGGCCTCCGTGGCCAAGCTGCAGGAATACGTGGCCGCAGGTCGGGCTCGCATCCTCTACGGCAGCGTCCTGAGCTACACCGAAGCCGATGGCCGGCTGACCTCGGTTGGTGTGACCGACATCGAACGCAAGCAGCACACGGTGGAATGCGACGAAGTGCTGGCGTTCTACGGCTTGTCGCCGAAGCTCGGGCCGATCGCGGAATGGGGGTTGACGCTGGACAAGACCCAGATTCACGTCGATACCGAGAAATTCCAGACTTCCGTTCCCGGCATCTACGCCGTCGGTGACATCAACATCTACCCCGGCAAGAAGAAGCTGATCCTGTCCGGGTTCCACGAAGGCGCGCTCGCGGCATTCGCCATCAAGCACCAGTTGTTTCCGGACGTCAAGATCAACCTCCAATACACGACGACGAGTCCGGCGATGCACAAGAAGCTCGGGGTGGAAACGCCGGCAAAGGACGATTGAGGCAAGCTGGAGTCGGGGCGTGATGGGGCAGTGGTGAATTGTCGGTCCTGCCGTGGTTAACTGCCACGGCCTCTTTCCGTCAGTGCCCGAAGCGCCGCTTGCGTTGCTGGTAGGCGCGGATCGCGCGCAGGAAGTCGATGCGGCGGAACGCAGGCCAGAACACGTCGGTGAAGTAGAACTCGCTGTAGGCGCTTTGCCACAGCAGGAATCCGGACAGGCGAATTTCACCGCTCGTGCGGATGACGAGGTCGAGGTCAGGCAGATTGGGCGCGTAGAGGTGCTCGGCGATCGCATCTGCGGTCAGCGCGGCAGCGGCCTTGCTGGCGGGCCAGTCGCGGCGTTCGGGCGCGTCAAGATAGCTTTTCACGGCGTCGACGATTTCCTCGCGTCCGCCATAGGCGGCGGCGAGCGTCAGTTCAAGCCCGTGGTAGTCGCGCGTGGCCGCCTCCGCGGCCTGCACCGCGGCGCGCGTTGAGTGGGGTAGCAATTCGAGGCGCCCGACGGTGCGGACGTGCACTTGTGCGCGATGGATGTCTTCATTGTTGCACAGGCTGCGCAGCTTGTTTTCCACGGCCCGCATCGCACCTGAGACTTCCTCGGGCGCGCGGTCGAAGTTTTCGGTGGAGAACACCCACAGCGTGACAGCGGGAATGCCGAGGTCGATGCACCACGCCAGGAGATCGTCGAGCCGGTCCGCGCCGGAGGCGTAGATGGCCTCGAATCCCGTCAGGTGGTTCGAGAGTCCGTAGCGCCGGTTGCCGTCCAGAATGATGCCGATATGGCGCGGCATGGTTTCAGCACGCACCTTGTGCAGCAGGCGCGCCTGATACAGCCGGTAGATTGGGGTAACGAACAGGCGCAGCAGGGGGGTCCAGGGCACGGGTGGCGCCTTCAGGTGATGGTGGAGGGCGTCTTGCGACCGGTGTATTCAGCGATATGCGTGATGCGCTCGGCGATGGCGGCAAGCGGCGCGAGCTTGGTCGTGGTGTCGCGCAGCAGTTCGTCCGGGCGGGTTTCCAGCCGTTCCAGATACAGCCGTAGCGTGACGCCGGACGTGCCAGTGCCGGAGCGGCGCAGCACGATGCGAGCTTCATCGCCGAAGTCGATGCGCAGGCCCTGATGCATGGCTACGCTGCCGTCTACCGGGTCGTGGTACTCGAAGTCGTCCGCCGCGTGCACCGCCAACCCGTCGAAATCCTGCCCGATCAGGCCGGGCAAGGTCTCGGCCAGCCCGTTCATGACCTTGTCGCCATCGGCTTGCGTCAGGGCCTCATAGTCGTGCCGTGCAAAGTAATGGCGGCCGTAATGCTGCCAGTGCGCCTCGGCGAGCTCGGACATCGACCGGCCGCTGGTCGCCAGGATGTTGAGCCACGCGAGCACTGCCCACAGGCCGTCCTTCTCGCGGACGTGGTCAGAGCCGGTGCCGAAGCTTTCTTCCCCGCACAACGTCAGGCGCCCGGCGTCCAGCAAGTTGCAGAAGAACTTCCAGCCGGTCGGGGTTTCGTGAAATTCGACGCCCGACTCCCGCGCCACGCGGTCCACGGCGCGCGTGGTCGGCATCGAGCGCGCCAGGCCTTTCAGGCCATCGCGATAGGCTGGAACAAGTTTCAGGTTGGCGGCGAGCATCGCCAGCGAGTCGCCGGGGCTGATGAACAGGCGCGGGCCGAGGATGAGGTTGCGGTCGCCGTCGCCGTCGCTGGCGGCACACAGGTCGGGCGCATCCTTCGCCATGGCGGCGCGGACGAGTTCCTTCGCGTAGGTCAGGTTCGGATCCGGATGTCCGCCGCCGAAGTCTTCCAGCGGGATGGCGTTCACCACCGAGTCAGCCGGTGCGCCGAGCCGGTCGAGGAAGATCTGCTTCGCGTAGGGGCCGGTCACGGCGTGCATGGCGTCGAAGCGCAGCCGGTGCCCATGCTTGAACCAGGCACGGATGCGGTCGAAGTCGAACAGCGACTGCATCAGCGCGGCGTAGTCTTCCACGCAGTCGATGATGTCGATTTCCGTGGCGCCGAGACGCACCGTGCCACGGCGGTCGATGTCGATTTCCGGTCCTTCGAAGATGCGGTAGCTGGCGAGTTTGCGGCTGTGGGCAAAGATCTGCTCCGTCAGTTCCGTGCTCGCCTGCCCGCCACCAGCGCGGCTGTACTTGATGCCGAAATCGCCTTCTGCGCCCGCTGGGTTGTGGCTGGCGGTGAATACGAAACCGCCCGCGGCATTGCGCAAGCGGATCAGGTGCGACGCCGCCGGAGTGGACAGGAACCCGCCCTGGCCGACGATGACGCGCGCCACACCGTTGGCGGTGGCCATGGCGATGGCGGTGCGGATCGCCTTGCGGTTGTGGTAGCGGCCGTCGCCGCCGATCACCAGCGTGGCATCGCGCAGCGCGGGTTCGACATTGAAGATGGATTGCAGGAAATTTTCGAGATAGTGCGGCTGCTGGAAGACGGCTGTCTTGCGCCGCAGCCCCGCCGTTCCGGGTTCCTGATCGTGGTAGGGGCGGGTGGCAATTTCTCGGATAGGCATATGGTTCGTTGGCACAAGGCTGGCGCTATCTTATAGTCGTGCGCATGGCTGCGTTGACATTCAATCTATGGACTTGCCCGTGCTGCGGACACCCGCGCGGGCTGGGGCATCTAATCGACCTTTACGAGCGCAATTTCCGCTTGCTGGCGCGGCTGGTGCCGGAACTGGAACTGCCGTTCAATGCGGCGATTTCGCGGGCGGCAGATGAACCGCTGCTTGGCCTGGAAGTCGTGAGCCGATCGCGCTACACCTCGGAAATCTGCCTGCGCTACTGCTTTGCCGCGCCGGAAGAAGCGGTACAGTCGGAAGTGCGCGTTCGCGTGTGCCGTGACGCCGGCACAGCCGAGGCGCTGAGCCCCGTGCCACCGGAACAGGCGTGGCCGCTGGCAACGGGCGAGGGGCAGGATGCCGAGCAGTTCTTGCACGACCAGTGGCATCGCAACCATTTCCTCAACCGCTGGCTGGAGTATCTGCTGGCGCGCGGACACGGCTTCGTGCTGGCGGAACGGCCACGCGGAATCCCGGCCCCGGTTGACTGATTGCGGAGCAGGCCGGCGGGTTCGACTTGTCCCCGCGGGCGACTTCACCGACAATGGCACCGGTCCGCGCCGGTGCCTCCGCGACGGTGATCCGTGAACCCCGCCAGGCCCGGAAGGGAGCAACGGTAGCGGTGCTGCTGGGTGCCGGAGTGTCGCTGGCGCGGGCCACTTTCCAGACGTGAATTCGGTGGCTTGCGATGGCTGTCCCGGCCATCCGTGATGCCTGGCATCGTCCTTGACGGGTGATTGCGCATCCATGCGGCGTCGTGGTGACGAGCCGCGCCCTGGTGGCACGTCGGTTTCGAAATACGTGCCCCTGTGCCGAATGTGCGGCCAACACCCAACTTGGACACGCGCGGATCGGCCCCGCAAGGCCCTGTCCACATGCGCTTTCCGTGCATCGACGTCCGGCGTCGATGCCCTCGCCGAGGGTCTATGTACCGTAGTCTTCGCAGTGCCATTCCGTTGTTGTTGAGTACTGTCTTCCTGCTGATGGGGTCCGGCTTGCTGCACACGCTGATTGCCGTGAGTGGCGATGCTCTGGGGTTTTCCCTGGTTGGCCTTGGCGCCTTGACTGCAGCGTATTACACCGGTTTTCTCGCCGGCACCTTCATCGTGCCGCGCCTCACTCACCGCATCGGCCATATTCGTGCCTTCGCGTTCTGCACGGCGATCGTCGCTGTGCTGGTATTGCTGCAGGCACTTGCCCCGTCCTACGGCCTATGGTTCGTGACGCGCCTGCTGCAAGGCGTATTGCTGGTCGGGCTTTACACCTTGATCGAGAGTTGGCTGAACGCCACGCAGACGACGCACCGCAGCGCGATTTTCACCATTTACATGATGTTGAACCTGGGCGCCGGAGCGGCGGCCCAGCAGTTCATGACGCTGGATCGTGAAGCTTTCGTGCTGTTCGGCGTGATCGCCATCATGGTGTGCGTAGCGAGCCTGCCGGTCGTGCTCACGCGCCAGCCGGAGCCGCGCATCAAGGCCATCCCTGGCGTGCGTGTCCGGCGCCTCTACGAGATCGTCCCGATCGGCATCGTCGGAGCATTGATTTCCGGGTTGTTGCTGGGTGCGCTGTGGGGTTTGCTGCCGGTTTATGCCTACAGCAGCGGACTCGACGCCGCGCAGGTGGGTACTTACATGATGGTCGCCATCGGCGGCGGCGTAGCCTTGCAGTGGCCGCTCGGGCGCTTGTCCGACTGTGTCGATCGCTCGCTGGCCTTGGGGTTGGTGGCCCTGATCGCTGCCGGCGTGGCCCTCGTCAATTTCATCGCCGTGCCGGTTGCCGGCTGCACCGCCTACATGTGCGTGTTCGTGCTGGGCGGGCTGTGTTTTTCCTTTTATCCCATCACCGTGGCGCACGTCGTCGACTATCTCCAGCGCGAGGAATTGCTGTGGGCAACCGGTACTGTGCTGTTCGTGCATGGTTTGGGTTCTGCCATCGGACCGCTGCTGGCTGGCAGCCTGATGGGCCGCGCCGGTGCGTCATGGCTGTTCATCTGGTTTGCCGTGCTGTGTGCGCTGCTCAGCGCGTACGCCTTGCACCGCTATATCTGGAAACAGCGGCAGTTGCGTAACGACCGGCATTTCGTGCCGATGGTGCAAAGCGCCTCCATCGCCATGGATTTGCACCCGGACACGGAACCGCAGGGGCCGTATATGGAAGATCTGGAAGCGGCGAGGGACTGATTGAGGATCGGGGGTCAACCTTCTTTGGCAGCGCGCGCCGTTCAGCGCTGGAGGGCTGGCCGCAGGAACAGCGCCACGCCACCTTTCTCGAATTTCGGTTCCAGCGTTGCGCCGTCCAGCCCCTTTTCGAGTGCTGGAATCGCGTCGCGGCTGACGAACACGAGTTCGCCGGGCGCGGGCAGGCCATGCGGCGTGGGCGCGCCGCGGTAGACGCTGAAACTTGGCAGGTACTTACCGTAACTCACGGTGGGCAGGCCGAGCGATTTCGCAAGCTGCGCCGCTTCACGCGTCGGGCCTTGCTGTGCCGCGGCGTAGACCGGCACCACTGCCCACCACACGACCACCGCCTGGGCGAAAGCCGCCACCAGCAGCGCGCGCCACGGCGGCAGGCCGCGCCACGCCATCAACACCAGCACGATGGCGAGTCCGGCGATCGTCAGCACGTGATAGGTAATGCCGAAGCCTTGCTGGACGAGCGCGAGGATGCCGGCTTCGAACGTGCGTTGCGGCGGCGTATGGACCAGCGGCAGCAGCCATGGCAGTGCGGCCAGTGCTGCAGCCAGCAGCAGCGCCGGTGCGAGCGTGGCGGCCCGTGGCGGCGCGCGATCGTGGTATTTGCCGAACAGTACGAACAAGCCGGTACAGCCGTAGAGCAGGTAGTGCGGAAGCTGGGTGCCGGAGAACGTGAAGATCACGAACGTCACGCCGAACCACAGGCACAGATAGCCATCCAGCGGCTCCGGACGCCGGCCGAAGCCGCGCTTGAACACCGGCACGACAAGCGCCGTGAACGGTAGCAGGATCAGCGGAAACCACAGCACGTAGTACCACAGCTTGCCGCCGTGGCCCTGCAGGGTTTCGCTGTAGCGACCGAGGTTCTGCTGGAAGATGAAGTGGTTCAGGAAGTCGATGCGGCCGCCCAGATACAGCGGCACCACCCACACCGCCACCACTGCCGCCGTGACCAGCCAGCCGGGAAAGAACAGCACCGCATGCGCCCAGTCGCGCGTCCGGCCCTGCCAGATGAAGAACAGCGTGCCGACGATCAGCGGCAGCACGACTGCCACTGGACCTTTCGCCAGCAGACCCAGCCCCATCCACAGATACACGCGCAGTGCCGTGGCCTTCGAGGGCTGGTCGAAGTAGCGGTAGATGTCGAAGAACGTCAGTGCCAGAAACAGGTTCAGCAATGCGTCTGCGATGGCGGCGTGGCCGATGATGCCTGGCAGCAACGAAAGCGGCACGGTGAGGGCGGCAAAGAGCGCGGCCCGGTTGCCTCCGGCGTAGCGTCGCGCGAAGCCCCATACGGCCAGCATCCACAGGCACGCGCACAGCACGGACGGCAAGCGGAAGGCAAACGCGTGCACACCGAAAGCCTTGACGGATGCGGCTTGCAGCCAGTAGATGAGGATCGGCTTGTCGTAGCGCGGCGCGCCGTCGAGCGTCGTGGTCAGCCAGTTACCTGAGTGGATCATCTCCACGGTAGCTTCCGAGAACGCCCCCTCGTCGAGGTCGAACAGCGGTGCGTTCCAGATGTTGCTGGCGAAGCCGATGAAGGCCGCCGCCAGCAGCACCAGCCACCAGACGCGTGGCACCGCGCCCGGCGCGGATTCAGCCGACACGGGCGGAGTCGGGCACGGGCTGCACGGCGGGGGCATCCAGCTTCCAGCCGTCCGCCGGCAGGCAGGTCGCGGTGGAAGCGGGCAGTTCGGCGATCACGGCCGGGCGTTCACGGTGCTGGTCGAAGAGGCGCACCAGCATTTCCGCCACCACGCCGGTGGTCAGGAACTGGATGGCAAACACCAGCAGCAGGATGGCCGTGAGAAACAGGGGGCGATCGCCGATGTTCTCGCCCATTACGAACTTCGCGAACAGCAGCCACGCCATCGCCAGGCTGCCAAGCGCGCCGAAAATCAGCCCGATGGAGCCAAAGAAGTGCCCCGGCCGCTTGCGGTAGCGCAGGAAGAAAAACACCGTAAGCAGGTCGAGGATGACGCGGAACGTGCGGGAGATGCCGTACTTGCTCTCGCCGAACTCGCGGGCGCGGTGTTTCACGTCCGTTTCGCCGATGCGCGAAGGCGCCGTGACCATCGCAGCCCACACCGGAATGAAGCGGTGCATTTCCCCGTACAGGCGCACGCGCTTGATGATGTCGGCACGATAGACCTTCAGGCTGCAGCCGTAGTCGTGCAGCGCCACGCCTGTAACCTTTGCGATCAGCTTGTTGGCAATGCGCGATGGCAGCTTGCGCGAGATCATGGCGTCCTGGCGGTGTGCGCGCCGGCCCTGCAGCAGGTCGAGGTCGCGTGCGCGCAGTTCATCCACCATGCGCGGGATGTCTCCCGGGTCGTTCTGCAGGTCGCCGTCGAGTGTGGCGATCAGCGCCCCACGCGCGGCGTCGATGCCGGCCTGCATGGCGGGCGTCTGGCCTTGGTTGCGGGCGAAGCGGATCACGTGCACATGCGAGCCGTAGTCCTGCGCCGCCGCCAGCAGGCGTGCGCCGGTGGCGTCTGGACTGCCGTCGTCCACGCACACCAGCTCCCACGGCCCGCCGTAATCCCGCAACCCCGCGTGCACCGCCGCCAGCATCGGTGCGACGTTCTCTTCTTCCTTGTACATCGGAATGACGACGGACAGGCTGGGGCGAGGCGATGAATGATCCGGCACTGCGGTATCTCCCTTGGGCGGCAGAAAGTCTAGCAAGCTCTACGTGAGGCGATGGGTATGAAGATTAATGAAGTGAGCAGAAGTGAGGCTGCTCGGGCTATGAGCTACAGCAAGATCGACAGGGTGTTGGCTACTGCCCCATCCACATCTTTGAATCGCCAATCTCAAAATCTCAGCACGCCTAGGCGCTGATTCAATGCTCCTCTGCGTTGCCCTTTTTCCCCGGCGCCAGCCACGCGAACGCGCCGGCGACGAGCGCGGTGGTGAGCACCAGCAGGTGCAGGTTTACGGCGGCGGCGAGAAGTTGCGCAGTGGCATCGTGCGCAGGCGTGGTAAGAATCATGACGCCGGCTTCGTAGGTACCGAAGCCGCCAGGGGCGTGGATCGGCAGGACGGTGGAGAGGTCGCCGCCGATGGCGCCGAGGACGCCGAGCGACAGCGGGATACCAGCGAGTTTGGCGAAGATGAAACCGAGGCTGGCGAGCTTCACGCCCCAGCCCAGCCACGTGAGGGCAAGATCGCGCAGCAGGCCGGCGGTGTTGCGGGGCAGGCCTTTAGCGGCTTTCAGCAGCAGCATGGAAACGCGACTGGGTCTTTTTTCCAGGAACGCGGTGATGGCGTGGCGTGTGATATGGGCGGCGACGGGGGCGGCGACGCATAGCGCGGCTACGGCCAGTGCCGCATCGGTTGCCAGCCCGCTGCCCAGCCAGCCGCGGGCGGCGCACACGACGCCGATGGCGGCAATGACGTGCAGGTCGAGCACGCGCAGCCAGACCAGGGTCCCTGCCGCGTGGCTCAGGTCGGTGCCGAACCAGCGCCGCATCAAAATCGGGAAGCTGGCTTCGCCACTGCGCATGGGCAGCAACAGGTTGAAAACGTTGCTGACGAGGATCAGCCGCAGGGACTGCCCAAGCTGGCCGCGCGGAATGTCCGGTTCGGCGAGATACACGCGTAGTGCTCGCAGCGCGTAGCTGGCCAGCATGCCGAGTACCGCAAGCGCCGTCATCGCGGCCGTCAGGTGGCGCCACGGCGTCAGCAGGCGGCCCCAGCCCCAATAATGCTGCACCGCCCAGATGAAGACGGCGACGACGGCGAAGTTGAGAGTCCGCAGAGCAGTGCGGCGTAGACTCGCTGGCACGGTCCGTTTCCGATGGGTTTGAGGGGCGACGCGGTGCCGCTGTGCCACCAGTTTAAGCAAGCGCCGAACGGGCGTCACGAAAGGCCTGCGGTTGTGAGAGCTACTGATATCGATCTGTCCAGAGGGGTGAGGCATGCGGCTCAACGCTGATTTTTCTACCCGCGCGCTCGTTCATGCGCAGGCCTTGGACTGGGTACCGAGTCCCTCCAAGGGGGTGGAGCGGCGGATGCTGTTTCGCATCGGTGAGGAAAAGGCGCGCGCCACATCCATCGTCCGCTACGCGCCGGGCAGCCGCTTCGCCCGCCACGGCCATCCCGGCGGTGAGGAATTCCTCGTGCTGGCAGGCACATTCCAGGACGAGACCGCCGATTTCCCGGAGGGCACCTACGTGCGCAATCCGCCAGGGTCAGGGCATGCCCCGGGCAGCGCGGCAGGGTGCACGATCTTTGTGAAATTGTGGCAGTTCCGGGCGGACGACCGGGCGCATGTCGTCTGCCGCCCCGGCGCCGGTGAGGAGGCTGCGCGGCGTGCAGGTGTTTCATCATCCTGCGTGCTGTTCGAGGGTGTGGGCGAGCGCGTGATGTTGGAAAGCTGGCAGGCCGGCGCACGCATCGTGCTGCCGAACCCGCAAGGACTTGAGCTGCTGGTTGTTGACGGTGGCTTCAGCGATCGCACCGACGCGTTGGGCCGCTGGAGCTGGCTGCGCCTGCCGGCGGGCCGGCCGCTGGCCGCAACCGTCGGGCCGCTGGGCGCACGCGTGTGGTTCAAGGCCGCGCCGTTGCTCCACGATAATGTCTGCGCCTTCGAGGCCGAACTTCGCGAGGTGCGGACGTGACGGAGTCCGAAGTCGCGATCGTTGGCGGCGGCCTGGCTGGGCTTCAGGCGGCTTGCCTGCTGCAGGCGGCGGGCGTCGATTTCATCCTGTTCGAAGCCCGCAACCGTCTGGGGGGACGCATCCTCACGGTGGATGCTGCCGGCTTGCCGTGTGATGATGGTTTCGACTTGGGCCCGTCCTGGTTCTGGCCGCGCGTACAGCCCGCCATCGGCGAGCTGGTGGCGGAACTAGGCCTTCCTGCCTTCGCCCAGAACAGCGTAGGCGACGTGGTGTTCGAGCGCATGTCGCGCGAAGGGCCACGACGTTATCGCGCGGTGGATCCGGAACCACAGTCGCTGCGGCTCGTGGGTGGCACTGCCGCGCTGGTGCGCGCACTGGCGCGGGAGTTACCGCCCGAGTGCGTGCAGCTGGGTGCGCACGTGACAGCCATGGCGCTGACCGGAAAGGGGGTCGAGCTGGCGGTCGCGCGGGCCGATGGCCTGCCCGAGACGCACACCGCCACCCAGGTCATCGCCGCCCTGCCGCCGCGGCTGCTTGAAGCCACGGTGGCGTTCACGCCCGCTCAGGAGGCTGCGGCGGCGCGGCGCTGGAGCGACACCCCGACCTGGATGGCGCCGCACGCCAAGTTCTTCGCACTCTACGAGCGGCCGTTCTGGCGTGCGGCGGGCCTGTCCGGCACTGCCCAGAGCATGGTCGGGCCGATGGCTGAAATGCACGACGCGACCACGGCATCGGGCCATGCCGCCTTGTTCGGTTTCCCCGGCGTTGCTGTGGAACAGCGTGCGGCACTTGGCGAGGCGGCGCTGGCGCGGGCCGGCGTCGAACAGTTCGTTCGCATTTTCGGCGCGGCGGCGGGCGCGCCCGTCGCGACGGTCTTCAAGGATTGGGCGACCGACCCGTTCACCGCGACCGCGATGGACCGCATTCCGGCCGGACATCCGGTACCCGGCGCCGCACCCTGGGTGTCGGAGGCGTGGCGGCAGCGGCTGGTGCTCGCTGGCAGCGAGACCAGCCCGTCCGAGCCGGACTTTCTGGCGGGTGCTGTCGTTGCGGCTGGGCGGGCAGTCGGCGGCGTGCTTGCGAAGCGGGGATCGGGCGGCGGTCGCGGCTAGCGCGGCGGCGGGTGCGATGCCGCCAGGATGGCTGCGTCTGTCGTTCCGCGGGGGCCATGATCAGCGATCGGCGGAATGTCCGCGCGCCACTCTGTACACTTTCTTTTCTCGCGGCTCGGCGGTTCATCCGCCCCCGCAGTGCCCGGCCGCGTGGTGCGGAATGGGCGTGGCCGGATTGATGCGATGTGGATGAAGATGCCGAAGCGGTGCCTCGCATGGGTGTTGCCGATGTCGGCCGTGCTGCTGGCGGCGTGTGCCGCGAACCGCCCGAACCCTGGGTCGGGCGCTGTGCAGCCGGCCTATTTCAGCCCGCCGGACATGGCGCTGGGTTCTGGCGTTTACGGCTATTCCCAGGCTGTGCGCGTCGGGCCGTGGGTCATGGTGTCCGGACAGGTTGGCTACGACACCACGCGCCGCGTCTACGCCACGAGTCTCGAGGATCAGGCGGCCTGGGCGTTCAAGAACCTTGCTGCAGTACTGAAAAACGCCGGTGCCACGATGGATGACGTGGTGTCGATCACCACCTGGCAGACCGACATGTCACAGTTCAACGCTGTGGTCTATGCGCGTGACCAGGCGTTTGGCGAACACCGTCCGGCGTGGACGGCGGTCGGCGTCAACGCGCTTGCCATGCCACAATTGCAATTCCAAGTCAGTGCGCTTGCGTATTCGCCACGGAGCGGAAAACAGTAGTGCGCGCGAGCATCCCGGAGCGTTCATGAGCTATCTCACCCTGGCACGGCGGTATCGTCCGCGGCGTTTCGAGGACGTGCGCGGGCAGGAGCCGGTGGTGCAGGCGCTGAGCCATGCGCTGGAAGGTGACAAGCTGCATCCGGCGCTGCTGTTGACGGGCACACGCGGCGTCGGCAAGACCACGCTGGGGCGCATCATCGCCAAGTGCCTGAACTGCGAGAAAGGCGTCAGCCCGCATCCGTGTGGCGAATGCAGCGCCTGCCGCGAGGTCGACGAAGGGCGCTTCATAGACCTCATCGAGATCGACGCGGCGAGCCGCACGAAAGTCGAGGACACGCGCCAGCTGCTGGACAACGTCGCCTACGCGCCGGCGCGCGGCCGCTACAAGGTGTACCTGATCGACGAAGTGCACATGCTGTCCACGTCCAGCTTCAACGCGCTGCTGAAGACGCTGGAAGAGCCGCCACCGCACGTCAAGTTCATCCTCGCCACGACCGACCCGCAGAAGCTCCCGGTCACGGTGCTGTCGCGCTGCCTGAAGTTCAATCTGCGGCGGCTGCCGGTGACGCTGATCCGCGACGTGCTGGCGGAAGTCGCCCAGCGCGAGCAGGTGGATGCCGACCCCACCGCGCTGGCAGTGCTCGCACGGGCCGCGGACGGCTCGATGCGCGACGGATTGTCGCTGCTGGACCAGGCCATCGCCTATGGCAGCGGTGCGCGGCTGGAACGCGAGGCGATGGAAACCATGCTCGGCACCACCGGCCGCAGCGGGCTGCTGGCGTTGCTGGCCTGCGCCGACGCGCGTGATGGCAAGGGCCTGGTGGCTGGGCTCGATGAACTGACGGCCATTGCACCGGATTACGCCGCGCTGCTCGACATGCTGGCGGCTGACCTGCAGCGCATCGCGGTGCTGCAGGTGCTGCCGGAAGCGGCGGATGACGACGACGATCCACGGCTTGCGGAACTTGCGGTGAAGATCGCTCCGGAGGATGTGCAGATCGACTACGAGATCGCCGTGCACGCAGCGCGTGACCTGCGCTGGGCACCGGACCCGCGCATCGGCTTCGAGATGGCCGTGCTGCGCATGTACGCGTTCCGCCCGCAGCCGGTTGGCGGCGGTGATGGGCAGCGGGCACCTGCTGCTCCTGTTTCTGCATCGGATTCTGCTCTGGCAGCACCGATGAAGCACGCAGCGCCTGCGCAGCCGGCCGCACCGCGCATGGCAGGGCCGCAGCCGCCAGAGCAGCAACCGCAGCCCGCATTGCCGCCGGTTCGGGGGCTATCAGCTGCAAATGATCAGATTGCGGACGGTCACATTGCCCCCGAAGGTGCATGGCCGGACGATGTCGAAGTGCTGCGGCTGGCGGGGCTGGCGCGCGAACTGGCGCGCCATTGCGCGTGTACCGCGTCGGATACCAGCACGGTGAATCTGGCGCTCGAAGCGGAATGCGCCCACCTGCTCGCCGAATCACGCCGGGCGGAAATCGAACAGGCGTTGGCGGCGGCCACCGGTGTGGTGCGGCGAGTGACGATCACGACCAGTGCGCCCGGTGTGGCGCTGGCAACCGCCGCGCGAATGGACGTGCGCGACGCACAGGTGCGTCAGCAAACGGCGGAAGCAGCGATCGAGAACAGCGCGGCGGCACAAGCGCTGAAGGACATTTTCGGGGCAACATTGCGGGCTGGCAGCGTGCGTCCGGTGATGTGAGCGCGGTGTTGCCCGCCAAGAGATTCTTTCAGAGGCGCGATGCCTCCCCACTTTTCAGGATGGAGCCGTGGACGTGAAACAAGGATTGGGCCAGTTGATGCGGCAGGCGCAGGAAATGCAGGAAAAGATGCGCAAGCTGCAGGCCGAGGTGCAGCAGATGGAAGTAACCGGCGTGTCCGGTGCCGGGCTGGTCAAGGTCACGCTCAACGGCAAGCACGAAGCGCGTCGGGTGGAGATTTCCCCCGATGCGTTGACCGAGGATCGTGAGTTCCTCGAAGACCTCGTCGCGGCCGCGATCAACGACGCGGCGCAGAAAGTCGAGTCTGAAACCCAGGCGCGCATGGGGCAGGTGACGGGCGGCCTGAACCTGCCGGCGGGCATGGACTTGAGCCAGTTCGGCCTGTAACGCGCCGTGAACCATTACGGGCCACGGCTTTCGGGCCTGATCGACGCGCTGCGGCGCCTGCCCGGGGTCGGGCCCAAGAGCGCGCAACGCATGGCCTTCCACCTGCTGGATCGCGACCGCGACGGTGCCGCGGATCTGGCGCAGGCGCTGGCGGATGCGCTGACGGGCATCACCCATTGTCCTGAATGCCGCATGTTCTGCGAAGATGGCCACTGCGCCTACTGCAGTGACGCGCGCCGCGCGGCCGGACAGATCTGCGTGGTGGAAACGCCCGCCGATCTGCTGGCCATCGAGTCCGGCACCGGCTATCGCGGCTGCTATTTCGTCCTCATGGGCCACCTGTCGCCGCTCGACGGCGTCGGTCCGGACGAGCTCGGGCTGGGGCAGCTGGAAACTACCCTTGCGGGCGGCGGTGTGCAAGAGCTCATCATCGCCATCAACCCCAGCGTCGAAGGCGAGGCGACGGCCTACTACCTCGCCGGCATGGGGCGCAAGCATGGCGCGAAAGTCACGCGCATTGCGCACGGCGTGCCGATGGGTGGCGAACTGGAATACGTGAATGCCAGCACGCTGTCTCACGCGCTGAGTGGCCGCACACCGGCCTGAATCAGGCTGTGACCAGGGCGTCTATCCGCGCCGCGCAGATGAAATCGTTGTCGGACAGGCCGTCGATCGCATGCGTGGTGTAGCGGATGTGCACCGTGCGATAGCCGAACGTGATGTCGGGATGGTGATCTTCCGTGATCGCGATGTAGGCCACGGCGTTCACGAACGCCAGCGTGCGGAAATAGTTGCTGAACTCGAAATTCGCCGCGAGCGCGTGGTGGTCCTCCATCGTCTGCCAGCGTCCGTCTAGCTGCCGCAAACGTTCGCTTGCCTGCTCGGAGGTCAGTGGTGGCACGCCACCTTCGCAGGGTACGCAATGGCGGGTGGCGAGGTCGGGCATGGTTCGGCGCTGCGTAGGAGTTGGATGGCCTCAGTTTAGGGCACAGCAGGTGGGCAAGTATGCGAAAGCCGGGTTCTTGAAGTGCGCGGGCATGAAGCCTGCGGTACACGGCGTTCGCGCTACCATGGCACCTTCCCGGTTTCTTCGAGTTCCCATGGCTGCCGATGCAAACAACTTGATCTGGATCGATCTGGAGATGACCGGCCTGGTGCCGGAGCGCGACCGGATCATCGAAATCGCGACGATCGTTACGAACAGCGACCTGGATATCCTGGCCGAAGGACCGGTGGTCGCGGTCCATCAGCCGGACGATGTCCTTGCCGCCATGGACGAATGGAACACCGAGCATCACGGTACGTCAGGGCTGACTCGGCGGGTGCGGGGCAGCGGGACTGATGAAGCAGATGCGGAAGCGCAGACGTTGGCATTCCTGCGCCAGTGGGTGCCGGAGGGCGCGTCGCCGATCTGTGGCAATACGGTGTGCCAGGACCGCCGTTTCCTGGCGCGCTGGATGCCGGGGCTGGAGCGCTACTTTCACTACCGGCTGTTGGATGTCAGCACGCTCAAGATCCTGTGCCAGCGCTGGGCACCGGGTGTGGCGGCGGGCGTGACGAAGAAATCCGCGCACCGTGCACTGAATGACATCCGCGACTCGATCGAAGAGCTGCGCCATTACCGCCGGTATTTCCTGAAGGTTCCAGAGGCGTCCTGAAGCAGCGTTGGATGAGTGTCACCGGAAGCCTAAGGCAATTCCACCGCGAGTAAAACGCGCTCTTTCCCTCCTTCACCACACGCTGCGCCCCACAGAGCCGTCAGTTCGGCCAGTGGACCGAGATGCGCGCGCCTCCGAGGGTGTCGGATCGCCCGATTTTGATTTGCCCGCCGCTGAGCTGGACGATGTCGTGGATGGTGGCCAAGCCGATACCCTGGCCCGAAACGTGGGTGTCGGCGCGCACGCCGCGTTCCAGCAATTTTTCGGCGCCGTCGGGAAACCCCGGGCCATCGTCTTCGGCCGTGATGATGGCCTGTGTTCCGGCTGTGGCGCTGAGGATGACCGTGTGGCGGGCCCATTTGCAGGCGTTGTCGGCCAGATTGCCGACGATTTCGTAGAGATCGCCTTCGTCTGCGCGCAATCGTAGTTCAGGATCGATGGCATTGCGCAATTCCAGGCCCCGGTCGGCATAGACCTTGGTCAGCGCTTCCAATACCTTGCCGGCGAGCGGGGCCAGCGCCACGCGTTCGCTGAGTGCGCGCCGCCCCGCAGCGGCGGCGCGGTGCAGCTGGTAGCCGGCGATGTGCTCCATGCGGGCGATGGGGTCTTCGATCTGCTCGCGGAATTCGTGCGGCGTGGTCGAGGCTTCCGCCACACCACGCAGGACAGCGAGGGGGGTTTTCAGGCTGTGGGCGAGGTCGCCGAGCGCATTGCGGTAGCGCACGAGCTGGCTGCGCTCGGTGCTGATCATGGTGTTCAGGTTCTGGGTCAGCGGCAGCAGTTCCGCCGGATAGACGCGCTCGATGTGGTCGCGCTTGCCGCTTTCGATCTGCCGGACCTCGACCGCCAGATGGCGCAGCGGCGACAGGCTCCAACGCAGCAGGAACATTTGCAGCAACACCAGCACGGCCGATGCGGCACCCAGCGCGACCCACAGGCTCTGCCGGTAGGTCGCGAGCTGCGCGAGGTAATCCGTCTGATCCTCGATCAGGGCCAGGGTGAAACGCCGGGCCTTCTTGCGATTCCCGTACCAGTTGACGCCGTAGGCGAAGACGAAACGCCCGTCGGCTTGCGTCAACATGCTGGTTCCCACCGGAGGCGCCGTCACGGCCGGCAGCGGGTCGCTGAGGCTGGGTGAATGCCAGATGGCAACGCCCCTGGCATCGAAGATCACCGCTTCCAGCCCGGAATCGACGTGCGTAAGGCGGGAATCGGGCAGGGCTGCCGTGGCCACCGACAGGCTCCCGCGGGGGGTGGTGTCGGCGGCCGCCAACAAGGCGTAGACGAGCCCTTCCAGGCGCGCGCGCTGGGACTGGAAGGCGCTGCGTTCGAAAGCCTGTTCCAGCCCTGCACCGGTCAGCAGCATGAACACGACCAACACCGCGCTGGCCGCGATCAGCAGGCGGGCGGACAGCGACAGGGACCCGAACCGGGCACGCAGGGCGTCGCGCAGCGACGTCAGTGGATGGGGCGGCATCGCGTCACTTGCGCGGCAAATCCCAGCGGTAGCCGCTGCCCCGCAGCGTGACGATCGGGTTGAGTGTGCCGTCGGGGTCGAGCTTGCCACGCAAGCGCCGGATAAAGACCTCGATCACGTTGCTGTCACGCTCCTCGTCCTCGGCGTAGAGATGTTCGATGAGCGTCATCTTGGAAACGACTTCACCAGCGTGCAGCAGGAGATATTCGAGCACGCGGTATTCGTAGGTCGTCACTTCCACCGCATGCTCGTCGATCTCGACGGTTTTGGCTGTGGTGTCAAGCGTGATCGGCCCGGACGTCAGCCGCGTCTGGCTCCACCCGCCGCTGCGGCGCAACAGCGCGCGGGCGCGCGCCAGCAGCTCTTCCTTGTGGAACGGCTTGACGAGATAGTCGTCGGCGCCGGCTTCCAGCCCTTCCACCTTGCTCTGCCAGCTGTCGCGCGCTGTGAGGATGAGGATGGGGTAGCTGCGGCCCTTTTCCCGCACCGTGCGGATGATGTCGATACCCGGTGTCTTCGGTAGCCCGAGATCGACGATAGCGATGTCGACCGGAAATTCGAGTGCCATGTAAAGCCCCTGCTCGCCGTCCGCTGCGCAGTCCACGACGTAGTGTTCTTCTGCCAGACAGTCGGCCACGAGCTTGAGAAGACGGGTGTCGTCCTCGATGACCAGAGCGCGCATGGTGATTCTCCCTTGCTGAAAGGCGGATCTTCAGCGTCTTGCACCGCCAGGATCGAGCAGCACCCGGAACGCGCCGAAGGCGGCGTGAATGGTAGCGGTGAAATCCGGTTGCCGTCAGGAATCCGGGACCACGACGACCCTGACTTCGCCGTGTTTGAGGATGCGGACGTGGTAGCCATCCGTTTCCGGGTACACGGAAAGCACGCGTCCGCCGCCGTTGAACTGCTTGGCGCGCCGCGCTGCAGTGGCCGAGTCGACCGGCCGGGTGGAGGTGTGCAGCGAAGACGGTGTAAGGGTGGGGAGCGTCACCGTTGTATGGCTGGTGCCCGTCACAGGCGTGCCGGAAGTGCCGGGAAGTGCCGGGATCACGTTGTCGGCTCCGGCGGGCAGAATGGACAACAACAGCACCGCAAACGCCAGCGCGCGACAGCCACCTTGCAGCACCCGCGGGCGGGAAGTGCGCGCGGGGTGGTGGGTGGCATTGCGTGCGTGACAGAAAGGCACCGGCGTTCTCGATGGGGTTATAGCCTGAAACACCACAACCATACGCGAACAGGCTGAATTCCTCCTGAATGCAACCCGGAGCAGGAACCTGGGGGTGATGCAGGTCAGAGGGCTGGAGCGCCACCCGCCGGGGCGCCACCTGCCGGTGCGCCCCCGGTGGATGGGGCTGGGCTCGAGGACGGTGCGCCGCCAACCTGCGGAGCACCTCCTATATTCGGGGCACCGCCGGCAGCCGGAGCGGGGCTTGCGGTGGCCGGCGAAGGGCTGGCGGGGGACAGCCCGCCTGTCGGTGGGGCGCCACCGATTGCGGGTGCTCCACCGACGGCAGGCGCGCCCCCGACTGCGGGGGTACCACCAGCCGCAGGTGCACCCCCGACATTCGGCGCGCCGCCGGCGCCGGGAACGCCCCCGGCCGGAACGCCACCTGCAGCAGCGCCCTCTGCCGGCAGTGGGGTGGCCGGCAGCACTGGAACGACGTGGACGGTTGAGGCAGCCGGAGTCTGCTGCGCTTCTGCAGGAGCCGTGGCCTGGTTGCTGCCCAGTGGCACGCGCACGCCGATGCTGAGGACCACCTCGTCGAAGTTGTTGGTGGGCGCCAGACCGTGCACCCCGGCGTCTTTCTGGTTGTGCTGGTCGAGCCGATACAGTGCCTGCAAGCGCAACGCGCCGTCGAACAGGAAGTGCAGCGGCACGTTGTAGCCTAGACCGGCGCTGAACAATGTGCTGCTGTAGTGCTGCCGGGTCGGGCCGGGCTGGTGGCGGGTGGTGCCGTAGCGGACGTCGGCATGGATGTAGAGGTTGCGGAACAGGGCGCCGGCGCGCGGCGCGCCCCAGCCTGCCAGCGTTTCGTCGACACTGCTGAACGCATAGAGGTTCGCCCCACCTCCGATGCTAAAGCGATTGGCCCCGTTGGGTTGCGCGGTCAGAGCCAGACCCATGGCCTTCTGGTCGGCCCACACCGCGTCGCGGCCGCGGGCCGTGGTCTTGTAGCCGGTCCAGCCGCCGAGGATCTCGAGGTCCAGAAACGGGGTCAGGCGCTTGCCGATCGCGAGGTCGACGCCCAGCCCATCGTGTGTTGCCCGGCTGTTCGGCGTCAGGGTGTAGGCGAAACTGGGTGCAATGTAGAAGCGGTGTTCGTGCGCGTCCTGTGCCCAGGCGTGGGTGGCCAGTACGCACGTGACGAGCGTGGCAAACACGGTCTTCGTGGCAGTCTTTACGGTTGTTCCTGCGATCTGGTGCTGCATGCCCTTCCCCTGTGTTCGCATTGCCCCCGGCGGCTGTCCCCGTCGCCGGCACCTGTGTGGCACGGCCGGCACCAAGTTCCCGCGATTGTCGCCGCCCTGTCCCCGCAATCCTACGGCAGGCGTGATTGTGGCGCACGCCCCCCCTATACTGTGCCGCTCAACAGGGCTGCCTACCTTCATGGAAACCACCTCTATCCACAGCGAGATCAAAGCCCTGCAGGCGCGTTTCGACGCGCTGCGGGGCTATCTTTGACTACGAGAACAAGCGTGACCGTCTGGCCGAAGTTGTCGCCGAGCTGGCGCGCGGCGAGATCTGGAACGATCCGCCACGGGCGCAGGCGCTGGGGCGCGAGCGGGCGCAGCTCGAGCGTGCCGTGCTGCCGCTGGAGCAGGCCGACACCGGGCTGAAGGACGCGCTTGAACTCCTGGAACTTGCGGTCGCCGAGAATGACGAATCCACGGTGGCGGAAGTTGCCCACGACGTGGCTGGTTTTGACAAGATTGCTGCGGATCTCGAATTCCGGCGCATGTTCTCGCACGAATCGGACGTCAGCAATGCCTATCTCGACGTCCAGTCCGGCTCCGGCGGCACTGAGGCGCAGGACTGGGCGGAAATGCTCCTGCGCATGTACCTGCACTGGGCGGAGGACAAGGGCTACAAGGTCGAGTTGATGGAACGTTCCGACGGCGAAGTCGCCGGCATCAAGTCGGCCACCATCTACATCCAGGGCGAATATGCCTACGGCTGGCTGCGCACGGAAACCGGCGTGCACCGCTTGGTGCGCAAGTCGCCGTTCGACTCTGGCAACCGCCGCCACACGTCCTTCGCCGGCGTCTACGTGTCGCCGGAAGTGGACGATTCCTTCGAGATCGAGATCAAGTCGGACGATCTGAAGGTCGACACCTACCGGTCTTCCGGTGCCGGTGGCCAGCACGTCAACAAGACGGAATCCGCGATCCGCATCACACACATGCCATCCGGTGTCGTCGTGTCCTGCCAGACGCAGCGCAGCCAGCACGCCAACCGCGACCAGGCGATGAAGATGCTGCGCGCCCGGCTGTATCAGATCGAGCTCGACAAGCGCAACGCCGAGAAGCAGGCGATCGAAGATGCCAAGAGCGACATCGAATGGGGGCACCAGATCCGCTCCTACGTGCTCGACCAGTCGCGCATCAAGGATTTGCGCACCGGCGTGGAGATCTCCGACACCCAGCGCGTGCTGAACGGGCACCTCGATCCGTATCTGGAAGAAAGCCTCAAGCAGGGGTTGTGAGCCGAGCGGACTCCGGGCGGCAAGTGCCGGATGCCAAGTGGAGGATAGGTGGATGGACAGTCTGAAGGACGATGGGGAACTGCGTGCGTTGCTGGATCGGCTGCATGAGCGCAGCAGCGCCCAGGAAGGCGAGCTGGAACGGCACGTGACGGAAACGAAGTCCAGATCGGTGGCGGGGTCGGTGGCAGATATGATCGCCGGCCGGTCTTTCTGGCGTGACAAGCTCGTTGCGTTGGATCGCGACAAGGCTGAATTCTGCCATCGCCTGTGCCGTGCCCTGGGCGCGCGCCGCGTGGTGGAGGCGGGCACGTCGTACGGCGTCTCGACGCTGTACTTGGCTGCCGCTGTGCGCGACAACGGCGGCGGCGTGGTCATTGGCACGGAGTATGAGCCCGAGAAGGCGAAGATCGCGCGCCGCCATTTTGCCGAGGCCGGCCTTGCGGACCAGATCGATCTGCGCGAGGGTGACCTGCGCGAAACGCTGGCCCGGCTTCCGGGCGGCATTGATTTCATGCTGATGGACATCTGGATTCCGATGGTGCGGCCGGCCATCGAAGCCGTCGGCCCGCACCTGCGGACTGGAGCGGTCGTCATGACCGACAACACGGCGAGCTATCGCGAGGCGTATGCGGAGTATTTTGCCTACCTTGCGGCGCATGGATACACGACGCAGACGCTGCCCTTCGCGGGTGGGCTGGAAATGTCGGTGAAGCTGGGATGAATGAAGAAAGTGCCATGGATACGGGCGCGGTGGCCGCGCAGGACGAGAACCACGTCATTGCCGGGCGGCGCGAGAAGCTGGCGACGCTGCGTGCGGTGGGCATCGCGTTCCCGAACGCGTTTCGCCGCGACACGCTGGCGGAACATCTGCAGGGTGCGTATGGCGAGCGCAGCGCCGAGTCGCTGGAGGCGGATGCGACGCGCTTCGCGCTCGCCGGCCGGCTCATGGCCAAGCGTGTCATGGGCAAGGCCAGCTTCGCCCAGCTGCAGGACATGTCCGGCCGCATCCAGTTGTTCCTGAAACAGGATGCGCTCGGCGCCGAAAGCTACCAGGCCTTCAAGTCCATGGACATCGGCGACATCGTCGGCGTGCGCGGCGGGCTGATGAAAACCCGTACCGGTGAGCTGTCGCTGCGCGTCGAAGAACTGCAGCTGCTGTCCAAGTCGCTGCGCCCGCTGCCGGAGAAATGGGCGGGGCTGACGGACACCGAAACGCGCTACCGCCAGCGTTACGTGGACCTCATCGTCAACGCCGACGTTCGGCAGACCTTCCAGGTGCGGGCAGCGACGATTCGCTTCCTGCGGCATTTTCTCGACAGCCTGGGTTTCGTGGAAGTCGAGACGCCCATGCTGCACCCGATTCCCGGCGGCGCCACGGCGCGGCCGTTCGTGACGCACCACAACGCGCTGGATCGCGACCTCTATCTGCGCATTGCACCGGAGCTGTACCTGAAGCGCCTTGTCGTTGGTGGTTTCGAGCGCGTCTACGAGATCAACCGCAATTTCCGCAACGAAGGGCTGTCCACGCGTCACAACCCCGAATTCACGATGCTGGAGTTCTACCGCGCCTATGCGGACTACCAGATCGCCATGGACATGGTGGAAACGCTGGTGCGCGACGGCGCACTGGCCGCGGTCGGCAAGACCGCGCTGACTTATCAGGGTCGGGAATACGACCTTGCCAAACCGTTCCGCCGCGTGACGATGGCGGAAGCGGTGGCCCAGGCCAACCCGAATCTGGATGCCGCCCAACTGCGCAGCCGCGACTATCTGGCTGCGGAGCTGGAACGCCGCCACCTGCACGTGGCGTCGGGGGCCGGTGCCGGTAAGCTGCTCACCGACTTGTTCGAGGCGACGGTGGAGGAAACGCTGTTCGACCCCACGTTCATCACCGAATATCCGACGGAAGTCTCGCCGCTGGCACGTCGTAACGACCACGATCCGGACATCACCGATCGCTTCGAGTTCTATCTCGGCGGCCGCGAGGTGGCGAACGGCTTCTCCGAGCTGAACGATCCGGAAGACCAGGCTGCCCGCTTCCGTGCGCAGGTCGCCGCCAAGGATGCCGGTGACGACGAGGCCATGTATTACGACGCCGACTATATCCGGGCGCTGGAATATGGGCTGCCGCCGACCACCGGCGTCGGCATCGGCATCGACCGCCTCGTCATGTTCTTCACCGATTCCGCCTCGATCCGCGACGTGCTGCTGTTCCCCGCCATGCGGCCGGAGGCGTGAGTTGCAGCGTCCCGCCAGGATGCTGACCTGGGGGTAGCTTGCAATAATGCCGCATCATCTCAGGCCAAAGGTGTCCATGTGCATGAACGCATCCTGATCGTCGAAGACGAAGCCCCGATCCGCGACATGGTGGCCTTTGCACTACGCAAGGCCGACATGGAGGCGATCCATGCCGCCGATGTGGAGGCGGCGCGCATCGCTATCAGCGATACGCCACCCGACCTCGTGCTGCTGGACTGGATGTTGCCCGGCACGTCCGGCCTGGAGCTCGCGCGCGAGCTGCGGCGGGATACGCGGACCACCCGGCTGCCGATCATCATGCTCACCGCCCGGGGCGAGGAAACGGACCGGGTGGGTGGCTTCGACGCCGGCATCGATGATTACGTCGTCAAGCCGTTCTCCACGCGCGAGTTGGTCGCACGCATCCGCGCCGTGCTGCGCCGCGCGCAGGTCGACAGCGACGGGGTGGCGATCGGCGTGCTGCGCATCGACCACACGGCGCACCGCGTCTACGTGGGTGACGCGCAGATCGAACTCGGCCCGATGGAGTATCGCCTGCTGCACTTCTTCATGGGCCACGCGGAGCGCGCCTACACGCGCGCGCAACTGCTCGACCATGTGTGGGGCGGCAACGTCTACATCGAGGAGCGCACGGTGGATGTCCACATCAGCCGCCTGCGCGAGGCGTTGCGAACCCATGGGCTGGAGGGGCTGATCCAGACCGTGCGGGGAACCGGATACCGTCTTTCGGAAGCTCCGTGAACGCTGGACATCACGTGCGCGCCGCGCGTCTGGCGGCGCAGTTGCGTGATCTGCGGACGGCGGCACGGGCACTGCCGGATGCGCTGGTGCTGCTGGACGCCGATGGCCGGGTGCAGTGGGCCAACCCGGCCGCCGGGCGTCTGCTCGGCATCACCTGGCCTTCCGATCGCGGCGTGTGCCTGGCTGACCGGTTTGCCCATCAGGAACTGGGCACGTGGCTCCGCGAGGGTGGCGACAATGCCGACGGCGTGGCCTCGCCGGCGGCGGCCGGTGTGCGGGTACAGTGCGCGTTCATCGACTACGGGGATCGCCGCCGCCTGCTTGTGGCGCGCGACGTGAGCCGCCTGACGCGCCTTGAACGCGTGCGCCGGGATTTCGTTGCGAACGTGTCGCACGAGCTGCGTACGCCGCTGACCGTGATTCACGGGTATCTGGAACTACTCGATCCCGGGGATGTGCCAGCGCTGGCTCCGGTGCTTGTGGAGATGCGCACCCAGTCCCAGCGCATGCGCCAGATCGTCGAGGACCTGCTGACGCTTTCCCACCTGGAAGCGCAGCACGCGCTGCCGGAGGAACGCGTGGCGATGGATGCCTTGCTGCAGACACTGCGCGGGGAAGCCGAGGCACTCAGCCACGGCCGGCATCGCGTAACGGTGGAAGACGCAGCGCATGTCGACCTGCGGGGGTCGGCGAAGGATCTGCACAGCGCATTCTCGAACCTGGTCACGAATGCCGTGCGCTATACGCCTGATGGCGGCACCATTCGTATCGTCTGGCGGCGGACTCCAGGGGGTGCGGAATACACGGTGACGGACACCGGTTACGGAATTCCGGCCGAGCATCTTTCCCGCCTCACGGAGCGCTTCTATCGGGTGTCGTCGAGCCGTTCGCGCGCCAGCGGAGGCACCGGGCTGGGCCTGTCCATCGTCAAGCACGTGCTCGACCTGCACCAGGCGACCTTGCGCATTGAGAGTGAACCTGGCAAAGGATCGGCATTTTCCTGCGTGTTCGATGCGGCGCGCCTGCTGGTGCTTGGCAACCCCTGAAGCAGCTTTCGGGACTCTGCGGCCTTGCTACCCGGCTCGGGATGCTGCTTTCGCCTCGCAAGCATTCCGCGACAGTCGTGACACCACCTACAGGGGCTGTCACCAAACCTTCATATTCGCAACACAAGACTGTCACTTGCGCCCGGCAAGCTGCACGCGTTTCCGGTAGCGGCCATGGCGGCTGCGCAGCGGCCACGAAGGCCGTGCCGGGAACACGCCAACCCATATTCAAGGAATGTGTTCATGCGTTACACCCTTTTTGCAGCGGGCATGATGACGGCATTCAGCGCTGCCGCGCTGGCCTCCCCAGCCCTCGCGGCACCTCCTTCCGGCGCGACCCAATCGTCGTTGCAGCAGCAGATCGACGCTCTGCAGTCACAGATTGACCAGCTCAGCCGGCAACAGGCGACCCAGAGCCCGGCGCCCGCCTCGTCTACTGTTCAGCCGGCTGTGGCGAGCTGGGTCAATGACACAAAGTTTGGCGCCAAGATGTATTTCGACGCCACGAACCTGTCGCAGAACCTGAACGGTAGCAAAGGCACGGCCAATGGCCTCGGCTTCGATGTCAAGCGTTTCTATCTGTCGATGGATCATGCCTTCGATTCGACCTGGTCGATGAACCTCACCACCGACTTCCACTACAGCAGCGCCGATGGGAAATCAACGATTTTCGTCAAGAAAGCCTATGTCCAGGGCGCCTTTTCACCCTTGTTCAAATTGCGTGCCGGTTCTTCGGATCTGCCGTGGGTCCCGTATGAAGAGAACCTTTACGGTTTCCGCTATGTGGAGCCGACCGTGGAAGATCGCATGGGCCTGATTTCCTCGGCTGATTGGGGTGTCCACGCGGCGGGCGAGCGGGGCATCTTCGACTATCAGCTCTCGGTGGTCAGTGGTGGCAGCTACAACCATGTGAACTTCCGTACCCGCCAGCCGGATGTGGCGCTTCGTCTTGGGTTGCACCCGTTCGATGGCCTGACCGTGGCTGCCGGTGGCTATGCCGGCAAGCACGGACAGGCGGTGGGCGGTGGGCCAGCAACGCGCGATGGATTGCTGTACCACGTCCTCGTCGGCTATGTGAACGATGGCCTGCGTCTGGGCGGCGAGTATTTCAACCAGATGAATCCACAGACCTACAAGGATGGCAGTTTCGGTGGAACCAGTTTCCCGTTCTTGAAGAACAAGGCCTTGTTGCGGAGTTCGCCGAACCAGTCTGATCGTGCGGATGGCTATTCCCTGTGGGCTTCCTACGAAATCATGAAGCCGATCACGGCCTTCGCGCGCTTTGACAAGGTGCGCCCGAGCCGGAATGTTGATCCGTCGCTCACCGACACTTACTTCAACGTCGGTGCGCAATACGAGATCCGCAAGGGGATTGTCGCATCGCTGGTCTACAAGCACGACCGGGTGCGCAACAGCAAGGATTCACTGATCAACAACGAGATCGGGTTGTTCAGCGAGATCAAGTTCTGACAGGGCGTTGGTCGGCCGTCCGGGCGCAGGCAGGCTGCGCCGGGGCGGCAACAAGCAGCAGCGGCCCGGGACACCGGGCCGCTTTTTTTGTTCCTGAGCATTCGCTGGGTCCTTGTCAGACCTGGACTTGCAGCTGCGGGGCAGGGTTGTCGTGCCGGCTTTTCCAGAGTTTTTCTGCGCGTCATTGTTGGCAGCAGGCGCGCAGTTTTGCGACAATACGCAAAACGCCGTGGACCTTGGGTCGTGACTGCTTCCAAATCTGAAAAAGTGTGTGACACACGTCCGCACGATGCACATTCGCGCGTGACCACCACGGAGGATCTGGCGCACCGCAAGGCTGCAAGCCCGGTGCCGGTGCGCGAAATCGGGGGCCGCAAGAAGGGGCTGGACCCGACCCGTTATTACGACTGGGAAAAAGACGGTCGCTGCGTCGATTTTTGAATTGTATTGTTGCTGAGTGAAGGGGGCGCCATGCGGCGCCGTGAATTGTTGCTTGTCTGTTGTTGAGGAGCCGGTATGTCTGCGAAGGATCCTGCGGCCAATCGTCCGCTTTCGCCATTCATGCTGGGGCAGTATTACCGCTTCCAGCTTTCTTCCGCCCTGTCATTCCTGCACCGCATCACGGGTGTCGGGCTGGCGATCGGCTCGCTCGGCCTGGCCGCGTGGGTGTTGTGCGCCGCGATGGGGCCGGAGCAGTACGCGGCCTATACCGGGTTTGCCGCGTCGCCGTTCGGGCAGTTCCTGTTGATCTGCTGGAGCTGGGCACTGTTCTACCACGCCTGCAATGGCGTGCGTCATCTCGTCTGGGACGGTGGCAAGGCGTTCGAGCGCAGCCAGGTGGATCTGGGTGGCTGGATCGTGGTGTTGAGCTCGCTGGCCCTCACGGCCGTGCTGTGGCTCGTCGTCTGTTTTGCTTGATTTCCAATAACCGGAGGGTGACATGCTCCTGAGATCTCCACTCGGACAGGCCCGTGGCCTGGGTTCCGCGAAGGAAGGGGTTCAGCACTGGTGGATGCAGCGCATCACGGCGGTCGCGCTGCTGCCGCTGTCGCTGTGGTTCGTGTTCAGCGTGGCAACGCATCAGCTGGTGCCGCATGACGCCATCGTCGCGTGGCTGCACAACCCGCTGGTGGCGGCGGTGTTGGTGTTCTATTTCGCCGTGCTGTTCTACCACTCCGCGCTCGGCGTGCAGGTGGTGGTTGAAGACTACGTGGGCGGGCAGTTCAAGAAGCTGGCGACGCTCATGCTGTTCAAGCTCGCGCACGGACTGGTGGCGGTGATCGCGATCATCGCGGTGCTCAAAGTTGCGTTTGGAGGGATGTGATGGCTGCCTACGATATCGTTGACCATGCGTATGACGTCGTGGTCGTGGGCGCGGGGGGGGCGGGCCTGCGGGCGACGCTGGGTCTCGCCGAAGCGGGCTTGAAGACGGCCTCCATCAGCAAGGTTTTTCCGACGCGCAGCCATACGGTCGCAGCCCAGGGTGGCATTTCCGCCGCGCTCGGCAATATCCAGCCAGAAGACAACTGGCGCTACCACATGTACGACACCGTCAAGGGCAGTGACTGGCTCGGTGACCAGGACGCCATCCAGTACATGACGCGCGAAGCCATTCCCGCCATCATCGAGCTGGAACATTACGGCATGCCGTTTTCGCGCACGCCGGACGGCAAGATCTACCAGCGGCCATTCGGCGGCATGTCGCTCAACTACGGCGAAAAGCAGGCGCACCGCACCTGTGCCGCAGCTGACCGCACCGGCCACGCCATGCTGCACACGCTGTACCAGCAGGCGCTGAAGGCAAAAGCCGAGTTCTACATTGAATACTTCGCCATCGACCTCTTGATGGCTGAGGACGGCAGCTGCCACGGCGTACTCGCGTGGGACCTGAACGACGGCAAGCTGCACCGCTTCCGCGCGCAGCGCACGATCCTCGCCACCGGCGGCTATGGCCGCGCGTTCTTCTCCTGCACGTCGGCACACACCTGCACCGGCGACGGTGGCGGCATGGCGGCGCGTGCCGGCATCGCGCTGCAGGACATGGAATTCGTCCAGTTCCATCCGACCGGCATCTACGGCGCGGGTTGCCTCATCACCGAAGGCAGCCGCGGCGAAGGCGGCTATCTGACAAACGCCAAGAACGAGCGCTTCATGGAGCGCTACGCGCCGCACGACAAGGACCTTGCATGCCGCGACGTCGTGGCGCGCGCCATGACGGTGGAGATCAACGAAGGCCGCGGCGTCGGTGGCGAGCACGACCACATCTTCCTGAACCTGCAGCATCTGGGGCCGCAGGTGCTGCATGAGCGTCTGCCGGGCATCACGGAAACCGCGCGCATCTTCGCCGGCGTCGACGCCACGAAGGAGCCGATTCCGGTGCTGCCGACCGTGCACTACAACATGGGTGGTATTCCCACCAACATGCACGGCGAAGTCGTCACCCTGAAGGACGGCAACCCGGACGCCGTCGTGCCCGGCCTCATGGCCGTGGGGGAGGCGGCCTGCGTGTCGGTGCACGGTGCGAACCGCCTCGGCTCCAACTCGCTGCTTGACCTCGTGGTCTTCGGCCGTGCGGCGGCGCTCGAATGTGCTGCCAAGCTCAAGATCGGGGCGCCACTAAAGGCCATCGCCAAGGACTCCGAGGATCGCGCCCTGGCGCGTTTCGACCGCCTGCGTTATGCCCAGAAAGGCACACTCGGCACGGCACAGATCCGCGTGAAGATGCAGAAGACGATGCAGGCGCATGCCGCCGTGTTCCGCACGCAGGAGTCGATGGACAAGGGTCGGGCGCTGCTGAACGACATCATCAAGTCCTACGACGATGTTCAGGTATCCGACACCTCGCTGGTGTGGAACTCCGACCTCGCGGAAACCATGGAGCTTGAGAACCTGCTCACAAACGCGCTGTTCACGCTCGCCTGTGCGCAGAACCGCACGGAATCGCGTGGCGCCCATGCACGCGACGACTGCCCGGACCGCGATGACGTGCACTGGATGAAGCACACGCTGGCATGGCGCGACGGTGAAACCAGCGTGAAGATCGACTATCGCCCGGTGCACACCTACACGCTCGACGAAGAAGCGAAGTACATCGAACCGCAAGTTCGCGAATATTGATTTCAAATCTGCGCGCGCGGAATGGCTGCATGCCGTGCGCGCCCGCTTTAATGGAGTGAAGCCATGGCGCAATTGACACTGCCCCGCAATTCCCGGATCGACAAGGCCGCCGGCAAGGTCCACAAGGCCGAAGCGGGCGCGAAGAACATCAGGAAGTTCAAGATCTATCGCTACGACCCGGATGCCGGGGCAAATCCGCACGTCGACACCTTCGAAGTCGACCTCGACAAGTGCGGCCCGATGGTGCTGGACGCGCTCATCAAGATCAAGAGCGAGACCGACGCCACGGTGACGTTCCGTCGTTCCTGCCGCGAAGGCATCTGTGGGTCCTGCGCCATGAACATCGACGGCGGCAACCATCTGGCCTGCCTCACGCATATCAAGGACATCAAGGGCGACGTCAACATCTACCCGCTGCCGCACATGCCGGTGGTGAAGGATCTCGTCCCGGACCTGACGCATTTCTACGCCCAGTACGCCTCCATCGAGCCGTGGCTCAAGACCACGACGCCGGCGCCGACACGCGAACGCCTGCAGACGCCAGAAGACCGAGCGAAGCTTGACGGCCTCTACGAATGCATCCTGTGTGCGTGCTGTTCGACGGCTTGCCCGAGCTACTGGTGGAATGGTGACCGCTACCTTGGCCCCGCCATCCTCATGGCCGCCTATCGCTGGCTGGTGGATTCCCGCGACGAGGCGACGGGCGAGCGCCTGGACATGCTGGAAGACCCCTTCAAGCTCTACCGCTGCCACACCATCCTGAACTGCTCGCGCACCTGCCCGAAGGGGCTGAACCCGGCGCGTGCCATCGCCGAGACGAAGAAGATGCTGGTGGAGCGGCGCAACTGATCGGATTCGTTCGATGACGACCGAGGCCAGCGGCGCATCCCGCGACGCGACGATCGAGGATCGTCGCGTGCGCTGGCATTGCCGCCGCGGCATGAAGGAACTGGACGTGCTCCTGGAGCGCTATCTCGGTTCCCGCTATGCGCAGGCGCCTGCAGTGGAACGTGAAACCTTCAAGCAGTTGCTGGAAGTGGACGACCCCACGCTGTGGCACTGGCTGAGTGGCGCAGGACCGGTGGAAGATCCACGTTTCAATGCCCTCGTTGAACGGCTCCGCGGTCGCGGCTGAAGTCACGCCGCAACCCGGCTACCGCGCATTGCACTGGCTGTTGCCGCTGCATGTGGCGCCGCTGGCGGCCGTGCCGCTGTTCTATCACGGCACGGCGATCTGGGAACCCCTGTTGTTGGCCGCGTGCGTGGCCCTGTCCTGGTGGTACGTGCGCCGTCATCCAGCCCTCGGTTTCGGCCCGCGTGCGCTCACCCGCCTTGTCGCCCACGAAGACGGCGACTGGCTGCTGGAAAACGCCGCTGGCGCACAGGCCCACGCGCGCCTTGCCCCGCGCAGCGTCGTGGCCGGGCAGGTGATGGTGCTGACGTTCCGCCTTGCAAACGGCAAGCTTCGAAGCCGCGTGCTGTTCGGCGATGAGGCCGGCGAGGAAGCCTTGCGCAAACTGCGTGCCTTCGTGCTGCGCCAGCGCGGGGCCGGATAACTTCGTGGCAAGAACCGACGCTGAGCACGACAGAGCCCTTGCGAATGGGGAATTTGTACTTCCCGGCGCGGCCCGGTGTACGGAACTGGACTGCCGCCCGCCCTTCGCGTGGGCGGCGCTCGTGGATTTCCTGCAGCTGCGGGGGGCGCCGCAAGTGGAAGGCCTGCGCGGTGGCTGGTATGTGCGGACGCTGGCGATGGCAGGTCGTGCCGGCTGGTGCGCTGTGCGGCAGGTGCCGTCTCGCGGCATGATTCAGCTCTATTACGACGCGGCACTGGAGCCGGTGCATGAAGAATTATCGCAGCGCGTGGGCGAGTGGCTCGATGTGGCGGCGGATACCGCCTCGATCGATGCCGCGCTGGGTGCCGATCCGCACTTGTCCGCTGCCGTCGGGGCCTGTCCGGGCCTGCGCGTGCCGGGTGCCTGCGACGGATTCGAACTCGCGCTGCGCACGGTGCTGGGCCAGCAGGTCAGCGTGCGCGGCGCCACCACGCTTTATGCGCGTTTCGTGGAGCGTTTTGGCACGGTGGTCGAAACTCCTTTCAACGGCATCACCCGCACACCGCCGCGAGTTGACCGTGTCGCCGCAGAGCCAGTGGAGTCCATAGCCGAACTCGGCTTGCCGCACCGCCGTGCGCAAACCATCAAGGCATTGGCCACGGCAATGGCTGCGGGTGATGTGACGCTGAACCGGACGGCCGATATACGGCAGATGCGTGAACGGCTGCTGGCGATGCCCGGTATTGGCCCGTGGACAGTGGAGTATCTCGCCATGCGCGGGCTGCGCGATGCGGATGCGTTTCCCGCCAGTGATCTCGGCGTACTGCATGGCCTAGGCGTGAAGACGGCGCGGCAGGCCGAAGCCGCGGCGCAGAACTGGCGGCCGTGGCGTGCCTACGCCGTCATGCACTTGTGGCGGGGCGCCGCGGGCGGCTGAAGGTAGCCACAATCCCCCGCACGCGACCGATATCGTGTAAAACGGTCGCCGGCCGGCCCCTACGAACAGCGCCTCATCCCGTAGGAGCATGCCTGTGCATGGCTATTCCGCCCGCCGTTGTTCCCAACCGTCGATGGCGTTGACGATGTCTTTTGTCGAGCTGAGCAGAGCGGACAGCGCAGCAGGGCGATCTCCACTGCGCAGCAGCTTCCAGATTTTCGCCATTGCAGCGATTTCCGGCCCGAGCACTTTCGCAGTGCGAAGTTGTTTTGCCGCGGCTTGCAGCGACCAGATGCAGTCTGCAAGCTGGGCGGGCGAAAGCTCGCCGCGCTGCAGCGCCATCGTGCAGACGCTGGTTGGTGCCGCCTCGATGGCGCGGGTCAGTTCCGCTGGCGTGTCGGGGTGATCTTCGAGGTAGTGCTTGGCAAGGGCCTGTACCTGCGCCATCAATGCGAGCATGGACGCCATGTCGTTGTACAGCTCCGGGTCGCCGCGCGTGGCCGCGGACTTTGCCGCCACTTGCAGCACCGGGGCGACGATCAGCTCGTACTGCTCCGATGGCAGCACTAGGGCATCGTTGCCGCTAGACTCAGCATGGTTCATGGTGCACAGCATGGTGAAGGATCGCGCCATTCTAGTGGACACGGCGCGATTCCCTCTTGACGGGCGATGGCCGCCCGGCCATGGCATGGTTCAATGGAGGATTTCGGATGTTCTACAGTGACACGCTCGATACGCCGATCGGTGCGCTGCGCTTGGTGTCGGATGGTTCGCACCTGTGCGGCCTGTACATGGGCGACGAACACTTCGATCGGGCCACTGCAGGCCAGTCGCTGCAGCGGGATGCCGGCCCTTTCGTGGAGGTCAAGCGCCAGCTAAAAGCCTACTTTGCCGGTACCTTGCGTGTGTTTGAGCTACCGCTGGCGGCAGCGGGCACGGATTTCCAGAAGCGCGTGTGGCGCGAGCTGTGCAACATTCCCTATGGTCAGACGATCAATTACGGGGAATTGGCACGACGTATCGGAAATCCGAAAGCGTCGCGCGCCGTGGGATTGGCGAACGGCCGCAACCCGATTTCCATCATCGTGCCGTGTCATCGCGTGATCGGCGCCAACGGTGCGCTGACCGGTTATGGCGGCGGTCTGCCGCGCAAGCGCTGGCTGCTGGAGCATGAAGGGATTGCGGTGGCTTGAAGTGGCTGCGCAAGCCAGCTCGGGAAACCCCGAATAACCTGCTGCGCTCGACCTCGCGCGCGAGGGTCGTGCTCGGAATCCTCAGGTACCCCCACGTACACTGCGGTTCCTGCGCTCCGTCCTCGCGCGACCTGCCTTCCCTTGACGGCAGATACGGCATGGCGGCGAGTGATCGTGTACCGTGATTGCCCGTGATGAACTAGATCGTGAGGCAGTCGTGGAAGGTTCGGCACTGGCGGACGAACGGGTGCGGTATCACATGGTGCGGGCACGCATACCGCAGAAGATGACGGACGCGGAAAAGCGCGAATGCCGCGAGGAATGCAAGGTCTTGCTCAAGGCCCGCGATGCAGTGCTCGTGGCGCACTACTACACCGACCATGAATTGCAGTCGCTGGCGGATGAAACCGGTGGCTGCGTGGCCGACTCGCTGAAGATGGCGCGTTTCGGCAAGGACCACCCGGCGCACACGTTGGTGGTTGCCGGTGTGCGCTTCATGGGCGAAACGGCGAAGATCCTGAGCCCGGAAAAGCGTGTCATCATGCCGACACTGGACGCGACCTGTTCGCTGGATGTCGGCTGCCCGATCGAGGAATTTGGCCCGTTCTGCGACCGTTACCCGGACCGCACGGTTGTCGTCTATGCGAACACCTCCGCGGCGGTGAAGGCGCGTGCCGACTGGGTGGTGACGTCCAGCATCGCGGTGGATCTCGTCGAATATCTCGACCGCAAGGGCGAAAAGATCCTCTGGGCGCCGGACAAGCACCTCGGCAGCTACGTGCAGAACAAGACCGGTGCCGACATCGTGATGTGGGATGGAGCCTGCGTCGTGCACGAGGAGTTCAAGGCACAAGGTATCCTCGACCTGAAGAAAGTCTACCCGGACGCCGCCGTGCTCGTGCACCCCGAGTCGCCCGCTTCCGTTGTCGAAGTGGCGGATGTCGTCGGTTCCACGTCGCAGCTGTTGGCGGTCGCGCAGTCGCTTCCGAACCCGACGTTCATCGTGGCGACCGACAAGGGCCTGTTCTACAAGATGCAGCTGGCAGCACCCGGCAAGGCCTTCATCGAAGCGCCATCCGCCGGCAACGGCGCGGCCTGCGTCAGTTGCGCGCATTGTCCGTGGATGGCGATGAACGGGCTGGCAAACCTGCGCGATGTACTGCGCGCCGAAGACGCGCTTGGCAACGAGATCCTCGTCGATCCGGAAGTTGGCCGCCGTGCCATGGTGCCGTTGACGCGTATGGTGAATTTCCACCCCGGCCAGTAGCCGGGCGCGATCTGCTGCCTCGGGACAAGGATGAAAATCCCGTATTTTGATTGCGCCGCGACCACGCCCGTCGACCCGCGCGTGATCGAGGCGATGCTGCCGCTGATGGGGCCGGACGGCGCTTTCGGAAATCCTGCCAGCACGCATTCCTACGGCGTAGCTGCGAGCATGGCGGTGGGGGCGTCGCGCGAGGCGATTGCGGAGCTGCTGCACGCCGAGCCGCGCGAAATCATTTTCACGAGCGGGGCGACGGAATCCGACAACCTGGCGCTGAAGGGTGTTGCCGCCGGGCATCCGGGCATGCACATCGTCACCACGGCCATCGAACATCGGGCGGTGCTTGACCCGGCCGCAGTGCTCGAAGCCGCTGGCCATCCCGTCACGCGCGTGCTGCCGGCAGCGGACGGCCACGTGGACGTTGAGGGAATTGCCGCAGCGCTGCGCCCGGATACCGGTTTGGTGTCGGTCATGCACGCGAACAACGAAACCGGCGCCATCAACGACGTTGCCGCTATCGCAGCGCTGTGCCATGCGCGCGGCGTGGTGTTCCACAGCGATGCTGCGCAATCCTTCGGCAAACTGGCGCTGGACGTGAGATCCGTGCCGGTAGACCTGCTGTCCTTCACGGCGCACAAGATCTACGGGCCGAAAGGCATCGGCGCGCTGTACGTGCGGCGCCGCGGTGGGCCGCGTCTGGTGGCGCAGATGCACGGCGGCGGGCACGAGCACGGCCTGCGCTCCGGCACGCTGGCGAGCCATGAGATCGTCGGCTTCGGCGCCGCGTGCGAATTGATGGCGCAAGAACACAACGCGGAGAATGAACGCCTGGTTGCGCTGCGCGACCGTCTGTGGGCGGGGGTTGCGGCGGTTGGCGGCGTGCAGCGCAACGGCACGGATCTGGTGCTGCCGGGCCATCTCAACATCACAGTGGACGGTGTTTCTGGTGAATTGCTGCTGCGGGCCGTGAGCAGCGCCATGGCGGTGTCCAGCGGTTCAGCCTGCAATGCGGCGTCGGTGGAACCTTCGCATGTCCTGATCGCGATGGGGCGCACACCTTTGCAGGCGCGGGCGTCGCTGCGCTTTTCGCTCGGGCGTTTCAACACCATGGCGGAAGTCGAGGGCGCTGTGGCACGTTTTGCGGACATCGTGACGCGGCTGCGTAGCTGATCCCGGCTCCGTCAGTCTCGGCTCGCCGGTGGTGCTGACTTCTGCCGCTTGCCGGGCGGGAAATTGAGCGCAATCAGCGCCGTTGTGATCAGCGCGATACCGATCCATTCAGCGGGCGAGGGTGCCTCACCCAGCAGCGCCCATGCCCACAGCACGCCACCGACCGGTACCGTCAGGCTCGTCAGGCCCGCGACGCTGGCTGGCACGAGACGCACGATCACCGCCCAGGCAGTCCATGCGATGCTGGAGGCGAGCAGACCCGCGTAGAGCAGGGCGCCGACGTAGGCGGCTGTCCAATGGATGCTGCGTTCCGGCACAGCGAGGGCGATGACGACGAGCGCCACCGTGCCCACCACCATCTGCCACGCGGTAAGGCTGAGCGGCGTCATGTTCGGGTAGCGTTCGAATGCGCGCTTCGTCAGCACCGCGGACAAGGCCCACAGAAGCCCTGCGAACAGCGCCATGGCAATGCTGTGTGCCGCGCCGAGCGGCTGCCACGGCTCCACCACGGCAATGAAGCCGAGCAGGGCGACGCTGATGCACAGCCAGCGCCAGGCGCCGGGTTTTTCCCGCAGCACCCACCACGCCAGAGGGATCATCCAGAACGGCATGCTGTAGGCGAGCACCGCCATCTTACCGGCGCCGCCGGAGACCAGCGACCACTGCGCGAAAGTCTGGAAGCCCGCCGTCTGTGTCAGGCCGATGAGCAGCGTGGGAATCCACGGTGTCGGCTTCAGCGGCTTGCGCAGCACCGCGAGCAGGATGAACAGCCCGGCCGTGCCGACGATGAAGCGCAGCGCGCTGAACGTGAACGGGCCGCTGCCGTGCAGGGCGGTCTTGCTGACTACCCAGTTCAGGCTCCAGACCAGTGTCAGGATCGCGATCCCGGCCAAGGCTGTGCGGTTGAGTGGCGTGCGGCTCATGGGCAGGGTGGGGCAGGCGTCGGCGGAGCCGACTTTGCTTTCAGGGCGTGAGCACCGTGGGCGTGGCAACGGCGTCGGTCTGCAGATAGTCGAGCGTGTAGTGCAGGCCCCGGCTTTCGTGGCGGCCGAGTGCGGAGCGCACGATGAGGTCGGCCACCGTCACCAGGTTGCGCAGTTCCAGCAGGTCGGCGGTGACGTGATGATTGCGGTAGAACTCGGCGATCTCGCGCTGCAGCAGGTGTACGCGGTGCTGGGCACGCAGCAGTCGCTTCGTGGTGCGGACGATGCCGACGTAGTCCCACATGAACGTGCGCAGTTCCAGCCAGTTGTGGCTGATCACGACGTCCTCGTCGGAGTCCGATACCCGCGAGGCATCCCATTCCGGCAATGTTCGCGTGGTAGGGAGAGCGTCCCAGTGCGCCAGCAGGTCGTTGGTCGCGGCGCGCGCGAATACCAAGCATTCCAGCAGCGAATTGCTGGCCATGCGATTTGCCCCGTGCAGGCCGGTGCACGCCACTTCGCCGATGGCGTAGAGGCCCGCAAGGTCGGTGCGGGCATCCAGGTCAGTGGTGACGCCACCGCAGGTGAAGTGCGCAATCGGCACGACCGGAATCGGCTGCTGCGTGATGTCGATACCGAGTTCCAGGCAATGCGCCTGGATTGACGGAAAGTGGGCGTGGATGAACTCCGGCCCGCGGTGGCGGATATCGAGCCATACGTGGCGGATACCGAGGCGCTTCATCTCGTGGTCGATGGCGCGTGCCACGATGTCGCGCGGTGCGAGCTCGGCGCGCGGGTCGAAGCGGTCCATGAAGCGCGAGCCGTCGGGCAGCGTGAGCTTTGCACCTTCACCGCGCAGCGCTTCGGAAATCAGGAAGGAGCCGGAACCCGGGTGATACAGCCCGGTGGGGTGGAACTGCATGAATTCCATGTTCGACACGCGGCAGCCGGCGCGCCACGCCATCGCGATGCCGTCGCCGGAAGAACCGCCGTCCGGATTCGAAAGGTACAGATAAGCTTGGTTGGCCCCGCCGGTGGCGAGCACGATGGCGCGCGCCGTGACGGTGCGGATGGTGCCGGTCTTCACGTCCAGCAGGTAAGCGCCGAGTACGCGCTGCGCGGCCTTGTCCACGATCAGGTCCACCGCCATGGTGTGTTCGCAGACGTGGATGAGCGGGTTGGCTATCGCCAGGTCTGCCAGCGTGGTTTCCACCGCGCGTCCGGTGGCGTCCGCCGCATGTGCTACGCGGCGGTGGCTGTGGCCGCCTTCCCGCGTCAGGTGCAGGCGGGTGCCGCTGGGGTCGTTCTCGTCGTGCGTGAAGGCGACACCGCGGTCCAGCAGCCAGTGCACGACTTCGGCGCCGTGTTCTACCGTGTAGCGCACGGCGGCTTCGTCGCACAGCCCGGCACCGGCAATCAGCGTGTCCTGGACGTGTGCTTCCTGGGTATCGTCGGGGCCGAGCACGGCGGAAATGCCGCCCTGGGCCCACAGGCTGCTGCCGCTGGCGAGCTGGGTCTTGCACACCACGGTGCAGGCATGACCGGCTTCCGCGAGGCGAACGGCGCAGGACAGACCGGCGGCGCCGCTGCCGATGATGAGGATTTCTGCCGTCTCAAGAGAGGTGTCGCCGACTGAGTGGTGTACACGCGCGGTTTCGCGTCGGTTCACGATGAAAGTGCTCGCGATTGATAGAATAGGCCCGGCTGCATGCACATGGCGCAGTGGTTTGTGGCTGTCGATTTTACCGCAGCGCCACGACCGTCGCGCGGCAATACAGGGAGAGTATTCGGCTTTGGGCGACAACGCGGAATTCACCACTGGCACGGGTCGCACGACCTGCTGCACGCAGCTGGACGGATGTCGATGACGGATGAAGATGCCGACGTCGATCTCGTCGCGCGTGCACAGAAGGGTGACAAGCGCGCTTTCGAACTGCTGGTGCGCAAGTACCAGCACCGCATCGTGCAGCTCGCCGCGCGGCTGGTTGGGGATGCGGAGGCTCAGGACGTCGCGCAGGAAGCGTTCATCAAGGCCTGGCGTGCGTTGAAGGGCTTCCGCGGCAGCAGTGCGTTCTACACCTGGCTGTACCGGATCACGATCAATACAGCCAAGAACTCGCTGGTGTCCCGCAAGCGCCGACCGTCCGATCAGGATATCGACATCGACGATGCCGAGCTGTATGGCCACACCGAGCAGTTGAGCGATGTGGATACCCCGGAAGCAATGGTGCTGACACAGGAACTCAAGCAGAAGGTGGCAGAAGCCATCGCCCGGCTGCCGGACGATCTGCGCAAGGCCATCACGCTGCGCGAGCTGGAAGGCCTGAGCTACGAGGAAATCGCGCAGGCCATGGATTGCCCGGTGGGCACCGTACGGTCCCGCATCTTCCGCGCCCGCGATGCGATCGACGCGGTGGTGTGCCCGTTGATGGGGGCCGACAGTGGCGTGCGCTGAACTATGTGGGGCGTGCGTCCCGCCCGGGGTTATGGCACCAGTGGCTGCTCAAGTCTTCGCGCGCTACTATCGCCCGCAGCGTGCGTTGTAGTGGATCTCCGGGTTCCAGAAACGGGTACAAGCCTGCCTGTATACGGAACTTTTTCCGTAATTCGTGGTTAATAAAGAAACCCGCGACCTGCTCTCCGGTGAAGTTTATGGTGAATCTCGAGGAATCCCTTTCTGCACTGCTGGATGGCGAATGCACCGCCGCCGAACTGGATGCCGTGCTGGATGCCTGTGGCCACCAGCCCGATTTGCTCCACCGTTTCGGCCGTTTCTGCGCGGTACGGGAGATCCATGCCGGGCGGGCCGTCAACCGCGTACCGGAAGATTTCTGCGGCGCGGTGATGCGCAGCTTGGACGTGCCGGGTACGGCTCCCGTTCTTCCTCTGCGAGCGATGCATTTGCCGCATCGGCGCCGGGCGCGCACGACCTGGTTCAAGGCCGGCGGGCTGGCGCTGGCGGCGTCGTTTGGCGCCGTGGTTGCACTGACGGGTTACCACTACGTCGTGACGCCCGCCGTGATGCAGGTTGCGGATGCAGGCAGTACGACCACGGCTGTGCCTGTCGTCGCGGCTGCCAGGGGGAACTCGATCGTGGCGGTTGCGGCACCGAAGGTGGACGAGGTGAGCTGGTCCCAGCTCGACCCGGAAACGACGCAGCATCTTGACGACTACATGATGGAACACACCGGCTACGGGTCTGTCCAGATGATGAACGGCGCGCTCGGCTACGCACGCATCACGGCGCAGCCGGTCCGATATTCCGCGGTTGGCGGAACGCACTGATGTGGAGCGTGTGGCCCGTTGCCGGCGTCTTGATGCTGGCGACATGGGGGGTTCGCGCATCTCCGGCTGCTGCGCCACAAGGAGCGAATCCTTCAGCCGTCGCGCTGTTGGAGCGTGCCGTCGCCGCATCCCGCAACACCAGCTACGCCGGCACCCTTGTCTATCGCAGCGAGGGCGTGATGGAAGTGCTGCGCGTGACGCATCGTGTCAGGAACGGCCAGCAGGATGAACACATCATCACGCTGACGGGAACGCCGCGCGAGCTGCTTCGCATCGGTAACCAGCTAACCTGCTTCTTCCCGCGCGGTCGGCGTGTCGACTTGCACAACGTGCCCATCAAGAATCTGTTTGCCCACCTCCGCGGCCCGGCGCTCGAACGCCTGCGCGAATGGTATGGCTTTCAGTCGATCGCGGCAGATCGCGTGGCCGGGCGCAATTGTCTGGGCGTCGCCGTCGACCCCCGTGACGGTTACCGCTATGGCTACCGGGTGTGGGTGGATCAGGCCACCGGCGTGCCGTTGCGCGTGGCGCTCGTGGACGGCAGTGCACGGGTGCTGGAGCAGGTGATGTACACGCAGATCGAATTTCCGACCTCGATCCCGGACAGCGCCTTCGTGCCGACGCTGAAGGATGCGGAGGGTTATCGCGCAGTCCGGCAGAAGATCTCGGCTCCACTTGATGATGCAACGCCCCCCCGGCTGGCGAATGACGCCGCAGGCGGCGCCTGGACGTTTGCCGCGATGCCGCCCGGGTTCACCGTGACGCTGCAGGATCAGCGGCACATGCCGGACCGGATCGGCGTCGTCAATCATCTGATGGTGTCGGACGGGCTGTCCTCCGTGTCGGTGTTCGCAGCGCAGGCTGAACCGGCGGGGGCAGGGCTCAAGGGCTTGTCGCATATCGGGGCCGTGCATGCCTACGGGCGTTTCCTCGATGGTTATCACGTGACGGTGGTGGGCGAGGCGCCCGGCCGGACAGTGAAGATGATCGGCGATGCGCTTGAACTGCAGGGGCAGGCGAATGCCGGCCCGCCACCCGCACTGGCGACCACTGCAGCACATTGAAGCCAGGTTGATGGGTGGGCCGGCGGTGGTTGCGCAGGCCGGGGTGACGTGCTCAACTGCGCGGCGTTTTCAGCGGGAGTAAACGATGCGCGGTGTCCTGGACGTTTGTCGCGGAGCGTGGCTGGCGCTGTTTGCGCTTGCGCTGGCCGGCTGCGGCCACCCGGCATCGGCGTTGCCGGATTTCTCCAGTCTGGTGAAGGCCGTCAGCCCCGCGGTGGTCAACATCACGGCGACGTCTGCGCCGACCACCCCGGAACCGGTCGCCGTGGATGACAACGGCCCGGGCACACCGGCGTGGGCCCGCAAGTACCTTGCCCCGGAAGCTGCCGCACCGCAGGCGTCCGGTGACGACGGGGACCCAGAAACAGAGAGCGAGATTTCCACGGGCTCCGGTTTTGTACTGTGGGAGGACGGCTACATCATCACGAACGAACACGTCGTCGACGGCGCGAGTGAAGTCACCGCCCGGCTTTCCGACGGCCGCCAGCTGGTGGCGAAGATCGTCGGAATGGACAAGCCGAGCGACATCGCGCTGCTGAAGGTCAAGGCCGACGGCCTGTCGCCCGCCCGCATCGCGAAGCCGGGGATGCTGAAAGTCGGGCAGTGGGTGCTGGCGATCGGCTCGCCGTTCGGCTTCGATTATTCCGTGACGGCCGGCATCGTGTCGGCGCTGGGCCGCGGGCTTGCCACGGAACAATACGTGCCGTTCATCCAGACTGATGCCGCGATCAATCCGGGAAATTCCGGCGGGCCGCTGTTCGACATGAACGGCGAGGTCGTCGGGGTTAATTCGCAGATCTACAGCCAGACAGGCGGCTTCATGGGCGTGGCCTTTGCCATCCCGATCGACGTCGCGGTGAAGGTGGCGCGCGAGCTGCGTGACAGCGGCCGCGTGCGGCGCGGCTGGCTGGGTGTGGTCGTGCAGGAGGTGACGCGCGGGCTGGCCACGTCCTTCGGTCTGGACGTGCCGCGTGGCGCCCTCATCAGCGAAGTGACGCCGGACGGCCCGGCGGCGCAGGCCGGGCTGCGCGCGGGCGACGTGATCCTGTCCTATGACGGCTACCGCCTCAACAGTTCGCGCGACCTGCCGCCGCGCGTCGGCAGCTCCGACCCGGGACAGGTCGTGACGCTGGAACTGATGCGCGATCGCAAGCCGATTCGCGTCAAGATCCAGCTCGGCGAATTGCCGCAGGCCACCTCTTCGACGCCGGCGGCACGGGCCGTGCCCGTACCGCGCGCACGGCCGGCTGTGGATCTCGGCCTGGATCTGCGCAGCGCCACGGCGCACGAGCAGTCGAAGGCGGGGATCGACGGCGGGCTGGCAGTCGTCGGCGTGGGCCATGGCGCAGCGCGCAACGCCGGGGTGCAGGCCGGCGATCTGATCGTCAGCATTGCCGGCGCCCACCCGCGCACGCCGGAGGAATTCGACCATTTCGTGCAGCGTTTGACGCCCGGCTCGACCGTGCCGGTGCTGGTGGAGCGCGGTGGCGGGCCGATGTTCCTGGCCGTGGAGATTCCACAGCGATGAGCGCGGCCGTGCACCTGCGGATCCTGTCGCGCGAAGGCTGCGGCCTGTGCCACGAACTCGTCGAAGCGCTGGAAGTGGAATTTGGGCCACGCGCGTTCGAGCTTGAATGGCTGGATGTCGACAGCCGCGTGGAGTGGAAAGCGCGCTGGGGTCTCGTGGTCCCGGTGCTGCTGGATGCGCACGACACGGTGCTGAGCGAGACGCGGCTGGACGCCGAGCGCGTGGCTGCGATCACCGGCTGCCGGCGCCGCGACAGGCGGACACGGTAAAATCCTGCTTTCGTCCCATGTCGTGACCGCCGCAGGCACAAGTAACCCGATGCCGCAATCCCCCTCCGCGAAAGAAATGGCCGGCCCGCAGTCGCGGATCCGGAATTTCTCGATCATCGCGCACATCGATCACGGCAAATCCACGCTCGCCGACCGCTTCATCCACCTGTGCGGCGGCCTCAGCGACCGTGAAATGCAGGCGCAGGTGCTCGACAACAATCCGATCGAGCGTGAGCGCGGCATCACCATCAAGGCCCAGGCGGTGCGGCTGGCGTATACGGCACACGACGGGCAGGTGTACCAGCTCAACATCATCGACACGCCGGGACACGTCGATTTCTCCTATGAAGTGAGCCGCTCGCTTGCCGCCTGCGAAGGCGCGCTGCTGGTTGTCGATGCCAGCCAGGGCGTGGAAGCGCAGAGCGTGGCGAACTGCTACACCGCCATCGAATACGACCTCGAAGTGCTACCGGTACTCAACAAGATCGACCTGCCGAACGCCGAACCGGAACGCGTCGCGGCGGAGATCGAGGACATCATCGGCATCGAGGCCAAGGACGCGCTGAAGATTTCCGCCAAGACCGGCGAAGGCGTGCCAGACGTGCTGGAGCGGCTCGTGGAGCGCCTGCCGTCGCCGAAAGGCGATGCGGCGGCGCCGCTGCAAGCGCTCATCATCGACTCGTGGTACGACGACTATCTTGGCGTCGTGTCGCTGGTGCGGGTGGTGAACGGGCGCATCGCCAAGGGCATGAAGGTGCGCGTGTGGTCGACGCAGGCCGACCATGAAGTCTCGCTGCTGCGTGTCCACGCGCCGAAGCCGGAGCCGCGGCCGAGCCTGGAATGTGGCGAAGTCGGCATCATGGTGGCCGGCATCAAGCAGGTGGACGGCGCGCCGGTGGGTGACACGCTCACGGATGCAGCGCGCCCGTGTGCGGATCGCCTGCCGGGCTTCAAGCGCGTTGCGCCGCGCGTGTTTGCCGGCCTGTTTCCGGTATCCGCCGATGATTTCGAGGACTTACGCGAAGCGCTGGCCAAGCTGCGCTTGAACGATGCGGCGTTGCAGTACGAGCCGGAGAATTCAACAGCGCTGGGATTCGGCTTCCGCGTCGGTTTCCTCGGCATGCTGCACATGGAGATCGTGCAGGAACGGCTGGAGCGCGAATACGGCCTGAACCTCATCACCACGGCGCCGGCCGTGGTCTATGAAGTGGCGATGCGCAATGGCGAGACACGGCGCATCGACAACCCGGCCGAATTGCCGGACCCGGGCGAATACGACGAACTGCGCGAGCCGATCATCCTGTGCCGGCTGCTGATGCCGCACACCTGCGTCGGCGCTGTCATGAAGCTGTGCGTCGATGCGCGCGGCGTGCAGAAGAACATGGTTTATCACGGCAGCCAGGTGCAGATGGAGTTCGAGCTGCCGATGGCGGAAGTCGTCATGAACTTCTTCGACCGCCTGAAGTCCGTATCGCGCGGCTATGCGAGTTTCGAGTACGAATTCCTGCGCTTTCAGCCGGCACCGTTGGTGCGGCTCGATGTGCTGGTGAACGGCGAGCGGGTGGATGCGCTGGCAACGATCGTGCATCGCGACGTGGCCTTCTCGCGCGGCCGCGACCTTACGGAGCGCATGCAGTCGGTCATTCCGCGCCAGATGTTCGACGTGGCGATCCAGGCTGCCATTGGCGCAAAGATCATCGCGCGCACCACGGTCAAGGCGCTGCGCAAGAACGTGTTGGCGAAATGTTATGGCGGTGACGTGTCGCGCAAGCGCAAGCTGCTGGAAAAGCAGAAGGCCGGCAAGAAACGCATGAAGCAGGTTGGTGCCGTCGAAATTCCGCAGGAGGCATTCCTGGCGGTCCTGCAGACTGACCCGAAGTCCTGAAACACGCCCGCCGCCCGCCTTTTGATCCCCGCCCCGTGCCCGGCCGAAGCGCGGGTCGGCAGGTGTGAAGTTCCGCTCCCGTTCCGGAGGTCCAGATGTTGTTCAACGCGATTCTCGCCAGTGCCACCGCGATCACTTTCCTCATGTGGCTCGTCGACCGCCTATGGCTGCGCAAACGGCGCCATGCTGCGGGCAAGGAGCACCCGAACGCGATCCTGGACTTCGGCATCGGCCTGTTCCCGGTCATCCTGTTCGTGTTCCTGGTGCGGTCGTTCGTGGCTGAGCCGTTCCGCATTCCCTCCGGTTCGATGATCCCGACGCTGCACATCGGTGACTTCATCCTGGTCAGCAAATTTTCCTATGGCCTGCGCTGCCCGGTGGGCGACTGCCGGCTGCTGGGCAGCGGCATGCCGCAGCGCGGCGATGTCGTGGTGTTCCGCTTTCCCGGTTCCGGGCCGGATCGCGGCGAGGATTTCATCAAGCGCGTCATCGGCCTGCCGGGCGACCATGTGACCTACGTGGACAAGGTGCTATCGGTCAACGGCACCCCCGTCACGCTCGCGGATGCCACAGCGGTGGCGACGGCGCACGGGGAATACCAGCGTGTCGAGGAGACGCTGGACGGCGTCCGCCATGCGATTCTCGTCAACCCGGATGTGGCACCGCAGGACTTCGAGTACACGGTGCCGCCGGGCAGCTATTTCGTCATGGGCGACAATCGCGACAATTCCTACGACAGCCGTTACTGGGGAACAGTGCCCGACAAGGATCTGAAAGGCCGCGCGTTCCTGATCTGGATGAACTGGAATGCCGAGAAATTCCGGCCCGACTTCGGGCGGATTGGTGAAATCATCCATTGAACGCGGCAGGATAGCCCAGGTCTTGCGAATCGGGAGGCAGCATGGAACGCAGGCAGCGTGGTGCCAGTTTCTGGCAACTGCTGGTAGTGGTCTTGGTCGGCGGCTTCTTCGTGCTGGTTGCATTGAAGATCGTGCCGTTGTATCTCAATGAGCTGAAGGTGGCCACGGCCGTGAAAGAAGTCGCCCAAGAGGCCACCCAGGAGGCCAGCTTGACGACCATCCGCAATGCGCTGGGCCGCCACTGGGACATTGACGACATCGACCAGATCCAGCCGAAGGACATTCTGCTCGTACGTGACGGTGACCGCGGCGCGGCGCTGTCGTGGGATTACGACGCGCAAGTCCATCTGTTTTCCAATATCTACGTCGTCATCAATTTTACCGGCTCGCACCCGCTGGGAGGGCGGGATTGAACGCTCCGGAACTGCCCCGCGCGATGCGGCAGGTGGCTGCGCAGCTGGGTCATGACTTCAGCGATCCGCGGCTGCTGCAGAGGGCCTGCACGCACCGCAGCTTTGGCGCTGACAACAACGAGCGGCTGGAATTCCTCGGCGATGCGCTTATCGGCCTCGTCGTGGCTGCCGCGTTGCATGAGGCGCGGCCGCAGACCCATGAAGGTGGCCTGTCACGGCTGCGGGCCAGCCTGGTGTGCGAAGCCAGCCTGGCGAAGCTGGCGAAGAAGCTGGCGCTGGGCGATGCCCTGCGGCTGGGCGAGGGTGAGCTCAAGAGCGGCGGCTTCCGGCGCGACTCGATTCTGTCCGACGCGCTGGAAGCGGTGTTCGGGGCCATCTACCTGGACGGCGGCTTCGATGCCGCCCGCAGGGCCTGCCTCGGGTTGTTCGACACGTTGCTGCACGAACTGCCGGACGCCCGCAGCCTGAAGGATCCGAAAACCCGCCTGCAGGAACTCCTCCAGGCGCGCGGCGAGCCGGTACCCGGCTACGAAGTGGTGGGCGAGTCCGGCCCTCCCCATGCACGGTGCTTTGCGGTCGTCTGTCGCCTTGCGGACGGTATGCAATGCGAAGCGGACGGCAGCAGCCGGCGCAAGGCGGAACAGGAAGCGGCGGCCTACATGCTGACGAAACTGGAAGGTGGCAATGCGTAGCGGGATGGTAGCAGTGGTCGGAAGGCCGAACGTGGGGAAATCCACGCTCGTCAATCATCTCGTCGGGCACAAGGTGAGCATCGTCGCACCCAAGCCGCAGACGACGCGGCAGCGTGTCCAGGGTGTGCTCAATTTCGAAGGCGCCCAGATCGTGTTCGTCGACACGCCGGGGCTGCACCACGGCGGCAAGACCGCCCTCAACCGCTACATGAACGAAGCAGCTGCCGCGGCGTTCATCGACGTCGATATCATCCTCCATGTCGTCGATGCCGGGCGCTGGACGGCGGAGGACGACGCGGTGCTGCAACGTGTCAAGGCCGCGCAGACGCCGACGCTGCTCGTGGCCAACAAGGTGGACTGCTTCCAGGACAAGGAACAGTTGCTGCCCCTGATCGCCGAGCTGTCCGCGCGCCACGACTACGCCGGCATCGTGCCGGTGTCGGCCATGAAGGGCGCAAACTGCGATGCGTTGTGTCGGGAAATCGTGGCGCGCCTGCCGGAAGGCCCGCAGTACTACCCCGATGGGCAGTACTCCGACCACGGGCTGGAATTCGCCGTTGTCGAAGCAGTGCGCGAACGGCTGATCCGCGAGCTCGGTCAGGAATTGCCGTATTCGCTCACCGTCACGCTGGAGGCACTGGAGCGCGGCGACGACCTGCTCAAGGCATCGGCGGTGATCTGGGTGGAACGCGAAGGGCAGAAGAAGATCGTCATCGGCAAGGACGGCGAGATGCTCAAGCGCGTCGGCTCCGCCGCGCGCCGCGCGCTGGAACACCAGACCCGGCAGCGCGTGTTCCTGAAGCTGTGGGTGCGCGTGAAAAGCGGCTGGACGGACGACCCCGCAACCCTCAAGCGTTTCGGTTATGAATGACGGGTTTCGCCGCGCTGTCGACTGACCGTTCCGGCTGGCGGTTCCCGTCCGAATGAACGATGCGGGTCCGCGCAGCCCCGCAACATACTCGAGCCTGCAATCCATACCGGCGCCTGTCAGGCGCCCAGGCGAGAGATCCGTCGATGGCCACGACCAAAGAATACGACCTTGGTGAGTTCACGTTCCCGCGCGGCTGGTTCATGGTGGCAGACAGCGCCACAGTGACGCGCGAGCCGCGCTCCATCCACTTCTTCGGCCAGGATCTGGCGCTGTATCGCGGGGAAAGCGGGCGTGCCGTGCTGCTCGACGCCTACTGCCCGCACATGAGGACGAACATCGCCTGCGAGACCACGTCGTTCACGGCGCTCGACGGGCGGGTGGAGGGTGACTGCATCCGCTGCCCCTACCATGGCTGGCGCTTCGGGCCGGATGGCAAGTGCAACGAGATTCCCTATTCCACGCAGCCGATCCCGCGCGCCGCGAAGCTGCGTGCCTGGCCGGTGGCCGAAGCGCTCGGTGCCGTGTTCGCCTGGCACGATGCGGAAGGTGGCGAACCGGAATGGGAAGCCCCGACATTGCCGGAATGGGACGAGGCCGGCTGGGTGCGCTGGGTCTACGACGACCTCGGTACGCTGAACACGCACCCGCAGGAGATCGTCGACAACATCGTCGACTGCTCCCACCTTGGTCCGCTGCACGGCCAGAAGCCAATCCTGTTCTTCGAGAACGAATTCCGCGGGCACCTCGCCATCCAGCGCCAGGGGGGCAGCCATCGCACGCTGATCGGCCCCGGCGGCAAGTACCCGCTGCTGGTCACGGACACGACGTACCACGGTCCCGGCATTCTCGTGGCGAAACTGACCGGTATGCAGGATGCCATCATGTTCATCGCGCATACGCCTACGGATGACGGCGTGGTGCATGTCTGGCACGCCGCGCTGGTGAAGGCGCCAAGCGGCGCGGCACAGCCGACCGAGCAGGACGTGGCCGCGGCGCGCGCCTACCAAGCCGCGATGCTCACGGCTTTCTCGCAGGACTTCGGCATCTGGGGCAACAAGAAACCCTGCCTGCACGGCATGTATGTGTCCGGTGATGGCCCGTTCCAGAAGGAACGGCAATGGTACCGGCAGTTCTACAACCCGCGCGTCGACCGCGAAAAATACGTGAAGCCGGTCGAAGGCATCCATCGCGTCGTCGATATCCCCGGCGCGCCGGAATGCCGGCCTGGAGAAACGCTCGGGCAGGCGGCAGCGCGCGTGAACGGAGGCTGAGCAGGCGGAGGCGCCTGGTGTCCGCGCATCGGCGCGGGCCGTCGAACCTGCTTCGCTAGGTTTTTCGCAGGACGGCTGGAGTTGTCGTCAAGCTTACTGAAGCGCTGGCGCGGCGAGGAGCCTTTTGCGGACTTCCATGATGCGTTGCAGCAATTACAGTGAGTTGCAGCAAAACCTTGACCCTGTGCTGCAGGGCTATTGACATCACTTGGCGCCCCCGCTTTTACTGCACGACATCGTCCGATGTAAACATTCAAGGGCATCGTGCGTGGCAGCCGTAACCGGATGGAGACGGCTCGTGTTGCGCAACGTGACAGGGTAGGGAGGAGGTTTCGCATGCAGGCTCCAGCTTTCGTCCGCGGAATATCACGCGCTGTCCATTCCCTGATACTGGCCGGCATCGGCGTGGCGGGAGCGGCAATGCTGGCGGGCTGCCCGGGTCCGAGTACGCCACCGGTGTTCCAGGGTAAACATGCCGTGAGCTTTGTCTACCCGGCATCGGGCCAGGGCAACATCGTGCTGACCGCCCAGCCGGTCGTCACTTTCTCCGGCGCGGTGGATGCCTCGCAGATGCAGGCCGCGCTGCAGCTCGTTGATGGAGCCGGGAAGGCAGTTCCCGTCGTGATCGCCGTGGCGCCGCCTTCCGTTCTCACGCCAGACGGCAAGACGCAGGGTGTGGTGAGTCTCGCGCCGGTTGCGCCGCTGGCTCCGGCGACGACCTACACGCTCAAGGTTGCAGAATCATTCACGGTCGGCAACGACACGTTCAAGGCTGGGACGGTGCTGACGCGGTTCACCACCCAGCGCCTGCCCAATGCCGGTGCCGGCAGCCTGACAGTGGTCTCGCACAGCCCCGGCAATGCCGTGGGCAATGGCGTGGGCGACGATATCGCCTTCGGTGTGTTCGAATATCCCAGCCAGACCGATCCTGCGAACTGCGCGAATCCCCCGACGAACACGCCGGCGACAGTGACTTATGCGCAGAACAATGGCCAGTGCTTCAGGACCGATCACTTCGCGAACACCTTGCACGTCACGTTCTCGGAACCGGTTGACCCGACAACGATCGTTGTCGGGAAGAGTTTTTCCTTTGTCGATGCCGCCTGCAAGAGCGGGCCGTCGTGTACGCAGATTGACGGCCTGCTTTACGTGCAGGGCAACGAGGTATCTTTCCAGCCCACGGTGCCGCTGCAGGCCGGGACGACTTACAACGTTTCCTTCACGTCGGACGTGAAGGCGCTGGCGCGCGGCGCGGGCGGCGGCGCGCATGTGCTGGTGACGAATGGACAATCGAGCTTCACGCTGAAGGCGGTGCCGGCCGGCACGGTCGCGCGTGAATTCCTCCAGGTCTTTGCCAACAAACCCAACAGTTCACTGATGCCGGTCGATGCGAACGGCAAGCCGGTGGCACCGAATTCCATCGACATCGCTTCCGGCCTGATCGGCTCCAATGTTGTCACGGCGAAGAACGATCCGAGCCGGGGCGAGCTTGTGGCCTATCTCGCCCAGCCGGGCGGTTTCGACCCTGCCAATCCCACGGCGGCGGCGTCTCCGGACAGCCCGTTCTATTCGAATTTGCCGGTGATCCTGCCGGCCGGGTCCCAGCTTTCAGCCGACCTCCTGCAGGTGATTCTTGCCAAGCCGTTACCCGGCAATGCCGCTGGGTTGATGCAAGGTGTGGATGCCCAGCTCTCGACCGGGCCGTTGACCATCACGCTGCTGAGCAACGTCAATGCCTATTTCTTTAAGAATCCGAACCGCGTGGACGGGCAACCGACGGCCGTGGCGCTGCACCTCGACATGGCGATGGCCGGGAGTGACCCGACCGGCAACGCGGTGCTGAACCAGACCGTCCTCAACGTGACAGCGGTCGGAACGATCGTGGCATCGAATGGGCAATTGTTTGCCAATGCCATAGCGCAGATACCGCTCGAGGTCGCGAACACCGGTACTGCGATCGCCTCGCTGAACCTGCAGCTCGTGCTGCCTTCCGCGCAGAGCGTGGCCGATGCCCCGACCTGCCGGCCGGGGGGCGTGCCGCAGGACATCGCGCTCGGCGGTTGTCCGGCGAAAGCGGATACCCAGGCGCCGAAAGTGCTGGCTTTCGAGCCGACGAAGTGCTTCTACACGTTCAACGGTGTCGGCACGGGGCTGATGAACACGTCGAAGGAAGCCGACTGCAGCAGTGCGGTGATCAACAGCTATCCAGTGAATGGCAGTCCGTCGATCATCTTTTCCGAGCCGATCGACCCCCAGACCCTGCTGCCCCACGATGCCAGCCACATCCAGTTGACGCAGAACGGTACCGCAGTGCCGTTCACGGCACGGCTGGAAGGGACGACGGTCGTGCTGCACCCCGACAGCCCGCTGGCCCCGAATGCCACGATCACCATGACTGTCGGGTCGGGCTTGACCGATCTGTCCGGCAATGCGCTGGATACCAGCAACGGCCAGGTTTCCCAGACTTTCACGACGAAACCCTACGTGACGAGCCCGGTGGCGCCGGCCTACATCACCGCCATCAATCCCGGCCTGCCGTGCGCGCTGGATCCGGCCTCCGGTGATTTCCGTACCGGTGGTAGCGTCGCCGGCTACTGCCTTGGCGACACGCCCGCGGGGGGGCAGCATCAGGTCTTCGGCGTGTTTCCGCAGCAGGTGAATCAGCCGCTGGCGGCCTTCTTCACGAAACCGGTGAAGAGCGCCACGATCATGCCAGCGGACGGTTGCCTCACGGCGGGTTCGGGTGCGGCGGCGACGCACGGTTCCTTTGCATTGGAGACGGTGGATGGTGCCGGCCAGTGCACGGGCGTGGTCCCGGGTGCCGTGGCCCTTGCACAGCCAGGGCGTGCGACCACGCGCTTTTTCCAGTTCGTGCCGGATCAGCTTCTCACCGTCGGGCAGCGCTACTGGTTCGTGGTGTGCGGCACGCAGAACAGTGCCTGCACGACGACGGAGCGCATCACGGACCAGGATGGCCTGCCGCTGAACACCACCCCGATCCTCGGTACCGGGTCGGGAACGACGGCAGTTGCAGCCACGCCTGACCTCATCCAGCCCTTCACGGGCATCATGGCAACCGACAACTACAGCATTGTCCTGCAAGCTCAGCCGGATACGGATACCAACGGCAATGGGAATTTTGACGGCGGCGAGCATGCACAGACCTCGACTTCCACCGCGGTCAATCTGTCGCTGCTGGGAATCCCGATTCCAGTGCCGCTGATGGCCTACCTGTCCGGCGACCGGCCGATCCAGATCCAGCCACTCACGAAGAATTGCAGTGCGGCGCCGGTGTCCGTGATCGGCACGACGCCGGCGGAATGCCTTCCGGTCCTGCTTTCGGCGGGCGGCATGTTCAACCTGACGAATATCCCCATTGATGTTTCCACCGCGATCACGGCGGTCCCGGCGCTGGGGACGGCCGTGGCAAACCTGCTCAACAGCCTCGGCCTGTCACCGAGCGTGCTGCCTGCGGTTGCCGCCACCGGACGCATCGTGCTGCGGCTGCAAGGTTGCGACGTGACGAACCCCGGCTGCTCGCCGCTGGAAGGGGAGTCGCCCTCCGGGGGTGTCCTGCCGCACCAGACCATCTACATCGTCGGGCAGTGCACCGGCACGATCAACGGACAGGCTTACGACTACCAGCCGTGCATCGCCGCCGACCTGGTGCTGAACGTGAATGCGCCGGATGGCAACGGCGTATCGGTGCCGCAGTCGACCCTGCCCACGACATTGGTCGGGCCGCTGGTGTTCACCCCCAGTGGTCAGCTCGTCATACAGCTCGTGAATGCGAATGCCTTGTCGCTGAATGCAACGGCACTGGGCCTCGCGCCGGCCGTGGCGACGATCAACCCAGGCGCGTTGCATCTGCAGCTGGCCGGTTATCCGGTGCACGGGGATTGACGGAGGACAGACGATGATGGGAGACAGGACAGGGCCCTCTGTGGCTCGCGGGTGGGTGCACATCGTCGTGGCCGCGCTGCTGGTGAGTTTCGGCTGTGTTGTCGCGAATGTGGCGCACGCCCAGGTCGATGATGACACGCAACGCGGCGTGCCGATCTGGAAGCACAGCCTGAAATGGTGGATGCAGCACGGCTACTGGCGGCTTGGCGGCGGTGAATTCGTGTATGCCGGCAGCACATCCGATGCTTTTTTCAATATCACCAACGGCCCGGCAACCCTCGGTGTCACCACGGGTTCGCGGCCGAATTCCGGCGGTGGTGTCAGCAGCCACGAAATGCTGGCCGCCGGCACGATCGGGTTCATCATTCCGGCGTTTGGGGAGCATTTCTCCGTCGAGGCTTTCCTCGCTGCTCCACTGAAGCTGAATTTCGAGACGCGCGGCACGCTGGGTACGGAACCGGTTGCGCAGGAAGCGTTGACCGGCAATTCCGGTGATCCGCTGACGACCGGCGTGCCGGCCATCGGGCGAGCCGTGGGCTCACTGCACGCGCTGCCGCCGAACTTCACCATCGTCTACCGCCCGTTCCTGGACACGTTTGTCCGGCCTTATGTGGGGGTCGGGGCGTACTGGATGTACACGTACAGCATGAAGATCCAGGCACCGGTGCTGGCGAACCCGGAAATCACCTCCCCACAGCTTACCTTGACGCGGCCGGTGGGCTGCATTGCGCAGGCCGGCCTCGACGTGAAACTGCCGTGGGGTTTCTACCTGACGGCGGATGCACGTTACCTGGCGTGCGCCACGGTGCATGCCGTCATGCACAACGTAGAGGTTTTTTCACCCCAGCAGAGTCCGGTGTTTGGAACCATCCCCGTGGGTGACATCTCCATGGACAACCACATGCGCGCGCTGCTGTTCTCGGTGACGATCGGCAGCACGTTCTGGGGTGACTGGTGAGCGCCGCTTCCGCGTACCGGCCTGGCATGGAGGGCAAGACGCGATGAACGAACCCGCAGACCCGATCCACAGCCCGCAGGACGACGCGCTTGGCGCGGAACTGTTGTCCGGTGGCCGGCTGTTTCTCGCCAACCTGTTCGACGTGCGCATGCACTCGGTGGTGACGGTGGCTGCGCTGCCGATCCTCTACGCGCTGGGCATGGTGATCTTCGCAGCAGGCTATGTCGCCGTCGTCGTGATCGGGTTCCACGCCGGGGTGCTGGCCGGCCTGTTCTGCTTGTTCATCGCCGGGCCGGTACTGTTTGTCGCCGCGGTGGCAACCTTGCGCATGGTGTTGGAGTTCATGCTGGTGATCTTCCGGCTGTCGGCGCAGATGGATGCCGTGGTGCAGCAGACGCGGGAAATTGCCGTGGACCTGCCGCGCTTGAATTTCTGGAAATCCTTCGCCAAGCGGCGTGACGATCAAGGCTGAAAGCCGAGCGGTTCGAGGTCTATCGGGGACATTGGGGGTACACGGATGGCAACCATGATGAAACAGGTTCACAGGTACAGGCATTTTCGCGGGCTGCTGCGTGCGGCGCTGTGCTCGCTGCCGCTGCTGGCATTGACGGGCTGCATGACGATCTACCGGCCCACCGGCGTAGTGCTGACACATTACGCCCAGGACGAAGTCGTGCCGTACGCCCTGGGGTCCACGGATTTCACGCTCGCGACCTGCGGCTCCGGCATGGGGCTGCAGCAATTGCTGGGTTCCTTCAGCCGGGTTATCAAGCGCTCGCACGTGAACATGATGGACGTCGAGCTGTTGTCCGCATTCTGCTCGGAACAGAAGGCGAACGAAGCGAACCTGAAATACCTGCAGGCGGTGTTCATGGGCAATGCGCCGATGGCACAGGATGCCCACATTGCCGAACAGCGCTGGCAGAAAGTCACAGCCCAGCGGCGCTTCGAGGCCTACAAGGACTTTGTCGCGGCCTACGGCCCGATCGGCGTGACAGGTGACAAGTGCCCCGGCTTCGAGGACGACATGGACGCGGCGCAATACCTGGCCGGGCTCATCACTTCCGTCCAGGCGCTGTTGAGCGACATCCAGGCCGGCAGCGTGGTGGGCGTGCCGCAAGACGTCGCGGCGAAGGTCGGCAAGTCCTCGACCTGCCTGAGCAACGAGAAATGGTGGGGCGTGCCGCAGGCGATCCGCGGTGTGGTCTGGGCCACGGTGCCGGGGACGACGCCACAGGGCCAGGACCCGTGGGTGGCGATGCATCGGGCCATCCAGGTGGGGCGCAAGGCGGGCATGCCGCTGGCGGCAACGCTGCAGGGCATCGCTGCTTTCGGTGTCGGCGACTACGAGAAGGAAAAGCAGTCGTTGCGGGATGTGAAGTCGATCATGGACTTGAAAAAGATGCCGAAGGATTTCGCCATGCTGGGTACGATCGGCGAATACGAGGCTTTGGTCCTGTCGGATCGCATCTGGATGAAGGCGAAGGGCCACCGCACCCCGTATCAGGGCTTCGGGACGTTCCCGGATGATGTGCCGAAGAATGCGACCCCGCCGGCAGACCTCGAGAATCTGCTGGATTGACGGACGCTGACGGGGCCGTGCCGCGCGCGTATCGGGCGCGGTGTGGATGGAATGCAGGTCAAGCTATTCAGGGATACGCAAGATCATGGTCAACGACCCATTGTTCAAAGCCTTGACGACGCCGCCGGAAACCTCTCCGGAGACGCAGCCGAAGCGCATCATCACGATCCCGGTGGCGATCCTGCTGCTGACGATCGTGTTCACCACCAGTTCCTACGTGCACGCCCAATTGCTGCATCTGGGCGGCGAGATCTGGGGGCAGTACAACTTCCTGCGCGTGGACATGCCGCAGCCCACGTGCGATCCGAACCTGGATGTGGACAAGGCGGTTGCCCAAGCCAAGGCCCGCGCGAAGGCGGACACGACGGATTCGCTGTTCGACGCTGGTCCGGTCAACGAGGAAGGGCTGCGCAAGTCCATCGAGCAGCGCAAGAGTGCATGTGCCGACTCGTTCAAGATGTACGAGTACAACCATGAGCAGTTGAAGTCGCCGGTTCTCCGGGCCTATCGGGCCGTGGAACTCGGGGTCGGCGTCTTGACGACTTTCGGGCAGCTCGGACAGACCTATCTGCTGATACTCATCATCCTCATCGGCGGCGTGGGGGCGAAACTGGCGGATGAGCACATCGCATTGCGCCCGCCGAAGTCGCGGCTCGACCATCTCGTCAACAACGGCGCGCAGCTGGTGGCGAATTTCATCATGGTCGTCGCATCCATCGACTGGTGGTATCACGACGCCCACGGCGCCACGCAGATTCAGTCCACACCATTGCATGTCATCTGGGTGGCCGGATTCCTGATCCTGTCCGCCATGTGCGTGTCGGACATGCTGCGCGCGCGTGGCAAGGCGGCGCCGGAAGGGACCGCGGACAACAGCCTGTTCCATGCGCTGCTGACGATCCCCCTCTATGCCTGGCTGGCGCTGCTGGGTGGGCTGTACTTCATCTTCGCCGAGCGTTACGTCGGCGAGATGATCGTACAGATCCTGCGCATGACGCAGTTCGCGGACCTGTACCTGGCCGTGGCGCTGTATATCTGGGGCGGGGTGTTGCTGAAGTACACGAATCTCACGGAACTGGTGTTCAACGTCCTGCGGCCGTGGAAGCTGGCGCCGGAGCTGATCACCATCGCCATCGTGCTGATCGCGGCAGTGCCGACGGCCTACACCGGTGCATCCGGCATCTTCGTGCTGGCGCTGGGCGGCACGATCTATCACGAGATCCGTGTGGCGGGCGGGCGTCGCCAGCTGGCGATGGGTGCGGCCGCGATGTCCGGCAGCATGGGCGTGGTGCTGTCACCGTGCCTGATGATCGTCATCATCGCGGCGTTGAACCGGCAGGTGACGACGGACGTCCTGTTCCACTGGGGCCTCATGATTTTCCTGCTGTCGGCGGCGATCTTCATCATCGTCACGCTGCTCAACCGCCGCAGCCCGCTGACCTGCGCGCCGCCGCGCGAGGCGCTGATCCCGAGCCTGAAGGCACTGTTGCCGATGGTTCCGTACGCCGTGATCGGCGCCGCCATCATCTTTGCCTACGTGTTCTTGTTCGGCCAGCCGTTCAACGAGTTCTCAGCACCCGTGGTACTGCCGCTGATCCTGATCGGCTACGTGTTTTACGAGCGCTTCATCCAGCCGCGCGTGTCGAAGGAAATCGGCCAGCGCTTTGTGGTGGAGAGCAAGGAACGCTTCATGGCCACGATGCGGCGCAGCACGTTCGACGCTGCGGTTCCAATGGGTGCGCTGCTCCTGCTGATGGCGTTTGCCGTGGTCCTGGGTGGGGCCATCGAGCGATCCGAGATCATGGAACTGTTTCCGCAGCATCTCGGCAACCCGTGGGTGGCGACAGCAATCATGATGGTTACGCTGTCGGTCATAGGCATGATCATCGATCCTTACGGCGCCATCATTCTCGTCAGTGCCGTCATTGCCGGCATCGCCTACAAGAACGGCATCGAACCGATTCATTTCTGGATGATGACGCTGGTGGCCTTCGAGGTCGGCTACCTGATGCCACCGGTGATGCTGAACCACTTGCTGGCGCGACTGGCCATCGGGGAAAAGGAGTTCGAGGCACTGGCCGCGGAGCCCCCGGAGCGGACGTTCTGGCGGCGCCATGAACGTATCCTCGTGCCGCTTGCGGTCATGGTGACGTCGCTGGTGATCGTGTCCTTCGCGCCGCTGGTGTACGAATTGATCAAGAGTTGATCGCTGAAAAGGGGCAGGGCAGACAGTGTGGCAGTGCCCAGCCGGTTGAGGTGCCAAGGAGTAACCCTTCAGGAGGTGTTTGATGAAGCGTAAGTGGATTGCGGGTGCGGCAGCGGTGGTTGCCGGGATCGGTGTGTGGAACTGCGCGTCAGCCGCGACGGTGGAGCGCAGCCTGTGCATCTATGATCCGATCGGTGCGAACGGTTTTGTCTATCAGACGTTCACGAACTACGTCAACGAGGCGCTGAACTGGGGCGTGAAGTTCGATGCCAAGCCGTATACGGATGCCCAGGTCGCGATCGCCGACTTCAATGCCGGCAAGTGCGATGCGATGGAAATTCCAGGCATCAACAACATTCATCTTGTGAAGTTTGCGGGCAGCCTCGATATGCTCGGTGGCCTGCAGTCCTACGAGGGAGAGCACACCGCCATTCAGGTTATCTCCAGCCCCAAGGCGGCGAAGCTGATGACGCAGGGCAATGTCGAGGTCGTCGGCGTGGTGCCCGGCGGCAAAGCCTTCCTGTTCGCGCGCGACAAGGCGAACCTGGAATCCATTGCCAAGGCAGCCGGCAAGAAAGTCGCGATCCTCGACAACGACAAGCAGGCTTCGACGTTCGCGAATGTCGCCGGTGCGTCCGCGGTCAATGCGACGATCGCCACGTTTGGCCCGATGTTCAACAACGGCAGCGTCGACTATTGCTACGCGCCGTCGTTCGCCTATGAAGCGCTCGAGCTTTACAAGGGCCTGCAGCCGAACGGCGGCATCGCGGACTACGTCCTTGGCCAGTTGTCACTACAGCTTGATATCCACAAAGACAAGTTCCCGGCGGATTTCGGCCAGAAATCCCGTACCTGGGTGGCCACCAACATGTGGAACACGGCGATCGCCAAGGTCAAGGAAAGCGATGCCAAGATCGACAAGAAGTACTGGGTGCACATCGATGAGGCGCGCTCTACCAAGTACAACGACCTGACCGCGCAGGTGCGTCAGAGGCTGTGGGAGAGCAACTGGTACTCGCACGAGATGCAGCGCCTGCTCAAGAAGATTCGCTGCAAGGAGAAGCCGGGCATGGCGGAATGCAGCGGCAGCACGGAAGGTGGGCCGGTCTGAGCCTGGCTACGCGGTGGTTCAACTGCCCGGCCGGCGCACGCGCGAGCCGGGCTTTTTCGTCTGGAGTCACGGATGCCGATGATCGATTGGCGTAAGGGCGGGCGGCCCATGGGTGTGTGCTGGGGCGCGCGCCGTGGCGGGATGTGTGCGGCGCTGCTGCTGGCGGCTGTGGGCAGCCTGCTGACGACGCCCGTGTTGGCGGCTCAACCCATGCTGGCGCGTTCCCTGTGCCTGTTCGATCCGGTGGGCAAGAACGGCCCGGTGTACGCGCAGTTGCAGAACTACACGGTGGCGGCGCTGCAATGGGGCGTGCGCTTCAATGTGCGGTCGTATACCGACGAAGGCGTGGCGGCCTCCGACTTTGCGACGAAGAAGTGCGATGCGGTCGCTTTCACAGGTATCCGCAACATGCAGTTCATCAAGTTTGCGGGTAGCCTCGACATGCTGGGCGGGCTGCAGACCTACCGCCAGGAAAAGATGGCGATGGAGATCATGCTGACGCCGAAGGCTGCGCCGCTGCTGGTACAGAACGGCGTCGAGCTTGCGGGCATCCTGCCCGGTGGCAAGGTATTCCTGTTCGCGCGCGACCGCGACAATCTTGCAAGCCTCGAGAAAGCCGCTGGCAAGAAAGTCGCGATTCTCAACAACGACAAGCAGGCGACGACGTTTGCGAACATCGCCGGGGCTTCCGCAGTCAGCGCCACCATCGCCACCTTCGGCCCGATGTTCAACAACGGCAACGTCGACTACGCCTATGCGCCGTCCTTCGCTTTCGAGGCCCTGGAGATGTACAAGGGTCTGGGCAACAAGGGCGGCATTGCGGATTTCCCGCTCGGCATGCTGTCGCTGCAGATGGACGTCTACCAGGACCGCTTCCCGGCCGGCTTTGCCAAGCAGTCGCGGGACTGGGTAAGCCAGAACCTCATGCCGACGGCGCTCAAGCTGGAGCGTGGTTACGACGCCAAGATCCCCAAGAAATTCTGGGTCCACATCACGCAGGACCGGGTGCTGAAATATGCCGCCATGCTGGTGCAGATTCGTCAGCACCTGTGGGATGCGAACCACTACGACCACCGCATGCAGCACCTGTTGAAGAAGATCCGTTGTCAGGATTTCGGCTCTCAACTCGCGGAATGCAGCGGCAACACGGAAGGCGGTCCGGTATGAACGCGGCCCTGTTCCGTCGGTTTTTGGGAGATCGGAGATGAATGCTGAAGTCAGGTCGGAAATTTCGCCGGAGCTTGCTGCGCAAGCACTGCGCATGGCGGACGACATCCGCAGTGGCCGTCTGGGGCCGGAACGTCACGCGGAAGTTGTTGCCCTCATCGGCAAGCTCACGGAAACGACGCTGGAATGGTTCTTCATCCGGCCACTGGATAGCCTCGGTGTGGGCTTTGCGCTGCGCAGTGCCGTGAAGCTTGGATTGGCGAGCGCCAGCCGTGCGATCCGTATCGGCTTCGGCCAAGTCATCCCGAAGATCCACCGCGACCATTGGACAAAGCTGGCGGATTATCTTGAGGAGTCCGTGCGGCGCCCGGAGTGACGCGAACGCACGGGCTTCCCGGTTTGCGGGCGCTGGATGCGGTTCCCCCGGCGCTTGCCTAGACTGTCGGCATGTCGCCAGTACTACCGGCAGTCGCGTGGATCACCCATCCCGCATGTTTCGCCCACGAGATGGGCGTGGGTCACCCCGAGTGTCCGGCACGCCTGCGCGCCATCGAGTCGCGGCTGCAGCGTTCCGGAGTGCTGGAGCGGCTGCAACGCCTTGAGGCTCCGCGCGCATCGCGTGAAGCGCTGCTGCGCGTCCATTCCGCAGCCCATGTCGATGACGTGCTCGACGCGCCGGCTTCAGGCTACCGGCAGATCGACCCCGACACGCTCGCGAACCCCCACACGGCGGAAGCCGCGCAGCGCGCCGCAGGCGCTGCAGTGCTGGCCGTTGACACGGTGCAGGCGGGGCAGGCCGAGCTGGCATTCTGCGCAGTCCGTCCGCCGGGGCACCATGCGGAATACGACCACAGCATGGGCTTCTGCTTTTTCGACAACCTTGCCGTCGGCGCCGCCCATGCGCTGGCGGGCGGGCTGCGGCGCATCGCGGTCGTGGATTTCGACGTGCACTACGGCAATGGCACGGCCAACATTTTCCGTAACGATCCGCGCGTGCTGGTCTGCAACACCTACCAGTCGCCGCTGTATCCGTACTGGGCGTCCGACGCGGCCAATGTCCACTTCGTGGATGTGCCATTGCGGGCCGGTACTGACGGTGCGGCATGGCGTGCCGCAGTCGAACGGGCGTGGTTCCCGGCGCTGGAGGCGCATCGGCCGGAGCTGCTGTTCGTATCCGCCGGCTTCGATGCGCACCGCGACGATCCGCTGGCGCATCTGAATCTCGAAGCTGCGGATTATGCGTGGCTGGCGGCGTGGCTGCAGGCTTTTGCCGCACGCCATTGCCACGGTCGCGTCGTGGCTACCCTGGAAGGGGGTTATGACCTTCACGCGCTGGCGGAAAGCGTGGAAGCATTCCTGCAGCCGTTTCTGGAGCGTTGAGCAGGATGTCGGCGCGCAACCTGGAAGCGCTGTTCATGCCGCGCGAAGTGGCGGTGCTCGGCGCGGCACGCAGCCCCGGCCAGCGGCAACTGCTGGCCAATCTCGCAGGCAGCCGGAGACCGGCGCAACGCGTGCTGGTCGGGGCACGGGAAGCGGAATGGGAGGGTGTCGAGCGCTTGTCACAGCTGGCGCGCGCCGACCTCGCAGTGGTCTTCGACGGCCGTATCCTGACTGCGGAAACCTTCCGGTTGCTTGCAGTATTGCGCTGCCGGGCAGCGATCGTCGCCACCGACGTACCGGTGAATCCAACGGCTTGGCGGGCGGCTCGCGAGAGCGGTATCCGCCTGCTCGGTGCCCGTTCGGCGGGTGTCGTGCGGCCCGCCGGGCCTTTCAACGCCTGTGCATTCACGACCCTGATCGCTCCCGGCCATACGGCGCTGATCGCACAGTCGCGCACCATCGCGGCGGCTGCCGTGGACTGGGCGCGAGGCCGCGCGCTGGGTCTTGCGTGGCTCGCCACCACGGGGGCTGAAGCGGATGTCGACATCGCTGATCTGCTCGACTACGCCGCCGTCGACCCCGATGTCCACAGCGTGGTGATCCAGCTCGGACGCGTTCCGCACGGGCGGCGCTTCATGTCGGCAGCGCGCGCCGCGGCGCGCAACAAGCCCGTTGCAGTGCTGCAGACCCACAGTGGTGAAGAATTGCTGCTGCCGTCGCGCGGCACCGATCCGGTACGTTCGGCTGCGTTTGCCCGCGCCGGGCTCATCGAATGCCGCAGTCTGGAGGGTCTGTTCGACGCCATTGCAGCGCTTGATGAACGCCGCCATGAAGCCCGCCGTGGCGTCGCCGTGCTGGGCAACGGTGCCGGCGTCTGTGCACTGGGCGTCGATGCCTTGCTGCGCGAGGGCGTGCAGCCGTTCATGCTGCGCGACGAACAGCGTCGCGTGCTGCGGGCGCGCTGGCCGCTGGTACGGTTCGTCGCGGGCGCGGTGGATCTCGGCACGCTGCCGGTGGCGGACGTCGTCGCGGTTGCGGAATATCTGCTGGACGACGAACACGTGGGAACGGTGCTGCTGATACGCAGTCCCGAACCGGGGCAGGCCCACGTGGAGGCCGCGCACGCCGTGCTGGCCAGCGCCCAGCTGCGCCGCATCGTGACGGTGTGGCTGGGGCTCGACAGCACGCGTGAAGCGCGGGCATTGTGCGCTGCCCAAGGCATGGCGACGTTCGCCTCGCCAGATGCGGCGGCCCGTGCGCTGCGCTACCCGCGCCAGCATTTGGCCACCCAGGAAGCGTTGATGCAGACGCCGCCGCTGTGGACCCATTTCACGCCGGAAGCACCTGCGACGGCGCGAATTGCGCGAGAAGTCTCGCAGGCGCGGGCGCCCGCCCGGCGGCTGGCGTTGAAGGCGCTGGAGACCTACGGCGTCGGGCGTCGCCACGGTTCCGCGAGCGGCCCGGCAATGCGGCTGCGGTCGTTCCGCCATCCCGAGTTCGGCACCTGTCTGGCGGTCCAGGCGGAAGCCGTGGGGCTGCGTGGAAGCGAGGTCTACGCACTGCCGCCGCTGGATGCGGTACTGGCCCGCCGCGTGCTGCAGGCGGCAGGCTTCGGTTGGGACGGCGTTGCGCCGCGCACGCGCCGCGACGTGCAGCGGCTGGCGATTGCCCTGATCCGCTTCGCCAGTCTGGTGGTGGACCAGCCGCACCTGGCGGCGCTCCAGGCGTGCCTGAATGTCACGCGCGACGGCGGCCACTGTCGCATCCGGGAAGCGCTGATGCGCGTCGACCCGGAGCCCTTGCCGGAAGCCCGGAGGCTGGTGCTTGCCCCATACCCGGTAGCGCTGACGGAACACGTGGCGCTGCGCGACGGCCAGGGTTGCACGGTGCGGGCGATCCGCCCCGAGGATGAACCGGCCGTGATCGAGATGCTTGAGCATACGGACCCAGAAGCGATTCGCCTGCGCTTCTTCCACTTGATCCGCCACTTCACGCACGCCATGGCGGCGCGTTTCTCGCAGATCGACTACGACCGCGAGCTGGGCCTCGTGGCCACCGACAACCCGGCAGACCGCGATGCCATCGTGGCGCTCGGACACCTGATCATCAGCGACGACGAAACGCGCGCGGAATATGCGGTGCTCGTCCATCAGGACTGGGCGCGCCAAGGTCTGGGGCGCCACCTGCTGCAGCGGTTGATCGAATATGCGCGCCGCCGTGGCGTGGCGGTGGTGTACGGCGAGGTGCTGGCGGAAAACACCGCCATGCTCGGGCTGTGCCGCTCGCTCGGGTTCACGGTGCAGCGCGACCCGGAGGACAGCCATTGCATGAACGTGGAATACGTTGTCGCACCAGACACCGGGCCCAGGAACCCCACACAGGCGATATAGTCAAAACCTTCAGGCCATGCCATGAAAGGAGCCGAGCAATGAAAAGCTGGATGATTGCCGCAAGCCTGCTGAGTCTGCCATTGGCTGCCGTGGCGCGGGCGCCCGCTGTCGATGGCATCCAGGTCAGCCTGTCGCAGGTCGACCCCACGCTCACGTGTGCGCAAGCCGGCGCCCGTACCCAGGTGAATTTCGATGCCGCCGCAGCCGCCTTCAAGCCCCGGCACGTCGTGGTGCTGCTCAATGGCGTACTGGCGCCGGTGGACCGGGTGCACAGTGCATGGCCGAAAGTGACGCTGAACGGTGGTCTGACGGCAGGACGCAATACCATCGAACTCGTGGTGCAGCGGGCTGACGGTACGGCCGTGCGGCGCTCGATCGTGGTGAAGGTGGGAAACAGCGTGCAGTCCAGCGACGGTGTGACGCTGGGCTGCAGTGGCCCGGAAAATGAGTCGACGGCCGTGGTGCAGGACAGCGTGGTGAGCGAGACGCCGACAACAGTGGTTTATGGCGTGCCCTCACCTGTTTACGCGCCGCTCCCCGTGTACTACGGAGGTTATTACGGCAGCTATTACGGTGGTGGGTACGGCTATGGGTGGCCAGGCTATTACTGGGGCCCGAGCCTGTCGATCGGGGTGGGCACGTACTGGGGCGGCGGCCATTGGCGGGGCGGCTATCGGCACCGGGGCTGGGGTGGTGGCCATTGGCGCCATCGCTGAACGAGGCTGAAGATCGATTCGGGGGGACAGGACCATGAGCTTGCAGGACAGAACGATTTTCATGACCGGCGGCAGCCGCGGGATCGGGCTTGCCATTGCGTTGCGGCTGGCCCGTGAGGGCGCGAACATCGTGATTGCGGCCAAGACCGCGGAACCGCACTCTAAATTACCGGGCACCATCTACACGGCGGCTGAGGCGATCGGCAAAGCGGGCGGCAAGGCATTGCCGGTCATCTGCGACATCCGCGACGAGCATCAGGTCAACTTCGCCGTGGACCGGGCGGTGGCGGAATTCGGCGGCATCGACATCGTGGTGAACAATGCCAGCGCCATCAGCCTTACCGGCACGCTGGACACGGACCTGAAACGCTACGACTTGATGAACCAGGTCAACGCGCGCGGCACGTTCCTCGTGGGCCGCACGTGCATCCCCCACTTGTGCAGGAGCGCGGCGGCCGGGCATAACCCGCACATCCTCACGCTGTCGCCGCCGCTGGACATGCGCGCGAAGTGGTTCGCGCCGCATCTGGCCTATTCCATGGCGAAATACGGTATGAGCCTATGCACGCTGGCGTGGTCGCAGGAATTCCGCGCCGACGGTATCGCAGCGAATTCGCTGTGGCCGCACACCACGATCGCAACGGCGGCCGTGAACATGATCGGCGGTGATGCATTGATGCAGAAATCGCGCACGCCGGAGATCATGGCCGATGCCGCGGCCGTGGTGCTCAAGCAGCCGGCGCGCGAATTCACCGGGCTGTTCTGCATCGACGACCTCGTGCTGCACGACAAGGCCGGCGTCACGGATTTCTCCCGCTACGCCGCCGTGCCGGGTACGCCGACGCGCGATCTGGCGCCGGACTTCTTCATTCCACAGGATATGCCGCCGCCGGTGTAGCCATGTCGCATCCGATGACGCGGTACCGGGCACCGCAGCCGCCGAGCGCGCCGTTCATCACGGCGGAAGGTTTTGCCCACCTGCGGGCTGAGTACGATGAGCTGTGGCACCACCGCCGGCCGGCTGTGGTGCGGGCGCTGTCTGCGGCTGCGGCCGAGGGCGACCGTTCCGAAAATGCGGAATACATCTACCGCAAGAAGGAACTGCGCGAGATCGATCGCCGCGTCGGTTATCTGCAGCGTCGCCTGCCGGAACTCAAGGTCGTGGACCACCAACCGGACGATCCCACGCGCATCTTCTTCGGTGCGAAGATCGAAGTGGATGACGGCCTTGCCACGCATGGCTACCGCATCGTCGGGCCGGACGAAATCGACCCGGAACGCGGCTGGATCAGCATCGACTCACCGCTGGCGCGTGCACTGCTCAAGCACGGCGTTGGCGAAGTCGTGACCGCGCGGCTGCCGAACGGGCCGGTGGAACTTGAAGTGGTATCTGTCGCGTACTGAGCCCCTGACGGTGAGCAGCAAGCAGCCACAAGAAAGACTGCACGGAGGCCGGGGATTCGAGATTGGGAAAGCTGCAGGCGGCCGATAATCCGCCACTCTGATTATTTTCCCCGCCCCCCGCCCCCCGCTCCTGCTCCTCCTAAGCGCCGCCATGCTGTGCTTCGGCAATTGCTTCGGCGGCTTCCAGGCTCGTCGGGTGCAGCGGAATCGTCAAGGTGGAGCCATAAGGCAGGATCGCAGGGTTTTTGATCTGTGCCGAGTTCGCATGCCAAATCAGCGGCCACAACTCGGCGTTGCCGAATACGTGTTGCGCGATGGCACCGAGCTTGTCGTTCGGGCGAACGGTGTAGCGCCGCGTGGCGTTGCGCACTTCTTTGTCCAGTTGCAGACCAAGTTCCGCCGCAGCGGCGGTCTTGCCGGCCCTCAACAGTGCTGCGACGCGATCGCGTCTGCGGGTCTGGGCGTCGCTCAGGTTGATGCGCTGCATCAGGTCGCTCAGTGCTGCTCTGGCGAGCTCCTGATCGGGTGCTGTCAGCGGCGGAAGTTGTGCCGGTACGCGACGAACGGAAGTGCCAGCATTCGCGGCCTGCAGCGAAACCCGAGGGGCTGATGCATGCAGGGGCGGTAGCGGTGGCGAGGGTTGGGTCGTCCGCATGGCAGACAAGACGGGTGGTGACGGCCGTGGGTACGAGGGATACGGGCCGTTCGGTGGCGGCTGTAGAGGTGTCGTCACGATTTCGCCATCGGCTGCTGCATTCGCAGCGGGCCTTTGTCCTGCCATGGGCGCAAGCTGCGGGAGTACCGGCAGATTCAGGGGATTGCCGGTGGGTGCACGCACCGGAGATGTTGCGGGTTCCACGGCCGGCTGGTCCTGATGGGTGGGCAGGAGAGTGCAGGCACCGAGCGCGCCACAGAAGGTGGCGACGAGCAGGATCGAACGGCTGGGCATGGCGGCGGGGATCGGAATATTCGAGAGGACGCGTGCAGGCTAGTGAGTAGGGCCGGGGCGGTCAAACGGCACGCCGTGGTTTGCTACCCGACCAGGATTGGAGATTCGTGATTTGTGATTCGAAAAAACAGTAAGCGACTGGCTGATCCCCGAGATCAGTTTTTCTCCCATCATTCCTCACCGTCGCCGTTCACGCATGACGACGGCCGTTTTCCTAGAATGGCGGACTGCCATATCGAGCCTGCCCCGTGCTGGAAATCCTGGTTCTCTATTACTCTCGCCACGGCGCCACCGCGAAGCTGGCGCGGCAGGTGTGCCGTGGCGTCGACTCCGTCGCCGGAACGCAAGCCCGGCTGCGGACGGTTCCCCCGGTGCAGTCGGGAACGCAGGCCGCGCTGCCGGCAGTTCCGGAAGACGGGCCGCCCTATGCGACAACAGCGGACCTGCAGGCCTGCGCCGGGCTGGTGCTGGGCAGCCCGACGCGCTTCGGTAACATGGCGGCGGCAATGAAATATTTTCTCGATGGAACCGGCGACCTGTGGCTGTCCGGCGCGTTGGCCGACAAGCCGGGAGCGGTGTTCACGTCTACCACCAGCCTGCACGGCGGGCAGGAAAGCACGTTGCTGAGCATGCTGCTGCCGCTGCTGCATCACGGCATGCTGATCGTCGGGTTACCGTTTACCGAAACGCGCCTGAATACGACGCGTACCGGCGGCTCGCCGTACGGCGCCACCCACTTTGCCGGTGACGATGCCGACACCTTGAGCGCGGATGAGCAGGCGCTGGCGCAGGCCCTGGGGACACGCGTCGCTCAGACCGCCCTGGCGCTGCGGGCAGGGCGTTCATGAGCCGCGCGCGTCCCCGTCCGTCGACGCTGGCGTGGGGGCTGGCACTGGCGGCACAAGCCGTGCTGGCGGCGGGCCTGATGGCGTGGAGTGGTTGGGTGGCGGGCGCGATATTGTCGGCGCCCATGCTGCTGACACTGCCGGGCCTGCTGCGGCGCCGGCCGCGGTCCGCAGCGTGGGCGGGCTATCTGATGGTTCTGTACTTCGCCGGGCTGATGGCCGAGGCCTATGCGCTGCATGAACGCCACACGGATGGTGTGCTGCTGGCCGCCGCGGCGCTCATCGCGTTCTTCAGTCTGATCCTGTTTGTGCGCTGGAGCGCCCGGGAACGCCCGTCTGGCGGGCCAGCCAGGCACGGATGAAAGGAATCGTGACGCGGTGCGCAGCGCTCAGCGAGGCTTGGTCCAGCCCGTCCAGAGTAGCGACCAGCGTTCCGGCGTCGCGCGGCAAGTGCCGCACGAGGTAGTCTGCGACCGTCGGCTGCAGCGCTAGGCCGCGGGCATGCGCCTGGCGCTGCAAGGCATCGCGCAGGCCGCCGTCGGACAGCGGTTTGAGCGCATGGACACTGCATGCGGCAAGGCGCGTGTACAGATCATCGCGGATGCCGCGGTGCAGGCCGTCCAGGCCGAGCTGTGATGCGATGATGAAATGATGTGCGCGGTCGGTGAGTGCGTCCATCAAGCGCAGCAGCGCGAGCGCGAGCGCCGGGTCGCCGGCGGTCGCTTCGGCGGCGTCGATGCACACGAGTTCGAAATCTTCGTAGCCGGGCACCGCGTCCACGCCCAGGCTCAGCGGCAGGTAGGCGCTGCGCAGGCCGCGCCCGTGCGCGAGGCGGGCCACGGCTTGCAGCAGATGTGTCTTGCCCCTGCCGGATGCTCCGTGCACGAACGACGACGGGCCGTTGCCTGCGGCCGTGTCGCGCAGGGCGGCAACGGTTTCGGCGTTGTCGTCCGGCGCGAACGTGGAGAAGTCCGGTGCGCGCAACCAGCGCACACCGAGCGGCAGCTGCAGCGGGGTGTTCACGGCTTGTGGCTGTAGCCGCTGTACAGCGGGCTGTTCACCCATGAACTGCGGGCGTGGCGCGCGAGTACCGCGAGCACCGCCGCGATCGGCAGGGCCAGCAGCACGCCAACGAACCCGAACAGCTGGCCGCCGGCGAGGATGGCGAAGATGACGGCAACCGGGTGAACGCCGATGCGGTCGCCGATCAGTTTCGGCGTCAGCACGCCGCTTTCCAGCACCTGGCCGATGCCGAACACCAGCGCCACCCACAGCAGCGACAGCGGTTCGTGGGTCTGGACGATGATGGCGATGCTGGCCGCCACCAGCCCGCTGATGAATCCGAGATAGGGGATGAAGCTGACGATGCCGGCGGTGATGCCGATCAGCAGCGCCACGTTCAGCCCGACGATCGACAGGCCGACGCTGTAGATGATGCCGAGCGCGATCATCACCAGCAGCTGGCCGCGGATCAGTCCGTTCAGCACCACGTCGGTTTCGTGGGCGAGCTGGCGCCCCTTGTGATGCAGATGCCGGGGCACAAGGTCATCGATGCGGGCCACGAGGCGGTCCCAGTCGCGCAGCAGATAGAACGCGACGATGGGAATCAGCAGCAGATTGACCGCCACGGCGATCACCACTGGCGTCGAACGCCCCAGGCGCCCCAGGATGTTGCCGGCGACGTCGCCGGCACTACCCAGATGCGAGCGCAGCAGCTCGGCGATGCCTTGGCCGTCCAGACGGCTGCCCTCCGGCAGGTGGATGCCGATGGCGGGCAGGGCGTTGTCCTGAAACCACGCCAGCCATGCCGGGATGGTGTGCGTCAGTGTCACGAACTGCCGGCCGATCATCGGCATGAGCAGCAGCACGATGCCGGTGAGCAGCGCGCCGACCACGGCGAACACCACGCACACGCCCGCGGTGCGCGACAGGTGCAGGCGTTCAAGCTGGTCGACGATGGGGTCGCCCAGATAGGCGAGCGCGGCGCCGATCACGAAAGGCATGAGGATCGGGCCAAGGAAGTACAAGGCCACGAGCATGCCGACGGCAACGGCCGCCCAACCCCAGTTTTCCCGCAGCAGCTGCGAGGTGGCGGGGGGCGTGGGGGCGGGCGGTTCGGAACCGGCGCTGGGTGGGGCAGGTATTTCTGACATCCGGGAATTATCTGGTGGCGCCCCGTAAAATGCACGCTTGAGCTGGATTGCCGTGGAGATGGGTGTGAGCACCGCAACGAAACATCTGACATACCGCGCCGCCGGTGTCGACATCGACACGGGTGAGGCGCTGGTCGAGGATATCAAGACCATCGTGCGCAGCACGCGGCGGCCGGAAGTCCTGGCCGGAGTCGGCGGTTTCGGCGCGCTGGTGCAAATTCCGAAGGGCTACCGCAACCCGGTGCTGGTGTCGGGCACCGACGGCGTCGGCACCAAGCTCAAGCTCGGCATCGACACCGGCCGCCTCACCGGGCTGGGTCAGGACCTCGTGGCGATGTGCGTCAACGACGTGCTGGTGTCGGGCGCCGAGCCGCTGTTCTTCCTGGATTACTACGCCACCGGCAAGCTCGATCGCCAGGCTGCCGCGCAGGTGGTGAAAGGCGTGGCGCATGGCTGCAAGCTCGCCGGCTGCGCGCTGGTGGGCGGGGAAACCGCCGAGATGCCAGGCCTGTATGCCCCCGGCGATTTCGACCTTGCCGGCTTCTGCGTCGCGGTTGTGGAACGGACGAAGATCATCGACGGCCGGCGCATCAAGCCTGGAGATGCGCTGATCGCGCTGCCATCCTCCGGGCCGCACTCCAACGGCTTCTCGCTGGTGCGCCGTATCGTCGCGGAAAGTGGCGCCGACCTGAATGCGAAGCTGGGGCGCAACACGCTGGCGGCCGCGCTCATGGCGCCGACGGAAATCTACGTCAAGCCGGTGCGGGCATTGCTTGCCGCCGGGTTGCCGGTGCACGGCATGGCGCATATCACCGGCGGCGGCATCACCGACAACCTGACGCGCATGTTTCCGGCCGGTTGTGCGGCGCATATCGACACGGCGACGTGGAAACGCCCGGAAGTCTTTGCTTGGCTGCAGCAGCACGGCGGCGTGGAAGAGGGCGAGATGCGCCGTGTGTTCAACCTCGGCGTCGGTTTCGTGCTGATGATCCCGAAACGGCGGGCGGCGGCGGTGCTGGAAGCGTTGCAGGCGCAGCGCATCCCGGCCTGGCGCGTCGGTGAAGTCATCGAGGCAGCCGGCGGGCCGGACGTCGTCTACACCGCATGAAGCGCGCCCGTCTCGCAGTACTGGTCTCCGGGCGCGGCCGCAACCTGCGCGCGTTGCAGGCAGCGTGTGCGGTCGGCCACATCGCCGCCGACCCGGTTCTCGTCGTGTCCAACGACGCAACCGCGCCCGCGCTGGAGTTTGCCCGGCAATGCGGCATTCCGGCGCTTGCTCTGGAGCACACGGCGTATGCATCGCGCCCTGCGTTCGACGCCGCGCTTGCCACCGCGCTGCGCGCCGTGCAGCCTGACATCGTGGCGCTGGCGGGCTTCATGCGCGTGCTGGGCGCTGCGTTTGTCACCGAATTCGAGGGACGGCTGCTGAACATCCATCCATCCTTGTTGCCGAAGTATCCCGGCCTGCACACGCACCGTCGTGCACTGACAGCCGGCGACCACGAGCACGGCGCCACGGTGCATTTCGTGACGGCGGAACTCGATGGCGGGCCGCGCATCCTGCAAGGCGTGGTGGCGGTGAAACCTGACGATGACGAGGATCGGCTCGCGGCGCGCGTGCTGGAAGACGTGGAGCTGAAGATCTACCCGCAAGTGGTGGCGTGGATGGCGCGCGGCGAGCTGCGCTGCCTGGCCGGGCAGGCGATGTTTCGGGGAGCGCCGCTGGCCGCCCCGTTGGGGCTCGATGCGCTGGAAGAGACGTTCCGTTGAGTCGGCACTGGCGGCTTGTGCTGGCGCTGGCCCTGTCCTGCGGCTTGGGCGCCGTGCGGGCCCAGCCGCAGCCGGAGGGCGTTGCCCCCACCCCGTTCAGCGATCGCTTCAGCGTGAAATGGAACGGCATTCCCATGGGTGAAATGCAGGTGACGCTGGAGCCGCTGGCCGGCGAGGCGGGTTGCTACGTGCAGCGCGCCCTGACGCGCACGAACCTCGTCGCGCGCCTGCTGTACGGCACGCCCAGCCAGATCAGCACATTCTGCGTCGTCGCCGGGAAGATCCGCACGCGGGAATACCGCTTCGTGCGGGGCGGCCACTCAGGCGACAACTACACGCTGCACTTCGACTGGCAAGCCGGCACGGTGACGGATGGTGCCGGTCAGGTGCGCAGCCTGCCGGCGGACGCGGTGGACAGCCTGTCGCTGCAGCAGGCGGTGCGCCTGTGGCTGATGGCACACGCCGGTGATGCGAACGTGCCGGACGTGGCATTCACGCTCGTCGACGTGGCCCATCTGACGCATTACCGTTTCCGCCGCACGCGCCGCGAAGTGATCGACACTCCTGCGGGTCGCTTTGACACCTGGCTCGTCGAGCGCGTGGACAACCCGGATAAGGCCGGCAAGTACTGGGTTGCCCCGGCGCATCACTACCTGCCGGTTGCGAGCGAGACGCGCAACGGGCGTGGGCTGGTACTGGGCACGATGCTGATGCGCTGAGGCGCGCCAGCGCATCCGCGGTGCGGTTGTGTGCCGAAGCGGCGGCGGCCACGTATCATGTTCCGGCACTGCGGCGTGGTTGCCGTGGTGCATGGGTCTGCCTTCGATCCGATCGGGTGAATTTGACATGCTGGAACCCCGCTTCATACACGCCAACGGCCTCGAGATCGCGTATCTCGAAGCACGCCCAGACGACCTGGCCTCACCTCTGGTGTTGTGCCTGCATGGATTCCCGGACACAGCCTGGAGTTTCACCGATCTGCTGCAACGTCTTGCGGCGGCCGGCTACCGCGCTGTGGCGCCGTTCATGCGCGGCTACACACCGAGCGCGCTGGCTCCGGATGGCGACTACTCGATCATCACACTCGGCCGTGACGTCATCGCGTTGCTCGAACACTTCGGTGCCGACCAGGGCTATGTTGTCGGGCACGACTGGGGTGCCGCGGCCGCCTATGCGGCGGCAGCACTGCGGCCGGATCGTGTCGCCGGTATCACGGTGGCGGGCGTTCCGCACCTGCGGCGGTTTTTCCTGCGGCCGTCACGGGACCAGCTCAAGGCGTCGCATTACATATTTGGTTTCCAGCTTCCACGTACGCCGGAGCGGCGCATGGCGCGCGACGACTTCGCCTGGTTGCGGGACCTCGTGCACAGCTGGTCGCCAAACTGGGAAATTCCGGCCGATTACTGGTCACATCTAACGCAGGCCTTTGCCGACCTGCCGCGCCGTCAGGCGGCGCTGGCCTACTACCGGCGGATTCCACGTTCGTTGTTCTCGCGCGAGCTGTGGCGCTACCTGCTGCAGCCGGTGCGCGTGCCGGCGCTGTGCATCGCCGGGGCGGATGACCACTGCATGTTGCCGCAGTCCTTCGCGGACCAGGAGCATCTGTTCAGTGCCGGGTATCGCTTTGAAACCATCGCGGGCGCCGGCCATTTCATGCATCTGGAAGCGCCGGATGCGTTTGCCGAAGCCATCCTCGGCGCGGTGCAAGCCGCGCTGCCGCCGCTGCCGCAAGCTGCGTCCGCAGGCTGAAACGGCGACGCGGCCGTTCGCATTCATGAACGGCCGCGTCGGTCAGCCTGGAAAGCTTGCGATCTGCAGCCCTCAGCGTGGCTGCATGCGGATCGCCCCATCGAGGCGGATGACTTCCCCATTCAGCATCTGGTTTTCGACGATGTGCTGCACGAGCCCGGCGTATTCCGCCGGCCGGCCGAGGCGCGGGGGAAAGGGCACGGCGCGGCCGAGCGATTCCTGCACTTCCTGCGGCAAACCCGCCATCATGGGCGTTTCGAAAATGCCCGGCGCGATGGTCATGACGCGGATGCCGTAGCGGGCCAGTTCGCGCGCAATCGGCAGCGTCATGGCGACCACGGCGCCCTTGGAGGCTGAATACGCGGCCTGGCCGATCTGGCCGTCGAACGCGGCGACGGATGCGGTATTGACGATCACACCGCGCTCGCCGCCTTCCAGCTCCGGCTGCTTCGCCAGGCAATTCGCTGCGAGGCGGATCATGTTGAACGTGCCGATGGTGTTGATGGTCAGTGTGCGGGCAAAGCTCTTGAGGGTGTGCGGGCCTTCCTTGCCGACGACTTTTTCGCCGGTGGCGATACCGGCGCAGTTCACCAGGCCGTGCAGCCCGCCGAAATGCTTCAGCGCCGCATCAACCGTCGCCTGGGCATCGTCCTCGTTCGTCACGTCGCAGCGCTGCACCGCGATCTGCTTGCCGAATTCGGCCGTGAGCGTGTCGGCGCCGTCCAGCTTGAGGTCGGCGACCACGATGTTTGCGCCGGCACGGGCGAGCTGCGTTGCCGTGGCCTTGCCGAGGCCGGAAGCACCGCCGGTGACGATGAATGTCTTGTTCCTGGGGTCCATGGAAATTCCTCCTGTTGGTATGCAAAAGCCAGATATCGAGGCGCGGGAGTATAGACAAAAAAGCCGGCACCTCCCGGTGCCGGCTTTTCAACCACAGATACCGCAATCAGTGCAGGCTGGCGAGCTTGACGTTCGTCTTGCCGAGCGCCTGGGCGACGTCGTACATCGCCTGGTTCAGGATGCGGTGCGTGTTCTCGTCCGCTTCCGGGGAGATGTTCTTGTTGATGTCCTGCATCACCTTGACGTGCAGGTCGTGGGAGATGGCGTGGTCGAACATCAGCCCGGCCCAGAATGTGCCATCTTCTGCCGTGCCGGCGTCCACCAGCGCGCTCGCGAGCTTCGTGCCGGTCAGGTCAGCCGGGGCTTCCGGCAGCTTGACGCCTGCGTCGGTCGCCAGTTTCAGGCCGGTCTTGACGGCATAAGTCATGCCGGCGACAAAGCCTTCGACGTTCTTCTGGCCATACTGCTGCGTGAGCTTCGCGACTTCCTTGTTCACCGTATCCGCACCCAGCATCGCGACGAGTGCCTTGGAGAAGTCGAAATTCTCGGCGCCGCCACCGGCCGCCACCAAGGCTGCCGTTGCCGTCAACGCGGGATCACCGGTGTAGACGGGGCCGCCGTACCAGTTCATGTTGTCCGTGTGCTGCGCCACGGCGTCCTTGACTGCACCGGCAGCGGTGTTCGCCGCATCCTTGGCGGAATCCGCGGCATTGCTCGCAGCGTCTTTCGCGGTTGCTGCAGCGTCACTGGCGGCGTTCACGGTGGCATTCGCGGCATCCGTGACTTTCTGTGCTGCGTTGTCCGTCGTGGACTTCGAGCAGCCGGCGACTGCCAAGGCTGCGACGGCAAGCGTCGTGATCAAAAACGTGTTCTTCATTGAATGGCCCCTTGTTAAGGTATGAATGACGCATCAACTGACAGGATACAACGTCCACGCACCGGATGGCGCGTGGGCTTGATGACGGGCCATGATGCTAGCGATGGGCGCTGAATGGCGGCTGAACTCCACCGGACACCGGTCAGCGGATCTCGCGGATGCCCGCCGAACCCGCAACCAGCAGCACGTCGGCGGGACGGCGGGAAAACAGGCCGACCGTCACCACACCGGCCAGCATGCCGATGCGGGTTTCCAGCGCGGAAGGATCGGTGATCGACAGCCCCGCCACGTCGAGGATCTGGTTGCCGTTGTCGGTCGTGAATCCGTCGCGCAGGCGCGGCTGTCCACCCAGCGCCACGAGCTGGCGGGCCACGTAGCTGCGCGCCATGGGAATGACTTCCACCGGTAGCGGGAATGCGCCGAGCACCTTCACGAGCTTGGATTCGTCCACGATGCACACGAACTTGCGGGATGCGGCGGCGACGATCTTTTCGCGCGTCAGTGCGCCGCCGCCGCCTTTGACGAGCTGGCGGGCGGGGGTGGCCTCGTCGGCGCCATCCACGTAAACGCTGAGCGTGCCGGCCTCGTTCAGGTCGCGTACCAGGATACCGGCCGCCACGAGCCGCACGCGGCTGGCTTCCGAGGAAGACACTGCGGCGGGAATGTCGACATGCGCCGCGGCGAGTGCGTCGATGAAGCAGTTCACAGTGGATCCGGTTCCGACGCCGAGCACTTCGCCGGGAACCACGTACTTGAGGGCCGCCTGGGCGACGGCGTGTTTGGCTTGCTGTTGATCCATGTCGAGTCGGCCTCGGTGAAGGACAGATCCTGAAAGGGATGTCATTGTCGCGCGGGATGCCGGCGGGTGCGACGGCCCGCTGCGGACGCATGGTTGGCAGCGCGAAGTAGAATGCCGGCCTTGTTCACTTCCCGCACGCGTCCAGCGCAATTCCTGAATGACAACCCGTCTCATAGATGGCAAGGCGATTGCCGCCGACGTGCAGGCGCGCGTCGGACGTGGCGTTTCCGAGTGGGTCGCCGGGCATCACCGTCGCCCGGCGCTGGTCACGATCCTCGTCGGGAACGACCCGGCCTCTGCGATCTACGTGCGCAAGAAGCACGAAGCCTGCGACGCCATCGGCATCGAGTCGCGCCCAGTGCATCTGCCGGCCGCGACCCGTGCGGCGGAACTGTTGGCGTACATCGACGCCTGCAACGCGGATGACACGGTCGACGGCATCCTCGTCCAGTTGCCGCTGCCGCGCCACATCGATACCTCCGCCGTGATCGAGCGCATCCGTCCGGACAAGGACGTGGACGGCTTCCACCCCTACAACATCGGCCGACTTGCGCAGCGCATTCCCGTGCTGCGGCCCTGCACGCCGGCCGGCATCATGGAACTGCTGCGGCATACCGGCATCGACCTGCACGGGCGCCGGGCCTGCGTGGTCGGCGCGTCCAACCACGTTGGGCGGCCGATGGCGATGGAGCTTCTGCTCGCCGGGGCGACGGTGACGGTTTGCCACCGCTTCACGCAGGATCTCGCCCACCACGTTGCGGATGCGGAAATCGTCGTGGCCGCGGTTGGCAAGCCGGGGCTGGTGAAAGGCGAGTGGCTCCGGGCTGGCGCCATCGTCATCGATGTCGGCATCAACCGCATGCCGGACGGCCACCTGTGCGGGGATGTCGCCTACGACCCAAGCAGCGGCAAGGCGGCGTGGATCACGCCGGTACCGGGCGGTGTCGGCCCCATGACAGTGGCCATGCTCATGCACAACACGCTGGAAGCCTGCCGGCTGCGGACAATGAAGGCCGGTTCGCTGGCTTGATGCGTGTGCCCGGCCGGTGCACGAAAGGTGCGCACTGGCCGGGGTACACTCGCTTGCGCAGCGCTCACTGCCGCGGGATGTAGCCCGCGGCATCCCTCCGGTGCAGGCGCGGCTTTGGCCCGCGCGTTTCAGTCTCCGTGGGTGTCGGCGTGCTTCCGGCGATAGCGTAGATGCAGCTGCTGCGCGCGGTCCTGCTCTTCGTGTAGCCGGCGGGCGTGGGCCGACAGCACGTCATGGCGCGTGAGCAGCCCCACCATCTTTTTCGGATCGTTGCGTGCCACGACGATCAGGCGGCCGATGTTGTGTTCCACCATGTGGTCGGCAGCGGCGCGCAGGGTGTCGTCCTCCCTGACTGCAATCAGGGAGCGCCGGAACAGGGCGCCAAGCAATGTGGTCGGAGCCACCGACGAATCCATGACCTCCCGCCGTGTGAGGATCCCGCGCGGATGCCCGTCAGCGTCGACGACCGGAAAGCCTTGGTGGTTGGAATGCGGGCCATTGGAGCGCATGTAGCGCCTGGCTTCCTCCACCGTTTCCGTTGTGCGCAGGGAAACGACATCCTTGCTGCATGCGTCGCCCGCCGTGATCTGCTCGAGGAAATCGGCTTCGAACTCGCTGGGCACGCGCACGCCGCGATCGATGATCTTTTCCGTCATGATCGTGTTCTGCATGTACAGCGCCGAGATCAGATAGGCGATCGCACCCCCGCCCAGCAGCGGCAACAGGGTTGCAGGCTGGCGCGTGGTTTCGAAGCAGAACACCACGGCTGTGAGCATGGCCCGGGCAGAACCGGCGAAGATGGCGGCCATGCCGACGACGCCGGCGATGCGTGGGTCGATGCCGAAGCTGGGGGCCAGCGCGGCGATCCCGATGCCGATCAGCGAGCCCATCGACCCCCCCGTGATGAACAGCGGGGCCAGCGTTCCGCCGGACGTGTTGCTACCGAGTGCGATCGACCAGGCAAGGAACTTGAAAATGCACAGGGCCGCAAGCGTCGTGACGGCGAGATTCCCGGAAACAATCGCGTCGATCTGGTCATAGCCGACCCCCATCGTGCGCGGGAAGAAGTAGCCAATGACTCCTGCAATGAGGCCGCCGATGGCGGGCCACCACATCCAGTGGATGTGCGTCTTGCCGAATACGTCTTCGATGAAGAAAACGGCCTTGGTGACCCAGATGCTGGCATAGCCGACGATGCCACCGATCACGATGTAGCACGCCAATGCCAGGAGGTTGGGTTCCGCGACGGTGGGCATCTCGAATACGGCGTGTGGACCGAAGGCGGCGTAGCGCACGCCGGTGGCGGTGACTGCGGCCAGCGCCACGGGAATCAGCGAGCGCGGACGGAATTCGAACAACAGCAATTCGACTGCCATGACCAGCGAGGCGACGGGGGCTCCGAACACGGCGGCCATGCCGGCTGCTGCACCGGCTGCCAGCAGCGTCTTGCGCTCGTCCGCCGTGACCCGCAGGAGCTGGCCGATCAGCGAACCCAGCGATCCGCCTGTCGAGATGATCGGCCCTTCGGCTCCGAATGGGCCGCCGGTGCCGATTGTGAAGGCAGCCGAGATCGGCTTGAGCCAGGTCACCCGGGGCGGGATGTTGGATTCGTGCAGCAGGATGCGTTCCATCGCCTCGGGGATCCCGTGGCCCTGGATGGCGCGGGAACCCCAGCGTGCGGTCGCCATGATGCCGGCGATCAGGCCGCCGATGGCGGGCATCACGATGACCCAGGCGCCGATGTGCTCCGTGGTCGGCATGAGGACATCGCCGCGATGCAGGGAACCGTAGCCGAAGGCCAGCGACACGTCCCCGTAGAAACAGAGGTCGGTGATGATGTTGATGAGCAGCATGAGCCCGCGGGCGATCTCTCCGGCGAGCACGCCGAGTACGACGGCGATCAGCGAGATCATGACCGTACGGCGCGACGCCAGTGTCGAATGCAACGGCATGTCGGCGGCATCCAGAGACGCACCCAGCGCGGGCGCGACGGGCAGTGCGTCGGTGCTCCCCTGGGTCCGTACGGTTGCGCGGTCAGCGCGATTGCCTGGGACTTTCCTGTCTTTTTCGTCTGTCATTTCTTTGAGCTATGCGTAAACAGGCTCTTATAGCGACAGGCTGACGCCATCGGCAGATAAGGCGGCGCGATTATAAAACTGTGTTTTCATGTCCGGCGTGATAGCCCGCTGTTGGGTGTTGAAGCTCGTGTGTCGCGCGTGTCATGCTTCTCGGCACAATACGAAGCGCAGCTCCGCTGACACGGAAGTGGAAAGAGCGCCGCAACACATCGAGGGGAACGCAAGATGCTGGATAAACTGGATGCCATCATCGTGGGCAGCGGCTTTGGTGGTGCCTTCGCTGCCGACGCGCTGGTTGCGGCTGGGCTGCGGGTGGCGATGGTCGAACGTGGGCCGTGGCGCGACAACCAGGCCATGCGCAATGCCGGCATTCCCGACCGCAGCCCATACCCGCGCCACGGTCGCTTCTTCTCGCACTATCTGCGTACCGTTTCCGCTGGCATCCTGCCGCGCCGGGGGTTGACGCTCAACCGGCGTGGCTTCGTGGAATTGCACGTCCAGCACAACCTGACGGTGGTGTGCACCAGCAACGTCGGTGGCGGCAGCCATATCTACACCGCCATGAACGTGCCACCAGCGGTGGCGCATTTCTGGGACGGGCATGCCGAAGGCCTGGACGACACGGGCATGCAAAAACATATTCACACCTGCCTGCAGCGGCTCGGCGCCCGCCCGGAACGGCTGGAAGACAACGTGCCGAATTTCGTCGGGCGCCTGTTTGCCGATGACCCGGACTTCGCCCCGTACCCAGAACAGCCGCCGATGAGTTACCGCTATGCGACGGCGACCCACCGTGCGAACAGCTTTTTCGGCTGCTCCAATGGCAACAAGGTGACGCTCGATGAACTCCTGATCGAACCCGCGTCGCGTCGCGGGCTCACCGTGCTGGACTTGCACGAAGCCGTCGACCTGGACCGCGACGGCAGCGGTTGGAGGCTGACGGTGCGCGACTTGCGCCGTGGTGAGACACGCACCCTGACGGCGCCGCGGCTGTTGTTGGCGGCTGGCGCCCTCAACACCCTGCGGCTGCTGTTGGCGGCGCGCGAGCGTGGCCATCTTGGCGCACTGCCGGCGCTGGGCCAGGGTTTCGGTTCCAACGGAGACACCATCAGCTACTGGGCGATGAACCGGGAAGGGGTGGACTTCACCGAGGGCGCGACCTGCCACGGGCGCTTCATGCTGCGGGATCAGCCGGACGGCCCGAACCTCACGGTCTATGGCTTCAGTGGGCTGGAAGACATTCCGCTGCTGCCCGGCATGCACTCGCGTGCGCGCCGCGACCTGCTGCTGGTCGGGATGGGCGCGGACCAGGCGAACGGCATCGTGCGCTACCCAAAAAGCCGCCTGAAGATCGAGTACGACGCGGCGGACAGTCCGATCTATCGCCGCATCCAGGATTCATTCGAAGAGATCACGCGCCGCTCCGGCCACAAGATCTACCAGTTGAAATCGTGGCCGATCACCGTCCACCCGGTGGGGGGCGCGCGCGCCGGCAACGATGCCCGCCATGCGGTGGTAGACGGCCACGGCGAAGTACATGGCTTGCCGGGCCTGTACGTCGCGGATGCCGCGGGGCTGCCGGGCGCCCCCGGCGCGCCACCGTCACTGAGCATCGCCGCCTGGGGCTGCCATGTGGCGGAAGGGATAGCACGAAAAGGGTGAGGGTGAAGTGAAAATGTGAGGGATAAAGGGTGAAGGGTGAAGGGTGAAGCGTAAGGGGAACGCCAAGCAGGCAGCGCTACATGCATTGATTAACCCGATTCCCTTCACTCTCTTCACACCTCGCTCTTTACACCTCACCCATCACCGTCATTCAAATCTCCACCAATACATCCGGCTCCGCCAGATACAGGGCAGTTTTCACAGCTGCGGAGACCTCCCGATGCAGGCCAAGCAACTGCGCGTAGTTTTTCAGCTGCGGGGCGTAAGTCTGGCGGGCGGTGGCGATGTAGCCCGCCACTTCTTCCGCGGCAATGGTGTGCGCGGTGGTCTTGTAGTCGATCACCCACAGCGTGCCGTCGGCGTCCTCGAAACAGCGATCGATGACGGCCGCGACCCATTCGCCGTCGAGGTAGCCGGACAGCGCGTATTCCGCCTGTGCCCACGGGTGCTGCGCCAGCAGCCATCGTCCGTGCGCGCTGTCCAGCGTGCGTGCGACGAGGTCCAGCACGCGGGTGACGGCGTCGTCCACCTGCGGTTCCGGCAGGCCGAGGCGCCGGAAACCGGCGGCCAGCGCCGGTGCGTGGCGCGTTGATTCCGCTTGCCAAGTGGAGATTCCGCATTCCGCGATGCGTTGCAGGGCCTGGTGGTAGAGCGTGCCGATCAGCCGGGCGTGCAGGTTGGCCTCTTCCGCATCGTCTTGTCGCGTGGACAGCAGGCTTTCGCTGGGGCGCAGCGTGCGGCGTTCGCGCGGGATGAACAGGTCGGTTTCTGCCGGCAGCTGGAACGGCAGCGGCAGCCGCGGTGCACGCGGCGGCGGGAGTGCCGGGATGTCTGTCGCCGGCACGGCGGGCGGCGGCGTGGATTGCAGGGCGCTGAAGGGAAGGCTGAAAAGCACGTCCCACAACGGTTGCGCGAAGCTGCGTGCCGTGGGCTTGAATTCGCCTTTCGGGTTTTCCTTGAGCGCGGCGTACAGATGCAGGCTGCGGCGGGCACGCGTGGCGGCGACGTACAGCAGCCGCAGGCTTTCGTTGTCTTGCGCGGCTTTGTGCAGGTCATGGACGTAGTCGAAGAGCGCGGCTGCCGCCGCAGTCTTTTCCTTTTCCCAGTGTTCCGGCGGCTTGGGCACCAGCAGCGGTCCGTGCGGCGTCGCCAGAAAATACAGCAGGGGCTTGCTGTCGCTGCGCGGTTTGCGCCCGCAGCCGACAAGCAGCACATGGTCGAATTCCAGCCCCTTGGCCTTGTGGATGGTCAGCACTTTCACGCGTGCCTTGACGGGCGAGGCGTAGAGCTGTTCCACGGCGCGCTGGAAGCTGCGCAGGTCGGTGAAGCCGTTGGCTGGCGCGTGCCGCCGCAGCAGTTGCAGCGCGCGGTGCACGTCCGCGAGTGCCGTGGCATCGCCGCAGGCCGGGCCGCCAAGCTGCAGCCAGACGTGTTCCACGCGTTCCGCAAACGGCGCATCTGTCGCATCCGGCGCGGTGTCGTCCAGCACTTTCAGCAATCGGGCGATGCGGGCCTGGCCTTCCGGGGAAACCGGCAGCAGCGCGGCTTCACGCAGGCGTACCGGCCATGCCACGCGGCGGCGAGCAGCGGACAGGGCCACGAGGTCGGCCCAGCCCAGCCCCACCCATGGCGCGCGCAGCACGACGGGCCAGTACAGGCGGTCCTGCGGGTGCCACAGCGCGTGGGCCAGCGCCAGCACGTCGCGCACCGCAGGCACGTCGGCCAGCCCGTCGATATCCTGGCATTCGTAGGCGACGCCGCGGCGGCGCAGTTCCGCGAGCGTCTGCACCAGTTGCGGCCGGGTTCGGGCGAGTAGCGCGATGCTGTTGCCGGGGGCCGTTTCAACGAGCCGCTGTACGCGGTCCGCGACCGCCAGCGCTTCCTGCGCCGGGTCGCGGAACGCCCACGCCGCCGTGTCGGTCGCGCTGCCCGCAGGTGGTGGTTCGAGCGTGTCGGCGGGCGTGTAGCGGACCGCGCCGGTGGTGAGGTTGTCGGCAGCGGGGAAGCAGGCCTGGAACGTGGTGTTGAACCACGCCACGAGGGGTGCCGTGCTGCGGAAGTTCACGGTCAGTTGCGCACGTTCCAGCGCCAGCGTACCGAGCTGGCATGTCGCCCATAGTTCCATGAACAGCGTGACGCGGGCATTGCGGAACGCGTAGATGGACTGCTGCGGGTCGCCGACGAGGAACAGTGAATGGCCGTCGCCGGGCTCCCAGCCCTGCGTGAGCTGCTTGAGCAGCTCGATCTGGATGCGGGAAGTGTCCTGCATCTCGTCCACCAGCAGGTGGCGGATGCGCTGGTCGCGCTTGAGCAGCGCTTCGCCGTAGCTGCCGTCCGGCCGCAGGGCGCGCAGCGCGCGGGCCGCGATCTCGTTGAAATCGGTGGCGCCGCGGCTGCCCATCGTCACCTGCAGGTGCGCGAGCAAGCGGCGCAGCAGGACGCGCAGGTCGTCGCGAAGTTCGACGAGCGTCGAGGGAAAGCTTGCCGGCGGCAGGCTTTGCACGCCGCGGGCAGCGGCGGTCAGTCGGATATCGTCGGCGTGTTTGTCGAGCAGCGCTTTCAGCCGTACCTGCGGTGGCGTGCCGGCAGGGAAGCCGATCTTTGCATTGATGCCCTTGGAGCTGCGCGGCGTGCCTTGCTGGGTCACGAGGAGTTGCGCCAGCTTGCAATGCAGGTCCGAGTTTTCGGCGCCCAAGGCCGGCCAGCCCGTGAGTTCAGCGGCCCACACCAGCTTGTCGTCACCGGCGGAAGCGGCGCAGGCGAGTTCGGCGAGTTCGGCGGCGTCGGCGGGGCCGAGGGCATCGAGCAGGGCCTGCTGGGCGTCGCGGTGCAGCGCGGCGAGCACGGCATCGTCGTCGGGCTGCGCGTCGAGGATCGGCTCAATCCACTGGTCGCGGCAGCCGAGCAGCGCCACCAGCGGCGGCAGCAGCCGGTCGATGCGGTTGTCGACGCTGCGCAGCCAGGTGGCCGCCGCCGCCTGCAGATCGGCCGGAGCATCGCGGCCCAATGCGTCATCGAACAGGTCGAGGATCGCCTGCTCATATAGCGCAGCGGCGTCGTCCACCACCTGCGCATGGCCGCCGATGCCGGACAGCAGCGGCAGCTCCGAGGCGATGCGGTTGTTGAAGCCGTCGATGGTGGAAGCCTGCAGACGGTTCGGGTTCGCGGTCAGGTTCCAGCCGTGCGCCCGGTCGCGTTCGATCACGGCCTGCGCAAGCTGCAGGGCAGTGGCGTCGTGTTCGCTGGCTGGCGATGCATGGGCGGCGGCGCGCTGCAGCAGGGTGTCGATGCGGATGCGGATTTCCGCCGCCGCCTTGTTTGTGAACGTGATGGCGACGACCTGCTCCGGTTCGTCCACCGTCGCCAGCGCGGCGAGGAAGCGTTGCACCAGCAGCCCGGTCTTGCCGGAGCCGGCCGGTGCCACGGCGATGACGTGGCGACCGAAGTCCAGGGCGCGCTGGCGGGCGCTCGCGTCGGCCGGCTTCATGCCGCATCTCCACTGTCTTCGGCGTCTTCATCGGCCGGGCCAGTCTGGCCGGCAAGCAGCGGCACCCAGTCGTCGTAGCGATTGTCCTTCCAGCTTGAAGCGTCGAAGCCGGCGATGCCGTCCATGAAATTGCGCGCGCGGAGCTCCAGCGTCGCGGCCCAGGACTGCAGCCGGGCGTCCCAGTCGAACTTCGGTGTCGTGCCGTCTTCCAGCAGCGACGTGCTCCAGTCGCAGGCCACGGACAGCGCCGGGTGGCCGTCCTTCAAGTGCGCGAAGCCGATGCCGGCGACGCGCGTGATGTCTGGGTCCAGGCCCGGCGCCACCACCGCATACAGCGGCAGTTGCGGCGCTTTCAGGGAATCTTCCTGCCAGCCGCCGGGTTTCGCTTCGCGGCCGGTCTTGTAGTCCAGCAGCAGCGTGCGCGGGCCGTCGGCGGTGTCCACGCGGTCGATGCGATCGATGCGCAGCACCATGGGCAGGCCGCCGAAGCGGGTTTCCAGCCGCAGTTCGCGGCGGATGACCTCGAAGGCGTCCGCGCGCCGGCGTTCATGCCGCAACCACTGCTTCAGCAGGTCGGTGATGCGCGCGGTTTCCAGCGTTCTCAAGGCCAGCGAAAACGCGTATTTCCGCAGCACGTGCTCGGCCTGCGGCGCGAGTGCAGCGGCGATCTTGGCATCCAGCTCGACTTCGGTGAGTGCTTCGAGCCCGGCACGCGTGCGCAGCTTGCCCCACACGGTATCCAGCGCGCCGTGGATCAGGATGCCCTGGTCGCGGGCGGACAGGCCGCGGGCGTGCAGCGGCAGGGGTTCCACGCCGAGCCGGTGGGTGCAGAAGGCCATGAACGGCGATTTCGCCCATTCCTCGAACAGGCGCGAATCGCCGCGCACCTGCTCGATGGACGACACTGGCGGCACTGGGTCCTGATCCGGCAGCAGCAGGGGTGTTGCGGCGGCGGCCAGCGCTTCAGCCACGCCCAGCGGTGGGAAGGCGGTCGCGTCCTGCCAGTCGCCGGCGAACAGCGGCGCAGGCGCGATTTCCGCCCCGCTGTCGTCGAGCCGCGGGCACAGGATCTGGACTTGCGGCGCCTGCTGCAGCAGCGCTGCCACCTGCTTGCGCGCGTGGTTCATCCACGTTGTGGCGGCGGCGTCCGGAATGCCGGCCCGGCGCTGGGTTTCGAGATCCAGGAACGGCGTGGGTTGCGCGCGGCCGGGAAAGGCGCTGGAGGCGGCACCGCACACGATCAGGAGGTCGCAGGGCAGGCGTGCGGCGTGCTCCGGTGCCATGATCGAAACGGCTTGCGGGTATTCCACGCGCGGTTCGAAGCCGGCACGCAGCAATTCGTTCAGCCAGCGGCGCGCGGTGGCGATGTCGACGGCGCCGAGCATGGCGTCCAGCCCCGCCAGCCGTCCCAGCCGCTTGCGCAGTTCGTTGACGCACTGGAAGGGAATGGAGGACAGCGTGCCTTCCACCGGCCACTCCAGAGCCGCAAGACGGACAGAAAAACATTCCGCCCAGGCGCTCGGCAGCGCCGTGCGCGGTTCGGCTTCAACCGCGTCCGCGAGTTGCTGCAGGCGGATTTTCAGCGCGCCGAGTGCGTTGCTGCACAAGTCACGCAAGGCGATGACGGGGTGGCCTTCATCGCGCAGGCGGTAGTCCAGCGCCGCCGCTGCGATGCTCAGGGGCGCAGGCCACAGCGGTGCGGCCAGCAGGAAGTGGCTGGCGGTCGGGCCGTCCATGCCGTGCGCGTCCAGCGCCAGCACGGCGCTGGCGGCGTCGATCCAGGGCAATGTGGAAGCTGGGCGGCCGGCGTCCCAGCGCCACGGCGGGCGGCGCTGCATGCTGCCGGCAAGCGGCGCCACCCACGCCGAGAGCGCGGCTTCAAGCGCCGGGCGATGGGTTTCCAGCTCGGGAACCGCGATCGTGATGCGCAGCGAGCGTTCACCGGCGGCGTGCAATTGGGTGCGCACGGTGATCGCCACGTGGCGCCACTGCTGGGCAAAGTCGGCTACGTGCAGGCGCTGGATGTCTTGTTTCGGCGGTGCAGCAAGTCCCACGGTTTCGACCTGCGTGCGGGCTGTCAGCGCTTCGAGCAGGCGCTGGATGGCGGGTGGCTCGGCGGCGTCGAAGCCGTGCAGTTCAACCGTTTCTGGCACCGCGACGGAGCTGTCCTGCACAGCCGTGCAGACGCGCGCGTAAAGGTCTTCGCGCAGCAGCCAGCCATGGCGCTGCATGCGGCCGCGCACGTCCTGCCGCCAGTGCTTCCAGGCGCGCAGTTCCGCGTTCCAGGCCGGGAGCGTGTCGAGGTCGAGATTCCACAGCAGCGCCAGCCGTTCCGCTTTCAGCGCTTCGCGGGCTGTGGCCAGCGGCACCAGCAGCGACTGGCTGGCGTCATTGCGGATGGTGTCCAGCCACAGCGTTAGTGCCTGCGTGGTGGAAAGAAGCTGCTCCGCCGGCCAGCTGGTGGTCCACACGTCCGTGACCCACTGGTCGAGGCTGAGGATGCGCGGCGTGCGCCATACCTGCCGCCCGGCGTTGCGCTGCGCCAGCGCGTGGTCTTCGCGCAGGCAGCGGGCAAGGCGGTCGGAGGCGGCGAGGATGAGGATGGCGTCAGTCATGACGGTTTGCGCGATCGATGGTTGTCAGCGTTCCAGCCATTGCCGCTTGTCCGGTTTACCGTCCCATCCGTCGGCATCGGCTGGTGGTTCCTTGCGCTCGGCCAGTACCGGCCAGCGGGTGGACAGTTCGCGGTTGAGCGCGATGAAGGCTTCCTGCCCGGCAGGCACTTCATCTTCGGAAAAAATTGCCAGGGCCGGGCATTCCGGTTCGCACAGCGTGCATTCGATGCATTCCACGGGGTCGATCACGAGGAAGTTCGGGCCTTCGTGGAAGCAGTCCACCGGGCACACCTCGACACAGTCCGTGTACTTGCACTTGATGCAGTTTTCAGTGACGACAAAGGCCATGGTGTGCTGGCGCCAGGCGGGGAATTCATGACATTCTAGGAGCCTTTCTGAAGGCGGAGATGAGGGGTGCCCATGTCGTATCGAGACGGGTCTGCATATTCAACAGCCCGCAAGCTGGCAAGTGCCGTGCTGCTGCTGGTCGGCCTCAGCATGGCGGTCGCGGCGTCGGCTGCGGCACGCGTCACGTTGCCGATCAAGGCCTTTGATTCAGCGGGGCGTACATTGGGTACGCTGGCTCCCGGCCAGATTCTTTCAGTGGTCGTGGCACTAGCCCCGCGCGATACGGCGGATCTGAAGGCGCTGATCCACGCGCAGCGCACGCTGGGGGATCCGCACTATCGCCAGTTCCTGACGTCGCAGGGCTTCGCTAGCCGTTACGCGCCGACGGCCGCCCAGGCGCGGCAGGTCGTGGACTGGATGACCAGCGCCGGCTTCCAGAACGTCCAGTTGGCGCCGAACCGGTTGCTGGTCAGTGCGGATGCGACCCCTGCGGTTGCGGAAGCAGCGTTCGGCACGGTGCTGCGCAGCTTCGCTTTCAACGGTCGCATGGTGTTCGCGAATATGGCACCGGTTTCGGTGCCCGACAGTATTGGCGGCATCGTAACCGCGGTGCTCGGGCTGCAGGATGTTGCACAGGCGCGGACGTTCGTCGAACCCGGCGCGGTGACGTTTGCCACCGGTGCCGTCCGCCAGCTGCAGCCACCGCAGGTTGCCGCGGCTTATGGCGCAAGCACGCTGCCGGCGGCCACATCGACCACGGTTGGCGTGTTCGTGGCGGGCGACCTGCAGCCGGTGATGAGCGATCTGCAGAGCGCACAGGCACAGTTCGGCATGCCGACGGTGGCCGTGCAGGAAATCCAGACCGGACGCAGCAGCACGGTCTACACCGATACCACGAACACCACGGAATGGGACCTCGATTTCCAGTCCATCCTGGGCATGGGCGGAAACTTCCGGAAGATCCTTGCCTACAATTCCGGCACGCTGGCCAATGCCGATCTGCTGCCGGCGTTCGCACGCTGGGTCAGCGACAACCAGGCCCGCTATGCCTCGGCTTCCTTTGGTGAGTGCGAGGGCGATGCGATCAACACCGGCTTCATGAAGGCGCTGGACCCGATCCTGCAGCAGGCCGTGGCACAGGGGCAGACCCTGTTCGCGGCGTCCGGCGACGACTTCGGCGCAAACACGCCGAACTGTCCAGCGCTCAATCTGCTGGGTGTCAACGTCGGCGCGCAGAACGTGAATTATCCCGCAAGCTCACCCTACGTGACGGCGGTGGGCGGTACCACGCTGTCGACCGACAGTGCCGGGCACTACGCGAGCGAAAGCGCGTGGAACGGCACGATCGGCGGCATCAGCGGTAGCGAGGCGGCACCCTCGTGGCAGCAAGGTCTGATCCCCCCGTCCGGCCTGCTGACCGGCGTCCTGTCCGGCCCTCCGACGACGCGTGCGATTCCGGATCTTGCGCTGGTCGGCGACCCGGCTTCCGGCATGCTGGCGATCGTGAACGGACAGCGCGTTGTGGTCGGTGGCACGAGCCTGTCCGCCCCGCTGGTGATGGCTGGCTGGGCGCGGGTGGAGCAGGCTGTGGGGCGCAACGCCGGTTTCGCTGCGCCGGCGATCTACACGCTCTACAAGGCGCGAGGGACAGCCGCCGGGTTCAACGACATCACGACCGGCAGCAACAACACCTATTCCGCAGCGGCGGGTTGGGACTATGTGAGCGGGCTCGGCTCGCTGGATTTCAACGTCATTGCCCAGGCACTGGCGCAGACCGGTTCCACCGTTGCGCCGTCGCCCACACAACCACCGCCTACGGACACGGCGACTCCACCGCCGCCTGCACCGGCGCCGCCTCCGACCCAACCGACAAGCCCCACCAGCAGTCCTTCGGGCGGCGGCTCCTCAGGCGGTGGTGCGGCATTGCCGGGGCTGCTGCTGGCCGGCCTTGTGCTCGGTGCGCTGCGCCGCCGGAGGCATTGCGGCGCGTGAATCGTGGGGGTCAATCGCGCGTCGCGTAGTCGATCGCAGCGATCGCCGTGCGGCACATCAAGTCGATTTCCGCGTCGTCCACGATATAGGGCGGCATGAAGTAGACGACGTCGCAGATCGGCCGCAGCAGCACGCCAAGGTCCGGGTCACCGTGCATGGCATGGTGGTACACGCGTGCGCTGCGCCGTTCGCTGGCCGGGTAGGGCGTATGGGTCTTCGGATCTTTTGCCATCTCGATGGCGAGGATCGTGCCCTGCTGGCGCACTTCCGATACATGCGGGTGGCTGCGCAGTGGCGCCACGCCTTCCCACATGCGCTGTGCGGTACGACGGTTGCGCGCCATCCAGTCCTCCTGCTCGAAGATTTCCAGTGCCGCCAGCCCGGCCACGCAGGCCAGCGGATTGCCGGTGAAGGTGTGGGAATGCAGGAAGCCCTTGCCGGCGGCTGGATCAGCGTAGAAGGCGCCATAGACGGCGTCGGTGGTCATCACGCAGGACAGCGGCAGGACGCCAGCCGTAAGCCCCTTCGACAGGCACATGAAGTCCGGCGCGAACGGCTGCTGACTGTCATCGTGAGCGGCGCAGGGCGCCACCCAGTCCGAGGCGAACATGCGCCCGGTGCGGCCGAAGCCGACGGCGATCTCGTCCAGGATCAGGTGCACATTGTGGCGCGTGCAGGCTTCGCGCAGCAGCTTCAGGTAGACCGGGTGGTACATGCGCAGGCCACCGGCGCCTTGCACCAGCGGTTCCACGATCACGGCCGCCACTTCGTCGGCATGCGCGTCGAGCGCGGCTTCCATGTGGCGGAACTGGCTGCGGCTGTAGTCTTCCCATGACATGCCGGCCGGGCGGTTGTAGCAGTCCGGCGACGGCACGAAGATCGGTTCGCGGAACAGCGGCGCGTAGGCGTCGCGGTACCAGCCTTGTCCGCACACCGCGAGCGCCCCCAGCGTTTCGCCGTGGTAGCCGTTTTCGATGGTGATGAAGCGGGACTTTTTCGGGTGGCCGGTGTTCACCCAGTAGTGCGCGCTCATCTTCAGCGCGATTTCCACCGCGGCGGCGCCGATCTCCGCGTAGAACACGCGCGTCAGGCCCGGCGGCACGATGGCACACAGCTTTTCCGCCAGTGCCACCGCCGGCTCATGCGTGAAGCCGGCCATCATCACGTGGTCGAGGCGGTCGAGCTGCGCCTTCAGCCGTGCCACGACATGCGGGTGGCGATGTCCGAACACCGACGTCCACCACGAGCCGATGGCGTCAAGATAGGGCTTGCCGTCCGCACCATGCAGCCACGCACCCTGGGCCGAGGCGATGGGCACCAGCGGCTCCGTTTCCAGCACCTTCATCTGCGTGGCGGGGTACCAGACGTGGTCCGCCGCATGGGCGATCCAGTCGTTGTTCGGCATCGGGATTCCTCGGGTTGTGCGAAAGCGGGTTTCGCATTCTAGGTTCCCGCTACCATGGCGCGGTTTTTCAAACGTACGGGATAGCGGAATGAGAATGCAGCCTTGGCAGGCCGAACCGGCCGAATACGACGTGGCGATCACGCGCCTGCCGTTGTATGCGCACCTGGATACGGAGCGCCACGTCAACAACGTGTCGGTACTCGAATTCCATCTTGAAGCGCGGCTGCAGCTGATGATGAAAGGACTCGGCGCCGACAGCTGGCATTCGGACGGCGTGCGTCTGCGGCCGCTGCGCACCGTGACGCAATTCGTCGAACAGGTCCATTACGGCGCGCCGGTGACGGCTGCGGCGCGGCTCGTCGAGATTGGCCAGAGCGTGTTCCGCATCCTGTCCGCCGTGTTCCAGAACGGGCGCTGCGCCGGCGTGCAGGACTGCCTGATGGGCGCGTGGGTGGGGTCCGGCTGGGTCGAATTGCCGAATGCCGTGAAGACTGCCTTGAGCGCCGTCTTGCACCCGGTCGCGGGCCTGGAAGCGCTGGAACAGGAACGCGGCACATTCCCGTCGTCGTGGCCGTGCCGGTGGCCGCTGGTGTCGCGCTACGCCGACCTCGATTCGGACCGCCACCTCGGCGAGCTGGCGCTGTACCGCTATGTGGAACAGGCACGTGCGCGGCCGATCTACACGCTCATAGAAGGTGGGCTGGGCGTCGTCATCGCACGGCTGGACACCGCTTTCTACCGCTGGGATGCGATGGAAGCCGACCCGGGCGTGGATTCCGGAATTCACCGCGTCGGCAACACTTCGCTGGGTCTGGCCGCGCTGACCAGTACCGCCGGCACGCCGCTCGTCACGGCAGAGGCAGTCATCGTGCTGCTCGACCGCGAAACCGGCCGCCCGACGTCCGTCACGCCGGCCCTGCGGGAAAGGCTGCAGCCGATGCTGTTCGCCTCGATCTGATAGCCGTCACTGCGATCGCATTGGCGCCGGCTGTACGGGTCTGGCGGTGTGCAGGCGGCCGAGTGCCCGCGCCAGCGTGGCTTTGGAGAGCATGCCCATGTGCTGGGTGGCGAGGTGGCCGTCCGGAGTGAAGAAGAACGTGGTGGGGAAGGCCATGGTGTTCGTGACGCGAGCCAGATCCTTGTGGCCGTCCAGCAGCAGGTTACGCGGCGCAAGCCTTTCCGCGCGCAGATAGTCGCGCACGGTGTCCAGCGCTTCGCCCTGGTCGACGAACACGAACACCACGTCGGGGTGCGCTTTCTGCGCGGCCACCAGCATCGGCAGTTCCGCTCGGCACGGCGGGCACCACGTCGCCCACAGGTTGACGACCATCGGCAGGCCGGGGTGGGCGGCGGCCAGTGCGTCGAGGCTCGTCGCTGCGCCATCCGGTGTGGTGAGGGCCACGGCGGGTCGCGTGAGCTGGGAGTTGTCGAGCAGTCCGGCGATCCCGTTCAGCGCGGCCCAGGCGATGGCCGCGGCCGCCAGCCCGCCCCCCAGTGCCTTGCGCAGGCCGGGTTGGCGCCACAGCGCCCAGCTGGCGTAGGCCGCGATGCCGAGCAGGGCGCCGATCCAGCCGAAGCCGCCGTCACGGATGTCGAGCATGGAAAGCGGCGCGTCGGCGTACTGCGGCCAGTAGCGGATGACGAAAGCAGCACGTGCTGCGAGCAGCGCCACGATCACGCCCGTCATCACCCGGTCGGTGGCGTCGGCGCGGCGTTCGCGTGCCAGGCGCCGCGCCGTGATGATGGCTGCGATGATGCAGACCAGCAGGATGCCGAAAGTCAGCGGCAGCGCCAGCGGGCCGAGCGACAGGACGTTCATCGTGCGGTTTCGCGGCTCACGTCGGCGTCGAAATCCGCGTACAGCAGCTGCGCCGCGTTCGGGTAGTGGCGGTCGAAGTCGGCACGGATCGCGTCCAGCGGCACGTCGTCGTATTCGTCGTGATAGCGCAGGTATTCCATGTGACGGCGGCCGTCGAGGTCGAAGGGGTGGTAGAGCGAATCTTCGTGGCCGTTGAATTCGAGCGTGGCGAGACGGAACTTCTCGCACAGCTCGACGTTGAACGCGGGCGTCGCTTTCACCCAGCGTCCGTCGATGAGGATGACGGTGTAGCCGTGCCAGTAGAACGTGTCGGTACCGAGGTTGCGGCGCAGGCGTTCCGTCGACAGGTGGTTGCGCACGTCCGCGTAGCCGAGCCGTGCGGGGATGCCGGCGGCGCGGCAGCAGGCAGCCAGCAGCGCGGCCTTGTTCACGCACCAGCCGCGCCCGGCGGCCAGTACGCCGCTGGCGCAGGTGCCGGCCACGGTCAGGTGGATGTGGTACGGGTCGTAGCGGATGCCGTCGCGCACGGCGTAGTAGAGCGCCACCGCCTGCTCACGGGTGCCGGTAACGCCGCTGATGGCGTGGTGCGTGAAGGCAAGGACGGCCGGGTGGTCGGCGTCCACGACCGGGGTGGGGCGCAGCGTGGGATCGGAATCGCAGGTGTTCATGGGGCTCACGGAAGGTTGCAGGGATTCGTGCAGGGATTCGCGAGATCGCAAGGCCGGCTACAGGGCCTTGACGAGCACCAGCGACTTGCGCTGCCAGTTGTACAGCTCGCGCTTGGCGATCGGCAGCGCTTCGACCTGCGAGCGGGAGAAGCCGTGCTCGATGAACCAGTGCGGCGCGTGGGTGGTCAGCGCAAACAGGCCCGTGCCGCCGGCGGCCTTGGTGCGGGCCTCGGCGCGCGCCAGCAGGGCCGCCGCATAGCCGGCGTCGCGGTAGTCCGGGTGCACGGTGACACAGGCGAATTCCGCCATGCCTGCATCCGGGAACGGCTGCGTGGCGGCACAGGCGATGACGGTGCCGTCGCGCACGGCGACGTCGAAATGGCCGATGTCGAGTTCCAGTTTTTCGCGCGAGCGTGGCACCAGCACGCCCTGCGCTTCCAGCGGCGCGATCAATGCCTGGATGCCGCCGATGTCGTCCAGCGTGGCGGTGCGCAGGGCCTCGTAGTCGGCGTCGGCGTAGAACATCAGGCCGCTGCCGTCACGCGTGTACAGCTCGCGCAGGATGGCACCGTCGTTCGCCGCGCCGACGAGGTGCACGCGCGCCACGCCGTGGCGGCCGGCAGCCAGCGCGGAATCGAGCAGCGCACGGTTTTCCGCGGCCAGCGGCTTGCGGCGCGGGTGTTGCAGGAACGTATCCAGCTCATCGAGCGACAGGTGCCCGCTGCTGCGGCTGCGCAGCAGGCGCCGCCAGGCGCGCAGGTCGGAGTCCAGCACGAAGATCAGCTTGTCCGCGCCCAGCCCGGCGGCCACCGCGCCCGCCACGTCGCCGGCGCGCAGGTTGAAGGCTTCGCCGCTGGGCGAGTAGCCGATCGGCGACAGCAGGGCCACGCGATCCTGCGCCAGCACGTCGCGGATCGCGCCGAGCGCCACGTGCCGCACTTCTCCGGTGAGCTGGTGGTCCACGCCGCTGCGCACGCCCACCGGGCGCGCCGTGATCCAGTTGCCGCCGGCAATCGAAAGGTGCGCGCCGCCCATCGGCGTATTCGCCAGCCCGGCTGAAAGCTGCGCCTCGATGTCCGTGCGCAGGATGCCGGCGGCGGCCTTGACGCATTCCATGGCAGCGGCGTTCGTGACGCGCAGGTCGTGGGTGAACGTCGGTTCCAGACCATGCGCGCGCATCTGCGCGTCGATCTGCGGACGCAGGCCGTGCACCAGCACCAGCTTCACGCCCAGGCTGTGCAGCAGCGCGAGGTCGTGCAGCAGGTCGGGGAAATCCGCGCGCGCCGCCGTGTCGCCGCCGAAGGCGACGACGAACACGCGCCCGTGGTGCGCATGCACGTATGGCGCTGCGCCCCGCAGGGCGGCGACGAAACCCGCTGCAGTGTTCAAGGGCGAGGCCATGGCGCGATTGTAGGCAATCGTTGCCCAAGGCGGTATCGGTTGGCAGACCCAATTTATACTGGGGAATGAGCAAGACACCGGACTATTCCCAGGTCACTGAACTACTGGCGCGGCTTGGTTTGCAGCACAGCCCGGCGGGCTGGCACGGCCTGTTGTGCGGCGCGCTGTGCGTGGATGACGCGAGCCGTGTCGACGTTGCGCATCTGGCTGACGGCGACACCCCGATCGTGGGCGACACCGCCGCGGTGGAAGCGCTGGCCGGCATCCTGGCGCGCACGCAGCGTGTCTTGCACGAGGCAAGCGAACCGTTCCTGCCGCTGCTGCCCGCCGACGACGATGCGCTGGAAGTGCGCGCAAGGGCGCTGGCGGAATGGTGCGAGGGCTTCGTGTTTTCCCTCGGTGGTCGTCATCGCTTCGACCTTGCCGCGTGTTCGCCCGACGTGCAGGAGATCGTCCGCGACTTCACGGAGCTGACGCGCGCGGAATTCGGCACGGACAACGACGAGGAAGAAGAGGAAAACGCCTACGCCGAACTCGTCGAATACGTGCGCGTCGGTGCCCAGCTCGTCTACGTGGAACTGCGGCGCGGGCAGGAGCGAGTTGCAAAGCACAAACACGCGGGCCAGACGCTCCACTGAAGCCGCAAACTGTCCGCGTGCCCGACGGCGCGCCATAATCCCGGTTCCCTTTCCCGGACCCACGCGATGCCCGTTCCAACGCCTGCCGATCTTGCCGAGTACGCCCGCCGCCGCCGCACGTTGATGAAGGCGATCGGCAAGCACGGCGTGGCCATCATTCCGGCGGCGACGGAGCAGACGCGCAACCGCGACGTGGAATACCGCTTCCGCCAGGATTCCGATTTCTGGTACCTCACCGGCTTCCGCGAACCGGAAGCCGTGCTGGTGTTGGCGCCGGGGCGCAAGGAAGGCGAATTCCTGCTGTTCGTGCGGCCGCGCGACCCGGAACGCGAGACCTGGACCGGCTACCGCGCCGGGCCGGAGGGCGCGGAGCGCGACTACGCCGCGGACCAGGCGTGGAACCTCGATGAGCTCGACACCCGTCTGCCGGCGCTGCTGTCGGGCCGTGAACAGGTGCACTGCACGCTGGGGGAGCATCCAGCTTTCGACACCAGGTTGACGACCTGTGTGCGACGGCTGCGCGAGACTTCGCGCCGCGGCAACGGTGCGCCCGTCGGCTTCACGGTGCTGGACGAAACGCTGCACGAGCAGCGCCTCATCAAGCGCCCGGCGGAACTGAAATTGCTGCGCCGTGCCTGCGACGTGAGCGCACAGGCCCACGTGCGCGCCATGCGCTATTCCCGCCCCGGTGTGTACGAATACCAGTTGATGGCGAAGATCGAACACGAATTCGCGCTGGCCGGCATGGAGCCAGGCTACGGCACCATCGTCGGCGGCGGCGCGAACGCCTGCGTGCTCCACTACGTGGAGAACGACTGCGTGCTGCGCGACGGCGACCTGGTGCTGATCGACGCCGGCGGCGAACTGCAGGGCTACACCGCCGACATCACGCGCACCTTCCCGGTGAACGGCCGTTTCAGCGCGGCGCAGCGCGAGGTCTATGAAGTGGTGCTGGCGGCGCAGCTCGCGGCGATCGACGAGATGCGCGTGGGGCGCCTGCAGGTGCGCCCGCACACCGCAGCCGTGAAAGTGCTGGTGGAAGGCATGGTGGCGCTCGGCATCCTGCACGGCGAAGTGGCGGAACTCATCGAAACGGAAGGCTACCGGCGCTTCTACATGCACGGCACCGGCCACTGGCTGGGGCTGGATGTCCACGACGTCGGCCGCTACCGCATCGACGGCAAACCGCGGCCGTTCGAGGCCGGCATGGTGATGACGTCGGAACCGGGCCTGTACATTCCACCTGGTTCGGAAGGGGTGGACGCGCGCTTCCACGGCATCGGCATCCGTATCGAGGACGACGTGCTCGTGACCGCGAAAGGGCCGGAAGTGCTGACCGGCGGCGTGCCGAAGAAAGTGGACGACATCGAGGCGCTGATGGCAGACGCGGCGGCCACGCGCCCGCGCAAATGACGGCGGCCCGCCACGTGGAGCACGGCAGCAACGCAGCGCCGGCGGCAGACGCCTGCGACATCGTCGTCGTCGGCGGCGGCCTCGTCGGCGCGAGCCTGGCACTCGCGCTGGCGCCGCGCTGGCGGGTGCGGGTGGTGGAAGCCCGGCCGGCACCACAAGTGGCGCCCGGCGCACTGTCGCAGGGGCCGTGGGACGAACGCTGCATCGCCGTGAACGACGGCAGCCGGCGCATCTTCGAAGACCTCGGCCTGTGGCCGGCGCTGCGCGGGCAGGCGCAAGCCATCCGTGCCACGCAGATCTCCGAGCGTGGCCGCTTCGGCGTGGCGCGCTTCACGGCCGCGGAAGCGGGGTTGGACGCGCTGGGCTGGAACATTCCGGTGCGCGTGCTGGGTCTGGCGGCGTGGCAGGCGTTGCAGGCCGCGAAAGTGAAGATTTCAAGCGCCACGCAAGTGCTGAACGTGCAGCCGGAGCGGGAGGCCACGGTCGTGGAACTCGCCACCCCGGCGGGCACCACCCGCATTCGTGCGCGGCTGGTGGTGGCGGCGGACGGCGCGCATTCCACGGTGCGCGAGAAACTCGGCGTGGGCGCCGAAGTGCGCCGCTACGGGCAGCATGCCATCGTGACGGCCGTGCGCATTGCGCGTCCGCACGGCGGCGTGGCCTATGAACGCTTCACGCGCGAAGGGCCGCTGGCCGTGCTGCCGAAGGCGGCAGACGCCTGTTCCCTGGTGCAGACGGTTCCGGACGCGCGCTGCGAAGCGCTGATGGCGCTGGACGACGCGGCCTATCTCATCCAGGCACAAGCGGTTTTCGGCGGGCGGCTGGGGCGTTTCACGGCACTCGGACGGCGCGTGCCGCACGCGCTGGAACGGGTCGTGAGCGCATCCGTCATCGCCCCGCGTGCTGCTTTCGTCGGCAATGCAGCGCAAAGCCTGCACCCAGTGGCGGCACAAGGCTTCAACCTCGGCCTGCGCGATGCTGGGAATCTCGCCGCGCTGCTGGCCCAGGCTACAGACCCCGGCGCAGGCGCGCTGCTGGAACGCTTCATGGCTATCCGGCAGGCGGATCGTGCGGCGGCTTCCGACTTTACGGATCTGCTGGCGCGCGTGTTTGCCAATCGCGTGCCGGGGCTGGCACAGACGCGGCACTGGGGGCTGGTCGGCGCGCAGCTTGTGCCGGCCGTGCACCGGCGCCTGCTGCATCAACATCTCGGGCATCTCGGGCTGCCGGCGGGGGAATGATGGCCGGCACGGCATACGACATCGTGGTGGTGGGCGGAGGCCCGGTCGGTGCGGCGGCGGCACTGGGGCTGGCGCGTGCCGGTTTTCGGGTTGCGCTCGTGGAACGCGGGGCCGCACCGGCTGCGTTCGACATGCATTCCGCCTGTTCGTCGCGGGTGTATGCGCTTTCGCAGGCGTCGCGGCGGCTTCTGGAAAGCCTCGGCGTATGGCGCAACCTGCAGCGGATTTCGCCGTACGACACGATGCGCGTGTGGGTGGACGAGGCGACTCGCGGCCTGCGCTTCGATGCCCGCGCGCTGGCGCTGCCAGAACTCGGCTGGATCGTCGAGCATCCCTTGCTCGTGGATCGCCTGTGGGCGGCGCTCAGCTATGCAAACGTAGAGGTTTTCCCGAACGCCGGCACCGTGGAGATGGCTGCAGGGGGCGTGGGGCTCGCGGATGGCCGCGTGCTGCAGGCCGCGCTGGTGGTGGCGGCGGACGGCGCGGACTCCAGCCTGCGTACCGCAGCCGGCATCCAGACGCTTGGCTGGCGCTATGCCCAACGCGGCATCGTGTGCAACGTCCACGTCGAGAATGCCCACGAATACACAGCGTGGCAGCGTTTCCTGAAGACCGGCCCGCTGGCCCTGCTGCCGCTGGCGGACGGGCGGGTTTCCATCGTGTGGTCGGTGGACGAGGCGCGCGCGCGGGAACTGCTGGCGCTGGATGACACCGCATTCTGCGCCGCGCTGGCGGCCGCCGTGCAAGTGCTGGGTGCGTTCCACACACCGACGCCGCGGCTGGATTTTCCGCTACGCTTGCTGCAGGCGCAGCACTACGCCAATGACGGTTTTGTGCTCGTCGGCGATGCCGCGCACACCGTACACCCGCTGGCCGGGCAGGGCGTGAACCTCGGTTTTGGCGATGTAGCGAGCCTGTGCGAAACGCTGAAACAGGCACGTGCCGGCGGCCGCGATTGGGCGGCGCGCCGCACGCTGCAACGCTACGCTCGTGCGCGCCGCGCGGCAGCCACGGAAATGCTGGCTGTGACCGACGGCCTGCAAAAGCTTTTCGATGCACGGGCCAGCGTTCTGCGGCCGCTGCTCGGTGCCGGCATGGGCGCGGTGGACGCGTTCGCGCCACTCAAGGCCTGGCTGGGACGGCAGGCGACACTGTAAGCGGAGGGCAGTGAGCGGTTAGCGGCCGGCACCCCTGTCGCAGGTGTCGGATAATGCCCAGCGTCCTTCGCGGGGGCTTGCCGCGATTCATCGGGGATGTCGCAGATGCTGAAGAAAACCGCCTTGCACGATGCACACGCTGCCCTGGGTGCGAAGCTTGTGGATTTCGCCGGCTGGGAAATGCCGGTGCAATACCGCTCCGCCCTCGATGAACACCACGCCGTGCGTACTGCCTGTGGCATGTTCGACGTCAGCCACATGCAGGCGGTGGACTTCTCCGGCGCGCGGACGGCGGATTTCCTGCGCCACCTGCTGGCGAACGACGTGGCAAAGCTGTCCGCGCCGGGGGGCGCGCGCTATACCTGTTTGCTGAACCCGGAAGGCGGTGTGATCGACGATCTCATCGTCACGCGCCGGGACGGGGACGCGTTCCGCAGCGTGGTGAACGCCGGCACCGCGGACAAGGACATCGCGTGGTTTCAGACCCACGCCGCAGCGTATGGCGTGACGGTGAAGCAGCGCACCGACCTCGGCATCCTCGCTGTACAGGGTCCGCAGGCGCGCACGCTGGTGGTGCCACACCTGCCGGCGGCGTTGCGTGAGCGGGCGTTCGCGCTCAAGCCGTTCACGGCTGCGTGGGAAGGCGAATGGTACGTTTCGCGCACCGGCTACACAGGCGAGGACGGCTTCGAGCTGGTGCTGCCGCACGCGGACATCGTGGCGCTGTGGAACGCATTGCTGGCCGATGGCGCCATGCCCTGCGGCCTTGGCGCACGCGACTCGCTGCGCCTGGAAGCCGGCATGAACCTGTACGGCAACGACATGGACGAGACGGTGTCGCCCCTGGAATGCGGGCTGGGCTGGACGGTGGCGTGGGTGCCGGAAGACCGTGCCTTCATCGGCCGGGCCGCGCTGGAAAAACAGCGCGCGTCGCCGCCAAGGCGGATGGTGGCGGTGATGCTGGACGGCCGCGGCGTGCTGCGCGCCCATATGCCGGTACGCGATGCTGCGCAGCGGGACGTGGGCCAACTTTCCAGCGGCGGCTTTGCCCCGACGCTGAAACAGTCCATCGGCTTTGCACGTGTGGACGCGCAGGCCAGCGCGCCGTTCGAGGTGGAAATCCGCGGCCGCTGGTTGCCGTTGAAGCAGGTGAAGGCGCCATTCGTGCGCAATGGCAAGGCGCTGGTCTGAACCTGCGGTCGACGGGTCGCGACAGGCAGCCCTGCGGAGTGTTCGCAGTACAATATCACCCCCTCGGCAACCACTTTTACGGAGAGCGGTCGTGAGCAACGTCCCTGCAGATCTCAAGTACGTGAAATCCCACGAGTGGGTTCGGAAACTCGCGGACGGGACGCTCGTCATCGGAGTCACGGACCACGCGCAGGATGCGCTCGGTGACGTCGTTTTCGTGGAGACGCCGGCGGCCGGACGCAAGCTCGCAGCCGAAGAAAGTTGTGCAGTCGTCGAGTCCGTGAAAGCCGCTTCCGACATCTATGCGCCGGTGGCCGGCACGGTGCTCGAGGCGAATGCGGCGCTGGCCGACAAGCCGGAGCTGCTCAACGACGCCCCCTACGGCGAAGGCTGGCTATGGAAGATGCGTGCGGACGATATCGCGGCCGTCGACCGGCTGCTGGATGCCGCTGGCTACGAAGCGGTTCTTGCCGCAGGCTGATCGGCTGCTGCGAAAACCCGCGATCTGGACGCACTGCCGATAACCGGGCAGCGTCCATCTTGGTGAAGCCCATTGCAGCATGGTCCCATGCGCGCCTGCACGGCGCGATGGATGATTGAAGCGGTGCCGGGCACCGTATCGTTATTTCAGGTTCTGATATGCCGTTCGTTCCCCATACACCAGAAGATATCCGCGACATGCTCGCCGTCATCGGCGCGCCGACCACGGAAGCGCTGTTCGACGAGATTCCTGCTGCGTTGAAGTGCGGTGCACTGGCGGACGTTCCCGCCGCGGTGCCGGAAATGGAGATCGTGCGCATCATGCGGGCGCGGGCGGCGCAGGACGACACGCTGCTGAACTTCTGCGGTGCCGGCGCCTACGAACGGCATATCCCGGCGGCCGTGTGGGAAATCACCACGCGCGGCGAGTTCTATTCCGCCTACACGCCGTATCAGGCGGAGGCGAGCCAAGGCACGCTGCAACTACTCTACGAATTCCAGAGCATGATGTGCACGCTGACCGGCATGGACGTGTCGAACGCTTCCATGTACGACGGTGCTTCGGCATTGGCGGAAGCGGTCCTGATGGCGGTGCGGCTGAAAGCACCGGCCGGCGACGCCCGGGTGCTGGTGCCGGCAGGCGTGAACCCGCGCTACCGCCAGGTGCTGCATACCCTCGTCGACAACCGCGGCGTACAGGTCGTGGAAGCCGCGTTCGATGCTGCGCATGGCACCTGCGTGCTGCCGCCGGAAGCGGGTGAGATCGCGGCGGTCGTCATTCCGCAGCCGAATTTCTTCGGCACGCTGGAAGACGTCGATGCCCTGACGGACTGGGCCCATGCGCGGGGCGCGCTGGTCATTGCCGCTGTCGACCCGGTGGCGCTGGCGTTGCTCAAGCCGCCCAGCGCATGGGGTGCTGAAGGGGCGGATATCTGCTGTGGCGACGGCCAGTCGCTGGGTGCGCCGCTGTCCTTCGGCGGGCCGTATTTCGGTTTCCTCACCTGCCGGCAAAAACTTGTTCGGCAGATGCCGGGGCGCATCGTCGGCCGCACCGTCGATGTCGAAGGCAAGCCCGGCTACACGCTGACGCTGCAGGCGCGCGAGCAGCACATCCGCCGGGCGCGGGCCACGTCCAACATCTGCACGAACCAGGGCCTGCTGGTGACGGCGGCCACGATCCACATGGCGCTGCTGGGCCCGGACGGCCTGCAGCGCGTGGCGGAAGCGAGCGTGGCAAACACCCGGGCACTGGCGGAGCGCCTGTGCGCCATTCCGGGCGTGCGCCGGGTATTCGATGCCACCCAGCCGTTCAACGAGGCGGTATTGCGGCTGCCGCAGGCGGCGGCACCGGTGCTGGAACAGCTTGCGGCGCAAGGTGTGCTCGGCGGCATTGAGCTGGGTTCGTACTATCCAAGCCTGAAGGACTGTATCCTGACGTGTGCGACGGAAGTGCGCACGGCGGAAGACATGGAGTGCTATGTCCGAACCCTGTCCGGAATCCTTGCCGCCTGACTATCATCGACTGAATCGGAGAATCCCATGGCCAATATCACCCTTCACGGCAACGCCTTCACCACCGTGGGCGAACTGCCCGCGACCGGCAAGGCAGCGCCGCATTTCAAGCTCGTCAACGCCAAGCTGGAAGACGTGACCCTGGGCAACTTTGCCGGCAAGCGCAAGGTACTGAATATCTTCCCGTCCATTGACACGCCGACTTGCGCGACGTCGGTACGCAAATTCAACCAGAAGGCAGCGAGTCTCGGCAATGCCGTCGTGCTGTGCATTTCCGCGGACCTGCCGTTTGCCCAGCAGCGTTTCTGCGGGGCCGAGGGGATTGCCAACGTCACCACGCTGTCGCTGCTGCGTGGGCGCCAGTTCGGCAAGGACTATGGCTTGGAAATCCAGACCGGCCCGCTGGCCGGGCTGCTGGCACGCGCCGTCGTGGTGTTGGACGAACACGACAAGATTCTCTACACCCAGCTCGTTCATGAAGTCGCGGACGAGCCGAACTACGATGCCGCGCTCAAGGCGCTGGCCGGCTGAGTGGACGCTGCATTCGTCGGCGAATTTCATGACCGAAAAACTCATCTTCGAGCTGTCTCGACCTGGACGGCGCGCGGCGGCGCAGGCGCCGTTGTCGCATGTGGCGGTGGACGTACCGGCGGCATTGCGGCGGCGTACGGCACCGGCGTTGCCGGAAGTCTCTGAATTGCAGGCCGTGCGGCATTACACGCGCCTGTCGCGCCTGAACTTCGGCATCGACACGAACTTCTATCCACTGGGTTCGTGCACGATGAAATACAACCCTCGTGCGTGCAATCAGCTGGCGATGCTGCCGGGTTTTCTCGGCCACCATCCGCTGGCGCCGGCGCGCTGCAGCCAGGGCGTGCTGGCCTGCCTGTACGAGCTGCAGGACATCTTGATGCACGTCACCGGCATGGCTGGTGTCAGCCTCGCGCCGATGGCGGGCGCGCAAGGCGAGTTCGCAGGCGTGAAGATGGTCGCGGCCTATCACGCGGCACGTGGCGACACGGCGCGTGACGAGATCATCGTGCCAGATGCCGCACATGGCACGAACCCGGCGACGGCCAGCATGGTCGGGCTGAAGGTGCGCGAGATCCCGACGGATGCGGCGGGCGACATCGACCTCGATGCGCTGCGTGCAGCCGTGGGGCCGCGGACGGCTGGCATCATGCTCACGAACCCCAGCACGCTCGGTGTGTTCGAACGCCACATCGCGGACATCGCGAAGATTGTCCACGACGCCGGCGGGTTGCTGTACTACGACGGCGCGAACCTGAATGCCATCCTCGGCCGCGTGCGGCCGGGCGACATGGACTTCGACGTCCTGCACATGAACCTGCACAAGACCTTCTCCACGCCGCACGGTGGTGGTGGGCCGGGTGCCGGCGCGGTGGGCGTGTCGAAGCGGCTGCTGCCTTATCTGCCGCTGCCGTTCGTTGCGCAGGATGCGGGCGGCAGTTTCCGCATGCTGGACGAGAGCGACCGCCCTCACAGCATCGGCCGCCTGTCGGCGTTTGCCGGCAACGTTGGCGTGCTGCTGCGGGCCTATGTGTATTCGCGACTGCTTGGGCGTGACGGCATGCGGCGGGTTTCCGAATTTGCCACGCTCAACGCCAACTACCTGGCGGCGCGGCTGGCGCAGCGTGGCTTCGAGCTCGCGTTCCCGAAACGCCGCTGCAGCCACGAGTTCATCGTCACACTCAAAAAGCAGAAGGAAGAACTGGGACTCACGGCCACCGACGTAGCCAAGCGCCTGCTCGACTACGGCTACTACGCGCCGACGATCTACTTTCCGTTGCTGATTCCGGAATGCCTGCTCATCGAGCCGACCGAAACGGAAGACAAGGACACGCTCGACGCATTTGCGGACGCGTTGTGCAGCATCTGGGATGAAGCGAAAGCCGACATGGCGAAACTCCACGGCGCCCCGTGGACGCAGCCGGTACGCCGTCTTGACGACGTACGTGCAGCCCGTCACCTCGACATTGCCTGGAAGCCAGCTGTTGTCGAAGCCGGTGTCTGAAGTCGGCTACTTCGCGTGACGGCGAACGCCCGGAGCTTTGGGACGGGCCGGACGAAACCATGAACAACCGAGTTTGAATATGGGCAATCAGCAAGACGCGGTGTTGATCTGTGGGTCGGTCGCTTACGACACGATCATGGTTTTCTCCGGCCAGTTCAAGAACGAGATCCTCCCGGACAAGGTCCATATGCTGAACGTGTCGTTCCTGGTGCCGAAGCTGCGCCGCGAGTTCGGCGGAACGGCGGGGAACATCGCGTACAACCTGCACCTGCTTGGTGGCAACGCGTTGCCGATGGCGACGGTGGGTCACGATTTCGACGATTACGCGCATCGCCTGGACCACATCGGCATCGAGCGTGGACTGGTGAAGGTCGTTCCCGACGCGTATACCGCGCAGGCGTACATTACTACCGACATGGACGACAACCAGATCACCGCCTTCCACCCCGGGGCGATGAGCTTTGCGCACACCCAACACGCCGTGACCGAGTTCAATGGCAGCCAGGTGCGCTTTGCGACGGTTTCTCCGGATGGGCGGCAGGGTATGGTGGACCATGCGCGCCAGCTCGCCGAAGCGGGCATTCCGTTCCTGTTCGATCCGGGGCAAGGGCTGCCGATGTTCGATGGCGATGAGCTCAAGACCTTTGTCGAGCAGGCCCGCTACGTGGCGGTCAATGACTACGAGGCTGAATTGCTGACGCGGCGCACCGATCTGACGCTGGCGCAGCTTGCTGAACGCGTGGAGGCCCTGATCGTGACGCACGGCGGGAAGGGTTCCCAGATCCACACCGGAGGAAAGGTCCATGACATCCCCTGTGCGCATGCGGAATCGCTGGCCGACCCGACCGGCTGTGGCGATGCCTATCGCGGCGGGTTGCTCTACGGCTTGCTGAACGGAATGGATTGGCCGACTTCCGGCCGCATTGCTTCGCTGATGGGCGCCATCAAGATCGAGCGCCCCGGCCCACAGAACCACGAGACGACACCGGAAGAATTCCGCCATCGCTTCAAGCGGGAATTCCGCTACGCGCTGGACTGATCCGCCACCGGGCCGGGTGCTGCCTTGCTGCGCCTGCGGTCAGGCGCAGCCGTCTGGAACCACCAGCGGCCTGACGCCGCCATTGCCATGCCCAAGGCTGAAACCGTGAAGTCGTCGACCCTCAGAAACTGGCTGATGCCGGCCATCACGCTGACGGTGTTCACGCTGGCGATGGTGGTGCTCTATCACCATCTGTCCCATCTGCAGTGGTCGCACGTGATCCAGCAGTTTGTCGCGACGTCGCCGCTGGCCATCGTGCTGGCGCTCGCCGGGGTCGTGTGCAGCTACATTTTGTTGACCGGCTACGACGTGCTGGCGCTGAGGGTGCTGCGCCATCCGCTGCCCTATTCGCGGGTGGCCGAGACGGCGTTCACCGCCTATGCGGTGGGACAGAATGTTGGGTTGTCGTCGATTTCCGGCGGCTCCATCCGCTTGCGCCGCTACACGGCGGAAGGGCTGACGCCACTGGAGGTCGGGGGCGTCGTGGCGTTGAGCGCGTTGACGTTCACGCTGGGCGTGACGGCGCTGCTGGCGCTGTCATTGTTGTTCGAGGCTGAAGCCGCACAAACGGCGTTGCACGTGACGCCGCAGCACGCGCGGCTGGCGGGTGGCGTTCTGCTGGCCGCGATTGCGGGTTATCTGGCGTTCACGGCGTCCGGACATGCACGTCTCGACGTGCGCGGGCACGTCCTGTCTCTGCCCGGGTTGCGGCAGTCGATTGCGCAGATGGCGATCGGTGGCGCGGACCTCTGTTGTGCCGCTGCCGCCTTGTATTTCCTTCTGCCGGCCGGTCTAGAGGTCAGCTATCCGGGTTTCGTCGGCGTGTTCGTGCTGGCGATCGCGGCGGGCGTGGCCAGTGGTGTACCCGGCGGGCTGGGGGTGTTCGAAAGCATCCTGCTGCTGCTGTTGCCGCACACCTCCGGAGCTGCCTTGCTGGGGGCTGCGCTGCTGTATCGCGCGTTGTACTACCTGTTGCCGCTGGCCTGTGGCGTTGCCTTGCTGGCTGCCCGCGAATGGAACGAGCAGCGCAGCCATGTCCTGCGACCCATCCAGGCGGCGAATGACTGGATCGGTGTCTTCATCCCGCAAGCCATGGCCGGGCTGGTATTTATTGCCGGGGCCGTGCTGCTGGTCTCGGGCAGCGTGCCGGTTCCGCACCATCGCATGGCGTGGCTGCGTGATTTCGTGCCGCTCGGGGTGGTCGAGATTTCGCACCTGATGGCGAGTGTCGTCGGCGTCGGCCTGCTGATCCTGGCGCGTGGCTTGTCACGGCGCCTGGACGGGGCGTGGTGGCTGACCGAGATGCTGATCGTCGCGGGAATCGTCGTCCAGCTGCTCAAGGGCGTGGATTATGTCGGCGCCATCGTGCTGGTGCTGGTGGGCGGGTTGCTGTGGCTGGCGCGGACGCGTTTCTACCGGCGCGCACCGCTGCTGGCGCAACGTTTTTCACCGCTGTGGGTGACGAACGTCGCACTGGTGCTGGTGGCGGTGATCTGGATCGGCCTGCAAGCCTATCGGCACGTCGACTATGCGAACGAGCTTTGGTGGCAGTTTGCCTTCCACGCCGGTGCGCCGCGCATGCTGCGTGCCAGCCTGGTAGCAGTGATGCTGGTGGCGGCCTACGCCTTCTGGCAGCTGCTGGGCGTATCGAGACCGCGCGTCGACCTGCCGACGGCAACGCAGCTTGACCAGGCGCGGCGCTGCATGGCGGATGCAGAGGAACCGGTTGCGAACCTCGCGTTGCTGGGTGACAAGCAGTTCCTGTTCAGCGCGGAAAGCGATGCCTTCATCATGTACCAGCGCAGCGGCCGGAGCTGGGTGGCCCTCGGCGATCCGGTTGGGAACCCGGCACGCTTCGAGGCGCTGGCGTGGAGATTCCGCGAACTATGCGATCGCAACAACGGCTGGCCGGTGTTCTACGAGGTCAGCGCTGCACAGCTTCCGCTGTACCTGGATCTCGGGCTGTCGCTCATCAAGCTCGGCGAGGAAGCCCGTGTGCCGCTGGAAGGCTTTTCGCTGGACGGACCAAAGCGTGCGGAACTGCGCACGGCGCGGCGCAAGGGGGAACGCGAAGGGTTGAGCTTCCGCGTGCTGGAGCCGGATGAAGTCGTGGCCCGCATGGACGAGCTGCGCCTGATCTCGGAAGACTGGCTGCTGTCCAGAACCGTGTCCGAAAAGGGCTTCTCGGTCGGCAATTTCGACCCGGACTATCTGCGCAATTTCCGGGTCGCGGCGGCGTTCAAGGGCGAAGCCATTGTTGCCTTTGCCAACCTGTGGCATTCACGCGAGGAAGTTTCCATTGACCTCATGCGCCATGGCGGTGCAGCGCCGCGCGGCGTGATGGACTACCTGTTCATCGAAACGGCGCTGTGGGCCTGTACCCGGGATTATCACTGGTTCAACCTCGGCATGGCACCTCTGGCGGGGCTGGAGAAGCATCCGCTGGCCCCGCTGTGGCACAAGCTTGGGTTGCTGGTGCAGCACTATGGGGAACCGTTCTACAACTTCGACGGCCTGCGGCGCTACAAGGAAAAATTCGGTCCGGAATGGCGACCACGTTATCTGGCCTCGCCGGGTGGGCTGCGGCAGGCGCGCATCCTGCTGGATACCGCCGCCCTGATTGCCGGCGGCATGAAAGAGGTGCTGTTCAAATGAAAGGATTCGCCTCGTTTGTCCCCCTCATCCTGTTGTGCGCGGCCACGGTTGCTGTCGCTGCCCCAACGCCCGGAGTGGTGAAGAACGGCGTTGTGGAACACGGACGTTTCAGCCATGCCGTCATGACGCAGCCAGCCGGAGCGCCGCAGGGTTTCGTGCTGCTGTTCTCCGGGGCGCAGGGTTGGGATGCGGCGATGAAAGCACGCGCTGCCGCGCTTGCCACGCACGGTGCACTGGTGGCAGGCATCGACACTCCGGCCATGCTGCGCGAGCTGAATCGGGGCGACGACGAGTGCATCGGCCTGCAAGGCGACTTCGAAAATCTCAGCCGTTTCATCCAGGCCTATTACGCGGTGCCGGGCTATCGGGTACCAATCCTCGCCGGCGTGGGGGAAGGCGCGGCGTTCGCCTACTTGACGCTGGCACAGGCCGATCCACAGCGCTTCGCCGGCGGTGTGCTGCAAGCATTCACGCCGCACCTCGCCCTTACCAAGCCGCCGTGTGTCGAGGCGGGCGCGAAGTTTCGTTCACTGCCGCACCATCGAGGGGTCGAAGTGCTGCCGGTTGCGCATATCGGACATCCACTCGTGATCCTGCAGGCTGCCAAGGGCGCTGCATCGGTACAGACCTTCTTTGCCCACGTGCCGGGTGCCGAAGTCCAGTTGACGCAAGATGGGCCGAAGGGTGGGCAGGGGGGCGGGCCGGGCGCCGACCAGGGAACATCGTGGCTCGCGGCTTACGACCGGATCGAGTCGACATTGGTCAAGCCGGTTGCACCACCGAAATCACTGAGCGGCCTGCCGGTGGTGGAGATGGCGCAGACCACGGGCGGGCCGTCCGACCTGTTTGCCGTCATCCTTTCCGGTGACGGCGGCTGGGCAGACCTCGACCGCGATGTTGCGGATGTGCTGGTACAGCGTGGCATTCCGGTGGTAGGGGTGGATTCCCTGCGCTACTTCTGGGGTCAGCGCACGCCGGAGGGCACGGCGGCCGACATCGACCGTATCGTGCGTTACTACACCGCGCGTTGGCAACGCTCCCGCGTGCTGCTGATCGGCTACTCGCAAGGCGCCGATGTGCTGCCGTTCGTCGTCAACCGCCTGTCACCGGACGTGCGGGCTGAAGTCGTGCTGGCGGCGGGCATGGGGCTGAGCCATCACGCGACGTTCCAGTTCCACATGGCGAACTGGATCCGAAACGATACCCAAGGGCCCCAGACGCTGCCCGAAATCCGCCGTATCCATGGCATCTTGTTCCTGTGCATCTACGGCGCCAAGGAAGATGACAGCGCTTGCCCGGATGTGGCCGGCAATCCGGATGCGAAGGTCATCAAGCTGCCGGGCGGGCATCACTTCGACAGCGATTACGCCCATTTGGCGGATGTGATCCTGGGTGCCGTGCCGTCGAGTGCGGAGCCAAAGCGATAGCTGGCGCGCCGGGTACGGGCGCGTAGTCTCCCGTGGGCAGACTCCTGCACTAAACAAAGTATCGCTTGAGTCTGGGAATTGGCAGGAACGGACCTGCCCGCGATCTGTTACGGCGTGAGACTCGGCATCACCCCCCCGGCTGGATTGATTAGCGAAACTCAGCCGGCGTGACAGTACTGCTTTTTCCAGCAGCTTATCGCATGCTGCTCACCACCCAAGCCACCAATCTCCAATCCCCAATCCCTATTCCTCGCCAATCATGGCAGCAGCGTCAGTGCGCCAGCACATTCAATGCCAGGTTGCCAGCCTGCGGGGCGTGCAGCCCGGCAGCTTTGATGAGTTCCATAACGGGCTGGGGATACAGACCCATCAGCAGCATCAGGAAGGTCAGCGTGATGACGGCCATGCCGCCGGCCTGGAACGTCCAGTTGCGCGGGGCCTTGAACGGCTCCACCCAGCGCCGGCGCTGGAACATCACGATGGCTGCGCGGCTGTAGTAGAACAGGCCGGCGGCGCTGCCGAAGGTGACGGCGCCGACGAGGATCCACAGGCGCTGGTCGATGCTGGCCGCGAACACGTAGAGCTTGCCGATGAACAATGCCGTCATCGGCGCACCGGCGAGGGACATCAGCATGGCCGTGAGGATGGCGGCCAGATACGGACGGCGCCAGAACTGGCCGCGGTAGTCGTACAGCGTGTCGGCGTCGCTGGCCTTGATCGGTGTGGAGATGATGGCGATGACGCCGAACGCGCCGAGTGTGGTGACGACGTAGGACGCAAGGTAGAAGCCGACGGCTTCGACGGCGAAGGCCCCGGTTGCCACGAAAGCGACAAGTGCGTAGCCGAAGTGCGCGATGGCGGAGTAGGCGAGCATGCGTTTCAGGTTCTGCTGCAGCAGTGCCAGCACGTTGCCGACCACGATCGACAGCACCGCCATGACGCTGAGGATATCCAGCAGCAGAGCGGATTCATAGGCCCGTGATTCGACGAAATAACGCAGCAGGACGGCAAACATCGCGGCCTTGGAAGCCGTGGCCAGGTAGCCACCGATCGGTGCTGGAGCACCTTCGTAGACGTCGGGCGCCCACAGATGAAACGGCACGAGCGAGACTTCGAAGCCAACGCCGACGATGATGAGCGCACCGCCGGTGACGAGGAGGCCGCTGGCGGCGAAAGTGCCGCTGACCAGACCGTCGGCCAGCTGGTTGAAGGACAGCGTACCGGTCTGCGCATAGATGAGCGCCATGCCGAACAGGATGAAGGCGCCGGCGATCGCAGACAGGATCATGTACTTGATGCTGGCTTCCAACGCACGCCGGTCGCGGTGCGGGTAGCCGATCATGCCGTACATGGAGACGGCGGTAATTTCCATGCCGATGAAGAACGTCACGAAGTTCGTGGCACTCACCAGCACCAGCCCGCCGAGTGCTGTGAGGGCCAGCAACACGTACAGCTCTTCCTTCTCGCCGGCGTAGCCTTCCATGTAGTTGAAGGACAGCGTGGCAGTGGCGAGCGCCGCACCCAGCACGATGACGTCGTAGAACAGGGCGAACTTGTCGATCACCAGCAGCCCAGTGACCTGCTGTGGCGCGACATTCAGCGCCAGCAGGCAGCTCAGGAGGGCCAGGTTCAGACCCGCGACGCAGATCGTCGCATTCCACTTGTGATTGCGCCGGATGGCGATGGCCAGCATCGTCGCCACGACTGTCACGCTGGTGACGAGGATGGGCAGCAGCGCGATCCAGCTGTCGGATGTGAAGTTCATCGTGTTGCGACCCCGGTATATGCGGAACCCTGCAGGTAGACGTGGCTGGTGGCTTCCATGGTCGCGGCTGAAGTGTGCAGGAACTCGTTGGGGTGGATGCCGAGCCACAGCAGGACCGCCATCAGCGTGGCCAGCGTGGCGAGCTCGCGGCGGTTCAGGTCGAGCAGCTTGCCGGTCTGTTGCGGCGGACCGTAGTACGCGCGCTGCAGGTAGATAAGCGCGTAGCAGATGGCGGTGATCAGGCCCAGGGAGGCGCCCACGGCGACGGCTGGATCGGCCTTGAATGTGCCGAGCAGGATCAGGAATTCACCGACGAAGTTGCCCATCCCCGGCAAGCCGAGGCTGGCCATGGCGAAGAACAGTGCGATCGGTGGCAGATAGGGGAAACGCCCCCACAGGCCGCCCATGTTGCGGAAGTCGCGCGTATGCAGGCGTTCGTAGATCTCGCCAGTCAGGATGAACAGGCCGGCGGAGGAGATACCGTGCGACAGCATGGTGATCATCACGCCCTGCAGGGCCTGGGCGGTGCCGGCGTAGACGCCGACGAGGATGAAGCCCATGTGGCTCACGGACATGTAGGCGACGAGGCGCTTCATGTCGTTCTGGGCGAAGGACAGCGCCGCACCCCACAGGATGCTGAACACACCCAGCCACATGGCGTACGGGGCGATCTGTGCCGAAGCTTCCGGGAACATCGCGATGCCGTAGCGGATGAAGCCGTAGGCCGCGGTCTTGAGCATGACGCCGGCGAGATCGACACTGCCGGCAGTTGGTGCCTGGCCGTGGGCATCCGGCAGCCAGGTATGGAACGGCACGGACGGTAGCTTCACGAGGAAGGCGAAGAAGAAGCCGAGCATGATCCAGAACTCGACAGTCGACGACATCGCCGTGCCCAGCAGGGCGTCGTAGTCAAAGGTCAGCACGCCGGTGGATTGGTAGTGCACGAACACCAGCGCCAGGATCGCGATCAGCATCAACAGGCCACTGGCCTGCGTGAACATGAAGTACTTGATGGCGGCGTACAGGCGGTTTGGCCCGTGTGGGATGTCGTGTCCCCACAGCGCGATGAGGAAGAACATCGGCACCAGCATCATTTCCCAGAAGAAGAAGAACAGGAAAAGGTCGACAGCCAGAAACACGCCGATGACGCCGAAGAAGTTCCACATGAGGTTCATGTAGAAGAAGCCGGAGCGGTGGAAGATTTCCTTCCACGAACAAGCCACGGCCATGACGCCGAGCAAGCCGGTCAGGAGTGTCAGCAGCAGCGACAGCCCGTCCAGCGCAAGGTGGAAGCTGATGCCGAAGCGTGGAATCCACGCTGCCTGGAACTCGGATACCCACTTGTGTTCCGGCCCCAGCAGGGTGAGCGAGTAATCGCCGGTTGCCCAGGCATACAACGCCAGCCCGAGCACCGTGAGCATGGTGAGCAGGCCCACCCAGCGTGGCAGGTTCTTGTCGATGCGCTCGACCAGCCAGCACAACAGCCCGCCGACGAAGGGAACGGCCAGCAGAATGACGAGAAGAATGCCCGAGTCCATGTCAGTTCACGAATAGATGACGGCGGCGAGAATCAGCACGGCACCCAGGCCGATGCTGGCGGCGTACCAGCGCACACGGCCGTTCTGGGTCAATGCGATGAGCTGGTTGGCGTGCGTGAAACCGGTTTCCAGCACGGCGCGCCCGAAGATGTCCGTGGCGTCGCGACGGCCGAAGCGCGCCGCCCAGTACCAGGGTTTCACGAGCAGTCGATCCCACAGCCAGTCGAAGCCCATGGCGTGCAGCCACAGGGTGCGGATGGCGTTGCCGAAGCCGTGGTGGGTCAAACGTTCCGTGGTCTTGCCGAAGGTCATGAACAGTGGCCAGGCGATGGCGATGCCCGCGAACGAAACGATCAGCGGTAGTGCTTCCAGCCACATCGGCTGTTCGCCGCTCGGCGCGGCCGGCAGCACATCGATGAGCTTGAGCCCCCAGAATCCACCGACCACCGAGGCGATGATGAGCACCGTGAGGGGGATGTGATGCGCCAGCCCGGTCGGGCGGTGTACTTCGCCACCGTGGCCGTGTGCGTCCGGCGTGGTGCCGCGGTATTCACCGAAGAACGTCAGGTAGATCATGCGGGCTGTGTACAAGGCCGTGAGGAAAGCGCCGAATATCGCGCACAGCCACAGCCCGTGGTGGCCCGAGACGTAGCTGAGGTGGATGATCGCGTCCTTGCTGAAGAAGCCCGCGGAAGGCGGGATGGCAGCCAGTGCGGCACCACCGGCAACGAAGCTCCAGAACGTCAGCGGCAATTTCTTGCGCAGCCCGCCCATGCGCGCCATCTGTTGCTCGTGATGGCAGGCGAGGATGACGCTGCCGGATGCCAGAAACAGCAGCGCCTTGAAGAAGGCATGCGTCATGACGTGGAAGATCGCGCCGCCCCAGGCCCCGACGCCGAGCGCCAGGAACATGTAGCCGATCTGGCTCATGGTGGAGTAGGCCAGCACGCGCTTGATGTCGGTCTGTGCCAGCGCGCACAGCCCGGCGATGAGCAGCGTGGTGGCGCCGATCACGGCGACGGTCTGCATCGCCACCGGTGATAGCAGGAACAGTCCGTGCGTACGGGCGATCAGGTAGACGCCGGCGATGACCATGGTTGCGGCATGCAGCAGGGCGGAAACCGGCGTCGGGCCGGCCATGGCGTCCGGCAGCCAGGTCTGCAGCGGGAACTGCGCCGACTTGCCGCAGGCACCGCCGAGCAGCAGCAGGGCGGCTGCCGTGGCAACCCCGGAGCCGACGGCCCAGTGCTCATGTGCAGCCGCCACCATGTCCTGGATGTTCAACGTGCCAAGTTCCTTGACAAGCAGCCACATGCCAATGGCAAACGCGACGTCGCCGATGCGCGTGACGAGGAAGGCCTTGCGCGCCGCCGAACCATTCTCGGCGTCCTTGTAGAGAAAGCCGATCAGCAGATAGGAGCACAACCCAACGCCTTCCCAGCCGAAATACACGAATAGCAGGTCGTCTGCCAGCACCAGGAACAGCATGCTGGTGATGAACAGGTTCATGTAGGCAAAGAAGCGCGAATAGCCTTCTTCGCCGTGCATGTACCACGCCGAGAACAGCACGATGAGGAAGCCGACGCCGGTCACGACGCTGATCATCACCAGCGACAGGGCATCCAACCGCAGCGCGAATTCAGGGTGGAAGCCGGGCACATCCATCCACTGCCACAGCAGCTGTGTGTAGGCCCCGCCAGTCGGTATCGTGGTCAGGAAGGTGTAGCCGACGAGCGCCGTGGTCAGGGCCGCCAGGCCGACCGCCCCGATGCCGATGACATTCGTGGTGCGTTCGCTGATATGGCCGCGCGATACCGCGAGCACGAAAAAGCCCAGCAGTGGAAACAGGAAGACCAGAAAGAGCAGATCCAACATGCGGCAAGTCCCTTCAGTGGTCGGAAGACGGGCGTGCGGAAAGGGCGTGTTTCATCAGCCTTGCATCCGGCTGGCGGCATCGAGATCGAGGCCGCGGAAACGACGATAGAGCTGCAGCACCAGCGCGAGACCGACGCAGGTTTCAGCGGCCGCGAGTGCCAGGATCATGAGGTACATGATCTGGCCATCCGCGTGTTGCCAGCGGCTGGCGGCGACGATGAAGGCCAACCCGGCGGCATTCATCATCACTTCGATGCACATCAGCGTGTAGATGATGTTGCGGCGGATGAGCACGCCGGCGAGGCCCAGCACGAACAGGATGCCGGCCACGCCGAGCCCGTGGCTCAGCGGAATTCCCGCAACCAGGGCATCTGCAGCGTTCATGCCCGGGCTCCGGTGGATGAATGAATGGTAAGGATCATGGTGGCGTCCGTGTTCAATCCAGGCTCCGCCCGAGGTGGAATGCCGCCACCAGGCCCGCCAGCAGCAGCATGGAACCGAGTTCGACCGCGAGCAGGTAAGGGCCGTAGAGCATCACGCCGACGGCCTTGGCACCGACGATGGCGCCACCGGCAACCGCGTGATCGTCGGGCTGCGTAGCCAGCAACTGCATGAGCTCGCCGAGCAGTACCAGCGTCAGCAGGGCGGGGGCGATCCAGGCGGAAGGCTTGAGCCACTGGCGTTCCTGCTCGATGGTGGCACGCCCGAGGTTGAGCATCATCACCACGAACACGAACAGCACCATGATGGCACCGGCGTAGACAATGATCTCGAGGATGCCGGCGAAGGGTGCGCCCAGCGTGAAGAAGATCAGCCCGACCGCGAGCAGTGAAGTAATGAGCTCCAGCAACGAGTGCATCGGGTTCGTGCCGATGATCGCCAGCAGCGTGGCAATGATGGCGACGCCGGAGCAGATGTAGAAGATGAGTTCCATTGCTAAAGCAGGCCTCGGCAGTTTGCGTGGCGCATCACGGCAGCAGGGATTTGACGTCGATCGGCTGTGCCTCGCTTTCGGCAGCGCCTTTCGGCTTGCCGGCGATGCTCATGCCGGCAACGCGATAGAAGTTGTAGTCGTGGTACTTGCCGGTTCCGGAGATGAGCAGATGCTCCTTCTCGTACACCATGTTCTGGCGGTCGTACTCGGCCAGCTCGAAGTCGGGTGTGAGCTGGATCGCGGCCGTTGGGCATGCCTCCTCACAGAAGCCGCAGTAGATGCAGCGCGAGAAGTTGATACGGAACCACTCCGGATACCAGCGCCCGTCCTCCGGGCGTTCCGCCTTCTGCAGCGAGATGCAGCCGACTGGGCAGACCGCCGCACACAGGTTGCAGGCCACGCAGCGCTCGTCGCCGTCCGGGTCGCGCGTCAGGATGATGCGCCCGCGGTAGCGCGGCGGCAGGTAGGGCATCTCCTCTGGATAGTTGACGGTGTCCTTGTGGCGCCACAGGTGGGCGAAGATCAGCCACAGCGTGACGAGATTGCTCCAGAAACCGATCAGGATGCGTTTGATGTCGTTCATCGCGATCTCCTCCGTCAGTGCGCGGCCAGGGCGACGACGATGCCGCCGGTCACCAGCACGTTGAGCAGCGCCAGCGGCAGCATGACTTTCCACCCGCTTTCCATGAACTGGTCATAGCGCGGGCGAGCCAGGGCGGCGCGCAGCAGGATGAAGAAACACATGAACAGGCCGGTCTTGAGACAGAACCACACGACCGGTGGCAGCAAGGGGCCGTGCCAGCCGCCGAAGAACAGTGTGACCACCAGTGCCGACATCAGGGTGATGCTGATGTATTCCGCCACGAAGAACATGCCGAACTTCATGCCCGAGTATTCGGTGTGGAAACCAGCCGTCAGCTCCTGTTCCGCTTCCGGAATGTCGAACGGCGCGCGGTGGGTGGCAGCGATCGTTGCCAGCAGGAACAGGATGAAGCCGAGGAACTGTGGCACGACGTACCACAGGCCGGTCTGTGCCTCGACGATCGTGTCGAAGGAAAAGGAGCCGGCCTGGATGACGACGCCCATCATCGCCAGTCCCATGAATACCTCGTAGCTGAGCATCTGCGCTGCGGCGCGCACGCCACCGAACAGGGCGTACTTGCTGTTGGAAGCCCAGCCGCCCAGCATCACGGCGTAGGCTGACAGCGACAGCACGGCGAGGAAGAACAGCACGCCGACGTTCAGGTCGATGATGCGCCAGCCGGGTGCAATCGGGATGACGGCAAACGCCAGCAACGTCATGACCATCGCAATGGCTGGCGCAAGGATGAACACTGGCTTGTCGACGAACTTGGGGATCCAGTCTTCCTTCATGAAGATCTTGACCATATCGGCCACGACCTGGCCGATGCCCAGCCACCACACGCGGTTCGGGCCCCAGCGGTCCTGCCACAGGCCGAGCAGGCGGCGTTCCACCCAGATCATCCACGCCGAGGCGATGATGACGACGAGCAGGATGACGACGGCTTTCACCATGCCGATCAGCACGGCGATGACTTCCGGCGTGAACCAGGCGGCAATCGCGCTCATGCTGCAGCCCCTACCTTGAGCGTGGCTTGGGCGCCGGTGGCAATGCGTGGGATACCCGGTGCGCCGTCAGGTACGCCGATGATGCCATCCGGCAAGGCGTCTGAAATGCGCACCGGCAGCGACAGCACGGAACCAGCGATGGTCACGGCGACGGAATCGTGCTCGGCAAGACTGAGAGTTGCGGCAAGCGTACCGTTCATCGCCACGTAGGCTTCGGTTATCCGCGAAGCGACCGGTTCGGCACGGCTGGACAGCAGCTCCGAGCCGAAGATCTGCGGCAATGCAACCACGCGCGGAGTGGTGTTGTCCACAACAAACGCGGCTGGGATGTGCGTGAAGTAGGTCGTCGATGCCTGCGTATTGGCAGTGAACAGGTGCACGCCGGGGTCGCCGCCGCGCAGATGGCCACCGACTTCGTCCTGGAACTTGTTCCACGCCTGCGGCGAGTTCCAGCCCGGTGCCCAGGCATAGGACACCAGTGCACCAGGCCGCTGGTCGGCCGGCGTGTTGTCCGTACCGGTGCCGTTGAAGCCTTCCATGGAGAAGGCCAGCGGGCTGTCGGCGTCCTGCGAGGCGCGTGGTTCGTGCACCGAAAGATTGGCACGCATCGCTGTCCGGCCGCTGTAGCGGTGTGGTGTACGCGCGGCCTTCAGGCCGAGGATGCGGAACTTCGCTTGCGGCGCCGCCTTGGTGATGGCCGTGAACTGTGGCAGCACCGCCGCGCATGCACTGGAAACCTCGTCAAACGTGGAGGCGTCGTGACCATCGCCGCGGACGTCGCTGAGCAAGCGCCGCAACCAGCGCCAGCTCTCGGTGGTGGCGATGTCCGGGTGGTAGTAGGCGGTGTCGAAAACCTGGAAGTAGCGCTGCGCGCGCCCTTCGTTGTTGACTACCGTGCCATCGCCTTCGAAAACCGTCGCGGCAGGCAGCAGGACTTCCGCGTGGCGGGTGGTGGGCGTGTCCTGGTGGTCGACGACGACCAAGCGGGCCTTGTCCAGTGCTGCTTCCACGCGCGCGGTGGGTGCCCGTCGGAACAGGTCGTTTTCGACGACGATTGCAACTTCGGCGGCGCCATTTGCCAGCGCGTCGAGTGCTTCACCCAGCGGCCGGGCGTCCATCAGCCCGAGGCCGAAGCTGTTGGCTTCCGGGAAAGCGAGGAAGAAACCGACGGTCTTGCCGCGCGCGTGCAGCGCCCAGGCAACGTTGGCCGCAGCCTGCAAAATCTCTGCCGAACCGGCGCCGGTGCCGGAGACGACGAGCGGGCGTTCGGCAGCCAGCAGGCATTCCGCGATGCGCTGTGCGCGGGCCTCGGTTGCAGCGTCCAGCCCGGCAACTGCGGGCGCGGCGGGGTCGATGAAGTGCGCCACGGCGAGACCGAGGCGCGCCTGGTCCTCGACCGCTGCGCGGCAGGTTTCGGTGGCGATCGGATCGAGGCGCGTGGCATGCGTGGCCGTGACGAAGATCGGGTTGTAGTGGTCCTGTGCCAGGTTTTCCAGCGCGCCGGCCTGCCAGTGCTGCAGTTTCTGCTGCGCCAGCAGCTTCTGTCCCAGGCCGCGCGCTGCCTGACGCAGCGACAGCGCGGCGCGCGGTGCGGTCTGCATCACATCCTCGCCCAGCACCAGTGCCGCGTCGCCGCTTTCCAGTGCCTTCAGCGTGGTGCTGGCGACCGGGCCGTCGCGCAGGATGGCGATCGCCTGTGCCACAAGCACGTGCTCTGCGTCCGAATGGCCGTCGAAGAAGTTCTCGGCGCCGACAAGTTCACGCAACGCAAAGTTGGATTCCAGACTGGCGCGCGGCGAGCCGATGCCGACCACGTGCTTGGCGCCGCGCAACAGCCCACCGAGGCGGGCACGGGCGTCTTCCGTGCTGGCCTGCGCCAGCTTGCCATCCTGGGCGATGAAGGCGACGCGTGGGCGGTCTTTGCGATTTGTGTAGCCGTAGCCGAAACGACCCCGGTCGCACAGGAAATAGTGGTTGATGGTGCCGTTGTAACGGTTCTCGATGCGGCGGATCTCACCGTAGCGCTCGCCCGGCGATACGTTGCAGCCCAGCGAACAGTGCATGCACACGCTTGGCGCGTACTGCATGTCCCACTTGCGCACATAGCGTTCGGAGTGGGTCTTGTCGGTAAACACGCCGGTTGGGCAGACCTCCGTCAGGTTGCCGGAGAATTCGTTTTCCAGCGTGCCAGGGGTGGGGCGGCCGAAGTAGACGTTGTCGTGTGCGCCAAACACGCCGAAGTCGGTGCCGCCGGCGTATTCACGGTAGAAACGATCGCAGCGATAGCAGGCGATGCAGCGATTCATCTCGTGGTTGATGAACGGCCCGAGATCCTGGTTCAGATGCGTCCGCTTCGTGAAATGATAGCGACGCAGGGAATGCCCCGTCATCACCGTCATGTCCTGCAGGTGGCAATGGCCGCCTTCTTCGCACACTGGACAGTCGTGCGGATGGTTGGCCATGAGGAATTCGTCCACGGAGGCACGAAACGCCACTGCTTCCGGGTCGGTGATGGAAATATAGGTACCGGTCGTGGCGGATGTCAGGCACGACATGACCAGACGCCCGCGCGTATCGTCCGCGTCCTTGAATTGCTTGACCGCACACTGGCGACAAGCCCCGACGCTGCCAAGTGCCGGGTGCCAGCAGAAATATGGAATATTGAGCCCGAGGCTCAGGCAGGCGTGCAGCAGGTTGTCGCTGCCGTCCACCTCATATTCCTTGCCGTCGACGTGAATGGTCGCCACGATCAGAATCCCGTGTGAAGTTCAAGGTCCGTGCGGGGAGCACGGCTGTCGGTGGGTGCCGCAGGCCGGCACATCATGTCAACACCTGCAGTTCGGCGGGCGTGGGTGCCGGATGTTCGGCGACACCGGCCTCGAATTCGTCGCGGAAGAAGCGCAAGGCGCTCTGCAGCGGCTCCATCGCGCCGGGTGCGTGGGCGCAGAACGTGCGGCCTGGGCCAAGGGCGTGCGTCATTTCCTCGAGAATCCCTATGTCCTTGCGGCGCCCCTGGCGTGCGATGAGGGCACGCAGGATCTTGACCGACCATGGCAGCCCGTCCCGGCACGGCGTGCACCAGCCGCACGACTCCTGGGCGAAGAATTCCTCGAGATTCAGCAATACCTTGAGGATGTCCTGATGGTCGTCCACGGCCATGATGAGGCCGGTACCCATGCGGCTGTGGGCGTGGCCGATGGTGTCGTAGTCCATTGCCAGGTCGAGCTGTTCAGGCAGGAGGAAATCGGTCGATGCACCCCCCGGCAGCCAGCATTTCAGCTTCAACCCATCCTGCAGACCGCCGGCGTAGTCCTCGAGGATCTCGCGCGCCGTGGTGCCGAAGGGCAGTTCCCAGCAGCCCGGGTTCTTCACGCGACCGGAGCAACCGTAGAGCTTGGTGCCGCTGTCCTGGCTGCGGCCCTGTGACAGGCCGTGGAACCAGTCTGCGCCGCGGTTGACAATGTGCGGCACGTTGCACAGGGTTTCCACGTTGTTGACGACCGTGGGCTTGCCCCACAGTCCGGCAATCTGTGGAAACGGCGGCTTGGCGCGCGGATTCGCACGCTTGCCTTCCAGCGAATTGATGAGCGCGGTCTCCTCGCCGCAGATGTAGCGCCCGGCGCCGGTGTGAACAGACAGCGAAACGCCCCAGCTCCCACCCAGGATGTGGGCACCGACGTAACCGGATTCCATGGCTTCGGCAATCGCGGCCCGCAGGCGTTGCGCCGCGAGGATGTATTCACCGCGCAAGAAGATGTAGGCACGGCTGGCCTGGATCGCGTAGGCCGAAACCAGCATGGCCTCGACGAGTTGGTGCGGGTTGCCTTCCATCAGCAGCCGGTCCTTGAAGGTGCCCGGCTCCATCTCGTCGGCGTTGCAGATGATGTATTTGTCCCGTGGCGCGTCCGCGCCCATCGGGATCAGGCTCCATTTCACGCCGGTGGGGAAGCCCGCGCCGCCGCGACCGCGCAGGTTCGCGTCCTTCACGGCTTTCGTGACATCGCCCGGCGCCATTTCCTTCACCGCCTTGCGTAATGCGGCGTAGCCACCGACGGCTTCGTATTCCTTGAGCGACAGCGGTTCACGCGTCGGGTCGATGTGCGCCGTGAGCGGACGTTCGAAGACGGTGTCTGCGTTCATGCGTAGCGCTCCAGCAGCGCGACGATGCCATCCGGCCCGACATTGAAGTGGGTGTCGTCGTCGATCATGATGACCGGCCCGCGGTCGCAGGCGCCGAGACACACCACCGGCAGCAGGGTGAAGCGGTTGTCCGGCGTGGTGCCACCGTAGCGGATGCCGAGGTGTTTCTCGAACGCGGCACGCAGCGCTTCGTAACCGGTGAGGAAGCAGCCAATGCTGTCGCAGATCTTGATGACGTGCCGGCCGACCGGCTGGCGGAAGATCAGGTTGTAGAACGTCGCCACGCCATCCACGTCGGCAGCCGTGACACCAAGCACGTCGGCGATGGCGGTGACGGCTGCGTCGCACACCCAGCCATGGCGCGCCTGGACGATCTTCAAGGCTTCGATGACGGCCGCGCGCGGGTAGTCGTAGAGCGTCTTCTCGTGCACGATCGCTGCCCGGTCATCCGGGTGCAGCACGAACGGAGCAACCTTCGGCAGGTCCTTGAGTTTTACGGGGTCAGCGGTCGACATCGGCCATCACGAAGTCAATGGAAGCGAGAAGCGCGATCAGGTCGGGCACCATCTGGCCGCGGATGATGTAGGGGATCATCTGCAGATGCGGGAAGCTCGGCGTGCGGATGCGCGTGCGGTAGCTCATCGTGCTGCCGTCGGAGGTGCAGTAGTAGCTGTTGAGCCCTTTCGTGGCCTCGATCGCGAAATAGGTTTCGCCGGCCGGCATCACCGGCCCCCATGACACGCCGAGGAAGTGCGTGATGAGGGTTTCGATGTCGTGCAGCGTGCGTTCCTTCGGCGGCGGGCAGGTCAGCGGGTGGTCTGCTTTGTAGGGGCCGGCCGGCATGTTGTTCAGGCACTGCTCGATGATCCGGCAGCTCTGGCGGATTTCCTCCGCGCGCACCGTCAGGCGGTCGTAGCAATCGCCGTTCGCCGCCAGCGGCACTTCGAACTCGAACTGCTCGAAGCCGGAATAGGGGCGCGCCTTGCGCAGGTCGTAGTTCACGCCCGTGGCGCGCAGGCCGGCGCCGGTGACGCCCCAGTCGATGGCGGCGGCGGAGTCGTATTTCGCCACGTCGATGGTGCGTGCGCGGATGATGCCGTTGTTCACCATGGCGCGTTCGTATTCGCGCAACCGCGGTTTCATCCAGTCAAGGAAGGTGCGGACGTTCTTTTCCCAGCCCTTGGGCAGGTCCATCGCCAGGCCGCCGATACGGAACCACGCCGGGTGCATGCGAAAGCCGGTGACAGCCTCGATGACGTCGTAGGCCTTCTGGCGGTCGGTGAACATGTAGAACACCGGCGACATCATGCCGAGGTCCTGCGCATAGGTACCGTAGAACAGCAGGTGCGAAGTGATGCGGAAGAATTCCGACATCATGATGCGCACGACTTTCACGCGGTCCGGCACCTGGATGCCGGCGAGCTTCTCGATCGCCATGACATATGGCAGCTCGTTCATCACGCCGCCGAGGTAGTCGATGCGATCGGTGTACGGAATGTAGGTGTGCCAGCTCTGGCGCTCGCCCATCTTTTCGGCGCCACGGTGGTGGTAGCCGATGTCCGGCACGCAGTCGAGGATCTCCTCGCCGTCGAGCTGCAGCACGATGCGGAATGCGCCATGTGCGGAAGGGTGGTTCGGCCCGAGGTTGAGGAACATGAAGTCCTCGTTCTCGGAGTGGCGTTTCATGCCCCACTCCTCGGGGTTGAAGCGCAGCGCCTCCTGCTCCATGTCGGTTTTCAGGGCATCGAGCTGGTAGGGGTCGAACTCGGTGGCGCGAGCCGGGTAGTCCTTGCGCAGCGCGTGGCCTTCCCAAGTCGGTGGCAGCAGGATGCGGCGCAGGTTCGGGTGGCCGTCGAAGACGATGCCGAACATGTCCCAGGTTTCCCGCTCATACCAGTTCGCGTTCGGCCACAGGCCGGTGATGCTTGGTACGTGCGGTGTGTCGCCGACCAGCGCGATCTTGATGCGGATGTCGCCACCGCCGTGCGTGGCGATGTCGCGGTCGATCGACAGCAGGTGGTAGAACACCGTGAAGTCGTGCGTGCCGGGGCCAGCTACTTTCGGGAAGCCTTCGCGGTGCACGCGCAGACGTTCGTCCACGCCGTGCAGGTCGAGCAGCATGCTGTAAGGCTTTGGCACTTCCTTTTTTAGAAAACGCAGGATTTCCTTCAGCCGCGAGGCTGGCACCCACACGGTGGGCACGCCGCCAAGCGTCGGCTGCCAGGTAAACGCGACGTCGCCGAAGCGCGTCGTCAGTTCACGAACGACTTCCGGCACCGTGGCCGGTGCGACGGGAGTCTGTGGAGCGTCGTCTGCCATGAATGCCTCAGACCGTATCCGGGGAGCGCAGCGTTGTCTGGGCGCGGCGCTCGGCGAGCTTCACGTCGCGCTGCGCCGGCATCGGCCGGCGGTAGATGCCCTGGTCGCCCACCACCCACGACAGCGGCCGGACTTCGTTGGCGATGGCATTCTGCAGCAGCATCAGGCCTTCCAGGAAGGCTTCCGGCCGCGGTGGACAGCCCGCGACGTAGACATCCACAGGCAGGAACTTGTCGACGCCCTGCACGACGGAGTAGATGTCGTACATGCCGCCGGAATTCGCGCACGAACCCATGGAGATGACCCAACGCGGCTCCAGCATCTGCTCGTACAGGCGTTGGATGACGGGCGCCATCTTGATGAAGCAGGTGCCGGCGATGACCATGAGATCCGCCTGCCGCGGTGACGCACGGATGACTTCCGCACCGAAGCGGGCGATGTCGTGCGGCGGCGTGAACACGGTGGCCATTTCGACATAGCAGCACGACAGGCCGAAGTTGTACGGCCAGATCGAATTCTTGCGTCCCCAGTTCACGAAGTCGTCGAGCTTGCCGAGCAGCACGTTGCGATGCACCTGCTTTTCGATGAAGCTTTGTTTCGAGGTTGGTGCAAGCCGCTCGCGTTCTGCTTTCGGGTCGATGCGCTGGAGGCTGTATTCCATGTCGAGCTCTGTGAAGGTCGCAATTGGTGATTGGTGAAGCGAAAAGTCAGGCGCTGCGGTCGGTGTGCGGCGCAGGCAGGCGCCCGTCGATGACCGGCAGGTTCATGCGCCGCCGGTGCGATGCCGGGCCCCAGTCCAGACCGCCCTGGCGCCAAAGGTAGATGAGCCCGGCGAACAGGATGAGCATGAAAATCGCGGCTTCTATATAGCCCGCCCAGCCGGTTTCGCGCGCGGAGACCGCCCAGGCATACAGGAAGACTGCTTCCAGGTCGAAGACCACGAAAAACATCGCGACGAGATAGAACTTGGCCGGAAAACGCAGGTGGCCACCACCAACAGAGACGATGCCGGACTCGAAGATATCGTCGCGGGCGCCGCCCCGCGTGCGCCCGCCGAGTAACCAGGACAGGCCAAGCATGAGGGCGGTGATGCCGATCACGGCCAGCACGTAGAGTGCGAATGACCAATTTTCGACAAGAGTGGCATACGGACCCATACCAGGTCTCCTCGCGTCTGTTTGAGGTCGCAAAAAGTGGAGGCTGCAGGGACCTGGGCAACGCCTGGAGCCCCCTGCAAAGCGTGCGCAAGTATACGGATTTTGGTGCGCAACTGCAGACCGTTAAACTACACGGCTTTGTCTTTACCAGACCTGATTTCCCGTCGTTATACCCACCCCGGTATGAGTTCCCATGACACAGAAAAGCGTTTCGCTGAAACCCCATGAGGACCGCCGCCTGCGGGCCGGACACCTGTGGTTCTACACAAACGAGATCGATACGCAGCGCACGCCGCTGCGCGACATCGAGCCGGGCACGCTGTGCCGTGTCGAGGACGCACGTGGCGCGGTGCTGGGGCTGGCTACCGTCAACCCGCACACCTTGCTGTGCGGGCGCTTGCTGACACGGCGTGCGGACGCACAGATCGACGCCGACTGGTTCACCCAGCGCATAGTCGAAGCGCGCACGGCGCGCGATGCCGTGTATCCGGACCCGTTCTATCGGCTCGTCTATGGAGAGGCGGACGCCTTGCCGGGGCTGGTAGTGGACCGTTACGGCGACTACCTGGCGGTGCAGATCACCACCGCCGGCATGGAGTGCTTCAAGACCGACATCCTCTCTGCACTGCAGGCCGTATTTGCCCCGCGGGGTATGTGGATCGGCAATGACGTGCCGATGCGGGAGCTGGAAGGCCTCCCGGCCTACACCGAAGCGGTGGGCGAGGTGCCGGACACGGTCGAGGTTGTGGAGGGCGGCGTGCGCTTTGCGGTGTCGCTGAAATCCGGGCAGAAGACTGGCTGGTTCTATGACCAGCGCGACAACCGCGACCGCCTGGCCCGCTATGCCCACGGCGCGCGGGTGCTGGACGTGTGCTGCTATGCCGGTGGCTGGGGGCTGCGTGCCATGGCTTTCGGTGCCAGTGATGTGGCGGGCGTCGATACTTCCGCGGCGGCGCTGGAGCAGGCTACGGCAAACGCCGCCATGAATGGCTATGCGTTCGAGCCCTTGCAAGGGCGGGCGCTGGACGTGATGAAGCGCCTGAATGAAACCCAGCGGCGCTTCGAGCTGGTGATCGTTGATCCCCCGGCACTCGTCAAGCGCAAGAAGGATCATACGGCAGGGCTCATCCATTACCAGCGGTTGAACCGCGCTGCGCTGGATCTGGTCGCGCCGGGCGGCGTTCTGGTGTCCTGCTCATGTTCGTTCCACGTGACGGCGGAAGAGCTGCAGCGTGCCGTGCTGCGCGCCTCGCGTGAAGCTGGCAAGCGGCTTGCGATCCTGGAGCAGGGCGGGCAGGGGCCGGACCATCCGGTACACCCGGCGATTCCCGAAACGCGTTACCTCAAGGCGCTGTTCTGCCGCGTTGGGGCAGAATGACGCGGTTCAGCCGGCACCTAGCGCGTCGGCACCCCCTGCCATGAATCCGGCGAGCGTGACATGATTCCGTACCACAACATCAACCCGGTCGCCTTCAAGATCGGTGCTTTCAAGGTCCACTGGTACGGTTTGATGTACCTCGTGGGCTTCTACGGCTGCTGGGCGCTGGGGCGTGTTCGCGCGCGGCTGCCGCATGTGAACTGGCCGGCTCAGCGCGTCGGCGACCTGTTGTTCTACGCCATGCTCGGCGTCATTCTCGGCGGCCGCATCGGCTACGTCCTGTTCTACGCCTACACCCCCGAAGGGCAGTGGCTGGAATGGCTCCACCCCATGATGATCTTCCAGGTGTGGGACGGGGGTATGTCCTTCCACGGCGGGCTGCTCGGCGTGATCACCGCCATGATCCTGTTCGCGCGCAAGACGGGTCTGTCATTCTGGGAAGTGGCGGATTTTGCCGCCGTGCTCACGCCTTTCGGCCTGTTCTGCGGTCGCATCGGCAACTTCATCAACGGCGAGCTGTGGGGCAAGGTCACGGACCTGCCGTGGGGCATGATCTTTCCCGGTGCCGGTGATGGCTTGCCACATCACCCGACCCCGATCTACGAAGCGTTGCTGGAAGGCGTGTTCCTGTTCACGCTGCTGTGGTGGTTCGGGCGCCGGCCACGTCCGCGCATGGCGATTTCGGGTTTGTTCCTACTCGGTTACGGCTGCGTGCGCTTTAGCATCGAATTCGTCCGCATGCCCGATCCGCAGTTCGGCTATCTGCTGTGGGGCTGGGTGACGATGGGGCAGATCCTGTGCCTGCCGATGATCGTGTGCGGTGCCCTGTTCATCCGCCACGCCTACCGTCATCCGGTGGTGAAGACGGCATGAGGCAATACCTGGACCTGATGCGGAAAGTGCTGGACGAGGGTGTCGAGCAGCACGACCGCACCGGCGTGGGCACGCGGGCGATCTTCGGTCATCAGATGCGTTTCGATCTGGCGGACGGATTTCCGATCCTCACCACGAAGAAACTGCACCTGCGCTCCATCATCTACGAGCTGCTGTGGTTCCTGCGCGGCGACACCAACGTGCGCTGGCTGCAGGAACACAAGGTTTCGATCTGGGACGAGTGGGCGGACGAAAATGGCGACCTCGGGCCGGTCTACGGCAAGCAGTGGCGCGACTGGGTGGCGTCGGACGGCCGCCATATCGACCAGATCAAGGCGCTCATCGAGCTGATCCGCACGGCGCCGGCGTCGCGCCGGCAGGTGGTCAGCGCCTGGAATCCGGCAGACGTGCCATCGATGGCGTTGCCACCGTGCCATTGCCTGTTCCAGACCGCAGTGCAGGGCGGCAAGCTGCACCTGCAGCTCTACCAGCGCTCCTGCGACGTATTTCTCGGCGTGCCGTTCAACATCGCCTCCTATGCGCTGCTGCTGCTGATGCTGGCGCAGCAATGTGATCTGGAGCCCGGCACGTTCGTGTGGACTGGCGGTGACGTACACCTGTATTCCAACCATCTCGAACAGGCACGCGAACAGCTTGCGCGTACGCCATACCCGTTGCCGCAGATGAAGATCCGGCGTCATCCTCCGTCCATTGACCAATACGAGTACGAGGATTTCGAGCTCGTCGGTTACCAGGCGCACCCGCACATCAAGGCACCGGTTGCGGTGTAGACGTGCGATGTAGCTGCAGGCGATCTATCCTCGCAGCCCGTGGCAGCTGGTGGCCACCCTGCTGGAATTCGACCTGTTCACATCTGCCATGATCATTTCGTCGGCTACGGATTACCGGGAAGCGGCCCGGCGGCGCCTACCGCGCTTCCTGTTCGACTACATCGACGGCGGCGCGGGAACCGAGTACACGCTGCACAACAACATCCGCGACGTCTCGGCGTTGCCGCTCAAGCAGCGCGTGCTGCGCAACGTGGCGGAGTTGAGCCCGGAAACCGTGCTGTTCGGTGAAAAGCTGGCCATGCCCGTCATCCTCGGCCCGGTCGGGTTGACGGGCATGTACGCCCGCCGTGGCGAGGTACAGGCGGCCTGTGCTGCCGAACGCTCCGGTGTGCCATTCGTGCTGTCCACGGTTTCCGTGTGTTCTTTGAAGGAAGTGATGGACCGTGTACACGCACCGATCTGGTTCCAGCTCTACGTGCTGAAAGACCGCGGCTTCATGCGCGATGTGCTGGAACGGGCTCAGGCTGTGGGCATCACGCGGCTGGTGTTTACCGTGGACATGCCGGTTCCCGGCCCCCGCTACCGGGACAGGCACTCGGGAATGAGCGGTCGTTTTGCCCCCTTGCGCCGATATCTCCAGGCCATCACGCACCCCCGCTGGGCCTTCGATGTGGGGCTGATGGGGCGGCCGCACGACCTGGGCAACATCTCCACCTATCGCGAACACGCAACGGGTCTGGAAGACTACATCGGCTGGCTGGGTGACAACTTCGATCCCAGCATCAGCTGGGCGGACCTCGAATGGATCCGCGACTTCTGGAAAGGAAAGATCATCATCAAGGGTATCCTCGACCCGGATGACGCCCGCGACGCCGTGCGTTTCGGGGCGGACGGCCTGATCGTCTCCAACCATGGCGGCCGGCAGCTGGATGGCGCCTTGTCGAGCACCCGTGCGTTACCCGCCATAGCCAGCGCCGTAGGCGACGAATTGACGGTACTGGCGGACTCTGGCGTGCGCAGCGGGCTGGACGTCCTGCGCCTTCTGGCGCTGGGGGCCAAAAGCGTGTGCCTGGGGCGCGCCTGGGCCTACGCGCTGGCTGCCGATGGCGGACGTGGCGTGGAAAATCTGCTGCGGATCTTCGAGCATGACATTCGCGTGACGATGGCGCTGACCGGCACCCGGTCCATTGCCGAAATCACTTCCGACCTGCTGGCGATGCCGGATACCGCAAGGCCGTGAGCCGGCCTGTTGCCTGAGTCCAGTTATCGTATTGCCACTGATTCGTGGCGATCAATTAAGTGCCAAGACAATTGATTGATGAATGGGATTCCAGGGTATTTGAAAATGTATTTAAAGAGGGTATTAAATTTACAAATCATTTATCCGGAAACTATTTTGGTGCACGCCCGCCGCTTTGATAAGTAATGGTTTCCGCAGCGGTCACGACGAGTAGCGCCAATGCTGGAATGCGGTCATCGACGAGGCGCGTTATGGGGCCGGAAATCGAGACGCCGGCGATGGCCTCTCCGTAGTCGTTGAAGATCGGTGCGGCGATGCAGCGCAGGCCCAGATGTCGTTCCTCGTCGTCGTAGGCCCAGCCGCGGCTGCGGATCTGCTCCAAATCGCGTTGCAGGTCGGCGAGGTTTGCACGGGTCCTGGGCGTGTAGCGAGTGAATCCACGTTCGACCGTGTACAGGCGCACGGTGGACGGCGTCATGTGGGCGAGCAGCGCCTTGCCGATGGCCGATGCGTAGAGATGGCTGCGCGTTCCGGGTGGTAGGAAGGCGCGGATCGGGGCGTCGGTTTCCACTTGTGAAACGTGGACCAGTTCACCATCGGCGCACACCGCGATATTGCTGGTTTCGCCAGTCAATTCAGTCAACTCGCGCAACACGTCGCGTCCGATGCTCATGAAGCTGCGGCGCTGGGCGAAGCTCTGGCCGATGCGAAACGCCTCCACGCCGATGCTCCAGCTCTGGTCACGCTCGTCGAATTCCACGACGTTGCGTGCGCGCAGGGTTTCCAGGATGCGGTAGGCCGTGGACGATGGCAGGCCGGTGGCGGCGCAGAGGATCTTGAGTGTGGCGCTGCCAGTTGCAGGAAGTTGCTCGATGAGGTCCAGCGCACGGTCGATGGCCTGGATGCGATTCGTTCGGGCGGGTCGCTCATGGGTGCGCGGTCGCCCGCGTGCGCGCAGCGTGGGGATGCTGTGATCAGGTGTTTTCATGGCGATGAAGGCAAGAACCGTGTACGACATTTTCCACGATGCCGTGAGCAGATGTTGGGATTCAATAAAATCATTTAGTAATCAATGATATACATTTCCCGATTGGAATCAGGGCATGACTTGACCGGTTCATTGCCGTTTCCTACGATTCCATTAAGCAATGTGCAGGCATTCTCGATCATAAGCACCGTGTGGACGGTTACGTCAGTGCTTTTTGGAAAACGATCCACTATGCCTTCATGACACAAGGCGGGTCGATCGTGATTCCTCGAATGTCTGGAATTGGAATCGAGGGTGTCTGTGCCTGCCGTTTATAGCACCACGGCTTGAGTGGGCTGTCATGACCGAACGGACGCCAATAAGGCGCGCCGGTTAAGGAGTTTGAAATGAACATCCATGAAACGCCAACGGCGCCCGTTCTCGATGAAGACCCGAATCCAGAAGAAACCCGCGAATGGGTCGAATCGCTTGAAGCTGTCATTCGCGCCGAAGGGCCCAAGCGCGCCGGGCAATTGGTTGAGCAGTTGGCGGATGAAACACGCCGCGCTGGTGGTCAGGTACCGTTTGCCGTCACCACCGATTACATCAACACCATTCCGGTTGAACAGCAGGTGGCCTCGCCAGGGGACGCCGCGATCGAATGGCGCATCCGCTGCATCATTCGCTGGAACGCCATGGCAATGGTGGTGCGGCAGAACCGCCGCCCCGGCAAGCTGGGTGGGCACATCGCCAGCTTCGGCTCCTCGGCCACGCTGTACGAAGTGGGTTTCAACCATTTCTGGCGTGCGGCGTCGGCGGAGCATCCGGGCGACCTTGTGTTCTACCAGGGCCATTCCAGCCCCGGCCTGTATTCGCGCTCCTTTTTGGAGGGGCGACTGACGGCGGAACAGCTCGATCATTACCGCCGCGATGCCAGCTCGGCGCCGGGCCTGTCGCTCACGTCCTATCCGCATCCGTGGCTGATGCCGGACTACTGGAAAGTGCCGACCGTCTCGATGGGGCTGGGGCCGATCCAGGCCATTTACCAGGCGCAGTTCTTCAAGTATTCCGAAGCCCGTAGCCTGGCGCCGCAGACCGACCGCAAGGTGTGGTGCTTCCTTGGCGATGGCGAATGCGATGAGCCGGAATCCCTCGGTGCCATATCCGCAGCCGGGCGCGAACGCCTCGACAATCTCGTCTTCGTCATCAACTGCAACCTGCAGCGGCTCGATGGCCCGGTGCGCGGCAACGGCAAGATCATCCAGGAGCTGGAAGGCGTGTTCCGCGGCGCCGGCTGGAACGTCATCAAGGTGATCTGGGGCAGCCGCTGGGACCCGCTGCTGGCAAACGACACCGAGGGTGTGCTGAAGAAGCTGATGATGGAAACCGTGGATGGCGAATACCAGGCCTGCAAGGCGTTTGGCGGCGCCTACACGCGCGAGCACTTCTTCAACAAACACCCGGAAACGGCGGCGATGGTCGCCAATATCTCCGACGACGATGTCTGGCGCCTGAACCGCGGCGGCCACGATCCGCACAAGGTCTACGCGGCCTACTACAACGCCGTGCACACGCGCGGCAAACCGACCGTGATTCTCGCCAAGACCGTGAAGGGCTACGGTATGGGGGCGGCGGGCGAGTCGATGAACATCGCCCACCAGGCCAAGAAGATGCACCACGAGGCCATTCTCGCTTTCCGCGACCGCTTCCAGATTCCGCTGCCCGACAAGCAACTGGAAGGCGACGGCCCGGACGCCGTGCCCTACTATCATCCGGGCAAGGACTCAAAGGAAGTGCAATACCTGCTGGAACGTCGGGCGGCACTCGGCGGCACGCTGCCGCACCGCCGCCGACGCGCCACGCACAGCCTGAAGGTTCCGGAGCTGGAGGCTTTCGAGGCGATCACCAAGGGTACGAACGGCCGCGAGATCAGCAACACCATGGCGCTGGTGCGTGGCATGAACCTGCTGCTGCGCGACCCGGAAGTCGCGCCGCGCGTGGTTCCGATCGTGGTGGATGAGGCGCGCACTTTCGGCATGGAAGGCATGTTCCGCAAGATCGGCATCTATGCCCCGGACGGCCAGAAATACCAGCCGCAGGATGCCGACCAGCTCACCTACTACCACGAAGCGGCGGACGGGCAGGTGCTGCAGGAAGGCATTTCCGAAGCCGCCGGTGTGTCGGCGTGGATTGCGGCCGGGACCAGCTATTCCGTGTCCGACCAGCCGATGCTGCCGTTCTTCATCTACTACTCGTACTTCGGCTTCCGCCGCGTTGGGGATCTCATCTGGGCAGCGGGCGACCAGCACACGCGCGGTTTTTTGATTGGCGCGACGGCGGGGGCCAGCTTCCCGGGTGAAGGCCTGCAGCACTCGGACACGAATTCCCACCTCATGGCGGCCACCATCCCGAATTGCCGCGCCTACGATCCGACGTTTTCCTATGAAGTGGCGGTGATCCTGCAGCACGGCACAAGGGCGATGCTGGAAGACCACGAGGATGTCTTCTACTACCTCACCACCACGAACGAGAACTACGACCACCCGGACATGCCTGCGGGTTGCGAAGCCGACATCCTGAAGGGCATGTACCTGTGCCATGCGGCCACCGGCACCGGGCCGCGCGTGCAGTTGCTGGGCGCCGGCGGGTCGCTACGCTCGGCGCTGAAGGCCGCGGAATTGCTTGAAGCCGAATTCGGCGTGCAGGCCGACGTGTGGTCGTGCACCAGCTTCAACGAACTGGCGCGCGACGGCTACGACTGCGAACGCTACAACCGCCTGCATCCGGCCGAGCGCCGCACGCCGTACTTCACGGTATGTCTGGAAGGGCATGACGGGCCGGTCGTGGCCACGACGGAATACGTGCGCGCCGTGGCTGAGCAGATCCACGCGTTCGTTCCACGCGAACGCGTATTCACGGTGCTGGGCGCCGACGGCTATGGCCGCAGCGACACGCGCGAAGCTCTGCGGGCGTTCTTCGAGATCGACGAATACTGGATTGCCCAGGCGGCGGTCGCGGCGCTGGCCGAGCAGGGCGCGCTGCAGGAACAGGACGTTGTGCGGGCCATCGCCTTGTGGCAGCTGGATGCCGACAAGGCCAACCCGATGCACGTTTGAGGTTTGCCATGACAAATCTGGTTGAAAGCAAGGTTCCCGATATCGGTGATTTCGACACCGTGCCGGTCATCGAAGTGCTGGTGAAGGCCGGCGACACCGTCGCCCAGGGCGACGGTCTCGTGGTACTGGAGTCCGACAAGGCGACGATGGAAGTACCCGCCGAAACCGCCGGCACCATTGCCGAAGTGAAGGTGAAGGAAGGCGATTCGGTCGCCATGGGAACCGTGATCGCAGTGATCAGCGCTGCAGCGCCGGCAACCCCAACACCGGCGGCGGTTGCACCTGTCGCGAAGTCGCCCGAGGTCTCGGCACCGGCACGCGAATCTGCCGCGTCCGAAGCACCAGCACCCACGCCAGGGCCTGCTTCGCAAACTCAGCCCGACATCGCAGCGCCCGCCGTGGCCGAGGCCCGGACGGTTTCTGCTGAGCGCTTTACCCCGGCTGCCGTCGATCCCGCTCACGCCCCCTACGCCAGTCCGGCGGTGCGTGCCTTCGCCCGTGAGCTGGGCGTGGATCTCGGGCAGGTGCGCGGCAGCGGTCGGGCGGGGCGCATCGTGCAGGAAGATGTCAGCGCGTTCGTGAAGGCCGTGATGAGCGGGCCAGCGGAACCCGCCGCATCGAGCGCAGGGGCAGGGTTGGACATCGCCCCTTGGCCGGACGTGGACTTCTCGAAATTCGGGGCTACGGAAACCCAGCCCCTGTCACGCATCAACAAGTTGTCCGGCCGCTATCTGGCGCGCAACTGGGTGCGGATTCCCCACGTCACCCAGTTCGAGGAAGCGGACGTCACAGTACTGGAGGCGTTGCGCGAACAGCTCAACGCCGAGCAGCGCAAGGCGGGCAGCGCACTCAAGATCACGCTGCTGGCGTTCATCGTCAAGGCCTGTGTGGCGGCGTTGAAGAAGTACCCGCGTTTCAACGCGTCGCTGGATGCCGGTGGCGAGAACATCGTTTTCAAGCACTATTTCCACATCGGCTTTGCCGCCGACACGCCGAACGGGCTGGTGGTTCCGGTGATCCGCGACGCCGACCGCAAGGGCGTGGCCGACATCGCGCGGGAAAGTACCGAACTGGCGGCCAGGGCGCGTGCCGGCAAGCTGACGCGCGAGGAGATGTCCGGCGGCTGCTTTTCCATTTCCTCGCTTGGCGGCATCGGCGGCACGGCTTTCACGCCGATCATCAACGCCCCGGAAGTCGCCATCCTTGGCGTGTCGCGCACCATCACACGGGTCGAGTGGGATGGCGCAAAGCCGGTGCCGCGCCTGAAGCTGCCGCTGTCGCTGTCCTACGACCACCGCGTGATCGACGGTGCGCTGGCCGCCCGTTTTGCCGCTCACCTCGCCACGCTGCTCGGCGACTTCAGCCGCGTCAGTCTTTAGGAGCACGGCATGGCGAAGATTGAACTCAAGGTTCCCGACATCGGTGATTTCGACACTGTGCCGGTTATCGAAGTGCTGGTGAAGGTAGGCGATACGGTCGCCCAGGGCGACGGTCTCGTGGTGCTGGAGTCCGACAAGGCGACGATGGAAGTACCGGCAGAAGCCGCTGGCACCATCACCGAAGTGAAGATGAAGGAGGGCGACACGGTAGCCAAAGGCAGGGTGATCGCGTTGCTCGAAGCGTCGATTTCAACAGCAGCGTCGCCACCACAAGCTGTGGTGCCCGCCCCAGCATCACCTGTCGCGGCGGAACCCGCTGGGGCACCGGCACGCGGAGCGACGGCCGACATGCATTGCCAACTGCTCGTGCTCGGCGCCGGGCCGGGCGGCTACAGCGCCGCCTTCCGCGCCGCCGACCTGGGGCTGGATACGCTGCTTGTCGAGCGCCATGCCACGCTTGGTGGCGTGTGCCTGAATGTCGGTTGCATTCCCTCCAAGGCGCTGCTGCACGCTGCGGAAGTGATCGATTCCGCCGCGGCGATGAAAGCCCACGGCATCGATTTCGGCACCCCGCGGATCGACCTCGACGCACTGCGCAACTTCAAGGACCAGACCGTCGCGAAACTGACGGGCGGGCTGGCGAACATGGCCCGGCAACGCAAGGTACGGGTTGTACGCGGCACCGGAAGCTTCGTTTCACCTCATGAATTGCAGGTCGAGAAAGACGGCGCCACGCAAGTCATCCGCTTCGAGCAGGCCATCATTGCCGCCGGTTCGCAAGCCGTGCGCCTGCCGATCTTCCCGTGGGCAGACGCGCGCGTGATGGACGCCACCGGCGCGCTGGCGCTGCGCGACGTGCCGGGCAACCTGCTGGTGGTCGGCGGCGGCATCATCGGCCTGGAAATGGCCACGGTCTACCACGCGCTGGGCGCACGGGTGACGGTTGTGGAGTTCATGCCGCAGTTGATGCCGGGCGCGGATGCCGACCTCGTGCGACCCCTCGCCAAGCGGCTTGCAGCTCAAGGTGTCGCCGTTCATCTGCAGACGAAAGTCACGGCCGCCAGCGCGCAAGCTGACGGCATCGCGTGTGAATTCGAAGGCACAAGCCCACCCCAGCGCCGGGTTTTCGACCGCGTGCTGGTCGCCGTCGGCCGGCGCGCGAACGGCCGTACCCTCGGCGCCGAAACTGCCGGCGTGCAGGTGACGGAACGCGGCTTGATCCCGGTCGATTCGCAGCAGCGCACGAACGTGGCGCACATCTTCGCCATCGGCGATCTCACCGGCCAGCCCATGCTGGCGCACAAGGGCGTGCACGAAGGACATGTAGCCGCGGAGGCGGCGGCCGGCGGCAAGGCACATTTGGACGCCCGGGTCGTGCCCGCCGTGGCTTTCACCAACCCCGAAGTGGCGTGGGTCGGGGTGACGGAACACGAAGCCGAGGCGCAGGCCTTGGACATCGGTGTGGCGAAGTTCCCGTGGGCCGCTTCCGGCCGCGCGCTGGGCATGGATCGCACCGAAGGTTTCACCAAGCTCATCTACGACGCGAAGACACGCCGCGTGATCGGCGGCGGGATCGTCGGCGTGCATGCCGGCGACCTGATCTCCGAAATTGCCCTTGCGGTGGAAATGGGAGCCGAACTCGCCGACGTCGCGCTCACCATCCATCCGCACCCGACGCTGGGTGAATCCGTCGGCATGGCGGCTGAGGTGGGGCTGGGGACGATCACCGACCTGTATCTGCCGCGGCGCCGCTGAACAACAGCATACAGGATTGACTAGGGTCGATCCGGCGCGTCACAGAGGCTGGCATCGCCCACCGGTGCGCGGTGTACACCAGGACCACGATCCACATTGTGGATGTTGCTTCACCCACTTCGTAAACCAGTAATAGTTCTAGTGCGGAATCAGTCCACGAGTTCCGGGGGAATTTTCCCGCGGGGCCAAGTCGGGCGGAAGCTTCGAGGAACCGTTCACAACGAAGATTGACGGAGATTTCCACGAACGACGGGTGGTTCAGGCCGTGTCACGGCACCCGCTCGGCTTGGAATACTCCGGCAGACTTAAGATGGCGCCTTTCCAGTGACTCACGGAGCACGGCGACGAAAGGTGGCCGCTAGGATGACGCCAAAACCGAAGTGGAAGCCGACCGCAACGAGCCCGTGCATTGGCGTGTGCACGATGGGGTCGGATGGGCTGTGTCTCGGCTGTCGCCGAACCTTGCCTGAAATCGCGCAATGGAGCGGCATGGCGGATGACGCACGCCGCCGCTGGATCCACGATGTGCAACCGACACGGCCACCGGGTCCGTTTGCGACATGGTTGATCGAATAGCCGAAATCGCGCGGGCCCTGCACCCGCTGGATGCGCCGCCTGCGGCTGCCTGGAACCACGCGAACATCGCGGCGTGGATCGGGACCGGGCGGCGCAAGCCGGCAGCCGTGCTGCTGGGCATCCGCGATGGACGCGAGCCGGGTGTGGTGTTCACGCTGCGGCGCAGCGATCTGCCCGAACACCCCGGGGAAGTGAGCCTGCCGGGCGGTCGGCGCGATGCCGAGGATGCGGACGCCCTGGCCACGGCGCTGCGCGAAAGCCGTGAGGAAGTCGGTCTGGCCGCACGCGATGTCACGCCACTCGGGCTGCTCGACCCACTGGAAACCATCAGCGGTTTCGTTGTCACGCCAGTCGTGGCGCGCATCGCACCCGATGCCCGGCTGGTCGCTGCGCCGGACGAAGTGGAGCGCGTGTTCGAAGTGCCGCTCGATTTTTTGCTGAACCCGCGCCATCTGCGCCTGCAGACACTGACCGTCCGCAGCGGTGACCACCGGCTCTATGAATACAGCGACATTGCGCCGCGCATCTGGGGCGTGACGGCGGACGTGTTCGTGAACCTGCTGATGCGCATGGGGCGGTTGTCGCGCGAATGCGCCCTGGCCAGCCATACTTCGACCTCCGCGGCGCACCGTGCTGAAGCCGATACATGATGAACAAACCGGAAATCGTGCTGGTCGTGGCTGTGGCTGACAACGGCGTGATCGGCAAGGACGGGGTACTGCCCTGGCATCTGCCGGCGGATCTTCAGCATTTCAAACGCGTGACGATGGGTCACACGCTGCTCATGGGGCGGCGCACGTGGGAATCCTTCCACGGGCCGCTGCCGGGACGCACGAGCTGGGTGCTGACGCGTGATACCGGCTACACGGCAGAAGGCGTGCGCGTGTTCCACGATTTTTCCGCCGCGTGTGCGGCGTGCACGAAACCGGAACTGCATGTCATCGGCGGTGCGCAGGTGTTTGCCATCGCCTTGCCGCTGGCGGATCGACTCGAACTCACGCGCGTCCACGCCACACCGGATGGTGACACGCACTTCCCGGCGTTCGACGCCACTGCGTGGCAGGAAACCTGGCGCGAGGAACTCGCCGCGGATACGCGCCACCCGTACGCATGCACGTTCCTGCGTTTGCAGCGGCGGCGCTGAATCGCGGCTCGCCTGTTGCCGTCTTGCTGCGCAGCAGTTTCAGCCGTAAGTGCGGAACAACATGTACACGCCGATGGCAAAGATCAGCCCCGCAAAGATCCAGTTCAGCGCACCGTGTCGAGTGGACAGGTGCCGGGCGGCGATCGCCCCCAGCCAGCCGCCGGCGATGCCACCGAAGATGAACAACCCGGCGATCGGCCAGTCGATCATTCCCGAGCGCGCGTAGTTGAACGCGGTCGTCAGCCCGAAGCTGCCGACGCCGAACAGCGAAGTCCCGATCGCGTCGATGATCGGAATCCGTGCCGCAAGCATCAATCCCGGCACGATCAGGAAGCCGCCACCCACGCCGAAGAAGCCGGCGATGGCACCGGCACCGAGGCCGCTTGCCGACAGGCGCGCAGGCAATGCCGGCGGTGGCGGTTGCGCGAGGGGGGGCTGCCCGGCTGCGCATTTCGGCTTGGGCCGCACCATGAACACGGCAACCACCAGTACCAGCATGGCGAACAAGCCGATCAGGTGCCGTCCGTCGACGACCTTGCCGAGTTCCGATCCGAGGAACGCTCCGACGATGCCGGTGGCCGTAAACACGAGACCCATGCGCCAGCGCACGTGCCCGGCACGGGCGTGTGGAATCAGGTTCGCATAGGCGTTCACGGCGACGGCCAGTGCGCTGGTGCCGATCGCCATGTGCGCATCCTGGATGCCGACGACATACAGCAGCAGCGGCACCGCGAGGGTGGAGCCGCCGCCGCCGGTCAGCGCCAGCGAAAAACCGACCAGCCCGCCGCAGCCGATGGACAACAGCTGCTGGACGAGCGTGGCGCTCGTTTCAAGCATGATCAGTCATCCGTGCCGCGCCCGCAGGCCAGGTTCGCGGGAATCGCGACATCCATCAGCTTCGGGTCCGGCAGGTTGAGGTTGTCCATGATCGCGATGTATTCCGCTCGCGTCTTGCCGGCGAGCCGCGGGTTGTAGCGCTTCTCCTCGGCGATGGAGGAACACGTCCAGCCCTTGTAGTCGTGTCCCGGGTAGACGAGCGTGCTGCCCGGCAACGTGAACAGCTTGCGGGTGATGGAGTCCCACGATTTGCCGGCGTCGCCGTTCTGGAAATCCGTGCGGCCGCTGCCGCGGATGAGCAGTGCATCGCCGGTGAACACCGCGCGCGGCGCGTCCGGGTCCAGCACGAAGCTGAAGGATTCATCCGTGTGCCCGGGCGTGTAGAGCGCCTGCAGGTGCAGCCCGTCGACATCGAGGCGCTCGCCGTCCGTGATGCGCCGCGAGACGCATTCGGCGCCGGAGTGCTGCCCCATGACGGTTTCGCAGCCGGTGTGGTCGCGCAGTGCGCCGAGCGCCGTGATGTGATCGGCGTGGGTATGCGTATCGATCGCCTTCGCAAGCGTCAACCCAAGCTGCTCGATGGCGATAAGGTATTGCGCGAGCTGCGATTTCACCGGGTCGATGATGACGGCCCGAGCGCCGGACCCTGCGGCCAGCAGATAAGTGTAAGTGTTGGAAACCGGATCCGAGAATTGGCGGAACAACATGGTGGAATCTCCGGATTGCCTACAAATGAATAAGTTTATGTCATTGAGCTATATTACTCGCAATCACTGCAGATGCTGGAAAGCGGAACGCGACGGGCATCAAAAATGAATAGGGCAAGTGTCTGAAAATCAAGATCTTCTCGTGGTTTTCGACTCTGACCAGGAACTACCCAGCCAGCCCTTCGGGCACCCGCCCGGAGGCAGGAAATTCACGCTGCCAAAGCCCGTTTCGGCGCTGTAAATTTCCCTCCCGTGGAGGGGGCACCAAAGATGGACGGGGCGGTTGCTGGTACAGCAGCCAGTCCCTAGCATGATGTGGATTTCAGTTCTGACTCATACACAAGGAGACAAGTCATGAAGGATTTCGATATCGCAGGGCTCATCAATGGTGCCCATCCGGCGCCTGGCTATGCCTGCGGCGGCCAGCCGACAGCGGCGCAGCTGGCGGCAGCGGCACGGAGCGGGTTGAAGCGTGTGATCACGCTGCGGCCGGCCAGCGAGGATTCCGGCTACGACGAGGCGGCAGCAGCCAAGGCACTGGCGCTGGACTATGTCGAGCTCGGTATCGCCGGCGGTGGGGACCTGAACCGTGCAAACGTCGACCGGCTGGACGCACTGCTGAACGCGAAGCCCGAAGTACCCACACTCATCCATTGCGCAAGCGGGAATCGCGTCGGCGCGCTGATGGCGCTGCGTGCGGCCTGGGTGCAGGGCCGCGATATCGAAGCTGCGCTTGTGGTCGGTCGCCAATGGGGGTTGAAGGCCATGGAACCGGCCGTGCGCGGTCTGCTCGGCTGACGCCGGCCGCTGTGGTGCGCGTGAGCCACCCGGTAAACTGGCAACCCCGCCCGTTCCAACCTTCTGCGTGAATCCTCTGCGCGTCATCGACCTCGCCGTTGCCCGCGGCGACCGCCGTGTCCTGTCGGCACTCAACTTCACGGTCGAGCCGGGCGAAGTGCTGCATCTGGTCGGCGCCAACGGCGCCGGCAAGACGTCGCTGCTGGAAGTGCTGAGCGGCCTGCGGGCGCCGGCGGAGGGTCGTGTCGAAGGCCAGCCGGAGGCCGACGCGCTGCACTGGGTTGGGCATCGCAACGCGTTGAACACCAGCTTGTCGCCGCTGGAAAACCTCGGTTTCTGGTGCCGCTTGTCCGGCGTTTCAGGGCGTGGTACGGCGGGCGCGCTGCAGCGTGTCGGCTTGCAGCGCCTGCGGCATCGGCCGTGCGGCAAGCTGTCCACCGGACAGCGGCGACGGGTAGCACTGGCGCGCTTGCTTCTGAGCCCGCGGCCATGGTGGTTCCTCGACGAACCGCTGGCCGGGCTCGACGCCGCGGGCATCGAACTTGTGTGCACCCTGCTGAACGAACACGCCGCGGCGGGCGGGGCGGTCGTGGTCAGCAGCCATCAGCCGCTGGCAGCGGTGGCGACACGGCGCGAATGGGTGCTCGGCGCATGACCGGCGCATTGTGGACCGCCACATGGGCCGTGTTCGCGCGCGAGTTCAAGCTGGCGCTGCGCGAGCGGGCGGAGTGGATGCAGCCGCTGGTGTTCTATGTGCTCGTAGTGCTGATGTTCGGGCTGGCGACGGCACCCGGCGATCCGGCGCTGCGGACGTTCGCACCTGCCATCATCTGGGTCGGCGCGCTGCTCGCCGCACTCATGGGACTGGAACGCATGTTCCGCGCCGATCTCGAGGACGGCACGCTGGAACAACTGCTGCTGGCGCCGGTGCCGCTGGCGCCGCTCGTGGCGGCCAAGATCCTGTCGCGCTGGTGCGTCAGCGGTGCGCCGCTGGTGGTGCTGGGGCCGGTGCTGGCTGTGGCGCTGGGGCTGGCAGGCGTGCCGATTTCCGTGCTGGTGGCCGGGCTGCTGCTGGGCACGCCCACGCTGATGCTGATCGGTGCGTTCGCCGCGGCCCTCACGGTCGCCGTACCGCGCGCCGGCGTGCTGCTGCCGGTTCTGGTGCTGCCGCTGATGGCACCGGTGGTGGTGTTCGGCGCCGGCGCCGTGCGTGCTGCAGGTCAAGGGTTGCCGGCGGCTGCTCCGCTATACTTCCTCGCCGCCGAACTCGTGCTGGCGGCGGTTCTCATTCCCTGGGCGGCGGCGGCGGCATTACGCAACGCCCTTGAATAAATTCCGGTAACCGATCATGTGGACCTGGTTTCACCGCCTCGCATCCCCGCCCAGCTTCTACGTCTTCGCCGGGCGTCTGGCGCCGTGGCTGCTGGGGGCTGCACTCGTGTTGCTGGCGGTTGGGGCCTACGGCGGGCTGGTGCTGGCGCCTCCCGACTACCAGCAGGGCGACGCCTTCCGCATCATTTACGTTCATGTTCCGGCGGCGTGGATGAGCCTGTTCGCCTACACCGTGATGGCGGTAGCTGCTTTCATCGCACTGGTCTGGCGCCTGAAACTGGCGGAAGTGGCGGTGGTTGCGGCAGCACCGGTGGGTGCCAGTTTCACGGCACTGGCGCTGGTCAGCGGCATGCTGTGGGGCAAGCCGATGTGGGGGGCGTGGTGGGTATGGGATGCCCGCCTGACCTCGGAACTTGTGTTGTTGTTCCTGTATCTGGGTGTCGTAGCCCTGAATACCGCGATCGAAGAACCGCGCGCCGCTGCCCGTGCCTGTTCGCTGCTGGCGGTGGTTGGCTTCGTGAACGTGCCGATCGTGCATTACTCCGTAGTGTGGTGGAACAGCCTGCACCAGGGGTCCACGGTGTTCCGCCTCGGTGGTCCGACCATCACATGGAACATGTTGTGGCCAATGCTGGTCTGTATGCTTGGTTTCACCCTGTTCTTCGGTTATACACAACTCGTGCGCATGCGCAGTGAACTGCTGATGCGTGAACGCACGACACGCTGGGTCAAGACGCTGGTCGCCAACGCATGACGCATACGAGTTTCTGGCAAATGGGCGGTTTCGCCTTCTACGTGTGGAGCTCCTTCGGGCTTGCCGTGCTGGTCCTGGTGTGGAACGTGCTGGCTCCGCGCCTGCGGCACACCGCCGTGCTGCGCGAGTTGAGCACGCAGGATGACACCGATGACACGGCAAGCCGCAGCGGTGCCGATGGCTTGCGGAGGGCACGCTCATGATGACGCGCCGCCGCCGGCGCCTGGCTGCCGTGTCCGTGCTGGTGCTAGGCGTGGGTGCCGCTGCGGCGCTCGCGCTGACTGCCTTCAACAAGAACATCACGTATTTCTACACACCCACCGACCTCTACGAGCAGCACATCACCTCGCACGCGGTGATGGACCTGGGCGGGTTGGTACAAAAGGGCAGCATCGTCCACGGTGCGGGCATGGAGATCTCCTTCATCGTCACGGACTGCACGCGTACCATTCCCGTGCGCTACACCGGCGTGCTGCCGGACCTGTTTCGCGACGGGCAGGGCGTCGTTGCCACCGGCCGGCTGAACGGCGACGGTAGTTTCGTGGCCAGCCGCATTCTCGCCAAGCACGACTCCAGCTACATGCCCGAGAACGTCGCTGCCCGCGTCAAGCAGGCGGATGCCGAAGGCCGCAGGAACTGCGGTGAATTCAAGTCGATGCAACCCACCAGCGCCTCTGTCGCACCGCTGGTGAGAGCGGAGAAGCACGGATGATCGTGGAACTCGGACACTTCGCGCTGATGCTGGCGCTCGGTGTAGCCCTGGTGCAGGCAGTCGCTCCGCTCATTGGCTGGTTCCGCCACGACGCGCGCCTGATGGCCACCGCGACCTCCGCGGCGCGCGCCCAGTTCGTGGCCATCGTCGTGTCGTACCTGTGCCTGACATGGGCGTTCATCTCAAAGGACTTTTCTGTCGCCTACGTCGCGCAGAACAATTATTCCGAAATGCCGTTTATCTACCGCCTCACGGCGGTGTGGGGCGCGCACGAAGGCTCCATGCTGCTGTGGGTGCTGGTGCTGGCGGGCTGGACATTTGCGGTATCGGTCTTCAACCGTCGGCTGCCGTCGGACATGCGCGCACTGGTACTGTCGGTGCTGGGTTTCGTGTCCATCGGCTTCCTCGCTTTTGTGTTGCTGACGTCCGACCCGTTCACCCGGCTGTTCCCGGTGCCGGCGGACGGCAGCGGCCTGAACCCGATCCTGCAGGACCCCGGCATGGCCAGCCATCCGCCGATGCTATACATGGGCTATGTCGGCTTTTCCGTGGCTTTCGCGTTCGCCATCGCCGCGCTCATTACCGGACGGCTGGATGCGGCCTGGGCGCGCTGGGCCCGGCCGTGGACGACGGCGGCATGGGTATTCCTCACACTTGGCATCACCATCGGCTCGTGGTGGTCCTACCACGTGCTCGGCTGGGGAGGCTGGTGGTTCTGGGATCCGGTGGAAAACGCCAGCTTCATGCCATGGCTGGCAGGCACGGCGCTGATCCATTCGCTGGCGGTCACGGAAAAGCGCGGGCTGCTGAAGAGCTGGACCGTGCTGCTGTCGATCCTGGCATTCTCGCTGTGCCTGTTCGGCACTTTCCTTGTGCGTTCCGGCGTGCTGGTGTCGGTGCACGCCTTTGCTTCCGACCCGTCGCGCGGCCTGTTCGTCCTCGGCTTCATCGGCGCCGTCGTCGGCGTTTCGCTGGCGCTCTACGCGTGGCGTGCGCCCCGCTTCAAGGCAGACGGCGAGCTGCGGCTGTGGTCGCGGGAGGGCTTCCTGCTGTTCAACAATGTGTTCCTGGCGGCCGCGTGTGGCGCCGTGCTGCTTGGCGAGCTGTACCCGTTGATCGTGAACGCCGTATCCACGTCGAAGATTTCCGTCGGGCCGCCGTACTTCAACACCGTGTTCTTCCCGCTGTTCGGCCCGCTCTTCGTGCTGCTCGGCTTTGCCGGTGTGGTGGCGTGGAAACGTGCCCAGTTGCGCACCATTGTGCAGCGGCTGCGCATTCCGTTGCTGCTGGCGCTCGTCGCTGCTGCGGTGCTGCCGTTTGCGTTGGTGGGCAAGACAGCGGTGACCGCCGCGGCTGGCGGGCTGCTGGCGGTGTGGATCATCACCACGGCTGTGGCGGAGCTGTGGCGCTGGGTACGGTCGCGGAATTCCGCGGTGGCGGGCCTGAAGAGTATTTCACGCGCAACCTGGGGCATGACGCTGGCCCACATCGGCATGGCGGTGTGCCTGATCGGCATCAGCTTCAATTCCGCGTTCAGCATCGAGCGCGATGCACGCATGGCGCCAGGGGCGGTGGAACATCTGTCCGGCTACGATTTTTCGCTCGGCGAAGTCCATGCTGCGGAAGGGCCGAACTACACGGCGCTCATCGCCACGGTGTACGTGGTCAAGGACGGCGAGCGCATTGCCACGCTACATCCGCAGAAACGCACGTTCCGCCCCGGTGGGCAGGAACAGACCGATGCCGGCGTCGCCAAGGGCGCGCTGCGCGACCTGTATGTCTCGCTCGGCAACGACTTTGGCAACGGTACCTGGGGCTTGCGCATGTACGTGGAACCGCTGGTGCGCTTTATCTGGTACGGCGGGCTTCTGATGTTCATCGGCGGCGGGCTGGCGGCCACCGATCCGCGTTATCGTCTGGCCCGTGCCGCCCGGCGCGTGCGCGTCGCGGCGGATGCCGCGGCCGAAACGGCCTGAAGCGAACGGAAGACGAGACGTGCGTTACCGCTACTTCATTCCGATGATCGTGCTGGTCGGCATCGTGGCCTTGCTGGCCTATACCCTCAACCGCGGCTGGAGCACACAACCGGAAGACGACCCGACCTACGTGCCTTCGCCGCTGATCGGCAAGACCGTGCCGGCCTTCGACCTTGCGGTGCTGGCGACGCCACCGGCGGAACCCCCCGCGCGCTTCACGCAGGCCGACCTGAAGGGCCGACCGGCGGTCATCAACTTCTTCGCGAGCTGGTGCGTGGCGTGTCGTGACGAACACCCGTTCCTCATGCAGCTGGCCCACGGTGACCAGGTGTCGATCATCGGTATCGACTACAAGGACACCCCGCAGGCGGCGCGGCGTCTGCTGGGAGAGCACGGCGACCCCTATCACTTGATTCTTGAAGATCCGGAAGGCGCGATGGGGCTGAACTGGGGCGTGTACGGCATTCCTGAAACCTACCTCGTCGACGCCCACGGCATCGTGCGCTACAAGCAGGTGGGCCCGATGACGCCAGCCGCATGGCGCAAGCACTTCCAGCCGCTGCTGGAAGCCGCGCGATGAAGGCGATGCTGTACATGTTGGTGTTGGCGTTCGGCCTCGCGCTGATACCCGCCGGATACGCCCAGGTCCAGTCCGTACGGCCGTACATTCCGCTCGGTGCGGAGCAGGAGGCACGCTACATGGCGCTGCTGCCTGGCCTGCGCTGCATGCAGTGCCAGAATGAGTCGCTGGAATCCTCGCAGGCGGCGCTGGCGCAGGACATGCGCTACAAGGTGCGTGAACTGATCGCCGCCGGCGACAGCGACGCACAGGTTCGCCAATACCTCGTGGATCGCTACGGCCAGTACGTGCTCTACAAGCCGCCGTTCCAGCCGTTGACATGGCTGTTGTGGCTGGGCCCGTTCGGGCTCGTGCTGCTGGCGATGTTCGTCGCCTGGCGGGTTGCCCGCCGCTCACGGCTGGAGGCGTCGTCCCCGGCGCTGGACGAAGCCGCCCTGAAACGCCTGCTGGACGAAACGAAATGACGCTTCTGTGGTTGATGCTGCCGCTCGCCATCGTGATCGCGGCCATCGTCGCCTGGCCGTGGCTGCGGCGCCGGCTTCCCGAGGAACAAGTACGCCGGGCGGCGAATGTCGCGGCCTATCGCACGCGCATTGCGGAAGTGGATGCGGATGTCGTGGCGGGGAAGACGGATGCGGAAGCGGCGGAGAAGTTGCGGCACGATGCCGGCATCCGGCTGCTGGCGGACGAGCCCGACCAGGTGTCGGCAGTCACCGTTTCGCATCGCAGCCCGCGCGCGCTGGGCATCGTGCTGGCCCTCGTGCCGGTCGTGGTCGGAGTGGCCTGGTACGCGCAGGACGGCAGCTGGCGCGTGGCGCAGGAGATTGCCACCGGCAAGCCGGCCATGTCGCCAGAAGTATTGCAGGCCGCCCGCTCCGAGCAAATCCAGGCCATGGTCCAGCGTCTGCGGGACGACCTGAAGAGCCATTCAGACGATGAACAGCGCTGGGCTCTGCTCGGACGCAGTGAGCTGGTGCTGAAGAACTACTCCGCGGCGGCGCAAGCCTACGCGCGCGCGAATTCAATCAACGGCAGCAGCAATCCCGAATGGCTGGTGGCGCAGGGTCTGGCACAGGGCATGGTGCAGCAGCGCAACCTGCGCGGCGAGCCGACGCGGCTGTTCGACGCCGCGCTGAAGATCGCCCCCGACGATGTCCAGGCGCTGTGGTATGCCGGGGTTGCCGCCGCACAGCGCGGCGATACTTCCCATGCCCGGCAATACTGGGGGGCGCTTGCCGGCCGGCCTGGTGTGCCGGACAACGTGCGCACCGCCATCGAGCATCAGATCGCGGCGCTGGATGGCGGTGCGGCGGCATCCACCTCCAACCCGTCGACGAAACCTTCGCCGGACAGCACGGCCGACACAGCCACGCCGGTCGTGCTCGACGTCGAAGTGCGGCTGGCTCCGGAGCTGGCCAACGACGTGCCGCAGGGCGCCATATTGTTCGTCTTCGTGCGCGCCGTCGGCGGGCCGCCGATGCCGTTGGCGGCCGACCGGATTGCCGCACCCCACTTCCCCGTCAAGCTGCGGCTGGACGACACCAAGCGCCCGATGCCTGGTGCGCGACTGGAAGGGCATGACCGCTTCGAGATCGTCGCCCGCCTGTCGCGGAACGGCGATGCGAAGGCGGCCAGCGGCGATATCGAAGGCACCCTTCAGGTGGCAGCGCAGGACACCGGTGCGCCGCTCACCGTCACGCTGAACCACCGGGTACCGTGACGGGCCAGGGGGGCGCTGCAGCAACGGGAGTTGCCCCTCGTTTCGTTGCCGGCAAGGGGACGATTTGCCGGGCAGCGATTCGGGATTCAGGGTTGGCGATCAAAGCCCGTTTTCTTCCGCGAATCGCCAATTCCGAGATCTCGAATATCCCTACTCGATTTTCGTCTTTGTTCAACCGCCCGTCCGGTGCAACGCGGTATGATTACGCACCCTTGGACAGACGTGCGAAACACCTTGCCGGCCTGTGTGCGGTTGGGCTTCAAGCCCGGACCGGCAGGCGGTGTGGGTGCACCCGTCGCCGTCATGAATGGAGACACCATGCGCATTCGCAAAGCGGTATTTCCGGTTGCCGGTCTTGGCACGCGTTTTTTGCCGGCCACGAAGGCCAGCCCCAAGGAAATGCTGCCGGTCGTGGACAAGCCGTTGATCCAGTACGCGGTCCAGGAGGCGATCAGCGCCGGCGCCGACGAACTGATCTTCATCACCGGTCGTTCGAAGAATTCCATCATGGATCACTTCGACAAGGCCTATGAGCTGGAGGCCGAGCTGGAAGCGAAGGGCAAGACCAAGCTGCTGGAACTTGTGCAGGACGTCCTGCCGCGCGGTGTGAACTGCATCTTCATTCGCCAGTCCGAAGCGCTGGGCCTTGGCCACGCCGTCCTGTGTGCGCAGCCCGCGGTCGGGGACGAGGATTTTTCCGTCATCCTGGCGGATGACCTCATCGACGGCCGCCTGCGTCCATGCCTCGCACAGATGCAGCGCGTGTACCAGGAATTCGGTACCAGCGTCATTGCCGCACAGCGCGTGCCGCACGAGCAGACCGGTTCCTACGGCATCGTGGAAGTGGAGCCAGTGGGCCCGCGCCTGGGCGAGATCCGCAGCATCGTGGAAAAGCCGAAACCGGAAGATGCGCCGTCCGATCTCGCGGTCGTCGGCCGTTACATCCTGACGCCGCGCATCTTCAAGCTGCTGCAGGCGACCCAGCGGGGTGCTGGTGGCGAGATCCAGCTCACGGACGCGATCAGCGCCATGATCCAGGAACAGACGGTGCTGGCCTACGAGTTCGAGGGAACCCGCTACGATTGCGGCAGCAAGCTCGGCTATTTGAAGGCGAACGTCGAATATGCACTCAAGCACGAGGAATTCGCGGACGAATTCCGCGCCTACCTGACCCGGCGCGTCGGTGAATGGAGCCATGTGGCGCAGACCCAGCAGGCTGCGCTGCATCAGTGAAATCGGATGTCTCGACAGACAAGATTGTGCAGGAGATCGAAGTGACGGGCGACAAATACGAGAGTTTCATCGAGTCCACGGCCATCCAGGGCGGAAACGCCACTTACGTCGAAGATCTCTACGAGGACTACCTGGGCGATCCCGGTTCGGTGGACCCCTCGTGGCGCGCCTATTTCGAGTCACTGCGCGTACCCGGCGCGGCCCCGGAGCAACCGCTCGGGCCGGTGCGGGAGCGCTTCGCGGCGCTGGCGCGGGCTCCGCATCGTACTGTCGTCAGTGCCGATTCCGTCGCGCTCGAAAAGCAGGCCGCAGTGCTGCGCCTGATCGCCCACTACCGGCAGCGCGGGCATCAGGCTGCACGTCTGGACCCGCTGGGCCTGGTCGTGCCGGCCCAGCTTGCCGACCTCGACCCGGCTGAGAACGGCCTGTCCGCGCAGGACATGGAAACCGAGTTCAACACCGGCACGCTGGCCGCGGCACCGCGGTTGAAGCTGGCGGAGATCATCCGCGTGCTGAAGAAGGTGTACACCGACACCATCGGCGCGCAGTACATGTACGTGACCGACATCACGCAGAAGCGCTGGCTCCAGCAGCGTCTGGAAGGCAGGCCCTTCGACCCGCGGCTCACCGCGGACGAGCAGCGCGAAGTGCTCAAGCAGCTCGTCGCCGCCGAGGGGCTGGAACGCTATCTCGGCCACAAGTACGTCGGCCAGAAGCGCTTTTCGCTGGAAGGCGGCGAAGTGCTCATTCCACTGCTGGATGAGGCGATGCGCGTGGCTGTCCGCTCCGGCGTCGAGGACGTCATGATCGGCATGGCGCACCGCGGCCGTCTCAACGTGCTCGTCAACGTGCTTGGCAAGACGCCGACGCAGTTGTTCGCGGAATTCGACGGCATGCACGACGACGACCCGGAACGCACCGGCGACGTGAAATACCACATGGGCTTTTCCGCCGACGTGGAAATGGAAGGCCGGCGCCTGCACACGGTGCTGGCGTTCAACCCCTCGCATCTGGAAGCCGTGAACCCGGTCGTCGAAGGCTCCGTCAAGGCGCGCCAGACGCGTCGCCACGACGAGAACGGCGAACGCGTGGTACCCATCCTGATCCACGGCGATGCCGCCATGACCGGGCAGGGCATCGTCATGGAGACGCTGCAGCTCACGTATTCCAAGGGCTATGCGACAGGCGGGACGGTCCACATCATCATCAACAACCAGATCGGTTTCACCACGCCCGACCCGATCCACGCCCAGCTGGGCAAGAACACCCGCTCCAGCCGCTACTGCACCGACATCGCAAAGATGCTGGAAGCGCCGGTCTTCCATGTGAACGGCGACGACCCCGAAGCCGTGATCTTCGTCACGCGCGTCGCGGTGGACTACCGCAATACCTTCCACCGCGACGTCATCATCGACGTGTGCTGCTACCGCCGGCATGGCCACAACGAGGCAGATGAGCCGTCCGTCACGCAACCCCTCATGTACGGCGCGATCAAGAGCCAGCCGACCACGATGGAGCTGTACGGCAAGAAGCTGACCAAGGCCGGCGTCATCGCCGCTGATGGCCTCGATACGCTCGTTGCCGCCTATCGCGACGGCCTCGACCGCGGCGAGAACATCGCGCGCAAGACCCTGGGGCTGGTCGGCAACGCGCATACCGTCAACTGGTCGAAATACATCGCCGGCGCCTGGGATGACCCGACCGACACACGCCTGCCGAAGAAGAAACTCCAGACGCTGGCACGCCGCATGCTGGATCTGCCGAAAGGCTTCAACGTCCACCCGCGCGTCGCCAAGATCCTCGAGGCGCGCGCCGAGATGGCGAGCGGCAAGGTGGAGATGGACTGGGGCTTTGCCGAAACGCTGGCCTACGCATCGCTCGTCGACGAAGGCCATGCCGTGCGCCTGAGCGGGCAGGACACGCGGCGCGGCACGTTCTTCCATCGCCACGCATCGCTTTACGACACGAAGACCGGCAGCACCTATACGCCGCTCAAGCACCTCGTCGGCGAAAAGAACAACTTCGTCGTCAACGACACGCTGCTGTCCGAGCTCGGCGTGCTGGGCTTCGAGTACGGTTACAGTTCGGCGGACCCGGACACGCTGGTGATCTGGGAAGCGCAGTTTGGCGATTTCGCGAACGGCGCACAGGTCATCACCGACCAGTTCATTTCCTCCGGCATGGTGAAGTGGGGCCGCTACTGCGGCCTGGTCCTGCTGCTGCCCCACGGTTACGAAGGGCAGGGGCCGGAGCATTCCTCCGCGCGCCTGGAGCGCTATCTGCAACTGTGCGCGGGGGACAACATGCAGGTCTGCGTGCCGTCCACGCCGGCGCAGATCTTCCACCTGCTGCGGCGCCAGATGAAGCGCAACCTGCGCCTGCCGCTGGTCGTGATGTCGCCGAAGTCGCTGCTGCGCCACAAGCTCGCGGTGTCGACGCTGGAAGACCTGAGTGAACGCGGGCTGCAACTTGTGATCCCCGACACGGCAGCCGACCCGAAGAAGGTGAAGCGGCTCGTGTTCTGCAGTGGCAAGCTCTACTACGATCTGTTCGAGGCGCGTGAAGCCGGCAAGCTGAAGGACGTTGCGATCTGCCGTATCGAGCAGCTCTACCCGTTCCCGCACGCCGAATACCGGGCCACCATCGAGCACTTCCCGAAAGCGAAGGACATCGTGTGGGCACAGGAAGAACCGGAAAACCAGGGGGCGTGGTACCAGATCAAGCACCGCCTGCTGGCCGGCATGCCTGCCGGCCGGCGTCTGCTGTACGCGACGCGGCCGGGCACGTCCACCACCGCGGTCGGCTACCTGAAGCTGCACCAGCAGGAACAGCGTGCCGTGGTCGAGGCCGCGCTGGGTGGCGGGCTGGAGCTCGTCGGCGGCGCCTGAACCGCTCCATTCATTTTTTCTGAATCGTCAGCCATAAAAGTTTTCCAGGAGTAGTCAATGAGTATCGAGATCAAGGTCCCGAACCTGCCGGAGTCCGTCAGCGAAGCAACCGTTTCCACCTGGTACAAGAAAGCGGGCGACGCGGTGAAGCGCGACGAAAATCTGGTGGATCTCGAAACGGACAAGGTCGTGCTCGAAGTCCCGGCTCCGGCAGACGGCGTTCTGAAGGAAGTGCGCTTTGCCACCGGCGCCACGGTCGGCGCCGGAGACGTGGTCGGGATCGTGGAGGAAGGGGCGACGGCCAGCGCCCCGGCCGCAGCACCTGCGGTGGCTGCAGCCACCCCCAGGCCTGCCGCAGCCACCCCCAAGCCGGCCGCCGTCCCGGCGCCCGCCGCTGCTGAGGCCGGCGCCGACGAAGAGGCTGACGGGCAAGGCCCGGCGATTCGCAAACTGCTGAAGGAAATGGGGGTTTCTGCAGCAGACGTGAAAGGCACCGGCAAGGGCGGGCGGCTGACGCGCGAAGACGTGCTGGCCTTCGCCAACAACCAGACCGCAGGCAAGCCCACCGCACCGGCCGCACAAGCGCCGGCAGCGATAGTCGTTCCTGCGGGTCCGCGTGAGGAACAGCGCGTACCGATGACACGCATCCGTCAGCGCATCGCCGAACGCCTCGTGGAAGCGCAGGCCACGGCCGCCATGCTCACGACGTTCAACGAAGTGGACCTCAAGGCGGTCTCCGATCTACGGGCCCGCTACAAGGAAAGCTTCGAGAAGACGCACGGCGTCAAGCTCGGCTTCATGTCCTTCTTCGTGCGGGCGGCCGTGGAAGCCCTGAAGAAATTCCCGGCGGTGAACGCTTCCATCGACGGCACTGACGTCATCTACCACGGCTACTACGATGTCGGCATCGCCGTTTCCACGGAACGCGGCCTGGTCGTGCCGGTTTTGCGTGATGCCGACACGCTGTCGTTCGCGGACATCGAAAAAGGCATCGCGGCACTCGGCGTCAAGGCGCGCGCCAACAAGCTGACGATGGCCGACCTCACCGGCGGCACATTCTCCATCACGAACGGCGGCGTGTTCGGCTCGCTCATGTCCACGCCGATCCTCAACCCGCCGCAGGGCGCCATCCTCGGCATGCACGGCATCAACCCGCGCCCGGTCGTGGTGGACGGGGAAATCGTCGTCCGCCCGATGATGTACCTCGCGCTCACCTACGACCACCGCCTCATCGACGGGCGCGAGTCCGTCCTGTTCCTGCGCACCATCAAGGAACTCCTCGAAGATCCGGCCCGCCTGCTGCTGCAGCTTTGAGGCGCTGGCGATGGCCGCAAACCTGCGCGCGGTGTGCGTGTTCTGCGCCTCCGCGCCGGGGGTCGGTGAAACCTGGGCCCAGGCAGCGCGCGCGTTCGCCCGGGAGCTCCTGCACCGCAAGCTCGCGCTCGTCTACGGCGGCTCGCAGCAGGGTTTGATGGGTGTGGTAGCCGACACCGTCCTGCAAGGCGGCGGCCGCGTAGTCGGCGTCATGCCCACTTCGCTCGTGCAGCACGAAGTGGCCCACCAAGGGCTTGCGAAACTGCACGTGGTGGACACGCTCGCAGAACGCAAGGCCCTCATGGCCGATCTGTCCGACGCCTTTGTTGCCCTGCCGGGTGGCTACGGCACGCTGGACGAGCTCGGCGACATGCTCGCCGCCCAGCAGCTTGGCCTGCACCACAAGCCGGTTGGCGTGCTCAACACGAACGGCTACTACGACAGCCTCATCACGTTTCTCGACCACGCCGTCGGCTGCGGCTTCATCCGGCCGCCAAGCCGCGCGCGCCTGCAGCTTGCCGCCGACAGCGCAACGCTGCTAGACGCGCTGGAACATGCAAACCTGAACGCCGCGGAGCCGGGGCGGAGCGAGCGAAGCCACTGATCTTCAGAAATTGCCGAAAGCGCTGCCATGTAACCGCAATTTCGGCGTGCTGTTACCTGCTATCGTGAACGCGGTGGTGGAAGGCGGCATTGCTGCCGAGTCTCGATTTCGGCAGCATGAGCAGGAGGTCGACGAATGCAACGGATTACCCTGGAACCTGGGAAGCGCGGCGACCAGTCCGTGTATCCGCGGATTGAAGATTACGGTTTACGACGTGCTATTGATACTGTCTGAAGGCATGTCGTAGCAGGAAATACTGGATGGCTCTTATGAGCTTGGTGCAGAAGACATTACCGCTATTCTGGCTTGTGTCGCAGATCGTTGTAACCCAGCATTTGATGACTCTGCGGCTACCGGCGCACGCGTATTCCTAGCTAGCTTCATTGATCGGCGAATACCGAATTCGTGAACGCCAACGCCCCAGCGCGAATGCATTACGGCTATGTTGTATCGGCCAACAGAAACTTCTGTCACGGCCAATAGCTATACCGGAAATGTTGGACTGGTCTACTCGATTCAGGTATCGCGATCAGTGCCCACGGGTTGCTGCTTATCCGGAACTGTCAAGACGTTCTGCATCATGTGTTTTGCGTGCATGACGTGATGTCGCTGTACCGCTTTGGTAATGCCGTGAGTAATGAACGATCTGTGCTGCATCAGGAGACGGTAGCTCACACCGTAAAGCACGATGAACCCAAGAATACAGGCAATCAGTGCAGCAGAGTTATTCCAGAACAGCAGAGCCAATAACAGCATCGTGGCATGCCAAGCCGTGAAAGTCGCTGCGGCCATAGCGCTGGCGTAGGCTTGGCTGTACGGGGAGCCTTTCTCGAAGGCGTGTTCGAAGACTCGGCGATAGACGAGTTGATGCAAATGACGAACATCCGGTTCGAACATCCGACGTAAGCTGTGCCGACCGCGCCGGGCGCAGGAAAATAGTACTTCCCATACCGGGTGGATGACGAGCAGCAGCGCGAACCACGCTGAAACCTGTGGATGGCGGACGATAAGCAGGATCGAGAGCTCAGCGATCAGGACCCCCATGGAATAGGCCCCGCCATCGCCAAGGAAGATCTTGCCGAGCGGAAAGTTCCATAAAGTGAACCCGAAAGTCGCACATGCGGCGATCAGGGCTGTGGTGGCAATGAACGTGTCGCCGAGCTGCCAGCTCAGGATGCCCAATCCGATGAATACAGTAATACCGACGCTGGAGGAAAGACCATTGCAACCATCGACGATATTGATGGCATGAGGAACGCCGGCGCCAGCAATAAGCGTGAGGATGACTGCGGCTGCCCAGTGCGAGGCAAGGAAGGTATCCACGCCCGGGATGTTGATGCGGTTCAGCAATGCACCTAGCAGGCCGATGCCGAGTGCAGCAGACAGCATCGTGACGAGCAGGCGCACGCGTGTCCCAACACGCTGTGTAAGGTCCTCGGTCACTCCGACGATGAACGTCGGCAGCATGACGGCAAGCAGCAGAAACAGGCTATGGGTCCACGGCTCCGGGTACAGCAGTGATGCGCTCAGGATGGAGATCGTGAACGCCGCGCCGATCGGCACACCACCTAGCCGTGGTACAAAACCGCGGTGCAGGCGTTGGACGCTAATCGTCGAATCAGCACCCCAGCCGAAACGGCGGCACAGCCACAGCGTCGCACCGCAGCCGCAAAATGAAACAGCAAATGCGATTGAGGCGAGCAACGTTGCATCGAACGAAATGATCATCTCGCTGTGTCAGGTGCTCTGTGTATCCGTGCGTTGAGAAGTCGCAACCCCAAATCCGAGGACGCATCTTACTGCTTCCATCGACGAAAAGCGACGTATAGCGGAACCGGCTAGTAGTCTTGCTTGGTTCGTTCCGCATTGTAGAGACACAAAGCTGGACGCCCGCTTAACGGTGTACTGTTTCGTTCGTTTTACAGTGCGGCAGGCTTGTTGGAATCCGGTGTGTACAGCAACCGGCTCTTGTTCGGATGGGCGATTCCGGCCGTCCAGCCAACGTACTCCAGATTAATTTTTCAGCGCCCGGTAGCACTGGCTGCAGGAATCGCCCCCCATCTTGCAACGTAATATGTTGTGCCTGCCCACACGGCCCGAAGCTCAAGGCCGCGATGTTTGGCGTCTGGAATCAGGGATAGCTGTGTCAAACGGTTGGTAGGTTCTTCAGCTTCAGCACTTTTTCGACGTTGTGGAATCCGCGATAGACAAAGGGCTGCGTGCCGTCCATTTCCGCTACGGCGGCCTGCATCACGGCGTGGTCGGGGGCCAGCACGCAGGCAGGGTCGGTGCGCGCTGCGTCGCCCGTCAGGGCGAAGGCTTGGCAGCGACAGCCGCCCCAGTCGATCTCGCGGCGTTCGCAGGATCTGCAGGGTTCCGGCATCCACGCGGTGCCGCGGAAGCGCAGGAAGGCTTCCGAGTGGTACCAGATGTCTTCAAGGCTGTGGTCGCGGACGTTCCAGAACGTGAAGCCGGGCAGGGTTTCGGCCGCATGGCAGGGTAGCGCCTTGCCGGATGGTGAAATGTTGATGAGCCGCTGCGCCCAGCCGCCCATGCAGGCTTTCGGGCGCTGCGCGTAGTAGTCCGGCACCACGTAGTCGATGCGCAGCCGGCCCTTGAGGCGGACTCGGGCAGCTTCCACGGTGGCGGTGGCGTGCTGCAGTTCTTCCCGTGTCGGCAGCAGTCGGGAGCGGTTGATGAGCCCCCAGCCGTAGTACTGGACGTTCGCGATCTCGATGCGCTGGGCGCCGAGTTCCAGCCCGAGTTCGATCATCTGCGGCACGCGGGCGATGTTGTCGTGGTAGACGACGAAGTTGAGCGTGAGCGGCAGGCCGGCGGCGGACACACGCCGGGCGGCGGCGAGCTTGAGCTGGAAGGCGTTGGGGAAGTTCGCCACGCGGTTGCAGCCGGCTTCGTCCACGTCCTGGAAGCTGATCTGCAGGTGGTCGATGCCGGCCTGTTGAAGCGCAGCCAGCGCTGTGTCGTCCAGCATCACTCCAGAAGTGTCGATGTTCGTGTACAGGCCGCGCCCATGGGCATGCGCAACGATTTCCGGCAAGTCGGAACGCGACAGCGGCTCGCCGCCCGAGAAGTGCACTTGCAGCACGCCGAAGCTCGCGCATTCATCCAGTACACGTACCAATGTATGCGTTTCTAATTCAGCACTTGCACGCTCAAGTTCAAGTGGATTCGAGCAATATGGGCACTGCAGCGGGCAGCGGTGTGTCAACTCGAACATCACGCTCATGGGGGGGCCGATAGCGGCGTCTTTCGGGGTCATGCGTGCACCACGTTCTTGTCCGCCAGCCCCTGCAGCATGGCGCACACGTCGCGTGCAATGACGTCGCGTGGCGCGTGGTAGCGCACCACGAGACTGTCCACGATGCCGGCAACACTGCGTTGGCCGTCTACGAGCTTCATGATTTCGGTCGCCTGCGCGTCCAGCTTGAAAAGCCGTTCGGGCGCCAGCAGGCCCCAAGTGTCGCGCACTGCGTCGTGGTGCAGGCGCACACCGACGCCCAGGCGCGGGACAGCGGCTTCTGTCACGGCGGACGGGGTCATCCCTGGGTGCCGTGGTGGTCGTCCGGCACGAAGCAGCCGGGCGGGATGATCGCAGGTTCCACGTAGGCGAAATACAGTGCATCGAGCTGTGACCACAGCACGTTGCACTTGAAGCGCAGAGCATCCAGCACGGCGGTCTGCTGCTCCGGCGTGTGCGCGTGCTGCTGGACATAGTTCAGGGCGTAGGCGGAATCCATTGGCGCCTGCTTCAACCGCGGCCGGAAATACGCCAGTGTTTCCTCCCGGATGAAGTCGTAGTGCTCCAGCATGCCGGCCATGCGTTCGGAAATGATGGTCGGCGCGAACAGTTCCGTGAGCGAGGAAGCCACGGCTTCGAGAATCGTGCGTTCGCGGACGAAATGGACGTAGGCGTCCACGGCAAAGCGCGTGCCGGGCAGCAGGCCGGCGGTTGACGTGACGTAGCCGTCATCCAGCCCGACGCCTTGCGTCAGCTTCAGCCAGCGAGCGATGCCGCCGGTGCCGGGGGCGTCGCCGTCGTGGTCGACGAGGCGCGAGCGCCATTCGCGGCGCTCCTCCGGCGTTGGCAGTCGCGCCAGCAGGCTCGCGTCCTTGGCGGGAATCTGGCACTGGTAGTAGTAGCGGTTCAGCGCCCAGGCCTGTACCTGGCCGCGCCGCAAGCGGCCGGCGTGCAGCAACTTGTGGAAGGGATGGCGGCGGTGGTAGCGCTGGGCGCCGATCTCGCGCAGCGCGGCTTCCAGCTCCGCCGGTGTCATCAGGGTGTCGCTCACAGCGTGACCTCCATGCCGTCGTACCCGACTTCCCAGCCGGCGGCTTGCGTTTGCGCCCGTTCCGGGGCATCGGCCATGAGGACGGGGTTCGAGTTGTTGATGTGGACGAAGATCCGGCGTTTCACGTCGAGCGGCGCGAAGGCCGCAATCGTGCCGGACGGGCCGCTCAGGCTCATGTGGCCCATGCGGCTACCGGTCTTGGTGCCGGCGCCGGAGGTGATCATCTCGTCGTCGCGCCACAGCGTGCCGTCGAAGAACACGAGTTTGGCACCGTGCAGGCGCGCGGCGAGTTCCGGGGTCATGCGCGCGCAGCCGGGGATGAAATACGCGCTGTGGGCAGCGTCGGAGATTCCCACGCCAACCGTTGCCTCGCCGACCGTGATGGGCGGCACTTCCGTCGTGCTTTCCATGTACAGCGGCACCTTGCCGGGCACGGCGAACAGCGTGATGGCCAGGCCGGTGGTGGTGCCGTCCGGTGCCAGCAGCGGCGTGCGGGTGTCCAGCGACACGCGCTGGCGCTTGACGATATCGCGCGCCAGCACCTCAAAGACACTGTTCGCACCCAGGATGTCGAGCGTGGCGCCGGTGCCGTAGATCGTCAGCGGCTGGCGTTCCCGCAGCGTGAGCAGGCCAGTGATGGAGTCGATGTCGCCGCCTGTCAGCACCACGCCGCTGATGGGCGTATCGCGCAGGCCGTGGCGCGGGTGCAGGCAGGGCGTGGCGTTGATCTGCTGGCGCAGGTCGGGGCTGGCATTGAAGATGAACCAGTGCGTGCCGTCGGCGCTGGCCGCGATCGACGCCTGCGTGCGTGGCGGTACGGCCGGGTCGCCCGCGCGGGCGCGGTTGCAGGCGTGGCCGTTGGAGTTCCACTGCGGGGAGCCGCCTCCGGCGCCGGCACCCAGGATCACGATCTTCATTGCTTGCCAAGGTAGATGCGAGGCGCTTTATCTGTGCGCGTCGCGGGTTCATGAACGCTGACCCAGAGCTGAAAAAATCCCGCCACAAGGGTCTCTGGCGGCGGGATCGGTACAGCGTTACAGCAGTATTTGTGATGCGTTACAGATCGGCGCAAGCGTAGGCGTTGATTTCCGCCGCCAGCGAGATCTCGACTACTTCAGGGGTTTTCCAAGCCATTTCAGCCTCCAGTGTTGATGTGCAACCAGCGGTTTAAAGCCGCCTGGGTGTTATAGCACAACGACAGGGCATGGATCGGAAAATGGAAAGCCATTCGTGCCGCTGAGTGTTTCACATTGCGACACCTGCGGCGAGAAGCATGATTGTCGTCAAGGCAAGTGTGCCGGCGCCTGCCCAAACTGCCGTCATTCAGACAGGAGCGGACACAATGGCTGCGTGGTATCCGTGGGTAGTTCTCGTGCATGTTTCCTGCGCCATCGTGTTTGTCGGCGCCGTGGTGTTCGAAGTGGCGGTGCTGGAAGGCCTGCACGCGAAATTCGAACCGGACGTGATGCACCGCATCGAGGCGGCGATCATGGAACGGGCGCGCAAGTTCATGCCGGTGGTCGTCGTGCTGCTGTTCCTGTCGGGCTTTTTCCTGTTCGACTACCGCTGCAACGGCTTTGCCTGCGTGGCCACCACCGGCGGCAAGCTGCTGCTGGTGAAGGTGGCGCTGGCCTTCGCCGTGCTCGCCGTGTTCGCCCGGGCGATCTGGGCGGGCCTGCACGGCGGCATGGACCCGTGCCGCTTCCGCAATACCCACCGCATCATCCTGGCGATGATGGTGGCGATCGTGGTGATCGCAAAGCTGATGTTCAGCGGCGTGTTCTAGGGGGCGGCGTGTTCGGCAGGTGCCGAACACGGCTTTTCATGGCCGGGCTGTCGGGTGGCTGACGCCGCGCATGCGTTGAATTTCCTTGGCCGTAAGCGTGCTGCCGTAGGCGGCAAACCAGATGTTCTCGGCGATGTTGGTGGCGTGGTCGCCGATGCGTTCCAGGTGCTTGGCGATGAACAGCAGATGGGTGCAGGCGCTGATACTGTGCGGGTCTTCGATCATGTAGGTGAGCAGTTCGCGGAACAGCCCGGTGTAGCGCGCATCCAGCTTGTCATCGCGTTCCCAGACCAGGGCCGCGGCGCGCGCGTCACGTGTTTCGTAGGCATGCAGCACGTCGTGCAGCATGTCGCCAGCCAGTGTAGCCAGCGCAGGCAGGCCAGTGGCCAGGGGTACCGGCGCGCTTTCGTTCAGGACGATGGAGCGCTTGGCGACGCTGGCCGCGTAGTCGCCGATGCGCTCGATGTCGGCGGCGATGCGCAGTGCCGCCAGTACTTCGCGGAGGTCGCCGGCGAACGGCTGGCGCAGCGCCAGCAGGCGCAGCACGTCGGCGCTGATCTGGCGTTCCTTGGCGTCCAGGGTGTCGTCGTTGTCGATCACCCGTTGCGCGGCGATGCCGTCGCGGGTGGCCAGTGCCTGCATGGCGCGCGTGAGCTGCATGCCGGCGAAATCGCCCATGCTGACGATTTCACCCGTCAGGCGGGCCAGCTCGGTGTCGTAACTCTTGACGATGTGTTCGTGGGTTTCCGTGTTCATCCGAATCTCCCGGAGATGTAGTCCTCGGTCTGGCGTTTGTCGGGCTGTGTGAAGATCTGCTCGGTGGCGCCGTACTCGATCAGCTCACCCAGATACATGAAGGCCGTGCGGTCGGAAATTCGAGCCGCCTGTTGCATGTTGTGCGTGACGATGACGATGGTGTAGTCCTGCTTCAGTTCGTCCACCAACTGCTCGATGCGGCCGGTGGCGATGGGGTCAAGCGCCGAAGTCGGTTCGTCGAGCAGCAGCACTTCAGGGTGCAGGGCGACGCCGCGGGCGATGCACAGACGTTGCTGTTGCCCACCCGAAAGCCCGAGCGCGCTGTGGCCGAGCTTGTCCTTCACTTCATCCCACAGCGCAGCGCGGCGCAAGGCCTGTTCCACACGTACGGCCATATCAGCCTTGCTGAGCTTCTCGTGGTGGCGGATGCCCCAGGCGACATTCTCGAAGATGGTCATGGGAAATGGCACCGGCTTCTGGAACACCATGCCCACACGCGCACGCAGGCGCTGCAGCGGGTAGGCCGGGTCGAGTACGTTTTCGCCGTCCAGCAGCACTTCGCCCGTGGCGACCTGGCCGGGGTAGACGGCGTAGATGCGGTTGAACACGCGCAGCAGCGTCGACTTGCCGCAGCCCGACGGGCCGATGATGGCCGTGACTTGCTGCGTCGGGATATCCAGCGTGATGTCCTTGAGCGCGTGCGCCTGACGGTAATGGAAGTTCAAGCCGCGCGTGGCCAGTTTGGTGGTCGCGGGAGATGAGGTTTGCACGCTTTCAGGCTCCGTGAGGGTGGCCGACGGCAAGGAGGTGTCGAGCAGCATTTCAGTCATAGGTAATGCGGTTGCGTTTCAGGTAGCTGCGTGCCAGCAGGCTCAGCGCCAGCACCAGCAGCGTGATCAGCAGCGCACCGGCCCAGGCGATGGCGTGCATCGCCGGGTTGGGGTCGTTCGTGTACTGGTAGATCGTTACGGGGATGCTGGCGGTCGCATCCAGCGGGTTCAGCGTCATGAAGTTGTTGCCGAAGGCGGTGAACAGCAGCGGTGCGGTTTCGCCCGCCAGCCGCGCCAGTGCCAGCAGCACGCCGGTGACGATGCCCGAGGCCGCCACGCGCATGAGCACCTGCAGCGTCAGCTTCCATTGCGGCACACCGAGCGACAGCGCCGCCTCGCGTAGCGTGTTGGGCACGAGCTGCAGCATTTCGTCGGTGGTACGCACGATCACCGGCAGGCCGATCAGCGCCAGTGCGATGGCGCCGGCGACGCCGGAAAACGACACCGCACCGCCTGTCAGTTGCGAGCTGGGCACCACCACGATCACGTACACGAACAGGCCCAGCACGATGGACGGCGCCGACAGCAGGATGTCGTTCAGGAAGCGGATGGTGCTGCCGAGTTTCGAGCGATTCGCATATTCGCCAAGGAACACGCCGGCCAGCACGCCGATGGGCACGCACAGCAGCAGCGCCAGCAGGTCCATGAATACGCTGCCGACGATGGCGTTGGCCAGCCCACCTTCCGCGCCGTAGGCTGAAATGCGCGTGAAAAGCTGCAGGTTGAGCGCGCTGATGCCGTTTTTCAGCGTGACCCACAGGATCCAGCCCAGGAACAGGAGTCCGATGGCGGTGGCGGCACCGCTGAGGGCGAGTGCGACGACATTCACCATGCGCCGGCGCGTGTGCAGCGTGAGGATCATGACCGGCCCTCGCGCAGCGCCAGCCGGCGCAGCATGAGCCGCGCGATCAGCAGCACGATGAACGTCACCACGAACAGCAGGAAGCCGAGCGCGATGAGCGCCGAGCGGTGCAGGCCCACGGCCTCGTTGAATTCGTTGGCGATGGACGATGAAATGGTGGTGCCGGGCATGAGCAGCGAAGTGGTCAGGTCATAGGAGCTGCCGAGCACGAAGGTGACGGCCATGGTTTCACCCAGCGCCCGCCCCAGGCCCAGGAAGATGCCGCCGATGACCGCGGTGCGCGTGTACGGCAGCACAATGTGCCACACCACTTCCCAGGTGGTGGAGCCGAGCGCGTAGGCCGATTCCTTCAGGCGCGCCGGCACGGTCTGGAACACTTCGCGCATGACTGAAGATATGAAGGGCAGGATCATGATCGACAGCACGATGCCGGCGGTCAGCAGGCCCAGCCCCAGCGGCGGGCCGTCGAACAGCGCGCCGACCACCGGAATCCGGCCCAGCGTGGCGCTCAGCGCCGGCTCGATGCTCGCCATGAACGGCACGAACACGAACAAGCCCCACATGCCGTAGATGATCGACGGGATGCTGGCCAGCAGCTCGATGGCGGTACTGACGGGGCCGCGCAGCCACGGCGGCGCGATTTCGGTAAGGAACAGGGCGATGCCGAAACTCGCCGGCACCGCCAGCAGCAGTGCGATGAGGGAAGTCACCAGCGTGCCGTAGATCGGCGCCCACGCGCCGTAGATGTTGTTGACCGGGTCCCAGTCGCTGCTGGTCAGGAAGTGGAGCCCGTCACCGAACAGCACTTCGCGCCCGCCCCACAGCGTGGACAACATGGCGCCTACGAGCGCCGCCAGCACCAGCAGCGCGCAGGCGCGCACCAGATAGCGGAACCACGCGTCGTGGCGCGCGTCGGCGCGCTGGTGCGGCGCGGAGCTGCTCGGCGGCGTGGCCGGCGGGTCAAGGGCAGGGTTCAATGGCATTGACAGAAACGGTCGATGGATTAGGGGTTCAAAACGTCAGCACGCAGAGCGGCGCGGTAACACGACACGGCGGCACGGGGCGTTGTGATGCCCCGTGCCGCCGTGCGCATGCCAGCGCTGCAAGTGGCGATGGTCAATAGTTTACTGCTTGAAATCGTCTTTCCAGTAGGTTTCGATCTTCTGCACCAGCGTATCGGGCAGCGGCACGTAGTCGAGCTTGGTTGCCGCATCCTTGCCCTGGGTGTAGGCGTAGCGGAAGAAGTCGAACGTGACCTTGGTGTGTTCGGCATTCTTCGGCTGCTTGTAGAGAATGCTCCAGGTCGTGGCGGTGATCGGCCACGCTTTTTCACCCGACGCGTTCGTCATGATCAGGTTGAAGTCCTGGGCATGGGCCCAGTCGGCCGTGGCGGCCGCAGCCTGGAACGTGGCCGCCTCGGGCGCCACCACGTTGCCGGCTGCGTTCTTCAGCCGCGTATAACCCAGCTTGTTCTGCACCGCATAGGCATATTCCACGTAGCCGATCGAATAGCCCAACTGCTTGATGTAGGCCGCAACACCTTCATTACCCTTGCCGCCGATGCCCACCGGCCATTTGACGGCCGTGCCTTCGCCAACCTTGGACTTCCAGTCAGGGCTTGTCTTGGACAGATAGTTCGTGAAGTTGAAGCTGGTGCCTGAGCCGTCGGAGCGGTGCACCACGGTGATCTTCTTGCCGGGCAGCTTCAGGCCGGGGTTCAGCGCCACGATGGCGGGGTCGTTCCAGTGCTTGATCTTGCCCAGGAAGATGTTCGCCAGCGTCGGGCCGTCCAGCACCAGCTTGCCGGGCTCGATTCCTGGCACGTTGAACGCCGGCACGATGCCCCCGATCACGATCGGGAACTGGCCGAGGCCGAATTTCTTCAGCGTGGCTTCGTCCAGCGGTGCGTCGGAAGCGCCAAAGTCCACGGTGCCGGCCTTGATCTGCGCAATGCCGCCGCCGGAGCCGATGGACTGGTAATTCACGCGGTTGCCGGAGCTCTCGGCGTAATTTGCCGCCCATTTGGAAATGACCGGGTAGACAAAGCTGGAACCGGCGCCGGTAATGTCGGCAGCGTGAGCGCTGCCGATGCCGAACGCGCAAGCCGCCGCGATTGCCAACGTACGCAACTTGTGTGGGTAATGGATCAACATCCTTACTTCTCCATGCCAGGGTGATTGACGACCCGCACATGGTGCGGCGCACACATTGCGTCAATGCGTAGCTTTTATTACGAAACGATGACAACCGGGCTGACCGGCAGGTGCTGGGCTCGAGGCGTTCCAGAGGGAAGCGGAAAAGCGGCGAAATGATGACGGGCGTTTCCGCGACCTGTTCGTCGCCCACAGGCGACAGCCAGACTGAAACGGAGGACGGGTCGCGTGCAGGCACGTTCCTACGGGATGTCTAGTTGTGGTGGGAGCGTGCTTGCACGCGACAAGGCTACGGCTCAAGGCGCGAGGCGTGCCACTGCTTCCGCAGCCGGAATGATGTCGCGCAGGCGGTGCAAGGTTTCGCCGGCGTACAGCGCCGTGCGGTCGGCAAATTCTGCGGGCATGGAACGCAAAGGTAGGGTGGCGGTGAACAGCCCGAGGTTGACACGCTGCAGCTTGGCCACCGTGCCGAGCGCACTGAGCGGAATCACGCGGCTGACGGGGGACGCTACACGGCCGATGCTGCGGATCCACGCCGGCGCCGTGCCATCCCTGCCGCACCAGCGTTCGGTCGCCGCGTTCGGGATCACGCGGTGCGGCAGCGGCCAGCCGAAGCTGAACAACTGGGTGCGCAATGTCTGCTTCGCTTCCAGCACGCGGCGCTGATATTCCGGATGGGCGCCGGATTCATCCGTCAGCAGAAAGCGCGTGCCGGCAATCGCCGCCATCGCACCAGCGGCCAGCAGGCGCCGGACGTCCTCAGCATCGGCCACGCCGCCGGCCGCCAGCACCGGGCGCCCGGCTGCAACATCAAGGATTTCCGGCAAAGCCTGCGCCAGCGGCTTCACCGCCATGTGGTGCCCGCCGGCCTCGATGCCCTGCGCCACCAGCCCATCTGCACCCGCCGCAATGGCACGCTGCGCCTGTTCCGCATCGCCCACGGTGATGTGCACCGGGATGCCGCGCGCGTGCAGGGCGTGAATCCAGCGTTCAGCGCCGACCCCCAACAACGTCACGACACTCACGTGCTGCTCGGCGCAAATGTCGATATGGCTTTGGTGCACGAAGGGCACCAGCAGGTTGGCCGCGATCGGCCGCTTCGGCCCGGCGATGCGGCGCGCTTTGCCAAGAGTCGCGTTGAAGGCGTGGTCGCCCATGATGCCCACCGTGCCCAGCCCGCCTGCAGCCGATACGGCGCCGACCAGTTCGCCCGTCGTCACGCCACCGCCCATGCCCGCCTGGACAACGGGAATCTCCAGGCCGATCTGTTCGCAGAAGCTTTCGGCCGAGTTCATCGCAAATGCTCCTTCGCATGCCAGCTTGGAGCATAACGTGCTGCAGCGAACGTTGGCTTCGGCACAGTAGATTCCCCTTCCGTGGAGGGGTGGACGGCGAAGCCGGACGGGGTGGTTGCCGGTACGGCACGAGTCTTGCTCGTGGCCCCGCAGGCTGGATGCAGCGTGGCAGGAACCCGGCAGCCAGCGCCGTGCTTTGCCTTAACCCGCGTCGGGCGCTACGCCGCGCCGGGTGAGCAGCGCCTTGAGCCGCTGGATGATGGGAAAGATCTCGTTGTTCCAGTCGCCGCCCTGTTCATTGTAGGCACGCTGTTCGGCTTCCACGATGTCCGTGTCCTGGCCGAAGATATGGTCCGTGAACCACACGATGAACGGCCACAGCAGGTGGATGGCGCCGGGGATGCCGGGTTTGCGGATCATCATCAGGCCGTAGGTCTGGTTGATGCGCTGGGCGCGGTCGACGGGCATGTAGACGTTCCACAGGTCCAGCGCTGGCTCCGTGCTGCCGGCGGTCCAGAACTTCAGCGTTTGATACGGGTAGCCGGTGCGGATCGTCATCTTGTCGATTTCACCCTTCCCGTGATCCGGTTCGCGTTTGCGGTTGATCATGAAGCGCTCGCCCCAGGGCTGTTTCCCGCCGGCACGTGTGAACGTGTAGTCGGCCTCGACCCAGTCCTCGCCTTCGCGGATGTCCAGCAACGTGGTGCGGATGTTGCCCATCAGGCTGCGGTGCAGGAACTGATGGTTCATGTCCATCAGGTTTTCGTGCATGTAGGAATAGTGGCAGTTGATGCGACGGTCGAGGGTGCGTGTCTTGTAGGCGGGGTTGGCGAAGGTGGGGACATCGGGAAACGGCACGCTGTCGGCCTTGGCGCGCTCGCCGGGGAACACGAAGGCCAGGCCGTAGGCTTCGCGCACCGGGTAGCTGCGCACGCCGTTGGGCAGGGTCTTGCCGCCGTCCAGGTAGGGGACGTTCACGCATTTCCCTTCGCGGTTGAACGTCCAGCAATGGTAGCCGCACTGCACGCGGTCGCCACGTACCACGCCGAGGTGCAGCGGCACTTGCCGGTGCGCGCAGCGGTCTTCCAGCGCGAACAGCGCGCCGTTCTGCGGACGCACCAGCACGATGGGTTCGCCGGCGAACGTGACGCCAAGCGCTTTGCCGGGGCGGATGTCGCGACTGCGTGCCAGCGGATACCAGAAGTCCGGGTCGAGCCCGGTGCTGCGCAGGTCCTGCGGCTGTGACGGGGTAGGGTGAAGGCTGGCGAGTGTGGCAGGGGTCATGGGGGGACCTTGGGTTTGCGGTGGACGCACCAGCAAACGGTCCCGGGAAGCGGTGGGGCGCTGACGCGAAAGGAGGGGCAAGCGTACTCGCATCGAAAGTCCGTGGTCTTGCGGCGCGTGGATTCCGATGCCGGGATGAACACCGGGATTCTGCTGCGTTATGCTGCAGCGGCGCTTTTCTGCGGAGTGATAGCGGTGAAAAAACGCAAATGGATCGGACCGGTAGCTGTCGTTGTGGCCGTGCTCGCGGCACTGGCGGGCCTGTTCTTCGCCTTCCAGGGCGAACGCAGCGTGCCCTATTCCACGGCAGCCGTGCCGGTGCCGCCGCAGGGCGGCGTTGAAGCATCCCCGGACACTGGTGCGGCTGCCGGCGAGCAGTCTGCCCCGGCACCTGAAACCTCGCCTGCCGAGGCGCCCGCGCCGACAGCAGGTGAGCCGTTGCCGGCACTCGATGCCAGCGACGCAGGCATTACCGGGGCGCTGAGCGGGCTGCGGGGCGGGCCGGCCGTTCTGGAGCGGCTGGTGATGACGCGGATCATCCGGCGCATCGTCGTGACGGTGGACAACCTCGATCGTGCCGTGCCTACGCCGCTGCGGTTGCGCGCCGCGCCGGCCGTGCCGGGGCGCCCGATTGTCAGCGGCAGCGGCGATACGCTGGAGCTGAGCCCGGCCAATAGTGCGCGTTACCAACCGTGGGTGGCGGCGCTGCAGGGGTTGGACATGCAGGCTGTCGCGGCCGTGTATTTCCATTATTCGCCGTTGTTCGATCAGGCCTATCACGACCTCGGCTTTCCGGGCCGTTCCTTCCGTACCCGCGCCCTGCAGGTGATCGATCACCTGCTTGCCGCGCCGGATATCCATGGCCCGATCCGGCTCGTGCAGCCGAAGGTGCTCTACCGTTTTGCAGACCCGGATCTGCAGGTCTTGTCCTGCGGGCAGAAGATCATGGTCCGCATCGGGCCAGACAACGAAATGGCCGTGAAGCGCGCGCTGCGCAGCCTGCGCGCCGCGCTGACTGTGCCGCCGGGCCCTGCAGGTTGACGCGGGGGTTGATGGGCCGGCGAGCTTTCAGCCGCCGGTGGCGAAACCCGGAAACAGCGTCATGCCGCCGTCGACGAAGATCGAGGCCCCGGTGATGTAGTCGGAAGCATCCGACGCCAGCCATGCCGCGACTTTGCCGATATCGGCCGGTGCGCCGATGCGGTCGTAGGGAATCAGGGTTTCGAGCGCGGCCGCAGCCTGTGGCGTATCCCACGCCTTGCGGTTGATGGCGGTGGCGATGGCGCCGGGACAGATGGAATTGGCGCGCACCTTCTTCGGGGCGAATTCCTGCGCCACGGACTGCATCAGCATCATGATGCCGCCCTTGGTGGTGGCGTAGTTGCAGTGGCCGGCCCACGGAATCTTCTGATGCACCGAGCTCGTGAAGATGATCTTGCCGAGCGCGCAGGACACGTCACGCATGCCGCGCCGCGTGAACTCCCGCGCCGCTTCGCGTGCACACAGGAACGCGCCGGTAAGGTTCACGCCGATCACCTGGTTCCACTGTTGCAATGTCATGTGCGCCAGGTCGGAATCGCGCTGGATGCCGGCGTTGGAGCAGACGATGTCCAGTGTGCCGAATTGTTTTATGGCGTCTGCGAACATCGCCTGTACTTCCGCTTCCTGGCTGACATCGGCCTTGATCGCGATGGCACGGCCGCGGCCCGCGGCGTTGATCTCGGCGCAGATCTTCTGTGCGGTTTCCGGCTGCACGACGTAGTTCACGACGACATTCGCGCCTTGTGCGGCAAGTTCGCGGGCGATGCCTTCGCCGATACCGGAATTCGCGCCGGTGACAAGCGCGTTCTGCCCGGTCAGCGGCTGTGCGGGGTTGGAGGGTGTCATGTTGTCTCCTGGTGGGTTCGTCTATGGAGGGCGGCGGCTGCGCGGGGTTCAGGTTTCCGTCAGAACCACGACGTGACCGTCCGGGTCGTGCAGTAGCGCATGGCCTGCGCCGCTGCGGTGGACGATGTACGCCGGATCGAGGGCGGCAAGGGCGGCGGCGATGGAATCGACGCGCAGGATCAAGCGGTCGGCTGCAATGGCGGTGAATGCCTGTGGCGGCGCGGCACCGCCATGCGGTTGCCGGTAGCCAAGCAGTTCCACATGCGGCGTTGCCGCGGCAGGCTGCAGCGCGACGACGTCCACTTCCACGTTTTCCAGCGCATCCAGCCGCTGTTGTCCAGGGCCGTGGTTCACGCTGCGCGGGCCCACCTGCAGCCCCAGTTTTTCGTAGAACGCAACGCTGTGTGCGACATTCCCGACGCTGATGGCGCTGTGGTCGATGCCGAGCGTGAAACCGTTGGCTGTGTGCCACTGTGGCGCGCCGCCGCCGGCAGGAAAGGCCAGCAGCTCCAGCGGGTGCCCGTCCGGGTCGCGGAATTTCCATGCCGTAACGGCCCCGGCAGCCGGCGGTAGCCGCTGTGGGCCGCCGGCGGTGATGGCAGTCGCACCGTGTTGCAGCGCGCGGCGATGGGCGGCGGCCATGTCGGAGACGACGATGGCGCAGTGCTGGAACGCCCGATCGCAGCAGCGGGTATCTGCCGGGTACGCGGCGGCGTGCGGAAATTCCGCCAGCACGATGCGTTGTGCGCCCAGCGCCAGCATGGCGCAGCGCGTGGGTGTTGCGGGAAACGCGGGCGCGCGCAGCCACGGCGCGGGCAGGGCGGCTTCGATGCGAAAGCCCAGCGCATCGTGGTAGAAAGCGGCAGCACGGCTCAGGTCGCGCGTGTTGCGTTCGACCCACAGCAAAGTCTGTGCGTGCTGCGTCATGGTCGTTGCGCACCGCGGGAGTTGACCCAGATCGCGTACAGCGTCTGCGAGGCGCACAGGAACAAACGGCTGTAATGGCGGTCGCCGAAACACAGGTTGGACACCGGGCACGGCGTGTGGATCTTGCCGAGCAAGGTGCCGTCCGGCGCGATGCAGTGCACACCGTCGCCGGCTGAAGCCCACAGATTGCCGGATTCGTCGCAACGGATACCGTCGGCGTTGCCCGGTGTGGCCTGGTAGAACGCGCAACGGTTGCACAGCGTGTGGCCGTCGCCCGCGATGTCGTAGACAAGGATACCGCGGTGCGTTGCGGGGTCGAATTGCAGGCCGGTTTCCGTCACGTACAGGCGCTTTTCGTCCGGCGAAAAACACAGTCCGTTGGGTTGGACGATATCGTCGGCCAGCACCGTCAGGCTCGCGTCGCGGGGGTCGAAACGGTACAAGTTCGCGGGCAGCTCCGATTCACGCTTGCCGCCTTCGTAGTCGGTCTGGATGCCGTAGGGCGGGTCGGAAAACCAGATCGTGCCGTCGCTTTTTACCACGACGTCGTTCGGGGAATTCAGCCGCTTGCCGCGGCAACGATCCACGAGCGTTGTGATGCACCCGTCCAGTTCCGTGCGTACGACGCTGCGGCCACCGTGCAGGCAGCCCACCAGCCGGCCTCCGCGGTCGCGCGTGTGGCCGTTCGCGAATCGCGACGGCTCGCGGAACACGGACACGCCGCCGCTGGCCGTCCAGCGCAGGATGCGATCGTTGGGAATGTCGCTGAACAGCAGGCATTGCTGGTCGGCGAACCACACCGGGCCTTCCAGCCAGCGGAAGCCTTCTGCGAGCTTTTCCAGCGCCGCGTTCGCCAGCACCAGCGGGCGAAAGCGCGGGTCGATGATTTCGCAATCGTTCACGGCGCGTATTCCATCTGCACCAGCATCAATACGGCGGGCGCGTTGCCGACGGTGCCGGAGCGATGCCCCTTGTGGCCGGCGGCATCCACAATGCAGCCCTGATCGGCACCCAAGGACAACTCGCCGGCGCCCATTTCCACGCGCGTGCCGTCCATCGTTTCCACGAACCAGCGGCCGGACAGCGGCACGATCCATTGCGGCGCGGGGTTCTCGTGCCATTCGCCCACCCAGCCTGCCGGCAGCACGCAGAAGATCGCTTTGTCGGGTGCTTCCGGCTGGACCGCGTTCCATTGCGGCGCCGCGCCACCCATGCTCTGTCGTTCGAAGCTGCGCAGCGTGCGGCGTTCTTGATGGCTCGTGCCGTCCGCGTCGGCCCAGACGTGCCAGTAATGCAGTGCAGGCGCATCAGTCGTCATGTGCGTTGTCGCTGTGCGGGGTGGCGGTGGCTGGCGCGGTGCCGGCCGGCGTGTAGATCGCCGTGGAGGCCAGCGGCTGGCGGGCAACGGCTTGGATGGGCGCGAGCTGCGTGGCGAACACCACGAGCAGCAGGCCGCCGACCAGGCCGAAGTTCTTCAGGAAATCCCAGAAGTGCGCACGCGCCGTGCTGGCGCCGGGTTTCCAGAAATCCGCGTAGCGCCAGAACGGGTGGTAAAGGATGGCCGTGACGATGCAGAACGCGGCCAGCATCAGCGCCGCGCTGCGGTCGTGCCAGCCGAGCACGATGCAGATCGGCGCCATGATTTCAACGACGATGGCCGCGGCCAGCAGCGGCGGGCCGCTCCACTGTGGCAGGAACGAGGAGTCCGCCTGCGCCAGTGCGTCCTTCCAGAACACGATCTTGTCGAGCGCGCTGAACGGAAACAGCACAACGAGGCAGATGCGGATGAGGGCGGGAATCAGGTATTCGTCAGTCCACATGACACGCCTCTCGCGGTAATGGTTGTAGGAGCCGGCCTGCCGGCGACTATTTGATGCGTTGCGCGATGTGATCGGCCACGCGCAGGGCGTTCGCGATGATCGTCAGCGTCGGGTTCACGGCGCCGATGGACGGGAAGAAGCTGGCGTCGGCGAGGTAGAGGTTGTCCAGTTCGTGCGCCTTGCAGTGCAGGTCCAGCACCGAGCTTGCCGGGTCGGTGCCGAAGCGCGCGGTGCCGGCCTGGTGGGCCGTGCCGCCGATCGGGATGTCCTTGTGCAGGTAATGCTTGCGTTCGACGAAACGGGCGTCTGCGCCCATCGGTTCCAACATTTCTTGCAGCTTCGCGCGCAGGCGGCGGTGTGCTTCCAGGTTGTTGTCGGTTTGTTCGACGACGACGCGCTCGCCGTCGTAGCGGATGCAGTTGCCGGGCCGCGGCAGATCTTCGCTGGACAGCCAGAAGTCCAGTGCATGTTGCGCGAGATATTCGAAAGGTTTTTCGGGCAGCCATTCCAGCCACGTCGGCAGCGCTTCGCCGCGGATCGTGTCGGCGTGCGATTTCCCCGTCATCTGGATCAGGCCCATGGGGTGCGGCCAGTCGGGGGCGCCGAAGTAGAAGTCGCTCACGCCCACGGTTTTCTGGAACACCGTGTCGTTGGGCTGCTTTGTGATCGCCATCAGCACCGACTGGTTGTGGCGGATGTAGTTGCGGCCCACCTGGTCGGAGCCGTTCGCCAGCCCGTGCGGATGTTTTTCGTTCGCCGAGCGCAACAGCAGCAGTGCGGAGGACAGCGCGCCGCAGGCGACGACCACGATGTCGGCGGAATAGCGCTCCGGCTGGCCGTCGTGTTCCACCTGCACCCCGGTGACGGCGTGGCCGGAAGCATCGGTGTCGAGGCGCGACACATAGGCGCCGGTGAGCAGTGCGACGTTGGGAAACTGCGCCAGCGTCGGGTTGATGCTGATGACTTCCGCGTCCGCCTTGCCGTTCGTGGGGCACGGGTAGCCATCGAAGGCGCTGCAGCGGATGCACGGGCTGTTGCGCGCCACCACCCCGTCGCGTTCGTCGAGCAGAATGCCGAGCGGCATGTGAAACGGATGCAATCCGTGCGTCGTGAACGTGTCGCACAACTGCTGCATGCGCGGTTCGTGCGCCACCGGTGGGCGGGTGTAGGGGCGGCTGCGTGGCGGTTCCGTCGGGTCTTCACCGGCTGCGCCGTGCACGTGGTAAAGGCGCTCGGCCTGGTTGTAATAGGGCTCGAAAACGTCGTATTTCAGCGGCCAGGCGGGGGAAATACCGTCCGCATGGCGGACTTCATCGAAGTCGCGTTCGCGCAGCCGGAACAACGCCGCGCCGTACATCTTGGAATTGCCGCCGACGAAATAGTGCAGGCCGGGGTGGAAGGCATCGCCGCTGCCGTCGTACCAGGTTTCATGCGCTTCGTAGGCACCGTCGATGAAGACCTTGGCCGGGCTCCAGTTGTCCGGCGAGCGCTCCAGCCAGCCTCCGCGTTCGAGAATCAGGATGCGCTTGCCGCTCGGTGCGAGGCGTTGCGCAACTGCTGCACCGCCTGGCCCGGAACCGATCACGATCACGTCGTAATGACTGGACATTCCCTTGCGTGTGTTGTGGTTTGAAAGGTGCGAACACCCCAGGCCGGTTGCAGTCGGTGGGGTCGTTGCGCAGACAAGGCCAGTGACAACGATTGCGCCGGATTCGTTCAACGCGCCGAACGATCCACGCTCGATGTGGTCGGAAAACCGTCCCGCGACGCAGCTCGCGTCGCGTCGAACACGGGAGATTTGTCATGAATGCACCGGGATCGCCGGGAAATCCGCCCACCTGGGCGAGCAGCGCAAAGGATCTGGTCGGCACCGCACGCGGTTCCAGCCGCGTCTGGTACACCATCGGCTACGGCATCCTGAACGAGGTGTTCTGGCCGTCGTGCAGCCTGCCGCAGATCCGCGACCTCGGCTTCATCGTCGCCGGCGACGATTTCTGGTGCGAAGTGAAACGCGAGCACAACTACACCATTTCCACGCCCGACCCGGCCATTCCGCTTGCGAACATCGTGCACCGGCACGACCGTTACCAGCTCGATCTGGAAATCCTTTCCGATCCGATGCGCGACGCCGTGCTGGTTCATTACGAACTGCACGGCGAAGGCCTGCGCCTGTACGTGCTGCTGGCACCGCACCTTGGCAGTTCCGGTCACCACAACGATGCGTGGGTGGCGCCGCAGGCATTGATGGCGGCGAATGGCCCGCAGGCGCTGGCGCTGATGGCCGACGGCGGCATTGCGCGCGGCAGCGCCGGCTACGTCGGCAGCTCTGACGGCTGGCAGGATTTCCGCTGTCACGGCGCGATGACGTGGCAATACGGCGCAGCTTCCGACGGCAACGTTGCGTTGACCGCTGAACTGGAAAGCGTTGCCGGGACGCTGGCGCTGGCGTTTGCGCAGACCCCGGAAGGCGCGAAGACCCTGGCGCACTCGGCGCTCGCTTCCGGCCACGCGCTGGCGCGCAGCCGCTTTATCGAGGGTTGGAAGAACTGGTCGAAGGGGCTGGAAATCCACTCGAAGAACAAGGCTATTTCACAAGCCGCGCGACGTGCGGCAATGGTGCTCAAGGTCCATGACGACCGCACGTTCCGCGGCGCGGTGGTCGCCAGCCTGAGTTCGCCGTGGGGTGCGAGCCGCGACGATCCGGGTGGCTACCATCTGGTGTGGCCACGTGACGCGGTGCAGGCGGGTTTCGCGTTTCTCGCCTGCGGGCAGCACACCGAGGCGCGGACGATGCTGGCCTACCTGATCGCCACGCAGCAGGCCGATGGCCATTGGCTGCAGAACAACTTCGGCGATGGCCGGCCGTACTGGACCGGCATCCAGCTCGACGAGGCGGCGCTGCCGGTGCTGCTGGCGGCAAAACTCGACGAAGCCAGCGAGCTGGGCGACATGCGGCCGCTGGCGCAGCGCATGGTGCGGGCCGCGCTGGCCTTCGTCGCCCGCACCGGGCCGTTCAGCGAGCAGGACCGCTGGGAGGAAAACGCCGGCGTGAACCCCTACACGCTGGCGGCCGCGATTGCGGCGCTGGTGGCTGGCGCGGAACATGGTTTCCTCGACGCCGCCGCGCGCGATTACGCGCTGTCGCTGGCGGACGACTGGAACCAGCATGTCGAGCACTGGGTGTACGTGCGCGACACGGAACTCGACCGCAAGCACGGCATCCACGGCCACTACGTGCGCATTTCGCCGCCCGGCGAAGCCGCCCAGACCAGCTGCGTGGTGCTCAAGAACCGCAACAACGAGAGCCTGCCGGCCAGCGAGCTGCTGGGGCTGGAATTCCTCGCGCTGGTACGGCTGGGCCTGCGCCCGGCCAGCGATGTGCGCATCCGCGACAGCGTCAAGTTGATCGATGCCACGCTGCGCGTCGAGACCCCCACCGGCGTCTTCTACCACCGCTACAACGAGGACGGCTACGGGGAGCACGCGGACGGCCGCCCGTTCGACGGCAGCGGCATCGGCCGGGCCTGGCCCCTGCTGGCCGGCGAACGTGGCCATTACGCACTGGATGCGGGCGAAGATCCGGTGCCTTATCTGGAATCCATGCTCGGTTCCGCCAGCCAGGGCGGCATGATCCCGGAGCAGGTGTGGGACTGCGACGCCATCCCCGGCCGGCATCTCGAACCGGGCCAGCCCACCGGCAGCGCCATGCCGCTGGTGTGGGCACACGCGGAATTCCTCAAGCTCGCGGCCGCCGCCCAGTGCGGCGCACCGATCGAGCGCCTTGCCGTGGTCGCGAAGCGCTACCACCGCGCCCGCCGCGCCACGGTCGTGCACTGGCGCGAAACCTCGCCTTGCGATGGCGTTGACGCCAAGGTGCGCGTCTCCATCGAAGCGACCGAGCCGTTCGAACTGCACTTCGGCCACGACGGCTGGCAGGGCGCCACCGACCGCGCCAGCACGCCGATCGTTTTCGGCTTGTATGGCGTGGAACTGGATGTGGCAGCGCTCGGTGCGACCCGCAGCATCGAGTTCACGCGGCACTTCCTCGGCCCGCGTGGCTGGGAGCAGCGCAACTGGCAGATTGCGGTGGGCGGCGACCCGGCGTGAGTCGGCGGATTCCGGTTGTTGGCCCGGCAGCCGGCCTGCAGGCGACGCCGTGGTTGTGAGGCAGCCGCGCGTGCTGATGCTCGGCTGGGAATACCCGCCGCTGTACGCCGGCGGCCTCGGCAAGGCCAGCCAGGGGCTGGCACGCGGGCTGGCGGCCTGCGGTGCCGACGTCCAGTTCGTGCTGCCGAGCTATCCGCCACAGTGTGAGTCGGCGGGCCTGCAGGTCACCGGCGTGCGCGAATGGCTGCGTGCCCGGGTCCACACCGCCGCTGCCACGCCACGAAAGCGCGGCAGCGGCCTGCAGTTCTTCAAGCTTCCCGTGCGGCTTGCGCCTTACGAGCGCCCGGCGCCAGCCGTGCGGGCAGCGCAAGCCAGGCGCTCAGAAGTGACACCGCTGAATGTGGAAGCGAATGACCGCCGCGAAGCCATCTACGGCAGCGACCTGGGCCGGCGCGTCGCACGTTTCGCGCAGCGCGTGGTGCGGCTGGCTGCGAAGGTGGACGCGGACGTGGTCCACGCCAACGACTGGATGACGTTTCCCGCCGCCTTTGCTGCCGCCGAGGCCCGGCACCTGCCAGTGTTCCTGCACGTCCATTCCACGGAATACGACCGCAGTGGCGAAGCCGTGAACCCATTCATCGCCGGCATCGAACGCGAAGCCTGCCGCCGCGCTGCGCAGGTGTTCGCGGTGAGCCGCTATACCGCAAACGTGCTGGCTTCCCGCTATGGCGTGGCACGGGAGCGGATCACCGTGGCGTACAACGCCCCGGACGACGATGAGCCGCAGGCACTGCGGCCGGCGCCGGATGCGCCACGTGCGCCGTGGGTGATGTTTCTCGGCCGGCTCACGTTCCAGAAAGGCCCGGACCACTTCCTGCGGGCGGCGGCAGAAGTGGCGAAATATAACCGCGACGCCCGCTTTCTGGTGTGCGGCAGCGGCGATCTGTCGGCCGATCTGCACGCGCTGGCCCGTTCGCTGGGCATCGCGGAGCGCGTGGAATTCCGCGGCTTCCTGCGCCCGGCGCTGGTGGACCGCCTGCTGGCCCATTCGCGCGTGCTGGTGATGTCCAGCGTGTCGGAACCTTTTGGGCTGGTGGCGCTGGAAGCGCTGCGCGACGGCACGCCGGTGATCCTTTCCAAGCAGTCCGGCGTGCGGGAAGTGCTCGGCCACAGCCTGCAGGTGGATTTCTGGGACCACGCCCGGCTCGCGGACCGCATCCTCGCGCTGCTGCGGCTGCCGGCGCTCGGCGCGCAGCTCGTGGAGTCCGGCCGTGCGCAGCTCGAGCGCCTGTCGTGGCAGGAAACCGCGCGCACCCTGCTGCAAACCTACCATCGCGTGTGCGGTACGCCGCTACCGGTGGACTTCTGAGAACGCCAATGGCCCTCGATCTGTGCTTCTATTTCCAGGTGCATCAACCGTGGCGGCTGCGCCCCTATCGCTATGCGGAAGTGGGGCAGCATCACGATTATTTCGACGTGGACGTCAACCGCCGCATCCTCCGGCGCGTGGCCGACAAGTGCTATCTGCCGATGAATGCGCTGCTGGAGCAGTTGATCCGCACCCATGCGCCCAACTTCCGCGTGAGCTTCTCGATCACCGCCACGGCACTGGAACAGATGCAGGCGTGGGCGCCGGATGCGCTGGCTTCGTTCCGTCGGCTGGTGGCGACCGGCTGCGTGGAGATTCTTGCCGAGACTTCGCACCACAGCCTGGCCGGGCTTTACAGCCGTGAGGAATTTGCCGCGCAGATCGCCCGCCACCGGCAGGTCTGCAGCCGCCTGCTGGGCACACCAGGTACCGTGTTCCGCAATACCGAGTTGATCACCACCGATGCGATTGCCGCGCAAGTGGCGGCGCTCGGCTTTCGCGGCATCTGCATCGAAGGGGCAGACCGGCTGTTCCCCGCTGGCCGCGTGTTGCAGCCGCACCCGCTGGCGGCTGCCCCGCAACTGCGTGCCGTGGCGCGCCATTACCGCCTCAGCGACGACATCGCGTTTCGGTTTTCCAACCGGCAATGGTCCGAATGGCCGCTGACGGCTGACCGCTACGTGGATTGGCTGGCCGCGAACCAGCCAGCCGACGGCGGCGAGCGGCTGCTCGGGCTGTTCATGGACTATGAAACCTTTGGCGAACACCAATGGGCGGATACCGGCATCTTCGACTTCATGCGCCACCTGCCGCCACGCGTGCTGGCGCGCCGCGGGCTGCGCTTTGCCACCTTGTCCGAAGCCTTGGCGCGTGTTCCGGTTGCGGCCCCCAGCCTGCACTTTCCAGCGCCAGTGTCGTGGGCCGACCTGGAGCGCGACACCTCTGCGTGGCTGGGCAACCGCATCCAGCAATCCGCGCAAGCCGCGGTGTATGCGCTGGAACCGTACGTGAAAGCCGTGCACGGCCCTGGACGCGCCACGTTGCTGGAAGACTGGCGGCGGCTCACGACCAGCGACCACGTCTATTACATGTCGACAAAGTACTGGGCCGACGGCGACGTGCACAAGTACTTCAGCCCCTACGATTCCCCCTACGACGCGTATGTGCGCTACATGAACGTGCTGGCCGACGTGGCACAACGCTGCGGCGCGCAGACCGCACTGTGGAATGCCCAGCAGCTGCAGGCGGCGTGAAGCACAGATTGGAGATTGGGAAGCGTTGGTTGGCCTTGGCTCCTCACTCCTTACCCTGCACGCCTCACCGTCCAGCAGGCATCAACGCCATCAACGCCTGTGCCGCCGCGGAGCGCGTACGCCGTGCATGCCAGACAACGCCGAGGTGGCGTTGTACGGCAAGTTCCGGGATGTCGAGCCGGTGAACCGTGGCGTCGGCCATGTGGACCGGCAGCAGGCTCCAGCCGAGGCCGATGGACACCAGCATCTTGATGGTTTCCAGGTAGTTCGTGACGAGCCGGATATGCGGCTCGATGCCGTGGCGGGCAAGTTCCGCAAGGATGAGGCGGCAGGTGTAAGTGCTGGCGCCGGGCAGCACGGCGGGGTGTGGCGCGAGATCGCCTGCCTTGAGCCGACCCACGTGGGCGAGCGGGTGCTGTGGCGCAACAAATACCGCCAACGGGTCGGGCCAGACTTCCCGCGTTTCGAGCTGCGGCGGCGGTGCAGGCGGCAGCGTGACGATGCCGAGCTCCAGCTCGCCGCGCAGCACGGCGGCGCAGGCGTCCTCCGAATCCATGAAGCGCAGATCGAGGTCCACGTCCGGGTAGCGGCTGGTGTAGCGCCGCAGGATGTCCGGCAGGCGGTGCAGGCCGACGTGGTGGCTGGTGCCGATGCTCAGCCGTCCGCCTACGTGCTCCGACAGCCGGGAAAGGGCGCGGCGGCCATCCTCGATCTCCTCCAGCACGCGCCGGGCGCGCGGCAGCAGGGCAGTACCGGCGTCGGTGAGCGTGATGCGGCGGCCAATGCGGTGCACGAGGCGAACGTCGAGTTCCGCCTCCAGCACCGCAATGCGCTTGCTCACTGCAGGCTGCGACAAGTGCAATGCGGTTGCCGCACGCGAGAACGACCGCATCTCGGCAAGGGTGACCAGGGTTTGAAGTTCCGCGACGTCCACGATCCATTCTTGCATGGAATGCAATGAATAAAAACGATTCATTGGTGTTATGGAAATTCCCGACCTAAACTTCCGTCACCGAAGTGAAAGCAGCGACCGAGGAAAATCGACATGGCAGGCAAGACGTCCGGAAGGACTTTGTACGACAAGTTGTGGGACGCCCACGTCGTGAAGGATTTCGGCGACGGCAGTGCGCTGATCTATATCGACCGCCACCTGCTGCATGAAGTGACGAGCCCGCAGGCTTTTGAAGGCCTGCGGCTCGCACATCGCCAGCCATGGCGGCTGGCTGCGAACCTCGCGGTGCCGGACCACAACGTGCCGACGGAAGGTCGCGCGCAAGGCATCAAGGATCCGGTGTCGAAGGCCCAGCTCGACGCGCTGGACGAGAACTGTGCCGCGTTCCACATCACGAAGTTCGGCCTGATGGACCGCCGCCAGGGCATCGTCCACGTCATCGGGCCGGAGCAGGGCGCCACGCTGCCGGGCATGACGGTGGTGTGCGGCGACTCCCACACTTCCACGCACGGCGCCTTCGGCGCGCTGGCCACCGGTATCGGCACCAGCGAAGTCGAGCACGTGCTGGCGACGCAGACGCTGGTGCAGAAGAAGGCGGAAAACCTGCGTGTGACGGTGCGAGGCCACGTCGGCCCCGGTGTCACGGCGAAGGACATCGTGCTCGCCATCATCGGCCACATTGGCACGGCGGGCGGCACGGGGTACTCCATCGAGTTTGCCGGCGAGGCGATCCGTGCGCTGTCCATGGAAGGCCGCATGACGGTGTGCAACATGACCATCGAAGCCGGTGCGCGTGCCGGCATGGTGGCGGTGGACGACACGACCATCAACTATGTGAAAGGGCGGCCGTTCGCGCCGCGGGGTGCGGCCTGGGATGCCGCCGTCGTCGCGTGGCGCGACCTGCATTCCGATGCGGATGCCCACTTCGACCGCGAAGTCGTCATCGAGGCGGCGGGCATCGAACCGCAGGTGACATGGGGCACGTCGCCGGAAATGGTCGTGCCGGTCGGCGGGCGTGTACCGGACCCGGCGGAAGAAAAAGACGCGGTGCGGCGCAACGGCATGACGCGCGCGCTGCAATACATGGCGCTGAAGGCCGGCACGCCGATGACCGACATCACGCTGGACAAGATCTTCATCGGCTCCTGCACGAATGCCCGCATCGAAGACCTGCGTGCAGCGGCCGCAGTTGCCAGAGGCCACCACGTGGCCGCCACCATCAAGCAGGCGATGGTCGTGCCGGGTTCTGGGCTGGTGAAGGAACAGGCCGAAAAGGAAGGATTGGACAAGATCTTCCTCGACGCCGGCTTTGAATGGCGCGAACCCGGCTGTTCCATGTGCCTGGGCATGAACCCGGACCACTTGAGCCCCGGCGAACGCTGCGCCTCCACGTCCAACCGCAATTTCGAAGGGCGGCAGGGCGCGGGTGGGCGGACGCATCTGGTTTCTCCGGCGATGGCGGCCGCTGCTGCGATTGCCGGGCATTTCGTTGATGTGCGCCAGATGCAAGGAGAAGCCGCATGACCCCCTTCACCACCATCACCGGCACTGCCGTTCCGCTCGACCGTTCCAACGTCGACACGGATGCCATCATTCCAAAGCAGTATCTGAAGTCCATCAAGCGCACCGGTTTCGGACCGTACCTGTTCGACGACTGGCGCTATCTGGACCCCGGCGATCTGCAGACCGACGTCAAGACGCGTCGCCCGAACCCGGATTTCGTGCTCAACCGGCCGGAACACCGCGGTGCCACGATCCTGCTGGCACGGCAGAATTTCGGTTGTGGTTCTTCGCGCGAGCATGCGGTGTGGGCGCTGGCGAACTACGGTTTCCGTGCCGTCATCGCGTCCAGCTATGCCGACATCTTTTTCAGCAACAGCTTCAAGAACGGCTTTCTGCCGGTGGTTCTGAAGGCTGATGAAGTCGAGCAGCTGTTCCAGGCCGTGGCGGCCGACGCAGCGCAACGCATCACTGTGGACTTGCCGGCCCAGCAGGTGCGCATCGATGGCGGTGCGGCCTTTCATTTCGACATCGACGCGCTGCGCAAGGACCGGCTCGTGAAAGGCGTGGACGAGATCGGCGAAACGCTGGCGCACGCAGACGCCATCAAGGCCTACGAAGCGCGCCGCAGGCAGGCCGCGCCGTGGCTGTTTGCGCAATGAGCGCCGCGTAGATGGAGCCGGCCGACCGCCCGGCCGCGGGGCAGGAATGGAGCGCCGCGGACTACGCGCGCAATGCGCGCTTCGTCGCCGACCTCGCGGCCCCGCTGCTCGGCTGGCTGGTGCCGGTTGCGGGCGAACGCATTCTTGATCTTGGCTGTGGCGACGGAGCGCTCACCGAAAAGCTCGTCGCATCGGGCGCCACGGTGCGGGCCGTGGACGCCAGCCCGGAAATGGTGGACGGCGCCCGTGCGCGCGGGTTGGATGCCTTGGTCGTGGATGCCCACGAGCTGCCGTTCACGCAGGAATTCGATGCAGTGTTTTCCAACGCCGCATTGCACTGGATGAAGCGCGACCCGGACGCAGTGCTGGCCAGCGTGTTCCGTGCGCTCAAACCCGGCGGGCGTTTCGTGGCGGAACTCGGCGCCCACGGCAACTGTGCCCAGGTGCGCGACGCGGTGCAGGCGGCATTCGCCGCACGCGGGCTGGATGCACGGCCCCTCGATCCGTGGTATTTCCCGACGTTGCAAGACTACCGGGCACGGCTTGAAAAAGCCGGCTTTGCGGTGCAACGCATGGAGCGCTTCGATCGGCCCACGCCGCTGCCCGGCGACGTGACGGCGTGGCTTGAGACTTTCGGCGGCGCGTTCACGGCGCATCTGGATGATGCGACGAGGCGTGCGATCCTCGCGGATGTCCGCCAGCGTCTGGAAGCGCGGCTGTTCCATGACGGCCGCTGGGTGCTGGACTACGTGCGGCTGCGCTTCATCGCGATCCGCCCGGCATGAGCCAGCGCCCCCGGGCGTCAGCCAGCAACCTTGTAGAATACGCAATTCAACTTTTACCGCGTTGCAGGCGCGCCCTGTGACGCCCTGGAAGGGCACATGACGCACAAGATCCTGGTTTTGCCGGGCGATGGAATCGGCCCGGAAGTGATGGCGCAGGCCGTCCGGGTGCTGGACACCTTCAAGGCGGAGGGCGAAGCACTGGAGTGGTCGTTCGGCCTGCTGGGCGGTTGTGCGGTGGATGCGGAAGGTGACCCTTATCCGGCTTCCACACGTGCGGCGGCGCGGGCCGCGGATGCGGTGCTGCTGGCGGCCGTCGGTGGGCCGAAGTACGACAACTTGCCGCGCGACAAGCGGCCGGAGCGGGGTCTGCTGGCGATCCGCAAGGACCTGAACCTGTTTGCGAACCTGCGGCCGGCATTGGCTTTCGAGGAGCTGGCGGATTCCTCGTCGCTGAAGCGTGAAGTCGTGGCCGGGCTGGACCTGTTGATCCTGCGCGAGCTGACGGGCGGCATCTATTTCGGCCAGCCGCGCGGCCGCCGCCAGGATGACAACGGCGACGAGCAGGGTTTCGACTCCATGTACTACAGCGTGCCGGAAGTCGAGCGCATCGCGCGGGTGGCGTTCGACGCGGCCCGCAAGCGCGGCAAGCGGCTGACGTCCGTGGACAAGGAAAACGTGCTGGAGACGTCGCGCGTGTGGCGCGAGACGGTGGCGCGTATCGGGCGCGATTACCCGGACGTCGAGCTTTCCCACCTCTACGTGGACAACGCCGCGATGCAGCTGGTGCGCAATCCGCGCCAGTTCGACGTCATCGTCACCGGCAACATGTTCGGCGACATCCTGTCCGACGAAGCGTCGATGATCACCGGTTCCATCGGCATGCTGCCGTCGGCGTCGCTGGACGAGCACGGCAAGGGCATGTACGAACCCGTGCACGGCAGCGCGCCGGACATCGCCGGGCAGGACAAGGCCAACCCGCTGGCCACGATCCTGTCGGTCGGCATGATGTTCCGCTACAGCTTCGCGCGTGGCGACCTTGCCGACCGCATCGAGGCAGCGGTGAAGCGCGTGCTGGCCAATGGGCTGCGTACCGGCGACATCGCGCGCAAGGGCGAGGCGGTGACCGGTACGCGGGCGATGGGCGATGCGGTGGTGGCGGCGCTGGCCACGAACAAGCGGTAACTGCGTGTGATGTAGGTTCCACAGACCTCTTCCCGCGTTTCGTTGTCGAAGTTGATGTCATCAGTGGAATCTGTGGTTGGTTTCTTGTTTTGCAGAGAGATGCAATGAAGAAGGTAGGTTTCGTCGGCTGGCGCGGCATGGTGGGTTCGGTGCTCATGGAACGCATGACGGCCGAAAACGATTTCGCGCTGATCGATCCGTATTTTTTCAGCACTTCGAATGCCGGCGGGCAGGGCCCGAGCTTCAAGGGCGTGGCCGCGAAACCGCTGGGTGACGCGAACGACGTCAAGGCGCTGGCGGAGATGGACATCATCATCGCCACGCAGGGCGGCGACTATTCGCTGGACATCCAGCCCCGGCTGCGTGCCGCGGGCTGGCAGGGCCACTGGATCGATGCCGCGTCCGCGTTCCGCATGGATCCGAAAGCGGTGCTGGTGCTGGACCCGGTGAACCGCAAGCTCATCGACCGCGAGATCGCTGCCGGCAAGCGGGATTTTATCGGCGGCAACTGCACGACCTCGATCATGCTCATGTCCATCGGCGCGCTCATCGAGGCGGACCTGGTGGAATGGGTCACGTCCATGACCTACCAGGCCGCCAGCGGTGCCGGCGCGAAGAACATGCGTGAATTGCTGGCGCAGATGGGCGTGCTGCGCGACGCCGTGGCCGGTGAGCTCGCCAACCCGGCGAGCGCGATCCTCGACATCGACCGCAAGGTCGCGGCCACCCAGCGCGGCGCGGCGTTCCCGACGGAGAATTTCGAGGTGCCGCTGGCCGGCTCCGTCATTCCCTACATCGACAAGCAGCTCGACTCGCACCAGTCCAAGGAAGAATGGAAGTCGCAGGCCGAGGCGAACAAGATCTTCGGCCGTTCCGATCGCCCGGTGCCGGTGGATGGCCTGTGCGTGCGTGTCGGCGCCATGCGCTGCCATTCGCTGGCGATGACGGTAAAGCTCAAGCGCGACGTTCCGCTCAAGGACATCGAACAGCGCATCGCCGGCTACCACGCGTGGTCGAAAGTCGTGCCGGATACGCGGGAAGCCTCCATCCGCGACCTCACGCCCACCGCCGTAACCGGCACGCTGATGATCCACACCGGCCGTCTGCGCAAGCTGACGATGGGGCCGGAATACCTGAGCGTGTTCGCCATCGGCGACCAGCTGCTGTGGGGCTCCGCGGAACCGCTGCGCCGCACGCTGCGCATCCTGCTCGGCGCACCGCTTTGATCGTGCACCGGCCGGGTTCTACCCATCGGAGCTGCGTTCATGTCTGACGGCGTGGTTGTTGCGGTGCTCGGCGCCGGCGACCTGGCGGGCGAGGAGATCCTGCGCCTGCTCGCCGCCAGCCCGCTTGCCATCGCCAGCGTTCGCGCGCTGGACAGCGGCGCCGCCGTCGGCCAGCCCGCCGACTACGGCGACGATGCACTCGTCATCGAAGACCCGGTGGCGGTCGACTTCAGCACCGTGCAGCTCGTGCTCGCGTGCTGCGACCAGGCCACGGCGGAGCGCTACCTGCCCGCCGCGCTCGCCGCGCATTGCACGATCGTGGACAGCAGCGGCTATGCGGAGACGCAGGCCGGCGTGCCGCTCGTGGCCAGCCTCCACAACCTGCAGGTGCTGGAAAACGCACGGCCGGGCGCGATGATCGCCACGCCGAGCTACGCCGCGCTTCAACTTCTGCAGGTTCTTGCGCCGTTGCAGGCGGAATTCGGCCTGACCCGTGCCGCGCTGACGGTCTGCCACCCTGCCGCACAGGGCGGCCGCGGCGCCGTGGAATCTCTCGCGCGCCATTCCGCCGCCGCGCTCAACGGGCAGGGCGTGCACACGCACCCCGGCACCCGGCCGTTCGCACTTGTGCCCGCGCTGCACACGGGTTCCGGTTTTGCCATCACGGACCATCTGCACCGCCTGCTGGGCGACCCGGGGCTGAAGCTGGCCGTGGCGGAAATGCTCGTGCCGGTATTCTTCGAATGCACGGCCGTCATCCACGCGGAAACCACGGAAGAAGCCAGCCGTGAAGCACTTGAAACGCTTTACGCGCAACACGGCCTGCAACTGCCGGGCACCGTGGACCCCGCCCACGCGCCGCAAGCCGATGACGCCGAATCCGGCATCGTGCTGCCGCACATCCAATGGCTGAAATGCGAAGCCGACCCGGCCGGCGAGGGTAGCGTGGTGTCCCTGTGCGTCAGCGCCGACGCCGTGCGGTGGGGCGTTGCCGCAAACCACGTCCAGATCGCCGCGCGCTTGATCGAGGCGCTCTCTGGATAAGCGGGAGCGGCAGGCGGTAAGCGGCCGTAAAGCGGGTCACCGGGTTTCGTGCCACGACGGGTCGCGGGCAGGCCCGCCCCTGCTGATGCCGATCCAGACACGTCCTTATCTTGTGTAGGAGCCTGTCCGCAGGCGACCACCCGCAGCCCCATCAACCGTAGTGGGCCATCGGCAGAGAAACCCGACTTACCCTTGCCTGTGCAGGAAGTCGCAAGCTCACGCCGCAGCAAGACTTGCCCCTGATGCCCAGTCCTGGGCCCACGGACTCCCGTGGTGCCATCACGGACTCCAAGCCGACACACGGCATGGATTCTGCGAAGAATTCGTTAGCACGACGAAGGTGTTGCAGTGTAAAGTTCAGGTCATGGCGCAGCCGCTGGCGGCGCATTGGGGAACGAGTCATGCGTAGACCGAACAAAACGACTGTCCTGGGCGCTTCGCTGCTGTTGCTGGCGGCCACCGCGGCCTGGGGTCTGGGGCTGGGCGATCTGCAGGTCGAGTCCGGGCTGGGGCAGCCTTTTTCAGCAACCATTCCGCTGCGCATGGATTCGCCTTCGGAACTCAACGGTCTCACGGTCGGTCTCGCGGATGCATTCAGTCGCGCGGGTGTAGAGCGTTCGGCGGCTGCCGAATTGCTGCGCTTCGCAGTGGATGCCAAGCATGTGCCGCCACGCATCGTGGTTTCGAGCGCACGGCCGATCAACGAGCCGTTCATCAATTTTCTGGTCAGCGCGCGGTCCAGCGATGGTGTGTTGTCCCGCGAGTACACGGTTTTGTTGAACCCGGCGAGCTATGGGAAACAGGCTGCGATCGCGAGCAGTGCCGCACCGGTGTCCAGGGTCGTCGCGAACCCGGTTTCGCCATCCCCGCCGCTGCCGGCCGCTTCATCGCCAACCCCGTCGCCACCAAGCTCGATGCCGGTTGCTCGGCCCGCTGAAGCGGCGGTGGCGCCCCGTCGTTTCGGGCCGGTTCGCCCCGGGCAGACATTCTGGAGCATCGCCGAGCGCGTGCGGCCGGACCCGTCGATCAGCATGGACCAGGTGCTGCTGGCCATTTATGCGGCGAACCCACGCGCGTTCAGCGCGGGTCGTTTCAACGGCCTGATGAAGGGCCGTGTGCTCGAAATCCCGGATGCCGCCGAAATGCGCGCAACCGCGCCGGCGGAGGCAGCGGCGCGCGTGCGGCATCTGCGTGCACAGGTTGCCGCTGCGGCTACGGTTCCTGGCGCTTCACCATCGGTCGTTTCGAAACCGGCCGCTCCAGCACCTGTCGCGACCGGAGAGCCAGTGCCGGTTTCAGCGCCGGAATCGCCCGCGGCGCCACCGGAAACGGCTGCGGAACGGCTCGCCGCCCGTGTTCCTGCCGTGTCCACGGCGGATGCCGGGCTTCCTGCATCGGCGGCTGATGGACCAGCCTCTTCCCAACCTCAGCCGGCATCGGATGCTGCGCCGTCTGCTTCGGCCGCATCCGCGGGCGTGGCCGAAGGCGCCGCGCCGGTTGCCTCGGCATCGCCTGCTGTCCCCAAAGCCGGTGGGAATGATGTGGCGGCTGTCGACGGCGGACCCGCGCCCTCATCCATGGATACGGCAACCGCTACGACAGCAGCGACAGGACAAGCGCCCGCCACAGGCGCTACCCGTTCGGTACCGTCCTCCACTGCGCCGCGGCGCGTCACGCTCAAGCACGATGCCGATAAAACCGTGCGTCCGTCGCACTCGCCCACGTTTTTCTCGACATTGCTGGCGGGCCCTAACCTGCGGCTCGTCGGAGGCGTGGCGATTGTGGTCCTGCTGCTTGGCTGGCTTGCGCAACGGCGGCGCCAGCAGCCGGTACATGACGTGCCTTTGACGATGCTGACCCCCGTTTCGGCTTCCGGGCCGCGCCCGGCGCCCCATATCGGTGCAGTCGAGTTTCCCGACGTTGAACAGGATGCTGCACCAGCCGTCCCCGTACGGGATGCTGCGGCCCTGGCGGCCGAACTGGAGGCCGAGGACCAGAAGCCCACGCCAGGGCAGTCCCTGCCGGATGCGGGGGGGTTCGACAAGGTCCCAGCAGCGGCTGCGACGACGGCAGCGAGCGAGGGCGACGACCCGGTTGCCGATGCGGAATTCCATCTGGCCTATGGCCTTTACGACGAAGCGATTCCGTTGCTTGAAAAAGCCGTTGCACAACATCCGGGCAACGCCGATCTGCAGGTGAAGCTGGCGCAGACTTATGCCTCTGCTGGAAAGGCCGAAGCTTTCGAGGCATTGGCGGAGTCGCTGCATGGCCGGGTTTCGGCGGAAGCCTGGCAGGGGCTGGCGACACTAGGCCGCAAGCTTTGCCCGGGCGTGGCACTGTTCGCCGCCGGGGTGGGCGGGTCGGCACTCGGCTTTGGCGCGGATCATGCTGGGCTTGCCGCTCCTGCGATGGACGGTCCAGCTACGGAGCCGGTGGCCGTTTCGCCGGCCCAGGCCGAGGAATTGCCGCCAGTCGCGGCGGATATCACGCTGCCGGAGCTGCCCGAGGTGGCGGAAGATCCAGCGCGGCAACCCGACAACCTGCCTGACGCGCCGGGTGACAACGTGATCGAATTCGATCCGGAACCGGGCCATGATGCGCTCACGGAGCCGGCTGCGGTGCTGGCCGACCCCCACGGTGGCGACATCGAGGCCATGGTGGCCGAAGGGCTTGCCGCGGCCGACGAAGTGGCCCAAGGAATGCCAGCGGCAGACGCGGGTGCCAGGCGCCCCGCCGCCGCGGACGTCGGCCATTCGGTCAACTTCAATCTTGAAGACTTCGACATCGATATGCCTGGGGCAACAACCGCGGCTGGCGCGGCGGGCAAGCCTGACGACGCGCTGGATCTCGGGCCGATCACCTTCAACCTTGGCGATCAACCGGCTTCCGGCACCGACGCTGCCGGGCAGCCGGAGCCGCAGGCGCCCGACCTCGCCCACGGCGCGGATGCGATCCCGTCGACCGCGCCGCCCGTTGACGGGAATGGCGTGGTTGCCGGCCTGCCGGACGAGGCGATTCCGGAAGGTGTCGATTATTCCGGCAAGCTTGACCTCGCCCAGATCTACGCTTCGATGGGTGAAAACGACGCCGCGCGGGAAGTGGCGCGGGAAGTGCTCCAGCACGGCGACGCCGAGCTGCGTGCGGCAGCGGAAAAACTGCTCGCCACGCTGGCAGGCTGAATGTCCGCTTCGGGGGCTTCGTGACGCGCTGGGCGGTGTGCGTCCAGTACGACGGCACGGTGTTCAGTGGTTGGCAGCGGCAGGACGACCGTCGCAGCGTCCAGCAGGAAGTCGAGACGGCGCTGTCGGCGATTGCCGGTGCGCCTGTTGTGGTCGCCTGTGCCGGCCGTACCGACGCTGGCGTGCACGCTTTCGGCCAGGTCGTGAGTTTCGACACGGCCACGTCGCGCGCACCGCAGGCCTGGGTGGCGGGCGGCAACAGCCGCTTGCCGCCGGATGTCAGCTTCGCGTGGGCGCAGGCGGTGCCGGAGTCCTTCCACGCGCGTTTCTCGGCGCTGTCGCGCAGCTACCGCTACGTGATCTGGAACGCACCGGCGCGCGCCGCGCTCGTCGCGCGCCACGCCGTGTGGGTGCGCTATCCACTCAACGCCCAGCGCATGCACGCTGCGGCTCAGGCATTGCTGGGTGAACAGGATTTCTCCGCGTTCCGCGCCGCCGGCTGCCAGTCGCGCACGCCGATGCGTTGCGTGTTTTCTGCGGATGTCTGGCGCAGTGGCGCGTTCGTGGTGGTCGAGATTCGCGCCAATGCCTTTGTCTATCACATGGTCCGCAACATCGTCGGCAGCTTGATCGAAGTTGGGCAGGGGCGCCGTCCGCCAGCCTGGATCGCGGAACTGCTGGCCGGGCGCGACCGCCGCCTCGCCGCTGCGACGGCGCCACCCGGCGGGTTGTTCTTTGCCGGCGTGGAATACGCAGCAGACTATGCTCTGCCGGCGCCGCCCAAGGCGTGGTTCCCGGGCTTTCCGGAGGGTGCAGCGACATGAGGACACGAATCAAGTTCTGTGGCTTCACGCGGGTGGCAGACATCGACCGCGCCGTGGCGCTCGGCGTGGATGCCGTGGGCCTGGTGTGCGTGCCGGCCAGCCGCCGCGCCGTGTCGGTCGAAGCGGCGGTAAAGCTCCGGCATAGCGTGCCCGCGTTCGTGAGCTGCGTGGTACTGGTGCTGGACGCCACGACCGCTGCCGTGCAGGAGATCATCGACCGCATGCACCCGGACCTTCTGCAGTTTCATGGCCGGGAAAGCGGCGCGTTCTGCCGCAGCTTCGGCGTGCCCTACATGAAGGCACTGGCGGTGGCGGATGACCTACCGGCGCGGCTGCACGAATACGCAGATGCCAGCGCCGTGCTGCTGGACAGCCACACGCCCGGTGCGCTGGGCGGAACCGGGCAGACCTTCGACTGGGGCCACGCGCAGGGCCTTGCGCTGCGGCGCTGGGTGCTGGCCGGCGGGCTGGACGCCGACAGCGTTGGGCGTGCCATTGGCCGCCTGCGCCCTTACGCCGTCGACGTCAGCAGCGGAATAGAAGCGGGTACGCCGGGCGTGAAGGAATCAGGCAAAATGGCCGCCTTCGTCGACGCGGTACGTCGCGCCGATGCCGATTTCTATGCTCAAGAACCATGACTGATTTTGCAGTTCCCGATGCCGGCGGGCACTTTGGTGCCTACGGCGGCCGCTTCGTGGCCGAAACCTTGATCGAACCGTTGCGGCAGCTGGAAGACGCCTACGCTCGCCTCAAGGACGACTCGGCGTTCAAGGCCGAGCTGGAGCGCGACCTCCACGATTACGTGGGGCGCCCGTCGCCGCTGTATTTTGCTGAACGGCTCACGAAAGCGTGGGGAGGGGCGCGCATCTACCTGAAGCGCGAGGACCTGAACCACACCGGCGCACACAAGATCAACAACACGGTTGGCCAGGCGCTGCTGGCGCGCGCGCTGGGCAAGACCCGCATCATCGCCGAGACCGGCGCCGGCCAGCATGGCGTGGCAACGGCCACCGTCGCCGCGCGGCTGGGGCTGAAGTGCGTGGTGTACATGGGCTCCGAAGACGTCGCCCGCCAGTCCCCGAACGTCTACCGCATGAAGCTGCTGGGCGCGGAAGTGCGGCCGGTGGACTCCGGTTCCCGCACGCTCAAGGATGCCCTGAACGAAGCGCTGCGCGACTGGGTGACGAACGTCGACGACACCTATTACCTGATCGGCACGGTGGCCGGGCCGCACCCGTACCCGATGATCGTGCGCGACTTCAATGCCGTGGTCGGGCGAGAAGTTCTGCAGCAGGCGCAGGCCGCGTTCGGCCGGCTGCCGGATGCCCTCGTCGCCTGCGTCGGCGGCGGCTCCAACGCCATGGGCCTGTTCCACGCCTTCCTGCCGCACGAAGACGTGGCGCTGTACGGCGTGGAAGCGGGTGGGGAAGGGCTGGCCAGCGGACACCACGCGGCGCGGCTGAGCGGGCCGGGCCGTCCCGGCGTGCTGCACGGCAACCGCACTTACGTGCTGGCCGACGACAACGGCCAGATCCTTGGCACGCATTCCATTTCCGCCGGGTTGGACTACCCCGGCGTGGGCCCGGAGCACGCGTGGCTGAAGGACATCGGCCGCGCCCATTACGTTGCCATCACGGACAACGAGGCCCTGGCCGCGTTCCATGAACTGAGTTTGGTGGAAGGTATCATCCCGGCGCTGGAATCCTCCCATGCCGTCGCCTACGCCAAAAAGCTCGCGCCGCAACTGGGGCTGGACAAGAACATCGTCGTGAACCTGTCGGGGCGCGGCGACAAGGACATCTTCGCCATTGCCGAGCGTGAAGGAGTGAAGCTGTGAACGCTCCGCAGACGGGCCGGCTGGCCGCGACTTTCGCGCGCTTGCAAGCCAGTGGCCGCAAGGGGCTGATTCCGTACCTGACGGCCGGCGACCCGACACCCGCTGCGACCGTGCCGATCATGCACGCACTCGTGACGGCCGGCGCGGACGTGCTGGAATTCGGTGTGCCGTTTTCCGACCCGATGGCCGACGGCCCGGTGATCCAGCGCGCCTGCGAGCGCGCGCTTTCCCACCACACCGGGCTGTGGGACGTGCTCGACATGGTGGCGGAATTCCGCCGCACCGATACCACGACGCCGATCGTGCTCATGGGCTACCTGAACCCGGTCGTGATCTGCGGCGTGGAGGCTTTCGCCCAACGCGCTGCGCAAGCCGGTGTGGACGGCGTGCTGAGCGTCGATCTGGCGGTGGAGGAAGCCGCGGATTTCGTGTCCACATTCCGTACCGCCGGGCTCGACAGCGTATTCCTGCTGGCGCCGACCAGCGCCGACGCACGCGTGACGGCCGTCAACGAATACGCCGGCGGCTTCCTGTACTACGTCTCGCTCAAGGGCGTGACAGGTGCTGCCACCATCGACCTGGACGACGTGGAAAAACATGTCGGGCGCATCCGTGCACGGACGAAGCTGCCGATTGCGGTGGGTTTCGGCATCCGCGACGCGCGCTCGGCCGCCGCCGTTGCGCGGGTGGCCGATGCGGTGGTCGTGGGCAGTGCGCTGGTAGCCGAGATCGAGGCCCACCGTGACGATGTGGCCGGCTTGCCGTCACGGCTGGCCGCGAAGTTGGCACCCATGCGGGCCGCACTCGATTCGCTAAAATGAAAGAACTATGAGCTGGCTCGACAAGATCTCAGGATCCCGGCTGCTGTCCGAAGGCGCACGCCGCAAGAGCGTGCCGGAAGGGCTGTGGATCAAATGCAGCAACTGCCAGTCCGTGCTGTACCGGGCCGAGCTCGAGCGCACGCTGCAGGTGTGCCCGAAGTGCGGCACGCACCGCGTCATCGGTGCACGCGCGCGGCTCGAGCATTTCCTCGATCCGGAAGGCCGCGAGGAAATCGCCACCGGTATCCGCGCCACCGATCCGCTGAAGTTCAAGGACAGCCGCAAGTACACCGAACGGCTTGAAGAAGCGCGCCGGGACACGGACGAGGAGTCCGCGCTCGTGGTCATGCTCGGCCAGCTGCGTTCGCTGCCGCTTGTGGCCGTGGCCTTCGAGTTCAGTTTCATGGGCGGTTCGATGGGCAGTGTGGTTGGCGAGAAATTTGTGCGGGCCGTCAATGCCGCGATCGACGGTGGCAAGCCGCTCGTGTGCTTTTCCGCCAGCGGCGGGGCACGCATGCAGGAGTCGCTGTTCTCGCTGATGCAGATGGCCAAGACCAGCGCTGCGCTTGCACGGCTCGCGGAACGCGGCCTGCCGTATATTTCCGTGCTCACGCACCCGACCATGGGTGGCGTGTCCGCAAGCCTCGCGATGCTGGGCGATATCAACATTGCCGAGCCGAATGCGCTGGTGGGTTTTGCCGGGCCGCGCGTCATCGAGCAGACCGTGCGGCAGAAGCTGCCGGAAGGCTTCCAGCGTGCGGAATTCCTGCTGGAGAAAGGCGCGATCGACATGATCGTGGACCGCCGCGAAATGCGCGACCGCATCTACCGGCTGTTGACGATGCTGACGCATTACGAAGCCGCGCCAGTGTCGAAACCCGCGGCCTGAGGGCTGGGCGGCTTTGCTATCCCAAGGATTCTCCTGAACTTTCGTGCGTGAAAATGAACCGGCCGCCGAGCGTCTGAACTGGACGCTCGACCAGTGGCTGCACTGGCAGGAAAGCCTGAACCCGAAGCGTATCGACCTCGGCCTCGAACGCGTGTCGGCCGTGGCGCGCGCCCTGGGGCTGATTCCGGCGCAGGCCACGACGCTCACGATTGCGGGAACGAACGGCAAGGGTTCCAGCGCTGTACTCGCCGCGGAAATCTATCGTGCCGCGGGCTATCGTGTCGGCTGTTATACCTCGCCGCATCTGCTGCATTACAACGAACGGGTGGTGATCGAGGGCCATGAGGCCGCCGGCGTCGACCTGTGTGCCGCCTTTCGCGCCGTGGATGCGGCACGAAACGGTGCGCCGCTGACTTATTTCGAATTCGGCACGCTCGCCGCGCTATGGCTGTTCAGGCGTGCGATGGTCGACGTGCAGGTGCTGGAAGTCGGGCTGGGCGGACGGCTGGATGCGGTGAACATCGTGGATGCCGACTGCGCGGTTGTCACGGAAATCGGCCTCGACCACCGCGACTGGCTGGGGCCGGACCGGGAATCCATCGGGCGCGAGAAAGCCGGCGTCTATCGCCGCGGCCATCCGGCAATCTGCGTCGATCCCGACCCGCCACACAGCCTGCTGCAGGTTGGGCAGGCAGCCGATCTGCGCCGCATCGGGTACGACTTCGCGTTCGAGCGCGACGCCAACTCATGGACGTGGCACGGCCGTTCCGAACGCTATTCGGGCCTGCCGCTGCCGCATATTCCCGGTGCCATCCAGTTGCGCAACGCCGCCGGTGTACTGGCTGCAGTGGAAGCGCTGCAACCGCTGCGCAAGGTGACGCGAACGGCGCTGGAAGCCGGCCTCGTCCATGCGCGTATTCGAGGCCGTATCGAGCGCCACGCAGACCTGTTGCTGGACGTCGGCCACAACGCCGAAGCCGTGGACGTGCTCGTGGATTATCTGCAAGCGCAGGCCGAGGCGCCGCGTGCGCTGGTGCTGGGCATGATGCGGGACAAGCCGGTGGAAGCGGTTGCGCGACGGCTTGCAAGCGTGTTTCATGATGTATATGCCGCCGGCCTGCCGGCGCCGCGTGGTCTTTCTGCCGCACAATTGGCTGTGCGGCTGCAAGGTGCCGGAATGCAGGTTCGGGCCTGTGTGGATGTTGCGGCAGCACTGGCCATGGCACGCCGCCAAGCGCCTGCTGCGTACGGGCCCATCGTGGTGTGTGGTTCCTTCAAGACTGTGGCTGCAGCTCTGGAAAATGGAAAATCGACATGAATGCTGGAATATCGAAGCGGGTTGTGGGTCTTGCTGTACTGGTTGTCGCGGTACTGGCCGTGCTGCTGTTCTTGCCGCACTCCGAAACGGCGCCTGCGCCGGGAGCGCTGCCTGTCGCGGCCGTCCCGCTTGGAACGAAAGGGCCGCTGGACTCTCCCGCACCGGCACAAGCTGCTTCCGAAACGCCGGCGCCAGACGATACCGTTGACCCGGATGTCCCGGACCCGGCAGCTGCCGCAACGGCTGTAGTAGCCGCGCCCCCGGCACCGAGCACGGTGTGGAAAGAGCCCGCACCGGCACAGGCAGCTCCGAACGGACCCACGATCAAGCCTGCCGCACCGGCTGCTCCGGCAGCGGTGACACAGCACCCCGCTGCACCGCCTGCGCGTATTGTTCCCGCGAAACCGGCGCCGGCACCCAAGGCCGTGCAGAGCAGCGCCGCGCAAGGACACTTCTACATCCAGGTCGCAAGTTTCGGCGATGCAGGCAACGCGAAAGCCGCGCTCAAGAAGCTGGAAGGCCTCGGCTTCCATGGCACGACAGGCACAGCCCAGGTAAAGGGCAAGACCTGGACGCGTGTCCAGATTGGCCCCTACGCGAACCGTGCGTCGGCGCAGGCCGCACAGACGCGGCTCAAGGCCAAGGGATATAGCGGCGGCCACGTGTTCGAGAAACGCTGAACGGCTATAGGTATTGCCAAACGGCAAGGGAAGGTCGGGCGTTATTACCGTTTTCTGAAGGCCCGCCTGTCGGCCGTCGCCTGCAGGCAGTCTCCTACATGAGAAGGAATGCGCATGGGCCGGCACCGGTAGGAGCGCGCCTGCACGCGACCCGTCGTCGCGCTGCTTTTCCGGCTGCTGACTACCTACTGCTTCCCCTTCCGTCATTCTCTGCGGCTATAGGGGGACAGTAAGGCGAAGCTGCAGCGCCATGGTGCGTGTCTTGTGTCTTGTGTCTTGCGCCTCTCTGTCTGTTTCCCTACAATCACGCGCTCAATGGTTGAACGCGCTATTACTGACGAAACCCGCTACCGCTTGCTGCAACGGCTGGCGGAGAACCCGGAACTGTCGCAGCGCGAACTGGCGCAGCACTTCGGCATCAGCGTCGGCAAGGTCAATTACTGCCTGAAAGCGCTGCTGGAGAAAGGCTATATCAAGGCCGAAAACTTCAAGAACAGCCAGAACAAGATCGGTTATCTGTACCTGCTGACCCCCGCTGGCGTTGCTGCCAAAAGCCTCGCCACGTTGCACTTTCTGCAACGCAAGCAGGCGGAATATGAACGGCTGGCACAGGAAATCGCCGAGCTGAGAGCCGAGGTTCACCGCTCGTGAACGTCGCCGCGCCTTCGCCGTCGGCCAGATGGTTCGTGGTGCAATGCCACGCCAACCAGAACCACCGGGCGCAGGAGAACCTCGAAAATCAGCATTTTGAATGCTTCCAACCCTGGTTGCAGATGGAAAAGCTGCGCGCTGGCAAACGCCTGCAAGTTACGGAACCACTGTTCCCCGGCTATTTGTTCGTGCGCCTCGCGTTGTCCGGGCAAAGCTGGCACACCATCCGCTCCACCCGCGGCGTAAGACAGCTCGTACGCTTTGGTGAAACCATCGTTAGCGTTGCCGACGACGTGATGCACCAGTTACGCAGCCGCTGCCGTGCGGGTGAAAATGCGGAAGCGCCCATCTTCAAACCCGGCGACAAGCTGCATATAAAAAGTGGCCCCTTTGCCAACCTCGACGCCGTGTTCCAACACTTCAACGGCATGGAACGCGTCGTCGTCCTCATGGAAGTTTTGCAGCAACAGCAGCAGGTAGACCTGCCGCTGGCGAGCGTTGGCCCCGGCACCTGAACGCCGTCGCGCGCTCGCGCAGGAAATTAATTTTCACGTTTTCAGGTATTTAGCGTTAAAGCCTGGGGCGGTAGCGTGTCTGGTGTACGCGGCGCACGTGCAGAATGAGAGGGGAAGGGGAAGGCATGCGCATCTGAGGACCTTGTTTCCTCCTTTGCTTGTTTCATCCATTTCGATCGCCTGCAGGCAGGCTCCCACACGAGAAGGGCGTGGTTTGGTTGGCATCGGTAGGAGCGGGCCTGCCCGCGACCCGTTGCGGCACGAAACAGGGACAGCAATGTTGAATGGACAAAGCTGCGCGCCGCCGGCTCCAGCAATCCACAGTCCTTCCCTTATTTGCCATTCTGCGACTCGCTACGCTTGCGCAGAATGGCAGGGTGGTATCGGGAGAGGGCGCCCCGCAGGCGCGTGTCTGCTCCAATCCTCCTCTGCCCGCACACTCGCTCATCAAGGCAGCTTTACTTGCCGCGTTGGTCTTTGCTGCGCAGCATGGCATCCACTGCCGCGACGAGCGCAGGTAAATCGTTTTCAACAACCGCGGCCACTGCTGCCGGGTCGACATCTCCCAGATAGTTATGAACCAGAATGTTTCGGAAACCGGCAATGTCGCGCCATGGGATCGCCGCGTACCGGGTTTTCAACGCCCCCGGCAAATGCTGGGTTGCTTCACACAGGGTTTGCAGGTTTCGCAACGTTGCGTCGTACAGGATCGAGTCCTGCGATATATCGCCTCGTTACTTGATGGCCGAGATCTTCTGTGCAGTTGCAAGGATATGCTGCGCGTAAACCTGCCATGCCTTGCTCACAACGGCACCGCCTCTTTCAAGATCGCGGTCCGCATGAAAGGGTTCAGCTCATGCTCCGGAATCATGTCCAGCCGGCGGCCGATTACCCCCTCCAGCTCTCGCGCAAGCGGCAAGCGTTGGCGGAACAGGCTGTAACCGCGCGGCAGGGTAACCAGAATGTCCACATCGCTGTCCTGCCGCTCCTCCCCGCGCGCCACCGACCCGAACACACGCACATCTCTGGCACCGTGTTGCGCGGCGATTGCCAGAATCTCGGCTCGTTTCCTGCGAAGCTCTTCAAGCAGCATGTTCCGGTCCTCCATGTAAAGCGTTGCCACTATAAGCTGACAAGGGTGCGAATCACGTCGTCTGCGAGCAACTGCGCCGGGGCACGATGTTCCTTGAATGTGCGTGGGACAGAGGTGGCGGCCGAGAGAGTAACGATGTTGATTCCATCCATTTCCATCGCCTGCAGGCAGGCTCCCACACGAGAAGGGCGTGGTTTGGTTGGCATCGGTAGGAGCGGGCCTGCCCGCGACCCGTTGCGGCACGAAACAGGGAAAGCAATGTTGAATGGACAAAGCTGCGCGCCGCCGGCTCCAGCAACCCGTAGTCCTTTCCTTATTTGCCATCCTGCGGCTGGGCAGCAGGTCACAGGCTCCACAGCTACGGCACGGGCGCCAGAACGAGCATCGATTCCGCGGCTCGCTGGGCTCCCACAGAATGACAAAAATACGGCGCATGCCATTCACCATTCAGTAATTAGCGAAGCGAAATGACCATTCTCGTAACCGGCGGCGCCGGCTTCATCGGTGCGAACTTCGTGCTGGACTGGCTGGCACAGAGCGACGAACGTGTCGTGAATCTCGATGCGCTGACCTACGCCGGCAACCTGCGCACGCTGCAAGGCCTGAAAGACGACCCGCGCCACGTCTTCGTGCACGGCGACATCGGCAACAGCGAACTGCTGCAACGCCTGCTGGCCGAACACCGCCCGCGCGCCATCATTCACTTCGCCGCCGAAAGCCACGTGGACCGTTCCATCCACGGCCCCGAGGCCTTCATCCAGACCAACGTTGTCGGCACCTGTCGCCTGCTCGAAGCCGCGCGCGCCCACTGGCAAACCCTGCCGGAGCCGGAAAAAACCACCTTCCGCTTCCTCCACGTCTCCACCGACGAGGTCTACGGCACCCTGGCGCTTGGTGCCCCCGCGTTCACGGAAGCCCATGCCATCGAGCCCAACAGCCCCTACAGCGCCAGCAAGGCTGCCAGCGACCACCTCGTGCGCGCGTGGCACCACACCTACGGCCTGCCGGTGCTCACCACCCATTGCAGCAACAACTACGGGCCGTACCACTTCCCGGAAAAGCTCATCCCGCTCATCATCCTCAACGCACTTGCCGGCAAGCCGCTGCCCATCTACGGCGACGGCCTGCAGATCCGCGACTGGCTCTACGTGAAAGACCACTGCACCGCCATCCGCCGCGTGCTCGAAGCCGGCAAGCCGGGGCAGGCCTACAACATCGGCGGCCACAATGAGATGACCAACCTCGCCATCGTCCACCACATCTGCGCCCTGCTGGACAAGCTCGCCCCCTCACGCTTTACCCCTTACGCCTCACTCATCACCCATGTAAAGGACCGCCCCGGCCACGACCGCCGCTACGCCATCGACGCCGGCAAGATCGAACGCGAACTCGGCTGGAAACCCGCCGAAACCTTCGCCACTGGCATCCGCAAGACCGTGCGCTGGTACCTGGACAACCCCGCCTGGGTGGAAAACGTGCAAAGCGGCGCGTATCGGGAATGGATGCAGCAGCAGTACAGCGGCGCCGCAGCTGGTGAGGTGCAAGGCGTGAAGCGTGAGGCGTAAAAGAGGCCAAGGGAAAGATTTATGAGGCGGCACGAACAGCTTCACGCTTGGCAATCGGCCATGCGGTTGATTGAGCAGATTTACAAACTGACCGAACAATTCCCGGCAACGGAGCGCTACGGGTTGACGGACCAACTACGGCGTGCCGCTGTTTCCGTCCCCAGCAACATTGCCGAAGGCGCCGCACGAGGCAGCCAGGCCGACTGCCTGCGTTTCCTGTACATGGCGCGTGGGTCGCTCAGTGAAGTGGATACGCAAACGAAAATAGCCCAACGATTGGGGTACATCGTAGACACACAGGAAGTTGAAAACCAGCTCGAAGAATGCTTCGCACAACTCGGCGGCCTGATCAACCACCTGAAGGCCAAGGCCAGCAAATGACCCCTCCTGACTCCTCACTCCTCACTCCTCGCGGCGCCTCCGGTGCCCGCAAGGGCATCATTCTCGCCGGCGGCAGTGGCACGCGTCTGTACCCGCTGACGCGCTCGGTCAGCAAGCAGCTGATGCCGGTGTACGACAAGCC
>SCRT01000006.1 GCA_004298465.1 Nevskiaceae bacterium | reverse complement strand
CACCAGCAGGTACATGCCGCGCTCATCTGCCAGCTTGTAGGGTTTGGCTTTCGGTTTGGCGTTCTTGACGGCGGAAGGTGTCAGCATGGTTGCCCCCTTAGCGTTGTGCCAGTAACGCGCAGCGCACGGTATCGGTTTGGTATTTCGTCAGGTAAAAAGTCCGCTTGTCCAAGGTGACAGACAGTTCGCCATCGTCAGATAACGCAACACCAAAGGCGACACCAGCACCCCCCAGCGTTGCACCTTCGCGCGCGGCTTTTCGTGCGGCAGCAGGATTGATGCCCATGCGCGCCTGTTTATGGATGCGGTCGCGCTCGGCCATCGCTTCAGCCAAAGACGTGCCGGGGAACGTCCCGAGTGACAACGTGGTGCGCTTCCCGTTGCGGCGAACATCGCAGCGCCACCACTTCGCGCCGCTCGGCTGCACCAGCACATAAACGCTGCGGCCCGCCCACAACTTGTAGGGTCGCGCGCGCGGCGCAGCCCTTGCAATGTCTGCATCTCCAGCGACCTTGACGGCACCAACCCTGTTCATTGGCTGCCTCTTCGATGATTTTGACGGTACCGCCCCTGTTCAGAGGTCCGGTTCTGTAAACTGTACCGTCAAACTTGGGTGATTCCAAGGTATCAGGAAGGATGCCACGGTACAAGTAGGCATGAAAAAAGCCCGTCGTTGCGGGCTTTGATGGTGTTTCCGGTATGTCTAGGTTAGTTGAAATGGTGCCCATCACAGGAATCGAACCTGCGACCTCACCCTTACCAAGGGTGTGCTCTACCGACTGAGCTAGATGGGCACAGCCAACCTCAACGCCGACACTACCGCCTGAGCAGAATGGACACAATCCAGAACGTCAATCCGCTTTGCGGTGCGCAGTGTAGCGATTTGTCACCTGCAGTGCGCGTGCTGGAGCGGGTGAAGGGAATCGAACCCTCGTCAGTAGCTTGGAAGGCTACAGCTCTACCATTGAGCTACACCCGCGGCCTGCACAAGCATTTCGCCGGCTTTAGTCGAGTCGGCAGAAACAATACCGGCGCGATGCTATCACGTCACCTCACGTCGTATCAAAAGCCCGGCAACTTTCCGTGAACATGTCCCCCGACCCTGAATCCGCCAGCATTCACAGGTCTCCGGGGTCAGAAATATTTACACCCTTTCCCTCGGATTTCGGCGGCGAGCTGCTCATTGCATCCGGCCGTCATTCGAATAGCCCCGCCCAGCATCCTGCGTATACGTTCGATCAAGAACGACGCTTCCTTGCCGGTACCAGCCCCAGGGCACTGCGGCGGAATGTCCCGCGCTAGTGGATAACAAGCGATCAGCGTGGCGCTGATGGCATGAGGTCATGAATCCTGGCGACAACCGTGTCGGGACGAAGCCACGTCAAACATAATGCGATGCCTGCTGCACCGCATCCGCGTTCTTCAATTCCCGATCTGCACAACCCAGCAGATCTGCTCGTGCAGCGGCGTTGTCGCCGACACCGCCAGCGAACTGCCGATAGAGGTCGGCACCAACTTTTTCAGCTTCTGCCGTCGCACGAAGCCGTTGTGCAGGGGACAGGTTGGCAAATGCACGATCAAGCAGCGTCATAAGCTCGGGGAAACGTTCAAGCAGCTTCTTGCCCTCTTCGACCGCACCGTCGTGCAGACGCTCGATCGTGGCTGCGTTGGCGTCTTCGTTTTCCTTGCTGTCGCGCAGCAACTTGCGCAATTTCGCATCCTGGCTCTGGCTCGCAACGCTCTGGTAGTACGCCCCGACTGCACGTTCCAGCACTGCCACCAGCGCGGGCATTTTCTCGGGTTCGACCTGCTTCAGGACGGGACCCAGCAGATTCAAAATTGCATCGTTCGCGTTCTCGGCCATCGTGTTCTCCTGGCGATCATCAAGTCGCGCTGTTTGGTTCTTAGCCTGGCAGCAGTGTTAGGCCCAAATGGCTTGATCGACAATTACCTGAAAGGTAGTCACTTGAATGAAAGCGACTGTATGTCAGCCGCCGGTCAAGGCCAGGCTCCGCAACATCGCAGCACTGTCATCGTCGGCAGGAAAGAAGCTCTCGATACGCAGCTCATCAGCCGTCACGTCCTGGGCGGTATCAAAGGTTGCGATCATGGAAAACAGGCGCAGGCACACATCACCCACCGCGAATTCCAGCGGCAGAATGGGCGGTGGGGCCTGGTGCCAGTCCTGCAGCCGCCAGCGGCGCGGTATCCCGGGATAGTCGAGAATTTCGTCCACCAGCGCGGCGAGCACGCTGTTGGCTCGGCTTTCCGCCTCGCGGCGGGTGCGCAGGAGCATCAAGAGTGCCATCTCGCGCCAGTTGACGATGTGCTCGCGCACGCCGTCCGGATGAAAGGTCAACTTCAATACGTTGCGCTTTCCATCTGGGCACACGCGCGGCCACATCGCTTCCAGATCGCCCAACACTGCGAAAGCGCGTTCGAAGGCAGCGTTGGCCATCAGCAGATTCCAGTTGCGATCGACGACGATGGCGGGGTTCGGTTCATGATGCTTGAGGGTGATGCGCAATGCGTCCAGAACCGCAGCCATGTCGGGATGGTCGAGCGAGCGCTCTTGAAACACCGGTGCGAAGCCGGCCGCCAACAACAGGTGGTTGCGTTCGCGCAGCGGTACGTCCAACGCCTCGCCGAGCTGTTGCACCATTTCGCGACTGGGCGCTGCGCGACCGGATTCCAGAAAGCTAACGTGGCGCTGCGATACCCCTGCCGTGAGTGCCAGGTCCAACTGGCTGAACTTGCGCGTCGAGCGCCAGCGGCGCATCAAATCGCCGAAACCATCTGTTTTCGTTCTGACCTGAACCATGGAACCCGGCGCCTCTAGCGGTCGCTGTGACCCTCAATTTCGTCAACCGTGGCCAGTCTAACAATTACTCTCAAAGTCATTGCCGTCAGGGAAACGGGCCACGATCATCCGTATTACACACCCCGCCCAGAGCGTCCTGGTGGCACAAATAAAGAGACTCAACGACAAGGTCACAATCATTACCGGTGCAATCAGCGGTATCGGGCGCGCATGCGCCATTGCGTTCGCGGCCGAAGGAGCCCACGTGTAACGGCCATGATCTTGTGGTCGACGGCGGCATCACGGCCGGCAGACCGGCCGCGACCATGAAGGCAGACTGGCAGACCCTTGCCGCGGGATTCCAGGGCGCCACCACCGCCTGATGTCCATTCTGCACATCAAATTCGCCTCCGCCCAAATACAGATCTTCGACAGGAATCGACGCGGTCAGACTCGATTGATCCGACGGTAAGCACCGAGCTGCCATCATGGCGACACCACACCCATTGGGCCCGATTTTGGATGGACAAGATCCGCCAAGCGCTCGGAGATTCCACCAGCCTGTGATGTCTCATCGCCGACGCCAACGGCCTGCGCAGCGACATTCCTGTACATTGCTACGCCGTTGTGACGTATACCTCAAACCATTCGGCGCCACCCGCGCAAATCATCACGCGCATGGCGCCGCCAGCCAGCCCCGCTCCGTTATGTCGTTTCAGGCGAACGCCGGCTTTCTCCTTCAACCATGGGGTCAATCCTTCGGGAACGGGGAGATATGCGCGGTAACGATTTTCCAATTCCCGTCGCGCTTGACGAACACCAACGTCGTCCGAACGCTCTCGACCTTGGTGTCGTTTCCGTTCTTCGGCACGGTGATCACGCGGCTGTACGCATTAATGGTGACGAGATTTTCCGTGATCCCGCGAATCGAAGGTTGATGAAAAACAAAGGAGAGCGACTCTGCTCCAGCTGAGGAGCTTTGGAGGTAGAAGGCGAAATCCGCCTTGCCGTCAATGCGCAACGGGAGATGATCGAAAATCTCGACGTTGTCGTCGAGCGCGCCCAAGAACGGTTCGAAATCACCTTTGGCCGCGGCTTCCATGATCGGTCCCGCCAATTCCTGGACTTCTTCCAATGCAGTCATGATGTGCTCCTGGTGTATGTGGAGCCCCTACACTGCTGGACCGCGTCGGCCGTCACAATTACGCGCCAGGTAGCCGAGCCACTTTGCGACGTGAGACTTTCAACGACGTTTAAATGGGCGACGCTTGCTGGCCGGTTCCTAGCGTCTGGATTTTGGTGGATACCATCTTCCACACGCTTGGCCTGCTGGCCTATATCTCATCCAATCGATTGGTGGAGGGGGTAGGATTCGAACCTACGTAGGCGTTAGCCAGCAGATTTACAGTCTGCCCTCGTTGGCCGCTTGAGTACCCCTCCGCCGGTTTCCGCACAGCGAAGCTGCACATTATTTGTGGCGAACGTGCAGGCGTCAAGGCTGCACCCGAATTCATGACGACTCAGCGGCCGTGGCGCGGCTTGGCGCGCGCCGTCGGTGCCGCGGCGAGTGGATCTTCCGGCCATGGGTGCCGGGGATAGCGGCCACGCAGCTCACGACGCACTTCCGCGTAGCCACTGCGCCAGAACGAGGCCAGGTCGCGCGTGGTCTGGATCGGCCGGCGCGCGGGGGAAAGCAATTCCAGCACGACCGGCATGCGCCCGGCATCCACTGTTGGTGTCTGCGTCAGCCCGAACAATTCCTGAAGCTTCACCGCGAGATGCGGTGCGGCACCCTCCGCCGCGTAGTCCAGCCGCGGGTGCGAGCCGGACGGCACGGCAAGGTGCTCGGGGGCAAGGCGTACGAGTTCGCGGGCTTGCTGCGGTGTGAGCAGCCCACACAGCCAGGCGCCGAAGTCAATGCGCGCAAGCTGGGCAAGGCGCGTGACACCGGTCAGGGCCGGTGCCAGCCAGGTTTCGAGCGTTGCCATCAGCTGCGCGTCGCCCACATCCGGCCAGTCCTCTTGCGGCCGCCACGCGCGCACACTGAGCACGCGGGCCTGCCATTGGCGCAGCGCATCCGTCCACGGCAGCGCACCTGCTCCGGCTGCCCGTATCCCCTCCAGCAGCACGGTTTGAACCTGCTCTGCCGGTACCGCCGGCCATGGCCGGTGTTCAAGTTCAATGGCGCCGAAGCGCGCGACGCGTTCCGCGACCACGGCGCCCGCCTTGGCGTCCCAGCGCACTCCGGGTACGTCGGTAAAACGCTCCAGGTGATCCTCACGCAGCATGGCTTCTTCAACGCGTGCCGCCAGCCGTACGCGGCGTGGCACGCCGGGTGACCAGTGCGCGATGGCCAACCACGGCGCGGCGGTAATATCGTCGTGGGGGTCGTCGCGGGAATCGACGCGCGCTTCGGCGCCGTCTGCGCACAAAAACACACCCTGCCCGCCGTCGCGCCGTCGAGCGATGCGCTCCGGATAGGCCAGCGCGATCACACGCCCGGCTGCATCGACGTCCAGCGTTTCCGGTGCCCCTTCTTCAAGGGCCAGCAGCCGGGCAAGCTGACGTGCCGTTTCGCGCATCCGGTAGGGGATATCGCGCCGGTTGCGGCACAGCGTTTCCAGCATCTGCACGGCGTCACTGCCGGGCACGGCGTTGCCGCGGGCGTCCAGCAGCGCGGCAATCCACACAGCCTCCGCGCCCAGCCCGCGGGCACGGGCTTCGAGCAGCATGGCGGCACGACGCGGGTCCAGCGGCAGGCGGGCCATGGCGCGGCCACGCGGGGTGACGCGGCCATCCCCGGCCACGGCACCGAGCTGGCGCAGCAGCGCCTCGGCGGCGGCCCACGCGGTGGCGGGCGGCGCATCCAGCAACTTCAGGGTGCCAATATCGCGCGTACCCCATAGTGCAAGCTCCAGCGCAAACCCCGACAGGTCCGCCGCGAGGATTTCCGGGGTGTCGTGCGCCGGCAAGTGCGCGTGCCGCTCGCGCGACCACAAACGGTACGCGACGCCGGGGCCGAGGCGCCCGGCACGGCCGGCGCGCTGGTCGGCACTGGCGCGCGACACGGCTTCCGTGACGAGCGCATTCGCGCCGGCACCCAGGTCGTAATGCGGGGCGCGCACCTGGCCGCCGTCCACGACGGTGGCGATGCCTTCCACCGTCAGGCTGGTCTGGGCAAGATTCGTGGCCAGCACGACCTTGGGCCGCGCTGCGGTGGACGGGGCGTACAGCGCGGCATCCTGTTCCGCCGCCGGCAGATTGCCGTAGAGCGGGTACACCTGGGCGCCGGATGACGCGAGCAGCCGTTGCGTTTCGCGGATCTCACGGCCGCCGGGCAGGAACGCCAGCACCCCGCCCGCGGTTTCCGCCAGTGCCTTGCGTACGCCGGCGGCCACGCATTCCGCCGGCGTCGCGGCGGCCACGGCGTGGTAGCGCAGGTCCACCGGGAACAGGCGACCATCGCTGTGGACGACAGGGGCATCGTCCAGCAGCGCCGCCACGCGCTGCGCGTCCAGCGTCGCGGACATGACGAGCACGCGCACGTCCAGCCCCAGCATGGCGCGGGCATCCAGCGTCAGCGCCAGTGCCAGGTCCGCCTGGAGGCTGCGTTCGTGGAATTCGTCGAAGATCACGAGCCCGACGCCAGGCAGTTCCGGGTCAGCCTGCAGGCGCCGCGTGAGCAACCCTTCGGTGACCACCTCGATGCGCGTGCGGGAACCGATGCGACGCTCGAAGCGCACCTGGTAACCGACGGTTTCGCCCACCTTCTCGCCCAGCAGTTCCGCCATGCGCACCGCGGAGGCACGAGCCGCGATGCGGCGCGGCTCCAGCATCAGGATGCGGCGCCCCGCCAGCCACGGCGCTGCCAGCAGCGCCAGCGGCACGACGGTGGTCTTGCCGGAGCCCGGGGGCGCCGTGAGAACCGCCGTCCGTTGTCGCGACAGGGCCGCCGCCAGCGCCGGCAGCGCTTCAAGGACAGGCAGTGCGGGCAACGCGGGCGGTGTCGGCATCACGTCCCGGCTGACAAGGCGTTCGCTTCCAGCCACGCCACGCGGTCACGCAGCGTGCGCTGCCAGCGCGACGCCAGCCCCGGCGTGTCACGCAGGCGGCGGAGCGCGTCGAGGTCGGGACGCGTCGCGTGCTTCAGCTCCCAGAAGCGGCGGAGCGTGATCGGATCGGCGTTGCGGTCGATCAGGCACCAGTCGTCGCCCACTTCCACCTCACCTTCTTCCAGCACGCGGTAATACCAGCCCGACACGCCATTCCGCTCGATGCGCAGCGCCAGATCTTCGACGCCGAAGCGCGCGTCGATCTTCCAGCACGGCGTGCGCGGCTGGCTGACCTGGATGCGGGCGGAACCGAAGGCGAACACATCCCCGAGGCACACGTCGGCTTCCGCGAAGCCGGTGGTGGAGAAATTCTCCGCCATGCTGCCGCGCACGAACTGCGCCGCATGCTCCGGTTCAAGCGCCGCCAGGTGCGCGTAATTGTCGAACGGAAAATGGTGGACGGCCTTCTCCGGCCCGCCGTGCACCCGCAGGTCGGCCTGCGCATCACCGAAAAGATCCAGCCGGCCGACGTGCACACGCCAGGACACCGGCTGCTTGAAGAAGGCTGTCAGACGCCCGGTACCGGGCATGATCCGCGGCTGGCCCGCGTATAGACCCTCAACAACGGTACAGATGCGGCTCTTCATGACGGTATGATGAAGGCTTTGCAGCAGCGCAGCAAAACCCGCCGTCTTACGCTTCGAAGACCCTTCATGAATCAAGTCCTCCAGGACCTCGTCACGCTGCTCGACCTCGAAACGCTGGAATACAACCTGTTTCGCGGTGCTTCCCGCAATCTCGGCGGGCGCAGCGTATTCGGCGGGCAGGTGCTCGGCCAGGCCCTCATCGCCGCTGGCCGCACGGTGCAGAACGCACAGGCCCATTCACTGCACGGTTATTTCCTGCGCCCCGGCGACATGCAGGCGCCGATCGTCTACGAAGTGGACCGCGTGCGCGACGGCCAGCATTTTTCCGTGCGGCGCGTGCAGGCGATCCAGTTCGGGCGGCCGATCTTCACCATGATCACCTCGTTCCAGTTGCCGGAAGACGGGCTGGAACACCAGGCGCCGATGCCCGACGTGCCGCCCCCCGAACAGCTCCGCAGCCAGAGTGAACTGCGCGAACAATGGCTGGCCCGCCACGGTGATGTGGTGCCGGAGCGCCTGAAAACCGCCATCCGCCGCCCGCTGCCGATCGAGTTCCGCCACGTCACGCCGTGGAATTTCCTCGCACCGGACGTTCGTCCACCCAAACAGCAGATCTGGTTCCGCACCCCCGGCAAGCTACCCGACGACCCGATGCTGCACCGCTGCGTGCTGGCCTATTCCAGCGACTTCAACTTCCTGTCCACCGCACTGATGGCGCACGGCAAGAGCTTCCTCGACCCGGACATGGCGGTCGCCTCCATCGACCACGCCATCTGGTTCCACCGCGACGTGCGCGTCGACGACTGGCTGCTGTACTGCATGGAAAGCCCGACGGCACAGTCCGCGCGCGGCCTGTCTCGCGGGTTGATCTACGACCGGAGCGGCCGGCTCGTCGCCAGCGTCGCGCAGGAAAACCTGATGCGCGAACACCGACTGCCGAAAACCCCCGACTGACTGCGCACCCGCCCATGCCCGTCAACGTCATCCGCCCGCTGCTCGAGACCGCCCACGCCGCCGCCGCGGCCGGGCTGGTCATCGGCAGCGTCGGCAACCTGTCCATCCGGGACGGCGACACCTTCATCATCAGCGCCAGCGGTGCACGGCTGGACACGCTTTCGGAACGTGAACTCACGACGCTGGCGCTGGCCGACGGCCGCGTCGTGGCCGGTGCGCTGCGTCCGAGTTCCGAGCACAGCCTGCATCAAGCGATCTACCGCGAACGCCCGGAGGCCGGTGCCATCCTCCACACGCACGCGCCGTGGTCCACGGCCATCGCCTGCGTGCTCGAAGAGCTGCCCTGCATCCATTACCAGATGCTCGCCCTCGGCGGCGCCGTGCGCGTGGCGCCCTACCGCCTGTTCGGCACGCCGGAACTCGCCGCCGTCACCGTGGCGGCGCTGCACGGCCGCCACGCCGTGCTCATGAGCAACCACGGCGCCACGACCCTCGCGGAAACTCCCGCGGCCGCGTTCGAAGCCATGCAAGTGCTGGAATTCGCCTGCACCGTCTACTGGCGCGCGGCACAGCTCGGCACACCGCGCACGTTGAATGCCGAACAATGGCGAGAAGTCGAAGCCCATGTCCGGGCACTCGGCTACGGCACGACGCACCCGCGCGGCACCGGCTAACGACCGCTGACGCCGCCTACGGCGCCGCCACTGTGCCGAGCGTGACGCGCGCCCGTGGGCCGAACACGCCCGCCAGTTCCGTCAGCGCCGGCTGCACGGTTTCGGCAAATTGATACGGTGGGTTGAGCACCGCCATGCCGCAGGCGTGCATCCGGCCATCGCCTTCCGAGCCCACATCGAAGCGGGAATCGAGCAGCAGCCCGCGCGTGTCGCGTGCCAGGCAGCGCAGCGCATGGTCGGCCGCATGGGGGTTCTTCAACGGGTACCACAGCGCAAATACGCCGCCGGCGTAGCGCGCCGCCGCCGCCGTGATAAAGGCGCGCGCCGCGTCGAATTCGTCCGGGCGTTCAAACGGCGGGTCGACGAGCACCAACCCGCGCCGTTCCTTGGGCGGCAGGGCAGCTGCCATTTCATAACCATCCCGGTTGAGGACTTTCGCCTGCGCCACCGTGTACCGCAGCTCGGCGGCAATTTCCGGCAATTTCTCGCAGGCAACAATGCGGTCGCCAGGCCGGGCCAGGCGCGCCGCCAGCCACGGTGACCCAGGGTAGCGTGCAGGCACCGGCACTTCTCCCGCGAACGCCCGCACCGCCTCGAGATAGTCGGCAAGCAGCGGATCACGCGGTGATTTGTCCCACAAGCGGCCGATGCCGGCCTCCCATTCCGCGGCCGGCCCTTCTGCAGCCGGAGTCCCCCGCCGCAGCGCGTAGGCACCGGCGCCAGCATGGGTGTCCGTGAAACACCACGGCTTGTCCTTGCGCGACAGCGCCTGCAACGCCGCAAGCATCAGCAAGTGCTTGAAGACGTCGGCAAAGTTGCCGGCGTGGTAAGCGTGTCGGTAATGCACGGTCGGCTCCCGGCGCAATGCGGCACGATCGCCGCAACCGCGTCATTGTCGGTCAACGACGGGTATTTTTTCCTGTTAGCATCCCGGCCCCTTTCCCAGGACCTGCAACCGCACGGCATGGACATGGGCTGGCGCCAGCAGAAATACCTCCTCCGGTGGTGGGAGAGAGCATGAGCGTCTACGCGCTGCTCGCGGCGCTGTTACTGCTGGCGTGGGCAGCCAACGCTATCGCCAGCCCCCGCGAACGCCGCGGCCTGGGACTGTCTTCCGGGACCGAATTCCTGCTCGCGGGCCTGTTGCTGGGGCCGACGGGAGCCGGGCTGATCAGCGCGCCGATCCTGCGCGACATGGCACCTGCCACCTTCGCCGCCGCATCGTGGCTGGCCTTGCTGGCCGGCAGCCATCTGGGCCGCACCCACAAGCACCGAGGGCCGGCGCACCGCCGCCTGCTGGGGTTGGCAACGAGTGTGGCGGTATTCCTGGCCTGCGCCGGCAGCACTTGGCTGCTCAGCGCGCTGTTTTCCGGGGTCAGCGGGCATGAACGGCTGTATCTGGCACTCGGCTTTGGCTGTGCGGCGAGCGAAACGGCGCGCGCGGCCATCGTGTGGAGCGCGGAGCAGACCGGAGCGCGCGGCCCGCTGCAGCACGCGCTGATGGATTTCGCCGAGGAAGACGACGTCGTCCCGCTGCTGGGGCTGGCCGCACTGTTCGCCCTCGCTCCGCGGGCCCCCGCCCTGGCGCTGCTCGGCGCGCCCCCCACGGCCTTCGCCGTGACGCTGGGCATCGGCGGCATCATGGGAATCGTGGCGGCGATCCTTGCGAATCTCGAAGCGCGCCGCGGCGCACGCTGGGTGATCGTGATCGGTGCCGCGGCCCTCGTGACCGGCGTCACGGCCCGCATCGGGCTTGCCGCCCCTGCGGCGCTGATGGCAATGGGCGCGACGCTGAACTTGTTTTCCGCCCACGGGCGCCGCCTGCACGACGTTCTGGCGACGACCGCACGCCCGGTACTGCTGCCGGTCATCGCCATCGCCGGCGCCAGCCTGGACCTGCACGCGGCCGCTCCACTGTGGCTGCTGGCTGTGCTGGTGCCGCTGGCACGCCTGGTGGTGAAGGTGCCTGTCGTGGCGGCCGTCCGCACCACGCTCGCGCCGCCGCACGTGCCGAGCCGCGCGGCAGGGCTGTCGTTGCTCGCCTGCGGCCCGATCACGGTCTGCGTCGGGCTGACGATGGCAGCCGGGTTTCCTGGGCAAGTCGGCCATATCGTGCTCGCCGCCTGCCTGCTGTCGATCATCATCGGCGATATCGTCGGTTATGCAGCGCTGCGCCACGAACTGAAAAACGCCGGGGAATGGCGTCCGGTTCGGAACGCCCCCACTCCGCCGCCCACATCGTGAACCTGAAGCTCGACCATCCCTGGGCACGCTGGAGCGTACAGTTCGGCATGCTGCTGGTGATACTGGCGCTGACCTGGACCGAACGCCAGTGGGCCGCAGCGGACGCCGGCGTCTTTTCCACCATCGCCGCGATCGGGCTGCTGCTCCTGACCGGCACGCTCGTCAGCCAGATGGTGGAAAGAATCGGGTTGCCGCACCTGACAGGCTACCTCCTCGCCGGCATGCTGGTCGGGCCGCATGTACTGGGCTTCATCCAGCCGCACAGCATTGACAAGCTCAGCGTGCTGAACCAGCTCGCTCTGATGCTGATCGCCCTCGCCGGTGGCGCCGAGCTGCGTGTGGCGAGCCTGCGCAATGCCGCCAGGAGCCTGGCCTGGGCCCACCTTTACCAGATGACGTGGGTCATCACGCTGGTCGGCGGCACGTTCTTCGCACTGCGCGGATTCATCCCATTCCTTGCTGATCTGCCGTTGACCGGCGTGGCGGCCGTCGCCGTGCTATGGGGCATCCTCGCTGCCACGCGCAGCCCGTCCGCCCTGCTCGCGATCATGGCGCAGTACCGCCCGAAAGGTCGCCTGACGGATTCCACCGTCGCCTTCATCATGTCGTCGGACGTGCTCATCATCGTGCTGCTGGCCATCGTCATGCCGCTGGTCCAGCTCGCGCTGAACACCTCCCTGGACCTGCAACAGGCCGTCATGACCACCGCACTCCACCTCGCACAAAGCACCGCGATCGGCATCGGGCTGGGCGTCGCGCTGATCCTGTACCTGCGGCTGAGCGGGCAGACGTTGCTGTTCGTGCTGCTGTTGATGGGTCTGCCCGCGTCCGCACTGTTCAACCATCTGCACCTCGACCCACTGCTCTCGTTCATGATCGCCGGCTTCATCGTGCAGAACTTTTCGCACCACGGCGCACCGCTGCTACGCGCCATCGAAGGCACGGCGGAAATCGTGTTCGTGGTGTTCTTCGCCACAGCTGGTGCCCACCTCGACCTACCCGGCTTCGCCAGCGTCTGGCCCATTGCGTTCGTACTCGTCGCCGTGCGCATTGCCGTCACCGTGGGCGCCTCGCGCGCTGCAAGCCACAGGGCCGGTGATCCACCGGTCCTGGTGCGCTGGGGCTGGTCGGGCCTGGTCTCGCAGGCGGGCCTGGCACTCGGCATCGCACTCATCCTGGCCCACCAGTTCCCGGCCTTCGGCACGGGCTTTGCCACCCTGGCGATCGGAGTCGTCGGCGTCAACGAAATCATCGGGCCGGTCTGCCTCAAGCTCGCCCTGCAGCGCAGCGGCGAAATCTCCACCGACAGCCGAAAACACTGAAAAGCGGATGCCGCCGTCCGGTGGCCTGCCCGTCTCGCGCCCCACCTGCTGCAAGCCCCTGAAAAGCCAGCACAACGCGTCTTGTCCACAGGATCTGCACGCGTTATCTACTACGTTGTACACAATATATATGTCCTCTGTATACAAGAAACACAACATGTTGTGTTTTTCATGGATCGGCGCTAGGCTGGAACCCGCATCGAACATCGGTCCGTGCCACACACCCCTCCCTCCGGAATGCTGACCACCGCGCTACCCGCTCCCGCACCCCGGCGGCAAGCCGCGCTCACCGCACTTCGGAAACCCTTCGGCGGAGAATGACCCCCATGCAAATCCAGAGCACCTCCCACACGCCAGCCACCGTGAATCCGGCCGCCGCCACAGCGGACAACCGCGACACGGCCAGCTTTGCCGAACTGTCTGCCGCTGCGCCCGGCGGCATCAAGGTGATCCGTCGCAACGGCAAGCTCACCGGCTTCGACAGCTCGAAGATCGCCATCGCGCTCACCAAGGCCTTCCTCGCTGTGGAAGGCTCTACCGGCGCCGCCAGCTCGCGCATCCGTGAAACCGTAGCCGAGCTGGCCACACAAGTGAGCAGCGCGCTCACACGCCATCTATCCGGCGGTGGCACGCTGCATGTCGAGGACATCCAGGACCAGGTGGAACTCGCGCTGATGCGCGCCGGCGAGCACAAGGTCGCCCGCGCCTACGTGCTGTACCGCGACGAGCGCGCGCGGGAACGTGCGGCCCACGAGAAGAAAACTGCGCCGCCAGCCCTGCACATCAAACTCGACGGTGCCGCCGAAGGCCAGGAGCACCTCGTACCACTGGACGAGGCGCGTCTGCGCGTTGTTACCGCGGAAGCCTGCGATGGGCTGACAGGCGTGGACGCGAACGAGATCGTCACCGCCGCACTGCGCGACCTGTACGACGGCATTCCGGAAGCGGAGCTTTCCCAAGCCCTGACCTTCGCCGCGCGCTCGCGCATCGAGAAAGAGCCCGACTACGGCCACGTGGCCGCGCGCCTGCTGCTCGACGCGTTGCGCCACGAAGCCACGCGCTACCTGGGACTGCCGAACTCGCATCCGACCTTCGAGGATATGAAGGGACTGTACCCGGACTATTTCCGCGCCTACATCAACACTGCCGCGAAGCTGGAGCTGCTGGACCCGAAGCTGTGCCTGTTCGATCTCGACCGCCTCGGTCACGCGCTGCTGCCGGAACGTGACCGCACCTTCGACTATCTCGGCCTGCAAACCCTGTACGACCGTTACTTCATCCACGCCGGCAAGACGCGCATCGAGCTGCCGCAGGCGTTCTTCATGCGCGTGGCGATGGGCCTGGCGATGAACGAGGTGGACCGCGAGGCGCGCGCCATCGAGTTCTACGAACTGCTGTCGTCGTTCCGCTTCATGTCCTCGACGCCGACGCTGTTCAACTCCGCCACGCTGCGTCCCCAGCTGTCGTCCTGCTACCTCACGCAGGTGCCGGACGACCTGCACGGCATCTTCGGCGCCATCCACGACAACGCCATGCTGTCGAAATTCGCCGGCGGGCTGGGCAACGACTGGACGCCAGTGCGCGGCACGGGCGGCTACATCAAGGGCACGAACGGCACTTCCAACGGCGTCGTGCCGTTCATGAAGGTGGCGAACGACACCGCCGTGGCCGTCAACCAGGGCGGCAAGCGCAAGGGTGCGGTGTGTGCCTATCTGGAAACGTGGCACCGCGACATCGAGGAATTCCTCGACCTGCGCAAGAACACCGGCGACGACCGCCGCCGTACGCACGACATGAACATCGCGGCGTGGGTGCCGGACCTGTTCGTCAAGCGCGTGATGGAAGATCTGCCGTGGACGCTGTTCTCACCTGATGAAACGCCGGACCTCCACGACCTCACGGGCCAAGCCTTCGAGAAGCGCTACGCGGAATACGAGAAGGATGCAGACGAAGGCCGCATCGCGAACTTCAAGCGCATGCCGGCGGTGGAGCTGTGGCGCAAGATGCTGTCGATGCTGTTCGAGACCGGCCATCCGTGGATGACGTTCAAGGACCCATGCAACCTGCGCAGCCCGCAGCAGCATGCCGGCGTGGTGCACAGTTCCAACCTGTGCACGGAAATCACGCTGAACACGAGAGCTGGCCAGGAAATCGCCGTCTGCAACCTCGGCAGCGTGAACCTGCCGGCGCATGTCGTAGACGGCAAGCTGGACTTCGCGGCGCTGGAAAAGACCGTGAACACGGCCATGCGTATGCTTGACAACGTCATCGAGTACAACTACTACGCCGTGGCCACGGCGCGCAATGCGAATCTCCGCCACCGCCCGGTCGGCATGGGGCTCATGGGCTTCCAGGACGCGCTGTACAAGCTGCGCCTGCCTTACGAATCCGACGCCGCGATCCGGTTCGCGGACGAATCCATGGAAGCGGTGAGCTACTACGCCATCCAGGCCTCTGCGAACCTCGCGGAGGAACGTGGCCGCTATTCGTCCTTCGACGGCTCCTTGTGGTCGCAAGGCATTTTGCCGATCGACTCCATCCAGCTTCTTGCCGATTCCCGCGGCAAGTACCTGGAACAGGATCGCAGCACCTCCGGCCACTTCGACTGGGACGCGCTGCGGCAACGCGTGAAAGCGGTGGGCATGCGCAATTCCAACACCATGGCCATCGCCCCGACCGCGACCATTGCCAACATCGTCGGGATCTCGCAGTCCATCGAACCGACGTACCAGAACCTGTACGTGAAATCCAACCTGTCCGGCCAGTTCACGGTGCTCAACAAGTATCTCGTCGAGGACCTGAAGAAGCTTGGCCTGTGGGACGAAGTCATGGTGCACGACCTCAAGTACTTCGACGGCAGCGTGCAGGACATCGACCGCGTGCCGGAAGAGCTGAAGACGCTCTACCGCTGCGCCTTCGAAGTCGACGCCAAACGCTTGATCGACGCCGGCAGCCGGCGCCAGAAATGGATCGACCAGTCGCAGAGCCTGAACCTGTACATGCGCGAAGCCTCCGGCCGCAAGCTCGACGAGCTCTACAAGCACGCCTGGCTGTCGGGCCTGAAGACCACCTACTACCTGCGCTCCATGGGTGCCACACGGGCCGAGAAGACCACCATCGACGACGGCCGCCTGAACCGCGTCAAGGCCACCCCGACCGACGCCGCGCCGAAGGTGTGTTCCGTCCTCGACCCCGATTGCGAGGCCTGCCAGTAAAGGCCGTGAGCCGAGAACGGCCGCTTACTGCTTGCCGCTCGCAAATCATCGAACCTGCGCTCCCAAAACACGTCAAAGAATCTGAAGAGGTAGAAAAATGCTGGACTGGAATGATGGCCACAACACCGACACGCATACACTCAGCGGGACGCATTCGGCGATTCCTTCGCCGACGCCTGCCGTGCATCCGGCCGTCGTGATGAATGCCGCCGCCCGCAACACCGGGCTGGAGCACATCGACATGGGCGAGCGCCGCATCCTCGTCGACGACAAGAAGATCATCAACTGCCGTGCCGACCTCAACCAGCTCGTGCCCTTCAAGTACAAGTGGGCGTGGGAAAAATACCTTGCGGCCTGCAACAACCACTGGATGCCGCAGGAAATCAACATGACGGCGGATATCGCCACCTGGCAGGACCCGAACGGCCTGACGGATGACGAGCGCACCATCATCAAGCGGGCGTTGGGCTTCTTCTCCACCGCCGACTCGCTGGTGGCGAACAACCTGGTACTCGCGGTCTACCGCCATATCACGAACCCGGAATGCCGCCAGTACCTGCTGCGCCAGGCCTTCGAGGAAGCGCTGCACACGCACGCCTACCAGTACTGCATCGAAAGCCTGGGCATGGACGAGGCGGAAGTCTTCAACATGTACCACGAAGTGCCATCCGTGCACGACAAGGCGGCATGGTGCCTGCCCTACACCAAGAGCCTGTCCGACCCGCATTTCCACACCGGCACACCGGAAAACGACCGCCGCCTGCTGCGCGACCTGATCGCCTTCTATGCGATCTTCGAAGGCACGTTCTTCTACGTCGGCTTCACGCAGCTCTTGGCCTTCGGCCACCGCAACAAGATGGTGGGCGTGGCACGCGAGTTCAAATACATCATGCGCGACGAGTCGATGCACATGAACTTCGGCATCGACGTCATCAACCAGATCAAGATCGAGAATCCACACCTGTGGACCCAGGAACTCCAGGAAGAAATCCTCAACATGATGGACGAGGCCACGAATCTCGAGATTCGCTACGCCCACGACACCATGCCGCGCGGCGTGCTGGGTCTCAACGCGGCGCAGTTCACCGGCTATCTGCAGTTCATCGCCAACCGCCGCTGCGCCCAGCTCGGCCTGCGCCAGCTTTACCCCGGTGCGCAGAACCCGTTCACGTGGATGAGCGAATCCATCGACCTCTCCGAGGAAGCGAACTTCTTCGAAGAACGCGTCGTGGAATACAAGACCGGCGGTGCCCTGAACTGGGACTGAAGCGCGAGCAACCGCAACCCGGCGCCCGCCCTGTGGCGGGCGCGTCTTCGCCTGCCCGGCGCCGGGCAGGGCCGCAGGATCGGTAAGATAGCCACATGAACCTCGCGGTCTTTTTCGGCGGCCTTGTCGGGCTGCTCGCCACCCACAGCTTCATCGGCCTCATCGTCGGTGCCGTTGCGGGCTATTACCTGCCACACCTGCTCAGACGCGGCGTGACCTCGACGGCGCGGCGCGTGCGCAACCCCTTCGTCGAATCCACGTTCGCCGTGATGGGTGCGGTATGCAAGGCGGACGGCCGCGTCAGCGAACAGGAAATTCGCGTTACGGAAAGCCTGTTCGTCCGCTTCCGCCTCGACCCAGCGGCACGCGAGCTCGCCAAGGCCGCGTTCAACCGCGGCAAGAGCCCTGGCTTCGATCTCGATGCCGAGCTGGCGAACTTCCTGCGCATCTCGCGCGGGCAGCGTGTGCTCCACATGGTGTTCATCCAGGTCCAGCTTGCCGCCATGATGGCCGACGGCCACATCCAGCCAGCCGAACACGCCATCCTGCTGCGCATCGCGCGTGGCCTGGGTATTCCCGAAGCCGAAATCCTGCGCCTGGAAGCCATGATGAACCAAGGTGGCGCTGGGTTCAGCTGGGAGCAGGCACAGGCGGGCGGAGGCCGCAGCCCGCCGACGCGTGACGATCTCGATGCCGCCTACGCCGTAATCGGGGTGAAGCCCACCGACCCGGACGACACCATCAAGCGTGCCTATCGCCGCTTGATGAGCGAGAACCACCCCGACAAGCTCGCTGCGCAGGGCCTGCCGGACAGCGAGCTGGAAACAGCGAAGCGCAAGACGCAGGACATCACGGCGGCCTACCAGCTCATCGAAAAGGCGCGCGCCGCCGTGCGCAGCCGCGCCCGGGCCTGACCCTCATGGCGAACATCATCAACCTGCGCCTCGCCCGCAAGCGCAAAGCACGCGTTGAAAAGGCCGAAAAAGCGGCCGAGAACCGGGCGCGCTTCGGCCGCACGAAAGCCGAAAAACAGCATGAACGGCTACAGGAAGAACTGGACAGGACACGGCTCGACGGTGCGCACGTCGAACCTGAAGAAAAACACGAGTGAACCGATCGGGGCATGGTCGTGGCAATTTCTATCCTCGTCCAGCCTGATACTCAGGCAGCGCCCGCGGCATCCAGAATCCGGCAACGAATTGAAGTGCAAGTTTCGGAGTGTTTCCAGGATCGCCCGGCTTTACCGTGGAGTTCCAGAGAAATCATGGAGTTCCGCGATGTCACTTCCCCCGATCGACACGATCACGATTGAGCCTGCCATCCTGTATTTCGGGACTCCTGTCGTCCTGATCAGCACAATAAATGAAGATGGCAGCGCCAATCTTGCCCCGATGTCGTCTGCGTTCTGGCTGGGCTGGCGCTGCATGCTGGGGCTCGATGGCAGTTCCAAGACGACGGAAAACCTGATCCGGACCGGTCAGGCGGTGCTGAATCTGCCGTCTCCCGCAGAGGTCGACTCGGTCGATCGTCTGGCCCGCCTCACCGGTTCCGACCCCGTTTCCAACGCGAAGCGCCTGCGCGGCTATGCGCACGAGAAACACAAATTCGAGATTGCCGGCCTCACCGCCGTTCCTTCCGAAACGGTACAGGCTCCCCGGCACTGGAATGCCCGGTGCAGATGGAAGCAGTGCTCGCCGAGACGCGCGGGTTGATGACCGACGCGGAGGCCTGGCGGATCGGGATCAAGGTGTTCGAGGTCCGCGTTACGCGGGTTCATGTTTATCCGTCGATCGTAATGGATGGCACCCCAAACCGCATCGACCCGGACAAATGGTCGCCGCTGATCATGAATTTCCAGAAGTTCTACGGTCTTGCGCCCGGGCAGGTCCACTCGTCACGGCTGGGTGAGATTCCGGAATCCACGTACCTCTCGCCCGACGTGGAGCGCGCCCGCGAAGCAGCACGCGCAGGATGATCACCCATCACGGCCCCCCTGCTGCGGCTTCTTGCCATCCTGCAGGGGTGCGCCAAGCTGCTTTCTCATTGCCGGCCCCGCGGCGGGCGGCTCAGTGGGCGACGAGACAGGCAAGAAACACGGCCGGAACCGCCTTAGGGACAATATGAGATCAGCCGAAACCGGCGGCACCCAAGCTGCAGCAAGGGCGACGACCCTGCCCGGAATTGCAGCAACGGAAACGACTGATCGGCATGATCTCCGATCATCGCTCCATTCGCCGTATTACCTCCAGTTCGCGTGCGCTTGCCAGTATTCGACACTGCGCGTGTACGCCACACGGTCGATCGCCACCCCCGACCCGCCCTCGTCCACACCCAGTGCGTTGCGCAGCGCAGTGATCGGCGCCATCGGGATCTCCTCCGGCCTCAGCGTGTACAGACAGCCGACCACGCCCCAGTCGGCATCGATGGCATCGCCTTCCTTTTCCATCTGCTCGCGTGAATAAAGGATGACGACGAAGTAGTTCGCCACTGGCGGCTCCACGCCCTCGAACCAGCGCACCAGTACCGGCAGCTCCTTTTTCGTGCGCGCTTCGTAGGCCGACCGCAGCAGGTGACGGTTCCCGTCCGTGATCGGCACGGTCAAGCAGCGCGTCGAAGTCCAGTTCTCGTAGACCTGGAGTTTGCAGAACGGCGCATAGCCGTTGAGCACTCGTAATGGCGTACGGACGTTCAGTTCGCACTCGAACTCCGCTGCCGAAACATCCTGGATGGTGTTGCGGCGCCGCGGTTTCGGGAACAGGCGCGCGCGGGCAAATTCGGTGAGGACAATCGACATGACGCGTACCGGTGGTGGGGAGCGGCGCGCAGTTGGCACCGCGGAGAAAAACGTGGAGAGGCGTCATTTTAAGGCCGCTACCGGCTCGAAACCGTACTGGGCAAAAATCGCCTGTGCTCGGGACGACAGCAGATACAGCGCAAACCGCCAGGCCGCCACAGGCGCGCGGCCATCGTGCAGGATCACCGCCATCCCGTAATCCACCTGGGGGGCGATGGCCGCCGGAACCGGGACACGGACGTAGCGCGTACCCGGCAGCACGCTGCGGCGGCTGCAATAGCCGATGAAGATATGCACCTTGCCGCTGGAGAACGCGTCAGCAACCACATACGCCGGCGCCCGGCTCGGGGCGACCTTGCTGCCGACCATCTGCTGCGCCTTCGCCCGCAGGATCGCGCCCGCGCCGGGGCGCAAGGCATCCACCTTGTCGAACATCTGCCAAGCGTAGTCGCCGCCCGGATCAGCGCCCGGTGTGGACGTGCCGATGCCGACCTTCGGGTCCAGCAGACGATCCACGAAGTTCGCGGCGTTCAGGTCGAATCCAGGCAGGGTCGTGGCGCACAGGTGGTTGCGCGTGACGATGACCGGTGCGGTACTGCGGCCTTCCCGCTCAAGCTTCTCGGGGTGTGTGAAGTTCGCGGATACGTACACGTCCACGGCGGCACCCGCCTCGATCTCCCGGCGCAGCAACCCCGCCGGACCGAAGCGCAGGCGCACGTCGGTGCCGGTGGCGGCGTGCCAGGCGTCGGCAATCCGCGTCAGTGCGCCCGTCAGGCTGCCAGCCGCCGCGACGTGGACCACCGGCGGCTGCGGGGCCAGCTGTGGCGCAGCCCCCGCCGGCCACACACAGCACAACGCGGCGACCAGCAGTACGCGCCGCATGCCTTCGTGATGCCCCATCAGAAAAACGCCTCCAGCGTTCCCATCACGGTTCGCGGCGTGCCGGGAAACACGGAATTCTTCGACGACGCCGCCTCGAAGTAGCGCTCATTCCGCAGGTTGTCGAAATTCACGCCGAAGCGATAGCGCTGCCACGGATAGCTGACGCGGGCATCAACGGTCGTGTAGCCGGGCATGACAAAGCTGTCAGCCGCGTCGCCATAGCGACGGCCGGCGTGGTAGAAACCAGCACCCACCAGCAAGCCATGCGCCGGCCCGGACTGGATTTCATAGCTCGTCCACAGTCGCGCGCTCTGCATCGGCACGTTGGCAGCATGGTTGCCGACCGCAATCGCATTGTCACGCGTGACCTTGGCGTTCGTGAACGCATAGTTGGCCAGCACGTTCCAGCCCGGCCGCACCCCCCACGCCACGTCACGTCCCATTCCACGCCCCGGCTGCGCTGTTCACCGACCGCGATCTGCTCCGTGGGATCCACCGGGTTCGTGGTCAGCACGTCCTTGCGCTTGATCTGGTAGATCGCCAGCGTCGACGTCAGCTGCGGCGCAATATCGAATTTCACGCCGGTCTCGTACTGCTGGCCCCGCTCCGGGGCGAACAGGATGCCTTTCGTGCGCAGGGAGGTCACGTCGTTGACCGGCACGAAGGACGTGGACCAGCTCGCATACCACGCCGCCCACGTCACCGGCCGATAGACCACGCCAGCTCGCGGTGATACGCGGCCGTTGTAGGCGGACTGGTCGACGCCGGCCATCACGTGGTCCAGAACGCCGCGCGCGGAATAGTCGTAGCGCATACCGGCCACGATCTCGAGCTGCGGCAGCAGCGTCACGACATCCTGCGCATAGGCACCAACCGTGTCGTAGTCGCTGAGCTGGCGGTTGCGCAACTGGTAATTCGTGGGTGACGCGCCGTACACCGGAGCGACGATGTCGATCGGCGCAAGATCTGCCGTGGTGTCGTCGTAGGCGATATGGTGGCGCGACAGCTCCACACCCAGCAGGACGCGGTGCTTGATGCCGAGCGTGTCGAAGCGGCCGATCGCCATATTGTTCAGGCGATAGTCCTGCTCGTGCACATCGATGAAGAACACGCTGCGTTTCAGCGTGCGATGGTTGGCCTGCAGGCTCGGCGAAATGCGCCCCTGCGAGTAGTAGAAATACGTGGCGCGGAACTGCGACTTCAGCGTCCACGCGTCATTCACGCGATGCGTGATCCCGGCTTCGAGGAAATCCTCGAAATTCGTGCGTGAGGCGAAGGCTTCGTTGAAGTTGCGGCTGATCGGCAGGCGCACGTCGTCCAACCCCATCACCGTGCCCCAGGCCGGCAGCCCGACGCGCCCGAACTGGTCCTGGATGCGCTGCCGCAATTGCCCCTGGAATCCCAGCTGTGTATCCGGTGTCAGCGCCACGTGCACAGCACCACTTAGGAAGTGCCCGCGGTTCTTGAAGCGATCGATGAAGGATGAACCATCTGAAGGTCAGCAATCAGGCGGTAGGTGACGGAGCGCGAGGCGTTGACCGGGCCGGTGGTGTCGACGAGCAACTGCTTGTAGTCGTAGTTGCCCAGCGACGCCAGCGCGTGCAGCTGTTGCACGTCCTGCGGCTTTTTCGTGACGTAATTGATGATGCCACCGGCATCGCCACCGCCGTACAGCATGGAAGCCGGGTCCTTGAGCACCTCGATACGCTCGATGTTGCCGAGCCAGTAGGTGCGGTCCAGGCCGATGTCCAGCAAGCCGTCCGTATAGAAATTATTGGCCGCAAAACCGCGTAGGTTGTAGCTCTGGAACGGCGAATAGGCCGGTTGAGCGGCACTGGCGCCGCTGACGTTGCGCAACGCCTCGTTTGGCACCACGGCGCGCTGCTCGTCGAGCAGCTTCTGCGGCACGACTTCCACCGATTGCGGCACGTCCATGCGGGAACCGAGTATGCGCAGGCCGGTGCTGTCGCCCGAGATGTAGAAATCCTGCTACCCTTCACGCGCCGACGTCACGGTAACGTCCGGCAACGCCGCCGGCACATCCGCTGCCAGCGCTGGATTCGCCAAACCGACCCCCATCATCACGGACACGGCCAACCACCCGTTCCTGCCCAGCGACATGCGATTTCTCCCCTGCGTTTCCGGAAAATCGACACGTATCGATACGGTGTCGATTCGTAATATTCACAACTATATAACGATATCCGTCAAACGCCCGGGCGAGACGGATTCCTACAGACCGCGCACTAACCCGTAGGAGATTCTATGTTCCAGTGCAAGCCTCTTGGATGATTTTGGGCTGAATCATTTTGGGCTGATATTGGCTTTGGTCGCGCAAGAGGGCGTAAGCCACGCGGGCCAGCTTGCGGGCGAGACAGACCAAGGCCTGGATGCGGGACAGGCCGCGGGCGAGGGTGCGGTCATAAAACCGCTTCCAAGCCTGGGAGCGACGGGCGGCCATGGCGGCCAGGTACAGCAGCCTGCGGGCTTCGGGGTCCCCTTTCTGGGTGAGTTTCCGGCGTCCCCGGAAGGTGCCCGAATCCCGGACCCTGACGTCCATGCCGAGGAAGGCGATGAAGGCATCGGCATTCCTGAAAGGGCCGCGGTGGAAGTGGGTGACGAGCATCCCGGCACTGAGGGGGCCCAGGCCTTCGATCTGTCGGCAGCGTTTGACATCATCCGCCCAGCCCGCCTGCTGCAAACGTGCTTGGAGGGTGGCCAGCAAGTGTTTGAGCACGCGGTCGAAGTGCGCCATGAGGGCCTTGTACGCGGTGCGCAGGGCCCGCTCGCCCACGCCGTCGCCCAGGGCTTCCAGACTTTGGCTCAGCTGTGTCCGCTGCAGGATCAGCAGGGCACGGTGATGCAGCAGGTGCTGGAGGTCGGTGTACGCCGCAGGCGGGGGCGTCCACGGCCGCAGCTGGGTGTGCTCATGGGTCAGATAGCGCAGGATCAGGGCCGCATCACAGGCGTCGGTCTTGGCGCGCACGCCGACGCTGTCGCGGTAACGACTGAGCCGGTAGCCGTCGATCACATAAACCGTGTGCCCCAGGGCCTGAGCCTGCTGGATCAGGGCTTGGTGGTAGTGTCCGGTCGCTTCCACCGCCAGCGCCACGCGACCCGGCAGGCCCCGCAGATAATGCCGGATGGCCGATGGGGTGTTTTCTACCGTCACCCCCGCGTCCTGCCACGTCGTGCGAATGGCCAGCGTGGTCTTGGCCACATCCACCCCCACCCACTATTTCGTTTCAATCGCTTCGGCTATTGCCATCACCGCACCTCCGATTTACGCTCCAAGGGTTGCCGGGAGCTCACCCGCGCAGGCTTGCCACAAATCGTCGGTCCAAAGCCGATAGATTCCTTATGGGCGCTTAGGGTGAGGGGCGGGACGAAATCTCCTACGGTCTGTACCTCAAGGGTCAGAAGCGGGCCTTGTCCCTCCGCCCCGGCAGCTTTACTTCACGCTACCGAGGGCAAACATACAAGCCGGCCTGCACGCGACTCGTTGCTGCCAGCAACCACCTCCGGTGGTCGCCCCACCCGGGTTGGCCGAGACCGCGCCCGGCTGGCTCGCCGTGCCCTGGGCTGACAGGTTCGGAACGGATCACCGCCCGCGCAGGCGGGCGGATTTTCTCAACCTGTTCGTTTCGCCATGAAGGCCAGTCGCTCGAACAGGTGCACGTCCTGCTCGTTCTTGAGCAGTGCGCCGTACAGCGGCGGCAGCGATTTCTTCACGCTCGTCTCGCGCAGCGTGGCGGGGTCGATGTCTTCCGCCAGCAACAGCTTGAGCCAGTCCAGCAGCTCCGAGGTGGAAGGCTTCTTCTTCAGGCCGGGCAGCTCGCGCAGGCCGAAGAACACCTCCATCGCCTCGCGCACCAGTGTCTGTTTCAGCTTCGGAAAGTGCACGTCCACGATCTGCTGCATCGTGTCGCGGTCCGGGAAGCGGATGTAGTGGAAGAAGCAGCGGCGCAGGAAGGCGTCCGGCAGCTCCTTCTCGTTGTTCGAGGTGATGATGATGATCGGCCGGTTGCACGCCTTCACCGTCTGGTGCGTCTCGTGGACGTAGAACTCCATCTGGTCGAGTTCGCGCAGCAGGTCGTTCGGGAATTCGATGTCGGCCTTGTCGATCTCGTCGATCAGCAGCACCGGCTGCGCGGCGGACTCGAAGCATTCCCAGAGCTTGCCCTTGATGATGTAGTTCGCGATGTCGTGGACCTTGGCGTCGCCGAGCTGGGAATCGCGCAGACGCGAGACGGCGTCGTATTCATACAGGCCGTGCTGGGCCTTGGTGGTGGACTTGATCGCCCAGTCGAAGAACGGCGCGCCCAGCGCCGCCGCCACTTCGCGCGCCAGCTGCGTCTTGCCGGTCCCCGGCTCGCCTTTCACCAGCAGCGGGCGCGTCAGCGTCACGGCCGCGTTCACGGCCATCAGCAGGTCGCTCGTCGCGACGTAGTCCTTCGTGCCTTCAAAACGCGTTGTCATAATCATCTCCTGCCATTCAAGAATTCTTTGCAGAACCTGCGCTCAGCGCAGGATCACCGGCGCGTCCGGCAGTTCGTTGCCGGCCTTGCGCACGCCGGGCGGATGGCGCGCCAGCACATCCGCAACACCCTCGATGCCGGCCACGCAGCCGCCGCGGAAATCGCCAGCGCGGAAACGCTGTTCCATGCGCCGCGCCACCGCCGGCCATTCCCCCACCTGCACACGGCCACCGGCCACGCCGCGGTCCGCCACGATCTCCACCGCGCGATCCGCCAGCAGCAGGTAGATCAGCACACCGTTGTTGTGTTCCGTGTCCCACACGCCCAGATGGCTGAACACTTCGAGCGCCCGCGCCCGCGCCGTCACGCCGGCCCGGATCTGGCGTGGCGTCAACGCCGGTTCGATGGCAAAGCGGATCTCGCCGGCATGGCGCGCCTCGGCTGCGGCGATCGCTGTCTCGATGGCAGCCAGCGTGGCGCGCGGGAAATCGCGGCGCAGCGCACGGTTACCCGAAAAGACGTGGCGCAACATGCGTGACAGGCGCGTGCTTTTCCTCAACCCTGCCTCGCGTACGGATGTTTCACCAGCCACCGGAAGCTCCTCCGCCGCCGAAACCGCCACCCAAGCCGCCAAAACCTCCACCCCCCAGCCCGCCGCCCATGCCACCGCCCAAACCACCCCCAAAACCACCTATAAAGCCACCGGAACCGCCGAATGGCCCACCGCCGCCGCCCGCCAGCATCACCGCCGCCAGCAGCCCGGCCCCGAGCCCGGCCAGCAGTCCGAACACGAGGGATGCCGCGAACAGCCCGACCGCCACGCCCGTCACGCCCGCGATGCCCAGCGCCGTGCCACCCAGTCCGACACGCTGTTTCAACCGGCTGCCCGCGAACAGGGCAAAGAAGAACACCATCGCCGCCACGCCGAGCGGATCGATCCCGGACGTCGCTTGACCGCTCGTTCCGCGCGCCGCTGGCTGCGGCGCCGGCAAGGGCTCACCATCGACCAGCTTGACGAGTGCCGCCACACCGGCCTGGATACCGCCGTAGAAATCTCCCTGGCGGAAACGCGGCGCGACCTGTTCATCGATGACGCGGTTCGCGAGCGCGTCGGGAATCGCGCCTTCCAGCCCGTAGCCGACCTCAATGCGCATGCGGTGGTCGTTCTTCGCCACGATGAACAGCACGCCGTCATCCACCCCCTTGCGCCCGAGCTTCCATGTGCTGGCAACCTTGATGCCGTATTCCTCGATCGTCAGTGGCTGCGTGGTCGGCACCATCAGCACCGCAATCTGCGCGCCTTTGTCATGCTCCAGCGCCGCCAACTCGGCGCTGAGCGCCGCCTGCTGCTGCGTGCTCAGCGTGCCGGTGAAGTCGGTGACGCGCGCCACCGGGGGAATCTGCGGTTCGGCATTCGATGCAGCGCCCGCCTGCGGCGCGCATAGGATGGCGGCCAGCAGAGCGAAGAGCGCCACAAACCGGCCACCCATCGCGCTTGCTTGCACTGGGGTCACCGCGCCGGGGTCACTGTGCCGGAGTGGGCTGCACAGGGATGGGCTGCGGCGCCGGCAGGGTTTGCGGAAGCTGCGCCGGCGTCGTCCGTGGGCTGCCGGCAGGTGCGGCCATACCTGCATTCGCGCCCGAATCAAAGTTCACCGTCGGCGGGCGGGAAATCTCCGCCTCGTTGCTCACGCCGAAATTCGGCTTCTTCGCAAAGCCGAACACCTTGGCCGTCAAGTTGCTGGGGAAGCTCAACACCGTGGTGTTGTAGGCCTTGACTGCGTCGATATAGCGGTTGCGCGCCACGGTAATGCGATTTTCCGTGCCTTCAAGCTGCGCCTGCAGATCCCGGAAGTTCTGGTCCGACTTCAGGTCCGGATAGCGTTCGGACACCATCATCAAACGCGACAACGCACTGCCAAGCTGGCCTTGCGCCTGGGTGAATTGCTGGAAGGCTGCGGGGTTGTTCAGCAGCTCCGGCGTCGCCTGGATGCTGCCCACACGCGAACGTGCCTCGGTCACGCCGAGCAGCACGTCCTTCTCCTGCTGGGCAAAACCCTGCACCGTCCGCACCAGGTTCGGGATGAGGTCGGCACGCCGCTGATACTGGTTCAGCACCTCGCTCCAGCGTGCCTCGATTTCCTGGTTCTGTGCCTGCAGCGTGTTGTAGCCGCAGCCGGACAGGCCCAGCGTCCCTGCCACCACGCAAATCACGATGAATAGCTTCAGCATCATCCACCCCACAGCCTGGTCGAAATCCAACGTAGCGCCACAACGCGCAACGCAAGCCCGGTACTATAGCGAAACCTGTCGAAATACAAGAGCTCGCTCGTGAACCATCCTTGGATCTGCGCTGTCATCGCCCTGGCACTTCCCACCCTTGCATCCGCCGCGACCTCCGCCGTTCCCGCCGCCTCGTGCCAGCCCCCGAAGTCACCGCCCGCGAACGGCGCCAGCGCCCCGCAGATCGACGCCTACAACAATGCCCTGCCGAAATACCGCCAGTGTGTGCAGGACTACGTGAATGCACGCACGGCCGACGCGGAGAAATATACGGCCCTGGCAAAAACCAATTCAGAAGCCGCGAATGCCGCGGTCGAGCAGTACAACAAGTTCGTCAAGAGCGCCAACAACCACTGACGTGCGCCGGTAGCTTGAGATGGATGATTCGAGATTGGGGATCGGAAAGCATGAGCGGTAAGCGGCTGAATAAAGCTGCGCTGCAACAGGTCGCCGGCTGGTCGGCTCCTACAGGTGCCGACACCCAGGCGGCTCCGCCTTTTCCTGTGTAGAAGCCCGCCTGCGGGCGACGATCTAGCCGTCCTAGCCCGTCCAACCCATGCGAGTAGACAATCACGGGCCGGGCGCTGAGGTTTCTCCCGGTCACCCTGCGGGGTGTGCAGCCGCCCGCCGCCGGGCGAAGTCCAGGTACCAGTCGAGGCTGTCCGGGTTCGCCATGGCACCCCGGTTCACGACTTTTTCGAGCGGCTGCCCCAGCAACAGCTTCTTGATCGGCAGTTCCATCTTCTTGCCGCTCAACGTGCGTGGAACAGCCAGAACGGGAATGATCTCGTTCGGCACGTGACGCGGCGACAGGCCGTCGTGGATCGCCGCCTTGATGCGCGCCACCAGCGCGGCATCCAGTGATGTGCCCTGCCGCAGCACCACGAACAACAGCATGCAGGGCTCGCGACCGAGGTATTCGAGGTCGACGACGAGGCTGTCGAGCACCTGCGGAAATTCCTCCACGACCCGATAGAGTTCGCTGGTTCCCATGCGCACGCCGTTGCGGTTGATCGTGGTGTCCGAACGGCCGTAGATGACGACACTGCCGCGCGGCGTGATGCGGACCCAGTCACCATGGCGCCACACGCCGGGATAGGTATCGAAGTAGCTGTCGTGATAGCGCTTGCCGCCCGCGTCGTTCCAGAAATACAGTGGCATGCACGGCATCGGTTTCGTGACCACCAGCTCGCCGACCTCGTCATCCAGCGGCTTGCCCTCGTCGCTGAAGGCATAGACCGCAGTGCCCAGGTAACGGCACTGTATTTCACCCGCGTACACCGGCAGGATCGGGCAACCGCCGACATAGGCAGCCGCCACGTCCGTGCCGCCGCTGATGGATGCGATCATCGCATCCGGGCACTGCGCCATGATCCAGCGGAAGCCTTCTTCCGGCAGTGGCGAGCCGGTTGAGCCGATGGACTTCAGCACGCCTTTCTTCATCCACTGGCCAGGCGTGATGCCGGCCTTGCGGCAGCTCATGAAATACGCGGCACCCGCGCCGAAGAATGTCAGTTCGGTCTCATCCATGAACTTCCACAGGACGTTCAGGTCCGGGTACCCGGGGTTGCCGTCGTACAGGCACAGCGTGGCACCCACGAGCGCGGCGAACAGCTGGATGTTCCACATGATCCAGCCAGTCGTCGTGAGCCACATGAAGCGGTCGTCGGCATCGACGTCGAGCTGGAACGCAATGTCCTGCAGGCCCCGGATCAGCACGCCGCCGTGGCCGTGCACGATCGGCTTGGGCAACCCGGTGGTGCCCGACGAATACACCACCCACAGCGGGTGGTCGAAAGCCACCTGCTCGAACCGCAGCGGCACGTCACGACCCAGCAGGTCCGCCCACTTCACGGCCCCCTTCAGCTTCGCATGCGGGTCGAGGTACGGCAGCAGCACGACTTTCTCCAGCGTCGGCAGTTCCTGTGCCAGTTTCGCAACCACCGGCAGGCGGTCGTAGTCCTTGCCGGCGTAGCGGTAGCCGTCCACAGCAATCAGCACTTTCGGGTCGATCTGCCGGAAGCGCTCCACGACGCTGCGCGTGCCCATGTCGGGCGAGCAGCTCGACCAGATCGCCCCCACGCTGGCGGTGGCAAAGAACGCGATCAGCGCTTCTTCCACGTTTGGCAGGTAAGCCACCACGCGGTCGCCCGGCTGCACGCCCATGTCTCGCAGGCTGGCCGCGACGGAAGCGATCCGGGCGCGCAGTTCGTGCCACGTCACCGTGTGACGCGCCCGCACCTCGGACTGCGCGATGATCGCGGCGCGTTCCGGGTCATCCGCATGATGCCGCAGGATCTGCTCGGCGAAATTCAGCCGCGCGCCCTCGAACCACTTCGCGCCAGGCATCTTTTCGCTGTCGAGCACCCGCGTATACGGCACGGAATGTGGAACGTCGAAGTACTCCCACACCGCCGCGTAGAACGCCTGCAATTCGTCCACCGACCATTGCCACAACGCCGCATAGTCCTTGAATTCCAGCCCCTTGTGCTGCTTGAGCCACGCCTGGAACCGGGTCACACCCGCTTGCGCGATGCGCTCTGCAGACGGCTGCCACAACAGCTCCGGTTGATTTTTCGTCATCGTCACGCGATCTCTCCTCGGCCTCGTCCGCCATGTTCTCCCATTGTCGCAGCCCGGGCGGGCAGCGCCAGCGCTGCGGCACCCGCCTGCCGGTTGCAGCGCCCAATGGTGCAGAATCGTGGCTGGTTCCCACACTGCGCAAGGACAGCATGGACCTTCAGCTCGCCGGCAAGACAACCTTCATCTCGGGTTCCACGGCCGGCATCGGGCTTGCGATCGCCCGGCGGCTTGCGGAAGAAGGCGCCACGGTCGTCGTCAACGGCCGTACGCAGGCGCGGGTCGATGCGACGCTCGCTGCGATTCGCAAGGCCGTGCCCACGGCCCGGCTGGACGGCGTGGCAGCCGACCTCGGCAACGCCGCTGGTGCACAAGCCGCGGTTCGGGCAGTTCCGCAGGTCGACGTGCTCGTCAACAACCTCGGCATCTTCGCCGCACAACCCTTCGAGGCCATCACGGATGCAGACTGGCTGCACTTCTTCGAGACCAACGTGCTGTCCGGCGTGCGCTTGGCACGCGCGTGGCTGCCGGGCATGAAGGCGCGCAACTGGGGGCGCATCCTGTTCATCTCGTCGGAATCCGCCCTCAACATCCCGGCGGAGATGGTGCATTACGGTGTCACCAAGACCGCCCAGCTCGCCGTCGCGCGCGGGCTGGCCGAGTCGCTGGCCGGCACCGGCATCACTGTCAATTCGATCCTACCCGGCCCCACGGCGTCCGAAGGCGTGACGCGCTTCGTGGGTGAACTGGCGCGGCAGCGCGGCCTCACGTTCGCGGCCATGGAGCAGGACTTCTTCAAGACCGCACGCCCCTCCTCGCTGCTGCACCGCTTCATCCAGCCGGAGGAAGTGGCCAACCTCGTCGCCTACGTCGCCAGCCCGCTGTCCTCTGCTACCAACGGCGCCGCACTGCGCGTGGACGGCGGCGTGGTGCGCACCATCGCCTAAGGAAATCGGGGACATACGGAACAACAGGCCCGCGTGAAGATCGACGCGCTGCTGGCGGCGGCGGGCTTGAGCATCCAAGGCGAGGCCGGCTTCAACTGCAACGCGGCCGAAGAGGTCGTGATCGTGGGTTATCGCTGAGGCGCCAGCAACCGAGGCGCGGTTGTGCAGTGCACACTAGAATGCGCGCTGCGCGGGCGCCATCTTCCCGCTTGCGCGAACTTTCCTGTACGGATTCTCGATTGTGAGTGGTCATTCCGCGACACGGCCGTATGTGCTGCTGCACCTGTGCGTGCTGCTGTGGGGGTTCACGCCGATTTTCGGCAGGCTCATCAGCCTCGACGCCGTGGCACTGGTGTGGTGGCGCATGGCCATGACGGCCGCGGCCCTGATGCTCGTGCCGCGTGTCTGGCGTGCGCTGCGCACGACACCGTGGCGTTGCGTCGCGGCATACGCCGGTCTGGGGGTATTGCTCGGTGTCACGTGGGCGTTGTTCTACAGCGCCATCAAGCTTTCCAATGCGTCGGTCGGCGCCATCTGCCTGGCCGTCACACCGTTGTTTCTCGTGTTCGTCGAGCCGGTCGCCACCGGCAGCCGCTTCAACGCCGGACAGTTGCTGCTGGGCATTGGCGTGATTCCCGGCGTCGCGCTAGTGGTCGGTGGCATTCCCTCCAGCATGTACGCCGGCCTGGCGACCGGGCTGGTATCCGTGGCCGTGCTCGCGGTGTTCGTGGCCTACAACAAGCGGCTGGTCAATTACGCACCGCCCATGACTGTGGTGTGCATCGAGATGGCCGCGGGTACGTTGGCGCTGGCGCTGCTCGCGCCCTTCGTACCGCACGCCGGCGCCGCGTTGCCGTTGCCCGCTGCGCATGACGCGATGTTGCTCCTGCTGTTTGCCCTTGCCTGCACGCTGTTGCCGATGGTTCTGTTGCTGACGGTGCTGCATGAACTCGATGCATTCACGACGCAGATGGCAACGAATCTGGAACCGGTTTACGCGATCCTGCTGGCGATTCCGCTACTGGGCGAGCAGCTGGAAATGGGAACGCTGTTCTACGTCGGCGTCATGGTCGTGATGGGCTCCGTCTTTACCGCCCCTTTGCCGGCGCGTTACCAGCGGTGGCGAGGACGAAATCCCCACGTTGCCCTTCAAGCAGGATTCCAGGCTGTTCCTCGGATTGTCCAACCGTGTAAACGTCAGTCGAATCGATAAAGTTGCCGCCGGCATCGGCATGGGCATCAAGGATTGCCTTGCTGACACCGGGATCGGCGCCGTAGCGCAATCTGCGACACTCGCAGCCTGTCTTGCCAAACGCCGTGTATTTCATGCCCTGTTCCTTCGAGGAAGGAAATTCGGGCTATGCCTCTGGCGCCACACTCGGCCGCCGCAGAACCACGATGTTGCCCACGGAAACCTGCACGGCTTCCCCGTTCTGGTTCAGCGTCGTGGTGCGTAATTTGACGAAGCCCTGCCCCGGCCGGGATTTCGATGGGCGCACTTCCAGCACTTCGCTTTCCACCCGCAGTTCGTCGCCAGGTCGTACCGGGCGTGGCCAGCGCAGTTCATCGAAGCCGGCACCGACAATGCCACCGGCGGGCTTGAATTCACTGTCTACCAATAATCGCATCGTCGCTGCAGCGGTATGCCAGCCGCTGGCGGCCAGACCGCGGAAAATCGAGGCCTTGGCGGCATCCTCATCGAGGTGGAACGGCTGGGGATCGAATTCGGCGGCAAACGCCTTGCTGCGATCCTTCTCGATGCGGACACGCGTGGTGCCGGTGAATCGTTGGCCCGGCACGAAATCATCCAGATAGAGAGTCATTGCTGTTTCCTTTCAGAGCGTTTCAAGCGTGAGTGCGATGCCTTGGCCATCACCGATGCACCGCACCCCGGCACCGTGCACGCCGGCGAGAGAAGAGCGGCTTCATCTTTGGCCATGAGGGTTTCCCGAACCGCTGGCACGCTGGTCGAAAATCAGACACGTCGTGGTCGCATGCGCATAGAGCTTTCCATCCGGGCCGACGATGCGACCTTCAGCCACGGCGACCTGGCGTCCGGCGTGGATCAACTTTCCTTCCGCGCGCACCAACGGCACCCGCTCGCTGAGCGGGCGCAGCATGTTCACCTTGAGTTCCAGGGTGGTGTAGCCCTTGCCGGATGGCAGCGTCGAATGCACGGCGCAGCCCACGGCCGAGTCGAGCAGCGTGGCGAACCAGCCGCCGTGCACCGTACCCAGCGGGTTGTAGTGCCGCCGCTGCGGCCGGCCTTGAAAGACGGCGATTCCGGGCTCTATGTGGATGGGCACGAAGTCGAGCGTGTCGCCGATCGGCGGGGGTGGCAGCTCGCCAGCAAAGATCGCCTCGAACACCTCCATGCCCGAGAGGCTCAAGGCCTGTCTCTTTGGCTCGGCGTCGGATGCACTCAAGCGTGCGCGCACGCGCGCTTCGTCCGCTTTCCAACGAGCAATTTCCTCATCTGGTTCCATCAGCCACTCCTTTTCATGTATTATTGCATATACAATAATTGTATATACAATACAGCACATGAAAAACGTCGTCCAGCCGCAAGGGTGTACCAACCTGAAGCTTCGCCAGCTCACTCGCATGGTGACGCGCCACTACGACCGCCATGTCAATGCAGTCGGCCTGAAGAACACGCAGTACGCGCTGCTGTCGCACGTTGTCGGGCTTGGGCCCATCCGCCCGTGCGACCTGGCCAAGAGGATGCAGATGGACGCATCGACGCTGACGCGCAACCTGCAGCCGATGGTGGCCCATGGGTGGCTGGTGGTCGGCGCGGGAAGCGATGCGCGCAGCCGTCTTGTTGACGCGACGGACGCTGGCCGCACGAAGCGCACCGAAGGGCAGCGGGCCTGGAAGAAGGCGCAAGTGTCGCTCAATGAGAAACTGGGGCTGGAGCGCGTTGTCGCGCTGCACGAACTGCTTGACACGTGCATCGACTGCCTTGATGACGATCCAGAGAACCCTGCCGTAAGCAGCGCTGACTCGGGGGGTAGCGATGGTTGCAACAAGCGCCCTCGGCGATAGTCGTGCAATCGATGATGCGGTCTCCAAGACATTCCCGAAGAAGACTTCAGTCGTCGTTTCCTGCGATCTTGAAGGGGTATCGCACTAACTCGTTGAGGCCGAGGGAGTCAATGATGCAAGGATTTCAGCGCGGCAAACCGTCAATATTTCATCCGTCAAGGGCGAATCATCCGGGCAGGCCCGCGACAAGACGACTGCGCCGACTGCGTGGGCAAGTATGTCGATTGCCTTGGCACGCGCCTGCTGACGATCTCCATCGCTCAGCATGCTGCCGTCGCGTTCGATCCCTGCCAACAAACTTTCGATGCCTTCCGCAAACGTCATCTTGATGGCTTCGGTCTGGCGTGCAGCATCGCCGCCGAGCGCGGCCAAGGTACAGCCGTCGCTTCGGGCGTCGCGGTGTCGACGGGACACGTAAGACTTGATGAACTCGACGATGTTGACGCCTTTGGATCTCGCGGCCGTCTGCGAAAAGCCACAGATTGCCGCTTCCGCCATCAGGTCGGCTTTGGACCGGAAGTGCTTGTAGAACCCGCCATGGGTGAAGCCGGCAGTGGCCATCAGCTCCGCTACTCCCACGCCGTCGTAGCCCCGCTCGCGGAACAGAGTTGAGGCCGTCTCGACGATGTGGACCCGATTTGCCTGGGCCTGCGCCTTGGTGACCTTCATATCCTCATGCCTTCTTGAGCCAACAGACAGGCTCCAATATACATTGATGTCATTCATCATCAAAGTTGTTGACAATTTAGATTATGATCATCATCATAATAATTTGCACACTTTTCATAAGGACTTGGGCCATGGGCGACACGCATCTCACAGCACCCCCGGTCGGCTTCGACGATTCGTGCCGACGGTTCAACAACACTTACATTTTTTGATGAACAGAGAGAACACATGACTACTCGGTCCACCGTCCTCATTACAGGTGCTTCCAGCGGCATCGGCGCTACCTACGCCGAGCGCTTCGCGCGGCGCGGCCACGATCTGGTACTGGTTGCCCGCGACAAGGCTCGCCTGGATGGGCTTGCGGTTCGTCTTCGACAGGAATACGGCGTTACCGTCGATGTCCTGCGAGCCGACCTCACCCAGTCCAATGATCTGATGGCAGTCGAGGCACGCCTGCGCGATGACACTCGAATCGGGATTCTCATTAACAATGCTGGCGTCGCTCAGGCGGGCAGCTTCACCGCACAAACATCCGACGCGATCCAGCGGTTGATCGCACTCAACACGATCTCCCTCACACGGCTCGCTAGCGCAGTCGTTCCGCGATTCGTGCAGGCTGGCGAAGGAGCAATCATCAATATCGGCTCAGTTGTCGGTTTCGCACCGGAGTTCGGCATGTCGATCTATGGTGCAACCAAGGCCTTCGTGCTGTTCCTTTCCCAGGCGCTGAGCCTGGAACTCTCACCCAAAGGTGTCTATGTCCAGGCCGTGCTCCCCGCAGCGACTCGCACTGAGATTTGGGAGCGAGCGGGCATTGACGTCAATACCTTGACCGGGGTGATGGAAGTGGGCGAACTGGTCGATGCAGCGCTGGTCGGCTTCGATCGCCGCGAACTCGTGACGATCCCGCCGCTGCACAGCGCCGAACGCTGGGATGTCCTGGACGCAGCGCGGCAGACCTTGCTCTCGGATATCGGGCACGCGCGCGCCGCAAACCGGTATCAGCCCGCGAACTGAACCTTCCTCAATCGGAACGAACCTAAATCATGGCCCTCGGAAAACTTCGGACTACGAGCTGCTGTGGCTTTCGGGCTCGGGCGAGGTGCCCATCTTCCGGCACCCATGCTGCCATTCATCCAAGGTTCGTGGGCGTACCGTCATCAATAGTAAACCTATGCTTGTCATAAAGAACGGAGGCAACGAGATGAGCCAGTCAACTGCAATCGTGTTTGGCGCGGGGTCTGTGCGAGGGGTGGGCGGCGCGGTCTGCAAGCGCTTCGCGCGCGAGGGCTATCACGTCATCGTGGCCGGACGCAATCTGGCGAAAATCGAGACCGTGGTGGCGGACATCGCCGCCTCGGGCGTCGGCAGCGCCGAAGCGCTGCCTACCGACGTGACCGACGAGGCGCAGGTGATCGCCGCGTTCGATCGCGCGATGAACCCCGGTGCCGGTCGCGAACCCGCAGACGTGGTGATCTCCAACGCCGGCAACAACGCGATCATCGATTTCCAGAAACTCACGGTCGCGCAGTTCGAGGATTTCTGGCGCGTCGGCTGCTATTCGGGTTTCCTGATTGGCCGTGAAGCCGCGCGCCGGCTGGTGCCGCTCGGGCGCGGGACCGTGATCTTCACCGGCGCCTCCGGCAGCCTGCGCGGCAAGCCCGGCTTCGCCCACTTCGCGGCGGCCAAGGCGGGCCTGCGCATGATCTCGCAAAGCATGGCACGCGAGTACGGTCCCAAGGGTATCCACGTCGCTCATGTCGTCATCGACGGCGGCATCGACGGTGATCGCCTGCGCGGGGCGATCCCGGCGATGGTCAAGCGCCTAGGCCCGGAAGGCCTGCTCGACCCAGAGGCAATCGTCGAGAACTACTGGATGCTGCACCGCCAGCCGCAATCAGCGTGGACGCAGGAACTTGACTTGCGGCCGTTCAAGGAAAGCTGGTAGTTGCGCTGAACTCGCGGCCACTAACCGGATCTCCTCTCCACCGATCTCCCGCTGGACTACGTAATTCGGCTCTTGAGGCTGCCCAGCCGCCTGGGACTTGGGGGGCGAGCGGCCAGCCAATACCCGTGCCCGGCGACCACCGATCACAAGGCCTGGGCTAAGCGATTGGCCGGGTCATCGCAACCACGGGTCGGCGTCGTGGGGGAGTGGGCGTACAAACACACTGCTCTTCGATGTCGCCCGCGGCTTGTTTGCCATGGAGGGTATTTCTGCGCACCGCCGCGCTGAGCATGGGGGGAAGCAGCCGTGCTGCTCGAAATGCTGCGCCGGCACGGAGTCGCGCGGCAACGGCCAGCTACGGTCGTTGAAATACGCGGCGGCAGAGCATCGGGTGTGGAGACGCGACGGAACAGCCCACGACGCGCTGTCGTTGCTGACGGTAAACGTCGACGGGCACGCCTTCATGAACCGTTTATCGTGTACCGGGGAATGCCCGATGATCGCCGTGCCGCATGACAGACTTGAATTGGTTACGAGCTGATGATGCGACGGTGTGGGGCGCTACCGCTGAGATGACGTTCCGGCGTGTTGCGCCCAAGATCGCATCGCCAGCCAGTGACATGAGCGTTTCACAAACGACCGCGCTGCATATCGCAGCACACAGCACTTTCCATCGCGCCACTGTGAGACGTTGTTCTAATTGGTGGGCTGTCCGAGACTCGAACTCGGAACCAATTGATTAAGAGTCAACTGCTCTACCATTGAGCTAACAGCCCGTGCAACGATTCACGCGGTGCATATTGTAAAGGCCGACGCGCGGAAACGTAAGCGTGGAACCCTCACAAGCCGGCCATACACGGAAAATTGGGGTGGACGATGGGGCTCGAACCCACGACAACCGGAATCACAATCCGGGACTCTACCAACTGAGCTACGTCCACCACGGTCGCAGATTTTAGCGGAACGCGGCGCGCTGTGCTCGCCCCGCACGCCTGGCTGCGGCCCATTTGTCTAGAATGCCCGCGTGCGCCAGTAGCTCAGGCGGATAGAGCACTCGCCTTCTAAGCGAGCGGTCGCAGGTTCGAGTCCTGCCTGGCGCGCCATTAACTCGTTGTTTATATTGAGTTTGTTCAATTACTCTCGTTAACCCTCGTTAACGCATTTTAACCCATTTTCACCCCCGAATAGTGTACAGAGTGTGTACCAGAAACCGGCCGCAAACCCATGCGCCGTGTGGGGTTCGCGTCGCGTAGCCGCGTAAAAGTTGCCCAAATGACAGCGCTACCGGAACCGGGGCGCCGGCGCCCTAGTATCAAGCGAACCAGGGCGTCCGTGCCCTGAACTAGGGCGTCCGTGCCCTGAACTAGGGCGCCGGCGCCCTAGCGCATATATATGCTCGCGCGCGCGTCCTAGCTTTTTTCCTAGCTTTTCTCCTAGGTCGGGTCGCGCGAAAAAACTAAAAACGTGAGCGGGCGGGGCAGACGACGTGGGGTGGATGCGGTCGCGTCCGCGTCGCGCAGTAGCGCCACTCCCGGCTGGTCTCTGCCCCCCGGCCGGCTGCATCGCTGCGCGGATCGCGGCTCGCCGGCTGGCCGGCCCCGAATCGGGTCGCCGGATGGGCACGCGACGCAAGCGCTTGATTTCCTTCGTTTGCGGGTATGGCTTGTCTTGTGTATGTGTACTACATACGCAAGTATGCTTTAAATTCAAATACTTACGATTGATTTTATTCGGCTGTGGCGCTATATCTGCGCCATGGACGCACGTCATCCCACCCTCACCCCTGCCCCCCGGCCAGCCACTGCGCTAGAGCCGGCGTGGACCGTGGAGGATGTGGCGGCGTGGATCGGCATGGCACCGTGCTCGGTCCGGGCACACTGGCGCCGAATGGGGCTGCCCCAGCCCGTGGTCCCCCGCCCTCTGCGTTGGCGCCCCGAGCACCTGCGCGTGTGGGCGGACGCCCGCCAGCGCGAGGCGCGACCATGAGCGCGCCGGCGGCCGAATACCGGCGCAGCGACTGGGAAGACGCCATCGACTCGGCGATGGGCGACATGTCGCGCGACTCGCTGCGCCTAGCCCGCGTGCTCATCCGCGCCGCGTCGGCCGGCGTCGCGAGGCTGACGTGGGCCGACGCGGGCGCGCAGATGAGGGTGTGCACGCGCGCCGTATCGCGTGCCGCTGCCGAGCTGGCCGCTCTCGGCCTGATCCGCGTCGAGCCGGGCCGTGGCCCCGGCGTGCCCAGCCGCATCGAGCTGCTCCCCATCCTCGCCGGCGCCGCCGCGCGGCGCGCCGAGCGCGAGACGCGCGCAGTGGCACCGCCGGCCGCTACGGCGGCCACAGCCGAGCCGCGCGGCCGCAAGCCGGCGCTCGGGCCGGCCAGCGACCCCGACATAAACCACCTGCCGCCCAAGCTCCGTGCGCTGCTGGCGCACGACCGCGCTGCCGCCGACGCGCGGATCGCGGACGTGGCGCAGGGCGTGGCGGCCGCGCTGACGGCATCGACGCGGGGCGCGGGGAGCACGCCATGAGCGCGCCCCGCATGCGCCGGACATACGCAGAGATCATCCACTGGCTCTCCGACCTGTCCTCTGCCCAGCCCGCGGCAAATCAAGCCGCCCTGGCCGAGGTGCTGGAGCAGGTGCGCGGGGCGGATGCCGATGAGGCGCAGGCCATCGCGGCCGAATGCCGCGAAATCGCCGCGCACCTGCTCCGCCGGCCGGCGGGGTACGGCCACAACGTGATCCCCATTTGGCCGGCGCTCCATCGCTTCGCCTTCGGCCCCCCGGTCGCCCGGTCGCGCCCGGCGACCGGGGAAATGAAATGAGCCTCGCCGAGATCATCGCCGCCGCCGTGCGCGGCGTGGTCCAGCCGATCATCGAGCAAGCCACCCGGTCAGTCACCGACAACGCCGACCAGTCCGGCGCCAAGACCGTCGAGGCAATCGGGGCGGCCGGGGATGCGGAGATCGAGCAGCAGCGGCAGATCTACTCGCAACGGCAGCGAGCCGCGTTGTATCCCGCCCCACAGAGCTGCGTTTCCGCTGCCACGGGCGCCGCTGCGCACGCGGCGGCAGCGACACATGCCGCCCGGCGCGCTGCCGCCGGCCGGGCAACCGCCAATGCCTACGTCCAGGGCATAGGCGGCCCAAAAATCGCGCACGCCATCGCCGCAGCCGATGCCCGCGTGCGTGAATTTGCGGCGACCAATGCCGACGTGGACGCATCCCGGTTCCTGCCCGGCGGCCACTACGCCGATGGCGGCGCCGCCGCCCGTGCCTACATCGACCATGCGCAGGCGCGGACGCTGCTGGCGCTGCCGGTGGTCGCGCCCGGCGCCGTGGCCGACGCGGCGCCCATCAAGCTTGAGGCGCTCGCGGTGGCGGCCGCTGCCGGCACGGCGGCTACCGTGCTGGACGACGCACGCTTGGCGCGCCTCGCCGACCCGCGCGCGGCGGCCACGCTCGCAGCCGCCGTCGAGTCGGAAGCCGCGAACGCGACCACGCCCGGCGCACGGCAGGCCGCCGCCGATGCCCGCGAATTAATCCGCGATATGCAGCGCGATTCGCGCGGCCTATCGAGTGTCGATTTACTTCATTACGAGATTGAGCGGCGGCGCGGCAAAGCCGGTTGGGGGGAATCACTCAATGATTATTCCGCCGCCCCGCCTCTATTGCGCGAAATGTGCGAAATGACAGCCCTGCGTAATCACATGATTTTGTCGAATATCGAGCAGGACGAAAAAATAGGCGTCATGCAGGCCATCGAGATATTGCGTCAAACCGCCGACGATGCAAAGGCGTTATCGCGTAAATACGGCATCATCCAGGGAGCACGCCATGATTGACCCGATTGCCGCAGCCGCACAGGCATATGATGATGAAATCCAGCTATCCGATTGGCAATTAACATTCTCGGATGCTTTTTTATGTTATTGGGATAATCGCAAATTAGGTGATCCATTGGCAATCGGGTTGCTTGGCATGATGCCCCCGCCATGGGAAGCACCGTGGCTGTACACGGATACCCGGCGGCGCTACGCCACGCTCGCCGATATTCGCGGCATTGATCCAGTGTCGGCGGCGCACAGATGGTATCGCCACGTGCAACCCGAAATCCGCGAATGGCGCGCGAATGCGATCAATGCGCGTGAATTCCCGCGCACTCAATCGCAATGCGTGGATGCACTGTGATACACAAGGCCCGAGTTACCCCCTTTCCCTTCGCACTTTTTACGGCTTCGGGAACGGGGATAACTCGCAATCCATGGGCGCGGGAAAGGGAACAGACCCTATCCCTTCGGCCCCACAGCCCCCGGATCGCTGCGCGAACCGGGGACCCCAAGAAAAGGCTCACACCGAAGGCACCCCTGCGGGGTGCCGCGCTGCGCGCGAAAACGCCGGAAACCCAGCAACGGCGGGCGCTTGCGATTCGCATGCGGTGCGCATGCGGATCGCAAGCAGGGTGCATGCGGTGCGGGACTGATAGGAGGCGCAAATGCCCGTAGCTACTGACCTACCGGGTGCATGCGCCGTGCCGGTGTCCTGCCGCCTGCCGGCGGACGTGGCCGCGCGCGTGCGCGCCCTTGCCGGAGCACAAAAACGCAGCGTCTATTCCCTGCTCGCGGAATTGATCGAGGCGGGGTGCGATTCCTGGGATGCCGCAACCAATATCGATCCTAATATGCAGGCCGCCGCGATCAATGCCGCAGCCCTGCGGGGAATAAATCGGCTGGAAAAAGGCATCAACGAGGCATTGGCCGTAGGTGTGGCCGCATCCATTTATTCGCGTGCATTGCTCGACGCCGCCTATACCCCGGAGCAGATAACCCAGTTCGCCGAATACGCCAAAGCGGAATTGGCGCGCCGACGGGCCAAAGTCAATGCGAGCGATTCAGAGGGGCAAGACCATGGCGACGAATAACACGAATGAGCGGCCCGCACAGCGTGGATTGGCCTCAGATGCCACCATCGGCGCGGCGATAGCCCAGGCGAATTTTTGGAACCTTTGGGAAAGTGGCAGCCGTGTGGTAATTATGGCCGTGGTTTTGTTTGTTTTACTGGGCACAGGATTGATGCGTTTATGGGTGGGCGGCGATGTATTCGCACTTGCCGCCACGCAAGCCAAGGCGCATATCTGGACAGTATTCCAGATCGACGGAATACAGGCCACGCCCCTCATGGGGCGGCGCCCACCGCATGTATTTACCGCACATGTCCCGAGCCGCGTGCAACCTCTATCGGGCACTGCCGACCAGTGGATTAATTGGTCGCATGCGATTGCGGCCACGCAGGATGTCAAGGCAGCCCTGCCTATAGTCGGATCGCTGGCGGGAATCATTGCGGCGGCGCTGGCCGCGATGGCCGAACTCGGGCTGTGGCGCCTTGGCGAGCGGCGCCGCGACGCACGCCACCTGCGCGGGTCGCGGGTGGTCGCGCTGCCGGTGCTGGCGCGCGACCTGCGGCGGCGCGGACGCGCCGGGCCGCTGCTGATCGCGCCCGGCCTGCCGCTGCCGGTAGGCGCGGAAGTCCAGCACATCCTCGCCGCCGGCGTGCCGGGCGCCGGTAAATCAACGCTCATCGGGCACCTGCTGGCACAGATTCGGGCGCGCGGGGATATGGCCATCGTGTACGACCCCAAGGCGGATTTTCTCGCTCGCTTTTACCGCAGCGGGAGTGACGCCAACCCCAATCACACTGCGCAGAACCGCAGTTCCCGTGACGTAAACATCAGTGTCGGTGATGTCATCCTCAACCCATTGGACGCGCGCGCGCCGAAATGGCACCCGCTCGCGGAAGTGGACGACCCTGCCGACGCCGCACGGATCGCGGCCGGCCTCATCGCCTTGCCGCGCGGCGGAGACGACACGTTTGCGCGCGCGGCGCGGATGATCCTCGCGGATACCTTGCTCGCGCTGCGTGATCGCCCCATGCGCGACCTGTGGCGCTGTATCACGCTCGCGGGGCCGGATGAAATGCGGGCGCTGCTGGGCGCACGGCCCGGAGCGCGGCAGTTCGCGGATGGCAATGAGAGGTTCCGCGAGTCGGTGATGAATAGCCTCGTCGCCGGCGCCCAGGGCCTGCAATTCCTTGACGCCGACGCGGCGGCCGGCAACTCGTTTTCCGTGCGGGAGTACGTGCGAGCGCACGCCGACCGCGCGGGCGCGAAACCGTGGCTGTTTCTCGGCGCGCGGCCCGAGCACCACGACGCAACGGCCGGCATCGTCGCCGCGATGATCGAGGCGGCCTGCGCCGGACTATTTTCCTTGGGCACGAATCCAGTCCGCCGCGTGTGGTTTGTGCTCGACGAGTTCCCCACCCTGCCCCGCATGCCGATGCTGGCCCGCTTGCTCGCCGAAGGTCGCGGCTACGGCGCCTGCGCCGTGCTGGGGTTCCAAAGCACAAAGCAGGTGGAGGCGGTGTGGGGATCAACGGACGGCCTCGCGTTGCTTTCGCTGCCGTCCACCATCGCGGCCCTGCGCACCACCGAGCCGGCCGCCGGGCGCTGGCTGTCGGATTCGTTGGGTGAAGCGGTCATGGAGCGGGCAAACGAAAGCTCCTCCATCGGCGCGCGCCGCAACTGGCGCGGCCCGGCCGAAACGAGCGTTTCCGTGCAGCGCGAGCGCGCGCCCATCCTCCTTCCCTCCCAGCTCGCGGGCCTCAAGGATTTGCATGGATACGTGCGGCTGGCCGGGGAGACCACGATCTGCGAGGCGGAATGGCCGTATGTGGCGCGCCCCGTGGTGTCGCCGGCCTTCGTGCCGCGCGATGCCGTCGGGCGCGTGGTCCCTCCGCATCCGGCCCCCGTCGCGGCCGCCGAGCCGGAGCCGCCGCAAGCGAATGATGCCGGCGCCGGCTGGGGCATCGACTGATGCTGTCGATATCCGCCGTCCTGTCCGTGGGCCATGCCACGCGCTACCTCGCGGAGGATGATTACTACAGCCGCGAGGAAACGCCGAGCGCGTGGGCCGGCGCCGGCGCGGCCCGCCTCGGGCTGGGCGGTGCCGTCGATGCCGGGACGTTTCGCGCGATGCTGGCGGGCCGCCTGCCGGACGGCACGCAACTGGGTTTGCAGGGTGCGCGCGGCGAGGATGCCGCACACCGTCCCGGCTGGGATTTGACTTTCAGCGCTCCCAAGTCCGTGAGCGTCGCGGCGCTGGTGTCGGGGGATGATCGATTGGTGGCGGCGCATGAAGCGGCCGTGGCCGAAGCGCTGGCGTGGGTCGAGCAGGACGCCGGCACGCGCGACGGACACGGCGGCACGCGCAAGCGCACCACGGGCAATCTGATCGTGGCGCAATTCCGTCACACGACGAGCCGGGCCGCCGATCCTCAACTGCACAGCCATTGCCTCGTGATGAACGCAACGCACGACGACGAGCGCTGGCGTGCGCTGGACGACCGGGCGAGTTTGTATCGGAAAAAGATGCAGGCCGGATTGATCTATCGCGCGGCGCTGGCGCAGCGCGTGGCGGCCCTCGGGTACACCGTGCAGCCCGGCGCGCGCGGGACATTTGAAGTGGCGGAAGTCGCGCCCGTAGTTCGCGCGCGATTCAGCACCCGAAAAAACATGATTGATGCCGCGCTGGCGGCGCGCGGGCTGTCGCGCGAGTCCGCGACGGCCGAACAGAAGCAGGCTGCGACGCTGGCGACGCGCGCGGCGAAGCAGCACATCCGCCCCGCCGAGCTGGCGGCGCGCTGGCGGGCCGAGATGGCCGACGCCGGGCAGCAGCCGGATGCAGTGCGCGAAGCCGCAAAACAGCACCAGAGCACCCGGCAGCCATCCGCCGCGCCGGACGTGCAGCAGGCCGCGCGGGAAGCGGTGGCGACCGCCATTGAGCACCTTGCGGAGCGACAGGCGGTGTTTACGAGCGATGACCTGCTGACGCAGGGCGTGCGCTTCGCGCTGGGGCGCGCGAGCGTGGCGGACGTGCAGCAGGCCATCGCGGCGGCGCCCCTCATTCCTCGACGTGTCGAGCGGCAGACCGCACAGGGCGGCGTGACGGTGGACGGCTACACCACGCCGGAGCAGGTGCGGACGGAGCGCGACCTGATCCGGCGCGTACAGGCGGGACGCGGACAGGCGGCGCCCGTCATCGAGACCAAGGCAGACCGCACGGCGCGCGTGCAGCACGCCGAAGGACAATCGACCTGGGCATGGACGGGCGACCAGCGCCGGGCGCTGGCGGGCCTGCTGGCGAGCCGCGATCAAGTCACGCTCGTGCAGGGTGCCGCCGGCACGGCCAAGACCACGACCGTCCTCGCCGCCTACGCCCAAGCCATCCGCGAGCAGGGCGGCGAAGTCGTGGCGCTGGCCCCGACGGCCAGTGCCGCCGCCGAACTCGGTCAGGCGGTCGGCGCCACGGGCACAACGCTGGCGCGCCACCTGATCGACACGGCGCGCGACGGACAGGACTACACCAAGCCGGGCAAGCCGCAGGCTTGGGTGCTCGACGAGGCGAGCCTTTCCGGCACGCATCAACTGCGCCGGCTGGTGGCCGCCGCCCAGCAGCACGGCGCGCGGCTGGTGCTGGTCGGCGACGCGCAGCAACTCGGCAGCGTGGAGGCGGGCGCCGGTTTTCGCCAGCTCCAGGAAGCGAAAGCGGCAACGACGCTGCACCTCACCGACATCGTGCGCCAGCGTGATCCGCAGCTCTTGCAGGCGGTGCAGGCGGCATTGGGTGGCCGTGTGCAGGAATCCGTGCAGGCGGTCGGCGCTACGGGCGGGATGCAGGTCATCGAGGACGCCGCCGCGCGCCTGGATGCCCTCGCGGATCGTTACGCGAGCCTGTCCCCCGACGAGCGACGGGAAACGCTGGTGATCGAGCCGTCGCGCGAAGGCCGCGACGCACTGAATACGAAGATTCGGGAACGCTTGCAGGCGCGCGGCGAACTCGGGCCGACGGTGGACGTGCGGCAGCTCGTGCGCCAGGACCGCACGCGCGCGGAAGCGCGGCAGGCCGCGAGCTACCGCGCCGGGCAGGTGGTGGAATTCGGCCGCAGCTACAAGGACGGGCCGCAGGCGCGGACGCTGTACCGCGTGGAATCGACGGACGCGAAAACCGTCACGCTGCGCGCGCTGGACGCGCCGGATACGGCGCCCCTCGCATGGCAGCCCGCCGCACGCGGCGCGGCCCGCGTGACCGCCTACGAACTCCGCTCGATGCCGGTCGCGGCAGGCGATGCGGTGGCGTTCATGATGAACGACCGGGCCACCAAAACGATGAACGGGCAGGCGGCCACGGTCGCCGCCGTGGACGGCCACGCGGTCACGCTGAAAACCGACACGGGCGCGACCGTCACGCTCGATGCGCGGGCGCCGCAGCGGCTGCGCTACGGCTACGCGCAGACCGCCCATGCCGCACAGGGGCGCACGGCCGCGCGCGTGCTGGTGCACGCGGAAAGCGGGCGGCAAAACCTGACGAACCGGGCGAGCTGGTACGTCGAAATATCACGGGCAAAAAACCATGCGGAGGTGTACACGAATGACGCAACGAAGCTGATCGACAGGCTGCAACAGAACGCGGGCGCGAAGGCGACGGCGCTGCGCCCCGAAGCGATACAGGAAGGTGAAAACATGAAACAAGGCAAAGCAGCACAGGCCCCGATGGCGGCCCAGCCTCGGCCGAAGCCGGAGCAAACCCAAGCCCGGCGCGACGCACAGCGCGCGACGCAATGGCGCAAGGCGGGTGCGGTCGCCGGGCAGGTGGTCGGCGCCAGTGTCGGCGGCACCGCCGGCGCGGCGGTCGGCCGGCAGATCGGCGCAGCGGCCGGCGAGCTGGTGGCGCAGGCCACCCAGCGACCGGCACCGCCCCGGCAGCGGCCGAAACGGATGTTACAGCAGGCTTTCGCCGCCTACGCGCGGCAACAACAGGCAGGATCGGGGGCAGGCCGATGAACGGGAGGCAGAGCGGCTATCTGCTGCTGGAACTGCTGCTGGTGCTCGTGGTCCTCGGCGTGATTGCCCCGGTTGTGTTCCAGTACCGGGATGCGCAGGATGAAGCGTTGCAGGCCCGTGCGCTGGGAACGCAACTGTCCCAGTACACGTCTGCCTTGCGGTCCTTTTTGTCGGATCAAGGAACCGGAGCACTCGCGTCCGTCGGCTGCACGCCGGGCAATCTATGCCTCAAGACCGGAACGGCGTGACTGAAGAACCGTTCCGATTGCACGGCGGCGACCGGAGCACTGACGAACACCTACCTTCCGTGCGGCTTCCCGGATCAACTGCTGCGGCAGCCGATCCGCACCTACCTGTTCCAGACACCGAGCGTCACGCCGGTAGAGCAGGCGGTTGTGGAACTGCCGCCCGTGACCGGGCACGACGGGCAGGTGCGCCCCGATCTCGGAGCGCTCGCGGCGCTCACGGCTACCGGGTCGATGGCGGGCCTTGGAATGACGACGGCAGCCGGCGGCGCGCCGCCGGTTCCGACCATTTCCGGCGCGTTCTATTCTTACTACACGTTCACGGGCGGCCCTTGGGCCTACGCAGCAAATCAGGCGCCTGTCCCTGCCGTGAACAGCCTGGTAGCGGAGGCAAACACCGCCCCGTCGCTGGACGTCTTCCTGCGCACCGATGGCTCGAACGCCATGGCCGCCGACCTGGACATGGGCGGCCATAACATCGTGAACGTCAAAGGCATTCAGGCGACCGGGATCGTGCAGGCCAAGGATGTTGTGCTCGGCAACCTGAATGGCGCCGCATTAAGCGGTGTCTGGTCGGGCGCTTCCACGATCACATCCGTTCCGGTTGCAATCACCAAGCCGACATGTCCGGCGCCGGGCGCCGTGCCGGATGCCGTCTTTGCCCCCCAGATGACGGACTTCTACCGGAACAACGACGCGGGCAGCCCAACGGCGACGCCGAGCGGCTACACGGGCGTGCCCCGCTACTCGATTTCCAGCGCCAGCCCGTCCGCGTGGGTGCTGGCTGCCGGCGTGATTTCCGGCGGCACGCTGATCGCTCTTGGCCCCAGCAACTCACGCGTGAGAGGTGTTGTGCTCACGCGCTGCGCACTGCGGTAGACCGCAGCTTCCCTTGTCATTCATCGAACAGTTCAGTGAGGTCAACATGAATATCCGCAACTTCTCGAAACAACTTCCCGTCCGTCGCGACGGTCTCCTGTTCGCCGCCGCACTGGGACTCGGTGCGCTGGCAACGGCGGCATCCGCCGCGCCCTACGTGGAACCGCCGCTGCACGGCGTGCAGCTTGGCTCAGGCCCGACCTATACGAACGTCTGCAACGCGGACGGCTCGACCTCGCGCGTCGGCGACATCATCACGCTGCCGTGCCCTGCCGGAATCAACCCTTCCCCGAACCAGCCCGGCGGCGACGCGCAGGAATACTTTTTCCGGGGCGGCAACGGCGGCGACATCAGCGGCATCGTGCCGCGCCTTTACCGGCATTGTGGCGTGAGCGGCGCATCCGCCACGGGCCACAACAACGGCAACAACTACAACTTCGCCGTGACGCCCGACCTCGCGCGGCCGTACCAGTGGAACTATTGGGGGCAGGCCATCGACATCCTGTGCTATGGCGACATGGGGCCGACGCCGGCGGGTGCCGTGGCGACCAACGCCACCAACCGCCAGCCCTTCGGCAATCCGGGCGGCGGCGGCATCCAGACGCCCGCATGGGCGGCGAACTGGCCGGCACCACAGCAATGATTCCGTGTGATGCGATTAGGCGTGAGCGTAATTTGTGTGTGGGGGATATTTCGCGTAGCCTGTAGTGGCTGGGTGGTTAATTAGGAATCGCAGCTCCTTCGGGCTGCTTGTAACGTGAGCACTCCGACGCCCCAAGGGCCGACGAGATTATAGGAATCGCGCCTCTGACGAGAGGCGCTTGTAACACGTACAGGTGTCCAAACTCCCACCCTGCGGGACACCATAGGAACGACAACGGCGCCTCACGGCGCCGTTGTTTTTTGTCCTGCGGTCATTGTCAGCCGCGCCGGCGGCGCAGCGCCACCAACCCCAGCAAGCCCAGCAGCCAGCCGGGGCCAAACGCACCGCCCCCGCTGCCACCGCTGGCAACGGGCGTCGTGGTCGGTGCCGGTTGGCCCAGCGGCGGCACGCCGGCGGCGCTGGTGGCCGCAGCTCCTGGCGCCTGCGTCGCGCCCGTGGAAAGCGCGAGCCATGGCCCGAACGATCCCGACGGCGTGCCGTCGCCGGCGTAAGCCTGCGCAGCCGAGACAACCGCGATTGTCTGACAGGGCGGCGTGGAGGCAGGGTTCGTTGAGCCGACAGCGGCACCAACCCAATCGTTCGAGCTATCAAAAACCCCCGACCCAGATGCGCCGCCGACGAGAACACCGCTCGACGAGTTCGCGTAGGCGCCGGGCGCCGTGGTGTTGTCTGCCACCTCTGCCGCCGTGGCGTACTGCATCGGGCCGTAGGCCGACAGATTGAGATTCGTCACGGGCGTGCCGGCAGTGAACGGCGCCGCGTTCCAGCCGGCGAACCACGCGCCTGCCGGCGGCGGTGCGTTCAGGGACAGCAGGGCCGCATCCGAGTAACGAGCCAGCACCTTGACGGTGTAGGCCCGGAACTGGGCGCCATTCGGAATCGGGTTGGTGGCGCTGTAGGGATGATCGTAGACGCCGGGGTTGTCCGAAGCCCAGTAAAGCTGCGTGTCGAAGGTCTCGCCCACCGTGGCGGCGCCCATGCAGTGTCCTGCCGTCACGATCATCGGGGTGCCATGGCTGTCCTGTGCATCGTTGAGTAGCACGGCGCTGCACCCGACAGTGCCGTTACCCTCGCGGACAAGGCCCGGAATCACAAGGCCGAGTGTGGCCCGGACGCGCGGGTCGCTCTGCGGAATACCTGCGTCAGTGGCATAGATACGGCTGCACGCGGCGGGCGCCGGCATGGGCGTTGCCGCCATCGCAGCGGACGCTTGCACCACACCCACGGCAAGAGTGACGAGCCAGCCGGCACGGCGCCGCATAACGCTTGATTCGCTCATGACTCGCCCCCTTTGTCACCAGATACCGACAAGCGCATTGATCGCGCGCGTGGTGGTTTCGCTGACCTGACACCTGCCCCGTTCCCGCAATGCCTTGATGGCGGCCGCAACGACTTCGTCCACGCTCACCCTTGCGCGCGCGTTACGCCAACGGGTGGTGTGATAGCCGCCTTCTTCGCCATCGGTCAGGTCAATGTACACGGGGTAATCCTCGCGGCGGTCGCGGTCCAATTTGCTGATGTCCCTCAGCTGAACGAGGTATTTCCCGCAACCAAAGTAGATATCGGGGGATACGTCGCTGTATGGACAGGGCAACCTATTACCAACCGCCTCGACCAGCATCCGCAAGGTTTCGCATTCCACTTCGTGCGCATATTCCTCGTTATCCACGGCGTGCACGAAATCACTCTGATCGAGGATTTTTGTCAATCCCACCATAACCCGTCTCCGTTTAGCCGCATCGTCGGCATGTTCACAATCTAGCACGGACAAGGCCGACTGTCAAACTTAAAATAATATGACTGTAGGTTTATTACAAGTCCGTCATTCAGGTGTTGTGACACACTCGCAAACCCCGCTAGAATGCGAAACATACCGGCATAATCTGTAGGCGATTCATGCAATTCAAGCGCAAGGGAAACCGGATTCAAGTCCTCGCTTATCGAGGTTATGACCGTGAAAAAAGGCGGGCCATCGTCCGCATGTTGGGCGCTATGGATGCCCACACGCTGGAACCGTCAGACGGCCTCATTGAAAGCCTGACACACAGCGAGCAGGCAGAACTACAGGCGTACCTTGAGACGATCCGACAGGCCGACGACCTGTTAGCTCGACAGGCGGGCGCGCGCGCTGCACCCGACCACATCCGCGAGATCGCGGACACACTCCGGGCGGGCGACTTCAAGCCGGATGAGACATGGGCGGCGCAGACCTGGGAAAGCCTCGCCGTATTGCAACGGACGTTGCGGCGGGCCGGGTTTGCGAAGCCGCGCAAGGCAGGACGCCAGCGCAGCCCTTGAGACTTGCTTTTGTGCAATGGTTGCACATGCCATAACCGCATGCCCACCCTGCATCTGACGGTGTGGCTCGCGTGCGTCGGCTGGGAAGCGCTGAAAGCAGCCTGATCGGCGTGTTAGGACCTACTCGCGGAATAGGTCGGCGTGACGCCCGGTGCGCTCGAAGCGCACCACATCGCCGGTGATCCTGTAAATCAACAGCCAGTCCGGTTCAATGTGCGCGTCACGGAAACCGTGCCAGCGCCCCACCAGAGGATGATCAACGCAACGCGCGGGCAGCGGTTCGCCGTCAATCAGCAGGCCCAGCACAGTCTTGAGCTTGTCCATCGGCTTGCCGCGCCTTTGGGCCTGCCGGACATCCCGCTTGAACTGGCCGGAATACTCGGGCCGACGCATCAAATGCCCAATTGGCGGAACAGGTCGGCGGCATCGGTGGCGCGGTGAATGTCCTCTCCGCGTTCGCTTTTCGCAAGCGTCTCGGCGGTCAGTGCATTGGGGACGCGCATATCGAACGGCAGGGCCTTTTCCTTCGCAATCTTCGTCAGCGCGATACGCACCACGTCGGAAACGGTCAGCCCCATGTCCGCCAGCACGGCGGCGGCTTCGTCCTTCAACGCTTCATCGACCCGTGCACGAACAAAAGCGGTGGCAGGCATGGTGCAGACCTCGATCAATCGAAACACGATTGTAGCTCAATCGTGCCACATCCGACGCTACCGGCGGGCCGCATCCAGCTTGCCCACCAGGTCAACGGCACGGAGCTGCGTGTAACGCTTCAGCATCGAGAGCGTCTTGTGCCCAGTGATGGCCGCGACCTCCATCGTGCCCAAGCCCATCTCGAAAAATCTGGACGTGGCCTCGTGACGGAGATCGTGCCAGCGCAGCCCCGTGATGCCGGCGCGCGTCAGAGCGCGCCGCCAAGCCATCGCCAATGCGGTCTTGCTGTACCCCACCACGGGTCCCCCTCGGATCGCGCGTGGCAGGCTATTTAGGGCCTCCACGGCGATCCGCGAGAGTGGCACAGTGCGATCTTCCCCGTTTTTCGTCGCGCGCAGGTGCGCCACGCGGCGCTGAAAGTCCACGTCGGCCCATTCGAGCTTGAGCAATTCGCCCTGCCGCATTCCGGTTTCCACGGAAATGAGGATCGCGGCGCGGAGGCGCTGGCTTGGGGTGGCCGCAAGGATGCGTTCGAGTTCGTCGCCCTCAAGCCGTCGTTCTCGACCCTTGCCGGGCGGCGGCGGCGTGACGTAATCGACCGGATTCGCAGGCAAGTTCAGGCCCCATTCCCGCATTGCCAACCGGATAACGCGATGCAGGAGCGAAAGTTCCTTTCGCACGGTTTCGCCGGACACGCAGCGCGACAGCGCACGGCATTCCCCGTCGCGGAAACCGGACGGGATTTTCACCTTGTCCTGCAACCGGGCATCCCGGTAGCGGGCCAGCTCGACCCCGGTAAGAGCGCTCAACGGGATGCCCCCCAACCGGCGTTGCAAGGCATGGGCGGCATAGGCCGCGTTCTGTGATCGCTTGCGCGGCAGGACTACGCGGATATAGCGATCAAGCAGGACCCGCACGGTAGTGCGTTCGGCCATGTCCGTGCTTCGATAGCGGCCGCGATCTATCTGATGCTCGACATCCCGCCCCCATTCAGCAGCGGCCGCGCGCGTTGCAAAGGTGCGGGACAGGGCGGGCGCTCCGCGCCGCCTGACCTGTACCTGATAGCGGATGTAAAGCTTTTCGTCAGCGCCCTTCCTAACGCGCTTCTTGATGCTTGCCATGCCGATTACCCTCGTTTTCCGGTTTGAGTGTGTACATTTTGTGTATCAGCGCCTGCAACTCCAAATCACGCTTTTGAGTTCAGTCACTTACGGCGTGTCATGAGGCAGACTTCTAAAGCGAGCGGTCGCAGGTTCGAGTCCTGCCTGGCGCGCCAAATCCGCGCAACATCGCGCGCACCGGGGTTGCAGCCCACACTGCGGCGCCACGCAAACCCCGCAGACACCGCCACCCCCGGGGGCAAATTGCGCTCCCCTCTTCCATCCGGCGGAAAACCCTGTTAAAAGGCGCGCAAATATTATTGCGAAGTCTTGAGGTAAAGCGTTCCGATGGCCACGAAATCCCGCAGCAAAACCTCAGCCAAGGCGCCCAAGAAATCCTCCCGGAAGGCGCAGCCCGCCGAGGATCAGGACGAACTCGACACGGGCGAAGAAGGCGCGGAGGACGCTGACGCGGGTGCGGATTTTGAACCCGACGACAGCGACGGCGACGGTGAGGAGATCGATATCCCCGAGCCGACGGCGACCAGCACGGCCGGCGAACACCGCCGTGACTGGCGCGACGTGGAGCGTTACCTGGAGCGGCGCGAGTTGCGCAAGCAGGTCGGAGACGATCTCGACGATCTGGACCTCGATTTCGACGAAGACCTGAACGGCGTCAAACCTCGCCGCCACAAGGGTTGACTGCGCCGCCCGGCGCGCTCAGGGTGTCAGTGCCCCCAGCGGAAGCGTCGCGTTGTCGGCCAGGCGGGAGATAAGGAATTCCAGCGCTTCTTCGACGCTTTCGACCATCTTGAAGTCGTCGAGGTCGCGTGCACTGATCAGACCCCGATCGACGAACACTTGGAAGTTCACGATCGCGTTCCAGAATTCCGCGCCAAACAACACGACCGGCCGGCCGCGAATCTTGCGCGTCTGCAGCAGCGTGAGGATCTCGAACAGCTCGTCCATGGTGCCGAAACCGCCCGGAAACGCCACCACCGCCTGTGCAAGGTTCGCGAACCAGAACTTGCGCATGAAGAAATAGTGAAAGTCGAACGTCAGCCCCGGATCGAGCCAGGGGTTGGCGTGCTGTTCGTGCAGCAGCGAGATGTTCAAGCCGACATTCAGCCGGCGGTCGACGCGCGCCGTGCCTTCGGCGGCGGCTTCCATGATCCCCGGCCCACCTCCAGTGCAGATGTGGTAGCGCGCATCCGCCGGGTGCGTTGCCACCGTCCAGCGAGCGAGGCGTTCCGCCAGATCGACGGCCATGGCGTAGTAATCCGGCGTGTCCCCGCGCCGCAGCCGTGCCGAACCGAAAACCGCGATTCCGCGTTGCACGCCGGCGTGCAACAACCGCGTCCGGGGTTCGAGGTATTCGCTCAGGATGCGAATCTCGCGGGCCTCGTCGCTCGCCAGGAAACGCTCGTTCCGGTAGGCCTTCACAACGTCCATTCTCACCTCGCAGTCACGATTCAGGGTGCGCAAGACCGACCCCGCACGGCGGAGTCTGGACTTCCTATGCGCAATACAACGGAAACGCCCATTCAGGCCGGGGGATTGTAGCGGGCCGGGCGGCAGGCAGCCGCGCTGGGGAAACTCCGAATAACATTCAGCGCTCAACATCCCATGCGAGGGCGCCAGACGGGCGCCGGGAGGCGGGCTCCTACGGGAAGTGCTGTTGCAGGAGCCGGCCCGTCGGCGGCCGTTTCCTATCCGGGTTGGTCGCGTGCGGGCACGCTCCTACGGGAAGAGGGCGTTGCAGGAGCCGGACTGCCGGCGACAGGGACACGACAAGGATGGAGATTGGACTCGCAACCTCTGGCATGAATCTGCAAAATCTGAGCCCGTTTTTCGGTGCCGTTCCTGTGCGACCCGTCTTGGCTTGCAACGGTTATTCAGAATTTCCCTGCTGATCAATAGGGAACAGGTGCACGCAGCGCGGCGGGACCTCGACGCCGTAGATCTGGCCGCTGCGGATCGGTTGTTCCGGGGCCTGCAACAGGGCTTCCACGGTAATCGTCGCCATGCGCAGCACGACGCGGCACAACCAGCCTTCGTTCCGCACCGAGACGACTTCGGCCCGCGGCACACCGGGGGCGGATGTCAGCGCCACGGCCTCGGGGCGGATCGCCACCCCCACCTGCGTCCGTTCCCCCACCAGCCACTCCGGAACCGCAGCGGTCAGTTCCCAGCCACCGCAGTCCAGCACCAGCCCGGCAGGGCCGCGGGCATGGATATGCGCGGTATAAACGTTGCGCAGCGCAACGAGCCGTGCAGCGTGGGCATCGACCGGATGCACGAACACATCCGCCGCCGGCCCCTGCTGGAGAATCCGACCATCGGCCAGCAACGCCACGTCATCCGCGACGGCGGCCAGCAGCGGGTCGTGCGTCGCGGCCAGCGCGGGCACCCGGTTGGCGTGGACGAGTTCGACGAGTTCGGCCATCACCTCGCTGCGCGTCACGGCATCGAGCGCGGAAGTGGGCTCGTCGAGCAACAACACACGCGGCTCACGCGCCAGTGCCCGCGCCAGCGCCACGCGCTGCTGCTGCCCGCCTGACAGCGCGGCAGGGAACCGGTCCGCAACCGTCTGCAGCCGCATCCGCGCCAGCAGCTCCAGCGCCCGGTCGCGCCGGGCCCGGCGCGTACCATCCAGCGCAAACGCCACGTTCTCCCACGCCCGCAGGTGCGGAAAAAGCGCAAAGCCCTGCGGCACGTAACCCACCGGACGATGTTGCACGGGGACACCGCCCCAAGGCGTGACGCGCGCCGGCAGCAACCCGGCGATGGCGCGCAGCACGCTGGTCTTGCCGGACCCGGACATGCCCAGCAATGCCGTGAAGCCGTCGAGTTCGAGCGCGACGTCCAGACGCACCGGTGCCGCCACTTCGATCCGCACGCGCATCAGTAGACAGGCTGCCGGCGCGACAGCGCGCCGAGCACTAGCGGCAGCGGCAAGGCGATTACGAAGAACGTCCACAGCAGCGGGTAAATCGCCGACAGGCCGATGTTTTCAAGGTTCGTCCACAGCTTCACGGGAATCCCCTGCGGGAAATACGCCACGATCAGCACCACGCCGAATTCACCGAGCGCACGCACCCACGCCAGCGCTGCTCCCGCCGACAACCCCAGGGCGGACAGTGGCACCGTGACGCGCCGGAAAACCTGCCACGGCGAGCGCCCGAGGGACAGGCCCACCTGCTCCAGCTCACGCGGCACGGCTTCAAACGCGGCCCGCGCGGCGATGACGTAATAAGCGGCGGAGGCATAGACCTGGGCCATCACGAAAGCGGCCGGCGTATTCGTCAGGAACACACCCACCGCCTGCAGCGGCGCGCCAGCCCAGCCGTAGGGGCCGAAGGAAATCGCCAGCAGCAGGCCCATGGCCAGCGGCGGCGACAGCAGCGGCAGCAGGATGGCCACCGTCACCAGCCATTTCCCGCGGAACCGGTAGCGGGCCAGCCACCACGCCAGCGGCGTACCCAAGGCAATGTCGATGGCAAGCGCGACGAGGGTATAGACGATCGACGTCCACAGGGCCTGGAGATCGCCTGCTGCGTAGTGCAGCTCCAGCCACGGCGTGGCGAACGCCAGCCCGACGAAGGGCAGCGTAAGCAGCACCGTGCCCAGCACGGCGACGACAACAAGCGCCAGCCGGTTCATGCGGGGTGCGCCATCACGGCACCAGCGCCGCACCGCGCGGCGGGTCATAGCCGAAGGCGGCAAAGCTTTTCTGCCCGGCCGCGCTGCGCAGGTAGTCCACGAACGCGTGGGCGGCACGCGGGTTCGCCGCGTCCTTCAGCACGCCGGCATAAAAGACCAGCGGCTGCACCGTGACCCGCACCGGCTTGCCGGCCGGCCCGGGCAGGGTGAACCCGGCGCGCACGTACCAGGTCTTTTCCTGCGCAGGGTCGCCGAGGTCGATCTCGTCCGGCAGCGAGATGTACGGCAGCCGATGCGAAACGACCGCGCTGCGGTACCCCGACGCCGCGTCCACCTGCCCGGCCTCCAGCCGCGACAGCAGCGAGGGTTCGCTGAAAATCTGCCGCGGGTTCACCGGTGCCCCCAGAACCCTGGCGACGAGTTCAGGCTGCCCGTAGAACAGCGCGGCAAGCTGCATCGTCAAGACGATATTGCGGCCTTGCGGGTCCGTTAACGGGTCGGTCCGCCCGAACTGCAGACCCTTGCGTTGCAGGACTTCATACCACGGTGTACGTCCCGCAGCTGCCGCCGCGAATTCCACCGCGAACCGGCTCTTGGGGCTGTAGGCGATCACCATCCGCGTGCTGGCCACCGGCAGCGCTTCCGCCATCAGCCCCGCCTGCTGGACCACCCGGATCGGCCCGGGCGTGATTGCCACGAACACATCCGGCCGCAACTGCCGCCCGGCGATCAGCCGCGCCAGCCCGTAGGAACCCTGCCCCTTGCCGCGATACCGCACGTCGTTCGCCTTTGCGAAGGCCGGGCCCAGCACCGTGTCCATCACCGTACCCATCGAGCCGGCGTAATCCACCTGCAGCACGCCAGCCGCCGAGGCCGGCCGCGCCGCCGGCACGACCACCGCCAGCAGCACGGCAACCCCCAGCGCGCCGACCACGCGCCAAGCGCCCGCACCGTTGCACACTCCACTCCATCGCAAGGACGTTCCCATCAAACAGGCCACCTCGAACATTCGTTATGTGCATGAATATATATCGAAGGGCGGCCGACCGTTCGCGAATACGGGCGTCACATGCAGGGGCGATGCCGGCGTAAAGTCGGAGACATCCAGCGCGGGGAAGGGAACGCACATGAAGTTCACGATGAACGGGAAACGTAGTGCATGCACGGTGGCCATGGCGGCAACGGCCATCCTGCTGGTTGCCTGCAGCGGCTCCCACGCCCCTGTCGCGGCGGGTAGCCCGGCGGACCAGACCGGGGCAGGCGGCCAGAATGGTTCCACCTCGGTCACCACGACCATCATTCCCGGCCTGAACGTTCAGGGGCCGGCCCTGCCGCTCAACGATGTCGCCAATATCACGTTCGGCCTTGCGGCTTCGCAACTCGCAACCGAGATGACGCCGACCGTGCTGTTCGCACCCGCCCTGGCGCCGGTTCCCCCGGCACAATGCGACAGTGGCTATTCCGCGCCGCTCACGCCGCTGGCCCCACCCGGCGGCGTCCAGGGCCGGGTGACGGCCGCCGACATCAACTCGCCACAGGCGGACCAGGGCTGGGCCTGCAACATGAAGCTGGTCTCCAACTATGGCGATTTGCCTGGCGGCTTCCGCACCTGGCGCTACACCGACACCCAGGGGCATACCTGCGCCTACTACGACACGTCCTTTGCCGGCGGCCCGACCGCGATCGTCAGCCTGGGCGGGGGGCCATCGCTGGGCGTTGCGGTACTGGACATGGACGACCCGGCCCATCCGCAACTCGTCAAGACCCTCACGGATTCGCTGGCGATGCTGGCGCCGCACGAATCGCTGAACCTCAACGCGAAACGGGGCCTGCTGGCCGCCGACGTCGGCAATGCCGCAACGCTGCCGGGGACGATGGCGATCTACGACATCAGCGGGGATTGCCGCAATCCAGTCCTGAAGGGGCAGTTCCCGTCCATCACCGGCCATGAAAGCGGATTCAGCCCGGACGGCAACACGTTCTGGATCGCCGGCGGCTTCGGCTACATCCAGGCCATCGACGTGACCGACCCGACGCAGCCAAAGGAATTGTGGCGCGGGCCGTACTATTCGCACGGCCTGAATTTCTCGGCCGACGGCGACACCCTGTACCACACGGACACGGTGAACGGGAACCTGGGGTTGATGGACGTCAGCGAAATCCAGAATCGCGACGCCAACCCCAGGGTGCGCGACATCGCGCGCGTCTCGTGGCCGACGGCGACGATTCCGCAGAACACCGTGCCGTTCACGCGCGACGGCCATCAGTACCTGCTGGAATTCGAGGAATTCGCGTTCCGCTTCAACCCCGCCACGGTCAACGACAGCCCCGGCGCAGCGCGCATCCTGAACATCGACGACCCGGCGCATCCGTTCATCGTCTCCAACATCCGGCTGGCGGTGAACATGCAGGCCGAACACAAGGCGGCGGACCTGGACCCGACGCCGTTGCCGCCCAACCAGGTGCTCGGCTACGCCTTCCACTACTGTGCGCTGCCGACGCAGGACAACCCGCAGATTGCCGCCTGCTCCACCATCACGTCCGGGCTGCGCGTGTTCGACATCAGCGACGTGGCGCATCCCCGCGAAGTCGCCTACTTCCTCGCGCCGCCCAAGGCCGGCCGGCTGCTCAAGGCCCTGCAACCGCTGACCGCCGGCGGTTCGGTGCTGTCGCAGAACGTCGCGAACCTGACGAACACCCTCACCGGCGTCCTGCCGAACGTGACCGCTGCCGTGCCGGACCCCAGCATCCTGACGACTGAAATACTCGACGTCGGCCCCGGCGAGCTGGCGTTCTCGCAACCGGCTTTCGACCCGGCGCGCTGCCAGATCTGGTACACCGATTCCATATCCGGCTTCTACGTCCTGCAGGTTCCGCAGTCGATATGGGCGGGTTGCACGGCACAGCCCTGAACGTGAATACCATCACGCGGTCAGGTCTGCTGAAAGGCCTTGGCGGGCCGGTATTGCTGCTGGTGGTCGGTGTCATCGGGTTCACGCTCGGCGTGCATGCCGTGCCCGAATCCGCAAGGCCCGGCGCCGTCGATATCGGCTTCAGCCAGGACATGGTGATGCACCATCAGCAGGCGGTGCTGATGGCAACGCTGGCGCTGGACCGCGCCACCCCCGCAGTGCGCGGCATCGCCCGCAGCATCCTGACCAGCCAGTCGCAGGAAATGGGCATGATGCGCGGCTGGCTGCAGGTGTGGGGCGCTCCGCTGGTGGCCGCCACGTCGATGGCGTGGATGGCGCAGCACAAGCCGGCGACAGCCACCGCGCACGCGGGAGCAACGCAGCCTTCCCGACCTTCCCCCATGCCCGGCATGGCGAGCACGGATGAACTGGCCCGGCTGTGGCGTGCCCGCGGGCCCGCTTTCGACGTGCTGTTCATGCAATTGATGACCCGCCACCATGAAGGCGGCATCCTCATGGCGCGCCGGGCCGAACAGGGCGCACACCTGCAATACGTCCGCGACGCGGCACGCGGCATGCTGTTCGAACAGGCGCAGGAAATCTCCATGATGTCGGCACAACTGCACGCTATCGGCGCCCAGCCGCTGCCGCCCCTGTTCCACACCGACGCGGCCGCCACGCACTGAACCCGCCCATTCCCGGATACCCTCAGCGAGGTGGGCCAAGACACTCTGTGCACGCGAACCGTACAAGGAACCAACGGGCCGGCGCAGAGTCTGACGCTATCGTTGGCAAAAGCGCGCCGATGAATCCCCGCCGGTTCCCGGATTTCTGTCGACGCGCGCTTGCGTCCAGACAAGGCCAGATCCATGTCGCAAAGGCAGTACGTAACGACAGAACCGGGAGCTTTCCAACGAATACCGCGGGCACTTTTCGTGGCGTTTGCCGTCATCGTGGCAGGTCTGGGGGGGTGCACGGCGGGGCCGGATTTTCATGCGCCCGCCCCGCCTGAGGACAACGCCTACACGATCCCGCAAGCGACGCCTGCCGTCCACACCAGCGGAATCGCCGGCACGCAAGGCCAGCAGTTCATTGCCGGCGCCGCCGTTCCGCGCGACTGGTGGCGGCTGTTCCATTCCAGCGCGGTGGATGCGCTGGTCGCCCAGGCTCTGGTCCGCAATCCCGGCCTGAAGGCGGCGCAAGCCGCGGTGCGGGCGGCCCACGAAACGATGCTGGCGCAACTCGGGACGTTCTATCCCGCGCTGTCGGCCACCGCTTCCGCAAGCCGTCAGCAGGCTGCCGAGACGCTTGCCCCGTTCCCCAACTTTCCCGCCGTCCCGCAGGAATTCCTGTACAACCTGTTCACGCCCCAGGTGCAGGTCTCGTACTCCCCGGACCTGTTCGGCGCCGGCCGCCGGACGCATGAGTCGCTGCAGGCCCAGGCGCAGGGCGCACGCTTCGAGATGCTGGCCACGCGGACGACGCTGGAAAGCAACGTCGTCGTCACCGCGATCGAGGTCGCCTCCCTGCGCGCGCAGGAAGACGCCACACGCCGGCTCGTGGCGCTGGAACGGCAAAGCCTCGCCGTGATGGAATTGCGTGCGCGCAAGGGCGACGCAAGCCTGCTGGACATCGCCGCCCAGCGCAGCCAGCTGGCGCAGGCACAGGCACAGCTTCCGCCGCTCGCCAAGCAGCGGGCGGTGACGGAACACGCACTGGCGACCCTGCTGGGCGTCGGACCGAACCCGCCGCCGGGAACCGATCTCGACCTCCACGATCTGCGGCTGCCCACGCAGCTGCCGGTGAGCCTGCCTTCCCGACTGGTGGCGCAGCGGCCGGATATCCTGCAGGCCCGCGCGAACCTGCATGCGGCCAGCGCCGCCATCGGCATCGCCGCGGCAGAGCGCTTCCCGGACATCACCCTCACCGCAAACCTCGGCAACACTGCGCTCGAAATCGCCCACCTGTTCTCATCCGGCAGCGGCGTGTGGGGCATCACCGCCTCGCTGACCGCACCGATCTTCGCGGGCGGCGCCCTCGCCCACCAGGAACAGGCCGCCAAGGCCGCCTATGTCGCAGCGGCGCAGCAGTACCGCACGACCGTGCTGGGCGCGTTCCAGAACGTCGCCGATGTCTTGAGCGCACTGAACGAGGATGCGCGCGCCCTGCAGACGGCGGACGACGCGGAACGTGCTGCCCACACCACGCTGCATCTCGCCCGGCTTGAATTGCGCTTCGGCCGCGTGAGCACACTGGAAGTCCTCACGGCCCAGCAGGGCTATCAACAGGCTGTCACGGCGCTCGTACAGGCCCGCACCAGCCGCTACACGGATACCGCCGCGCTCTATCAGGCCATCGGCGGCTGGTGGCAGGCCCCTCGTCAGGCAGGCAACACATGAAAGCTTTACGCACCCGAACGCCGGCACCCGCCGGCGCCAGACGCTTCACCTGCCGGCTTTGGCTGGCCTGTGCGCTGGCACTGCCGGGCCTTGCCGCCGCGGCTTCCCCACCCACCGGGAGCGACACCGCCACCAACGTCCTCAAGCTCCCGCTGACTTCGCAGCAGCACCAGCAGTTGCAGGTCGCGACGCTCGAACCCGACACTTACCGCAACCTCGTCACGACCACCGGCAGCGTCGGCTTCGACCGGGATCGCACGGCCCAGCTGGCTGCACCGTTTTCCGGCACCGTGATTGAAGTGCTCGTGCACGAAGGCCAGAAAGTCGCGGCAGGCCAGGTGCTGGCGCGTGTCGTCTCGCCGGACTTCACCGCTGCCGCCGGCGCCTATCGCAAGGCCGTGCGGGCCGCCAAGGCAGCCGACGCGGTCGCCGCAAACGACCGGGCACTGGCCGCGCAGCGCGCCATTCCGGAACGCGAGAACGCCCAGGCCCAGGCTGACGCGGCGAGTGCTGACGCCGACCGGGCGGCCGCACTGCAGGCGCTGGCCGCCCTGCACACGCCGCCCGCGACCCTCGCCCGGATTCGCGGCGGCACTCCGCTCGCGGACATCCCGGCCCTGATCCGCGCCCCGATCGGCGGGGTCGTCATCACCCGCACGCTGGCCCCGGGCCAGACGCTGAGCGCCGGCAGCACGCCTTGTTTCGTGATCTCCGATCCCTCCCACCTGTGGGTCACAAGCCAGCTCTTCGGCCCTGACATTCGCCAGGTGCAGGTCGGAGACCCGGCCACCGTGAACCCGGGAGACGGCAGTGCACCCCTCGCCGGTGCCGTCACTCACATCTCGGCGGTGGTCAACGCGGATACCCATGCGGTCGACGTCCGAATTCCGGTCGCTGTCCCCGACCATACCCTGCGGCAGGGCATGTACGTGACGGTGCGGCTGCATTCCCGGACGCAGCACCGGGGGCTGCTGGCCCCGGTCGGCGCCGTGCTGCGCAACGATGAAAACCAGCCGTTCGTCTATCTCGTCGAGCCGGATGACCGCTATGCGCGCCGCAGCGTCACGCTCGGGCCGCGGATCGGCGACCGTTTCCTGATCGCGGACGGCCTCACGGCCGGCGACCGGATCGTGGTGAGCGGCGCGCTGTTCCTGCATTTCGTGCAAAGCCAATGAGCGCTCCGAACGCCGATCGCGGAACGCCGCCGCGCTCCGTGATCAACCGCATCGTCGGCTTCGCGCTTGAACAGCGGCTGCTCGTGGCACTGCTGTCACTGGCGGTGGCCGGCGGCGGAATCTGGGCCTGGCATGTGATGCCGATGGATGCCTACCCCAACCTTTCGCCGCCGCTGGTGGAAATCATCAGCCAGTGGCCGGGGCACTCGGCGCAGGAAGTGGAACGCTTGATCACCGTGCCGATGGAACGCGGCATGAATGCGATTCCGGGCTTGCGCACCCAACGCTCGATCTCGCTGTTCGGGCTGTCCGACGTGCAATTGATCTTTACCACCGACACCAGCCACTATTTCGCACGCCAGCGCGTCTACAACCGCCTGCCCGGTGTCAGCCTGCCGACGGGTGTTTCCCCCTCGCTGTCGCCGATGTCGCCGCCGTCCGGACTCATCTACCGTTACGTCCTGCAGAGCCCCGACCGTTCGGCCATGGAACTCAAGACGCTCGAGGACTGGGTGATCGGGCCAGCCTACCGTTCGATTCCAGGGGTGGCCGACGATTCCGCCTTTGGTGGCGGGAACATACAGTACCAGGTGCTGCTCGATCCGCTCAAGCTGGAAGCCGTCGGCCTGTCCGTGGCGCAGGTCGAGGCGGCGCTGGCGGCCAACAACGGCAACTCCGGCGGCGGCTTCTACCAGCAGGGCGGGCAGTTCTTCTACGTGCGCGGGCTGGGCCGCATCCAGACGCTCGCGGACATCCGCAACACCGTGCTGGCGGTCCACAACGGCACCCCGATCCTCGTCAAGGACGTCGCCGATGTCCGCATCGGCACCGCACCGCGCCTCGGCGAATTCGGCTACATGGACGATGACGATGCCGTCGAAGGCGTCATCCTCGCGCTGACCGGGACGCGCACGGAAAACGTCCTGAAGCGGGTCGAGGCCAAGACCCGTGAACTGAACGACGCCATCCTGCCGCCGGATGTGAAGGTCCATCCCTTCTACGATCTGACCACGCTCATCCACGAGACGCAGTCCGTGGTCATGCACAACCTCGGCATCGGCATGGCGCTGGTCATGGCTGTGCTGGTGTTCTTCCTGTACAGCGTCCGCGCCGGGCTGATCGTCGCGGTGACGATTCCGCTGGCCCTGCTGTTTGCCCTGCTGGCCCTCGACGCCAGGAATGCTTCCGCCAACCTGCTTTCGATCGGGGCGGTGGACTTTGGCATCCTCGTCGACGGCTCGATCTTCATGGTCGAGAACATCTTCCGCGAGCTTGCGGAACGCGGTGGCGGTGAATACTCGATCCGCGAGGTGATCCTCGCCGCCGCAGCGGAGATCGACCGCCCGCTGGTCTATGCAGTAGCCGTGATCGTGGCGAGCTTCCTGCCGATCTATTTCCTGGCCGGCCCTTCCGGCACGCTGTTCCAGCCGATGGCCGACACCATGATCTTCGCCCTGGTCGGCTCGCTGCTGGCAACGCTCACGCTGTTGCCGGTGCTGTGCGCCCTGTTGCTGAAACCGGGGCTCCGTGACCGCCGCAACCGCCTCTACGAAACGTTCAAGCGAGCCTACCTGAAGCTGCTGGAACGCACCCAGCGCGCGCCATGGCGGGTATTGGCGCTACCCACCTTGCTGCTCATCGCCGCGGGCGTGATGGCGTACGGGATCGGGGCGGAATTCATGCCGACACTGGACGAGGGGTCGCTGTGGGTGCGGGCCACGATGCCCTACACGATCGACTTCGACCAGGCCTCCAAGATAAGCCCGGAAATCCGCCAGGTCCTGCGCAGCTTCCCGATGGTGACCACCGTCACGTCCGAGCTGGGGCGGCCCGATGATGGCACCGACTCGACGGGGCTCTACAACGTCGAATTCTTCACCGGACTCAAGCCGGAAGCCGAGTGGCACGACCGATATCCCACGAAAGCGGCTCTGACCGGGGCGATCGACAAGGCGCTGAAATCCCGCTTCATCGGCATCCAGTTCAACTACACGCAGCCCGCCGAGGATGCCGTGGACGAAGCCGAAACCGGCCTCAAGAGCGCGCTGGACGTGAAGATCTACGGGCCGGATCTGCACACGCTGCAGGCGCAGGGCAAAGCCGTCAAGGCGGTCATGGAAAAGGTCCGCGGCATCACCGACGTCACGCTGGTGCACGAACTCGGCCAGCCGAACCTCGCCATCCACATCGACCGCACGAAGCTCGCCCGCTATGGCCTGAACGTCGACGACATCAACAAGCTCGTGGAGGCCGCGATCGGCGGCGACGTGGCCACTGAAGTCGAGCAGGGCGAAAAGCAGTTCGACCTGACGGTCCGGCTCCAGCCGCGCTTCCGCGACAACCCGGTGGCCATCGGCAACATTCCGGTCGCCACGCCCAGTGGACAGGACATCCCGCTCAAGGATCTGGCGGATATCCAGGTCGAAAGCGGTGCTTCGTTCATCTACCGCGAAGACGGCAGCCGCTACACCGGCGTGCAGTTCTCGGTACAGGGGCGCGACCTGGCCAGTGCCGTCGCGCAGGCGCGCCGCGAGGTGGCGCAGCAGGTGAAGCTGCCGCACGGCTATCGGCTGGTGTGGGGCGGGGAATATCAGCAGTACACCGCCTCGCGCGACCAGATGCGCATCATCATCCCGCTGGCGATCCTGATCATCTTCGCACTGCTGTTCGTGCTGTACGGCAACTTCAAGTTCCCCGTCATCGCCGTGCTGGGGGTGCTGCTGACCTCGCCGATCGGCGGCGTCTTCGCCCTGTGGATCACCAGCACCCCGTTTTCGGTTTCATCCGACATCGGGTTCATCGTCCTGTTCGGCGTCTCCGTACTGTCGGCCGTGGTCTACATCTCCTGCGCCAACAGCCTGCGCCGCGACGGCATGGACTGTGCCCGGGCCGCCCACGAAGCCGCGGCGCTCCGGCTGCGTCCCATCATCATGACGATGCTGGTCGCGGCACTCGGCCTGCTGCCCGCCGCCTTGGCCCACGGGGTGGGCACGGACTCCCAACGCCCCTTCGCGCTGGTGATCGTCGCCGGCATGCTCGCCCGGCTGGTACTGGAGCTGTTCGTGAACCCCGCGCTCTACAAGATCGTTGCGCGCGACGGTGACCGGCTGCAGGTTTAGAGCGGAAGCAGCGAAAGTATCGTGGTGCCGGATCATCGGTTCCACCCGCCAGGTTCCGGCTCTGTGACAACCCTGCCTGCGAGGGCCAGCCACCCTCTGGTGCCCGAGGCGGGAGTCGAACCCGCACGATCTTTGGATCAGCGGATTTTAAGTCCGCAGCGTCTACCAATTCCGCCACTCGGGCAGGCAGGTGCGGATGGTAGAACGTCACGCCGGTGCGTGCCAGCGGCGGTGCAGGGGTGCAACCAGGCTACTGGTAGCGCGCAAGCTGCGTATGCTGGCGCGCCGATTCAGGCTGAAGATGCTGGATATTTTCGTGGACGTCGTCACTCCAAATCTGCCGGAACCCAACGCCGAGAAGTGGATCCACCGCGGAACGCGCGAATTCCGCGACACAAACCTGGCGCTGTTCGCTGCCGGAGTCGCGACTTTCGGATTGATCTACTGCATCCAGCCGTTGATGCCGGCGTTCAGCGCTGAATACGGTGTCAGCGCGGCAGTCAGTGCGCTGTCGCTGTCGCTGACGACGATCGTGCTGGCCGTGGGCCTGCTATTTGCGGGGGCGCTGTCCGACCGCTTCGGCCGCAAGCCGGTGATGGTGGCGTCGATCCTGTCCTCCGCGCTCATCGTGCTGGCGTCCGCGTTTGCACCGGGCTGGACGAGCTACCTCGTGGCACGCACGGTGCTGGGCCTGACGGTGAGCGGCCTGCCGGCGGTGGCGATGACCTACCTGAGCGAGGAGATGGATGCAGAGTCCATCGGCCTGGCGATGGGGCTTTATATCAGCGGCAACGCCATCGGCGGGCTGGGTGGGCGCGTCGTCGCCGGCGTGGTGGCGGAATATGCCGGCTGGCAGGGCGGCGTGGCTGCTGTGGGCGTGGTGGGACTCGTGGCAGGGGTGATCTTCTGGCGCTCGCTGCCAGCGTCACGCCATTTCACGCCGGGCGGTGCGGCATTCGGGGAACTCATGCGGCGCTACGCTGTGCCGTTCCGCGACCGCGGGCTGCCGTGGCTGTTCATCGAAGGCTTTCTGCTGCTCGGTGCCTTCGTCACGGTCTACAACTTCCTCGGCTACCGGCTGATGGCGCCGCCCTTCAACCTGAGCCAGGCGGCGGTGGGCCTGATCTTCGGCATCTACGTCGTCGGCATGTTCAGCTCGGCGTGGATGGGCGATCTTGCGGGCCGGCACGGCCGGCGGCGCGTGTTCTGGACCGCAGTGGCGTTGATGCTGGCCGGCATTGCCCTGACGCTGTCCACGTCGCTCGCGCTGATCTTCGTGGGGCTGGGACTCGTCACTTTCGGCTTCTTCGGCGGCCATTCCATCGCCAGCAGCTGGGTGGGGCGGCGCGCGCAGGCCACGAAAGCGCAGGCCTCGGCGCTGTACCTGTTCACGTATTACGTGGGGTCGAGCCTGTGCGGCGCGGTGGGCGGGCTGTTCTACGCCACGGACGGCTGGGCCGGAGTCGCGGCTTTCGTCGGCGTGCTGCTGGTGCTGGCGCTGGCCATCGCCCTCGGCTTGCGGCGGCTGCAGCCACTGCCCGGCAACGCCGCGCATTGAACCGGCAGCGACATCCACATGGGCTGCGCCGCTGCCGGTTCCCGCTTTCAGGATTCCCTCAGTGCGCGACGAGGCGGTCGGATTTCATCAACGCCCACTGGCGTTCGTATTCCATGATGTGGGCCACCTTGTCGACGAACGCGGCGTCATAACCAAAACGCTCCAGCAGATAGAAGCCCATTTCCAGCCCGGAAGTGATGCCGCCAGCGGTGATGACTTTGCCGGCGTCGACGATGCGGTGGCGGTCGATGGAGCACTTCGGTGCGATCTGCGCCAGGCGGTCGATCGGCAGCAGCTTCTCGGAAGGGTCGCCGTTCTTGCGACTCGTACCCTTTAGCCCGTCCAGGATGCCGGCGGCACCGTAGATCCACGCACCGGTACAGACGCTGACGCGCAGGGTCTTGTCCGGCAGGCCGCGCACGAAGTCCAGCAGGCGGCGGTTGTGCATTTCGCGGCGTGTACCGATGCCGCCCGGAATCAGGAACGCGTCCATGTCGGGCTGGTCGTTCAGCGCATAGCGCGGCGTAACCATCATGCCGGCCGTGCTTTCCACCGTCACGTGCGTGTCGCCAACGAGGAAGGCATCGAGTTCCGCGTCCATGCGCTGGGCCACGGCAAAGACACCGAACGGGGCCGTGAAGTCCACCACTTCAACACCATCGAAAACATAAATACCCAATCGCTTTGCCATCTTCATTCTCCGATTCAGAGCGCCACAACGGCGCCGGAATAACCGCGTTCTTCACGGGCGGGCAACAGCCCGTCAGCGAACATCACTCGGAATCTATATAATGTATACTTGCATTAGTTAAAAGTCCACGTGAAGCATCACTGGCCATGAAAGTTTCGAATCGTTTTCCCCTGCTGGGTGAAAGGTTGTGCCTCGATCTCGTCAACACCTGCCGGCTGCGCGACGGCGAATCGGTGGATCTGCTGGAGGACCGACCGGCGCTCGCGGAGTGGCTGGACGCACAGGCTTCGCGCATCCGGTGGTCCGGGCCGCCGGTTGATGAAGACCTGGCCACGCTCAAGGCCACACGCGCGGCCATCACACCGCTGCTGCGTGCTGCGGCCCACCACACGCGCCCGGCGACGCCGGATGTGGAAAACTTCAACCGCTTGCTGGCACAACCCGCGCCCGCACTACAGCTTGAGTGGTCAGCAAGTGCCGCACCGCACAGCACCGTTGCCGCCCGCCACCAAAGTGCCGTGTTGCAGCACCGGATTCTGGTGGATGCGCTTGGGTTGCTGGCTGGCAGCGACTGCACGCGCCTGCGCCAGTGCGCGCATCCGGGCTGCATCCTGCTGTTCGTCGCCACCCATCCACGGCGACGCTGGTGCCGCACTGACACTTGCGGCAACCGGGCCCGCGTGGCGCGGCATTACCGCACGCACAAGGCTCCGTCATGACGTCAAGAACCGCGCAGCCGGCGGCCGTGCCGCCGGGCTGGACGCTCGTGTGTCTGTGCAGCGCCGCGTTCCTGGTGTTCGTCCAGACCTTCATGGTGGCGCCGCTCATTCCGCGCTTGTCACAGGCCCTGCTGACGACAACCGACTGGGTCGGACTGGCAGTGCCGGCCTACATCGTTCCAGAAGCGCTGGCCACGCTCGCCGTCGGCCCGCTGTCCGATCGCATCGGGCGCCGCGGCGTCATCATCGGCTGCCTGTGTGCCTTCATCATCCTGACCGCGGCCACCGCCACGGCGACCGGTATCCAGGCGTTCATCGGCTGGCGCATCGCCACCGGCATCGCCGCAGCGGGCATCGTGCCCATCGGCCTGACGCTGATCGGCGACCTGTTCCCCTTCAACCAGCGCGGCCGGGCGGTGGGCTGGCTGTTCGGCGCCATTGCCGGCGGCACGGCGGCGGGTGCGGCGGTCGGTGCGCTGCTGGAACCCGTGGTCGGTTGGCGTGGGCTGTTCCTGGCCGTCGCCGCACTTTCGGCCTTGCTGCTGGTGGCCATGCTCACCGCCCACGCCCTGCCCCGCAGCGCGCTCCCGGCCCAGCCCAGCCGCTGGCGGGAAGTGTTGCGCGGCTACGGGCGCCTGCTGTCCCACGCCCGTGGCCAGCGCACTTACGCCTACGTGTTTCTGAACGCCGTGCTGCAGTCCGGCGTGTTCACCTGGCTCGGCGTCTATCTCCACCAGCGCTTCGGGCTGACGGAAACCGGCATCGGCCTGACGCTGCTCGGCTACGGCATACCGGGCTTGTTGTTCGGCCCGATCATCGGCCGCTTTGCCGACCGTCATGGGCGTGCGTTCATCATCCCGGCCGGCGTGGCGCTGACCGGGCTGTGCGCGCTGGCGCTGGCGGCGCCGCTTGAACTCGTGGCGGTGCAGGTGGCGGTGATCCTGCTTTCACTCGGCTTCGACCTCACGCACCCGCAACTGGCGGCGATCACCACCGACCTTGGCGGCGGCCGCGGCCAATCGGTGGCGCTGATGGCGTTTTCCCTGTTCTCCGGCTTCGGCATCGGCAGCCTGGTGTTCCAGGCCGCACTTGCTTATGGTTTCGGGGCGGCCCTCGTCAGCTTCGGGGTGGCCGCGCTGTTGGCTGCAACGCTCGCCGCACATCTGTTCCGTAGCGAGCGCCGCCGCCCGCCGGCTGCCGTTCACTGACAGCTGCACGGCCTGCCTTCGACCACTCGCACACCCAAGAATCCATTCCACAGACACGACGACAACCGCCGCCGCACCGATCAGGAGATACCGCATGGAATACCGCCGCCTGGGCACTTCAGGGCTCAAACTTTCAGCCCTGTCCTTCGGGACGTGGGTCACGTTTGGCCGACAGGTCGACGCGACCTGTGCACGCGCGCTGGTGAGCTGTGCCATCGATCACGGCGTGAACTATTTCGACAGCTCGGAAACCTATTCGGCCGGCATGGCGGAAACCCTGCTCGGATCGGCACTGAAGCAGCTGGAAATTCCCCGCGACGCCTTCTGCGTGTCCAGCAAGGTGTTTTTCGGCGCCTGCAGCGACCCGAAGCCGACACAGCGTGGGCTGTCGCGCAAGCATGTGACGGAAGCCTGCCACCAGGCTCTCAAGCGACTGCAGGTGGACTATCTGGACTGCTATTTCTGCCACCGTCCGGACCCGGAAACACCGATCGCGGAAACCGTGTGGGCGATGGACACGCTGATCCGCCAAGGCAAGGTGCTGTACTGGGGCACGAGCGAATGGCCGGCGGCTGCGATCCGCGAAGCGTATGCCGTGGCCAGCCGTGAGCACCTGCACGCCCCCACCATGGAGCAGCCGCAATACAACCTGCTGCACCGCCAGCGTGTGGAAGCGGAATACGCCCCCCTGTACGACAGCTTCGGCATGGGGCTGACGACGTGGTCGCCGCTGGCCTCCGGCGTGCTGACCGGCAAATACGCGCGAGGAATCCCGGAAGGGTCGCGCCTGTCCCTGACCAGCTACAAATGGCTGCAGGAGCGCGTGGACATGACGCGCGTACCGAAACTGCTGCCGATCGCCGCCGACCTCGGCTTGTCCCCCGCCCAGTTTGCCATCGCCTGGTGCCTGAAGAACCCGCACGTCTCGACCGTCATGCTCGGCGCCACGAAACGCGACCAGCTCGAAGAAAACTTCAAGGCGCTCGACATGCTCGACAAGATCGACGACGCTGTTCTCAAGCAGGTGAATGTTGCACTGACCTGAAGGCCCCGCCGAGCCGGCGCCGAGCGACTAGCCTGTGTAACCATTCGGGTTCGCGTGCTGCCAGCGCCAGGCGTCCGCGCACATGCGTTCCAACCCGTATTCCGCGTGCCAGCCCAGCTCGCGCCCGGCCAGCGTGGGGTCGGCATAGCATTCGGCCACGTCGCCTGGGCGGCGCGGCGCGAAGCTTACCGGGACTTTCCGGCCGCTGGCCTTTTCGAACGCGGCCACCACGTCCAGCACGCTGTAGCCGTGGCCGGTACCGACGTTCACGGTCAGGTTCCGGACGTTTCGCCCCAGCCAGCCCACTGCCGCGACGTGCGCCCGCGCGAGGTCGACGACGTGGATGTAGTCGCGGACGCCGGTGCCATCCGGGGTCGGGTAGTCGTTGCCGAACACGTTGAGGTGCGGGCGGCGGCCGACGGCCACCTGGCTGACGTAGGGCATGAGGTTGTTCGGCGTGTCATGCGGGTCTTCGCCGATGCACCCGCTGGCATGCGCACCCACCGGGTTGAAGTAGCGCAGCACCACGGCATGCAGGCGGGGGTGGGCTGCGGTGGTGTCGGCGATGAGCTGTTCCACCACCAGCTTCGTGCGGCCGTAGGGGTTCGTCACACCCAGCGCGGCGGTCTCGGCTATCGGGCAATGGTCCGGCGTGCCATAGACCGTGGCCGACGAGGAAAACACCAGCCCCGGCACACCGCAGGTTCGCATCGCCTGGAGCAGGACGATGGAACCGGTGATGTTGTTGTCGAAATAGACCAGCGGCTGCGCAACCGATTCCCCCACCGCCTTGAGCGCTGCGAAGTGAATGACCACCTGTGGCGCGAATGCGCGCAGGGCGGCAGTAAGCGCAGCGGCATCGCGCACGTCGCCTTCGGCCACTGCGACCGGATGGCCGATGAGCTCCGCCAAGCGTGCCAGCACGGTGCGCGAGCTGTTGCAGAAGTTGTCGTAGATCAGCAGTTCATGGCCGGCTGCTGCCAGCTCCACACAGGTGTGTGAACCGATATAACCCGCGCCACCGCAGACAAACACCTTCACGAACGGTTCTCCGAAAATTGCAAAGCCTTGTGTCGTAGCCAAGCCACATCTCATTTGCAAAGCCCGACGCAGCGCCGCAGCATAAAGGCTTTAGCGGTATACAGGGAGCTTGAAGTGCGGACGATACGACGCCACTTGGCGTGGATTCTGGTGTTGCCGGTGATCGCGCTGTTGTGGGTGCCGTTCTACAACCGCATGGAGCCGAGCGTTGCCGGGTTCCCGTTCTTCTATGTGTGGATCGCTGCCTGGATCGTGATCACCGCGCTGCTGACCGCCGCCGTTCACCGCTGGTGGAAGCCATGAACGGGGAAGCCTATTCGCCGATTGCGATCGGCGTATTCCTGTTCTTCTTCATCATCGTCACGGTTCTCGGTTTCGTCGCTTCGCGCTGGCGGCGCGGCGACTTGAACCAGATCGATGAATGGGGGCTGGGCGGCCGCCGCTTCGGCAGTTTCGTCACCTGGTTCCTGCTCGGCGGCGACCTGTACACGGCCTATACCCTGATCGCGGTGCCGGCACTGGTATATGCCGTGGGCGCGTTCGGCTTCTTTGCCATGCCCTACGTCATCCTCGTCTACCCCTTCGTATTCCTGACCATGCCGCGGCTGTGGAACGTCTGCCGCCGCCACGGCTGGGTGACGAACGCGGACTTTGTGGAAGGCCGCTATGCCAGCCGTACACTGGCGCTGGCGGTCGCCGTCACCGGCGTGCTGGCCACCATGCCCTATATCGCGCTGCAGCTCGTGGGGCTGGAATACATCTTCAAGGGCATGGGGCTGGACACCATCGGCCTCGGCACCGAAACGCCGTTGTGGATCGCGTTCATCGTGCTGGCGATCTACACCTATTCCAGTGGCCTGCGCGCGCCGGCGCTGATCGCGTTCTTGAAAGACGGCATGCTCTACGTCGCCATCATCGCGGCGGCCGTCTACATCCCGCTGCACATCGGCGGTTTCGGGGAAGTCTTCCACCGCGCGCACGACCTGTTCACCGCCAAGGGCCACGGCGGCATCCTGCTGGAGCCGGAGCAGTATTGGGCGTTCTCCACCGTTGCGCTCGGCTCTGCTGCCGCGTTGTTCCTGTACCCGCATTCCGCCACCGCCACGCTGTCGGCCTCGGGGCCGAACGTGATCCGCAACAACGCCATCTGGTTGCCGTTCTACACGCTGATCCTGGCGTTGATCTCGATCCTCGGCTACGTTGCGCTGGCTGACGGCATCCACGTGACGGACAACAACATGGCCGTGCCGGCGCTCATCAACGCCAGCTTCTCGCCGTGGTTCGTCGGCTTCTGCTTCGCGGCCATCGCGCTCGGCGCACTGGTGCCGGCTGCCATCATGTCCATCGGCGCGGCGAACCTGTGCACGCGCAACATCTGGCGCCCGTACATCAACAACAACCTGACACCGAAAGCGGAAGCACGCATCGCCAAGAACCTGTCGCTGCTCATCAAGTTCGGTGCGCTGCTGGCCGTGCTCTACCTGCCGACGAAGTACGCCATCGACCTCCAGCTGCTCGGGACGATCTGGATCCTGCAGATCTTCCCGGCTGTGATCTGCGGCCTGTTCACGCGCTGGTTCCGCGGCGGCGCGCTGCTGGCCGGCTGGGCTGCCGGCATGGCGGTCGGCAGCGTGCTGGCGTTGACGAAAGGCGGTGTCACGCCGCTGCACGACATCGCGTTCGCCGGTGAGCACTTCAACCTGTACATCGGCATCCTCGCACTGGCCGTGAACTTCGCCGTCTCGCTCGCCGCGAACATCGCGCTCAAGGCCATCAAGCGCGAAGAACCGGCAGACCAGACGGCAGCTGGCGACTATGCCGACGAGGTGGTTGAGGGGTGAAGCACCGGCGGCCAGCAGCCAGACAAAGCCCTGCTGCAACCGGTCGCCGGCGGGCCGGCTCCTACAGGTCCCGATCCTGGCGCACCCTTTCCTGTGTAGGAGCCGGCCTGCCGGCGACCCTGCCCCACCGCGTCGGTCGCGTGCGGGTACGCTCCTACGGGTGGGCTGGCATTCCATTGCCCGTTTGGCGACGCCTGCGGCGGAAAGACAGGAACAGCGGCATTTCCCCTATCCCCGTCATGCCGGGGCCGCCCGCGCGGTTGCGGACGGAACCCGGAATCCATGGTTCAGGCATCACGACGGGCCGTGCCCCGCCCCGGAATGACGGGGGTTGGGGTTAGGCGCGTGATACCGCTCGAATCGATCAAGCAGGTCGTTTCCACGCTGGAGCGTGGGAACGATGTGGAAGCCGACGCAGGCAGTGTGAATTCCCCTTCTTTGGAGGGGCGGACGCGTGAGCGGACGGGGTGGTTGCCTGATGGGATGGCACCGATCTCGCTCGTTTGGCGCCGCGTGTAGCGGCAAGAGGCCGGGCCAGTTACTACTGCAAGCATGAATCCTGCAACCCGCTGCGCTACAACCCCCAACGCGCCGCCGTGTCCATGCCCCAGGCTTCGAGCTGGTCGAGCATCGCCTGCCCTGCTCCCGCCAGTGTCGTTTCGCGCAGTTGGGCGATGGCGGCGCGGTACTGGTCGAGCGTGAGCATGCGGTCGTCGATCCGGCCGCTCAGCCGGTCGCGCACGTAGTCCTGCCAGCGCGGCAGCTCGTCTGCGCCGAGGCTGTCGGGCCAGTTGCGCGCCCGGTAGCGGAACAGCAGTTCGCGCAGGCGCGCATCCTCGAAGTGGACGCCGGGGGCGCGCAGCGCTTCGGGCGCCATGTTCCGTGTGCGTTCGCAGGCGCGGCGGTCAGCGTCGTTCAGGAAGCCGCCGTAGAGCGCCAGTTCCGGGTCCGTGTGCGCGGGATGCGCCGCTACGCCGTCACGAAACACGGCCTCTACGCGCTCGCGCAGCCCGCTACAGGCGCGCAGCGTTTCCAGATTTCGCCGTGCAGCCGCCACGTCGATACCGAGCCGTTCGGCGTCCGCATCGCGCAACACGCTGGGGGGGGCAATGAACGGCACGCGGTTGGCCTGCACGGTCTTCAGCGGCGGGCGGGTCACATCGTCCGGCAGATCTTCCCGGCGCGTGAACAGCCGCTCACGCAGGTCGTCTGGCGCCAGTTGCATCCAGGCTTCGGGGTCGATGGTTAGATCTGCCACGATCCACGCACTGCCGGGCTTGCGATCCGGCACCTGAGCCAGCGGCACGACCAACGCCAGCCCGCCGCGCTCCGACGGGTAACGGGAGGAAACGTGAACGAGCATCTCAGCGGCCTGCAACGCCGGCTGCATGCGCATCGCCACCACATTCTTGTCCTGCGCGGCGAAGTGCCATTCATACAGCTTCGGCTGCCTGCTGCGGATGAGCCGCGCCAGCGCGATCGTGGCCGTGACGTCCGAGCCCGCATCATGCGCGTGGGCTTGGTCGAGCCGGTTCGCCGGTGCCAGTCGGTCAAGCTTGAAACATGGCCGGCCGTCTTCGTAGCGCGGCCATTCGATACCTTCCGGGCGCAGCGCATAACACCCGCGCACGAGGTCGATGATGTCCCAGCGCGACGTGCCGTCCTGCCAGGTGTGGGCATAGGGGTCGAAGAAATTCCGGTAGAACAGGTGCCGGTTTATCTCGTCGTCGAAACGCACTGTGTTGTAGCCCACCGAACACGTACCCGGCTGTGCCAGCGCAGCGTGTATCTGGGCGGCGAATTCGGCTTCCGCCAGCCCGTCCCGTTCCACGTGCTGAGGGGCAATGCCGGTGAGCAGGCAAGCTTCGGGGTGTGGCAGCACGTCCGGCGGCAGGCGGCACCAGAGGTTGACGGGTGCACCCACCGGTTCCAGCGCCAGTGTCGTGCGCCGGGCGGCAAACTGCAGCGGGCGGTCGACCGCCGGGTCGATACCGGTGGTTTCGTAGTCGTACCACAGCAAAGTGGGATCTTCTGGTGAAGCGTTCATCTGTAGAGCCTAGGGTGCTGCCCGCGCACCAGCAAGCCATGGCAACAAAAAAGCCGCGACCCGAAAGTCGCGGCTTGATGCGGCAACGTATGTGAAACAGCAAGCGCTCAGCGCCGGCCGCCGAACAGTTGCAGCAGCATGATGAACAGGTTGACGAAATCGAGGTAGAGCATGAGCGCGCCCATCACGACTTTCTTGCCCAGCACGTCGCTGCCGTCGGTGCCGGAATAGGCCAGCTTGATGCGCTGCGTGTCGTAGGCCGTGAGACCGACGAACACGATCACGCCGATCACCGACACCATCATCTGCAGGCGCGTGGAATGCAGGAACAGGTTGACGACCGAGGCGATGATGACCCCGATCAGGCCCATCATCAGGAACGAGCCCCAGTTCGCCAGGCTGCGCTTCGTGGTGTAGCCGTACACCGACATGACGCCAAAAGTGCCAGCCGTGATGAAGAACACGCGCGAGATGGCCTCCCCGGTGTACATCAGGAAGATACCAGCGATGGACAGCCCCATGAGTGCTGCGTATGCCCAATAAGTGACCCGGGCGGCAGGCAGGCTCATCTTCTGCAGGCGGAAGCCCAGCACCAGCACCATGACGAAGGGCGCGAACAGCACGACCCAGATCAGCGGCGTGGCGGCGATCTTCTGGTAGATGCCGGTCGACACGGCGTACCAGGCGACGATGCCGGTCAGCGCCAGCCCGCCGGTCATGTAGGCATAGACCGCGTGCAGATAGGAACGGAAGCCGGCTTCCAGCGCGTTCTCACCATAGACGCCCCGGACGGGCGACGGGCTGCGGGAAGGAAGTTGGGTGGGCATTGCAGATTCACCTCGAAAAAGGGGGAATGGTTCAAGGATACGGCAAATAGACCACGGAACCGTGGGTCGGGTTCGCTGCCCGCACCGTTCAGTCCGCCGCCACAACCCGGTGGGCCGCGAAGAAGCGCAGAACTTCGGCGATAAAACGTTCGGGGAACTGCAGCGGCAGCGGATGACGCCCATCCGGCATCCACTTGAACTCAGCCTGCGGCAGCAGGGATGCAAAGCGCTCGCCTTCCGCCACAGGAAAATAATCGTGTTCGGACATGATGACGAGTGCCGGGCAGCGAATCTCGCCCAAGCGGTCCACCACCTGCCAGTGTCGCAGCGCATGCACCGAGCGCAGGTACACGAAGCGGTTGTGTGCCGCACCACCGTGGTCGATGACCCGCGCCCGCAGCGCCGCGGCTGCATCACCCGGAAACGCGCGTCGGGCCAGCGCCCGGGTCAGCCGTTGCGGGCCCAGCAGCAGCATCAACGCGGCCCGAGACCAATACAGCATGCGTTTAGCCGGCGTGTCCGTCACGAAGCTCGGCAAGGTATTGGCAAACACGGCCCGGCACACACGCGCCCCGCCGTCCACGGCCATCTGCTGGGCCACGGCGCCGCCCATGGAATGGCCGATCAGGTCGAAGCGCCGCACGTCCAGCCGGTCCAGCAACACCCACACGTCCGCCGCCATCTCGGCAACGGTGTAGCCGTTCCCGGACGGGCTGTGCCCGTGGCCACGCAAGGAGGGCACGATCACGCGCCGGCGCTGCGCAAAGGCCGGGATCACGTATTCCCAGTCGCGCGCCGAAGCGTCGCTGCCGTGGATCAGCACCAGCGGCGGTTCCAGCGCATCAGGCTCGAAGGGGCCTTGATCGACGCAGTACAGATCCACCGTTTCCATCGCTGACACGCGATCAACGAGCCGGTGCTGCGATACTGCAGAAGCAATAGGCGTAGGCGCCGCGCGGATCGTTGAAGTGCTCCAGCAACCGCGCGGCACGCTGCAGCGGCGCACGCCAGGCGGCGGGCAACACGTCGACCCCCAGCATGCTGCTGGCATGGATGTCGAAGCGCGTCTTCACGAGTTGCATGAACGAAGGTGCCGGTGAAAACCGCTTCACGGCATAAGCGCCGGGAGCGAGCTTCGCGCGTTGTGCGGCCGCTTCAAGCGCGGCGTGCAAGCCACCGAATGCGTCAACCAGCCCGAGCTTCTTCGCCGCCTGCCCGCTCCATACGCGGCCTTGCGCGATGTTTTGAACGGTGGCCAGCGGCAGCTTGCGGCCCCGCGCCACACCGGCGGTGAACAGCGTATAGCCGTAGTTGATCTGCGACTGGATGATCTCGCGTTCAGCAGCCGTGAGCGGGCGGTCGACGCGGAATGCGCCGGCCAGCGGGCTGGTGCCGACACCATCGCTGTACACGCCCAGCTTGTTCAGCGGTTTCGTCAGGTTCGGCAGCACCCCGAAGATGCCGATGGAACCGGTGATGGTCGTGGGTTCCGCGAAGATTTCATCTGCATCCATGGAAATCCAGTAGCCGCCGGAGGCCGCCATCGTGGACATGGACACGACCAGCGGTTTGCCAGCCGCCTTCACACGCAGCGTGGCACGGCGGATCTTCTCGGCCGCCGTCACGCTGCCACCCGGCGAGTTCACGCGCAGTACCACCGCGGCCACGGACTTGTCCCGTGCCGCGTCGTCCAGCAGCCCGGCAATGGTGTCGCCGCCAGCCGAGTCGCGGCCGCTCTGCCCATCGACGATGGCGCCCTGCACCACGACCAGCGCAATGCGCTTCGCTTCCTTCGCCGGCTTGTGCTCGTGCTGCCATGCGCTGAGATAAGTCGCTGCCGAAATCTGCCGGAAGCTGCCGATGTCCTTGTCCTTGCCCACCAGCTTGCCGATCTCGGCGCGGAACGCGTCGCGCGTCTGGATCTTGTCCACCAGCTTCGCGGCCAGCGCCACTTGTGCGCCATCGCCGCCCTGTGCAGTCAGGGCCGGGGCGAAGTTCGCGATGTAGCGGTCCAGCGCGTCGGCTGGCAGCTTGCGCCGGGCCGTGACGTCCGTCTGGTAGGCATTCCACAGATCACCCAGCCACGCCCGATTCGCAAGCTTGGCGGCTTCCGACATGTCGTTGCGGAGGAACGGCTCGACGGCAGACTTGAACTCGCCGACGCGAAACACGTTGACTTCCACGCCCAGCTTGTCGAGTGCATCCTTGAAGTAGTCGCCGTAAACCGCAAAGCCCTGCAACAGCACGCCGCCCATCGGGTCGACGCTGATCGAATCGGCCTGCACCGCCGGCAGGTATTGGTACTGATCGTATTGGGTGCCGAAGGCATAGAGCTTCTTGCCGCTGGCCCGGAACGCCGCCAACGACCGCGACAATTCCTGCAACTGGGCTACGCCGGCATCGCCCATCTCGTCTACGTCCAGCACCGCCAGCTTGATGCGCGAGTCGGTCGCCGCATGGCGCAGCGCCTCGCGCAGCGTGCGCAGCGAAGTTTGCGTCGGCGTCTCGCCGCTGAGCTGCTCCACCAGACGCTGCGCCGGGCTCGAGGTTTCGTCGACAAGCGTGCCGAAGGGTTTGATGACCAGCGCCACATTGTCGTCCACGGTCGGCGCCGGGCCTCCGCTTAGACTGAACCAGAGCATGCCGAGCGACACAAGGATGGCCACCACGATCAGCACGCGGTAGATCCCGGTCACGATCTTCCAGACCCACCCGAACGCACGCCCCAGCGTGGTGCCCGGTTTCGTCATACCGTGTCCCGCCATGCCGTATCTCGCAATCCGTGAACGGCGCGCAGTATCGCACCGTGCGGCGCGCAACTGCCCGCAATCAACCAGCGCGATAGCCAGTTTCTATCAAATCCATGCCTATATTTAGCTTGAATACCAGTCCGCAGGCCCCTAGGATGGCCCCGCCACGGCACCTGCGGGTACCGCTTTTTCCTGCAAATCAAGGAGTTTTACATGAGCGTTCTGGTCGGCCGCAAGGCCCCCGACTTCACCGCCGCCGCCGTGATGGGCGACGGTTCCATCAACGAATCCTTCAAGCTGTCGGACCTGCGTGGCCACTACGTTGCGCTGTTCTTCTACCCGATGGACTTCACTTTCGTGTGCCCGACGGAAATCCTTGCCCACGACCATCGCCGCAAGGCTTTCGAGAAACTCGGCGTGCAGCTCATCGCCGTGTCCACGGATTCCCAGTTCACGCACTTCGCCTGGCGCTCCACGCCGGTGAACAAGGGCGGCATCGGGCCGGTCGGCTTTCCGATGGTGGCGGACGTCAAGCGCGAGATCATGCGCGCCTACGACGTCGAGCACCCGGAAGCCGGCGTGGCGCTGCGCGGCACCTTCCTTATCGACAAGCAAGGCATCGTCCAGCACCAGACGGTGAACAACCTGCCGCTGGGCCGCAACGTAGACGAGCTGCTGCGCATGGTCGAGGCCCTGCAGTTCTTCGAGAAGAACGGCGAAGTCTGCCCCGCCGGCTGGCAGCACGGCGAGGCCGGTATGAAGGCCAGCACCAAGGGTGTGGCGGAATACCTGACCGAACACGCCGAAGCGCTGTAAATTCAGGCCTGATGAACGGCGCGACGGCGGCTGCTGTCGCGCCCTCCCCACCCTTCACGCGACCCAGACCATGCCCCAACACCACGCCCTCATCATCCTCGGCTCCGGCCCTGCTGGTTATACCGCTGCCGTCTACGCCGCCCGCGCCAACCTGCAGCCCGTACTGATCACCGGCCTGGAGCAAGGCGGCCAGCTCATGACGACGACGGAAGTCGACAACTGGCCAGCCGACGTGGACGGCGTTCAGGGGCCGGAGCTCATGGCGCGCATGCACAAGCACGCCGAGCGCTTCAACACCGAATTCATCTTCGACACCATCACCCAGGTGGAACTCAGCCAGCACCCGTTCACGCTTACCGGCGAGAACGGTACCTACACCTGCGACGCGCTGATCGTGGCGACCGGCGCCAGCGCCAAGTACCTGGGGCTGGATTCCGAACAGGCCTTTCGCGGCAAGGGCGTTTCCGCCTGCGCCACCTGCGATGGCTTCTTCTACAAGAACCAGGAAGTAGCCGTGATCGGTGGCGGCAACACCGCTGTCGAGGAAGCCCTGTACCTCACCAACATCTGCTCGAAAGTCACGCTCGTGCACCGGCGTGACGCGCTGCGCGGCGAGAAGATCCTGCACGACAAGCTGTTCCAGCGTGAAAAGGAGGGCAAGGTGGAAATCCTCTGGCACCACGCGCTCGACGAAGTGCTGGGCGACGCCAGCGGCGTCACCGGCATGCGCGTGAAGAACGTGAACGACGGCACGACCCGCGACATCACGCTCAAGGGGGTGTTCATCGCCATCGGCCACCAGCCGAACACGCAGATCTTCGAAGGCCAGCTCGACATGGACGGCGGCTACATCAAGGTGAAGAGCGGCACTTCCGGCGACGCCACCGTCACCCGCATACCCGGCGTGTTCGCTGCCGGCGATGTGATGGACCACGTCTACCGCCAGGCCGTGACGTCCGCCGGCACCGGCTGCATGGCTGCGCTGGATGCGGAACGCTACCTCGACCGGCTCAAGAACGCCGGCCACTGAAAGCCGCACGTGACCGCCCTTCCGCAACCCGGCCCTGCCATGTGCCACACGTGGATGCTGCTGGCAGCGACCTGCGCGCTTGTGCTGGCGGCCTGCACGTCACTGCCGAAACCGGCATCCGCGCCGGAGCGCCATGCCCCCCCGCCTGTACACGACACGGCAACGCGGCAAAGCGTGCTGATGGACGCACTCGGCCAGATCGGCCGCCCCTACGTCTATGGCGGCGCCGACGCCAACGGCTTCGACTGCAGTGGACTCGTCCACACCATCTACGCCCGCGCCGGCGTCAAGCTGCCGCGCACCGCCGCCCAGCAATTCAAGGCCGGCCGGCGTATTCCACTGAAAGACGCCGCGCCCGGCGACCTCGTTTTCTACAAGATCGGCCGTGGCCTGCACGTCACCCTCTACATCGGCAACGACGAGGTGGTGCAGGCTCCTTCCAGCGGCAAAACCGTCTCCATCACCCACATCGACCGCAACTGGTGGCGTGACCACTACGCCGGAACGGTACGGATATTGGAATGAATCGAGACCTGAGCTAGCCCACCGTGACTCTTATTGAATGCCCAGGAACAGGGTCAGAAACAGCACTCCAGGATTTCGACCCAGCAAGGCATTGACGCCGGCAGGCGGATCGCCGTCGTCAGCGGTATCGAGTAGCACGCCCTGCCCTTCGTCATATGCGCCTGCACTGTCTTCCTGTGCATAAGACAGTTGCGCGACACCGAAGCCGCGGGAAGCGCCACGGCGGCCAGCGCGGCGTTTCTTGTCGCGATCCAGTGGCCACAACCCGCGGGTCGGTGCCCACAACAGGATCTGTCCGGTGCGGCCGTTTGCCACGTCGAAGCCGGATTGCAGGCTGGCAAGCTGTGTGGCGGTACCGGCGAAATCCACACGCAGCCCGGTCAGTACTTGCACCATAGATCGCAGCGACCCGGCGGCAGTGCCCCCTATTACCGTGCCTTGCCATTGAAGCAAGGTGCGCATCGGAATCTCGCGGCCATCTGCCGTGCGCAGCACTCCGGCCCCTTCCAGGCGCAGGCCCGACTGGGCCACATCAGCGCCCGGCAAGCCGCGGGCAAGCTCTCCCAGAGTTTCAGGCAAAGGGTGAGTGGACGGCGGCAAGGCGGCCGCAGACAACGGCACGGCACGCACCCACACGGCGTCGAATTGCGATCCAGGCTGCCCTGTCATCGCGCGTACCAAGGCATTCAGAAACTGAGCGCGTAATCCGACTCCTTCGCCTGTAGACGGGGCTGAACGCGCCGCTGGGACCTCGCTGCCTGCGATGGCCGGCCGGTCGGCAGGAGCGCGACCACCGGCCTGTGTTGGTGCGGGTACAAGGTCGTCCATCAAGGCCATGAGCCGCGCCAGCATCCGGCTTGCTTCCGTTCGCGTCAGGGTGACCGCCCCAGATGCCGGGGCACCGGCGGGCCCGCCGGACTGTGCCAGCCGGTCTGCCGCTGGTTCCGCATCTTCCGGGCTCCCAGCAGAGCCTTTGAAGGACTTTGCCAGTACCCCCTGCGCGGCCGCCTGGCGTGCGGCGCTGGACAACGAGACCTGATCCACCCCCGCAGAAGCCGGACGTTCTGCAGTACCGACGCCGCTTGCCGGTTCGGAGCCCGCACGCCCGGCCTGCGCCGGTGCTACCGGCTTGAGCGGGGTGCCTGCATCGGGTAGTGCAGCATCGAAACGCATGGCCGGGTCGGTGGGGGTTTACACCCTGTATCGGCCCATCAAGCGCGAACTGAAGCCTAGGGAAGGTCTGATCAACCGCCGCCGCCCACGCGCATGTGCAAGCGCCCGCGGCCAAAGGGAAGAACGGCTGCTTCCGAGGGATGGATGAAGCTTCTTTTCAGCCTTCGTGAGTCCTTTCAGGGCGCTGCGGGCACAGTTCTCCTATGCCGGTTGCAACAAGTGCTTGCGAGTCATCCACAGATTGACGAGGGCGAACAGCGTGGTGATCTGCGCCGCATTCTTCGCCAGCCCCTGGTAGCGGGCTTTCACGTAGCCGAACTGTCGTTTGAGGACGCGGAAGGGGTGTTCGACCGTGGCCCGCATCGAGGCCTTGGCGTGCTCCAACTGCAGGGTAACCTCCCGCAGCTCGGTGTCTTCGATCGCCTTGACCGTGCTGCGCTTGGCCGCGATCCAGAACTGTCGGCCCCGTTTGGGGGCCCGTTTCTCCGCGCCGATGTAGCCGGCATCTCCGAACACGCGCTTCTCCCTTCCGTGCAGCAGCTTTCCGACTTCAGTGACGTCCGCCACGTTTGCGGCCGTGCTGACGACGGTGTGCACGAGCCCGGTGCCTTCGTCGACACCGATGTGGGCTTTCATACCGAAGTACCACTGATTCCCTTTCCTGGTCTGATGCATCTCCGGATCGCGTGCCTTGGCCTTGTTCTTCGTCGATGGTGCCGCCGCGATGAGCGTGGCGTCTACCAGGGTGCCTTGCGACAGCTTCATACCGTGTCGCTTCAGATGCTCACTGACGGCAGCGAACAGCCGATCGGCCAAACCGTGCTTCTCCAGCAAATGCCGGAACTTGCACACGGTGGTCTCGTCCGGCGCCGCTTCACGGCCCAAGTCGATGCCCACAAACCGGCGCATGGCCACCGAGTCGTACAGCGCTTCCTCGACCGCCGGGTCCGACAGTGCGTACCACTGCTGCAGAAAGTGAATGCGCAGCATCCGTTCCAAACCGATGCTCGGGCGGCCACCGCCGTCAGCCCGAGGTTTCGGGTAGAACGGCTCGATCGCCGCGCACAGCTTGGCCGACGGCACCACCTTGTCCATCTCCGCCAAAAACACATCGCGGCGCGTCGTCTTGCGGTGGGTTTCGAAACTCGCATCCGACTCTGTGGCGAAGGTCAGCTGCTGCGGCATCGGTGACGCTCCCTATGAAATATCTTTCCTTTGACAGGGCGGCAAAATCAGAGTTTCCCTAGACGTCGAAACAGCCCGACAGCCGCCAACCCCAGCAGCAACAGCAGGTCGCCTGCCCCACCCCCGGATCGACCTGCCGATGGCCCGGCGGTACCGCCTGTTGCTGGAGGTGGTCCAGGCTGTACGGGCGGCGGCGAGGCGTTGGCATCTCGCGCATCGGCAAACTGCCGGCCGCTGGCGTCGGGATCGAGAAATTGGGCAAGCGGCGGCGTTGTGGTGTTCCAGCTCACATCAAGACGGCCGAAGAAATCCTCCCCGGCCAGGTTGGCGCAATTCGACGAACCGCCGGATAACTGCCCGACGACGCGATGGTTCCCGTCAAACAGCGGAGCACCGGAGGAACCGTCTTCCGTCACACCCTGTGACCAGAAAACGCCCCAGACGGCGGTGGAAGTGTTCACCCCGCCACTCGACAACGAGATGTTCTGCGCCTGGGCTGGCGTGCTGAAAAGGCTGATCTTCGCTGCATCATCCTGCGGGTGGTGAACGGTGGCGCCGTCTTGCGGAATCACCCCACGGGCATCCCAGCCCGCAAAGCGCACATCAAAGGCTGCGGGCGGCGTCTGGTTCAGGCGGATCAGCGTGACGTCCGACTGCGCCCCGGAAACCAGCAGCGTGGCGCCCGTCTGAGACTGCGCCAGCGAAGCATCGCTGCCGCCGCAGATCGAGTTCTGGTAGTTCCAGTACACCGTCACCGAACTGGCCGGGTTGCCGGCGGTTCCGATGCCGCAGTGTTTGGCCGTCAACATGTACGGGGTTCCGTCCCCCGGCACATCATTCAGCAACGTTGCCGTGCACTGGAAATTGCCGCCGATGCTGATCATGGCGACCGCCCGTGCATCGTCGCGCCAGGTGTTACCGGCTGGACAGGTCAGGTCGATCTCGCAGCCCCCCGCACTCCCGCCGGCCTTGGCCGCGACCGCATCGGGCTGCATATTCGACCAGAACGCGGCAAATGCGTGATGAACCTCAGCAAGCCGCAACCGCACGTCGCTCGCCCGTGCCTGGGGAACATCCACCTCGACGACCGCCGTATCCCCGGGCACCAGCGCCGCCCACAGATCGCCGCCGCTCGCCACGTCGGCACGGGTATAAGGCCCTTGGACGACCTCCCGACGCGGATCGTAGACCCACAGCACGGCGCCGGACGGCAGATCGACATCGGCAAACTGCAGGCTCGTCTGCACGGCATCCGGGGACTTCACCACGACGCGCCACACGGCCATGCCTGCAACCGTCCGCCACGCGCCATCGGTCAGCGTCAACGGCAAGGGAAGGCTGACCGCAAACTGCCGCGGTCCAGTCTTCGACGCCGATGTGGCTGCATCGGGCCGGCCCGCAATCCCGGTACTCCATACCGGCACCGCATCGAGCACATCACGCAGTGCCACGGGCTGTCCGCCACCCGCCACGCCTGTCGACGCAGCCACAGGCAGGACGGTGATGCACAGCAGGCAGGCAAGCCACTTCATCGGATTGATCCAGCGCCGGAAACGTTGCAGTCTAGCAAGCGCGACGGGCCGGAATGCGGCATGCACGGACCGAATCGAAATCTGCGCCGGCGCCCGGTTGCGGTCCACAATCCGCACGCTTTTCCACTGGCTCAGGAATGATCCATGCTGCACAGTCGAACCTTCAACCTTCGCGGGAATCCTCATGACAGCCTCTGCGCGCAGCAACGCCACACATGTTGCCGTACTTGGCAACCAGCGCTTGTATCGTCTCGGCCTGTGCCGGCTCGTCGACAGCATCCCGCGCGTCAGGGTGGTGGACGACCAGCCACTCACGCTGCCGGCGCTGACTCAGGTGCTGCGCAACACCCCGGACCTGCTCGTTATCGACCTGGGCGGCGGAACTCACGACAACCTGAAGCTGATCGCCCGCATTGCCCATGTCATGGGCAGCACTCCGATGGTCCTGATCACCGGCGAGGCCTGCGCCGGGTGCCTTATGGCGCTGACGCGACTCAGCGTGTATTCCATCCTCAGCACCTGGGCGGACCGCGACGAGTTGATTGAGGCAATTGCCCGGGCAAAACGCGCGGAACAGTACGTCAGTCGAGATCTCGTCATCCCGACGCCGGATGAAAGCGGTCACTCAGCTCCAGATTTCGACCGCTTGTCGCCACGCCAGCAGCAGATCCTGGAGTTCATCGCCCGGGGAACCGGAATCGGCGAGATCGCCAAGCACCTTGGCGTCTCCGTCAAGACGGTAGAGACGCACCGCGCGCGGGCCCGCGTGTTACTTGGACTCAAGGACATCAATGCCCTGCGCATCTATGCGATCAAGGCGGTCCAGATGCGCGACTCGGCAGCAGCCACAAGCCCCTGACGTGTCAGTCTTTCCCCTACAACACGCCTGAAAATCGGAGGTGACGGCGTACCCGGCCTGGAGAACACTGGCTTCGCGGTGACGGGAATCCAACAACGTCACCACGTCGAACATCAGACAGTGTCCACAGAAGGGGGAAAACATGGCTCTGCATCTTGCGATCCGGGCTGCAACGCGCCAGACCGTCACACCACAGCTCGCGAATTCGATCCGCATGCTCCAGCTGGGGGGCGCCGAGCTCCTCGCCGAGATCGACGCGGCACTGGCGCAGAACGTGATGCTGGAAAGCATCGATGAAACCAGCACCGACAGCGACTTCGACGACATCATCGACATGGACGCGGTGATGAGCCCCGGTGAGCCGGAAGATACGCGCGAATGGGATGAACACATCGCCGACGTGCGCGCCGACTACATCCCCGACCGCGAGCCGGAACACGCGGCACTGGAACCTGGCCTGCAGATGCGCCTGCTCGCCGCGCTGCACCTGGAAAACCTGCCCGCCGACACGCGTCAGGCCGCCGTCGCGGTGCTCGAGGAAGTGGACGAGATCGGCCGCCTGCAGGCTTCACTGGAAGAGATCGCGGAAAAGACCGCCCTGTCCCTGCAGACGTTGCAGACCGGCCTCGCCGCCCTGCGGGCACAGGCCCCCGCCGGCTACGCCGCGTACTCGCTGGAAGAATGCCTGCGCCTGCAGTTGCAGGCCCAGGCCACATCTCCGGAACGTGACGACGCGCTGGCGGTGCTGGAAGCCGGCCTGCTGGCCGTCGGCCACTTCGGCCCGGAAGGCTTGCGCCGCAACCTCGGCTTCGACCCGGCGCGCTTCACCCGGGCGCTGGAACGCATCCGCATGCTCGAAATGCGCCCCGGCGCAGAAGTGGAAGAAGCGCCGGCCATCACACCGGATCTGGTGGTCGTCAAGCATGGCGGGCAATGGCAGATCGAACTGCACGCTTCGGCACGCCCGCGCATCGGCATCAACCGCCACTACGCACGGCTCGTGGCCGGCATGCGCGGCGGCGCCCCCGAGCTGCGTGGGCAGTTGCAGGACGCCCGTGCACTGATGCGCGGGCTGCAGATGCGCAACGACACGCTGCTGAAGACCGGCCGCGCCATCCTGCGCCACCAGTTCGCCTTCCTGACTGGCGGCGACGCCGCCATCCGCCCGCTCAAGCTGAAGGAAATCGCCGACACCATCGGCATGCACGAATCCACGGTCTCGCGCGTCACCACCGGCAAGTACGTCCAGACGCCGCGCGGCCTGTTCGAGCTGCGGCACTTCTTCAGCGTGACGCTGCGCGGCGACGACGAGGCCAGCTCTGCTGCCGCCAAGGCCCGCATCCATGCCCTGGTCAACGCCGAAGACCCCCAGGCGCCGCTGTCCGACACCGAGCTGATGCGTGCGCTGGCTGCGGAAAACATCAACATCGTACGCCGCACGGTCGCGAAATACCGCAGCCAGATGGAAATCCCGAACGCGCCTCTGCGCCGCCTCACGGCTGCCAGCCGCGCGACCCGGAGGGCGTGACATGTACAACGACAGCCTGTCCCTGGACCCAGAGGACACCCTGCGGACGCCGGCGGGTGGGCCGCCGGAGCTGATGACGCTGCCGGCCGGTGAAACGCCGGTCATGCAACGTCTGCGCCAACTCATCCTGAAAGTGGCTCCGCACGACACCACGGTCCTCATCCAGGGTGCCTCCGGCACCAGCAAGGAACTCATCGCGCGTGCCATCCACGAACAGTCGGAACGCCGCAACCGGCCCTTCGTCGCCATCAACTGCGGCGCCATCCCCGCCGAGTTGCTGGAATCCGAACTGTTCGGGCACGAGAAAGGCGCGTTCACCGGCGCCATCTGCGCCCGCAAGGGGCGCTTCGAACTCGCGGAGGGCGGTACGCTGTTCCTCGACGAGATCGGCGACATGCCGTTGCCGATGCAGGTCAAGCTGCTGCGCGTGCTGCAGGAGCGCAGTTTCGAGCGCGTCGGCGGCACGCAGACACTGTACTGCGACGTGCGCGTGGTGGCCGCTACCCACCGTGACATCGAACAACGCATCGTCGACGGCAATTTCCGCGAAGACCTGTACTACCGTCTCGCCGTGTTCCCCATCGAATCGCCGCGTCTGCGCGAACGCCTTGCCGATCTGCCGCTGCTGGTCAACCTGCTCTCCAAGCGCAACTGCGAAAGCGGCACGCCAGCCATCCACTTCGACGCTTCCGCATTCGCTGCCCTCGCCGCCTGCGAGTGGCCGGGCAACGTGCGCGAACTCGGCAACCTCGTGGAACGCATGGCGGTGATGTATCCGGGCGAAACCGTGTCCGCGACGCAGTTGCCGACACGTTACCGCGCGGATGTCGAAATTTCGTCAACTCAATTATCGGAAAATCTGCCGCTGCCATCCGCGGCCGTGCCTGCCCCCGTCCCTGCCGTACCGCAGGAAACCGGGTTGCCCAGCATTCCCGATGCGGGGCTCGACCTGCGCGCCTATCTGGCGGACGTCGAGACCCGGCTGATCCGCCAGGCCCTGCGCCACGCCGACGGCATCGTCACCCAGGCCGCCGCCCTGCTGCAGATGCGCCGCACGACGCTCATCGAACGACTGAAAAAATACGGACTGTCGGGGGACGTCGATGCCTCCCGCAACGTGGCCTGAAGCGCCCATGACCGGGCTCCCGCATGCCGCCGCGGCCCGTCGAGGCCGGCGCCCGATTCCGGCCCGCCGCCGGCGGGAACGCGGTTTGCATGAACCGCAGGGAAACACCCCTCTTCCGCCCGGAACCGGCACGCCCGCATGAACACTTCGCTCAACGTCAACCAGTTGCTCACCCAACTGCGCACCCTGGCGTCGCAGGCCGACCCAGGGCTCCAGGCGCCCACCAAGACCGGCGCCGCGGCCAAGGCGGGGCCGGGATTCGGCGACATCCTGACGCGCGCGCTGGATCAGGTGAACAGCTCCCAGGTCCAGGCCCAGAAAACCACCGACGCCTACGCCATGGGCCAGGGCGACTTGCCGACGGCCATGCTTGCCGTCAGCCGCGCCCAAGTGGAATTCAAGGCCGCCGTCGAGGTTCGCAATCGCTTCGTGCAGGCTTACCGCGACATCATGCAGATGACGATGTGAGGCACGCGCCATGAACCCCCTCATGCAGCTTTTCCGTCGTGTGCCCGGCTTGCAGCAGCTCGTGCTGCTCGTCGGCCTGGCGGCGGCCATCGCCGGCGGCATCGGCGGCTACATGTGGCTGCGCGGGCCGACCTACACCACGGCCTTTCCTGGCCTGTCGCCCGCCGACGCGCTGCAGGTGACGCAGGCGTTGGCGCAGGCTGGCATCACCTACCGCGTGGATGAGTCCGGCAACGTGCAGGTGCCCGCCAGCGCGTTGACGAACGCCCGCATGCAGCTTGGCGCCAAAGGCCTGCCAACCTCCCGTGACGGGCTCGCCAGCCTGTCCCAGAACCCCGGTTTCGGCGTCAGCCAGTTCATGGAAACCGCGCGCTACAACTACGCGCTGGAAACCGACCTCGCCAACACCATCGGCAAGCTCACCGGCGTGTCGCGGGCGGAAGTCCACCTGGCTCTGCCCAAGGCCAGCGTGTTCGTGGCCGACCAGGGCCAGCCCAGCGCCTCGGTGCTCGTCCAGCTCGTACCCGGCGCGCACCTGAGCGCATCGCAGGTCGCCGCCATCACCCATCTCGTAGCATCGAGCGTGCCAAAGCTGGAAACCGCGAACGTGACGGTCGTCGACCAGTCCGGGCAACTGCTGTCCGACAACAACGCGCCGAATTCCGCCATCACCCGCACAGCGCGCGAAATGGAGCTGACGCAGCAGTACGAGCACAGCCTGTCCGCCAAGGTCATGAACCTGCTTACACCGATCGTCGGCGACGGTCGCGTGCGCGTGCAGTCGCAGGCCGACATGGACTACTCCACGGCCGAGCAGGCCAGCGAAACCTACCATCCCGACCCGAAAGCGATCCGTAGCGAAACCATCAACACCAGCGGCGCCGGCGGCCGGCAACTCGCGCAGGGCGTTCCCGGCGCATTCAGCAACCAGCCCGTTACCCCGCCCGCCCCCACCGGCGTGGCGCCGCCCGGCACGCAGCCGGTTGCCAACCCGCCTGCCGGCGCCCAGAACCCGGGCGGCAGCGCACAGACGCCGGACGTTCCGGTATCGCGCAACGAATCCCGCGACTATGCGCTCGGCCGCTCCATCACCCACACTACGGAAACCCAGGGCCGCCTGAAGAAGTTGAGCATCGCCGTGCTGCTGGATGACCGCCCGCAGAAAAGCCCAGACGGCAAGACCACCACGTCCGTACCCATGAGCGACGCGCAGCTCGCGCGCATCCAGGCGCTGGTGGAATCCGCTGTCGGCTACGACAAGGACCGCGGTGATGTCGTCACGGTCGTCAACACCCAGTTCCTCGAACAACCTGCAGCCACGACACTGTTCCCACCCGTCGCTGCCACCCCGTGGTGGAAGCATGCCTGGGTGATGGACGTGGCGCGCAACAGCCTGGCCGTCATCGCACTGCTGGTGATCGCGTTCTTCATCATCCGCCCCGCCCTGCAGGCCCTGTTGGGTGCCGGTGTCGCGGGTGGCGCCGGGCAGGCTGCCCTGGCTGTCACCACGAACGGCGTACAGGCGGCGCTGCCCGAAGGCACGTTGCCTCCCGCGCTGGGTGGCCCCAGCACCGCACGGCGCACCTATGATGAAAAGGTCAAGGCCGCACGCGACGCCGTGACGCAGGACCCCAAGCGCGTGGCGCAGATCGTCCACACCATGGTCGGCGGCAACGATGGCTGACACCGAACCCAGCACCCCGCTGCGACGCGCCGCGATCCTGCTGATGTCGATCGGCGAAGACCAGGCCGCCGAAGTGCTCAAGCACCTGGGCGCCAAGGACGTCCAGCGCATCGGGGTGGCGATGTCGGAGATCAGCGACGTCACGCGCGAGCAGGCGGAATCGGTGATCGACGAGTTCGTCGAGGTCATGGACGAACGCACATCGCTGGGCGTGGCCAACGACGAATACGTGCGCAAGGTGCTGGTGGGTGCTCTCGGGGAAGCCAAGGCCGAAGCGCTGGCGGACCGCATCTTCTCGGGCCACAACAGCAAGGGCCTGGAAGCGCTGAAGTGGATGGAAACGCGTGCGGTGGTCGACCTCGTACGCAACGAGCATCCACAGATCATCGCCATCGTGCTGTCCTACCTCGATGCCGACCAGGCTGCGGAAGTGCTCCTGATGCTGCCGGAGAACATCCGTTCCGACTGCCTGCTGCGCATCGCCACGCTGGACGGCGTCCAGCCGCAGGCGCTGCAGGAACTGGACGAGATCATGGAACGCCAGACCACCGGCGGCGGCGCGGTGAAGGCCAGCAACATGGGCGGCGTGAAAGTCGCTGCCAACATCATGAATCTGCTGGATTCCACGGAAGAAGGCCGACTGATGGGCGAGATCCGCGCCAACGACGACGCCATCGGCGGCCAGATCGAGGACCTGATGTTCGTCTTCGACGACCTCGCCGAGCTTGACGACCGCTCGATCCAGACCCTGCTGCGCGACGTGCCGACCGACAAGCTGACGGTGGCGCTGCGCGGCGCCGACCCCAAGGTGAAGGACAAGATCACCTCTAACCTGTCCAAGCGTGCTGCGGAAATGCTGCAGGAAGACATGGAAGCAAAAGGCCCGGTCAAGATCACCGACGTCGATGCCGCGCAGAAGGAGATCCTCGGCATCGCACGCCGGCTGTCCGACAAGGGTGAAATCGTGCTGTCCGGCAAGGGCAGCGAGCAGCTCGTATGAAAGGCGATCTGGCCACCGCGGCAGATCCGGCGCCTGCCGTGCGGCCGTGGGCGCCGCCCACCTTCGATACGCCGCCGACGGCCGAAACCGTGGAGCGCATCGAGCAGCAGGCCTGGGAAGCCGGCGACACGCGCGGCTACCAGGACGGGCTGCAGCGTGGCACCACCGAGGTTGCGCACCGCGTGGCAGCACTTGACGCCGTACTCGCCGCACTGGCGAAACCGCTGGCCGAACAGGAAGCCGTACTCGCCGAATCCCTCCGCCACGCGGCGTGGACACTCGGCGAAGTCCTGGCGCGCACCCAGCTCCGGTACGACCCGGGAACCGTCGCCCAGCTTGCGCGCGAAGCTGTCGCCGCCCTCGCCGCACCCACCGACACCGTCACGCTCCAGGTCGCGCCAGCCCAGTACGCCGCCCTCGCCGCCGCCCTGCAGCAGAGCCCACCGTCACAACCGTGGCAACTGGAAGCCAACCCTGCCCTGCAACCCGGAGACTGCAAGGCCGTCGGCCTGCAGGCGACAGCGGACGCAACGCTCGACGCCCGTCTGCGCGAAGTCGCGGAGCACCTGCTGGAACCCGCAGCGGAGGCCAGCCATGGCGACAGCAACAGCTAGCCGCGCCGAACGCTGGCAGGCCGCACTGCACGAGCTGGCGGCGCAACTGCCGAAAACCGCGCCGATTGCGGTGGAAGGCCGCCTCTGCCGGGCCGTCGGACTGACGCTGGAAGCCAGCGGACTGCGCCTGCCGGTCGGCGGGCGCTGTCGCATCGCCGCCGAGGACGGCCAGTGGATTCCGGCCCAGGTCGTCGGCTTCAACGAAACGCGCAGCTACCTGATGCCAGCTGGGGAAGCCCACGGCCTGGTGATGGGTGCCGCCGTGCGCGCGGAACGTGCATCCGGCCTGAGCATCGGCGACGAATGGCTCGGCCGCGTCATCGACGCCAGCGGCGCGCCGCTCGACGGCCGCCCCGCGCCGCGCGGCAACCGCATCTGCAGCCTGCTGGGCGCGCCGCTGAACCCGCTGAACCGCCAGCCGATCACGCAACCGCTCGACGTCGGCGTGCGCGCCATCAACGCCGCCCTCACGCTCGGCCGCGGCCAGCGCATCGGCCTGTTCGCCGGCGCCGGTGTCGGCAAGAGCACGCTGCTGGGCATGATGACGCGCCACACCCAGGCGGACGTCATCGTCGTCGGGTTGGTCGGCGAGCGCGGCCGCGAAGTCGCGGAATTCGTCCAGCGTACGCTCGGCCCGGACGGGCTGACGCGCGCCGTCGTCGTCGCCACACCTTCCGACCGGCCGCCGCTCATGCGCCTGCACGGCGCGTGGCTGGCCACGGCGGTGGCGGAATATTTCCGCGACCGCGGCCAGCAAGTCCTGCTGCTGATGGATTCGCTCACGCGCTTCGCGCAAGCGGCACGTGAAGTCGGGCTCGCCATCGGCGAACCCCCAGCCACACGCGGCTACCCGCCTTCGGTGTTCGCCCACCTCGCGCGCCTGTGCGAGCGCGCCGGCCCGGCCGACCGCGGCGCCGGCTCCATCACGGCGGTCTACACGGTGCTGGCCGAAGGCGACGACCTCGACGATCCGGTGGCTGACTCTGCCCGTTCGATCCTCGACGGCCACATCATCCTGTCGCGCGAGCTGGCCGACGGCGGGATCTTTCCCGCCATCGACATCGAACGCTCCATTTCGCGGCTGATGCCGGAAATCACCGACGAAGCGCAGCAGAAACTCGTGCGCGACCTGCGTGCGCTCATCGCCACCTACCAGCGCAACCGCGACCTGATCGCCATCGGCGCCTACAAGACGGGGTCAGACCCGCGCATCGACGCCGCCATCGACGCCTGGCCGCGCGTCGAAGCGTTCCTGCGCCAGCCGCGCAACACGCCGTCGCGCCTTGCCGATGTTGCGGCCGAACTGCAACGCGTCGTGCAGCCGCCGGCACCGGCGCCCGCGAAGTCCGCGAAATGAACGAGACCCGCCTGCAACCGCTGCTGTCCCTGGCCGAACGCCGTGTCGACGCGGCCGCCGGCACGGTACAGCAACGCCGCGCCGAGTCGACCACCGAACAGGCGCGCCTGGATGAGTTGCGGAGCTACCTGGCGGACTACGAACAGCGCATGGCGCAGCCGTCGAGCTGGCAGCTCGCGAACCATGCAGCCTTCATTTCCCGCCTGCGGCAGGCCGTGACCCAGCAGGAACAGACCGTGGCGCGCACGCAACAGGCAGTGGACAACGCCGTCGGCCACTGGACGGAACAGCGCCTGGACCAGCGGCGTTTCGAGATCCTCTGCCAGCAGGCGCACGACGCCCATGCGACACGCCAGAACAAGCGCGAACAGCACGCCCAGGATGACCTCGCTGCCCGCCATACGGAGCCCAAACCATGACGCCTTCCCTTGTCCCCGGCCCAGCGTCTTCCCTACCGACCCCCAACGCGAGCTGGCCGGCTGCCCCGCTTGGGAACCGGCCGACACATTCCGCCCCGGCACAGCCCGCGGATTTCGCGTCGACTTTCGACGCCGCCCGTCAGGCCCGCGCGTCCCACTCCGACGCACACGACGTGCGGCGCGCCCCCACGACAGCGCGCGATACCCGAAACGCGCAGCAGCTCCAGCCAGCACCCGATCGAGCAAACGCGGGCACCACAACACCGGACGACCCGGCACAGCCCACCGACCGGCACGCGAAGGCGGCGGCGAAACCCCACGCCCACGACGCGTCCACCGATGCCGACAAGAACTCCAACGCCAAAGCCGGCGGCGATACGGGCGACAGCGCCGACACAAGCGCCCCTGCACCGGGAGCCACCATCGCCGCGAGCGCAATCACACCACCACCCAGTGCGCAGGCGGGTGCAGCCGAGGCGCCCCACGACTCGGAGCCAGATCTGACCGACCCGGCGCTCGTGTCGGAACAAGCCGCCCCATCGCACGCCACGCTGCGCAAGCTGGGCGCCACGGGCTCCCCCGACGGCGAGGCCAGTGATGCCCCTGCCGGTCGCCACGCCGTAGTGACGGCCGACGACACGAAAGCCCCCGTCACCCGCGCCCACGGCGAGGCGGCAAAAGGCCAGAGCGACGGCGGCGACCACCATGCTGCATCCACCGCAACGCATTCCGGCAACACCACCGCTTCCCTGCAGGTTGCGGCGCGTCTCGCTGCCCAGCTTGCTGCAACGTCCGCTCCTGCGGCGACACCCTTTGGGACGTCGTCGGCCGACAAGACTTCGCACGTCGACGGCCTCGCCGCCGCACTCGGCCTGAACGGCGCGCTGCCCGCCACAGCCGTCCCACCGGCTGCGGTTACTGCCGGCACCGGGATGGTCCGCGTGCCGATCGACCATCCCCAATGGCCGCAGGCCGTGGCCGAAACGCTCATGGCCAACACCGGCCCGGACGGCGGCCGCGTGCGCCTGCAGTTGAACCCTGCGCATCTGGGGCCGGTGGACATCGAACTGGACATCGACAAGGACCGCGCGAAAGTCCAGATCTACGCCGCCCAGCCCGTGACGCGGGCGGCACTTCAGCAGGCCATTCCGCAGCTTTCGGCCCTGCTGGCCGGCCAGGGACTGCAACTCGACCACGCCGACGTGTCGGCGGGGCAATCCCGACACGGTGAGCGTCAGGATCACGACACCGGGTCGGCGATCCCTGCCATCGACCCGACAGGCCGTACGCCGGACGTTGCGCATGCCCGCAGCTTCGTTGCCCGCGGGCTGGTGGACGATTTCGCTTAGGTAAACGCTGAACAAGCTGCTGCCCTCGGCACCTCGGGCGACCTGCCTTCGCTCGCGACGCTTGTTCAGCGTTTACCTCAGGGATCGGAGATCTGGACGACTATCGAATCCCCGATCTCGGACCCGACCGTCCGGCCGGCATGGAATAAGGGTTGCATGCGTTCAGGCAAATCCACTGCGAGTTCACGCCAATGCCGGACACCCCTGCCACGCCGCCTGCCAAGTCGGGCAAGAAGAAATGGGTCGTCATCATCGTGTTGTGCGCCGCCCTTGCCGGCGGAGCCGGATGGTTCCTGAGCTCGCGTTCCGCCCCGGCTGCGAACCCCGATCCGGCCACCGCAAAGGCGGTGCCGGACGCGACCCCGCCGCAGTTCGTGTCGCTCGGCCCGGCGTTCATCGTCAACCTGTCCGGGGACGACACGCTGCGCTACCTGCAGCTCGACGTGCAGGTGGCAACGACGAACGAGGCGACCGCCAGGGCGCTCGAGCAGTTCCAGCCTGACCTGCGCAACCAGTTGTTGCTGCTGTTCTCCAGCCAGACGGCGCAGAACCTCGCGCCCCGCAGCGGCAAGGAAAAACTGCAGGCCGAAGCACTCGCGGCCATCAAGGCCACGCTGAAGAAGAGCCGCGCGGCCGACGATGTAAGCGCCGTGATCTTCACCAGCTTCGTCATGCAATAGGCCCCGCCATGGCCGATATCCTTTCCCAAGACGAGATCGATGCCCTGCTGCACGGCGTGGACGCCGGCGAAGTGGACACCGACCCGCCGGCCGCGCCGGGCGAGGTGCGCAGCTACAACCTCGCCTCGCAGGACCGCATCGTGCGCGGCCGCCTGCCAACGCTGGAAATGATCAACGAGCGCTTTGCGCGCCACTTCCGCGTCAGCCTGTTCAACATGCTGCGGCGTTCGCCGGAGCTGTCGGTCAAAGGCATCGAGATGATGAAGTTCGCAGAATACGTCCAAAGCCTGTACGTGCCGACGAACCTTAACCTGATCCGCATGAAGCCGCTGCGCGGCACGGCGCTGCTGGTGTTCGAGCCCAAGCTGGTGTTCGCCGTCGTCGACAACTACTTCGGCGGTGGCGGGCGCTTCCACACCAAGATCGAGGGCCGCGACTTTACCGCCACGGAAATGCGCGTCATCAAGCTCCTGCTGAAACTGGCGTTCACCAACCTGGCAGAAGCCTGGTCACCGGTACTGAAACTCGAATTCGAGCACCTGCAGTCGGAAATCAACCCGCATTTCGCGAATATCGTGGCGCCATCGGAAGTGATCGTCGTCTCGCGCTTCAGCGTCGAGCTCGACGGCGGCGGTGGCGAGATCCAGCTTGCGCTGCCCTACGCCATGATTGAACCCATCCGCGACCAGCTCGACACCGGTCTGCAGTCCGACCACGGCGACCGCGACGAGCGCTGGGGCATGGCGCTGCGCGAACAACTCCAGGACGCCGCGCTGGAGCTGACCAGCACGCTGGCCGAGCCGCGACTCACCATCGACGAACTCATGCACCTCAAGGCCGGCGACATCATCCCCATCGACCTGCCGGACGAACTCGACCTGTGCGCCGACCACATTCCCATTGCCCACGGCACGCTCGGCGCCGCCAACGGCAGTACTGCACTGCGCATCACGCAACTGCTTCACCACCCCGGCGTCCAGCGCACGCTCAACTGAGAATTCCCATGTCCGACACCCTTACCGCAGATGCCCGCAAGGTCGAACCACAGAAGTTCGACAACGCCACTGCCCCCGCTGCCGGCAAGGACGGCGGCGCCAACCTGGACCTGATCCTCGACGTTTCCGTCACCCTGTCGATGGAAGTCGGCCGCACGCGCATCCCGATCCGCAACCTGCTGCAGCTCAGCCAGGGTTCGGTGGTGGAACTGGAGCGAGCCGCCGGCGAGCCGCTCGACATCTTCGTGAACGGCACGTTGATCGCCCACGGTGAAGTCGTCACCGTCAATGAACGTTTCGGCGTGCGCCTGACGGACGTCGTCAGCCCGGCCGAACGCATCCGCAAGCTGCGCTGACCATGACGGCCGCAACCCCCACCGCCCTGCCTGTCATGCAGATGATCGTGGCCCTCGTTGCAGTGCTGGCGATGATCGTGGTGCTGGGCTGGATGGCGCGGCGCCTGCAGGGTGGAAAAACCCGGGGCAACGCGCTGTTGCGGGCCCGCGCCAGCCTGTCGCTCGGCCCGCGCGAACGTGCCGTGCTGGTGGAAGCAGGGGGCGAATTCCTGTTGCTGGGCGTGGCCAACGGCCAGGTGCGGCTGCTGCACCACTATGACTCCCCACCGGAGCTGCCCAACGCATCCAGTGTCTCGACCGGCGCCCCGATCGGCGCGCCCATCAGCGATTTCCTGACACAGTTGCGCGCTACCCTGAAGGGTCAGAAATGACGCGCCGGCAACGTATCGCCGCCTGCAGCACAGCACTGTTGCCGCTGCTGTGCGTGACGCTGCCGGCATGGGGTGCTGAGCTCGGCCTACCGGTGCTGCACAGCGCGCCCGACGGCCACGGCGGCCAGGACTGGACGCTGCCGGTGCAGGCGCTGGCAGCCATGACCGTCATCACGCTGCTGCCGGCCCTGCTGCTGGTGATGACGAGCTTTACACGCATCATGATCGTGCTGGCGTTGATGCGGCAGGCGCTGGGCACCGGTCAGACACCCTCGAACCAGATCCTCATCGGGCTTGCGCTGTTGATGACCGCGCTCATCATGCAGCCGACGTTCAAGGCCATGTGGGCCAACGGCGCACAGCCGTACATGGACCAGACCGTGTCGTTCCAGACCGCGCTCGACAACGGCGTCAAGCCGCTGCGCGCGTTCATGCTGCGCCAGACGCGCGAGGACACCCTGCTGTTCTACGCAAAACTGTCGCACCACGAAAGTTTCGCAACACCGGACGACGTACCGTTTCCACTGCTGGCCGGTGCCTTCCTCACCAGTGAGCTGAAGACCGCATTCGAGATCGGCTTCCTGCTCTACATCCCGTTCATGATCATCGACCTGGTGGTCGCCAGCGTGTTGATGGGGATGGGCATGATGATGCTGTCGCCGATGATCATCTCGGCGCCGTTCAAACTGCTGCTGTTCGTGCTGGTGGACGGCTGGACGCTGGTGCTCGGCACCCTCGTCGGGAGTTTCCACACATGACGCCGGAACTCGTGCTCACCATCGGCCGTGAGGCGATGCTCCTTGCCGTCATGCTCGCCGGCCCGCTGCTGCTTGCCGCATTGGTCGTCGGGCTGGTGATCGGCTTCTTCCAGGCCGCCACGCAGATCAACGAGATGACGCTGACCTTCGTGCCGAAGCTGATCGCGCTCGCGCTCGTGCTCGCCATCGCCGGGCCGTGGATGCTGCACCAGATGATGGACTACACCATCGCGCTGGTGCAGCACATTCCGGCCTGGATCGGCTGACATGCAACTGTGGCTCGGCTCGCTGCTGGCGCTGCTGTCCACCGCACTGCTGCCGCTGCTGCGCGTTTCCGCCGTGCTCGTCACGGCACCGATCCTCGGCGACTTCAACGTCCCGGCGCGCGCGAAGATGCTGCTGGCGGTGACGCTCGCGCTGCTCGTCGCGCCGCTGCACGCGCCGGCACCTCCGGTATTGACGGGTGCGTGGTGGACGGCAGCTTTCACCGAGATCGCCATCGGTCTGCTCATCGGCTTCACGTTCAAGTTCATCTTCGAGGGCATCCAGATGGGCGCCGCCGTCGCCGCGCAGGCCAGCGCACTGTCCTTCGGTGAGCTCGCCAGCCCCAACGAGGTCATCCCGTCCGGCGCGATCGGCTCGCTGTACGCGATCCTCGCCATCCTCTCGTTCCTGTCCTTCAACGGCCACCTGCTGATCCTGAAGGTGCTCGTCACGAGTTTCAGCGGCATCGCCGACCCACTCACCCTTGCACGCAGCGTGCTGGATTTCGCCGCCTACGTTCTCATCGCCGGTGTGCTGCTCGCAGCGCCCGTCATCGCCGCCCTGCTTGGCGTGCACCTGGCGATGGGCGCGGTGTCCAAGGCCGCTCCGGCACTGAACCTGTTCGCCGTAGGTTTCCCTGCGGCGCTGCTGATCGGGCTCATCGCCATCGGCTGGAGCCTGAACGGCCTGCCAGGCATGGTTGGCAGCTTCACCGAACGTGCCGTCGCGGCCGCCTCCGGAGCGCCGTAATGGCCGAGGACAGCGGTCAGAAAACCGAACAACCCACCGACAAGAAAGTCCGCGAGGCCCGCGAGAAAGGCCAGCTGCCCCGTTCGCGCGACCTGTCCGGTGCGCTGGTCCTAGCCGCCGGTGTGACCACACTCGGTGGCGGTACGCTCGCCGGCCTCGTGACCTGGCTGCGCAACAGCCTGCAGACCGCCGGGCACATCCCCACTGCCGACATTCCCCTGCACCTCGCCGCGACACTGGTCACACCCTTCAAGCTGCTGGCCGGGTGCTTTCTCGCCATGTTCATCGCTGGCCTCATCGGCCAGCTCGTGCCCGGCGGCTGGAACCTCTCCGGCAAGGCGCTGATGCCTGATCTCAACCGCCTGAACCCGGTCAACAACATAGGCCGCATGTTCACCCGCGGCCCGGTCGAATTCCTCAAGACCGTCGCCAAGGCTGCGGTCGTGGCCGCCGCGACCTACTTCGTCATCATGCACGAGCGTCCGATGCTGGAAATCGCCGCGCTCATGCCCACTGCCGTGGCGGTCCGCGAAATCCTCTCGTTCGGCATCAAGGTGGCGATCGCCGGTACGCTCGGCCTGCTGCTCGTTGGCCTGGCCGACGCCCCCTACCAATGGTGGCAGACGCACCGCGACCTGCGCATGACAAAACAGGAAGTCCGCGACGAGTCGCGCGAAAGCGACGGCAAGCCGGAAATCAAGTCCAAGATCCGCCAGATGCAGCAGCGCCTCTCGCGCGGTCGCATGATGGAAGCGGTGGACAAGGCCGACGTCGTGCTCGTCAACCCGATCCACGTCGCCGTGGCGCTGCAATACCTGCCAGGCAGCATGAAGGCTCCCAAGGTTGTCGCCAAGGGTGCTGGCATCGTCGCGGAAGCGATCCGCGACCGGGCCCGCGAGCACCACGTACCCCTGTTGACTGCACCGCCGCTGGCCCGCGCCCTGTACCGCACCACGAAAGTCGGCGGCGACGTCCCGGTCGCGCTGTACCGCGCCATCGCCCAGACTCTCGCCTGGGTCTACCAGCTGCGTAGTGGCAGCCCGAACGTCCACGAACCCGATGTCGAAGTTCCATCCGCGTTCGAGGAAGCGGCACGGCCATGGGAATGAAGCATTAGGCGTGAGGGGTGAAGCGTAAGCGGGGCAGGAAAGCAGTACCGCAACAGGTCGCGACACGCCCGCTCCTACCGGTGCCGACCCAGACCATTCCTTTCCCGTGCAGGAACCTGCCTCCAGGCGACGGCCGATACGCGATCTTCGAGGAATCACGACAACGCCGGCCTCTCCTCCTGCCCGTTTGGCGAACCCTGCAGCGGAAGTGGCCAAAGGCGGTGCTGCCACGGCTGGCATGCGAGTTGCATGCCAGCTGCTGACCGATACCGCCCCCGCCGCCACACCCACGCCCGCACCCACAATCATGGATCTGAAGCATCTGCAGCGCCCGGATTGGCGGGCGATCGCGAAAAGCGGCCTGGCCACGCCGGTGGCACTGCTCCTGATGCTCGGCATGATCGTGATCCCGCTGCCCGCCGTGGCGCTGGACGTGCTGTTCACCTTCAACATCGCGTTGTCGATCATTGTGGTGATGGCCGTGATCAACGTGCTGCGGCCGCTCGACTTCAGCGCCTTTCCCACCGTGCTGCTGACCGCCACGCTGCTGCGCCTGGCGCTGAACGTCGCCTCGACCCGCGTCGTACTGCTGCATGGCAACGAGGGGGTCGGTGCGGCCGGCCATGTGATCGAGGCTTTCGGTGAATTCGTCATCGGCGGCAACTATGCGATCGGCATCATCGTGTTTCTGATCCTCACACTCATCAATTTCGTGGTGGTCACGAAGGGTGCCGGGCGCGTCTCGGAAGTCACGGCGCGCTTCACCCTCGACGCCATGCCCGGCAAGCAGATGGCGATCGACGCCGACCTGAACGCCGGGCTCATCACGCGCGAGGAGGCGAAGCAGCGCCGCGAGGAAGTGCGCGAGGAGGCGGACTTCTACGGAGCCATGGATGGTGCCAGCAAGTTCGTGCGCGGCGACGCCATCGCCGGCCTCCTCATCCTGGTCGTCAACATCGTCGGCGGGCTTTTGATCGGCACCCTGAGTCACGGCATGCCGCTCGACCAGGCGGCGTCGCGTTATACGACCCTGACCATCGGCGACGGCCTCGTCGCCCAGATTCCGTCGCTGCTGCTGTCCACCGCGGTTGCCATCATCGTGACGCGCATGTCGCGCTCGCAGGCGATGGGCTCGCAGATCACCGGCCAGATGCTCGGCCAGCCGAAGGTGCTCGGCTTCACCGGCGCGGTGCTTGTCATCCTTGGGTTGATCCCCGGGATGCCACACTTCGCGTTCCTGTCGTTCGGCATCATCTGCCTGGGGTTGGCGTGGATCATGGCCAGCCAGCGTGCCGTGGCCCAGGTGATCGACGCGGAGGTCGCCGAGGCCCAGCCCAAGGATGAAAACACGGGCCTGACGTGGGACGCGCTGCAGCCGGTGGACGCCGTGGCGGTGGAAGTCGGTTACCGGCTGGTGCCACTGGTGGACCGCGCCCAGGGCGGCGAGCTGATGACCCGTATCCGGGGCGTACGCCGCAAGCTGACGCAGGATCTCGGCTTCCTGATACCCAGCGTCCACGTGCGTGACGACCTGCAACTGTCGCCCACCCATTACCGGGTTTCCATCCACGGCGTCGAAGTCGGCAGCGGCGAAGTCCACCCGGACCGCGAGCTGGCGCTCGACCCCAGCGGTTCCGCCCCGCCGGTGAAGGGTATCTCCGGCAAGGACCCGGCCTTCGGACTGCCCGCCACGTGGATCGAAAAAGCCCAGCGCACCATGGCGCAGGCGCAGGGCTATACCGTCGTCGATCCGGCCACCGTCATCGCCACACATCTTTCACAATTGCTGCGCGGCCAGGCGCAGGACCTGCTGGGTCTCGACGAAACCCAGCACCTGCTCGACCAGACCGCGCGCAGCATGCCGAAGCTGGTGGAAGATCTCACGCCCAAGCACCTGCCACTGGCGACACTTGCCCAGGTCTTGCAGGGTCTGCTCGCGGAAGGCATTTCGATCCGCAACCTGCGCACCATCCTCGAAACGCTCGCCGGCCTCGCGCCCCGCAGCACCGACGTGGCCACGCTGCTCGGCGGCGTGCGCGTCGCGCTCGGAAGGCAAATCGTCAGCGAACTGCAGCCCGGCGACGAGGAATTGCCAATCCTCACCCTCGCACCGGCGATGGAACGCGTATTGCAGGACGCTCAGCAGACCAACGCCCTGGAGCCCGGCCTTGCCGACCGCCTGCACAAATCCATGTCTGAAGTCGCGCAACGCCAGGAAGCCGTCGGCCAGCCGGCGGTCCTGGTGGTGGCCCAGCCGCTGCGCGCCCAGCTCGCGCGCTTCGCCCGGCAGGCGGCACACGGCTTGCATGTCTTGGCCTTTGAGGAACTTCCCGACACCGCGCGCATCCGCATCGCCGGGAACGTCGGTTGACCTGCGCACGGAGCCTGGAGAACACACAGCATGAAAATCAAACGCTTCACCGGCCGGACCATGCGCGAGGCGCTGCGCGCGGTGCGCGCCGAGCAGGGTCCGGACGCCGTCATCCTCGGCAACAACCGCACCACAGAGGGCGTGGAAGTAGTGGCCGCCGTCGACTACGACGAAGCGCTGTTGCGCCAGGCCCTGCAGCAGCCGGCTGCTGCGCCGCCCACGCCGCAACCGGCACCGATCGGAGACGCGCCGCCCGACCCGGCCTTCGCCCGCATCGAACGCCACCTGAACGACCTGCAGGCCGTCGTCAACCGCCAGATGGGCGCGTGGACGGAATTCGAGCTGCGGCGCGACCCGCAGCGCGCAGAGATGCTCAACACGCTGTCCGACCTCGACATCGAACCCGAGCTGGCGCGCGAACTCGCCGGCGAAATCCCGACACACGGCGACCCTTCCCGCGCACGCTGCCTGCCACTCGGCTGGCTTGCCCGCCGCCTGCCAGTGGTCGAGCAGCGCAGCCTCGACGCGATCCGCGTCCTGGCACTGATCGGGCCGACCGGCGTCGGCAAGACCACCACGCTGGCCAAGCTCGCGCAGCGCGCGGTGCGCCAGTTTGGCCCCCGCAACGTCGTGCTGCTGAGCCTCGACACCTATCGCATCGGTGCGCAGGAGCAGCTTTCCACCTATGCGCGCCTGCTCGGCGTGCCGCTCACCATCGTGCAGCCGGAACAAGACCTGCGCGCCGTCCTATCGACGTTTGCGGGCTGCCGGGAAATCTTCATCGACACCGCCGGGCTGCCGGCGAATTCACCGCGCAGCGCAGCGCAACTCCAGCAACTGCACACGGCCGGCGCCAGCACGCTGCTGACACTGCCGGCCAACGCCCGCTACGAAGACCTGCTGGCCTACACCCGGGATGCGGCCCTCGCCGCACCGCTCGGCGCGGTGCTCACGAAGCTCGACGAGACGCGGCGCTTCGGCACGGCGCTGTCGGCCATTCTGCGCCAGCGCCTGCCTATCGCCTGGATCACGGACGGCCAGCGCGTGCCGGAAGACCTGCACGTTGCCGAAGCTTCCCAGCTCGTGATCCGCGCGGTGCAGATGTCGCGCCGCAGCGCACGCCCGTCCACCCCTGAAACCCAGGCCGCGGCAGAGGCTGCCACCCGATGAACGACCAAGCCATGGGACTGCGCAGCACGGCTGCGGTCAACCCGAAAGTCCGGGTTATCGCGGTGTCCAGCGGCAAGGGTGGCGTCGGCAAGACGACGATCTCCGTCAACCTGTCAATGGCGCTGGCCGAGGCCGGACAGCACACGCTGCTGCTGGATGCCGACCTCGGCCTCGCCAACGTCGACGTCCTCCTGGGCCTGCAGCCGCGCTACAACCTGTCGCACGTTCTGGCTGGGGAATGCGGCTTGAAGGACACGATCCTGGAAGCACCGCACGGCTTGCAGATCGTCCCCGCTGCCTCTGGCAAGGAACAGATGGCACAGCTCACCACCGTCGAGAACGCCGGGCTGATCCAGGCTTTTTCCCAGCTCAAGCAGAATGTCGACGTGCTGGTCATCGACACCGGTGCCGGCATTTCCTCCGGCGTCACCACGTTTGTGCAGGCCGCGCAGGATGTGATGATCGTGGCGCTGAACGAACCGGCTTCCATCACCGACGCCTACGCGCTGATGAAAGTGTTGTCGCGCGAGCATGGCGTCAGCCGCTTCCAGATCATCGCGAATCAGGTGCGTTCGGATTCTGACGGCAGGAACGTGTTCGACAACCTGCGCCGCGTCGCCGAGCGCTTTCTTGACGTCCAGCTCGTCCACTTCGGCAACATTCCCCACGACGACTGGGTACGCCGTGCCATCCGCAAGCAGCGCGCCGTCGTGGATCTGTACCCGAACAGTGTAGCCGCGGCAGCATTCCGCGCACTGGCGGGCAAGGTGCTGGAAATGCCGGCTCCGCAGGGTGCACGCGGCAATCTCGAATTCTTCATCGAGCGGCTCGTGGCACCACCAGCCGCCAGGAGCCTGGCATGAGTATCGTCGACGCCTATCTTGAAGTCGGCCGGCAGTCGCCAGAAACACTGGTGCGCCAGAATCGCGAACTCGTGCGGCGGATCGCCTACCACCTGCTGGCGCGCCTGCCGTCAAACGTGGACATCGACGACCTGATCCAGTCCGGCACCATCGGCCTTCTGGAAGCGGCCCGCAATTTCGACCCGAAAGGCGGCGCTTCCTTCGAGACTTTCGCCGGCATCCGCATCCGCGGCGCCATGCTCGACGAGTTGCGCCGCGGCGACTGGGTGCCGCGCTCCACGCACCGACGCTCGCGGGAAATGGCCAAGGCCATCCACAAGGTCGAAGGCCGCACCGGACGCGCTGCGGAAATGTCGGAAATCGCAGCAGAAATGGGCGTTTCGGCGGACGAATACGCGCAGATCGCGGCCGACGCGAGCCGCGGGCCGTGGCTGTCGTTCGAGGAAATGCCGGAAGGCTGGTCGGAAAACGTCTCCGCCGACACCTCCAGCCCGGCCGAGGAAGTCGAAAAAAGCGGCTTCTCCCGTGCGCTGGCGCAAGCCATCGAAGAACTCCCGGAGCGCGAGAAGCTCGCCTTGTCGCTGTATTACGAGCAGGACCTGAACCTCAAGGAAATCGGGGCGGTGCTCGGCGTTTCCGAATCGCGTGTCTGCCAGCTGCATGGGCAAGCCCAGGCCCGGCTGCGCGCTCGGCTCAAGGACTGGATCAACTGAAGGGCTACCACCAATGACCATCGGCAAGAACATGCGCATCCTCGTCGTCGACGACTTCTCGACGATGCGCCGGATCGTCCGCAACCTGCTGGCCGACCTCGGCTACGAAAACATCGTGGAGGCCGAGGACGGCGCCCCCGCGCTGCAGATCATGAAAACCGAAGCCATCGACTTCGTGGTGACGGACTGGAACATGCCCGGCGTCACCGGCATCGACCTGCTCAAGGGCATCCGCGCCGACCCGAAGTGCGCCAAGGTGCCAGTGCTGATGGTCACGGCGGAAGCCCGCCGCAACCAGATCATCGAAGCCGCACAGGCCGGTGTAAACGGCTACATCATCAAGCCGTTCACGGCCCAGACGCTGAAGGAAAAGCTCGACAAGATCTTCGAGCGGTTGGGCGTCTCGGCATGAACACGGCAGCGCCGGCACTGCAGAATGCCGCCGCAGCGCTGTCGCGCGCCCTCGCGGCGGGCGACGAAGCTTCGGCGCAGCAGAGCCTGGCGGCCCTCACGCAGCTTGCCGAAGGCCAGTTGTGCACGGCACTGGCAGCGGTCGTGACCGACTTCCACCGTGACCTCGATGCGCTGCCCGGCGCCACTGTCAGCGCCCGCAAGGACCTGCCGGATGCCACCGAGCGCCTGAACCATGTCGTCGCGCTGACGCAGCAGGCCGCGAACCAGACTCTGGACTGCATCGAAGCCGGGCAGCGCATTGCCGAACAGCTCCGCCACCACGTGGATGACGATGTGCGGGATGCGGCCGCCCGGCTGCGTGCCGCCTTGCGCGACGCGGCCGCGGCACAGGCCTACCAGGACGTGACCGGCCAACTGCTCGGCCAGGTCATCAAGGTCCTCACCGGACTGCGCGGTGCCTTGGACGGGCTGGTACAGGACGCGGGCATCGAAGCGCCGCCGGCCCCACGGCAAACGGACATGGGCCCCCTGCTGCCCGGCACCATGAACGCCGCCAGCCAAGGCGACGCGGATCAACTGCTTGCGGACCTCGGACTATGAGCACGCCTGCCACCGACCCCGCCTTGCTGGCGGATTTCCTCGATGAAGCCGGCGACTGGATGGAAAAGCTTGGTGCCGACCTGATGGCGCTGGACGGCGGCGATATCAACGCCGAGCGCATCAACCGCCTGTTCCGCGGCTTCCACACCATCAAAGGTGGTGCCGGTTTCATGAACATGGAGCCGATGGCTCACCTGTGCCACGCGGCCGAAGACCTCATCAACGTCTTCCGCAACGCCCCCGGCCTCAAGCCGACACCCGAGCAGTCCGGCACGCTGCTGGCCGCCCTCACAGCCATCGAAGGCATGCTCCAGACGGCGCGCGACGGCGGCACGCTCGCGCCCGCCACGGAACTGTGCACACAACTCAAGAACGCACTTGCAGCACCCGACCCGAACGCCGAAATCACCGAGGATGAATTCGAGGCGCTGCTCGACCAGCTGCAAGGCACGCCGACGCCCGCCGCAACGGAAACCCCGGCAAGGCCAGCCGCCCACCCAGGACCTGCCGCGGTCGCGACTTCACAGGCCCAATCCGCTGCAACTGCGCCGCCGGCACACGCTCCTGCCGCCGCGCCCAAAGGCGAAACCACGCTGCGCGTCGACATCGACCGGCTGGACCGCATCATGGGCCTGGTCGGGGAACTCGTGCTGGCCCGCAACCGGCTGAAAGCCCTGCACCCCGCAAGCCCGGCGGTCCGGGCGCCGGCGCTGGCCGAACTCGACCGCGCGGTCAGCACGCTGCAGTCGGCTGTCATGCAGGTGCGCATGCAACCCGTCAACCGGCTGTTTGCACGCGTTCCGCGCATGGTCCGCGAACTGTCCCACACGCTTGGCAAGCAGGTGCGGCTTGAACTCGCGGGAGAGGACACCGAGCTCGACAAGACACTCGTGGACGCCCTTGGTGACCCGCTCATCCACCTCATCCGCAACGCCCTCGACCACGGCATCGAAACCCCTCGCCAGCGCCACCAGGCCGGCAAGCCGGAACAAGGCTTGCTTGCGCTTTCGGCGTCACAGGAGGGTGAGAATGTCATTATCGAACTACGCGACGACGGCGCCGGCATCGACCCGGCCAAAGTTCGCAACCGCGCCATCGACAAGGGCCTGATCAGCATGGAAAAGGCCGCTTCCCTGTCCATGGCCGAAAGCCAGGCGCTGCTGTTCCTGCCCGGCTTCTCCACCAGCGAGAAGATCAGCGAGGTGTCGGGACGCGGCGTCGGCCTCGATGTCGTCAAGAGCTCGCTGGCAGTGCTGGGTGGGCATGTGGAAGTGGAATCCGAACCCGGCCACGGCTGCACCTTCCGCCTGCGCGTGCCGTTGACGCTGTCGATCCTGCCAACCCTGATGGCGAACGTCGGGCCGCAGGTGCTTGCCATTCCACTGTCGTCGGTGCGCGAGGTGTTCCAGTTCGATCGCGAGCGCGTGCAGCGCATCGAAGGCCAGCCGAACCTGCTGCACAACGGCGGGCGCATGCCGCTCGTGGATCTGCGCGAACGCTTCTCCGCCGACCCGGATACCGCCGGGCTCGTCGTCTCCATCCAGCGCGGTACGCGGCGCTGCGGCCTGGTGGTGGACGCCGTCAGCGGACGCGAGGAAGTCGTCATCAAACCGCTGGGCGACGTGCTGACCGGCAAGGTGCCGTTTTCCGGTGCCGCCGTGCTTGGCGACGGCCGCATCGCGCTGGTGCTCGACCCTGAACCCATCCTTTCACCACCGGTCGCGTAGAGCCTGCCATGGAAATCACCACCCCCATCGGCCTCGTCCTCGCCCTGGTTGCCATCCTCGGCGGCACAGTGGTGCACGGTTCACACCTTAGCTCGCTGTGGGAGCCGTCGGCCTTCATCATCGTGGTCATCGGCACGTTCGCCGCCACGTTCGTGCAGACGCCGCTCAAGACATTCCTCGCCAGCCTCAAGCTCGCCCCGCTGGCGTTCAAGCCGCCGGCGGACAACGCCGAGGCTACGCTCAAGGACATCGTGGAATGGAGCAACGTGGCCCGCAAGCAGGGTCTCCTGTCGCTGGAAGCCACTGCCGAAGCCCAGGCCGACCCGTTCCGCAAGAAGGCATTGCAACTGCTCGTGGACGGCACGGAAGCGCAGGTGCTGCGCGACGTGATGGAAACCGAGATCGACCAGACCGAGGAACATGACATCAAGAGCGCCAAGGTGTTCGAGGCCATGGGCATCTATTCGCCCACGCTCGGCATCTGCGGCGCCGTGCTCGGGCTGATCTCGGTGATGAGCCACCTCGCGGACCCCAGCAAGCTCGGCGCCGGCATCGCCGCCGCGTTCGTCGCGACCATCTACGGCATCGGCACCGCCTACCTGCTGTACATCCCGCTGTCGGCGAAGCTCCAGACCTTCGTGCGCCGGCGCTCGCACGTGCAGACCCTGTTCGTGGAAGGCATCGTCGCGATCGCCAACGGCGAGAATCCGCGCAACATCGAAGCCCGGCTCCTGGCTTACCTGAAGTGAGGCCGCCGTGGCACGCCGAAGAAAACATCAGGAAGAGCACGCGAACCTGGAAGGCTGGGCCATCCCCTACGGCGACTTGCTCACGCTGCTGCTGGCGTTCTTCGTCGTCATGTACGCCATTTCCTCCGTCAACGACGGCAAGTATCGCGTCCTGTCCGAAGCGCTGAACGCGGCCTTCGGCGGGCCGCCGCGCTCCTTCCAGCCGATCCAGATCGGCCCGCGCGAACTGAACGGGTCGCACACCCAGTCGCGTATCGACACCTTCGCGGCACGCAGCATGGCGTCGCGCCACGACGCTGCGGACGGGCCCACCAGCATCCGCCCCGGCATGCCGGCGATGCAGTTGCCGATCGCACCCGAACACATCGCCCGGCTACGTTCGCAGTCCACTTTTGACGACCTCACGGCGGCCGTGGAAAAAGCCCTGAAGCCGCTCGTCGACAAGGGCCTTGTCCATATCCGGCGTAGCGCCATGTGGCTGGAAGTCGAGATCGGCAGCGACGTGCTGTTCGACTCCGGCTCCGCCGTGATGCCCAAGGACGCACAGACCGTAATCAACCAGGTCGCGGCGATCCTCGCGCCGCTGCCGAACACGCTGCGCATCGAAGGCTACACCGACGACACGCCCATCCATACCAACCAGTATCCATCCAACTGGGAACTGTCCACGGCACGCGCCGCCAGCGTCGTGCACTTGATGACGGCGGCTGGCATCGCTCCGACGCGGCTATCGCTCGCCGGCTACGGGGAATTCCGCCCGGTGGACACGAACGATACCGCTGCCGGGCGCGCCCGCAACCGGCGTGTCGTGATCGTCGTGCTCGCCGACAACGCTGCGCTGCGCGTGATCCTCGACGATCCCGCCCGGCTGCCTTCCGAGGTTCTGCCGTCCAGGCCGGTAACGCCATGAACGCACGCCCGCAAGTGTGGTCCGTCACGAACCAGAAAGGCGGCGTCGGAAAAACGACAACCGCCGTGACGCTGGCTGGACTCCATGCGCTGGACGGGAAACGCTGCCTGATCGTCGACCTCGACCCCCACGCCTCCGCCAGCGAATACTTCGGCCTTTCCGGCACCACGCTGTTCGACGCCCTGCAGAACCCAGCCGCGCCCATCGTGCCGCTGACCACGAGCATTCCGGGCCTCACACTCCTGCCGGCGTGTTCGGAACTCGCGGCGCTGGGCAACAAGAGTGGTGCGGCGGCGGGTGGAGCCACGGGCCTGGCGCTGAAACGTCTCGTGGACCGGCTCACGGACATCGACATCGTCATCGTCGACGGGCCACCGACGCTCGGCGTACTGATGATCAACGTCATCGTCGCAGCTGACCGCATGATCGTGCCAACCCTGACCGATCCGCTCGCCCTACGCGGTGTCGCCAGCCTGGACCAGACGCTGAAACAGATCGAGCGCAGCCTCGGCCACCGCGCGCCGTGGACCATCGTCGCTACCCAGGTCGACCGCCGCACGCGCAGCGCCCACGAAGGCTATAGCGCGCTTGAACAGCAGTGGGGCACCGCCCTGTGGGACGAATACATTCCGATGGACACGCAGTTGCGTGAAGCCAGCGCACGCGGCCAGGTCATCGAACAGTTCGCTCCCGACAGCCGCGCGGCACGGGCCTATCGCCACCTGTACCGCCACCTCACGACGCAGACCGCGCCGGGGAACCGCCCATGAGCGCAGTCTTCGACAACTACCTCGATACCCTGCTGCAGGATTCCGCACCGGCTGCCCCTCCGTCCGTACCGATTGAAGCCCCGCCCCCTGCGGCGGCAGCGCCCTCGGCGGCTCCGGCAAGACCGCCTGCCGCACCAGCTTCCTCAGCACCCCCGGCGAGACCATCCACCGCGTCGATACCTCCGACCGCGGCTCCGCACCCCAACATCGCGCCACCTTTCCCTCCATCCGAAAAGCCGCCGCAGGCGGCTGCGGAACGCTGGCTGATCTTTCACCTTACCGGACAGAACTACGCGCTCAAGGTCGCCGAGCTGCAGGAAGTGTTGGCCTGGCAGGCACCGACCACCGTGCCCCAGGCCCCCAGCAACGTGCTGGGGCTGATCCACCGCCGCGGCACGGTCGTGGCCGTCATCGACATCCGCCCGACGCTCGGCCTGCCGCTCGATTCCCGGCCGCCGGAGGGGGCCATGGTGCTGCTGCCGGCCGGCCTGGCGCTGGCCGTCGATGCCATCGGCGACGTGTTCGTACCAGGCGCCGACGAACAGCCGCCGCCTTCCGTCGGCAGGCACACACCAGCCATCCGCGGGCTCAGCCACCACGGTGGAAAAAGCATCATCCTGCTCCACGCAGCGGCGCTTGCCGTTGCAGCGGCAAAAGGTGGAATGGAGCTTGCCTGAGGAAAGGTGAACGTGGCGCGCGACGCGCCACGGCACTTCAGCACGCGACACGAGCGGCAACCTATTTCCATCTTTCGGAGCACCCCATGAAAGGCGCACGCAACATCATTTCGGTACTGGCAGGTGCCCTGCATCAAACCCGGCACTCTGCCGGCAATGACAGCTTTGCCGAGATCGCCAGCGCCCAGGCAGCGCTCGAACAAAGCTGTCGCGACTCGACCCAAGCCGGGTACGACTATCCCGCGACATGGCTCGAAGACGGGCGTATCGCCCTGACGCTGGACGTACGCAACTCCATGCGGCGCACCCGCTTCCCGACGACAGCATGACCTGACACGGAAACCCCGGCATGACCCAGACTCTCGACCCCGCACCGGACTCCGCCGCCCCCGCAGCAGCCTCGGTCGTCGCGCTGCCGACGCGCCTGACGCCTGCTGAAGCCGGCCCGCTGGCCGACCAGCTGCTAGCGGTGGTGAATGCTGGGGAACTGGCGCTGGACGGCGCCGCCGTCGAAACCGTGGGCCTTGCCGGCCTGCAGGTGCTTGTGGCGCTGGTCAAGAGCCGCACAGACCGGCCGATCCGCTGGCAGGCGCCTTCCGCGGCGCTGCTTGCCGCGGCCCGCGACACCGGCCTGAACGCCGCGCTTCTTCTTCCCTCCCCACCTTCCGGGCCCGTGGCATGAGCACGATTCTGACCGTTGATGATTCCGCTTCCATGCGCCAGATGGTGGCGTACACGCTGCGTGAATCCGGCTTCCAGGTGGCCGAGGCGGCAGACGGCGTGGAAGCTCTTGAAACCGCGCAAAAACAGGCCTTCAACCTTGTGCTCGCGGACGTCAACATGCCGCGCATGGACGGCATCGCGCTGATCCGTGAACTGCGCGCCCTGCCCGCCTACAAGTTCACGCCACTTCTGATGCTGACCACGGAGTCCTCCATGGACCGCAAGATGGAAGGCAAGGCCGCCGGCGCAACCGGCTGGATCGTCAAGCCCTTCGATCCTGCCCAGCTCATCGCCACCATCAACCGCGTGCTGGGCTGAACCGGAGCAAGCCATGGATACCGACCTCACGCGCTTCCACGCCGCCTTCTTCGAGGAAAGCTTCGAGAACGTCGACGTGATGGAACAGGCGCTCGTCGCCCTGGACCCGGCTACGGCTGTCGACCCCGAAACCGTCAACACCATCTTTCGCGCTGCGCATTCCATCAAGGGCGGGGCCGCCACGTTCGGCTTCACGGCCGTCGCCGACTTCACGCACCACCTTGAAAGCCTGCTGGATGCCGCCCGGTCGGGCAGCAAGGCGCTCGACCCGGATACCGTGAACCTGCTGCTGGAAGCCGTGGACGTGGTGCGTGCCCTGCTCGGCGCCGCGCGCGATGGCGACCCCTTCGACCCGGCCACCGCGACCGGCGTCCAGACCCGTCTCGCGGCCGCGTTGACCAGCGCCTCCACCGGTGCCGGCGCTTCGCCCGCAGTGTCGCCCGTACCGGCTGCATCGACTACCAGTTACAGCATCCATTTCGTGCCGAACGCGGACCTGTTCCGCACCGGCAACGAACCGCTCCACATCCTGCGGGACCTGCAGACACTGGGCCCCACCGAGGTCGAAGCCGAACTCGACGCCCTGCCCGCGCTGGATGAGCTGGAGCCCGAAACCAGCTACCTCGGCTGGCGCATCACGCTGCATGCGGCGTGTCCGGAACAGACTGTCCGCGACATATTTGCCTGGGTCGAGGACGACTGCACGCTGGACATCCAGCCGCTCGCTGACACTTCACCGATGGCTGCAACCGAGCCACGGCCATCTGCCATCACCACGCCGGCCACGGCTCCCGCCAAAACTCCGGCCCCGCCACCGCACATCGCGCCCGCCGTCCACCACGCGGAAGGCACTTCCATTCGTGTGCAGACCAGCAAGATCGACGCGTTGATGAACCTCGTGGGCGAACTCGTCATTACCCAGGCCATGCTCTCGCAACTCGGCAGCCAGCTCGACCCGGTGCGCGATGAAAAGCTGCTGGCCGGACTCGGCCAGCTCGACCGCCAGACGCGCCTGCTGCAGGAAGCGGTGATGTCCACGCGCATGTTACCGGTGGCCAACGTGTTCTCGCGCTTTCCGCGCATCGTGCATGACCTGGCCGGCAAGCTCGGCAAGGAAGTGGAGCTTGTCACCACCGGCGAGGAGACCGAACTCGACAAGAGCGTGATCGAGAAGATCACCGACCCGCTCACCCACCTCGTCCGCAATTCCCTGGACCACGGCATCGAGACGGCCGGGGAACGCATTGCCGCCGGCAAGCCGGAGATCGGCACCATCCACCTGTCGGCCTCTCATGAAGGCGGCCATATCGTCATCCGCGTCGCCGACGACGGCCGCGGGCTGGACCGCGAGCATATCCTCGCCAAGGCCCATGAAAAAGGCATGGCGGTGTCCGACACGATGCCGGACAAGGAAGTCTGGGCGCTGGTGTTCGCGCCCGGATTCTCGACTTCCGAGCACGTCACGGAGCTGTCTGGCCGCGGCGTCGGCATGGATGTCGTGCGCCGCAACGTGCAGGCGTTGAGTGGCCAGATCGATGTGGAAAGCCACCCGGGCAAGGGCGCCACCGTCACCATCCGCCTGCCGCTCACGCTCGCCATCCTCGACGGCATGCTGGTGCGCGTCGGCGCCGAGATCTTCATCGTGCCGCTGAACGTGATCGTGGAGTCCATGCAGCCGCACCCGGACCAGCTGAGCACCGTCATGCACGAAGGCCGCATCGTGCGCGTGCGCGGCGAGCACGCGCCGCTCATCGCGTTGCACCGCCTGTTCGGCATCCCCGATGCGCTGGATGACCCCACGCGCGGGATTCTCGTCATCGTCGAGGCAGCTGGACAGAAGGTTGCCCTGCTGGTGGACGAGCTGGTGGGGCAACAACAAGTAGTCATCAAGTCGCTGGAAACCAACTACCGCCGCGTGCCATGCGTCTCCGGGGCGACCATCCTCGGCGACGGCCGCGTGTCCTTGATCCTCGATGCCGGCCAGCTCGTGCAGAGCACGCGCCTGGCTGCCGCCGCATGAAGCCGTAACCAGGAGCCTCGCAATGCCGGAACTTCAAACCCCTGTCGCCCCCGCCCCCAATGCTCCGCCCGTGAACCTCGCGGCGAACGAATACCTGACGTTCGGCCTCGGCGAGGAGGAGTACGGCGTGGACATCCTCAAGGTGCAGGAAATCCGCGGCTACGACACCGTCACACGCATCCCCGACACGCCGGACTTCGTCAAGGGTGTAATCAACCTGCGCGGCACCATCGTGCCGGTCGTGGACATGCGCATGAAATTCAAGCTGCCGAACGCCGAATACAACACATTCACGGTCATGATCATCCTCAACGTCGCCACGCGCGTCGTCGGCATCGTCGTCGACCGCGTGTCAGACGTCGTCCAGCTGGCAGCCGAGCAGGTGCGGCCTGCGCCGGAATTCGGCAGCGCCATCGACACCCGTTTCATCACCGGTCTGGGCACCGCCGGGGAGCGCCTCCTGATCCTCCTCGACATCGAAAAACTCCTGCGTTCCGAAGACATGGCCCTGATGCCCGCCAGTGCCGAACGCGACTCTACACATTGACGAGGTTCCGTCATGCCCAGCTTCTTCCAGTCTTTCACGAATCATCGCCCCGACTACCAAGCGGAAATCGCGTCCGCGCGCGCTGACGAGGCGGCGGAACACACCCACGCCGGCGCCCTGCAGAAGACCATCGACATCCTCATGGGCGCACACACCGTCATCGAATTTGATACCGGCGGCGCCATCACGAGCGCGAACGACAACTTCCTGTCCACCTTCGGCTACACGCTGGACGAATTGCGTGGCCACGACCGCGCCATCCTGCTAGCCCCCAGTGCGCGGGACGGCGCCGACGATCGCCGGTTCTGGGAACAGCTGTCGCACGGCCAGCCGGTGTCCGGCGAATTCCGGCGCGTATCCCGCGACGGCACGCCGGTCTGGCTGCTGGGTGTCTACACGCCGGTGCCGAACGCGGACGGCAGCGGCACGCACATCGCCGGCTTCGGCCACGTCATCACCGCCGACAAGGAACGCGCCGCCGACCATGAGGGACAGCTTGCGGCGATCAACAAGTCGCAGGCCGTCATCACGTTCAGCCTCGACGGCAGGATTATCGAGGCGAACGAGAACTTCTGCGCCGCACTAGGTTACTCGCGCGAGGAACTCGTCGGCCAGCCCCATTCCATGCTCGTGGATGCGGAATACCGCAAGAGCGCGGACTACCGCCGGTTCTGGGAAAAGCTCGGCCGTGGCGAATACCAGGCCAGGCAGTTCAAGCGCATCGGCAAGGGCGGTCGCGAAGTCTGGATCCAAGCGTCCTACAACCCGATCCTCGATGCCGAAGGCAAGCCCTGCAAGGTCGTGAAGTTCGCCACCGACATCACGGCCGAGAAACAGCGCAACGCCGACTATGAAGGCCAGCTGGCCGCCATCAACAAGTCGCAGGCCGTCATCACCTTCGGGCTGGATGGCGTCATCCAGGAAGCGAACCCGAACTTCTGCGAAGCGCTGGGCTACACGCGTGAGGAACTCGTCGGCAAGCACCACTCGATGCTGGTGGAGCCGGGCTACCGCGACAGCGCGGAATACCGCGAGTTCTGGCAGAAGCTCGGCCGCGGCGAATACCAGGCCGGGCAGTTCAAGCGCATCGGCAAGGGCGGTCGCGAAGTCTGGATCCAAGCGTCGTACAACCCGATTCTCGACGCCGACGGCAAGCCTTTCAAGGTCGTGAAGTTTGCTACCGACATCACCACGCAGGTGAGAGCCGCCCATGCCCTGGAACACGCAGTCGGCCAGACGCAGGACGTGGTGAAGGCGGCGCAGGACGGCGACCTGACCCAGCGCATCGAACTGGACGGCAAGGCCGGTTCCATCCGTGACCTGTGCGCAGGTGTCAATGACCTCGTCGAGAACATGGCTGGTGTCGTC
>SCRT01000005.1 GCA_004298465.1 Nevskiaceae bacterium | reverse complement strand
CGATGGAGCAAGGGCTGCGCTTCGCGATTCGTGAAGGTGGCCACACGGTGGGCGCAGGCGTGGTGGCAAAGATCCTCGCCTGATCCCCCCGGTACCCGCACCCGCCCCAAGGGTGGGTGCTTGCATAAGACCAGGGCGCGGCCTATAATCCGCGCCCCTTCCTGCGGGTCCTGATGAGGTTTGTCAGGCCGTTCTTTAAGACTTGAGTGCAAGCATGGCCGCGAATAGCCAATCGATTCGTATTCGGCTCAAAGCGTTCGATCATCGGTTGATCGACAAATCGGCTCGTGAGATCGTCGAGACCGCGAAGCGCACTGGCGCTGTCGTGCACGGTCCGATCCCGCTGCCGACGCGCAAGGAGCGTTACACGATCCTGATCTCGCCGCATGCGGACAAGGATGCCCGCGATCAATACGAGATCCGCACGCATAAGCGTCTGATGCAGATCATTGATCCGACAGAGAAAACGGTGGATGCGCTGTCGAAACTCGACCTGCCTGCCGGCGTCGAAGTTCAGATTCGCGTCAACTGAGGACGAGGACTAGATCATGGCGATCGGAATCGTAGGGCGAAAAGTGGGCATGACGCGGGTCTTCACCGAAGCCGGTGAATCGATTCCCGTGACGGTGATTGAATGCGCGCCGAACCGTGTCTCTCAAGTCAAGACCCTGGCTGTTGACGGCTATTCGGCCGTACAGATCGTGGCCGGGCAGGTGAAGCAGGGGCGTCTGAACAAGCCTGCCATCGGGCACTTCAAGAAATCGGGTGTGGCGGCCGGAAAGATCGTGCGCGAATTGCGCGCCGAGACGGTTGAAGATGTGCTGCCAGAACTGGGGGCGGAAGTCCGGGTTGATGCATTTGCCGACGTCAAGCACGTCGACGTAACCGGAACTTCTCGTGGTAAAGGCTTTGCGGGCGTGCAGAAACGCTGGAATTTCGGCGGTGGACGCGCAACGCATGGTGCCTCTCTGGTTCACCGCATGCCGGGTTCCATCGGACAGCGTCAGACGCCGGGAAAGGTTTGGAAGGGACTCAAGATGGCCGGACACATGGGCAATAGCCGCGTGACGACCATGAATCTTGATCTCGTCAAGGTTGATTCCGAACGCAATCTGCTGATGGTGAAGGGCGCTGTGCCAGGACAGACGGGGGGCGAGGTGGTGGTGCGCCCGGCCGTCAAGATGAAAGCGCGGAGCTGATGGTCATGGAAATGAAGATGCAGGCCGGCGCGGGTTCGATTTCGCTTGCCGATGGCGTGTTTGGCGTCGCGTACAACGAGGCCCTCGTGCACCAGGTCGTGGTGGCTTACCAGGCCGCCGGGCGTGCTGGCACGAAGGCGCAGAAGACCAAGGGTGAAGTATCCGGCGGTGGCAAGAAGCCGTGGAAGCAGAAGGGCACCGGGCGTGCTCGCGCAGGCTCCATCCGCAGCCCGTTGTGGCGCGGTGGTGGTGTGACGTTCGCTGCCAAGCCGCGCGACTTCACGCAAAAGGTCAATCGCAAGATGTATCGCGGAGCGATGCGCTCGATCATTTCCGAGCTGGCGCGGCGGGAGCTGCTGCTGGTGGCCGAGTCGCTGCAGGTTGCCGAGCCCAAGACCCAGAAGCTGATCGGGCAGTTGGGTGCTATGGAAGTCCGGAATGTGCTGGTCGTTACGGATTCCTTCGATCGCAATCTTTATCTGGCCGCTCGCAACGCACAAGGGATTTCAGTTTGTGATGTGGAGGGCCTGAATCCTGTGGCACTGCTTTCTCACGAACAAGTGCTGGTGACCTCGGGTGCCGTCAAGAAGCTGGAGGCTTGGTTGTCATGAGTAAACTCACAGTAGCCGGCGAACGCCTGCACCAGGTCATCGTGGCGCCGCTCGTTTCGGAGAAGGCGACGCGGAGTGCGGAAAAACACAACATCGCGGTTTTCAAGGTTTTGCGTGATGCAGACAAAGCCGAAGTCAAGAAGGCGGTGGAATTGTTGTTCAGCGTGCAGGTGAAATCCGTGCAGACGCTGATCGTCAAGGGCAAGGCGCGCCGTTTCGGGCGGACGCTGGGGCGGCGGTCGGACTGGAAGAAGGCCTATGTGCGGCTTGCCGAAGGCCAGCAGATCGATCTGGTCGGAAATGCGGGCGCCTGAGTTGCGCGCCCAATCAGACTGAGTAGACACAATGTCATTGCAAAAGTGTAAACCGACTTCGCCAGGACGCAGGCATCTGGTTCGCCAGTTGACTCCCGAGCTTCACAAGGGACGCCCGCATGCGGCGCTCGTTGAGTCGAAGAGCAATACCGGTGGACGCAACAACCATGGCCACATCACGACGCGTCAGCGTGGTGGTGGCCAGAAACGGCACTACCGTCTGATTGATTTCAAGCGAGCAAAAGACGGGGTCGCGGCGCGGGTTGAGCGCATCGAATACGATCCCAATCGCAGCGCACGCATTGCCCTGTTGTTGTATGTGGATGGTGAACGGCGTTACATCATCGCGCCGCGCGGCCTCGAAGTGGGGTCGACCGTGCAGTCGGGTGCGGAAGCCCCGTTGAAGCCGGGTAATTCACTGCCACTGCGCAATATCCCCGTGGGTTCCACCATTCACTGCGTGGAATTGCGGATCGGCAAGGGTGCTCAGCTCGCTCGCAGCGCTGGAGCTGGTGTACAGCTCGTTGCCCGTGAGGGTGATTACGCCACGCTGCGGTTGCGTTCTGGTGAAATGCGCAAGGTTCATGTGCTGTGCCGGGCGACGCTGGGTGAGGTCGGCAACGGTGAGCACAATCTGCGGTCCTATGGCAAGGCCGGCGCAAAACGCTGGAAGGGTATTCGGCCGACGGTACGTGGCGTCGTGATGAACCCGGTGGATCATCCCCATGGCGGTGGTGAAGGTAAGTCCGGACAGGGTAATCCGCATCCGGTATCGCCCTGGGGTCAGAAGGCAAAAGGCCTGCGCACCCGCAACAACAAGCGGACCCAGCGGTTTATCGTCCGTAGTCGCCACAAGAAGTAAGCCGAGAATTCAATGCCTCGTTCTATTAAAAAAGGCCCGTTCGTGGATCAGCATTTGGCAAAGAAGGTCGCCGAAGCGCTGAAGAGCCGAGTGAAGAAGCCAATCAAGACCTGGTCGCGACGCTCCATGGTGACGCCGGACATGATCGGCCTGACGCTGCAGATCCATAACGGTCGCTTGCACGTGCCGGTGTTTGTGAGTGAGAACATGATCGGACACAAGTTGGGTGAGTTTGCACCCACGCGTACGTTCAAGGGCCATACCGGCGACAAGAAGACCGCTGGCGCATAAAAGGCGGAAACGACATCATGGAAAGTAAAGCTATTCTCCGCTTCGTTCGCCTTTCGCCGCAGAAAGCGCGTCTCGTTGCCGACCAGATTCGCGGGCGTTCTGTCGAGCACGCGTTGGCGCTGCTGCGATTTGCGCCGTCCGATGCCGCGCACGTGTTGCGCAAGGTGCTGGAATCCGCGATTGCCAATGCGGAAAACAATGAAGGTGCGGATGTGGATGAACTTCGCGTCGCGGAAATCCTTGTCGACCAAGGGCCGACCATGAAGCGGACGAGCCCGCGCGCGAAAGGTCGGGCGGACCGCATCCTGAAGCGCACCAGCCATATCACGGTGCGGGTTGCAGACCGCTAACGGCACGCAGGAGCTAAGCAATGGGTCACAAAATCAATCCGTATGGCTTCCGACTGGGAATCACGACACCGTGGACTTCGAATTGGTATGCGGAGCGCGGTGAGTATGCGCAGAACCTGACGAACGACATCAAGGTTCGTGGGTTCCTCACGACCAAGTTGGCGCAGGCGTCGGTGTCGAAGATCACGATCGAACGTCCCGCAAAGTCGTTGCGTATTACGATTCACACGGCGCGCCCGGGTATCGTCATCGGCAAGAAGGGCGAGGATATCGACCGTCTCAAGGCGCAGGTGGCTAATCTGGCTGGCTTGTCTGCTGGACAGATCCACATCGCGGTCGAGGAAATCCGCAAGCCGGAACTTGACGCCAAGCTGGTTGCCGACAACATCGCCCAGCAGCTTGAACGACGCATCATGTTTCGCCGCGCAATGCGCCGGGCGGTCACAAATGCAATGCGTCTTGGTGCGGGTGGTATCAAGGTGCAGGTGGGTGGCCGTCTCAATGGCGCGGAGATCGCCCGTTCCGAGTGGTATCGAGAGGGGCGGGTTCCGCTGCATACGCTGCGGGCGAAAGTCGACTACGCGATTTCAGAGGCCAAGACAACGTACGGCATCATCGGCGTGAAAGTCTGGGTGTACAGCGGTGAAGTCTTCAGCGTCGATTCGCGCGCTGAGGATGCGGCAAAGCCTGCCGTCGCATGAGTGTGGATACGGACCGATCTAGGAGTCAGCTGCCATGATGCAGCCAAAACGAACAAAATTCAGAAAGCAGCAACGCGGTCACAACCGTGGGCTTGCGCAGAACGGCAACCGGGTCAGCTTCGGCGAATACGGCCTGAAGTCGATTTCGCGCGGGCAAATCACGGCCCGACAGATCGAGGCCGCTCGGCGCTGCATTACGCGATACATCAAGCGCGGCGGAAAGATGTGGATTCGCATTTTCCCGGATGTCCCGATCACGCGCAAACCTCTTGAAGTCCGCATGGGCTCTGGCAAGGGCAACGTGGAATGGTGGGTTGCCAAGATTCAGCCCGGTGCCATGCTTTATGAACTTGAGGGTGTGGATGAAACCACAGCGCGCGAAGCGTTCCGCCTTGCTGCAGCCAAGCTGCCCGTCAAGACAACTTTTGTCGAACGCGTGGTGATGTGATGAAAAGCGCGACTTATTTAACTGGATTGCGCGGCAAGGACACCGCCGCGTTGAAGGCGGAACTGGGGGCATTGTGTCGTGAGCAATTCTCGCTACGCATGCAGTTGAGCATGGGGCAGCTCACGAAGAACCATCTGGTCGCGGAGACGCGACTGAAGATTGCCAACGTCAAAACGTTGATGCGTCAGCAGGCGAAAGCATGACAAACGAACAAGCGCCAGCGAGCGCCGAAAAAATCAAGCATCCGATCGTCGGTATGGTCGTGAGCACCAAGGGCGACAAGAGCATCACGGTGCTGGTTGAGCGGCGCGTGCGTCATCCGATCTACGGCAAGTATGTTCGCAAGAGTTCGCGCCTTCACGCGCACGACGAGAACAACGAATGCCACGATGGGGACCGCGTCGCGATCATCGAGACGCGTCCGATCTCGCGTACGAAGTTCTTCCGTCTGGCCGAGATCCTTGAGCGGGCGCAAGGCGCAGGAGAACAGGCATGATTCAGCAGGAATCCACGCTCCTGGCGGCAGACAACAGCGGCGCCAAGCGGATGCTGGTCATCCGTGTGGCGGGCAGTACGCACCGCCGCTATGCCGGAATCGGCGATATCGTCAAGGTGACGATCAAGGATGCCATTCCGCGCGGAAAGGTCAAGAAAGGCGAAGTTCATGACGCCGTCGTCGTGCGTACCCGCAAAGGTGTGCGTCGGCCCGATGGTTCCGTGATTCGCTTCGACAACAATGCAGCGGTATTGCTTACGAACAAGCTGGAACCGATCGGGACGCGTATCTTTGGACCGGTGACGCGAGAACTGCGTGACCGTTTCATGCGCATCATTTCGCTTGCCCCTGAAGTTCTGTGACAGGAGAATCGGAATGATGAAGGTCCGAAAGGGTGATGAGGTTGTGGTGCTGACCGGCAAGGACAAGGGGCGGCGTGGAACGGTCGATCGGATGGTGGGCCGGACGCAGCTCGTCGTCAGTGGCATCAACCTGGTGAAGAAGCACCAGAAAGGCAATCCCAATGCCGGTGTGCCCGGCGGCATCGTCGACAAGGAAATGGCGCTTGACGTGTCCAACGTCGCGCTCTGGAATCCGCAGAAGAACGATGGCAAGGGCGGAGCAGACCGCGTGGGCTTCCGTGATGTCGGCGAAGGTGACCAGGCGCGGAAGGTGCGGTTCTTCAAATCCACTCAAGACGTCGTCGATCACTGAAGCGTTTGGCGCTTGCAGGAACGCTTCGGAGACAATCAATGGCAGCAAATCTGAAAACCTATTACCGCGAAAAGATCGCGCCGGCTCTTCACGAAGAGCTGGGCTGCAATATCATGGCTGTACCACGGGTCGCAAAGATCACCCTGAACATGGGGGTGGGTGAGGCCACGACCGATCGCAAAGTCATGGACAATGCGGTTGCGGACATGACGGCGATTGCGGGACAGAAACCCATCGTCACACTGGCGCGCATCTCGGTTGCGAGCTTCAAGGTTCGCGAGGATTATCCCGTTGGCGTCAAGGTCACGCTACGCGGTGACCGCATGTATGAATTCCTTGAACGCCTGATCAATATCGCACTGCCGCGCATCCGTGACTTTCGCGGGTTGAATCCACGTGGTTTCGATGGCAGTGGCAACTACAATTTTGGCATTACCGAGCAGATCATCTTCCCGGAAATCGAGTACGACAAGATTGATGCCCTGCGGGGCATGAACATCACGCTGACCACGACGGCACGCACGGATGCTGAAGGTCGCCGTCTGCTGGATGCATTCTCATTTCCGTTTCGTAAATAAGTTCAGGAACGAACAATGGCTAAACAAAGCATGATTGAGCGTGAAAAGCGCCGCGCCGGGCTGGCGAAGAAGTATGCTGCCAAGCGCAAGGCGCTCAAGGCCAAGATCAGCGACCAGAATATCGGTTACGAAGAAAAGAGTGCGGCAATCGTCGCGCTTGCCAGTCTGCCGCGCGATTCGTCGCCCAGCCGTCAGCGCAATCGTTGCTCCATCACCGGTCGGCCTCGCGGTGTCTATCGCAAGTTCAAGCTGGCTCGCACGAAACTGCGTGAAACCGCGATGCGGGGTGAAATCCCCGGTTTGAAGCTGGCCAGCTGGTAAGGACTAATACGATGAGCATGAGTGATTCAATCGGTGATTTCCTGACCCGCATCCGCAATGCGCAGGCCGCGCACAAGAAGCAGATCGTGTCACCGAGTTCCAAGCAGAAGGCCGCCATCGCGCAACTTCTCAAGGACGAGGGCTACATCAGCGATTTTCGTGTTACGGCGGAAGGCGTCAAGCACACGATCGTGGTTGATCTCAAGTACTTCGAAGGCAAGCCGGTCATAGACCGCCTGGAACGTGTCAGCAAGCCTTCCTTGCGTATTTATAAGCGTTGCGAGGATCTGCCACGCGTGCTGGGTGGGTTGGGCGTTGTCATCGTTTCGACCTCCAAGGGCTTGCTGAGCGACCGTCAGGCCCGTGCCGACGGGGTCGGCGGCGAGATCATCTGTCGGGTGGCGTGAGAATCTGATATGGGACGCATTCAACACATGCCGGTGACATTGCCGGCGGGTATCGAAGTGAAGACGGAGCACGGCTTGCTCACCGTGAAAGGTGGCAAGGGTTCGCTGTCAGTCCCGCTGCCTTCTGGCGTGGCTGTGCGAGTGGAAGCCGGCCAGGCGTGGATCGATGTCGACAACAGCACGGCAGGCCCGGCGATCGGTGGCACCATGCGTGCCCACTTGAGCAACATGGTGCACGGCATTGGCAAGACGTTCGAAAAACGGCTTGCACTCGTGGGCGTCGGTTATCGCGCACAGGCGCAGGGCAAGAAGCTCAACCTGTCGTTGGGCTTTTCCCATCCGGTCGAATTTGTTGTCCCGGAAGGAATCCAGATCGACACGCCGAGCCAGACGGAAATTGTCGTCAAGGGTGCGGATCGCCACATGGTGGGCCAGGTCGCTGCCAACATTCGTCGTTTTCGCCCTCCGGAACCCTACAAGGGCAAGGGCGTTCGTTATGTCGACGAGCATGTTGTGATGAAGGAAGCGAAGAAGAAGTAATCGGACGGCGAGAAAGACTATGCACAAGAAGACCATTTCACGCATGCGGCGCGCCAGGCGCGCACGTGCCAAGATCCACGAGCTCGGAGTTCAGCGGTTGACCGTGCATCGTACGAGCCAGCACATCTACGCCCAGATCATTGCGGCGGATGCTGCGCATACGCTGGTGTCCGTATCGACGCTTGAGAATGCCGTGCGTGAAGGTTTGAACGGAACCGGCAATGTCGAGGCTGCGAAGAAAGTCGGGGCGACCCTTGCGGAGCGCGCCAAGGCGGCGGGCATCACGCGCGTTGCTTTCGATCGTTCGGGTTACAAATATCATGGTCGCGTCCAGGCATTGGCCGATGCGGCGCGCGCAGGCGGACTGGAGTTTTAAGCTATGGCGAACAGGACTCATTCCGAAGACGCGCAAAACGGCGACTTTAAAGAGAAGCTGGTTTCCGTCAATCGCGTTGCGAAAGTCGTCAAGGGCGGCAAGCAATTCGGCTTTACTGCCCTGACGGTTGTCGGGGACGGGGCGGGGCGCGTTGGCTTCGGTTACGGCAAGGCGCGCGAAGTTCCCCAGGCGATTCAGAAGGCGATGGAAAAAGCTCGAAAGAACATGGTCTCGGTGGCCATGCGTGAGCAGACTATCCAGCACGAGATCTGGGGGACGCACGGCGCAACACGCGTTTTCATGCGGCCCGCCGGAGCAGGTACGGGCGTGATTGCGGGCGGCGCGATGCGCGCTGTCTTTGAAGTGGCCGGGGTGCAGAACGTGCTGGCCAAGTCCTTCGGTTCACGCAATCCGATCAATCTCGTGCGGGCGACGATTGCGGCACTGCGCGGAATGAATCTGCCATCCGAGATTGCTGCGAAACGCGGCAAGACGGTCGAAGAAATCCTGGGCTGATCGAAAAAAACTCAACAAGGTGCGTTCATGGTCAAGAATACTTCCCCAGGGCGCGTGCGCGTCACGCTGATCAAGAGTCTGGCCGGCCGGTTGCCGGTTCATCAGCGGTGCATAGCGGGTCTCGGCCTCAAGCGCATGCACCAGACCGTCGAGCTTGTCGCGACAGATGCAGCCATGGGAATGGTGCGGAAGGCCGCATTCATGCTGCGCATCGAACAGATTTGACGATTGGCTCCAGGTTTTTGGATGCACCGTTTCAGGATTAGAAAATGAAGCTCAACGACATCAAGCCGGCTGCCGGCTCCAGTACTGAACGCACACGCGTAGGCCGGGGTATCGGGTCTGGGCTGGGCAAGACGGCGGGCCGCGGTCACAAGGGCCAGCGTGCGCGCAAGGGTGGGCGTGGGAAAGTCGGATTCGAAGGCGGCCAGATGCCGTTGCAGCGGCGCTTGCCAAAACGTGGTTTTCGTTCCGCGATGGCAGCGACACGAGCCGAGATTCGGCTGTCGGATCTGGAACGCATGACGGCAGAACAGATCGACATCCTGGCCCTCAAGGCGGCGGGTGTGGTCGCGGGCTCGGTGGAGAAAGTCAAGCTCATCAAGTCTGGCGAATTGAAGCGCAAAGTCAGCTTGACCGGTATTGGTGTCACCAAGGGTGCACGTGAAGCGGTTGTTGCAGCGGGCGGAAGCATTCAGGAATAAGTGAACGTGGCCCAGAAGAACGCAGACACCAACAAGCTGTTGCCCGACCTTTCGCGTTATGCGGAAGTGCGGCGCAGGCTCGTGTTCCTGCTTGCTTCGCTGTTCGTGTTCCGCATTGGCGCGTTCATTCCCACGCCCGGCATTGATCCGCACCGCCTTGAGCAGCTGTTTGCTGCTCAAAAAGGCACGATCCTGTCAATGTTCAACATGTTCTCGGGCGGTGCACTTGAGCGTCTGTCGGTCTTTGCCTTGGGGGTGATGCCGTACATCTCCGCCGCGATCATCGTCCAGTTGCTGGCAGCCGTTTCTCCGCAGCTCAAGGAATTGCAGAAGGAAGGCGAGGCCGGCAAACGCAAGCTCACGATGTACACCCGCTGGGGAACCTTGGGCCTTGCTGCTTTCCAGTCCCTGGGCGCTACGTTTGCCCTGCAACAGAGCGGCGTTGCGTTTAACCCCGGATTCGGCTTCATTTTTGTCTCAAGCGTTTCCCTGTTGACCGGCAGCATGTTCCTCATGTGGCTGGGCGAGCAGATGAGCGAGCGCAGTATCGGCAACGGCATGTCGATGCTTATTTTTGCAGGTATCGTGACCGGCTTTCCGGGCGCCATTGCTTCGACAGCACAGCTTGTCAGCGAAGGATCGATCAATCCGGGTGTCGTGCTGTTCATCATCGCGATGGTGATCATCGTGACCTGGTTTGTCGTGTTTTTTGAAAGCGGCCAGCGACGCATCCCGATTCATCATGCCCGGCGCCAGCAGGGACGCAGGCTGTATGCGGCTCAGACACAGCATCTGCCGCTGAAACTCAACATGTCAGGCGTCATTCCGCCGATCTTCGCATCCAGCATCATCCTGTTTCCGGCTTCCGCGCTGAGCTTCGTTGGCGGCGGCAATACGGAGGCAGGTTGGTTGCAGACCATCGCAACTGCCTTGTCGCCCGGCAATGGTCTGTATGATCTGCTCTACGCGGTGCTCATCATCTTCTTTGCGTTCTTTTACACGGCGCTGGTTTTCGATTCTCGCGACACAGCTGAAAACCTCAAGAAATCGGGAGCGTTTATCCCCGGTGTTCGTCCTGGTATTCAGACCGGTCGGTATATCGACCGGGTGCTGACGCAGCTGACCGTTGCAGGTGCGGCATACCTGACGGCCGTCTGTCTTCTGCCACAAATGCTGATCTCGACCTGGAATGTGCCGTTTGCCTTTGGTGGAACGTCGTTACTGATCGTGGTCGTCGTCATCATGGATTTCATGGCGCAGCTTCAAGCTCACCTGATGTCACATCAATATGAAGGCTTGATGCGCAAGGCGAATTTGAAGATGGCCGGTGGTCGGTCGTTGCCGAAATCGGCACGGTAGGCCAAAGATCTCGAGGTATTGTCGGTCTTTCCCGAGGGTTGAAGATTGGAAAGGATCGATAGTCACAGATTACAAGTGGAGTTGATATGAAAGTTCGCACGTCGGTACGCAAGATTTGTCGGCATTGCAAGATCGTACGTCGCAATGGCGTCGTGCGGGTGATCTGTTCGGATGCGCGTCACAAGCAGCGGCAGGGTTGATCCTGCGGTGCTGGTGGCTGGAATACAGATTGTATAATCGTTATAATTACCAGCTTTCCGCCGCGTTTGCGGCCCAAGGCGTTTTCTGAGATCTCATTATGGCTCGTATCGCAGGGGTCAACATCCCCGCCAACAAGCACACTGTCATTGCATTGCGTGCGATTTACGGCATTGGCGCAACGCGCGCGCGGATCATCTGCGGCGCTGCAGGGGTTGCCACGGATGCTCCGATCAAGAGCTTGACGGAGGGTGAGCTCGAAAAGCTGCGCGGCGAAGTGGCGAAGTTCATTGTTGAAGGTGACTTGCGTCGTGAGACAAGCATGAACCTGAAGCGGTTGATGGACATGGGTTGTTACCGAGGGCTGCGGCACCGGCGTGGATTGCCGGTTCGTGGACAGCGCACGCGCACGAATGCGCGTACCCGCAAAGGCCCGCGTCGTGCCGTTCGTAAGTAACTGACTTTTAAAAGGATTCAATAATGGCGGACGCTAACGTCAAGCCGCGCAAGCGTGTAAAGAAGAACGTGTCGGATGCGATCGTGCATGTGCGCGCATCTTTCAACAACACCATCATCATGATCACCGATCGACAGGGTAATGCTTTGTCGTGGTCGACTTCTGGCGCCGCCGGATTCAAGGGCTCGCGCAAGAGCACGCCATTTGCGGCGCAGGTTGCCGCAGAAAAAGCGGCAACTGCCGCGGCCGAATTCGGGGTCAAGAATGTCGAAGTCCGCATCAGTGGGCCGGGGCCGGGGCGCGAGTCTTCCGTTCGCGCCCTCAATGCCGTAGGTTTCAAGGTTTCGAACATCATTGATGTCACGCCGATTCCGCATAATGGCTGCCGTGCGCCCAAGCGGCGTCGCGTGTAACGGCCTCATCAGGAGATAGTCATGGCCCGTTACATTGGCCCGAAGTGCAAGCAGGCGCGTCGCGCCGGTACCGATTTGTTCCTTAAAGGGCGCGGTCGTGCGCTTGACAGCAAGTGCAAGTTGGATACGCCGCCCGGTCAGCATGGCGCGCGGCGTCAGCGTTTCTCGGATTACGCGCTGCAGTTGCGTGAGAAGCAGAAGCTGCGGCAGATGTATGGTGTTCTGGAACGGCAGTTCCACGGCTACTATGTCAAGGCGTCGAGCACCAAGGGGTCTACGGGCCTCAACCTGCTGCGCATGCTCGAGACGCGCCTGGACAACGTTGTCTATCGCATGGGTTTTTCTGCAACACGCGCGGAAGCCCGCCAGCTCGTCAGCCATCGTGCGATCAAGGTCAATGGTGGCTCTGTCAACATCCCCTCTTACAATGTCAAGACCGGGGATGTGATCGAGGTGCGCGAGAAGTCACGCACGCAGTCGCGTGTGGTGGAGGCCATGGCGGTTGCCGCTCAGGTCGGCCTGCCGGATTGGCTGACCGTAGACGAGAAGGCATTCAAGGGCACATTCAGCGCCCTGCCGGATCGCGACCAGTTCCTGCCGGACATCAACGAGAACCTGGTCGTCGAGTTGTATTCCAAGTAATCCGTTGCGTGATCTGGGCGTGCGCGGTTCTCGTGGCGCGACAAGATCGTGAATCAGAGGTTGTTACATGTCAGATCAAGTTGGCGAATTGCTGAAACCCCGCAATGTCAAGGTGGAGGCGATCTCTGCTCATCGCGCCAAGGTTTCTATCGAACCCCTTGAGCGGGGTTTCGGACATACGCTGGGCAATGCATTGCGGCGCGTGCTGTTGTCCGCCATTCCTGGTGCAGCGGTTACCGAAGTCCAGATTGATGGCGTTGTGCACGAGTACAGCGCTCTCGAAGGTGTGCAGGAAGACGTCCTTGACGTGCTGCTCAACCTGAAGAATCTTGGGCTGCGGCTCAATGCGCGCGACAGCGCCACGCTGACCTTGACGAAATCCGGCAATGGGCCGGTGACGGCAGCGGACATCACGCTGGATCACGACGTCGAAATCGTCGACCCGAATTTTGTCATCTGCCACCTGACGGGTGGCAAGTTGTCGATGACATTGAAAGTCACGCGCGGTCGCGGCTATCAGCCAGCCAGTACGCGCGAAAAGCTCGGGGAAGAGGAAGGCCATGCCATCGGTGTTTTACGGCTGGATGCTTCGTATAGCCCAATCCGCCGCGTCAGCTATGCCGTGGAACACGCGCGCGTAGAACAGCGCACGGACCTCGACAAACTCGTGCTCGACATCGACACCGATGGCGGAATCGAGGCAGGTGCAGCCATCAAGCTGGCGGCTCATGTGCTGCGTGACCAGCTGGCGGTGTTTGTCGACCTGCAGGGCGAAGCGGTCAGCGAGAAATCCGGAACTGCTGAAAATCTCAACCCGATGCTCATGCGCCCGGTTGACGATCTTGAACTGGGCGTCCGTGCAACGAACTGCCTGAAGGCCGAAAATATCTACCTCGTCGGTGATCTGGTGCAACAGACGGAGGCGGAATTGATGAAAACGCCGAATCTGGGCAAGAAATCGCTGAACGAGATTCGTGAAGCACTGAAGCAACATGATCTGGATCTGGGGATGACGCTTGAAAATTGGGCACCCCCCAAGGTTTCAATCTGAATTGCTTCGATTCCCCGTGCATTGACTCACAAATTGACAGGTTGAACCATGCGTCATAAATGTGCCGGGCGGCATCTTGGCCGCTCACCCAGCCACCGCAAGGCAACCATGCAGAGCATGGCTGTCTCGTTGATCCACCATGAACTGATTCGCACCACCGTACCCCGGGCCAAGGAATTGCGCAGGCTGGCGGAACCTTTCATTACCCGGGCGAAGGTTGATAGCGTCGCGAACCGCCGTATCAGCTTCGATCGCCTGCGTGATCGCGAGGCGGTGCAGAAGCTGTTCAACGAACTCGGTCCGCGTTACAAGGAGCGTGCCGGGGGCTACCTGCGCATCATGCGCTGTGGCTACCGGCCGGGCGACAACGCCCCCATGGCCTATGTCGAACTTGTGGGCCGTGCGCCGGTTGAGGCCACCAGCAAGGCTGAGGCTGCTGCAGGATAAAGCCTGCAGCGACATTTCAGGTTAAGAGGCGGGCGCATCGCGATACGGTGCGCCCGCTTTTTTCATTGTGGCAGGTGGGTCTGGATCAACCGTCCAGATGGCTGTTCCAGTCAGAAATGCGGGATGCCTGGGCGCTGAACAATGTTGCCGCGTCGCCAAGTATTGTGACGGAGTCGATGGTGTCACCCTGGCGGATCGATTGCGTGACGTCTGCGCCTTCGCGAACTTCCCCGAAGATCGTGTGATGATCGTTCAGGTGCGGCGTGGGCACATAGGTAATGAAGAACTGGCTGCCATTCGTCGCCGGGCCGCGATTGGCCATGGCCAACAGGCCGGCGCGGTCGAAACGCAGTTCCGGAGTGAATTCATCCTCGAATGAATATCCCGGGCCACCGGCTCCGGTACCGGTCGGGTCACCGCCCTGCATCATGAAACCGGCGATCACGCGATGGAATTGCACGCCATCGTAGTAGCCGCGCTGCGCGAGATTCAGGAAATTCGCGACGGTGACGGGTGCTGCAGATGAGAACAGTGCAAGCCTGATATCGCCTTTTGAAGTCTTGATCAGGATTTCGATGTCCTGAAACGATTGAGATGCCTGGGTCTTGGATGTCATGTTGATTTACGCTGGAGGGAAAGCCGACATTCTAGCGAGATGAAAGCCGTTGTACCGTTGCAGTCATCAGCCATGCAAGAGGCTTCGGTAGTAGTGGAGGGCTGCTCGGTGGCCTGGAGTGAGTAGGCATTAAAAAAGGCGGCTCGCGTAAGCGAGCCGCCGGTACATACGAAACAGAAACCGCAATTTAAGGCGTGTCGCCTCAGAGACCTAGCAATCCGGTTAACGTGGCGAGCAAGCCGCTTACGGGTGTAGTTGTGGTTCCTGCTCCACTCGCCAGACCCGTGAGTTGCTGGATCAGATTTTCTACAGTGGTAAGTTGCGGGCTGCCGGTCGGGGCAAGATTGCCTCCAGCCAGCTGCTGTAGCTGATTGAGCAGGTTTGTGGCAAGTGTCGGGTCGAGTACGGTGGTGGGGTCTAGCCCACTCAGCAGTCCTTGAATCGCCGTGGCTCCTGCGCCGAGCTGTCCAGCGCCGGCTAGACCCTGCAGTTGGTCGACGATGCCCTGCAGAGGTCCGAGATTCGGCAAGCCGCCGCTTGTGCCGCCCGCCAGCATGCCCTGAAGCTGACTGGCGAGAGTCTGCAACTGTCCAAGCTGGGTCGGGTCCAGCAGGCTCGTCAGGCTGCCCAGCTGGCCGGCACCGGGAAGCCCTGCACCGGGAACCCCAGAGCCCAAGCCTTGCAACTGACTGGCCAGACTTGTCAGCAGGGTTGTGACCTGCGTGGGGTCGAGCGGATTGCTGCCGCCCGCACCAGCCAAGCTCTGCAGTTGATCCGTGATCAGGTTGAGCTGCGATAGCGGCGCCAAGTTCTGGAACTGACTCGCAAGGCCAGTCAACTGGGCCTGCAATTGGGCCGGATCAAGCGGAAGACCGCTGCCGTTCGTGCCGCCCGCAGCACTCTGCAGCTGCGTGATCAACGTCTGCAGCATGCTGGGATCGAGGCAGGAGGTGACGGGGCTCAGAGGATTGAGCGGGTTGCTGCTGGTTCCGCCTGAAGTGCCAGCGAGGAGTGTCTGGAGCTGTGTGACGACGGCGGTGAGCTGGCTGGGATCCAGCGGACTGCCGCCTGCCATGCCTTGCAGGCTCTGCAGTTGCGTGATCACTTGCTGCAACTGCGAGGCGTTCGCGAGGCTTTGCAGCTGGGTGAGTGCGCTGGTCAGCTGTGACGGATCCAGCGGATTGGTTCCGCCCGCGCTTGCCAGTGCCTGGAGCTGCGAGAGAGCGCTGGTGAGCTGGGTGGGATCCAGTGGGTTGCCGCTGCTGGCTCCGCCTGCCGCGGTCTGCAGCTGTGTGATGATACTGGTCAGCTGTGACGGATCCAGCGGATTGGTTCCGCCCGCGCTTGCCAGTGCCTGGAGCTGCGAGAGAGCGCTGGTGAGCTGGGTCAGGTCCAGCGGACTCGTGCTGGGCGTGGCACTCGCTTTCGGCGCGATGGATTGCAGCGAGCTGAGCTGGGTCTGGAACTGGGTTAGCAGGCTGGTAAGCTGCGTCGGGTCAAGCGACGGTGCGCCACCGCTGGCTGCGGCCTGGAGCTGGCTCACCAACCCCTGCAAAGCGTTGTTGCCCGCAGCGCTCTGAAGCTGGGTCAGCAGCCCTGTCAATGCGGCGGTTGGACTACCGCCACTTCCCGCAGTACCGGCTGCGCTCTGCAACTGGCTGGCAATCTGCTGCAGCATGCTGGGGTCGAGCGCGCACTGGGTGTCCTGGATGCCGAGAACCTGGTTGACGCCTGGAATGGCAGATCCGCCACCAGGAGCGCCCGGTCCACCAGCGCCAGTGACTGGCGCCGTGCTGCCGCTGCAGCCTGCCGCGATTAAAAGTGTGCCGCTGGCGAGCGCCAGCGTCGTGGCCGCAGCGATGCTACGGAGTGGTTTTAAAAACAACTTGCGTTTCATGGTTGTTAACCCCTGAATGCCGCCCAATGCGGTCTGCTCGATAATCTACCAGACGAACAGGATACGTGAATTGTCAAGACCAAAGGTCAATGTCGTCCGACAAGCGCAGCGAGTGGCGGCATTCCGTTCCATGCTGGCCTGTAGGACAGGGCTTGTCAACGCTCACCAGAGGCAGCGGGCAACGCTGCATGCGGTGCAGCCAGGTATTCCTCGGATTGCATCTCGATCAGCCTAGAGCAAGTGCGCTGGAATTCGAATATAAGGCGTTTGCCGGCGTAGAGCGTCTCCGGGCGGGCCGCTGCCGAAAGGATGAGCTTGACGCCTTGGTCGTAGAACTCGTCGACGAGGTTGATGAAGCGCTGTGCGGGCGCTTCGTGCTGGGCGTCGAAACGCGGCACATGGGACAACACAACGGTGTGGAAACCCTGGGCCAGCGCCACGTAGTCGGCCGTACCACGCGGGCCTTCGCACAGGGCCTCGAACGTGAACCAGGCTACGTCGCCCGCCAGCCGCCGTGCCGGAATACGCCGCCCGTTGAGCGTGAGCCGCGCGTTTTCGCGTACGTCCCGTCCGGCAACCGCAATGAACAGCCTGGCGAGCTGGGCATCGCTGGCGGCGTCGTCCGGGCACAGGTAGATCGGCGCGGCATGCAGGGCGCGCAAGCGGTAGTCCACGCCACTGTCGACGTTCAGCACCGTGCAATATTTCTTGATCGCGGCGATGGCGGGCAGGAATCGCTCGCGTTGCAGGCCGTCCTTGTAGAGGTCGTCCGGCACTACATTGCTGGTGGCGACGAGCGTGACGCCGCGTGCGAACAGCCCGTCGAACAGGCGGCCCAGCACCATCGCATCCGCGATGTTGTAGACCTGGAACTCGTCGAAGCACAGCACGCGGGTGTGGGTGGCGATTTCGCGCGCCACCTTCAGCAGCGGATCTTCCTCGTCGCGGTAGTGATCCAGCAGCTCCTGTACCTGCAGCATGAAGCGATGAAAGTGGGTGCGCTGCTTTTCCGGGAACGGCAGTCCAGCAAAGAACGTGTCCATCAGCCACGTCTTGCCGCGCCCCACGCCGCCCCACAGATACAGGCCACCAACGCCGGGCCAATGGTGGCGATGGCGCCCGAAGCGGCGCTTGGGTGGGTGGGTGCGCAACACGTCGCAGATGGCCTGCAGAGCGAATACGGCTTGTCGTTGTGCCGGGTCGGCCACGAATTCGCCGCTGGCAAGTTTCAGTTCGTACGCCGCGCGCGGGCCGAGGTCGTCGGGCGGTGTGAAGCTGTCAGCGGCGGCGTTCATGAAGTTGCCAGGTCGGGTTCGCCGATGGCGGCCAGCACTGCGGCACGGGCAGTATCGCGCAGTGCTTCCACGGCAGGTGGCGTGGAGGCGTCCGGCGTGATCGGCGGCAGGATACGGATTTCGATCGAGGTCCAGTCCAGCAGCCGCCCGTTCGCGCCCAACAGCTTGCGCGTGCCGCGGATGGCCACCGGGACGACGGGAACGCCGGCCTTGGCGGCGATCGCAAACGCGCCTTTCTGGAATGGCAGCAGGCCGGGTTGCGACTTGAACGTGCCTTCCGCGAATACCGCCAGTGACATGCCGTCCTTGAGGTCGCGGATCAGCCGCAGCGTCTGTACCGCGCCTTCACGCTTGGAAACGCGGTTGATGAAGCGTACGCCCATGCGCTTGATGACGAGCCCAATGTAGGGCCACGCCGCCGCCCCCTGTTTCACCATGAACGTGAAACGGGACGGCAGGGCTGCGGTGAGGACGAGGCCATCGAAGTAGCTGGAATGGTTGGCAACCACGACGGCGGTGCCCAGCGGAAGATTCTCCAACCCCTGCACGCGAAACGGCACGCCGACGAGTGCCAGCGCCGTGCGGACGCACAGACGCCCGATGGTGCGCCGCAGCGCGAGCGTCGGGGCGATGATGATGAGTGGGCAGAACAGCACGAAGATCACCACGATCACCACGACAGAGGCGTAGACGCCATAAATAAAGCGAAGCGCGCGACCCAACATGGAATTTCGTACTGAAGGCAGGCGCTTATTATACGGGCGTGGATACCCCATCCGTTGACTTGGCCGCAGACGACGCAGCCGCCATCGCACGCTTTGTCGATGCCCTGTGGGTGGAACGTGGGCTGGCAGAGAATTCCCGTATCGACTACACCTCGGACTTGCGCCTTGTGGCGCGTTGGCTGCGGCCGCGTGGCGTGACGCTGGAAAACGCGGGCGAGGGCGACTTGCGTGACTATCTAGCGGCGCGTGCCGCAGCACGTAGCAAGGTGCCGTTCGGGCCGCGCACGCAGGCCCGGTTGGTCAGTGCCCTGCGCCAGTTCTACGGCTGGCTGCTGCTCTGCGAGGCACGCCGTGACGACCCCAGCGCCCGTCTCGTGCAGCCGCGCATGGCCCGCCGCCTGCCGCGGACGCTGACCGGGGCGGAGGTCGAGGCGCTGCTGGCAGCGCCGGACCGTGGCACGGAACTCGGCGCGCGTGATGCCGCCATGCTGGAGCTCGCTTACGCTTCCGGGCTGCGGGTTTCCGAACTCGTGAAGCTGCGTTTCGACGAACTGAATCTGGGGCACGGCATCGTCCGCATCGTCGGCAAGGGCGGGCGGGAGCGGCTGGTGCCGATCGGCGAGCCTGCGCGCGACGCGCTACGCGCCTACATCGGGGCGCCGCGCACCCTGCTGCTGGGCGGTGCGACGAGCGATTTCGTATTCGTCACGGCGCGCGGCACGGGCATGACACGCCAGAATTTCTGGTACCTGTTACGCCGCTATGCGGTCGACGCTGGAGTGACGACGCCGTTTTCACCGCATAGCCTGCGGCATGCCTTTGCCACGCATCTGATGGAGCACGGTGCCGATCTGCGCGTGGTGCAAACCTTGCTGGGACACCGCGATCTGTCCACGACGCAGATCTACACGCATGTCGCACAGGCTCGGCTCAAGGCGTTCCACGAACGCTTTCATCCGCGTGGCTGAAAACGCAATTGGACGGCGTAAACAGTAAGCGGTGACCGGCAAGCAGCCGAAAAGAACGGCCCCGCCCGCCGGTGTGCGCCGAAACACCTGTCGGGCAGCTTTGCCATACTCCACCGCATGGCGCAGAAAACGTGGGGCAGCATCGTGAAAACCGGGGCGGGCGTTCTTCACGGATGGGCGGGTGTTGCTGCGGCCTTGTGCTGTGGCGGCAGCTTGCTGCCGGGGACGGCCGGTGCGCAAACCCCGTCGCCGCTCGCGGAATGGCAGTATTCGGCAGGTGTTCCGCTACGTGCGTACTTTATGCCGGAAGCCCCGAAGTGGCAGACTGCACTCGGCATGGGGTTCAGCTTTCAGCCAGATTATGACGGTGCCTCCACCTACGAACTGGTGCCGGCTCCGAGCTTCGATGTGCGTTACCGCGACTTGGCGTTCTTCTCCGCCGGCGAAGGGCTGGGGGTCAACGTCTTCCACGGGCGCAACTACCGTATCGGGTTGGCGGCAACCTACGACCTCGGCCGCAAGCTCAACGACAATTTCCGGGTCACGTCGCGGCGGCGCGTCGGGCCGACGGCAGAAGCCAAGATCTTTGGTGAATACGTCCTGTTCCCGGTCGTGTTCCGGCTGGATTTCCGTCAGGCCTTGGGCGGGGGTTATGACGGCTATATCGGGGATGCCAGCATCTACATGCCGGTGGCTGGGTCGCGCGAGCATCGTTTCGTGGTGTTCGCCGGGCCTTCTGTGACGTTCGCCAGCGGCGGCAACATGCGGGAATTCTTCAGCGTGACGGCGGACCAGTCGCACGCCACTGGTTTGCCGGTATTCGACGCGAAAGGCGGCGTTCGATCCGTGAAATTCGGCATCAGTGCCACCTGGTTCTTTCACGACCGCTGGTTCGTGAACGGAACCGGCGCCGGCAACCACCTGTTGAACGACGCGGCGCGCAGCCCGTTCACACACGAGAAGACCCAGGGCACGTTCAACTTCACCCTGGGCTATCTCTTCGGTGGTGCGCTGCCGTGATCAAGGCCCGCTGATCTGCTGATGAGCGGGCCGGTTTGCAGCCCCTTTACACGGCGCGGTACTGGTCGCGCATCGCTTTCTTGTTCAGCTTGCCGACACTGGTCTTGGCCAGTTCCGTGACGATGCGGATTTCGTCCGGCACGCCGTACTTGGAGATCTCGCCGCGTGCCGCAGCAGCCTGCAGGCGGCTGCGAACGGCTTCGGGTTCGACGTGCTGGCCGCCAGCCGGCACGATCAGCGCCATCGGCCGTTCGCCCCATTTCTTGTCCGGCACGGCGATGACGGCGACTTCACCGACGCCGGGGTGCTGCGAGATCAAGTTCTCCAGCGTCAGCGAACTGATCCATTCGCCGCCGGTCTTGATGACATCCTTGATGCGGTCGCGGATCATCATTTCCCCGTTCGCGTCGATCGTCGCCACGTCACCGGTGTGCAGGCGCCCGCCTTCCCACAGGACCTCGGATTTCTCCGGTTCCTTGTAGTAGCCCTGTGTCAGCCACGGGGCGATGAGCGTGAGTTCACCTTCCGCAGCGCCGTCGTGCGGCGCTTCCTTGCCATCGGTGCCGGTCACGTACAGCTCGCATAGCGGCACGGCCCGACCGGTACGGCAACGCAACGGCGCCTGGGCGTCGAGGTCGAGGGCCACCTGCGCGGAGGACAGGTGCGCAGTGGTCACTATGGGGCCGGTTTCCGACATGCCGTAGCCGGTGTACACGTCCAGCCCGCGCGTCAGCGCCTGCTTGGCAAGGCCGACCGGCATGGCGGAACCACCGACGACCATCTTGACGTGTGAAAGGTCGGTCTTTGCCGAATCAGGGTGCGTCAGCAGCATGTGCAGCAAGGTGGGAACGCAGTGCGTGAGCGTGACGTGCTCGTCGCGGATCAGCTTCAGGAGCAGCCCGCCGTCATAGCGGCCGCAGTAGATCTGCTTCAGGCCGAGCATTGTCGCGAGATAGGGCATGCCCCAGGCATGGACGTGGAACATGGGCGTGATCGGCAGGTACACGTCTTCGGTGTGGATGCGCCCGTTCGCCGGCGCGGTGCCGAAGGCAGCGGCCAGGCCGAGCGCATGCAGCACGAGCTGGCGGTGGCTGTAGTACACGCCTTTCGGCAGCCCCGTGGTGCCGGAAGTGTAAAACGTTGTGGCGAGGGTGTTTTCGTCAAAGTCCGGGAAGATGTAGTCCGGCGACGCGCTGGCCAGCAGCGCCTCGTATTCGCCCACGAACGGCAGGTCGGCGCCAGGTTGCGCCGGTGCGTCCGCATCGCGCAGCAGGATGAACTGGACGTCCTTTTCCAGTTTGCCGCGGATGGCGGCGACGAGCGGGATGAAGTCCGCGTTGACCAGCACCACGTCGGCACCTGCGTGGTTGAGCGTGTACAGCACCTGCTCCGGCGACAGGCGGATATTCACCGTCTGCATCACGCAGCCCATCATCGGCACTGCAAAGAAGCATTCCAGGTAACGGTGGCTGTCCCAGTCCATCACGGCGATCGTGGCGCCGGGCTCAACGCCGAGCCCGGTGAGCGCTGAGGCCAGCCGCCCCACGCGCGCGTACCACTGCCGGTATGGGGTAAACGTACCCGCGGTGTAAAAACCGCACTTTAGGCATAGGTCACTACTGCGGCCATCAGGGAAATTCGCTTCCCCGTCGAACCGCCGACGCGCGGCCCCCTCCCGCTTACCATCATCTGACCCGTCCATGACAATCCGTTCGGCGGCATTGTCCCCTTCCACACGCGCGTCACGCCAACCGGTGGTACGGTTCGGGTCCGTCCAAAATCTCGACTGGGGACGTCGTGAGCACGATGCAGATCTGGCAGGGCACCTTCCTCGGGCGGCGGAGTCTGCCGCCTGAGCTGAGCGAGTACCAGATCCAGGCCTTTTTCACCTTCAGCGCCGAGGATCTCGCTTCGCTGAAGCAGCAATTCCGACCTTCGAACCACATTGCTGCGGCCATCCAGCTCGGCTTTCTCGGTCTGTCCGGGACCAAACTGGACACGATCAACGTACTACCCAAGACCCTCCTCAAATACGTCAGCGACCAAGTGGAATTGCCGGCGCCGTCGATCGCGTCCTTGAAGCGCCTGTACAAGGGCGAGCGGACGAAGATGAAGCAGCTCGCCTGGGCCATGGAGCGTCTGGGGTGGCAGAAGCCGACGTTCGATGCCGATCGCCAGCTCGCGGACTACCTCGACCAAGTGGTTGTGGCTACCTCGTCAAAGCAGGAATTGCTGGATAAGGCGCGCAGGTGGAGCTACGACCACAAATACCTTCTCCGCGCCGAATCGGCCTACGAGCGCGTGTGCGGTACGAAGTTCGCCGGCTCGGAACGCGCCCTCTTCAAGGAGATTGATCGGGTCATTCCCTACGCCAAACGAGAGGAATGGCTGCAAGCACTGCTTGCGCCGCACGGCACAGGACGCGCGACCGTCATGGAATGGCTGAAGAAACCACCCAGTGGAAAGGGCCCTCGCGCTCGCGGCAATGTCAGTGAGAAGGTCGCGTTTCTCAAAGGGCTCGGCGTCAACAGGACCATTATCCAAGGCATCCCGGTCGAGCGCGTGAAGTATTACGCCAGGGAGTTGGCCAATCGCAAGCCATCCCGCATCGAGCGCTTGACGGATCCTCTGAGGACACTCGAGCTGGTGTCGTTTCTCTGGCACACGCTGATGCGGCAGTCTGACCTCGTGATTCAAATGTCGAGGAAAGCGTTCGCAACGCTCAAGACATCCCTGCGAACGCAGGTTGGGGAGACGAACGCGGCGTCGGCGCTGGACATGATGCGAGGCATCGAAGAGATCAAGACGGTCATGGAGACCGATGCGCTCGATCTTGATACCACGCGACAGCAGACGATGGAGATCGTCTCACGCTTCCTCGGCAAGGTGAACCCGAACAAATCCGAAGCCACCCGCGAGTTGTTGGCAAAGGAATACAGCAAAGTCGAGGGTCTCATTCGTCCCCTGCTCGACCTGGAACTCGAAGGCACGGACAACGGCGTCGCGAAACAATCCGTGGAAATGCTCAAGGAGCTTCTCGACAGTAAGAAAAAGCGCCTTCCCAACCATGGCGACGCCCCGTGCAAGCCACCCTGGGACAGGTTGGTGAACGAGAACACCGATCCCGACGATGCATTCCGGGCCTTCGCCGCCTCGACCCTTGACGAGACCCATCGCGCGCTGCGAACAGGCGAGCTTTACGTTTCCCACAGCGAGGATCATCGCAGCCGAGATGAACTTCTGATTTCACCGGACGCCTGGAAGGCGCAACGGCTCAGGTACTACTCGGAGTTGAACCATCCCGAGCGCGGGGAGGAGTTTCTCGCCCCCTACCTTCAGCAACTCCCCGAAAAGCTCAAGGAGCTGGCGGCGGCCTGCGAGGCCGGCGACTTCAAGATCGACAAGACGCGGATGAGCATCGCCCCAATCGAGCCCGAGGAGGCGCCGATCGGGTACAAAGATTACAAGCGCGCACTGGCCGACGAGATGGGGCCAATCCAGTTGCCCGAGCTGATCCTGAAGATCGATGCGGAGACGCGATTCTCATGGAAGCTCCTCGGGCGCCCGCCCGGAGACAAGCTGGAGCTGATCGCCGTCTATGCCGCTCTGTTGGTCAACGGCACGAATCTGAGTGCGAAGGCGGTCTCCATGATGTGCCCCGGGCTCACGGCCGAACAGATCACATCCATGATCCGCATAATCGAGCCCTCAAAGCACATTCGAGCGGCGAACGCGGCCGTGGTGGAATTCATGCTTCGACACAAGGTCGTCGAGCATTGGGGCGCGGAGGCCTGGGCGTCGTCGGACATGATGAGCCTGGAGACCTCGCGACGCCTTCACAACTCGCGCACGGAGCCGCGGCTCAAGACGCCGGCCATCGGCACCTACACGCACACCTCGGGCCGATGGGGCATTCTCTACGACCGCCCTATCATTCTGGGGATTCGTCAGGCGGGGCACGCGATCGAAGGCCATCTGCGCCAATACTCCGAGAAGCTCCAGCACTTGGCGGTCGATACGCACGGCTACACGAATTTCGCGATTGGCCTCGCCAAACTGCTGCGTCTGGACCTGTTCCCGCGCATCCGCGATCTCGACGAGCGAAAGCTGCTGGTGCCCCACGGTACCGAAGTTCCGGAGATCCTCAAGCCGGTGACGAAGTTCATCTCGCTGAAGGTGTTCATCAAGAGCTACGATGAACTCATGCGGGTCGCCGCATCGGTCAAGGATGGCACGCTGACCGCGATCCTTGCCTGCCAGAAATTCGGATCCGACGCGGTGGGCGACGATGTTCGAGCTGCCGGCAATCAGTTCGGGCAACTTCAGAGAACGCTGTTCCTGTGCGACTACTACACGAAGCCGAGTTTTCGTCGGGAGCTGCACCGCGTGCTCAATCGCGGCGAGGCGGTGCATGTGCTGCAACGCGCGATCTACTCGGGAAGGATGCCGCACCAGAAGGGCCGTACCAACGAATCGCTCGAAGCGATTTCGGGAAGCTTGACGCTGCTCACCAACCTGATGATGACGTGGACCACGCAGCAGATCCAGGCCGCGTCCGAGCGCTTGGCGGCAAGGCAGATCATCGCGCCGGCCGGTGTGCTGGCCCATGTGGGCCCGGCTCGTCTCTGGAACGTGAATCTCCGCGGCACCCTGCATTGGCCGATCGATGACTACGCCGACCGGATTCTGAGTGGAATGCCGGGCTTGCGGAACCGACCCACGTCGCTGGTCACTGTGCACTGAGCGCCGACGATGGCGATCGGTGATCCGGCGGCGTTAGCTTTCGGAATCGCAGCCTTACTTCGTTGCGAGGAGTTTGAGGGCATCCCTGTGGCCACGCCGCGCGCAAAAGAGTAGTCCGCTGTCGTCACGTGGGTCCAATGCCCTGATTCTTCAGTCGTCGGTACCGCTCGGCATGGGATGATCTGCCTGTCGATCCGAGTTTCCCCGAAGCTCAGTTCTGCGCCGTCCGTGGACAATCCGCGAACGACCAGTCGATGCTGCAGCGCACTGCGGGCATCCTCGTGCAGGCCACCAAGGCCTTGGCGCACGAGGAGCGTGACGACCGCTCGGAAAAGCTACCGACGATCGGTTTCTACTTCATCGTGATCGTGACGACGGCGGATCTGAAGGTTGCCCGGTCTGATCCGGCTCGCGTCTCGCTGTCGGACGGGACCCTCGACCACGCGGACGTGGTCGATGGGCCTATTGTGCGTTTTCGTAAGCAAGTGCTGGCGCGTACGAAGGCGCTGACCCCGGAGGATTACGGCGGTGGCGTGGATCCGGCCTATGCGCGCGAAAAGCACGGTGTTCGTTGTTCGAGCCGACGCTTTCGTTCAATTTCTCAGCGAATTCGAGATCCCGGACTCTTCGCTGAGAACCTTCGACTGACCTTCCATCGTCCTCCATCCACCAACCCGCTTGACTCTGGACCATACTCCAGGGTGCATACTAATTTCGAGTCGCGCCGTCGAATCAAGGGCAAGGCTTCACCCGTTTTTTCGCGCGTCATTGAACTTCTGCCGTCCTCCGCGTCTAATCAGCCGCATGCGTCCATCCGCTTTCCGTCTGTTCGTCCTACTGATCGCGTGGTGCGTGGGTTTTCAATCCACAGCCACGGCGATGGGGATGCGCTGCGCGCACGGCCAGATGACGATGACGGAACCGAATGCCGCGATGCCGGCGGGCATGCACCACGCCGGGATGGCCATGCCGATGGATCACACCGATCCGGCGGATCATCAGCACCATCACATGGGCGCGGACGCGAAGACCACGGCCGATGCCAAGGTCGGCGCCGCGAAGGTCGGCTGCCAGTGCGGATGCTCCTGTGCAACCGTCGGCTGCGTGAGTGGCGGCCCCGGAATCGCGAGTCTGACTTCGAGCAGTTTCTTTGCGGCTGCATCGGCCGCCTTCCCCCTGCAGGAAGCCCATTCGGGTCTGCGCGCCGCGCACGGCCTGGATCTGATTCGACCCCCCAGTAAGTCCTGAGGCAAAGCCGCGGTCGCGGCGCAGGTGATCCCTGCGCCCGACTGTTCGAGCCCGCCTTCGCCCGTCGCGGCGTGAGGCGCTCCTCAAGACTTGTGGGAGGTTTTCGTGGTTTCCCGACTCAAGATGGTGCCTGCGTCCCTACTGTTGGCAGGGCTCGCCGGCTGTGCCAGTGTGCCTGCCGACTGGGGTCGCGCCGATGTAGGCAAGATGACGGCCGAACGCGGTCGCGTCCTGCCACAGATCGCCGACGCCAAGGCGTTCACGAATCAGGCGCTGCGCGATCCGCTGACGGCCGATACGGCGGTGCAGCTCGCGCTGATCAATAACCCCGACGTACGCCGCGAGGCCGCACGCCTTGGGTTTGCCGCGGCCGAGGTGTACGACGCCGGTCGCCTCGCCAACCCCACGTTCTCGTTGACGCGCCTGGCGGGCGATTCGAGCGCGGGTGCGAACGTGCCGCAGCTGACGCTGGGCATCGCGTTCAACTTCGTGAACCTGCTGTTCCTGCCGGCGAACACCCGCTACGCGCAGGCCCAGTTCGAGGCCGCCAAGCTCGGCGTGGCATCTGCCGCCTTGGATCTCTCCGCGCAGGTCGAGACCGCCTGGTTCGACGCGGTCGGCGACGAACAGCTCGCGCAGATGCGCGATGCAGCAGCCAAGGCGCAACGCGCCTCCGCCAACCTCGCGCAGCGTTACTTCGACGCCGGCAACATCGGCGCGCGCGAACTCGCGATGGAACAGGCCGCCGCCAGCCAGGCGATGCTCGCCGCGCTCTCCGCCCGCGCCGCCGCGGTGGAGTCACGCTCATCGCTGAACCGCCTGATGGGTCTTTCTGCCGAACAGAGCCGCTGGTCACTCGATGCGCGTCTGCCCGAACCGTTGTCGCACGAAGACGATGTGGCCGCGTTGCAGAAGCTCGCGCTCGACAGCCGCCTGGACCTGGCCGGCCTGCGTCGCACCTCCCAGGCGATCGCCTCGCGTTTCGGACTCACCCGGCGCACCCGACTGGTCAATGGTGTCGAGATCGGCGTCGAGCGTGAGCGCGATTACGACGGCGCGCTCGATGTCGGTCCCACCCTCTCGCTCGAACTGCCGCTGTTCAACTGGGGCGGCGGCCGTGTGGCGGTGGCCCAAGCGGCCCTCGACCAGGCGGAAGCCGAGCTCGACGGCCGTGTACTGGACGTCTCCAACCAGGTCCAGCTCGCCGCAGCCAGGGTCGCGGCGACTCGCAGCCTGGCCCAGGAGTACCGCAGTGTGCTGATCCCGCACCAGGAAGCCGTCGTCGCGCAGGCGCAGAAAGAGCAGAACTACATGCTCATCGGCATCTTCGAGGTGATCCTGGCCAAGCAGCAGGAATACGAGGCCTATGCCGGGTACATCGAGGCGGTGCGTGACTACTGGGCCGCGCGCACCGAACTCGCCCGTGCAGTGGGTCGCGAATTGCCCAGCGCGCAACAGCCTGCCTCGCCGAGCCTCGATGCCACCGAAATCCTGCGCCCCAAGGGCGGCGGTGGCATGGACCACAGCAAGCACTCGATGGGCGGGATGTCGCACGACACGAAGGGCATGGACATGGAGTCGATGCCGGGCATGAGCGGGATGGATCACTCCCAGCACGGCAAGTCCGCGCCCTCCCCATCGCAGCCGAAGGACGGCATGGAGGGGATGCCGATGAAGGGCATGGACCACGGTGACGCGCACGACGCGGCGCCCGCGCCGGGCGGCACGGACGAACCTCCTCCCGACTGTGCTGCATTGAAAACGATGGATCTCAAGAAGGTCGATCCGACGGTGGCCGCGGCCCTGCGGGCGCGCTGCGCCTCCACCTCCGACCCGCATGCGGGCCACGACATGGGCGACCAGCCGATGGAGGGCATGGATCACGGATCGCCGAAGCCCGATGCATCGGCCCCGGAGGCCCCACATGCGCATTGACCTCTATCCCCTGGCGCGACGCGCCGATCTCACTGGAGTTTTGCAATGAACCACAGCACCCGTTTTCTCTCAATCCTCGTGTTGAGCGTCTCGATCCCGCTCGGCTACGCCCACGACCCCAAGGAACACGCCAAGGAAGCGGCCGCCGCCAAGGCCGGTCCGGACTGTGCCGCGATGAAGGACATGGATCACTCGAAGATGGATCCGAACGATCCAGTCATGAAGGCCATGATGGCCAAGTGCGGCGGCGATCACGCGGACATGGACATGAAGGGGATGGACCACGGTGCGGCGGGCAAGCCTGCTGGTGGCAGCGCAGAACCGCACGATCACGGGAGTCACTGATGGCATCGCCCGATCTCTCCCGCCGCCGCCTGCTGCACCTTGCGGGAACGGCCGGCCTGCTCGCCGGTGTTTCCCGCGCGGCATCGGCTCAGCACGAAGGCCACGACATGTCGAAGATGGACATGCCGGGCATGCGCAAGGAGGCGGCGCCCAGCGCGCCGCCTCCCGGTCTGGTGCCACCCTCGGCCCTGACGCGTCACCCGCAAGGCTATCTGCCGGTGCGTACGCTCAACGGCTGGACCTTGCCCTACAAGCTCAACGGCGGCGTCAAGGAATTTCATCTCGTCGCCGAGGAGATCGAACACGAATTCGCGCCCGGTTCGCGCGCGAAGTGCTGGGGCTACAACGGCACCACGCCGGGTCCGACGATCGAAGCGGTCGAGGGTGATCGCGTGCGTATCTTCGTCACCAATCGCCTCGGCGAGCCGACCAGCGTGCACTGGCATGGCATCGACCTGCCTGCGGGCTACGACGGCGTGAGCGGGCTGAACCAGCCTCCGATCAAACCCGGCGAGACCTTTGTCTACGAGTACACGCTCAAGCAGCACGGTACGCACATGTATCACCCGCACGCCGACGAGATGACGCAGATGGCGTTCGGGATGATGGGCCTGTTCATCATCCATCCGAAGGCCGGCGAAGAAGTCGCGATTGATCGCGACTACGCCTTCCTGCTGCACAACTGGGCGCTTCATCCTGGTACCTACCGGCCCGATCCGGCGGTGATGCAGGACTTCGATCTGTGGACCTTCAACAGCAAGGTGTTCCCCGCCATCGAGAACCTCGTGATGCGCACCGGCGAGCGCGCGCGCATCCGCATCGGCAATCTGTCGATGTGGAATCACCCGATTCACCTGCACAGCAATCCGTTCTGGGTCACCGGCTCGGACGGCGGTCGCTGGCCGCGCGCGCAGTGGCGGCGCGAAGCCACCGAGATCGTTGGCGTCGGCCAGATGCGCGACATCGAGTTTGTCGCCACCGAACCCGGTGACTGGGCTTTCCACTGCCACATGGCGCACCACACGATGGGGCCGATGGGACACGAGATTCCCAACCCGGTCGGCGTCGATCAGTCCGGTGTCGAGGCCGAGGTACGCAAGTTCCTGCCTGGCTACGGCGCGATGGGCCAGTTCGGCATGGCCGAGCACAGCGGCCACGTCGCGATGGGCTTGCCGGGACCGGACAACACGCTGCCGATGATGACCGGCGAAGGCCAGTTCGGGCCCATCGAGATGGGCGGCATGTTCACTGTGGTGAAGGTGCGCGACGACCAGAAACCCGGCGACTACAGCGACCCTGGCTGGTATCGCTACCCGAAACACCTGATCGCAAAGCGGGTCAGCAGCGATCCTGAATTCGGCGATCCACCGCGACGCAATCCCTACGGCAAGTCCAGCTCCGGTCCGCTGGCAACGCCGACGATGCCCAAGGGCGAATCCATGCCGGGTATGGACCACTCGAAGCACGGTAAGTGAGCGCGAGGCGCGTCATGAAGACACTCAAGCTGCTGTTGGCCGCCGCGCTGCTCGCAGGTCTGGGCGGTCTGGGCTTTCTCTATTCCGGCTGGTACCCGATGGGCGCCGACGTACCCCACAACGCGCTCACGTACTGGGCACTGGAGACCTTGCGCGAGCGTTCCATCGCGCGCTCGATCCGCGACATCGAGGTGCCACCGCTGGACGATCCGCAGATGTTGCTGGCCGGCGGTGCCGACTACAACGACATGTGCGCCGGTTGCCACCTGAAACCGGGCAAGGCCAGCTCCGACATCAGCCAGGGCCTTTATCCGCAGCCGCCGAATCTTGCGATGGGCGCTGCGGCGCACGGTCACGCACATGGCAGCGGTGGTGATGATGCGCATGGCGATGCAGACGCCAGCGCTGCGCGCCAGTTCTGGATCATCAAGCACGGTATCAAGGCCAGCGGCATGGCCGCGTTCGGGCCGACGCACGAGGACGCGCGCATCTGGGCGATGGTGGCCTTCCTGCAGAAGTTGCCGACGCTCAACGAGGTGCAATACCAGATCCTCACAGCGCGTGCGCCCGGCGACATGGGTCACGATGCGCACGGCGCTGCGGCAGAAACCTCCGATGCGCCCGCGAGCGATGCGCAAGATGGCCACTCCGGCGCGCATGCGCACTGAGTCGCGCAGCGCTTCTCCTCGGCCACCGTGGCGCCGCGGAGTCGGGATTGTCGTGCTCGGCATCCTTGCCGGTGCGCCGTCGCTTGCCGCCAATGGCGGATTGGACGATCCGGTCACGACGGTGAACCAGTTCCGCGGCGCGCTGCAAGACGGCAATGTCGCGCAGGTACAGGCGCTGTTGGCACCCGACGTCCTGATCTACGAGGCCGGTGAAGAACAGGTATCCCGCGACGACTATGTCGCGCATCACCTCAAGGCCGACATCGTCCAGCTCGCGACGGTCTACGTCGATACTCTCAGCCAGACCGCGCACGCGGACGAGCGCAGCGCCTGGGTGACCACGCGCTCGCGCTGGGTGGCACGCGAAGCAGATCCACAGCCGCCGGCAACCGTGACTGAAACCGTGGCCTTGCGGCGCTTCCCGCAAGGCTGGCGGATCGTGCATATCCACTGGTCGGTGTCGCCGTGAGCGCACGACCACCGCGGCTTCCCGCACCGGATCGCGATCCGATGATCGTGGACGCTGCGCTCGACCTGCACGCCGCCCTGCTTCCGCTTCTGAGCGTCGTCCTCACTAGGCGCGCCAACGAGTTCGCCACGCTCTGCGAGATTGGCTGCGGTTCCGGTCGGCTGCTGCGTGAATGCACCGAGCGGCTGCCGCAGATCGTCCGCTATGTCGGCCTACACGGCAGCCGCGCGCAGACGCAGCTCAACCGCGCGCTGTACCGCGAGTTCCCGATCCGCTTCGAGTGCATGGGCCTGCTCGACTGGCTGGCGACTGGGGCGGTGCGCGGCTCGATCTTTCTCACCGACGCCGATGCGCTGCAAGTCGTCGACGCCGCCATGCTCTGCGCGGTCTGGCGCGCATGGCGACGGTCCTTGCATCCGGCGCTGCTCGCCATCGCAATACCGATTCCTCCGGGAAGCGCATCCGGCGTCGAACTGCCGCTGCTTACCGACATACGCCGCCATGCACAGGCGGTTCTTTACGCCATCGAGATGAGCTTCGCGAACCGGCAGGTCTGCCTGGTCGTCGCGGAGTTCTGACCCCCCCATCCCTTCACGCGCTCCGGGAGAGCCACGAATGAATTTCCGAATCCTGCTGACCGCCGTCGTTGTCCTGCTCGCCGCCTGCGGCTCCAGCCCTCCAGGCAACCAGCCCACCGTGGAGGTGTGGAAGAGCCCGACCTGCAACTGCTGCTCGAAGTGGATCGAGTATCTGCGCAAGGAGGGCTTCAAGGTCGTGGCCCACAACGAGACGGCGATGAACCCGCTCAAGGCCAAGCTCGGCGTGCCGCCGTCGCTGGCGTCCTGTCACACCGGCGTTGTTAACGGCTACGTGATCGAAGGCCATGTCCCGGCTCAGGACATCCGCAAGCTGCTCGCCGACAAACCGGCCGCGCGCGGCCTCGCCGTGCCCGGCATGCCCATCGGATCGCCCGGCATGGAACAGGGTGAACGTCGCGACGCCTACGAGACCGTGCTGATCGGATCGGATGGCAGCGCAACGATGTTCGCAGAGCACGGCGACCGCAAGCCGGCGGCGTCCGCGCAACCGTGAACGAAGGTCCTGCGCGAATGCGGCCGACGCGCGCTGTGAGCGGAAGCCCATGACGTTCCGCCGGCTCTCACCCGAAGCGCTGCTCGCGCGTCTCGAACAGCCCGAGCCGCTGCTGCTGCTCGACGTGCGTCGTCCGGGCAGCTTGCAGAAGCAGCCCTTCGGCATCAGCGGTGCGATCCCGGTGGTGCTGAAGCCCTCGGGTTCCGAACTTCCCGACATCGAGCGGGAGCGCGAGATCGCCGTCTATTGCCTCTGCGCCGGTCAGGCATCGAGCACCCGCGTGGCGCAGTGGCTGATCGAGGCCGGCTATCAGCGCGTCTCGGTGCTCGAGGGCGGGCTGCCGGCCTGGCGCGCCGCCAATCTGCCGATCTGGCAGGTAGTGATGCCGCCGGATTTGCGCTGGGCACCGCTGGAAAGCCTGCTGCCCACGGAGGTCGCCTCGGGTGCATCCACCGCGCTGATCGCCGAGCGCGCATTCCTCTCCGGCGTGCCGCTGCCTACGCGCAGGGACATGGCGGTGCTGTTTGTGGACATGGTGGATTCCACGCGCCTGCTCGCCGTGCACGCGCCCGAGGCGGTGCTCGCTCTGGTGCAGGCGTTCATGGAAGTGGTGGTGCAGGTCGCCGTGCAGCACTGCGGTGATGTGCACGACTTCGAGGGCGATGGCGCGATGCTCTACTTCTCAGATGTCGCCGACGCCCTGCCGGCCGCGTTCGAGCTGCGCCGGCACCTGCTGCGGGCACGATCCTCCGACGCGCGGCTGCCGTTGGCGCGCATCGCGCTGGATACCGGTCCACTGGTGATCGGCTACGTGGGCACGCGCGAGCGGCGCGGACTGTGTTTCGTCGGCCCGAGCATCAACATCGCCGCGCGCGTGCTCAAGCAGGCGCCGCCCGGCGGCATCGTCGCGACCGCGCGCGTGATCCGCCAAGGCCGCTACAGCGCGCCGGACTGCGTGGAACGCTTCGCACGCATGCCCAACCGGCTGCGCCTCAAGGGTTTCGACCAGACCCAGCCGGTCTACCTGTCGCTCCCGGCGGCCGATGACCTTGGGCTGTCACCGGGCGGCCCGGATGAGGAATGCGAGGCGGAATCGCCCGCCTCGTGAATAACGCGGTGCCCTGGAGAGAGAACGATGAAACGCATGAACGAGCGGCTTACACGCAGTAGCGCGGCAACGATGCTCGGCCTGTCCCTCGCGGTCGCCGCGCAGGACGGCGCAGAACCGTACCCAGTCATCCCGCTGGCCTCGCCGGTACCGCCGGGGCTGCACGCCAACCATGCGCAGCGGCTGTCGCCCCCTGGCGTGATGCTGGGCCATAGCGGCAAGTGGATGCTCGGCTACGAGTTCATGTTCGAGCGCATGAACGGCAACCTCGACGGTTCGGATCGCATCGGCACGAGCGAGATCCTTCAATCCTTCTTTGCCTCGCCGACCGAGATGCGCATGCAGATGCACATGGCGACGCTGATGTACGTGCCGCGCGAAGGCCTGTCGCTGATGGCGATGCTGCCGTACCTGGTCAAGGACATGGATCACGTCACCGTGGACGGCGAACGCTTCAAGGAAGAAACCGACGGCCTCGGCGACATCGAGCTGCGTGCGCACTACACCCTGCGCGAGAGCGCCGACCGTGAGCATCTTCTGTACTTCAACGGCGGCGTGGCGCTGCCGACCGGTTCGATCAACGAGCGCCTCAACGGCGCGCGGCTGGAGTATCCGATGCAGCTCGGCGCGGGCACGGTATCGATCCTGCCGGGGCTGAGCTACATCGGTCAGCAAGCCGACTGGGGCTGGGGCCTGGACCTCCAGCCCACGCTGCGCGTCGGCGAGAACCGCTACGACTATCGGCTTGGCGACCAGCTTCGGCTCAATGCCTGGGCCATGCGCCGACTCGGCGAGTCGCTGAATCTGTCGCTGCGTGCCCACGGCCGTCGCGTCGGCAATATCCGCGGTGCCGACGAGGCCCTCGACCGCGAAGACGAACCGACCAAGGATCCGAACCTTCAGGCCGGCCGGCGCATCGACGTGCTGCTGGGTCTCAACTTCTCGCCCTCCGGCGGCACTGCCGACGAGAACCAGCGCTTCTACCTCGAAGCCGGTGTACCCGCCTATCAGTCGCTCGACGGCCCGTAGCTCAAGTCCACGTTCATAGGTCGTTTGAACTGGCAATGGCACTTCAAGTAATGCGGAACCTTGATCCGACCCTTCATATCTTCCACCACGCCTCGATCCCCATGACCTCTCTTCGTATCGCTGCACTGTCTTCCGGCCTGTTGCTGTCGGCTTGTTCCTCACTCGGACCGTTCAAGGAGGCCGATGCCAACCAGGACGGGGCCGTCAGCCGTGAAGAAGCGGCACGCTCCGGCGATCTGACCGGGCTCTTCACGTCTGCCGACGACAATCAGGACGGCGTCCTCAACGAGGAAGAATACGAACTGGCCCGTCGCGTGATCCTCGGATCGCGCCAGACGCCGCGTCGTTCCCCGAGCACGCACGGTTCCGGCGGTGGCGGCGGCGGGCATTCGCACTGATGAACAACCGGAACGCCCCCATGAATAACATCTTCATCCTGCTGGCCCTCGCTGCCGGACTCCCTGCCTGCGCGATGCTCCAACCGTTCGGTCGGGCTGACGCCAACTCCGACGGCCGCATCAGCCGCGACGAGGCAACGGGCTCCGAGGACCTGCTCGCCGTGTTCAGCAGCGCCGACGGCAATCAGGACGGCTATCTCGACAGCGTGGAGTTCGGGAATGCCGAGCAACTGATTGCCGGCTGGAGAGGCGCCCACGGCGATGGAGCTGGCGCGGGCGGCGGCGGTGGGGACGGTCATGGCGGCCATTCGCACTGAGCGGGACTCGTCGGGCTTGACCTTCCCCCCGTGGGAAGGTGCAGGCTGCGTTTCGTCGGCGAGCGACCAGCGCCGAACGAAACGACACAAGAACATCTTCTTTCAGCTCACCATTCAAGATCGAGTCGCGCTAATCTGAGTCCATGCTTCGTCGCGTCCTCATCCTGCTGTTCGTCGTCGCCAACCTGAGCGCGCAGGTCAGCGTCGCGTATGCCTGCGCAATGATGGGCACGACGACCCAGGTCATGAAGCACTGCTGCTGCAAGACCGATCAGGCCGAGCCCAATTGCGACGAGGGTTCAATGGATCAGGGTTGCTGCGCGACGGTGATCGACGTGGCCGATGGCCCTGGCGATCAAGTGGGCAACACCGGCTCGGCGACGAAGCTGCCGGACATCGATCCGCAGACGCTGGCGGCGCTGCTGCCGGTGCTGCTCTCGCTGGTGCAGCCCTCCCAGACGGCTGCACTTGCCTGGAACCGGGCGCAGGATCCGGGTCCGCCGGGGACCGATCTCTATCTGCGCACGCAGAGACTGAGGCTGTAGAAACCCGCGTTTCGACCGGGGCCCATCGCCCCGAGTAGCCCCGCGCTCGACGCTGGTCGTTGGCGCGCACTCATCCCTGTCGAAATGTGAGGTTTCCAATGTCTACCGTTCGTTATTCGCGTGCGCTTGCACGCCTGCTGTTCGTTGTCTCCCTCGGAGTGTCCCTGCAAGTCCAGGCGCATGGCCCGCGCCATGCCTCGGCTGAGATCGAGGCCGTGCCCAAAAGCACCGCGCAGTGCCGCAAGGCCGAAGCCGGCATCGCATCCACGCCCGGTCCCCGCAGCACGGTCGTGCCGCGTGTGGTCTGTCGCGACCCTGCCGATACCGCGGTCCGGTCTCCGGCAGCCCAGGGTCTGATGACCTACGGCCCGCGCAACACGCTGTTCCGCAAGTGACCCCCTGGGAGACCGGCGGGTCCACCGCCGGTCTCCACGACACCCCCATCTGGAGACTCTCATGAAAACGATTCATTCCTTCCGTCTGTTCAACCTGCGCATCGCCGCAGGTCTCTCGCTCGCAGTAGCTTCGATGACCCCGGCGCTCGCCGCCGACAAGACCTGCGATGCGAAGCCCGTCGCCAGCATCAGCACGCTGCCGGCACCCGGTTCCAACGAGGCCTGGAAGATGGCGAAATTCCCCTGGCTGTACCTGCCGCGCGCGCCCGCCGCACCGAGCACAACGCACTTCCCGGAACCCGGGTCCGCCGAGGCTTTGAAGATGGCCAAGACGCCGTACCTGTACTACCCGCGGGTCGCCGCCAGCACGACGGACGCGGGCAGACACTGGCCGACGCCCGGGTCGGCCGAAGCGGTCATGTTCTGGAAAACGCCGTACCTCATGAATCGCCGGCTCGCCGCTGATTCTTCTTGCCCGTGATCTGAGCCAGCCTGCGACCGTGAAGCGCTTCCGGTGGGCCCATGCCCGCCGGAGGCGCAGAACGGCCCCTTGGGAGAATGTATGTCTGACTTCAAAATTTGCCGCGTACTCATCGCGTGCTTGCTGCTCGCCGAAGGTGGCAGCGTTCTTGCGCAAGACGATGGCATCGCGCTGGAAATGGGCGAGGCGCAGACCCTCGCCGTCACGCAACAGCCTTTGCTGGAAGGACTGACTGCGCAGGCCCGTGCCGAACGCGAGTCGGCAATCGCGAGCGCCCAGCTGCCGGATCCTCAATTGGTGGGCGGCATCCAGGATCTGCCAATCAACACCGAGGACGCAGGATCGTTTACTGCTGATTCCTTCACCATGCTTCAGATTGGCGTGATGCAGGAGTTTCCGCGTGCGGCCAAGCGCCAGTTGCGTGGTGAGCTGAGGAACCAAGAGGCCGAACGGCTGGAGGCCGATCATCACCTCGCCGACCGCAGCATCCGCCGGGATGCCGGACTCGCGTGGCTCGAGCTTTGGCGTTACGACCAGGCGCGTTCGCTGACCCGCGCCAGCTTGCGCGAAGCCGAAGCGCAGGTAGCGGCGGTCGAGATCGCGCTGAAGACCGGAACGGCGACACAGGCCGAACTGCTGACCGCGCGTGTGGAAGCCGGTCGCCTGCGCGACGCGGTGGCGGGCACCGAGCAGAGCCTCGAGCACGCGCGCAACGGCCTGTCGCGCTGGATCGGCGAAGCGGCGTTCCGGCCTGTTTGCCCGGACTTGCCGACATCGCCCGCGCTGCCCACCTTGGCCGCGGCGCTCGAGCGCGTGCGCTCGCATCCGCACCTGGGCGGCCTGCAGGTTCAGATTGCCGAAGCGCAGACCGGCGCTGCCCTGGCCAAGGCGGACTACGCGCCGGACTGGCGGGTGGAACTCGGGTACGCGGATCGCCCGGCGTTCTCAGAGATGGTCACGCTGCGGATTGGCATCGACCTGCCGGTGTTCACCCGGGATCGGCAGGACCGCGGGCTGGCGGCCGCGTTGGCCAAGGGCGAGGCGGCGCAGTCCGCGATGCAGGATGCGCTGCGTCAGCTCGAATCCGAGGCGCGCCTGAACCTGCAGGACAGTGCACGTCTGCGGGAACGTTTGCGGGACTACGACGAAAGCCTGTTGCCGCAGAGTGCGAGCCGCATCGAGGCGGCGATCGCCGGCTGGGGCGCCGGCCGCAATGCCTTGCGCGAGGTGCTCGATGGCCGCCGCGCCGCGCTCGAACTGCAGATGGCCCGCCTTGAACTCCAGCACGACGCGGCCAAGCGCGTCGTCCAACTCCACTATCTCGGCGCCTACGACGGCGTCGCGGAGAATACGCATGAATAAGAAGATCCTCGCCGTCGCGGCGCTCGTGGTCGTGACCGGTGCCGCCGGAGGCTGGTGGTACGCGCAGAGCATGGCGCCGCACCGGCATCAGCTCACGCGGATGACCGATGAAACCGGGAAGGTCTACTACACCTGTCCCATGCATCCACAGGTCAAGCAGGGCGAGCCCGGAAACTGCCCGATCTGCGGCATGAAGCTGGTCAAGCGCGAAGAGAAGGCGGCGGGGGCGAGCACCCAGAAAGCGGAGCGTGAGGTCCTCTACTGGTACGACCCCATGAAGCCGGACCAGCACTTCGACAAACCCGGCAAGTCGCCCTTCATGGACATGCAACTGGTACCGAAGTACGCCTCGGACACCGGCATGGCCATGAACCCGTCCACCCTGGTCGAGATCGATCCGCGCATGGCGCAGAACCTGGGTATGCGCACGGCGCCCGTGACGACCGGCACGTTCTGGCAGCGAGTCGATGCGGTCGGCAGCGTGATGGTCGACGAGCGCCGCATCGTCTCGGTGGAGGCGCGCGCAGCGGGATGGGTGGAGCGGCTCGAGGTGCGCAGCGTCGGCGACACCGTGACCCGCGGCCAGGTGCTGGCGGGCATCTATTCTCCGGAACTTCTCGCCGCCCAGGAGGAACTGGCACTCGCCGAGAAGCTGGGCGACAAGTCGATGGTCGATGCGGCGCGCACCCGTCTGCGCCTGCTCGGGGTGAACGGGACCGGCGGCGTGCGGCAGCGCGTCGCCATCACCGCACCGCAGGCCGGCGTGGTGACGGAGCTGATGGTTCGCGAGGGCGCGCAGGTCACGCCCGGCATGCCGCTGATGAAGCTGGCCGATCTCTCCAAGGTCTGGGTCCAGGTGGAGGTTCCAGAGGTCCAGGCGGCCTGGGTTGCGGTGGGCAAACCCGCCGAGGCGCGGCTCAAAGGTTTGCCGGGGCGCACCTTCGAGGGCACCGTGGATTACGTCTATCCGTCGCTCGACACGCAGACCCGCACCTTGCGCGCGCGCCTGGTGTTCGACAACGCCGACGGCGCGCTCAAGCCGGGCATGTATGCGCAGGCTACGTTGTTCGGCGGAGCCCAGGCCGACGTCACCCTGGTGCCGAGCGAGGCCGTGATCCGCACCGGCACGCGCAACGTCGTGCTGGTGGCCGAAGACGTGGGCCGTTACCGGCCGGTCGAGGTGGTCCTCGGACCCGAGCGCAACAACGAGATCGTCGTGATGGAAGGCTTGCAGTCCGGCCAGCAGGTCGTGGTTTCAGGACAGTTCCTCATCGATTCCGAAGCCAGCCTGCTCGGTGCGTATCAGCGCATGGGCGCCGACACCGGCATGAAGGACGGTGGGTCGGGCATGCAGTCGATGGAGCCCGTGGGTAAGTCCGGGATGGACGCAATGCCCGCGATGCGCGATCAGAACGGGATGGGTGGGATGGAGCAGTCGAAGTGATCGCCCGTCTCATCCACTGGTCGATCCACAACCGCTTCCTGGTCTTGCTAGGCGCGGTGCTGCTGTCGGCCTGGGGTGTGTACGCCACGCTCAACACCCCGCTCGACGCGCTGCCGGATCTATCCGACACGCAGGTCATCGTCCGCACGGTGTATCCGGGCCAGGCGCCGCAAGTCGTCGAGGATCAGGTGACCTATCCGCTGACCACGACCTTGCTGTCGGTGCCGCACGCCAAGACGGTGCGCGGCTATTCCCTGTTCGGCGAGAGCTTCGTGTATGTGCTGTTCGAGGACGGCGTCGATCTGTACTGGGCACGCTCGCGCGTCCTGGAGTACCTGAGCCAGGTGCAGGGCCGTTTGCCCACCACCGCGCGCGCCGCGCTCGGACCAGACGCCACCGGCGTGGGCTGGATCTACGAGTACGCCCTGCTGGATCGCACGGGCAAGACCGACATCGCGCAGCTACGCGCCTTGCAGGACTGGTTTCTCAAGTACGAACTCAAGACGGTGGAGAACGTCGCCGAGGTCGCCACCCTCGGCGGCTTCAACAAGCAGTACCAGATCGTGCTCGATCCGGACCGGCTGCGCGCCTTCAAGCTGCCGGTCGAAACTGTTCTGGCCGCGGTGCAGGCTGCCAATGGCGAATCCGGAGGGTCGGTGCTAGAGCTCGCCGAAGCCGAATACATGGTTCGTGCGCGCGGGTACCTCAAGACGCTCGATGATTTCCGCGAAACCCCAGTGGGGCTGGGCGAGAACGGCACACCGATCCTGTTGCGCGATGTCGCGTCCGTCCAGATCGGTCCGGAGACGCGGCGTGGCATCGCCGAACTCGATGGCGAAGGTGAAGTTGTCGGCGGCGTCATCGTGCTGCGCTCCGGCGAGAACGCGCGATCCACCATCGAGGCGGTCAAGCGCAAGCTCGACGTGCTCAAGGCGAGCCTTCCCGAGGGCGTCGAGATCGTCGAAACCTACGACCGCTCGGTGCTGATCGAGCGCGCGGTGGAAAACCTTTCGCACAAGCTGCTCGAGGAATTCCTGGTCGTGGCCGTGGTGTGTGCACTGTTTCTCTGGCACCTGCGCTCGGCACTGGTCGCCATCATCACCTTGCCCATCGGCATCCTCGTGGCGTTCATCGTCATGCACGCGCAGGGCATCAACGCCAACATCATGTCCTTGGGCGGTATCGCGATCGCCATCGGTGCGATGGTGGATGCGGCGGTCGTGATGATCGAGAACGCGCACAAGAAGCTGGAGCACTGGCGCCACGAACACGATGGGGCGGACCCCCAGGGCTCCGAACGCCTGACGCTCATGGCGGAGGCCGCGGCTGAGGTGGGGCCGGCGCTGTTCTTCAGCCTGCTCATCATCACCGTGTCCTTCGTGCCGGTCTTCATGCTTGAGGCGCAGGAGGGCCGGCTGTTCGCGCCACTGGCGTACACCAAGACCTTCGCGATGGCCGCCGCGGCCGGTCTGTCGGTGACCTTGATTCCGGTGCTGATGGTCGCGTTCATTCGGGGGAAGATCGTCGATGAGACTGCCAATCCCCTGAACCGCGTGCTGATCGCGCTGTACCGGCCGGTGATCGACAAGGTGCTGCTGTATCCGCGCACCACGCTCGCCATCGCGGTGCTCGTCGCGCTGGCCACGATCTGGCCCGCCACGCGCCTGGGCAGCGAGTTCATGCCGCCGCTCGATGAAGGCGATCTGCTGTACATGCCCACCGCCTTACCCGGCCTCTCGGTTGGCAAAGGCGCGCAAATCCTCCAGCAGACCGACCGCATCCTGCGGACTTTTCCCGAGGTGCAGCGCGTGTTCGGGAAGATCGGTCGCGCCGAGACCGCGACCGATCCGGCGCCGCTGGAGATGGTCGAGACCACGGTGATGCTCAAGCCCAGGTCCGAGTGGCGCGCCGGACTGACCACCGAGAAGCTGATCGAGGAGATGGATGCCGCCCTGAAGCTACCCGGTATGGGCAATGTCTGGGTGCAGCCGATCCGCAACCGCATCGACATGCTCGCCACCGGCATCAAGTCGCCGGTGGGCATCAAGATCGCCGGACCGGATTTGAACGTGATCCAGCAGATCGGCAACCGGATCGAGACCGTGGTCAAGCAGGTGCCGGGAACGGTGTCGGCCTTCTCCGAGCGCGTGTCCGGCGGCCGCTACATCGAGGTCGCGCCGGATCGCGTCGCGGCCGCCCGCTACGGCATGAGCATCGCCGACGTGCAGCGCATCGTGAGCATCGCCATCGGCGGCGAGAACATCGGCGAGACGGTCGAGGGCCTGCAACGCTTTCCGATCAACCTGCGCTATCCGCGTGAGCTGCGCGACTCGGTGCAGGACCTGCGCGACCTGCCGGTCGTCACCATGCGCGGAGAAACCCTCACCTTGGGCAGCATCGCGGAGGTGGCGGTCACCGACGGGCCGCCGATGATCAAGTCCGAAAACGCGCGTCCCAACGGCTGGATCTACGTGGACATCCGCGGCCGCGACCTCGGCGGGTATGTCGCCGAAGCGCGCAAGGCGGTGGCCGAGCAGGTGAAGTTGCCGGCCGGATACTCGGTGGCCTGGTCCGGGCAGTTCGAGTACCTGGAGCGGGCGACCAAGCGTCTGCAGATCGTCGTGCCGTTTACGCTCGCGATCATCTTCCTGCTGTTGTACCTGACCTTCCGCAGCGCCGCGTCGGCCACGCTGATCATGGCGACCTTGCCCTTTGCCCTGGTCGGCGGTCTCTGGCTGATCTACGCGCTCGGGCATCACCTGTCGGTGGCCTCCGGCGTGGGTTTCATCGCGCTCGCCGGCGTCGCCGCGGAGTTCGGCGTGATCATGCTGATCTACCTCGATCACGCGATCCGCGAGCGTCGCGAGCGAGATCAGATGCGGACCGAAGCGGACCTGCGCGAGGCGCTGATCGAAGGCGCGGTGCTGCGCGTGCGGCCCAAGGCCATGACGGTCGCCGTCATCATTGCGGGCCTCGTGCCGCTGTTTATCGGTGCCGGCGCCGGCAGCGAAGTGATGCAGCGCATCGCCGCGCCGATGATCGGCGGCATGATCACCGCGCCCCTGCTGTCGATGTTCGTGGTGCCGGCCGTGTACCTGCTGATCAATCGGCGAAAACTGGCGCTCGCACCGGGAGACTCGCGGGCGTGACGGTCCGCTTCGTCCTCTTTGCTCTGCTGGCCTCGTCCGCGATTCATGCGGTCTGGGAGTTCGTGCAGTGCGCGCCGCTGTATATCGAAGGTCGCTTTCCGATGACGCTTACCAACATGCTGCGCGTCACCCTCGCGGACGTCGGGCTCAGTGCGCTGATCTATGGCGCGGTCGCGCTGGCGCAGCGGAATGTCGCCTGGGGCCAGCAACCCAACCGACGCGGCATGGTTGCGGCCATGGCCATCGGCGCCGTGCTTGCGGCCGGTATCGAGTGGCACGCGCTGGCGAATGACCGCTGGGGGTACTCATCGTGGATGCCGACGATAGTCGGCCTTGGCCTGCTGCCGATCCTGCAGCTCGGTGCGGGCACCGTCCTCCCGCTCTGGATCGGACGATGGATATTCGAGACCTCGCCAAGAGGCCGCCTCAAGGCGTCCGATACACCCGGCGGTCGCGCCGGGTGAAGGGTTTGTCGGCCCCATGAACGACATGCTGGCGGTACCCGCCGCCACCAGCGCAGTTCCGGCATTGGGCCTCCGGCGGGCTTGACTCTGCACTATGGTGCAGGGTGGAGGATGCAAGCCATGAACAGCAGCGCCATTGCCCTGACCGTTGGTCAACTCGCAAAACACGCCGAGGTCGGCGTGCCGACGATCCGCTTCTACGAGCGGCGCGGCTTGCTGCCGGTCCCCGCGCGCCGCACCTCCGGGTATCGCCAGTATCCTCCCGACAGCGTTCGGCGGGTCCGCTTCATTCGTCATGCACAGGAACTTGGCTTTTCGTTGCGCGAAGTGCAGGAGCTGCTGGCGCTTAGCATCGACCCGGGCAAATCCTGCGCCGACGTGCGCACGCGGGCGGCGGCGAAAGTCGCCGACATCGAAGCAAAGACCGCGAGCCTGAACCGGATGCGCAAGGTGCTGCTCAAACTGATGAACAACTGCCCCGGCGATGGCCCGACCGACGCCTGCCCGATTCTGCTGGCGATGGACGATGAGCATGAACGTTGAACTGATCTACGACGCCGACTGCCCCAATGTCGGCCAGGCGCGAACGCAGTTGCTGCGCGCCTTCGCGCTGGTGTCGCTGCCACCGCGCTGGCGTGAATGGCGGCGCGACAGCGGGCAAGCGCCGGCACGCATCCGCGGCTACGGATCACCCACGATCCTGGTCAATGGCTGCGATGTCGCACCGATGAGCAACCAGGCCGCGTGCTGCCGCCTGTATGCGCAGGGCGAAGCTGGCATGGCGGGCGTGCCGCCGCTGGAGGCGATCATTCCGGCGCTTCGGCAGACCGGTCGCCGCTTCAACTGGAAGGCCATGGGTCTGTGGGGACCGGCGGTCGGCATCGCGTTCCTGCCCAAGTTGATCTGCCCGGCCTGCTGGCCCGCGTACGCGGCGCTGGTCGGCGCGCTCGGCCTGCCGTTCCTGCTGGAAACCTCTTTCCTGCTGCCGTTGACGCTCGCGGCCTTGGCGCTGGTGCTCGGTCTGCTCGCCTGGCGCGCGCCGCAACGACAAGGCCATGGACCGCTCCTGGCCGCCGTCGTGGCTGGCGCGGTGATTGTCGTCGGCAAATTCGGCTTCGGCAGCAATGCTGCCGCCTACGCCGGTGCAACCGCCTTGTTCGCGGCCTGCCTCTGGAATTCCTGGCCGCGGCGTTCCCGCGCTGCGGCCGCCCCTTGTCCGGCCTGCGAGAAGCCGGAGTCCCGTCCACCTGATGTGAGGAATGATCCATGAGCGCCAAACGCAAGATCGAAGTCTTCAGCGCGGGCTGCCCGGCCTGCGAGGACACCGTCAAGCTGATCAACGATATCGCCTGCGAGTCCTGCGAGATCATCGTGCTGGACATGCATGACCCGAAAGTCTCCGCGCGTGCGAAGTCCCTGGGCGTGACGGCCGTGCCAGCGGTTGCCATCAACGGTACGCTGGCCGGTTGCTGTGCGGGCCGCGGCCCGGACGTGGGCAGCTTGCGTGAGGCCGGAGTTGGGCAGCCGCTATAGGCCGAACAGCCGGACCGTCAGGCGCGGATACGTTACGACCTCCATCGTCCGTTCAAAATAGCGATGATCAGTCCGCCCGCAGCATCGGAAATGTTTTGAATGCCGACCATCGCGGGTGGAACCTTCGCAATCGCCTGGCGCACGGCCTGCTGCGCGCGCACGATATGGATGCGGTCCTCAGCGTGTGGCTGATCCAGACACTCCTGCTGCTGGGAATCAGTGCCGCGGCCAAGGGTGATGCCCCCGCGTCCGGGGGCGGCGACTGATCCGCGATGAGGACGCCGACCGAAAACTGGCGCGGCCGGGTCCAGATGGGCATCGGCTGGGGACTCTTCGTCGGTCGCGCCGGGGACGGGGCGGCCCATGCCCATCACGCGGTGCAGGTCCTACTGTCGGAATCGGCGCAAGCCGTGTGGACGCGGCCCACGGGATGGCTGCGCGCGAGCGGCATCGTGATCGGCGCCGATGTCGAACATCAGCTGGCACCGACGACGGAGAGCGTGACCGTGCTGTATGTCGAACCGCACTCCACAGCCGGTCGGCATCTGGGTGGATCACTTCGCGACGGCGTGCAGGTGCTCGATCGGCGTGAGGTCGAGGCCGCCCGACAGGCGCTGGGTGAAACGCCTGATGCAGCGGCCGTGGCCGCACTCGTTGAGCGGATCGGAGGTGACGATCGGACCGCCGATCATCAGCCCACCGGAGACGCCCTGATTGCCGAATTGATCGAATCGCTTCCGGCCCAGCTACCGGATCGCCTCACCACCGCGACCCTCGCCCAGCAGGCGCGTCTGTCGGAGAGCCGATTCCTTCACCGCTTCCGCGCCCATACCGGCCTGCCGCTGCGACCCTATTTGCGATGGCGACGGCTTCTCGTGGCCATGACAGGCGTGATGGAGGGCCGAGCGCTGACACAGGCCGCGGTCGATGCCGGATTCGCCGACGCCGCGCATTTCACTCGCACCTTCCGCCGCCACTTCGGCATTCCTCCCAAAACGCTGCTAGACCTGCAACCCGGGCGATGAGCAGCCAGATCGTTCAAGCGTCCGTGCCTGTGCACGCTGCAAGCTCTGCGCACCACTGGAGCGATGCGATGCGAACCCTGATCCGTTACCTGTCCTATCCGCTGATCGCGGGCGGCGCCGCTGTTCTGCTGGTCGTGCTGGCCGATCATGGCGTGTCCTACTGGCCGGTGTTTCCCGTAATCGTGGTAGCGGCCATCGTCAGCGTCGCGCTGCTCGAACGCATCGCGCCCTTCGAAAAGGCGTGGAACCGCGATCACGGCGGTGACACTGCGGTCGACGCGGCGCATTTCCTGGCGAGCTATCTGCTGATCCAGTCGGCCGTCGCGTCGGCCTTCGGGTTGCGTGCCTGGCTACCGGAGACCTGGGGCCTGTGGCCGCACGCGGCACCGATGGTCGTGCAAGTGTTGCTGGCCGGCGCTGTGATGGATTTGGGACTGTACGCGATGCACCGCGCGAGTCACGCCCACGGCCTGCTGTGGAGGCTGCATTCGATTCATCACAGCCCCGAACGCCTCTACTGGCTCAATGGAGGTCGTCGTCATCCGCTGTCGGCGCTGGTGCTCGCGGGCCCTGGATTGACCGTGCTGCTGCTATTGGGCGCCACGCCCATCGCGGTCGGAGCCTGGCTCAGCTTCATGAGCGTGCATCTGGCGTTCCAGCACGCCAATCTCGACTACCGGCTCGGGCCTTTCCGTCATCTGCTCGGCGTCTCGGAGATGCACCGCTGGCATCACAAGCGGGAGTTCGAGGACGCCCAGGTCAACTTCGGCGAGGTGTGGCTGATCTGGGATTACCTTTTCAAAACCTTCCACGACGCACCACGCAGCCCTGGTGCGGGAGAAGTGGGCTTGTATGGCGACCCGATGCCGGAGCGGTACTGGCATCAGTTGCGTTGGCCTTTCCTGCGATGAGCCGGGTCGGCCGGCATCCCAGGCAGCTCGAGGCCGCCTGGGGGTTTGGCCTCAGAAGTTCGCCGTCACGCTCGCGCGCACGGTGAGCGGTGCACCGGGGAGACTGTTGTTGTCGTTGTGGGCGTTGACGTAGTAGTCCTCGCCGCCGACGTTTTCGACGTTGAGCTGCGCGCGCAGCCGAGGGCTGTGCTGGTAGAACAGCGCGCCATCGACCCGGGTGTAACCGTCCAACTTCACAGCGTTGCTGGTGCTGGCGAAGACCGAACTGCGGTTGAACACGCCAATGCCTGCGCCCCACTGCGGGCTAAAGTCGTAACGGTTCCACAGCGACACGCTGTGACGCGGCAGATTCGCCAAGTCGGCCCCATCCTGCGCGGTGGAGCCGCTGGTCGCAGTTAGTTCGCCGTCCTGGTAGGCATAACCGCCGGCCACGCTCCAGGACTGGGTGACGTACCCACTGATCCCGAGCTCGACGCCCTGGGTACGCGCGCCATCACCCAGAATGCTGGTGCCCGCGGTCGGGCCAGGCAGGATCACCTTGTCACGGTCGAGCTGATAAACCGCCACGGTGAGGGCCAGGTCGGGCCGCACATCCCACTTCGCGCCAACCTCGTAATTCGTGTACTCCTCGGGATCGAACGACGCGTTGGTCGGCGTCAGGGAGCCGAGCTGCTCGCCGGCGCGTGGCAGATAGCTCACCGAGTAGCTTGCATAGATCGAGGCCGGCTCCATCGGCTTGTAGATCAGGCCCACGCGGGGAGACAGCAGGTCGTCTTGGGCGTCGATCCTGCGGTCAGCTGGCGCGGCGTCCGTGCGACGGTTCTCGAAATCGGTGTCGTACCGGTCATAGCGCACGCCCAACACGACATCGAACTGCGAAGACAGCGACAGCTGATCCTGCAGATACACGGCGGCGATGGTGGTCTCGTTCTCGTTATTGCCGTCGCTCGATCCTCCCTGCACGAAGGACACCAGCGGTTCGCTGAAATTGGGGCTGCTCGCCGGTGCGATGAACGTGCTGTCCGGATCGACATCCGCGTCCGCGCCGTCGGCAAAGCGCGCGCTGAGACGCAGATTGTCCGTGAGCTGTCGGCCGAACTCCGCGCCTGCGAGCAACGTGTGCTCGATGATCCCGGTCTTGAGCTTATAGACCAGGTCGGTCTGGTTGAAAAAGTTGTCGCGTTCGGTCGTCGAGATGTATCCCTGGAACGGCACCGTGCCGTCCGCTGCCACCGGGCCGCTGGCGAACACGTTCTGGTAATACTTGTCGTAGCGGCCGTAGAGCGTGCGATTGACGAGGGTCAGACCGCCGCCGAAGTCGTGATCGACCGTCAGGCTCGTTACGTTGAGCTCAGTGCCGGTGGGGCTGTTGCCGGGATCCCCGAAAAACGTGGACTCGTCGGTATCGAAGGGCTTGCCGTTGAACGAAGGCACACCGCGGTCGGCGACCCGCTCGTCGAAGAAGTATTCATGGCCGAGCGTCACGGCGGTACTGGGCCCGGTGACCAGGCGCAGGGTGGGATTGACCCCGCGGCGCTCGAGCGTGACGTCATCGCGATAGCTCTCGCTGTCTTCGATCACGGCGGTCACGCGCGCGGCCACGTGGGGGTTAAAGCCTTGACCCCAGTCGAAGGTGGCGCGCTTGTTGTCGAAGCTGCCGCCTTGCAGGGTTACCTCGCGGTGGCTGCGGCCATCGGCCACGCGCGTGATGCGGTTGATCACGCCGCCCACACCGCCGCGACCGAAGATCATCGCGTTGGGGCCTTTCAGCACTTCCACGCGTTCGATGTTGTAGATGTCACGGTAATACTGCACGTCGTCGCGCAGGCCGTTGACGAAGAAATCCGAGGTGCTCACGTTGCCGCGGAACACCGGCGCTTCACGGTTGCCTTCGCCCTGCGCCATGCCCACCCCGGGCACATAGCGCACCACGTCGGCCAGGTTCTGCGCGGACTGATCCTCGACCTGTGCGCGCGTCACCACCGTGATCGACTGGGGAACATCGACGAGCGGAGTGTCCGTGCGTGTGGCGGTGCTGGTCGCGCTGCTGTGGTAGCTGTTTTCGTCCGGGGCTTGCCCCAACACTTCGACCGTATCGAGCGTCACGGCGGGAGTGGAATCGGTTGGCTGTGCAAGCGCCGGCCAGGCCAGGGAGGACAGAAGAGCAGCCGCAAAGGGCGTCGGGCGAAACGAGGGCATTGGAGGTAGTACCGGTATGAAATCAGGACAGCGAGCCGGTACCCACCATCGGCAAGGAACCGGGGTTGATGCCACTCCCGGTACTGCACGGGCCCGAAGCCCGTGTTTGCCTATGTGACGGTCGCTATTGTCGCCCAGAACCGGTGGCGGTACCAGACGCTGGCGCTGACCCTGGATCCAAGCGCCCGCAAGCGCCGCGTGTGCTCCCTTCGTCCGATCGATTGCCCGACGATCAGGGGTTCCCGGAATGGCGATTTGCATGTCGCCCCCGTGAAGGAATTGCAGGACGCGTAGCCACGAAAGGGATGGAGCATGCTCTTCGAGAGTCAACATGGCGACGATGGCCCGTCCTTGGGAAGCGAAGCGCTGCGTTTTTGAAGTAACGGTTCCAGGAGTGTGCGCGACGTAACTTGCTCATCGGGGCGCCCTGACGCCGCGGAGCGGTCAGAGCGGGCACGAAAGTCGCGATCCGATCTGGATCACTCGACTCTACGATCCCGACGCGTGATGCACTCGTGGCGCAAGTTTTCCATCGTGATGCTCGCTTTCGCGATGATGGTTCAGTCGGCGGGCGCCTACGCCGGGTCTCACTGCTCGCACGCGAACTCCTCCGCGCATGATTCTTCGGCGCACCTGCATCACGCCCGCGGGGAAGGCGGCGAGACAGAGCATCACCATCCTGGGCACGCTGCCGATGGTGACGCCACGCGGCTACTCCAGCTGCTTGAAGGGTGCGCGTGCGGCTGCTCGTGCAAGTTCAGCTGCGCGACACCCCACAGTTTCGTCGCATCCCCTCTACGGCCCTCGTTGACGTTGGTCGTCGCGGGTGCCGCTCCTCGCCAAGCTATGACCGGCGACCTCCTTCCCGCGCATCGTCGCGGACTCATCCGTCCGCCCAGTACCTGCTGAGGGAGAGCCGCGTTCGCGGCTTGCCTTCGCCTGCGCGGCTTCGGCCGAGCGTGCGGTGGTCGAGTTTCTTCTCGTTTTGAATTCACGTCGGGCGTCGTTTACGGCCGGACGATCTATTGCCATTGATCATGAGCACTCTGAGCATCGGCAAGCTCGCCAAACTGGCCGAGATGTCGATCGACACGATCCGGTACTACGAGCGGGAGGGGCTGATTGCGCCGCCCGCCCGACGCGAGTCCGGCTACCGCGCCTATGCGCCGGATGTAGTCGGCTGCTTGCGGTTCATCCGCCGCGCCAAGGATCTGGGCTTCACGCTCGGCGAAATCACCGAACTCCTCGCGTTGACCTCGCAGGCAGAGCGCGACATGGCGGGGATGAAGGTTGCGGCACAGGCCAAGCTTGGCGTCGTCGAAGACAAGATTCGTGAACTCCAGCGGATCCGCAAAGGCCTCAAGCGGCTCGTTGCCGCCTGCCCGGGACACGGCGCGCTCGCCAAGTGCCCGATCGTCAATGCGCTGAATCAGGAGCCCTCGTCATGAACAGCTGCTGCCACGCCAAGGCCGGAAAGATGCCCGCCGCCCCAGAAGTCACCGTGCCGCCCGCCGCGGCCACCGCCGACGTTTCCTGCTGCTCAAGCAAGGCCGACGTTGCCGCAACCTCAATGCACAGTCACAACGACGCGGACCCTCACGCACACGGCCATCACCACGGGCATGGTCACGGGGCGACGGGACGATCCTCTGCGTCGGCCGAGAAAGATCCCGTTTGCGGCATGACCGTCGATCCGACGACGGCTCGGTCGCATCACCACGCGGGGCGCACCTACTACTTTTGCAGCCAGGGCTGCGAAACGAAATTCGCGGCTGATCCGGCGAAGTATCTGGCCCCCAAGGCTGACGGTCCGGTGCCAGCGGCACCCGCGGGCACGGTTTACACCTGCCCGATGCACCCTGAGATCCGTCAGGACCATCCGGGAAGCTGTCCGAAATGCGGCATGGCGCTGGAACCGGAGATGCCGAGCCTGGAGGGTGATGACGAAAACCCTGAACTGCGCGACTTCACGCGCCGCTTCTGGTGGACCCTGCCGTTGTCGGTGATGGTGATGGCGCTGGCGATGGTGGGCCACCGGCTGGGGCTCATGAGCATGGCGGCACAGTCCTGGGTGGAGTGGGTACTCGCAACGCCGGTCGTGCTGTGGGCGGGTTGGCCCTTCCTCGAACGCGGTGTGCAGTCGATCGCAAACCGCAGCCCGAACATGTTCACGCTCATCGGATTGGGCGTGGCCTCGGCCTATATCTACAGCGTCGTGGCGACCCTCGCGCCGGGACTGTTCCCGGCGAGCTTCGCGGCACACGGGCGGATCGGGGTGTACTTCGAAGCGGCGGCGGTGATCGTGTCGCTGACCCTGCTGGGACAGATGCTGGAACTGAAGGCGCGCTCCCAGACCTCGGCCGCGATTCGATCCCTGCTAGGTCTGTCGCCCAAAACCGCGCGTCGCTTGAACGAAGATGGGAACGAAGCGGATGTCGCGCTCGATCAGGTACAGGTCGGTGACCGGCTGCGCGTGCGACCGGGTGAGAAGGTGCCGATCGATGGCGTCGTGCTCGAAGGCGAGAGCCATGTCGATGAGTCGATGCTGACCGGAGAGCCGCTGCCGGTGCATCGCAAGTCCGGTGATGCGGTGATTGGCGCCACGCTCAACGGCAACGGCAGCCTCGTGATCCGTGCCGAGAAGGTGGGCGCCGGCACCTTGCTGTCCCAGATCGTCCACATGGTGGCGCAAGCCCAGCGGTCCCGCGCACCGATGCAGCGCATGGCCGATGCGGTGAGCTTCTGGTTCGTGCTGGGCGTGATCGGGATCGCCATCACAACCTTGCTGGTCTGGGGTTTCTTCGGGCCAGAGCCATCGTGGGTCTACGGCTTCATCAACGCGGTAGCGGTGCTGATCATTGCCTGTCCGTGTGCGCTGGGGTTGGCGACGCCGATGTCGATCATGGTCGCCACGGGCCGCGCCGCGAGTTCCGGCATCCTGTTCCGCGATGCGGCGGCGATCGAAACGCTGCGGCGTATCGACACCCTGATCGTCGACAAGACCGGCACGCTCACGCAGGGCAAGCCTGCTTTTCACAGCGTGCAGGCCGTCGGTGGCCACACCCCCGAACAGGTGCTGCAACTCGCAGCCAGCCTGGACCAGGGCAGCGAGCATCCCTTGGCGGAGGCCATCGTGGCCCAGGCGCGCCGGCAAAACCTGGCGCTGCTGCCCGTGGAGAACTTCGAGTCGGTGACCGGTATCGGCGTACGCGGTGGGGTGGCAGGACAGCGCCTGCATCTGGGCAACACCGCGCTGATGGAGGAGATCGGCGCGGACGTGTCTGGCCTGGTCAAGGTCGCCGAACAACTGCGCGCCGAGGGCGCGAGCGTCATGTTCCTCGCCATCGGTTCGAAGCTCGCGGGTTTGGTGGCGGTGTCCGATCCCATCAAGGCCACGACCCTCGAGGCCATCGAGAAACTGCGCGCGCTCGGCATCCGCGTGGTCATGGCGACCGGCGATGGCGTGACGACTGCAAATGCGGTTGCCCAGCGGCTGGGCATCGACGAGGTGCACGGCGAAATCCGGCCCGAGGGGAAGGCCAAGCTCGTCGCCGACTTCAAGGCGCAAGGCCGTCGGGTGGCCATGGCCGGGGATGGCATCAACGACGCGCCCGCGCTGGCCGGCGCCGATGTGGGCATCGCGATGGGTACGGGGACCGACGTCGCCATGAACAGCGCACACGTCACGCTGGTGAAAGGCGACCTCCTCGGTATCGCGCGCGCGATTGAACTGTCGCAGGCCACGGTGCGGAACATGAAACAGAACCTGGGATTCGCGCTGATCTACAACGGCCTGGGGGTCCCGGTTGCGGCAGGCGTGCTGTTTCCGATCTTCGGCGTCCTGCTGTCACCGATGCTTGCGGCGCTGGCCATGAGCCTGAGTTCGGCCTCGGTGGTCGGGAATGCCCTGCGGCTGCGTGGAGCGAGGGCGTAAACGGGAGGCGACATGCGAGCACTGGTACGCCGCTGATTTTCGGCGCTCACCCCCCGAGCGGGACATGGTCAGTGCGGGTGACGGTGATGGCTGTCCGGATAGTGCGGATGCCAATGCGTCACGGGCTGATGGCGGTGTCGATGCCGGTGCGGTCCGAGAACCTGTTCGCCACTTTCGTGTTCGTGTTCATGGTGGGCGTCATGCATGTGTTCGTGCTCATGCTCGATGTCCTCGTGCGTGTGCTCGTGCTCATGCCTTTCGCTGAGATGCAGCCATACACCCACGCCCATCAGCAAGCCCGCTGTGGCCAGCGGCAACGTCAGCGGCTCCCCCAGCGTCAGAGCCAGGACAGCGCCGAAGAACGGTGCCACCGAGAAATAAGCGCCGGTACGCGCAGTCCCAAGATGTCGAAGCGCGATCACGAACAAGGCCAGGCTGATGCCGTAGGCGAACACGCCGAGGACCATCGCCGCTGCGGCGGAACCGAGCTTGGGCATCGATGTGCCGAGCACCGCCGCGAGAATCAGGTTCACCGTCCCTGAGACGAGTCCCTTGACGGCTGCGATCCAGCTCGCGTCCGTCAGGGACACCTTGCGCGTGAAATTGTTGTCCAGGCCCCAGCAGAGGCAGGCCGCCAGAATGGCCAGCGTCGGTCCGCCCCCGGCGATCCGCAACTCGCCGGGCCAACTCAGGATCGCGGCTCCCGCAACGATGGCGACCATGCCCAGCGCGATGCGCCGGTCGAAGTTCTCGCGGAAGGCGAACCACGCCAGCAGGGCCGTGAACACCCCTTCGAGATTGAGCAGTAACGACGCTCCGGAAGCCGGTGTCCCGGCCAGTCCAATCATCAGCAGCACAGGCGCGGCGACACCACCCGCGGCGACCGCAGCGGCCAACCAGGGCAAATCTACCGCGGACAGCCGCACCGGTTGGGCAGCGCTGACAATCCTGTACGCACTCATGCCCAGTCCGGAGCCGAGGTAAAGCAGGCCCGCGAGCAGCCAGGGATCGAGCGCGCCGAGCAGCATCTTGGCCAGAGGCGTACCGGCTCCGAACAGGAGCGCGGCGACCAACGCACTCATCACGCCGCGATGCCGAAGTCCGCGATTCCGATTCAAACGATCGCTCCATCTTCCCGAACCAGTCGGGGGTCGATCCTGCCATGGACGAGCAACGTGAGCATTGTTGATGAGACGATGCCGCCAGTCACCACCGTTTCCGGAGGCCGCTGCACCTCGCTGCCGATGCCGGTGTTGAAGGCTATCGGGACGAATCCAAGACCTGCGACGAGTGCGGTCATCAACACCGGCCGCAGACGCATCATCGCGCCTTTGACGATCGCCCGATCTAACGCCATGCCGTGCTGTTGCAGGTCGCGGATGAAGCTCACCATAACCAGGCCATTGAGCAACGCGATCGATGCCGGACAGTGCGATAAAGCCCACGCCGGCCGAGATCGACAGCGGGATGGCGCGCAAGCCTGTCGCGGTTCTGCTGTCGGCAGAGCGGTACTGAAGAACTCGCGGTAGGAGAGGATCGACTACCGGCAAACCGAAATGAACTGCGCGCCCGCTAGTGCTCGTAGGGTTGCTTCCCAAGCAGCCATTCATCAAAGCTGATGTACTGGCTTGCGGAGCGGTGGACCCAGATCTTTTCCACGCCACCCTGAGTTTTTCCGCGCGCGATGTACGGGTAGATGCCGAGGTACTCCTGACCCTTGTAATCGTCGGTCTGCCCGGAAGATGTGACGGGCAGAATGGCGGCTCGCGAATTCGAGCCGTCCTGGAACCCGAGTTCCCAGGGCATCCATTTCGAAGTGCTTGACTGCGCGGTGGTCGAGTAAAACAGGGATCGACTCGCTCGGAGACGGGTGCGCAGACGTTCCGCCGTCGCGGCAGTTACCTTGCTCCGGTCCAGTTGGGGATCGTCTCGCCAATCCAGGTAGACGGTGTACCCAAGATCCTCGATCGCCGCCGCCGCACCGACAATCAATTCCTTATCCTCGTAGGCGTGGGAAAGGAACACATCATGGCGGGCTACCTTCTCCTGCTTGACGACATGCTCGCGCAGAACAGAGTCGAAGGCCTTGGCCAGCACGCTGCTTTTCTGGCGTGCTCGCGTACGAAGTTCGGTTTCGGTAAAGAGTGCCATGATTGATCGCGAGAACAGGGTCGGGAAGCCACCACTCGGTGGAGAAGATCGTGCCGGTCAGATGAGATTAAAACTGGTCGCGAATGCTGATGGCCTCTTCGACAAGGTCTTCGAGACGGTCATTGATATCGGCATAGACCGATTTGCTGTCGAATCCGAAGGGATCGTGCAGCGTTACGATCTTGGATAGCGCAGTCGATTTGAGGGTGAATCCAGCGAACGGATTGTCGCCTCGATTCGAGGTGAGGCCTCTCAGGTTCTTGAGGCCGTGGATGCGCACTCCGACCACGCCAAGTCTTTCCTCCCAGGCTCTCTTGATCTCGTACTGGACCCAGCGGCGTTCCGCAGTGCGCGTACCGACCAGGACGACCAGGCAGGACTTTCCGACCATCTGATCGTCGATCCATTTCTTGATGGCCTTATCACCCCCTCGGCGGACCTCTTCCCACTTGTTGCCCGTGAGAATGGGCTGCGAGTCGATCTTGCCCATGTTCTTGACCTGCTGAGGAACATCTGAACAAGTCTCCCGGATAATGGTCGAGAGCTGGGACTGAGCGAAAGGGGACGGGGATGACGCAGCTGAGCTTTGGGGACGCGGAGTACGCCGGCAAGCGCAAACAGACGCGGCGCGAGGTGTTCCTGGCCGAGATGGATCAGGTGGTGCCGTGGAAGTCGCTGCTGAATCTGATTGAGCCGTTGTATCCGGTGGCCGGGCGCGGTCGTCACCCGTACCCGCTGGCGACGATGCTGCGCATTCACCTGATGCAGAACTGGTTCGGGCTGTCCGATCCGGCGATGGAAGAGGCCCTGTACGAAGTGGCCTCGATGCGCCAGTTCGCCGGACTGTCGCTGACCCGGGCGATTCCCGACGAGACCACCATTCTCAATTTTCGGCGCCTGCTGGAGGTCAACGACTTGGCTGCGGCGATCTTCACGCGGATCAATGCGCATCTGACTCGCCAGGGTCTGCTTCTGCGGCGTGGCAGCATGGTGGACGCCACCATCATTGCCGCGCCGAGTTCGACCAAGAACGCAGAAGGGCAGCGCGATCCGGAGATGCACTCGACGAGCAAGGGCAAGCAGTGGTACTTCGGCATGAAGGCGCACATCGGCGCGGATGTCGACTCGGGTCTGGTGCACACGGTCGTGACCACGCCGGCCAATGAAGCGGACATCGAGGTGGTGGACGAACTGCTGCACGGCAAGGAAGAAGTCACCTACGCCGATGCCGGCTACACCGGCGCGCAGCATCGCGTCGCGCGCCGGGGCATGCGCTGGGAGATCGCCGCGCGTCGGGGCCGTATTCAGGCGTTGCCCGACGGTCGTCACAAGCGCGCGATGGAAAAGATCGAGCACCGCAAAGCGAGCATTCGTGCGCGCGTCGAGCATCCGTTCCGGGTGGTGAAGCGCCAGTTCGGTTTCGTGAAGGTGCGATTCAAGGGCCTGGCCAAGAACACCGCGCAGATCGTCACCCTGTTTGCACTGGCGAACCTGTGGCTGGTGCGCAAGAAATTGTTGGCCCTGACAGGCGGATTGCGTCCGCAGTTCGGGATGTGAGGGGAGAACGCAATGAAACCACATCGAAAACTCGATCATCGCCCTGCCTGCAGCGAAATCCTTACTGCATCGTCGCCCTGCCGCGCCATCACGCACTCAGCCGCCGATGAATTCGTGGCTTGTTCAGACGTTCCCTGAACGCGGTCCGCATCTCGTTCGTAGTCGAAACTGTAAAACACGCGTCGCGCCATACTTGACTCCCTTACTTCGCTTCGCGGCCGTTCCCGCGGCGTTCGATTGCTCGTCGTTACAACGTGCTCAGTTCCTGCACCATCGACATGACCGACCTGCTTACGGCGCTGCGCGCTGCTGCTGGGTCGTTGGCGATGTGTACCGCTTTTTGAAAGCGCTTGGATCGGGCGGACCACGAACCCTTCAGAGATTTCGCCAGGTCCGCCGCAACGCAGCCGGTGGCGCCGACGGCGACGCAGTGCAGCCCCAGCTTCTGCGCGATCTCGAATTCCTCCCGCATACCGTCGGCAAGTACGATCCGGCCACGCGCATCCCGCTTGTTGCCGAAAAGAAAGATGGCGATGCCGGCTTCGCCGATCATGCGTTCGCGGTGGCGCCGGTAAAGGTTGCGACGCTCGGGTGCCGATCCCTCGTCCGCCGGAAATGGGTGCGCCCGCAGCTGGCTGTGCGATCTGCGCTTGGGGTCCGCGAGAATGGCGTGGAGGGCGCCCGCGATCACTGATGGACCGACGCCCAGACCGAAGCCGGTGACGATATTCATGCCCTTGCCGATGAGGGCACTGCTCAGGTCCTCGATGAAGCGAGCCGCCTCGTCGGGCTTCCATGCCTCAAACTCGTGGGCGCTGCCAGAGATAAAGACCGTGCGCGTGCGGTAGCGCCGCTCGATCGCTCGAAGAATGCGCGTGACATCGGAGTAGGACTCGACCATCAGGGCGTGAATGCCGGTGCGGGTCAGGTCCTTGACGAAATAATCCTGCTGGCGACGTCGATACTCGAACTTCGGCAGGGTTTCGCGCGGCTTCCGCTGGACCTGTCTCAGGATGCAGTAGTGCTGCTTGGGCTGCTTGTGCAGCACCACCCGGATGCGACTCATCACGTAGTCGATGTTCGGATCGGTGAAGCTGAATCCGATGAACAGCAGGGTCTTTGAGACCAGGTCGCCGGTCAGCGCAGTGACGAAAGGTTCGCGATCTCGAAAGTAGCCCTCGTAGTCGTCCTTTGTGAGGACTGCGTTATCCGGGTCGCTGGCATCGCCGTGCATCTTGTAGACCAGCGCGTGTCGGCCGCGCTTGTTGTTTTTGAGTTGTTTGACGCTGTGCTTAACGTCAACGATCTTGCCTTGCGCCTCCAGCGCGGTTTCGATCAGCGTGTCGTAGTTGGTCGTCCAGTAGGTCGAGATGGGCAGCCGGGCCAGGATTTCGTGGTTTTCGTTGTGCGCATGCCCCGCGCTGAACTCGTCGATGATCTTTTGGTTGATGCGCGTGCGGTTGCGCCGCTCGTTCAGGTGGTATTGAGCCAGCGCCACCAGGTTCGTTTCGCGGTCGACATCCAGCTCCAGTTCCGCCGCGATGTCCCGCATCAACTCGGACCAGTTGACGTAGCCACTGTCCACCGACAGGCCAGCGCCCGCGAAAATGGCTGCCGAGCCGTCCGCGATCTCGTGAGCGAACGAGGTAATGAAGGCTTCAATGGAGGCGCTGAAGGGTGCTTCGGGCATGGCCATCGGAGTGATCCGGCGTCAGGCGAGCAGGCGCTTGAGATTGTCCCAGTTCCATGCGTACAGCCGCCCGGCGTCGGGAACCGGCATGTAGTTGCCGTCCTTGTACCCGATGATCTGCACGATCTTGATCCCTGCCTCTCGCGCCATGGCCACTTCCTTCAGCACGCCATGAGCCTTATGGGTGTAGAGCCCCACCATCACGATCACGATCTCTGCACGCAGAATTCCCGCCTTCGCTTTTCGTTCCCAGTCGCGCTCCGGGGCTTCTTCCTTCAGGGAGTGGTCCACGACCTGGAACGGCGAGTCTTGCAGCTTGGCCTGACCGAGGATGAAATCCTTGAGCACGCGATCATGATCGAAGTCAAAACTTACAAACACCGGCTTCTTCATCAGTCTCCCATCATCGTCAGTTGCGCCAGCAACGAGTCTAGTGGCTCGGTCGGGGCTGCGAATACGAAGTCAGCGGAATTGGTTGATCTCGGTCTCACTCCTGACGACGTTTGCGGCTGCGTTCCAACAAATCGGAGCCCTCGCTGCGGACGATCTCACCCACCTGGTGGTAGCGCAGCACGGTCTTCACTTGCCGGTGCCCGGTCATCTCCATCGTCTGCGCGATGGGAACATGGCTCAGTCCGGCTTCGGTCACGAATCCGCGTCGCAAGCTGTGACCGGCGAAGTCGCCCTTGAGTCCGGCCGCCGACGCCCGCCGCTGCACGATGGCGCTGACCGCATGCGGCGACAGGGCTTTGCCGACCGTGGGGCCCCACACGCGCCGGAAGATCGGTCCTTCCGTAATGTTTGCGGCCTTGAGCCAAGTCCGGAGCGCGGTTGCCGCTTCTCCCTTGATGGGCTTGGGCGCGTCGTCGCCGGATTTGGACTGGCGCATGCGAAACAGCCCGTGGGCGTCGTCGAGCCATTCGACGTCCTCGACGTGCGCCAGCGCGATCTCGGAGCGGCGCCGGCCGCCACTGGTCCAGCCAAACAGCAGTAAGGCCCGATCGCGCAGCCCCTCGAGCGAGTCGTCGCAGGTGGCGAGCATGGCATCGAGTTGTTCCTGGATCGCAGCGGTCTTGGTCTTCGGTGCTTCGCCCATCTCGCGTGCGAGCTTGCGGCAGCTCGATAGCAATCGTCGGATCGCCGGATCCTGGGTAGGGCTCGCATCGCCGTGCTCGCGGTGGGCCCACGACAAGACCGCGAGGCGGTGATCGATCGTCGCCATCTTCAGACGCCCAGGGCGGGCCTTGAATCCGCCTTGCACCAGCGTCTCGTCCACCGCCTGCGGCATGGTCCAGTTCACGGTGATGGTCGAGCGACCCGAGCCTTCGGCAACGCGCTCGGGCTCGCCGAAGTGATCGATGACGAACTGCTGCACCCAGGCCACGCTCACGGGCAGGGACAGGGCGGTGCCGAAACGCAATTCGGCCCAGGCACAGAGATACCGCAAGGCACTCTGATAGGAGGTCACGGTCGCCGCGGGCGTGGCCGCCCGCAGGATGGCGTCGGCGGCGGCCTGGGTCCGGCGCGCCAGATCCGGTGACGAGAGGGGCGCTGTCGCCGTTGCCAGGGGGCCAGGGGCCTCCCGATGAATCACTTCGAAGCCTGGGCTGCTCATTTTTATATTATGTATTCTGTAATATATATAACGAATTAAGGATGCCACCTTCGATAATTATCTCTTGTCGTAGGTATAAGCCGAAACCGCCGATTTTGGAATACGCTCACCCGAAAGGAGGTAAAAAAATGCGCACAGGGGTCACCATCGAGGACGTCACGCGGGCATCGGACGAACTGCTCGCGAAAGGAGAACGGCCGACCGTCGAAGGCGTCCGCACGCGGCTCGGCACCGGTTCGCCGGGCACCGTGAACGCGTTGCTCAAGGACTACTACAAGGCCTTGCCGAGCCGCCTGAACCTTCCGGCGCCCATCGCGATTGCTGCTGCAGAGCTCTACAAAAAGGTGCGGGACGCGGCCGAAGAAGACGCTGACAAGCGTGAGCAGGAACGGCAGGCGGCGGTTGACCAGGAGCGCGAGCGCCTAGCGTCAGACCGATCGCTGTTCGAAGCAGAGCGCACGCAACTGCGCGACCAGGTGACGGTGATGTCCACCGATTTGGCGACGTCACGAGAGCGGGCTGGCGCTTTGGAACAGCAGTTGAGCTTCGTCCAGGGCGAGCTTTCTCGCAGCCAGCGGGACACCAGTGCCGGCGAGGCGCGTGCGCAGGCGGCGATCGATGAGCGGGAAAGACAAACCAAGAAACACGCTGAGGAAGTCACGCAGCTGCGCGAGCGCGCGGACGGCAATGAGCGGCATTTGCTAGGCCAAATCGAGGATCTCCGTTCCCAGCAGAAGCGTCTGTTGACAGAGCGGGAAAGGGAGGCGGTCGCAGCCGCCAAGCGCGTTTCTGAACTGGAATCGAGCTTGGCGCGAGCCGCGGCCGATGCCGTCGAGCTGCGTAAAGAGCTGACGACGGCACGGGAAGCGTTCGCATGCGAACAGCAGGCGAAGGTGATCGCCGTGGCGGCATTGGCGTCGTCCAAGGAGGCCCACGCGCGGGAACTGGCCGAGACTCGGCGTCAGGTCGATGTGGTGATTCATGAGCGTGATCAAGTGCGCATCGCACTCGAAAGGGCGAGGCACGACCATCAGCAAGCGCTTTCAGAGGGTGCTGCACTAAGGGGACGGTGTGAAGTATTGGCCGAACAGTTGGCCGGCGCGCACGCGGAACTCAAGAAGCCGCGGAAAGCTCAGCGCCAGCTTGATCTAGCCGAGCCTGATGCCAGCCGGGATTAATTTTAGCGTGGTGTTTTGGGTCAAAAACCAGGGGTTTGCGTTTCCTGGCCACGCCAAACTGTGCTTTTGCGCAATACAATAACTCTTTGATTTTGTTGGATATATCACGATAAGGCGATATAACTCATTGTTTTGTAAGGTGTCTCTAGCGTGGTGAATTGGGCGATCGGTCAGATGACCCCCCGATGAGCGAACTGGGCCGCGTGAAGCACGGGCTTCCAGTCTGAGTACCAGGCCCATCCATACCAAAGCGTATGGAATTGACCTCGTGTCCCGAGGTGTAAAAAGCGCACTTTTGTAGGGACGGGTGCGTCGCTACGCGGCACACAACCCTTTGACCAATAATGGCAATTGGGCTTTTGCGCAATGCATCGGTCTGGCCGGGGACAGAGACATCCCGAAAGCCCACCGTGTAAAAACTGCACTTTGTCACAAACGAAACTCGTCTCTGGTAGGCGCGGATGGTCGGCGTCGGGTGAATGCCCTGGTGACCTGACCACCGGCGACGACTAATCAGCCAACAACAGCGACGAGGCTGCTGCCGGGGCGATAGGGGTGGGGTGCCCGAGTTCTGAAAGTGCAGTTTTTGCACGCCGGGTACATTTACCCCGGTATGTGAAGCGCTGCGTGCCCCGGTACACAATTTCCTGATCCGCGTGTTGTGCCAGGGACGAACGCAGCAATTGCTTGATCGTGAGCTGGTAGTCGTAGGCCGAAGGCGTGCGGGGGGTGGTGCGCAGATTCAAGACCGATTCTCCTGAGTTAGTTTTCGAGATGCCGTTAGCGGGTGAGAAACCAGCCAGTCGTCCGCCACGGGGGTGGCATTGAGGGTGGACTTCTGGCATACCGGAATAAGGCGGCAGCGTGAATGTACAGCCTGTCACATCCAGCCGGTGCATCGTAGCGCAACAGGCCAGATGCGCGGCACAGGGTAGAGTCAACGCTATCGGGAAACGGCGCGCAAGCGCCGGCAAGGGAGTGAAGCGATATGCCTTATGTGGGGATGCGGGATGGTGCAGCGCTGCACTATCTGGACGTCGGTCGAGGTCGGCCGTGTGTGGTGCTGCACGGTTTTGCGATGAATGGCGGAATGTGGCTGCCCTTTGTTGCGCCGCATCTGAAAAGCCACCGCTTCATTATTCCCGACCTGCGCGGCTGGGGGGCGTCACACGTGCTTCCGCTGCGCCGCTGTGATGCGATTGAGCAGCATGCGGATGATGTGGCGGATTTGCTGGAAGGGCTGGCGCTGGAGCGCGTTCATCTCGTCGGCCTGAGCATGGGCGCATGTACGGCGATGCACTACCTGCAGACTTACGGAACTGCACGGATCAGGGCCTACATGAACGTAGACCAGGCACCGTGCATCCGCAACCACGACGATTGGCACGACGGGCTGCTGGGCGACCGGCAGGCCGAATTCATCGCGTTTTGGCAGGCCTTCATCGACCGCATCACGCCTTATCAGAACATGCCCTTCGGGCACATTCCGCGCACCCTACGGAGGGAGCTTTTCCATGGGCTCGGCACCTTCGTGGCACAAGCTTTCCATTGGCCTGCCTGGTGCGCGCTGAGCGTACCGGCGCGCCACGAGTGGGTCATGCGATGGGTGATGCGGACCAGCAACTGGCCGGTCTATGTGGCGACTATTGCCGCGTTCGTGAACGGCGAACACGACTGGCGCGCAGGCTTGCGACAGTGCCCGATTCCCATCACCGTCGTGACCGGCGCCGAGTCGCGCCTGTATGCCCCGGCGGGGCAGGCGCAAATTGCCGCCTATGCGCCCAATGTGCACGTGGTTTGCGTTCCCCGCGCAGGCCACGTCGTGCCCTTTGATGCGCCGCGTCGATTCATGCGCGAACTGCACACTTTCCTGCGGGTGGTTCAGCCGGATGTGTACTGTGACCCTGCGGGACAACGCGTGTTCGCATGATCCACCACACGCCGGGTTTTGAAACTCGCTGAAGCGGCGAGTGATGCGCCGCGAAGTGTGAGCAGAAAAATGCAGGTGGGGGGCGAGCCTTCTGCTGCCTTTCAGTCCCGAATCGCCCGTTTATGTACAGTCCTGTTGAACTTCACGTCGATAGAAGGAAAAGATGGCAGTGAATGAAGGACTTCCGGCAAGCGGTGTGGCGCTGGTGATCGGGGCGGGAGATGGCAACGGCGCCGCCATTGCCCGACGCTTCGCGCGCGGCGGGTACACGGTCTGCGTGGTTCGGCGTGATGCGGAGAAACTGCAACCGCTCGTGGCGCAGATCACCGCCGAAGGAGGCCGGGCGTTCGCCTATGCAACGGATGCGACGGTGGAAGCCGAAGTCGCGACACTCGTCGAGCAGGTGGAGCGTGAGCACGGCGGCATCGAAGTGCTGGTGTTCAACGTTGGCGTCAATCGCCCGCAGTCGATCCTTGACGAAACAGCGGACGGCTACCGCAAGCTGTGGGAGCTGGGCTGCCTTGCCGGTTTTCTGGCCGGGCGGGAAGTGGCAGGGCGCATGGTGGCGCGCGGGCATGGCACGATCCTCTTCACTGGCGCGACGGCGAGCCTGCGCGGAGCTGCGCGGTTCGCAGCGTTTGCTGGCGCCAAGCACGGGTTGCGTGCGCTGGCGCAGAGCATGGCGCGCGAGCTGGGGCCACGCGGTATTCACGTTGCGCACGTGGTGATCGACGGGCTTATCGACACGGTTGCGGTAAAAACCGTGTTTCCTGCCTACTACGCACAGTGTGAAAAGCAGGGGCGGCTCATCGCGCCTGAACATGTCGCGGAAAATTACTGGGCGCTTCACATCCAGCCGCGCGACACGTGGAGTTTCGAGCTGGACTTGCGCCCGGCTGTGGAGCCGTGGTGAAGGCTGCAGCGACCCGTTTTCTTTCAATGGCGACACAAATTATGACGGATATGACGATGCATCCCTTTGACGAGGCCGTACGGCTTGCCCCGCTCGGCGGCGATCGTTTCAACGGCCATATCTCGCCGGCTTACGGCAATATGGTCGGGCCGTTTGGCGGCGTAATCGCAGCCGTGATGCTGAATGCGGTGCTTGGGCATCCGAGCCGCCAGGGTGATCCGGTTGCGTTGACGGTGAACTTTGCCGCGCCGATCAAGGACGCGGCCTTCGTCATCACTGCCCGCGCCGTGCGCACGAACCGCAGCAACCAGCACTGGCTGCTGGAGCTGGAGCAGGACGGCAACGTGGCGATCACCGCTACCGCATTGCTGGCCACGCGTCGCGAGACCTGGCGGTCTACCGAAGTGCTGCCGCCGCAGGCACCTGCCGTGGCCTCGGTCATACCGCTAACCGGTGACGGGCTGCCAGCGTGGGCGAGGTGGGTTTCCAACTACGAACTGCGCGTGGTGCGTGGCAACATGACGGTTGATGGTGTGGAGCGTGAAGATTCCGCGTCGACCCTGTGGGTGCGCGACGCGGTACCACGCCCGCTGGATTTCCTGTCGCTGGCAGCGCTGAGTGACGTGTTCTTCCCGCGCGTCATGGTGCGACGCCAGCGCATGATCCCCAGTGGCACGGTCTCCATGACCGTCTACTTCCATGCCGATGCCGAAGCGCTGAGCCGCCAGGGGACGGATGCGCTGCTCGCCACTGCTCGCGCACAGAGATTCCACGACCTGTACTTCGACCAGACCGCCCAGCTGTGGAGCAAGGACAACGAGCTGTTGGTTGTAACGAACCAGCTGGTTTACTACCGGGAATAGCCGTCCAGCTACCACATCTGGACCGGCAATGGCAGTGTGAATTGCCCTTTCAGAGGGAGGCGCAGGGCGGGGTTGCCAGTTGGGCAGCGATGTACAGCAAGAACGACCGTGGCGGCGGACTACGCAAGTATGGTGCTGTGTCCGCGCGCGTGGGGGTTCGCAGGGGTCATTCAGCGTTGCCCAGGCGCTTTTTCAGGTAACCCTGCAAGACCACGGCGTTGTTGTGGACCACGTCGCGGGCGGAGAACAGCAACGTGACGGCCTGCGTGCGACACAGTTCGACGAGGTGCGCCACGTCTTCTGCGCGGGCGTCGAGTTCGTGGGTGTAACGGGTCTTGAATTCGGCGAACTTTTCCGGGTCGTGTCCGAACCATTTGCGCAGTTCGGTGCTGGGCGCCAGCGTCTTGATCCATTCGTCGATGTGCGCCGCTTCCTTGGTCAGGCCGCGGGGCCACAGGCGGTCGATGTAGACACGCAGGCCGTCGTTGGGTGCTGCTGCCTCGTAGGCGCGCTTGATGTGGAGTTCATGTGAGATACCAGCCATGGTCATTCTCCGTAACCATGCGGTGCGAAATGCGCCGTAGACCCTGACAACATAAGGCCGAGGGTGGGGAAATCCAAGGGAAGCTCTGAATAAGCTGCTGCGCTCGACAGATCGCGCGAGGATGGAGCGCAGGAACCGCAGTGTACGTGGGGGTGCATGAGGATTCCGAGCACCGTCCTCGCGCGATCTGTCTTCGCTTGCGACGGTTATTCAGAGCTTCCCAATGGCTGGCAGGCGCTGTGGCGAGCATGAAAAAGCCGCGGCCGGTGGTGCCGGCCGCGGCCAGGGGCCGCACAGACGCGCTGGCGGGTTTACTACTTGCCCTGTACCTGCTGGCGAATGTGTTCGACGACTTCGCCGTTCGCCAGGGTGGTGACGTCGCCGGGATCCTTGCCGGCCGAGATGGCGGCGAGCACGCGGCGCATGATCTTGCCGGAGCGCGTCTTGGGCATGTCCGGCACCATCCACACGCGGCGCGGGCGGGCGATGGCACCGATGTCCTCGACGACGGCGTTGGAGATGCGCTTCGCCATCGCTTCGTCTGCGGCGACGCCTGGACGCAGCGAGCAGTACACCTCGGGCAGCACGCCCTTGATCTTGTCAGGCACGGAGACCACGGCGGCTTCCGCGACTTCCGGCACCGTCATGCAGGCGGATTCGATTTCCTTCGTGCCGAGGCGGTGGCCGGCAACGTTGATGACGTCGTCGATGCGGCCCAGCACGCGCAGGTAGCCGTCGGCTGCGATCATGGCACCGTCGCCGGCCAAATACGGCCAGTCGCGCCAGTCCTTGGACTTAAGGTCGCGGCAAATCGGCGCGTAGTAGGTGTCCACGAAGCGCTTGTCGTTGCCCCACACGGTGAGCATGCGGCCCGGCCATGGGTTGCGGATGCACAGGTTGCCGGCCACGCCGCTGCCCGGCTTCAGCTCTTCGTTGTGGTCGTCGAGGATGGCCGGGAAGATGCCCGGCAGGCCGGGGCCGGCGGAACCCGGCTTCATCTTGTGCAGGCCCGGAACGGTGGAGCACATGAAGCCGCCGTTTTCCGTCTGCCACCAGGTGTCGACGATCACGGCCTCGCCCTTGCCGATCACGTCGTGATACCAGCGCCAGGATTCCGGTTCGATCGGTTCACCGACCGTGGTCATGTGCTTGAAGTGGTGCTTGAACTTGAGCGGCAGCTTGTCGTCCACGCGGCGCAGCGCCCGCACGGCGGTGGGCGAGGTGTGGAAGATGTTGACGCCGTATTCCTCGGCGATGCGCCATGGCCGGGAGGCGTCCGGGTAGGTCGGCGTGCCCTCGTACAGCACGGAGGTGGCGCACAGCGCCAGCGGCCCGTAGACGATGTAGGAATGGCCGGTGATCCAGCCGATGTCGGCCATGCACCAATACACGTCCGTGGGGTGCAGGTCCTGGATGTACTTCGTGGTGCCGGCGACGTAGGCCAGATAGCCGCCCACGGAGTGCTGGGCGCCCTTCGGTTTGCCTGTGGTGCCGGAGGTGTACATGAGGAACAGCGTGTCGGTGGAGTCCACCATGACAGGTTCCACTTCCTGTCCGGCATAGTCCTTCAACACTTCATCGGCGAAGAAGTCGCGCCCCTTCACCATCGGGTGCTGGCTGGCGTACTGCCCGGCGTGGCGGCGCCAGACGATGACCTTGTCGACTTTCTGTCCCTGCTTCGCCGCTTCCGCCACCGCGATGTCGGCCTTTTCCTTGTGGTCGATCAAATGACCGCCACGGTGGTAGCCGTCGGCCGTGATGAGGATGCGGCTCTGGGAGTCGGTGACGCGGTCGCCCGCCGCCTTGCCGGAGAAGCCGGAGAACACTTGCGAATGGATGACGCCAAGGCGTGCGCAGGCCAGCATCGTGATCGGCAGGTCGAGGGTCATCGGCAGGTGCAGCGTGACGCGGTCGCCGCGCTTCAAGCCGCAGAAATCGCGCAGCATGGCGGCGACTTCATTCACGCGGCGGTAGAGCTGCTGGTAGGACAAGGTAACGGTGGGCTCGTCCGGTTCCTCCGGCACGAAGTAGTACGCTACCTTGTTGCGGTGCTCCTTCAGGTGCCGGTCCACGCAGTTGTAGCTGGCGTTGAGCTGGCCACCGACGAACCACTTGAAGAACGGCGGGTTGCTGCTGTCAAGGGTCTTGTCCCAGCGCTTCGACCACGTCAGCAGGTCGGCGTATTCATCGAAGCACTGCGGGAAGTTCCTTTCGGAAAAGCGTTCGAAGACGCTCGGATCGTTCCAGTACGCCTGCTTGACGAAACTCGCCGGCGGCGTGAAGTAGTCCTCTTCCTTCCAGTGCACACCGATCACGGCTTCGCTGGGCTGCGTGCTGTCACTGCTCATGATGCTGCTCCTCCTCGAAAGGGCGATGAATGAAGTTGCCTTGTTGCGGCGTTTTTATTCGCCGCGCGGGTTGTTGCCGGCAGCGAACCCAATGTTAGCGCGGCGGGGAAGCTGCCGAGAGAACTGTTTCGTATTGGGACAGGTGGCCCGCGGGCGGCGGCGCTATTTCCCGTATTCGTGATCCAGATAGCGGACGATGGCGCTGGACTCGAACATTTCCGTCCGGGTATTCGGATCGATCAGGTAGGGAAACTGGACGTGGCCGGTACGCTGTTGCAGCGCGGCGCGGTTGCGGCTGGTGTCCGGCTGGGCATGGAACAGGCGGTCGCGCACGAAGGCGGGGCCCATGTCGGTGAGGCGAGCCTTGCCGCCGTTGTGCAGCAGGTACGGCAGCTCCAGCTCGCACAGGGCTTCCCGCGCCAGCCGCGAATAGGGGCTGGACTCGAAACTGTAGAGCTCCAGCGGTTCGGCCGGCGCTTTCGACGGCCGCACGGAATGGCCGCGCCCGCCACGCGCTGCCGCAGCTGCCATGCCGCCGGCCAGCGCCAGCTTGCGCCGCAGCCCGCGGGATTCCGGAACCGAGCCGCCGTAAGTGGTGTTCAGGTAGCGGATGATGCTGTCGGACTCGTACAGCGTGCGCCCGGTGTTCGGGTCGACGAGAAACGGTACCTGCATGCGCCCGCCGATCTCCTTCACGCGCGGGCGAAAGCGCGTCCCACCTTTCGGGCAGGGGTAGATCATGGCGTCGAGGTCGAGTTCGGTCAGCGCCTCGCGTACCAGCCGGCAGAATGGACAGGCCTCGAATTCGTAGAGTTCCAGTGGTTTTTCCGGTAGCGTGCGCGCCGCGTGGCGGTTCACGGTGCCGCGCCAGCCGCGCAGGGTGCTGGCGAGCAGGGACGTGTTCAACTGGATAAAGGTAGGCATGGGTCAGGGCTCGAATGGGAGGGAAGCTTTGCGTAATCGTCGCGAGCGACGACAGGTCGCGCGAGGACAAAGCGGAGGGACTGCAGTGTACGTGGGGATGCATGAGGATTCCGAGCACCGCCCTCGTGCGAGATGTCGAGCGCAGCAGGTTATTCAGGGCTTCCAAGGTCAGAAACCGAATTGCTGCCCGAGGTTGTGCAGGGCAGACAGTTCCTGCTCGTGGTCGGTACGCCGTTGCGCAGTCGCGAATACCGGGAAACTGCTGCCGCTGGGGACGTCCAGCCCCGGAATCGGCGGCAGCAGGTTCTTGATCGGCAGCGGCACGTTCAGGGGCAGCGGCAATGGCGGCAGGGGGATGCGGAACAATGGATTGTCGGCGCCACCGATGATCCCGGTCGGCAGGCAGATGCCGCCGAACGGCCCGGTGCTCACGTCGAAGGCGGGCGTGCTGGCATCCGGGGGGTTGTCGAAGTCGAGTGCCAGCGCGAGGTTGGCGGAATCCACCCGTACGCCGAGCGGCTTAAAGCCGAAGCGCCAGGCTAGAAAGTTGAGGATGGAGTTCGGGTCGAACTGCGTGTGCGCCACATACCCGCGCCGCGCGCGTGGACCAATCAGCACGCACGGCACGCGCCCGCCGAGGCGGCCGTCGTTGCCCAGCGCCTGCTCGGCGGCGGAAACCGGCGCCAGCGGTGGCATGACGTGGTCGTAGAAGCCGCCGCCTTCGTCGTAATTGATGATGAGCAGCGTGCGTTCCCAGTCCGGGCTGGCGCGCAGGTTGTTATAGATCTCGTTGAGGAAAGCCTGCCCGTCGCGCACGTCGGCGTAGGGGTGGTCGTCGCGCGACACGCCAAGCAGCTCGTTGAATGTGGCGCTGACGTTGTCGATGTACATCAGCTCCGGCAGTGGCTGCGTGGCGATGTCCGCCGCGAACGTCGCCATCGAATACTTGTGTGAAAAGGGCTTATATTTGTCGCCCCAGAACGCGACGTAGGCGTCATCCACGTAGTAGTAGGCAACGGAACGCCCCTTTTCCAGCATGCGGTCCCACACCGTGGGCAGGGTGGACAGGTCGGTGGTGTTGGACAGGCGGTCGGTCTGGCCGGCGTGCATGTAGATGCGGTTCGGCGTCGTGGAGGACAGGATGCCGCTGTGGTAGTGGTCGCAGATCGTCCAGTGTGCCGCGCAGCCCTTGAAGAACGGCAGGCTGTCCGCTGTGTAGTAGCCGATCGGGAAGGCATCGCCGGGCGGCTGCGTCAGCAGAAAGCCGTTCATCGCACCACCGTTGATCTGGATGCGCCCGCCGGTGTAGCTGTGGTCCGGGTCCGCCAGGTTGCAGTTCTGGAACTGCGGCGCGAGGTCGAAGGACGTGTAGCTCTTGCCGTCTGACCCGGTCAACGTGGTGCCCGCTTGTCGCCCTTCCGCGCCCGGCACCCAGCCGAGGTAGTGGTCGAAGGAGCGATTCTCCATCATTACCACGACGACGTGGTCGATGCCGGACACCTCCGGTGCCGGCAGGCCCGAGCTGGCCGGTTGTGCGTCGCCGGGCAGGGCGCCGCCGGTTGCGGTGAGCGTGCCGTTTCCGCCACAGCCGGGCAGTGCGAACGTGGCTGCCGCAGCGGCAGCGGCTGCAAGGAGTTCACGCCGCCGATGGTCAACCGCTCCGGTGGAATCGCCTTTGCGTGTATTCTTCATAATCCTTCCCCCGATTGTTCCGGGCCCAGTGTGCCTGTCCGGCGGTGCCGGTCCAAGTCGCCCGGCCATTCCTGGATGCGTTGCGCGGCAGGTGGCAGGGAAAAGATGGTGTTGATCAGCCGGCGGCTAGCCGGCCCCAGAATCCTTGGCAGCGGTTGCGTCGAACAGCGTGGCGCCGCACAGTGCGCGCGCCGTGCTCAAGAACCTGCTGCCCGACCGCTTCGTCCTGTTGCTGCTGGCGACCATTGCCGTCGCCAGCGTCCTGCCTGCGCGGGGTGCGGCGGCTGTGGTGGTTCACAGCCTCGTGAACGTGGCGATCGCCGGGCTGTTTTTCCTGCACGGCGCAAAGCTGTCGCGGGAGTCCGTCATCGCCGGCGTGACGCACTGGCGCCTGCAGCTGTGCGTCCTGGCCAGTACCTGGCTGCTGTTCCCGTTGCTCGGGCTGCTGCTGCGGCCGCTGCTGGAGCCCTGGACGACCCCCGCGCTCTACGCCGGCGTGTTGTACCTGTGCCTCGTGCCATCCACCGTTCAATCGTCGATCGTGCTGACGTCGATGGCGCGCGGCAACGTGCCGGCAGCGGTGTGCGCGGCGTCGCTGTCAAACCTGCTCGGTGTGTTCGCGACGCCGGTACTCGCGGCGCTGTTGCTGGGTTCCGTGCACGGCGGGCTGTCGTGGTCGGTGGCGGGGAGCATCGTGTCGCTGCTGCTGGTGCCGTTCGTGCTGGGGCAGTTTGCGCAGCGCTGGGTGGCCGCGCCGGTACGGCGCTACACGGCGCTGGTGGGGGTGCTGGACAAAGGTATGTTGATGCTGATCGTCTATGCCGCGTTCAGCGCTTCCGTGCGCGCCGGCCTGTGGCAGCACACTTCGGCCGGCGTGCTGGCGGTGCTGTTCGGCGTGTGTGTCCTATTCCTGGCGGTGGCACTGGCGTTCAACCGTCTTGTCGCGCGCGGGCTGGGGTTTGCGCGGGAAGATGAGGTGGTGATGGTGTTCTGTGGTTCGAAGAAAAGCCTGGCCAGCGGGATTCCCATCGCGCAGGTGTTGTTTTCGTCCGCAGCGCTCGGCCCGCTGGTGTTGCCACTGATGATCTTCCATCCACTCCAGCTAATGGTCTGCACGTTCATCGCGCGCCATTATGGGCGGCGTCCGTGACCGCCGAGGCCCGCGGGTCGCGCACGGGTGTGTGGCTGACACTGGCCGCCCTACTGCTGCTGGCCATGAACCTGCGGCTGATCTACCCGAGCCTTGCCGTGCTGTTGCCCGACATCGGCGCCGCGCTGGGTCTGTCACCTGCTGCCCAGGGCTACGTCACGACGCTGCCGGTACTGTGCATGGGCCTGTTCGCGCCGCTGGCGCCGCTGCTGGCGCGGCGCTTCGGCGTGGAGCGCACGGTCGTGGGGTTGCTCGTGCTGCTGGCCCTGGGCACCGGCCTGCGCGGGGCCTTCGGCGTGCCCGGTCTGTTCTTCGGCACGGCATTGGCCGGAGCTGCCATCGCCGTGGCAAACGTGCTGCTGCCGGCGCTGGTGAAGCGCGATTTTGGCGGGCACGTGCCGCTCGTTACGTCGCTGTACTCGATGATGATGAATGTTGGGGCGGCCATCGCGGCTGCAGCCACCGTGCCGCTTGCCTACGTCGTCACGGGGCATTGGACGGCAGCGCTGGCGTTGTGGGCGATTCCGGCGTTGCTGGTGGCCGGCGTGTGGGGGGCGCGAGTGCGTCACCATGCCGCGCCCGCACCGGCGCCACGCCAAACCACAGGCGGGCCTAGGCTATGGCGCGACCCGCTGGCGTGGCAGGTGACGATCCTGATGGGTTCCCAGTCCGGGCTGGCGTACTGTGCCGCCGGCTGGATTGCGCCCATCCTGCGGCACCGGGGCATGGAGGCTGTCCTGGCCGGTGGCGTGATGTCGGTGAACATGATGCTGGTGGTCGTGGGCAGCCTGCTCGCGCCGCTGCTGGTCCGGCAGCTGCGCGATCAACGGCGCCTGAACGTGGCGCTGAGCCTGCTGTCGGGTGTGCCGCTGCTCGGCTTCCTGTTCGCGCCGTTGTCCACCGCCTGGTGGTGGGCCGCCGTGCAGGGTATCGGCAGTGGCGCCGTCTTCACCACGGCCCTGACGGTCATTGTGCTGCGCTCGCGTGACACGGCGGTGGCCGCGCGGCTGTCGAGCATGGCGCAGACCGTCGGCTACGTGATCGCGGCCATGGGGCCGCTGTGTGTCGGCCTGCTGCTGGATTGGACGGGGGGTATCGCAGCCGCGGGCGGGGTGTTTGTTGCGCTCACTTTGTCCGCAGCACTGGCCGGTTGGGGAGCAGGGCGCGCGCGCTACGTGAACGCGTAGGGAAACTCTGAATAACGCACTGTGTTCGACATCTCGTGCGAGGACGGTGCCCGGAATCCTCGTATATCCCCACGTACGCTGCAGTCCCGACCGGTCAGCGCGTGAAGCACAGGTGTTCGGTGCACAGATGCCATCGGCATCTTGTGATGACCCCACCTCACCCATCCCCGCGCGCCCGGTCTTCGCCCGCTACGGTTATTCAGGGTTCCTCAAGGCGCTTAGTCGGTGGTTAAACGGCACCGACGAGCTCCCGGGAGTTGCGCAGGGCTTCGGCGTCCAGCACGCTGCTGGCATCGGCCCTGGGGTCGATGTCGAGCTTTGCGAATGCCGGGATGGCCGTGCGGTCGAGGTTGTCCGCCAGCGCCTTAAGTCCCTCGCCGAGTACCAGCGCCACGGCCACGACATCCGCGTAGTCCGCCGGCCCCGGGTGGCTGCGCGCGAAATCCAGGCAGTCTGCCGGCACGTCGACGATCGCCGCCGGGAGTTGCCATGCACGCAGGACGCGGCAGCCTGCCGCCGGGTGCAGGCTGGAAAGGAGCCGGTCCAGTGCGTCGCGGTCCTGCGCGATCTCCGGCCGGTCGTCGACGATACGCAGCAGTGGCAGCTTGCCGATGCCGTGCAGCAGGCCGGCCAGCATCGCGAGCTCCGGGTTCAGCAGCGTGTTCTGCTCGGCCAGCACGCGCGCCGCTGCGGCGGTTTCCCGCCCGTGGCGCCAGGTCTGGTGTAGATACAGGTCGATGGCCGGCGAGCGTGCACTGAACATTTGTTCCAGGGCGAAGCTCAGCGCGATGTTCAGGCTCGCTTCCGTGCCAAGGCGTGCCACTGCCTGGCCGACGGACTCGACAGTCTGGCCGCGCCGGTTCGCGGCGCTGTTGGCGATCTGCACGAGCCGGGCCGAGGTGGCGATATCGCCAAGAATGGCGTCGGCGAGCCGGCGGGGGGCCAAGTCGTCTGTCGCACGCAATTCCTGCAGGTGCGTGGCGAGGTCGGGGAGCGATGGCAGTGCAAGCGAGTCGTTCGCAATGTCCCGCGACAGCGACTGGATGAGCTGGATGACGAGGGGGACTTCGGTGTTCATGACGAGGCTTCAGTGCCGGAAATGGCGGAACCCGGTGAACACCATGGCCATGCCGTGTTCGTTCGCGGCGGCGATGGTCTCCGCGTCGCGGATCGAGCCGCCGGGCTGGATGGCGGCGGTGATGCCGGCCGCGGCGGCAGCGTCGATGCCATCGCGGAACGGGAAGAAGGCGTCCGATGCCACCACCGATCCGCGCACGTCGAGCTTCGCGTCTGCGGCTTTTTCCAGCGCGATACGGGCGCTGAACACGCGGCTCATCTGGCCGGCGCCGATGCCGATGGTGCGTCCGTCGCGGACGTAGACGATGGCGTTGGATTTCACGAATTTCACGACGTGCCAGGCAAACAGCAGGTCGCGTACTTCGGCGGCGGTCGGGGTGCGCTGGGTCGCGGTCTTGAGTTCGGCGGCAGTGATCTGGTGCACGTCGCGCTCCTGCACCAGCAGCCCGCCGGTGACGCGCTTGAGGTCGAAGCCGGCCGCAGCCGTGGCGTCGAACGCGCCGCATTCCAGCACGCGCAGATTCTGTTTGGCCGCCAGCACGGCCAGCGCGGCCGCCGAGACAGTGGGGGCGATGACGACTTCCGCGAACTGACGTTCCACGATGGCCTGTGCCGCGGCCTCGTCCAGTTCGCGGTTGAACGCGATGATGCCGCCGAACGCGGAAGTCGGGTCGGTGGCGAATGCCAGCTCGTAGGCGTGCTTGAGGCCGCGTAGGCTTTGCGCCACGCCGCAGGGGTTGGCGTGCTTGACGATCACGCAGGCGGGTTCCACAAAGCCCTTGACGCACTCCAGCGCGGCGTCGGTGTCGGCGATGTTGTTGTAGGACAGTTCCTTGCCGTGCAGTTGCCGTGTGCCTGAAATCGAACCGGGGGGGACTGCGTTCTCGGCGTAGAACGCGGCTTTCTGGTGCGGGTTCTCGCCATAGCGCAGGGCCTGGCGGCGCTGGAACTGCAAGCCGAGCGTGCGCGGGAATTCGGCGTGCGAGCCATCTGCTTCCAGGCCGCTGAGCCACGCCGCGATGGCGGCGTCGTAGCGCGCGCTGAGCACGAAAGCCTTCGTGGCCAGCCGCAGGCGGAGCGCGTCGTCCAGCCCGCCGGCCTGGATGGCGGCCAGCACTTCGGTGTAGTCCGCCGGGTCGGTGACGACGCCGACGAAGGCGTGGTTCTTGGCCGCCGCACGCATCATCGCCGGGCCACCGATGTCGATGTTCTCGATGGCGTCGTCAAACGCGACGTCGGGCCGGGCAACCGTGTTTTCGAAGGGGTAGAGGTTCAGCACCACGAGGTCGATGGCTGGAATGCCGTGTTCGGCCATGACGGCATCGTCCACGCCGCGCCGACCCAGCAGGCCACCGTGGATCTTCGGATGCAGCGTCTTGACGCGCCCGTCCATCATTTCCGGAAAGCCGGTGATGTCGGTGACGTCGCGCACCGCAAGCCCGGCCTTGCGCAGTGCCTTGGCGGTGCCGCCGGTGGACACCAGTTCTACACCCTGTTTGGCCAATGCGGCGGCAAATTCGGCGATGCCGGTCTTGTCGGATACGGACAACAGTGCGCGGCGCACAGGCGTGAGGTGCGAAGTCATCGGTTCCTCTGGAAGCGAGAAGTGGTTGGCGCGCGGCTGTGCTCGCCATCAGGATCGGATTTTAATGGATGCCAGGCAGTAAGCGGTGAGCGGCGAAAAGATCGGGGTGGCAAGTTGCTGGATTGTGCTGCGTTCCCAATCTCCAGTCACGAATCCCCAATCCCGCTGCGGCATTTCCTTTTCCGGCCGCTTGCCGCTCCCCGCTTACGCGCGCAGCGCGCCCGTCAGATGCCAGCCGGGTCGATGGTGTAGGTGTTGAGCTTCTTGCGCAGCGTCGTGCGGTTGATGCCGAGTACTTCCGCAGTGCGTGACTGGTTGCCCTGGCAGTACTGCAATGCCGCACGCAGCAACGGCGGTTCAACCTGGGCCAGGACTGTGCTGTAGACGTCGTTGGGCGCGTGCTCACCCAGGGCTGCGAAGTAATGCGCCATGCAGCGGGCGACGGATTCGCACAGGGGTTCGGGATCAGAGGCGGGAAGTGGAGTGTCCGACATCGGTCTTTCGCTGTTCCGGGATAGCGGGGCCACTCCGGACGTGGGTAGGTGCGCGGGTGCTGGATAGGCGCGCGTCTGCGCGCTGGCAAACGGCCCCGACAAGTGCCTTGATTCTAGCGCCGTCTTCCGCTCATGCGCAGCCAGCCGTCCGCGAGCTGTGGCGCATCGAGGGTGAATTCAGGCGCGTAGGCAGCGCGGATCATGGCTTCCTGATCCGGCAGCAGGCCGGCGAGCGCAAGACGCGCCGCAGGGCGGGCCAGGGCGGCCAGCCGGGGGGCGAGCGCAACGAGCGGGCTGGCGAGAATGTTGGCGACGATCACGTCGCCGCGAAAATCTGCAGGCAGGGCATCCGGCGCGCAGACCTGCAGCCGCGCGTCCACGCCGTTGCGCCGGGCGTTGTCGCGTGCCGCCAGCAACGCCTGTGGGTCGATGTCGGTGGCGCAGGCTGTGGCTGCGCCGAGCTTGAGGGCAGCGATGGCGAGGATTCCGGAACCGCAACCGTAGTCGAGCAGGTGGCAGCCGGCGAGGTCTTGGGTGGCGAGCCAGCGCAGGCACAGCGCCGTGCTGGGGTGGGTGCCGGTGCCGAACGCGAGGCCAGGATCGAGTTCCACCACCACCGCGTCGTCGCCCGCCGCGGGCGGCAGCGGCTTGCTGGCCGGTCGCACCCACAGGCGGCCGCCGAAGGACATGGCTTCCACGCCTTGTTGCCACAGGTGTGCCCAGTCGGCGTCGAGGATCTCGCGCGTGCTGAAGTGCGGCCGATCGTCCGATGGCAGGCTGTCGCGCAGCAGCTGGCAGGGGTCGGCCAGGTCGGTGTCGGCGGGAAACAGGCCGACCGTGCAGGTGGTGGGCCACAGTGGGGTTTGTCCCGGCGCAGGCTCCAGTACCGGTGTGTCGGCAGCGTCGCGCTGCGTCACGGCTTGCGCGCCGGCGGCGGACAGCAGTTCCTCGACGAATTCCGGGTAGCGCGAAGTAACCGCGAGTTCCTTCCAGGCCATCGGTACGGTCAGCGTTTCAGCGCCTCGGCAGCCCAGCGTTCGATGCGGCCTCCGAGGTAGTGGATGTGGTGCTCGGCGCGGTTGAAGACTTCGTCGTCCATGATGCGCATCTGCAGCGGAATGTTGGTCTTGATGCCGGTGATGAACATTTCCGACAGCGCCACGCGCATGCGCGCGATTGCGGATTGGCGGTCCGGGCCGTAGGCGATGAGCTTGCCGATCATGGAGTCGTAGTTCGGCGGCACGCGGTAGCCGGAATAGATGTGCGAGTCCATGCGGATGCCTGGCCCGCCGGGCTGGTGGTAGCTTTCGATGACGCCTGGCGACGGCAGCATGCGGTAGGGGTCTTCGGCGTTGATGCGGCATTCCACGGCATGGCCGCGCAGCACGATGTCTTCCTGCTTCAGGCGCAGCTTTTCGCCGGCGGCGATGCGCAGCTGTTCGTGGATGAGGTCGGTGTTCGTGACCATTTCGGTGATGCCGTGCTCGACCTGGATGCGCGTGTTCATCTCGATGAAGTAGAACTCGCCGTTCTCGTAGATGAATTCCATGGTGCCGGCGCCGCGGTAGCCGATGCGCTTGCAGGCTGCCACGCATAGCGCGCCGATGCGGTCGCGCTGTTCTTCGGTGATGCCGGGGGCCGGCGCTTCTTCCACGACTTTCTGGTTGCGGCGCTGCATGGAGCAGTCGCGCTCACCGAGATGGATGGCGTTGCCCTGGCCGTCGGCCAGCACCTGGAATTCGATGTGGCGCGGCGTTTCCAGGTATTTCTCCAGGAACACCGAGCCGTCCGCGAACGCGGCCTGGGCTTCGTTGCTGGCCAGCGAGATGGAACGCATCAGCTCGGCCGGCTTGCGCACCACGTGCATGCCGCGCCCACCGCCGCCCGCCGCGGCCTTGATGAGCACCGGGTAGCCGATGTCCTCGGCGGCCTTGATGCAGAACGCGCTGTCCTGCACCGGCAGCGTGTTCGGCAGGCCTGGTACACAGGGCACGCCGGCGGCGATCATCTCGCGCTTGGCGCTGGTTTTTTCGCCCATCAGGCGGATCGTCTCGCCGCGCGGGCCGACGAATGTGAAGCCGGACTTCTCGACGCTTTCGGCAAAGTCGGCGTTCTCGGACAGAAAGCCGTAGCCGGGGTGGATGGCGTCGGCGTCGGTGATCTCGGCAGCGGAAATGATGGCCGCCATGTTCAGATAGCTCTGGCTCGCCGGCGGCGGGCCGATGCACACCGCTTCATCGGCAAGGGCAACGTGCTTCAAGTCGCGGTCGGCGGTGGAGTAGACCGCCACGGTCTTGATGCCGAGCTCGCGGCAGCAGCGCTGGATGCGCAGCGCGATTTCGCCGCGGTTGGCAATGAGGACTTTGTTGAGCATGACCGCCTCAGGCCGGGTCGAGGGCGAACAGCGGCTGATCGAATTCCACGGACTGGCCGTTTTCCACGAAGATCTCGACGATGGTGCCGGCCTTGTCGGAGTCGATCTGGTTGAGCATCTTCATGGCCTCGACGATGCACAGCGTCTGGCCGACGGCAACGGCCTGGCCGACGTCCGCAAAAGGTTTTTCCGTTGGTGATGGCGCGCGGTAGAACGTGCCCACCATCGGCGAGCGCACGATGTAGTGGGTGCTGTCTGCGGCCGCTGCTGGCACGGGCGCCGGGCTGGCGGCGGGAGTGGCGGACACAACCGGGGTGGGCAGGTACTGCGGCGCCGGGAGTGCCGCGGGGGCAACGAGCGGGGTGCCGGTGTTGCGGCTGATGCGAACGGATTCCTCGCCCTCGCGGACTTCGATTTCGGTGATGCCGGAGTGCTCGACGAGCTCGATCAGCGTCTTGATTTTGCGCAGGTCCATGGCGTGTCCTTCGATGCGGTGGGGTTCAGCGTGCGGGTGCACGTTGCAGCAGGCGGTGCGTGGCCTGCAGGGCAAGGGAATAGCTGTCGGCACCGAAACCGGCGATGAGGCCGGCCGCGATATCCGACAGGAAAGAGTGGTGGCGGAACGCTTCGCGCGCGAAGACGTTGCTCAGATGGATCTCGATGAACGGCAGTGCGACGGCGAGCAGCGCATCGCGCAGCGCGATGCTGGTGTGCGTGAAGGCGCCGGGGTTGATCAGGATGAACGCCGTGCCGTCCGTGCGCGCCGCGTGGATGCGGTCGATGAGCGCGCCTTCATGGTTGCTCTGCAGGCAGGCCAGCGTATGGCCGAGCGCAGCGGCTTCCGCGGTGAGCCGCGCTTCGATGTCGGCCAGCGTGACACGCCCGTAGGTGCCCGGCTCGCGGGTGCCCAGCAGGTTCAAGTTCGGCCCATTCAGGAGCAGCAGCGAGCTCACGATCGATTTCCGGCGGCAATTCTGGCGCATTATTGCGACAAACGTCAGGCACGCGCAAATGATCGACGATAAGTACAGATCGAAGGGAGATCGATGTGAATTACGTGCAATCAGCCTGGAAGGTTGTGCTTTATCAGGGCTTCGAGCTCGGCGGGCTTGAACTCGCCAAGTTGCCGCAGCAGGACGCGCCCGTCCGGCGCGACGAGGACGGAAAACGGAATGCCGCCGCGCTCGTTGCCCAGCGTTTCCATGAGATTCATCATGCTTTCCGGCGTGCCGACCATGATCGGGTAGCCGATGCCGAGCGTGGCTTTTTCCCGTGTGACGGCGGCGGGGTCGTCGACTGCCGGGCCGATGACTTGCAGCCCGTGCGCGCCGTAGCGCTGCTGTGCCTGGGTGAGGAACGGGATTTCCTCCCGGCACGGGCCGCACCACGTCGCCCAGAAGTTGATCAGCAGCAGCTTGCCGCGCCACTCGCCCAACGTGTGCGTCCGGCCATCAAGGCCCGTGAACCTGAGGTCTGCGGACAGCGGCGCGCTGGATACGGTGGCGGCGGCGCCGGGGCGATGCCCGGCATATTCGTGCCACGCGAACGCGCCGCCGACGGTCACCACGACCGTCACGGCAACACCGGCAAGGAACGCCAGGGTGGTGCGCATGGGTGGCCTACCGAGTGGCGGACGGCGCCGGCAATGACACCGTGCGCGTCAGTGGCGGATAGCACACGCCACGATCCGCGCAGCCCTGGAACGTGACCTCGAGCTGCCGGGCGCCAGTTTCCGCAGCCCTGGCTGCGGGCGTGTATTCCGCGGTGAGCCGGTCGCGGTAGACGTCGACCTTGCCGAACGCGGGATCGTTGTGCGCGCGTCCCGCGGGCAGGGCGAGCTTGCCGGTCGCTCCGCCGTCCAGTGCCTTCACATGGATGCGGTCGCGGTACAGGTAGTAGCCGGGGGCGATGGACCACTTCAGTTCCACCTGCTTGCCATCCCATTCGGGGTTCTGCATCACGAAGGCCTGGGTGGCCTTCAGCAATGGTGCGTTTGAGGAGGGGGTGGCGCCCCAGCTGAAGCCGGCGGCCAGCGCCAGCGGCGAGAGGCAGAGCCCGGCAACAGCGAGGCAGGCGTGCAACCGGGAAGTCATAGCGTTGAGGTTTCCAGCCAGGAAAGGTAATCGGGAAGACCTGCTGCCACTGGGACTGCCATCAGCTCGGGAAGTTCGTAGGGGTGGCGATCGCGCCAGGCCTTTTCGAGTTCCGCATAGCGCGCCTGCGTGGTCTTGATGACGAGCAGGCTTTCCGTTTCCTGCTGTACGCGACCGGCCCAGCGGAACACCGACTTGACGCCCGGCACGATGTTCACACACGCCGCCAGGCGCGCGTCCACGAGCACGCGCGCCAGTGTTTCGGCGTGTCGCTCCGGGCAGGTTCCGTAGACGATCAGGGCATGGGTTTCGGTCATGACGTGGGGATTATCGTCGATACCGGGAACGTCATCTGAAAATCCGTGACTTCCACGCAGGCCGCCACGTGCCCGGCGGCGCAGTCGGGGAAATGGCGGCCGTCGAAGGCCATGCCGGTGACACGCGCCAGGCGCACGTGGCCGCGGGCAGTAGGGCGATATGTGAACTGGTAACCGTCGTGGAGCTGGGACAGGGTCTTGAAGATACCCGGCACGATCGCGGAGGAAAACGGCAGCCGCGGACCGTGGGCGCGCAGTTCGAGCTGCGCGAAAGCGGTGCCGTCGTCGAGCTGTGCGGCAAAGTGCGTGGCACCGTTTGGCGCAGCCTCGACGGAGAAGTCGCAGCGCTGCTTGGGAATCCCCCAGTTGCGCCGGCCGCTCACAACGGACGTCTGTGTCGAAACGTAGATGTGCGTGATGGAGTAACGCCGACCGTCCGCAAAGTCGAAGCGGCCGGGGATGTACAGCAGTTCCCGGTATGGGCCGACCGGCGAGTGGGCATAGTCCACGGCCATCATCAGCGCGTAGCGGCCATGGCGCCGGCCGCGCAGCGGGTCTGGAACGAAGCGCGGGTCATCCAGTTGTTGCGGCGGCAGCCGGATGAGCAGGATCCAGCCGCGGCCGGTGAGTGTCCAAGGGGCCGGTGTGGCGGCGACATCGGCGGCTGCGGAGGTTTGCGGCATCGGAACGGGGCCAGCGAATGGTTGAGATTCCACAGTCTAGTGGCAGGCTGTGCCCCGCGGTGCGTTGACCGTTCCGAGAGTGCGGTATACCGTCGGGAAAAGCGCCATTGAGTGTGGAGGAGAACCATGGAAGAGCAGAAGCCGCTGACCGCAGCGGATCTGGTGGCGGTTGCGCGGCTGTGCCGCCTGCCGCTGGCGGATGCACGCGCTGCGGCGCTGGCATCGGAGCTGGGCAACATTCTTGCCCTGATGGATGTGCTGGACCCGGAAAACTTGGCCGATGAGCCACCGGCCATTGGCTATCGCGCGCAGTGGGAGGGTTAAACCGTGATGGATGCCCTTCATCTGAGCCTGCATGAAGTCGCGCAGGCCTTGCGCGCGCGCAAACTGTCGTCCGTGGAGCTGGCGCAGGCAGCGCTGGCCCGCATTCAGGCCACGGAACCTAAGCTCAATGCCTTCGTGCGGACCACCGAGCGCCGCGCCCTGGCCGCTGCGGAACAGGCTGACCGCGAGCTGGCCGCCGGGCACTGGCGCGGTGCGCTGCACGGTGTGCCGGTGGCGGTGAAAGACCTTTACGACATGGCGGGCCTGCCGACGACGGCGAGCTCGAAAGTCCGCCACGACCACGTGGCCGGGCAGGATGCCGCCTGCGTGCGGCGGCTGGCACAGGCGGGCGCCGTCATCATCGGCAAGACCCACACGCACGAATTCGCCTACGGGGTGACGACGCCGACCACCGGCAACCCCTGGGACCCGGAGCGTACGCCGGGCGGTTCCAGCGGTGGCTCCGCCGCGGCGGTCGCTGCGCGCGACTGCTTCCTGGCGCTGGGTACCGACACCGGCGGTTCGATCCGCATTCCGGCCGGGCTGTGCGGGCTGGTCGGGCTGAAGCCGACGTTCGGGCGCGTCAGCCGCGTCGGAATCACGTCGCTGAGCTGGTCGCTCGACCACGCCGGCCCGCTGGCACGCACGGTGGCGGACGCCGCCATCGGCTTGCAGGCGATCGCCGGTTTTGATGCGCGCGATACCGGTAGCGCCGACGTTCCCGTAGCGGACTACCTGGCGGAACTCGAGCTCGGCGTGCAAGGCTTGCGGATCGGCGTGCCGCACAATTTCTTCTTTGCGCATGTGGATGCGGAAGTCGAGCGTGCGGTGCGCGCCGCGCTGGCTGATCTGGAACGAGCAGGTGCGGAACTCGTCGACGTCGAAATTCCCCTCGACGAGCAGATCGTGCCGGTGGAATTCGGCCTGCTGATGCCGGAAGCCTCGTCCTACCACCAGAAGATGCTGCGGGAACGGGCCGATCTTTACGGCGCCGACGTGCGGGCACTGTTGGAGCTGGGCGAGATGCTGCCGGCCACAGCCTATCTCGCGGCGCAGCGGCGACGCACGCAGATCAAGGCGGCGTGGCAGCAGATGTTCGATGCGGCGCGGCTGGATGCGCTGATCGGCCCGGCGGTGGCGGCACCGGCGGCGCTGCGCACACAGCTCGATGTCATCACCTGGCCGGACGGCACGGTGGAGCCGCTTATCAATGCCTACGCACGGCTGGAGGCGCCCGGCAACGTGACTGGGCTACCCAGCATTGCGGTACCCTGCGGCTTTACTGCGGGGGGACTGCCGGTCGGCTTCCAGGCCCTCGGCCGCCCGTTTGCCGAGGCCCGCATCGTGCGCATTGCACGCGCCTACGAACGGCTGCACGACTGGAGCACGCGGGCGCCGGCCTTGTAGGGGCCGGCGTGCCGATGGGCTTCAGCGCTGGCGCTTCCAGAGCGTCACTTCCGATAGCGTGTGCTGGTATTTGTGGCGTGTTTCGCGGATCACGAATGGTACTTCCCGCGGCTCGCCCACGGCCTCGAAGTGCGCGCTCAGCAGGGCCTTCAGTGCATCGCGTGTGAACCAGCTTTCGCCGTCCTTCTTGAAACCGCCGAGCCACTTCTCGCGTGGCGTGTGCTCGACCAGCCAGGTGTAGGGCGAGGTGATCATCAGGATGCCGCCAATGTTCAGGCGCTCGTGCACGGCGTGCAGGAATTTCGCCGGGTCGTAGAGGCGGTCGATGAGGTTGGCGGCCAGGATGAAGTCGTAGCCGGTGAACTGTGGCTTGAGGTTGCAGGCATCGCCCTGCGAGAACGCGACCTTGTGCGCAACCGCCTGGAGTCCGAGTTCGGCCAGCTTCACGGCGCGGTATTCGACGAGTTCGCCTTCGTCGGCGATGGTGTAGCGCAGGCTGTCGCCGCGCGCCAGCAACACACCCTGGTCGATGAAGCGGGCGGAGAAGTCCACCCCCATGACGTGGTCGAAATGCCGGGCCAGTTCAAAGCTGGCGCGACCCACGGCGCAGCCGAGGTCGAGCGCCGTGTGGCGCGGCCCGTTGCCGACCGCCGCGGCTGCGAGTCCTGCCAGCGCCTGCGGGAAGTTCGCCACGCCAAAGTATTCGGGGCCGTAATGGAATTCGATGTACTGCGAGACGAGCCCGTCAGTTTCGTAGCGCGACGGCGGCGCCGACGGCGTGGTGTCGGAAACGATGTAGCGGAAGCCAGCGTGCTGAAAGAAGTGGCGCCGGAAGGCGTAGCGCGACTCCGGTTCGGCCTCGTTGCCGCAGGCGATCCACGAGCCACCTTTGAGGATGTCGTGCTGGCCGTCGAATGTCGGTGTGGTGAAGTCGTCGTAGATCGGGTGGGTGCGGAAACCTTCAAAGGGATAAGTTGGGGTCTGCGTCCACTGCCAGGCGTTGCCCACCACGTCGCAGAACGCGCCGTGCTGGAAGCGATCGACCGGACAGGACGAGGCCCAGTGTTCGAGGTAGAGGTTGGCGTCCGCCGGTTGCTCGGCGCTGTACTGCCAGCCGCTGACGGCGAGGATGCGCTGCCATTCATCCTCTGTCGGCAGGCGCACCGGCATGCCGCTCTGCGCCGCCTTCCAGGCACAGAAGGCGCGTGCTTCCAGGTCGTTCACCGCGACCGGCCAGTTCCACGGCATCGGCACTTCCTGCGTCATCAGGCGCAGCCGCCAGCCGTTGCCGTCTGGCACCCAGAACGTCGGGTGGGTCGCCTTGGCGTAGTGTTTCCAGTTGCGGCCTTCCTCGTCCCACCAGCTGTCGTCGGCGTAGCCGCCGGCAGTGACGAATTCCATGAATTCGCCGTTGGAAACCAGCAGCCGCGCGGCCTGGAACGCCGGCACGTCGGCAGCGTGGTGTTCGTACTCGTTGTCCCAGCCGTAGCGTGCGCTATCGAAAGATTTGTCGAGTTCGACGTGGCCGGCGGGCACGGCGACGAGCGCGTTGGCTGGCGCCGGGCCGGCATCGCGGCACGCCGGCCATTCGGGCTGCGGGCGCACGTAGTCGAGCCGCTGCTGGCGGATGAGGACGGAGGAGGTTTCCAGATGGATGCGTTCGTGCTCGACGCCCATGATGATCGTCCACCATGGGTTGTCCCAGTCCACCGGCAGCGTCAGCGGCGCGTGTTCGATCAGCCGCACGACCAACGCGCGAACCTTGTCGCGGTAGGCTTGCACGGCGGCGACGGTCGGCCAGTCGTAGTGACGGTCGTCGAGGTCGTCCCAGCTCATCTCGTCCACGCCCACCGCGAAAATGGACTCCAGCTGCGGGTCGATGCGCGTGTCGATCAGCCGCGTCAGCAACAGCTTGTTGACGAAGAACGTTGCCGTGTGACCGTAGTAGAAGATCAGCGGATGACGCAGCGTGATCGGTGGTTCGTACCATGCCGCGTCGCAGGCCAGCGTGCGGAACAGCGATTCGTAGCAGTCGAACGTGCTCTCGAAGTAGTGGCGCAGCTCGTGCCGGAACTGCGCTGCGTCGGTCGTGTGCAGGGAGATGCGGCGCGGAGGTGCAAAAGGCCGGGCGGCGCTTTGCGTCGCGTCAGGGTCTGGCATGTCCATGGAATTTGAAATTCTTCAAAAAGGTCTTTTCGCAGATTATCACGCGCGTCAAGCGTAGCTGCCCAGGCCACGCCGTGGCCGTGCTTTGCGTCACAATGCCGGTTCACTTGCTGCGGGACGGGGCTGGACATGGCAACGACGCTGGAAGATCGGGCATGCGGGGCGCTGTTGGGCGCATTCATCGGCGATGCGCTGGCGCTTGGCCCGCATTGGTACTACGACCTGGACCGGCTGCACGCCGACTATGGCGCGTGGGTCACGGACTACACGGCGCCGAAACCGGGTCGCTACCACGCCGGCCTGAAAGCCGGGCAGTCTTCGCAAAGCGGGTTCCTGCTGGAGCTGACGCTGCGTTCGCTGGCCGAATGCGGCAGCTACGACGCGATGGATTTTTGCCGGCGGCTGGACGCGGACTTCTTCCCACTGATCGATGGCACCCCGAACAATGGGCCGGGCGGCTATACCAGCCAGTCCATGCGCGAAGCGTATCGGCTGCGCGTCGGCAAGGGGCTGCCGTGGGGTCGGGTAGGCGGTTACACCGACAACACCGAAGGTGCGGAGCGGGCGCTGGCCCTCGCCGTGCGCTATGCGCGTGATCCGCAGCGGCTGGCGCAGACGGTTAGCGGCAATGTGGCGCTGACCCAGATCGACCCGACGGTTGGCGCGATGACGACTGCCTATTGCGCAGCGCTGGGGCTGGTGGTGGCGGGTGAGCGTTTCGACGCCGGGATTTCCGCGAAGCTGATGGCGGAAGTGCGCGACGGGCGGCTGCCGTTCCATACCATTACCGGGCCGGGTGAGACCGGTGTGGCGGACGGTGAGGAAACGCCATTTCATGCCGGGCATTTCGCCTCGCCGGATGCGTTGCTCGGCATGGGCTCGATTGCCGCGGCGGCCGTCGACCCCGCGATTCGCGTCGAACCGGCAACGAAGGCGGCGTTGCTATACGGGCTGCCGTGCGCGGTTTATCACCAGTTTCCGTCTGTGTATTACCTGGCGGCGCGGTTCGCGGACAACTTTGAAGCAGCGGTGCTGACGGCCGTCAACAGTGGCGGCCAGAACCAAGCGCGCGCCATTCTCGTCGGCGCGCTGGTGGGGGGCATGGTGGGCTTTTCGAGGATTCCGCAGCGTTTCGTCGACGGACTGGAGAAGTCTGCGGAGCGCATTGCACTGGCGCGGAAAATGGCTGCGCAGCTCGCGGTCTGAGCGATCGTGTAGCTGCGTCCCGCCAGCTTGAGCGGGTGCGTTCTGCCGAACGGCGGGGCGGGCAACAGGTGGTGCCGTACGGCGTGCCGATCCGGCCGGCCCAGGCCACAGCCTTCCCAGATTTGCAGGATATTGCACGAAACTTGATACCCCATGGGGTTAGGGTTTATTGTGCGTGCACGACAGAGCACCGTGCGTGGTTCCGGCAGGAACAGCGACTGGTGTCCCCATGAGGAGGTAGGCGGCGTGGCGACGCAAACGGAGCGAGATACCCGCGAGATACTGAAGGCGGTCGAGGGCGCTGCAGGACAACTGCCCAGCGCTGAGCGCCGGCAGTTCCTCCGCAAGGCGCTGACGGCGGGGGCAGGAACGTTCGCTGGTGCGGCGTTTGCCGGTCTGTCGATCGCGCATGCTGCGGATGTCCCTGCGAGTGCGGGGTCGAAATACCCCCCTGGGTTGCCGCCGTGGTCGCGTACGCTCGGGCCGGGTGTGGACTGGCAGCCATACGGAATGCCGGTGAAATATCAGGCCGACGTGATCCGCCGCCAGGTTGCATGGCTGACACAATCGCCGCAGGCATCGGTCAACTTCTCTCCACTGCAGCACCTCAATGGCACGATCACGCCGAACGGCCTGTTTTTCTGCCGCTATCACTCGGGTTGTGCGCAAATCAATCCGGCCGAACATCGGCTGCTGATTCACGGTATGGTCGAGCGGCCGTTGCTGCTGACGATGGATGACCTGATGCGTTATCCGGCGGTCAGTCGCACGCATTTCGTTGAATGTGCGGCGAATGGCGCCATGGAATGGAAGCGGGCGCAGCTCGACTCCCTGCAGTACACGCACGGCATGCTGAGCTGTGCCGAGTGGACGGGCGTGATGCTGTCCACCCTGCTCGACCAGGTCGGGGTGAAAAAGGGAGCTAAGTGGTTGCTGATCGAGGGTGCGGATGGCGCGAAGATGGCGCGCAGCATTCCGTTGTGGAAGGGGTTGGACGACTGCATCCTGGCCTATTCGCAGAATGGTGAGGCGCTGCGCGCCGAACAGGGTTATCCCGTGCGGGCCGTGATCCCCGGTTTCGAAGGCAACATGAACATCAAGTGGGTGCGCCGCATCAAGGTCAGCGACCGGCCGTGGTACACACGCGAGGAGACGTCGGAATACACGGAACTGCGGCCGGACGGCAAGGCGCTGGCCTTCGACTTCTATGAAGATGCCAAGTCCGTCATCACGTTCCCGTGTCCGGAGGTGCCGCCGCAGCACGGCAAGGGGCTGTATGAGATCCGCGGTCTGGCGTGGTCGGGGCGCGGCAAGATCAAGGCGGTGGACGTATCCTTCGATGGTGGCGCGAACTGGCGGCCGGCGCAGCTGCAGGGCCCGGTCCTGACGAAGTCGCTGACGCGCTTCACAGTGCCCTGGCAATGGGATGGCGGGCCGGCGCTGCTGGCCAGTCGGGCCCTCGACGAGACCGGCTACGTGCAGCCGACGATCGACGAATTGCGCGCGGTGCGCGGTGACCGTGGCGTCTACCACAACAATTCCATCCAGGTCTGGCAGGTGACGGCGGAAGGGAAGGTGCACAATGTGCAGCTCGCTTGAAACGGGCATGAGCAAGGCGTGGCAAGCGCTCGTTTTGTTGGCCCTACCAGCTTGCGCGCTGGCCGCTCAGCCGGTGCATTATGCCTATGGCACCACACCCACGGCAGCCCAGGTGAAAGGGTGGGATGTCGACGTGTTCCCGGATGGTGAAGGATTGCCGCCTGGGCAGGGTACGGTTGCACAGGGCGAGCCCTTGTACGAGGCCAGGTGTTCGGCGTGCCACGGCCTGTTTGGTGAAGGTGTGGCAAAGTTTCCGAACCTGAACAATTCCTCCCTGGATGACCTCAAGGCCACCCCGCCGGTTAAGACGATTGGCAACTACTGGCCTTACGCGCCGAAGATTTTCGACTATATTCGTCGAGCCATGCCGTTCCCGATGCCGGGTTCGCTGACGGATGAGGAGACTTATGCGATCACAGCCTACCTGCTCAACCTCAACAACCTCGTCGGGTCGGATTTCGTGGCCGACGCCCAGACGCTGGCAAAGGTGCAGATGCCGAACCGCAACGGTCTGATCGTCAACGACCTGAAGCCGGACACGCATGCGAAGCGGTGCATGAAGGGGTGTGCGGCGGGCAGCGCGCTTGAGGTCAAGACGAATGCCAAGGACCTGAAAGGGCTCACACCGCCCACCACAGGACCGGCCGACGGGAAGTAAAGTGGGGACGCTACGACGATGGATGGTGGAGCGAGTTTCATGACGATTTCATTGCTGCACAAGGTTGGGGGGTTCGCTGCAGCGTTGGCGTTGGCGTTGGCGTTGGCGTTGCCGGTGCTCTGGAGTCCACACCTGGCGGTGGCTGCGGAGGGCGCCGCGAATGCCGCCGACGTCGCCGCGGGCAAGGCCCTGACCTTCGACCGCAAGAAAGGCAATTGCCTGGCATGCCACGCGTTGTCCGGTGGCACGCAGACCGGCAATGCGGGGCCGGCACTCAAGGACATGAAGACGCGCTTCCCGGATTCCGAATTTCTCTATGACCGCATTTACGATGAACAGAAGTACAACCCGATGACGGTGATGCCGACCTACGGCAAGAACCATGCGCTTTCGGAAGCCGAGATCCGGCAGATCGTGGCTTACCTGTTGTCGTTGTGAACCCTGGACAACCTGATTTTTCTTGGAGTTGATGGAGCTTTTCATGAATGCACGAGAGACGAAACTGACGCGTCGCCGCGTCCTGGCCCTGACAGGCGGTGCGCTGGGCTTTCTGGCGCTGGGGGGCATGGCCCGGGCGGCGGACGCCGTGCCGGCGTATCCCGACCAGGCTTTCGAGGACAAGAAGGAAGGCGACGCTCTCAAGGCGCTTTTCAACGGCCAGACGGCCACGCCCAGTGACAAGGTGAAGCTGACGGCGCCGGAGATCGCGGCGAACGGAGCAGTAGTGCCGATCACTGTGGAATCGACGCTGCCGGATGTGACGCGCATGTTCTTCCTGGTACCGGAGAACCCCTATCCGCTGGTCGCGGAGTTCATCCTGCCGAAGGGCACGAAGCCCTATGTCTCCAATCGCATCAAGATGGGCAAGACCTCGGATGTGATCGCCATCGTGGAGTCGCAAGGCAAGCTTTTCAGTGCAACGAAGAGCGTCAAGGTCACTGTCGGCGGTTGTGGCGGCTAAAAGGAGCAGGAACGTGGCAGAAGAACTCAAGAATACGATCCGGGTACTGGCCAAGGCCGGTGCGAACGGCGAAGTCGACGTCAAGGCCCTGGTGCACCACCCGATGGATTCCGGGCTGCTGAAGGATGCTTCCGGCAAGCTGATCCCGGCGCACTACATCAAGACCATCACCTTCAAATATGGTGGCAAGGTGGTGTTCGTGGCGCAATGGAGTCGCGCCGTGTCCAAGGATCCCTTCATCGGTTTCCGTTTCGACGGCGGCGCCAAGGGCGGCAAGATCGATGTGAGCTGGCAGGACAACGAAGGCATGTCCGACGCCACGACTGCGGAAATCCGCTGATCGGTGAAGCCGGGCTCGCCGGACGGAGGCAGGTGCACGTGAAAAGCATGATTGCGGCGGGGTTGGCAGTGCTGGCCGCGGCCACGGTATCCATGACCGCGGCCGTGGCCGAGACCGCGACCACACCGGAGCAAGACCGCGTGGCCTTGCAGCGCCTTTATGCGGGCATGCTGCCGGGCGTGAAGCCGGATGATTTCGTCACCGGCAGCGTGGCGCTCGACCCCGCCCTGCGGACCCAATGGGAGGACATCATGCAGTTCCCTCCCTTCACGTTTGCCGTCGATCACGGCAAGGATCTGTTCCAGCAGCCGCTGGCCGACGGCAAGCACTATGCCGATTGTTTCGACAACGGCGGGGTGGGCATCCGCCAGACCTATCCGCGTTTCGACGAGAAGACCGGACAGGTCGTGACCCTGGAATCGGCCATCAACGCGTGCCGGGTGGAACACGGCGACAAACCGCTGGCGCCGTACCGCGGCGACCTGGCGGCGATTTCCGCCTATATGGCATCGACATCCGAAGGCAAGCGTTTTGACGTCAAGGTTCCCGATGATCCGCGGGCTCTCGCTGCCTATGAGGATGGCAAACGCGTCTTTTATGCGCGCCGCGGTCAGCTTAACTTCTCGTGTGCCAGCTGCCACGTCCAGCTGGCCGGCAAGCACCTGCGTCTGCAGGTGGTCTCTCCGGCGTTGGGCATGGTTTCCCAATTCCCCATCTACCGTTCCACCTGGGGCGAGATGGGAACGCTGGACCGGCGCTTCTCGGAATGTTTCGAGCAGGTGCGAGCCATGCCGCTTCCGGCGCAGAGCGAGGAGTATCGCAACCTCGAGTATTTCCTCACCTACATGAGCAACGGCCTGCCGGTGGCAGGCCCGGGAGCCCAGCCATGAGCCTTTCCATGTTGCGGGGCGGGCTGCTGGCGGCACTGTGTGTGGCTGTGCCGACGCTGGCCGTTGTGCCCGCGCAAGCCGCGGATTTCGCCACCGTCTACGCTGCGGCACAGGCCGCACAGAAACAGGCGGTGGACACATTCTGCGCCTGGAACGTGACGGACAACGCCTTGGCCGAGGCGAAGGCCTTGCACGAGAAAGGCGATGAAGATGGCGCCCTGAAGGCCGCGCAACATGCACAGGCGCTGGCGAAGGTTTCCATGCAGCAGTGTGAAGAACAGAAAACCCTGTGGAAACAGGCCGTCGTGCGCTGATCGCTTCCGGGTCGAGGAGAATCAGGTGTCCCTGAGCCGTCGTGAACTCATCAAGCTGGCGCCGCTGGCGATTCTTTTCGGCTTGGCGCCCGAACGCCTGTTCGCCAGCACCGACGAGGCCGTCGAGAAATTGTATGCGATGCCCCCGACCGGTGATTTCCGGCTCATCCACATCACCGATGTCCATGGCCAGCTGTTGCCGGTCCATTACCGCGAACCGAACGTCAACATTGGTGTAGGGGTAGCTTTTGGACGCCCGCCGCATCTTGTCGGGCAGGCGTTGCTGAAGCAGTTTGGCATCCCGGAAGGTGGGCGGCGCGCACATGCGCTGACATACCTGGACTACGTTGCCGGTACCCGACGCTACGGGCGCATGGGTGGCTTTGCCCATATCAAGACGCTGATCGACCGGTTGCGGGGCGAGGCGAAGGCCAGCCTGCTGATGGACGGCGGCGACACCTGGCAAGGTTCCGCCACCGCGCTGTGGACCAAGGGCGCGGACATGGTCGAGGCCGCGAACCGCCTCGGTGTGGATTGCATGACGGGGCACTGGGAGTTCACTTATCCGGCGGACGTCATTCGTAAAAACATTGCGGCGCTGAAGGCGGATTTCTTGGCCGCAAACGTATTCCTGTCGGATGACGCCGCGTTCAGTGGCGCCAAGGCGTACGACGATGCCGGGCACGCATTCAAGCCGTATGCGATCAAGACGCTGAACGGGCAGCGGGTCGCGGTCATCGGCCAGGCGTTTCCACATGTCCACGTCGCGCATCCGTCGCATTTCACGCCCGACTGGTCCTACGGGATCCATGACCAGGAGCTGCAAACCTTGGTCGACACGATCCGCGACAAGGAAAAACCGGCGCTGGTCGTGCTGCTCTCGCACAATGGGATGGATACCGATCTCAAGCTCGCCGGTAAGGTGAGTGGCATCGACATCATCTTCGGTGGGCACACGCACGACGCTCTGCCGGCACCGAGCCTGGTGGAAAACGGCAAGGGCAAGACGCTGGTCACGAATGCTGGCACGAACGGCAAGTTCGTCGGTGTCGTGGACGTCGAGATCGCCGCCGGCGGGGGGCTGAAGCGCTGGAATTACCGCCTCATGCCGGTGTTCTCCGAACTGCTGCCCGCAGCGCCCGGCATGGCGAAATGGATCGCGGATCTGCGCGCACCCTACGCCAAGAAACTCTCCGAGCCGCTGGGCACGGCGGAGTCGCTGCTGTACCGGCGTGGCAATTTCAACGGCACCATGGATCAGCTGATCTGCAACGCCCTGCGCAAGGTGCTGGGTGCCGATCTGTCGTTCTCGCCAGGCTTCCGCTGGGGTACCTCGGTGCCGCCGGGCGAACATCTGACGTTCGAGGACGTGATGCAGGAAACTTCTATCACCTATCCGAACACCTATGTTTCGACGATGACCGGTGCGCAGATCAAGGCCACCATGGAAGACGTCTGCGACAACCTGTTCAACCCCGATGCCTACCGGCAGCAGGGTGGTGACATGGTGCGCGTGGGTGGCCTGAACTACACCTGCGATCCGGGCGAGAAGATCGGCGCCCGGCTCACGGCACTGCGCCTGGACAACGGCAAGCCACTGGAAGCGGACAAGCAGTACAAGGTTGCCGGCTGGGCTGCTGTGAACACGGAGCCGACGGGCGCACCCGTCTGGGATGTAGTCGCCAACTATCTCCGCAGCGATCGGCACGCCACGCGCATCGATCGGCTCAATCAACCGCGGCTGCGGAACGTGAAGAACAATCCGGGCCTGGCCGATTACGACACCTCGATGTGAGTGTGGATGTTGAGGTTTGCGGCCCGCTCGCGGCCGCTGTGATTTCGATGCGCTGACTCCTCCGTTTGGCCCGATCGCTTGCGTGACGCGGCCCTTGATCGTCACGGGTCTCTGGCGGTGGCTGGCCGTCGATTCTTGGCATGGACGGTGGGCAGCCGTATACACGATTGGCATTGCGGCCAAAGTTTTATGTATTGGTTGTCTGCTGCTGAAGCGCGTATGTTCATTTCAACAGACAAGAACATTCACGAACATCCTTTGATTCAGGATCAAGTGAAAAGTTCTGGCACGGGAGGGGCGTCCATAGGGTTCAGAGATCGATGTCGCAGCTTTTACCGAGCCGGTGGTGCGCGACGTTGGATCTTTTTGCAGGCAGCGGTCGGCGGTCGCAGCGCAGATCGTAACCTCCCGGATAGATGGTGGTCATGGGGTTACTGCAGTGCAACAATTGTGGAGGGCAAGGAAATGACGACTAAAGCGAGAGCAGTCGAGTACGTCGAAAAAGGAAATTCCGGACTTCAGGCGAAGACTCGGAGGGGACATGGTAGGCAGACCCTGAAGACGCTGGCGGTGGCGGCAGTGGCTGCAGCCTGCGCGGGAATGGCAGCGTCGGCGGTTGCTGCAGACACTTACCTGGCACCGTCGACGAGCAGCGACAACGCATCGGCCTACAAGTATCACAACACGTTTCCGGCCGGCGTCGGCGATTTTGCGACGAGCAAGGAAGTTGGCGGCGACGTGTTTGCCAAGGGGCTGAAGCCAGGCGACAAATTCCCGCTGGATGTGACCGTCTTCGATGAGAACAACAAGCCGCACAAGCTCAGCGAGCTCGTGCACCCCGGCAAGCCGCTGATCCTGGCAATGGCCTTCATCTCCGCACCGGCCGTGATGAAGGATCTGGCGCAGTTCCAGAAGGCGGTGAAGGCGGAGAGCCCGGGATCAGACGTGATCCTGGTCAACGTCTCCCAGTTCGGCAGCGCTTTGCAACCCGGCACGATCATGGCCAACACCGGGCGCACGATCAAGGTGGTGGGCAAGGATTACGGATTGACCCTGCCGTTTTACTGGGTCCACAACGACATCTATGCGGCGGACGGTTTCACGAACCGCTTGCGGGTGCGTGACCTGCCAACTTATTTCGTCGTCAACGGTAAGGGCAAGATCGTCCGGATCTTCGGCAGCGACCACAAACAGTGGAAGGCCGCCGACTTCAAGAGCTGAGGTCGAAAGTGACAGACCAAGTTCCACATCTTTCAGACTGCCATTTTTTGCAGACTGTGTATTCAGGAGGGGTGATATGTCTAGGAAAATCGTCTCGCGTCGGGATTTCCTGCGCTACGCGGCGAGCGCCGGGACCGTGGCTGGAATGGGGACGCTGATCAATCTGTCCGAGTTCAGTCGTGCCGAAGCGGCACGACTGACCGTCCCCAACTTCAAGTACGGGTCCTTTCTTGATCGCTTCGAGGGCAATGTCCTGGTGCTGCCCGGCAAGTTCAGCGGCAACATCAACGTGCTGGACATGGCCAAGTGCGAAACGCTGGCCTGGTTCCCGTGCGGATTGCTGGGCATCGACTACCCGATTCCCCACCACATCGCTTCGATGCCGTCGGCCGATCCCTACAAGGGTTTCGACTTCTACTTCACGATGCAGCCGCCGGAATCTCCGTACGTCAACGAAATGGCGCCGGAATGGCGCAATCGCGGCACCTTCGGCATGTGGAAGATGCACTACGACGGCTCCGGGCCGCAGAACCGCATCTCGGTCAAGAAGGACATCGCGGCGAAGTTCGGCATGGCCCTTGGGGTTCACACCTCAATCGGCGTGGGCGTGAACGAGAACAAGTATGTTTCCTTCTCGGATGGCCAGAAGGACATCAGTCTCATCGTGACCGTGGACGATGACCCGAAATTTGTGGCGGCCTTCAAGTTCGACTACGAGCCGGTCACGAAGAACCTCATCATCAGCCGCATCTTCCCGGATTCCAGCGGCAAGTTCGACCTGCTCGGGCGCAAGGGTGAAAAGACTTCCCACGAAGCCATGCTCGGCGAGGAATTGATGCCGGCCGATCCGACCGCGACCTTCGTCGATGCCTGGACATGGCACCCGGAACTGCCTTTCGGCACGGTCCTGTTGCGTCGCCTGGGTGCCACGCCGGTCATCGACACGCGGACCTGGACGCCGGTGACGGTGATGGGAACCGGCAGCGGTGCGCCGGACCATTTCAAGCTCGTACGCCAGACCGGCTACACTTGGGTGTACAACATCAGCGCCGTGCCGACACCGCTACACGAAGCCGGGTTCGTGACGAACGGCGAACACTTCATCTCCTGCAACAACGTGCTGGAGAACAACAACGCGGTGTTTGTGTCCGGGGATTCGGACCCGCTGAAGTGGAAGAAGGTCGCCTTCGTGGAAGGTTACGGCAAGACCCACTTGCCACTGCACATGGGCAACCTGCCAAATTCCAAGTATGTGTACTTCACGGCCTGGGCGCGGCCACCGCTGCGTGGCTACATTGCCAAGGTGTCGACGAAGACCTGGAAGATCGAGGCCAAGATCGACATCGGCCCAGACCCGCATACCTGCGAACCGACCGTGGACGGCAACTACATGACGGCTGTCTACAGCGGCAACCAGGGCGGAGAGTCGGGCGTCGTCGTTCTGGACGTCGAGACAAACGACATCGTGATGCGCTACCCCGATCCGGGTGGTCACCATGACCACTCGCTGGTGCCGAAGGATTGGGAAGGGATGAAGGCTTCGCGTAGCACGAACGTGTAGTGGCTGCGGGCAGCGACGATGGTACGGCGGCGCCTGTCGGGTTGCCATCTCATTGACTCCACCGGCAGGGCGGCATTTGCCGCCCTGCCGGCCACGCATTGGCTGGATCAACGGAGTGAACATTCCCGGCGGGCATTCTTCCAGTGGACGCTTTCCGTGCGATTCATCGCCAACGTGATGGGTGCGGCGTGTCTGGCAGCGGTTTGCGCCGGCGGCATGGCCACGGTGCAGGCGGCTGAAATGGGTATGCCGCGCACCGTGGGCCACCCGGGTATGGCCTCCATGCCCGGCATGGCCAAGGTCGCCGGGGCACCTGAAAAGGCGCGGGGCGGTGAAGGGTCTGGAACAGGGCGCGCACAAGCTGAGGGCGTGGGAACTGTACGTTCTCCGAACGCCGGGGTAGACAAGACGTACATCGGCCCGGCCTTGCCCGTGGCGGTTTCCGAACAGGCGGCCGAAGATAGCCACGGAGTGGCCAACATGGCCGCTGCCGCAAAGGCCAACACGCGCCGGACGAGCCCCGAATCCGGCCGGGTGCCTGTGCCGCTTGACCTGGGGTTTCAAGGAGCGCTGTACAAGGTGCAGGCCCGGAGCCGTGCGTACGAGGTCCAGGGTGTCGGGGTAACGGAGCTGGACCAGGACCTGCTGTTCGACACGGACGTGACGCAGAGCGGGCTGGTGCGCGCGCTGTATGTCTTTCCGGGCGAGATCATCCAGCGCAACCAGCCGATCATGTCGATCTTCAGCCCGGAACGCGTCAACGTCCAGCACATGTTCCTGGCGGATTTCAGCAAGGACGCTGGAAATCAGCTGAGTCTGCAGTACTACAGCTCGTTCGGCTCCGCCCAGAGTTTTCTCGATGGGGCCCGCGCGAACATGCGCTGGTGGGGTTTCACCGACGCACAGATGAAGAAGCTTCTCGATACCGGGAAGATCGTCGATGACTACGTCGTGTCGGCGGACAACGCTGGCTACGTGATCCAGACGCTGCAATCCCCCGGCGGTCTAGTGGTGGCGGGCGATCGCGGCAGCCAGAGTTTCGTGCTCGCGGGAGAAACGGTCTTGCATCAGGCCCGGCTGAATGTGTTGTGGGGCATGGTGTTCGTCAAGCCCGGGGATTTCCACCGCTTCCAGATCGGGCAGAAGGTCGATGTGACCGTCGGGGAAGGGCGCAGCCAATGGGAGACGACGGGCACGGTGGTTCACAAGCATGGGTATGTGACCGAGGAGGCCCGGCGGGCGGACTTTCATGTGATGCTCGAAAACCCGCAGCACGCCTTCCGGCCTGGAACCTTCATCCGCCTGCGACAGCCGGTGAGCGACTCGGGGCTGTGGGTGCCGGTGTCCGCGGTGCTGTACCTGCCAACAGGCGCGAGCGTGATCCGCAAGGATGCCGGCAGTTTCACGCTGGTGCCGGTGGACCTCGGTGCGCGTGCCGGCGACGAAGTCGAGATCGCCGCAGGCCTCAAGGCTGGCGATGACATCGTCGCGTCCCCGCGCTCGGAGCTGGACCCCGATGCGCGGACGGTTGCGCTGTACGGCTGGCATTGACGGACCCGGCCGTGCTTGCCTCGATCCTGAACATCAACGCCCCGATGCACTCGGCGAGCGTGCGCGTTCTGCTGGCCGCGGCTGGCGCGTTCCTGATGTGCACGCTGCTGGCGGGCTGCGGCGAGTCGTCACAGGCGGCGAATCCGGCTGCAGGCTCCGCCCCGGCGGCTGCCGCAAGCGCAAGCCGGACAGCGAATGCACCGGCTGCGGCCGGGCCCGGTGCGCATCCCCAGAACGGCACAACGCGTGATGTGACGGTTGCATCGTCCGGGGACAAGGGGAGCGCGGGGAAGGTGTTGTACTGGACGGACCCGATGGTGCCCGGATCGCGTTTCGATCGGCCGGGCCGATCACCGTTCATGGACATGGATCTGGTGCCGGTCTACGCGAGCGATCCACGGATCGTCGAAGTGCCGGCGGCGGAGCAGCAGCGGGTTGACCTGGCGACGGTCGCCGCGGAACCGCGGGCCCTGACCCGCTCCATCCTGACGGAAGGCGACGTCACCTACGATGAACGCAACGTACATGATGTGACGGTGCGTGTGAACGCACGTGTCTCGAGGTACTACCCGTTCCACCGTGGGCTCATCGTGCAGAAGGGGAGGCCGCTGTACGAGCTTTCCAGCCCCGAGATCTATACCTATCTGTCTGATTTCATCAACCTGAAATCGAATGCCGACAAGGTCAACATGGTCAGCACCTCGAACAGTCATATCGTCCAGCAGAGCCTCACGACGTTGCGCTGGCGCGGTATCCCGGTCGAGACCATCGAGACGGTTGAGCGCACCGGTAAGCCGACCGACCGTATCCTGATCCGCGCGCCCATCACCGGCATGGTCCTGGAACGCGACGCGGTGCAGGGGACGCTGATCAATGCCGGGATCAAGACCGGGCAGTTCACGACCTACGGGGAAGTGGTCGCCAAGCTTGTGGATATCTCGTTCGTCTATGTCGAGGCCCGGCTGTGGGGCGACCAGATGGCTGAGGTTACACCCGGCATGGAGGCCGAAATCCGGCCGCAGGGTTCGGACGATGTCTATGACGCGAAGGTCTCGTATGTCTATCCGGTGCTGAAGTCCGGGCAGCGTTTCGGCATCGCGCGCATTGCGCTGGACAACACGGGTTACCCGCTCAAGCCCGGCATGTTTGCAAAAGTGCAGATACACATCCCGCCGCAGGACGACAAGGCCTTGGCGATTCCGCACGATGCGGTGAACGACAGCGCCGCCCAGCCTTTCGTCTACGTCAAGATCGACAGTACGCACTTCGAGCGACGCAAGGTTCGCGTCGGTGCCCCGGTCGATGGCTGGGTTCCCGTTGAACGCGGGCTGCGTGCGGGGGAGCAGGTCGTGGCGGGTGGCGGCAGCTTTTTCCTCTATGCCCAGCAGGCATTGAGGCAGCGATGAACGACACCAGCATGCAGGGCGCGATCACGGTTGTGCGCGGTAGTTGTGCACGACGGTCGTGCACGGGCCAGTGACAGGAGGTGGCCATGAACATATCCATCAAGGTGTTTTTCTGGTTCCTGGTGCTGGCCGCGGCGGGCAGCCCGCTCGTGGCGGCAGCGGACGGGCCTGCGAGTTCCGGGATGAACATGCCGCACATGCGGGGGATGGACATGTCGGGCATGCATGGCATGCCGATGGGACACATGGAGGCCGAGCTGATCGCCGCCCGTGGCAAGGTGAATTCCATCGACGTGGCAGGGCACAAGGTCAACATCACCCACGAGGCCATCGAGAGCCTCGACTGGCCATCCATGACGATGGATTTCCAGGTGCCGGATGATGCAACCCTGAAAGGTATCAAGGCCGGAGAGACCGTCGATTTCTGGTTCGAGGACCAGGGGCCGGGGCGCTATGTGGTCAGGAAGATGCGCCCGGTGGCGCCTCCGGGAAATGCGGAATGAACGTCATGGGCGGCGGAGTATCCGCCGTGCCCATGGACCCGCATAGCCCAGCCCGCGTGCCGGGAGACGGGACGCCGTGAATCGCTGGTTTGAATGGATCCTTGAGCATCGTCAGCGCGTCGTGGTGGCGCTGCTGTGCCTGCTGGTCGTGGTTTCGGGCCTATGGGCGTTCGAGCACAACGCGCACGATGCGATACCCGACGTGTCGGATCGCCAGGTCATCGTCTACGCGCGCTGGGATGGGCAGGACCCAGCCGTTATCCAGGATCAGGTCACGTATCCGCTGGTCACGACGCTGCAGCACGTGGCCCACGTGAAAAGCGTGCGCGGCTATTCATCGGCCGGGTTTGCGCTGGTCTATGTCCTGCTCGATGACCAGGTGGATCTCTACTGGGCACGCAGCAGGGTGCTGGAATACCTGTCACAGATCCGCTCCACGCTGCCGAGTGACCCGACCTTGAGCGTGGGCCTCGGACCGGACGCCAGTGGCGTCGGCTGGGTGTACGAATACGCCCTGCGCTCCAAGTCCCGCAGCCTGACGGAGCTGCGCTCGATCCAGGACTGGTATCTGCGCTACGCGTTGCAGGCGGTGCCGGGTGTGGCGGAAGTCGACTCGGTCGGTGGCGCGGTGCGTGAATACCAGATCTCGCTCGATCCGAACCGGCTGCGGGCCTACGGCATTCCCCTGCGCACGGTCATCGACGCAGTGGCTGCGAGCAATGCCCAGGAAGGCGGGCGCTGGATCGAGAACGCCGGAGCGGAATACCTGGTCCGCGGCTTGGGCTACATCAAGTCGGCGCACGACATCGAACGCATCAGCCTGGGGGTCGATGATGCGGGCGTACCGGTCACCGTGGCGGATGTCGGCAGCGTCGTAATCGGGATGCAGCAGCGGCGGGGCGCAGTGGACCTGGACGGAACCGGCCAGGCCGTAGGGGGCATCGTCGTCGCGCGCTACGGTGCCGATGTCGCTACGGTCATCCGCGACGTCAAGGGCCGGCTGGCCGAGATCAAGCCCTCTCTGCCAAAGGACGTCGAAGTCGTCTCGGTCTATGACCGCAGCCGCTTCATCAACGCGAGTGTATCTTCCGCGGCGTGGGCACTGGCGATCGAGATGATCGTCGTCGTGCTCGTCGTGCTGGTGTTTCTGATGCACGTGCGCAGCGCCCTGGCGGTGATGTTGCCGCTGCCGATCGCATTGCTGGGCGCGGCCCTGCTGCTGTGGTTGTTCGGGGTCACGATCAACATCATGACGCTCAGCGGCATCGCGATCGCCATCGGCACGATGGTGGATGCCGCGATTGTGCTGGTCGAGAACGCGCACAAGCACATCGAGAGACTGCCGGAAGGTACCGCTGCCGATTCTCCGGTGCGGCTGCGTGCCATCGTCGCAAGCCTGCGCGAAGTTACCGTGCCGCTGCTGGTATCGATGGCGGTCATCGTGCTGGCGTTCCTGCCGATCCTGCTGCTGAGCGGCGAGGAGGGGCGGCTGTTCAGGCCCCTGGTGCTGTCGAAGACGTTCGCGATCGCCTGCGAGATGGTCCTGGTGCTGGCATTGATGCCGTTCCTGATCGTGCTGTGCACGCGTGGGCGCATCCGCGCGGAACGCTCCAGCCATATCAACCGCCTGTTCATGGACGGCTACCATCGCTGCCTGGATCTGTGCCTGGCCCATCGGTGGACGGTGGTGCTGGGCGCGGTGCTGGTGATGGCGAGCACGGCGTTTGCCTACCTGCGCCTTGGCAACGAATTCCTGCCGCCCATGTACGAGGGCGACGTGATGTACATGCCGACGACCATTCCGGGTGTATCGATCACGGAGATGATGGGGGTTGTCCAGCGTCAGGACGCGGCGCTCAAGAAGATTCCGGAAGTCGAGACGGTGTTCGGCAAGGTCGGGCGGGCCGACACCGCAACCGACCCGGCGCCGCTGTCGATGATCGAAACCGTCATCCAGTTGCGTCCGCGCAGCGAATGGCGGGCGGGCATGACGGTGGACAAGCTCATCGGGGAGATGGACGCGGCGGTGCGCGTGCCGGGGCTGACGAATGCCTGGACCGCGCCCATCCGCGGGCGCATCGACATGCTGTCCACCGGGATCAAGACGCCGCTGGGGCTGAAGGTCTACGGCCCGGACTACAAGACGGTCGATACCGTGGCCCGGCAGATTCAGGCCGCACTGGTGGCGGTGCCGCATACACGCAACGTGTTTGCCGACAAGGCCAGCCTGGGGCGTTACGTGAACCTGCGCATCGACCGCGAGGCGCTCGAACGCTACGGGCTGAGCGTGGCCGATGTCCAGCGTGTGATCACGTACGGCATCGGCGGCGCGCGCGTGACGACCACGGTCGAGGGGCTGGCCCGCTACCCGGTCACCGTGCGTTTCGATGGTGTGGCGCGTTCCACCGCGGACGGCATGCTGGACAATGCGCTGGTCTACTCGAAGCGTTTCGGTTATCTGCCGCTGCGCTATGTCGTGAAGGCGGAAGTGGCGACCGAGCCGACCGAGATCAAGACCGAGGACGGCATGCCGGTGGACTACGTCTACATCGACCCCGACACCTCCGACATCGGGCGCTACGTGGCGGCCGCGAACCGCAGCATCGAGGCATCGGTCAAGCTGCCGCAGGGCGTCTACTACCGGTGGAGCGGGCAATACGAAGGCATCCAGCGTGCGCACGCGCAGCTGGCGTATGTCGTGCCGGGGGTGCTGCTGCTGATCGTGGTGCTGTATTACCTGCTGTACAGCCGCCTGACCAAGACCTTCATCGTCCTGCTGTCGGTACCTTTTTCTCTTGTCGGCGCCGTGTGGTTCATGTGGCTGCTGGGTTACCACCTGAGCGTGGCCACCACGGTCGGCATGCTGGCGCTGGTCGGGATTTCCGCGCAGACCGCGGTGGTCATGCTGGTCTACCTGGACAGCGCGGTGGAACACCGGCGTGCGGAAGGCCGTCTGACGGGTCTGGCGGAGCTGTTCGATGCCGTGTACGAAGGCGCGGTACTGCGGCTGCGGCCGAAGATGATGACGGTCGTGACCGTCATCATCAGCTTGTTGCCTGTGCTGATGAGCAATGGCGCCGGTGCCGAGATTGCGAAGCGGGTCGCGGCGCCGATGATCGGCGGCATGGTGACGTCGGCCCTGCTGGTGTTGCTCGTCGTTCCGGTGGTCTACAGCTGGGCTGAACAGCGGGCGCTGCGGGTCGGTGGCGATGGTCGGTTGAACGGGCGCCCTGCAGGTTGAACATGGACACTTCCGTTGCATTTCTGGACCTCGCGCTCCAGCACGGCTGGGCGTTCCGCGTGGTGGTCGCGGGCCTGGTACTGGCGTCGCTCGCGTCATGGACCGTGATCTTCCACATGTGGCGGGAGCTGGCTGCGACGCAGCGCGAACTGCCCGCGGCGGAGCATTCGCTCGACACGCAGGTGGCTGCCGGGCTGACGTCGTCCGCGCTCTTGCAGCAGACGGGAGCGGGCGGAGTGCTGGCCATGGGTTGGGCACGTGCACGGGAACTGTCTGCGCGCCGCGGGCTCGGTCCCGAGCTGGTGCGGGAGGGTGCGCGCTACACATGGGAAGGCGGCATGTCGCAGGAGGTGCGGCGGCTGGGTCGCCATCTGCCGTTTCTGGCGACCGTCGGTTCGGTCAGCCCCTACGTCGGCCTGTTCGGCACGGTATGGGGCGTCATCGATGCGCTGGTCGGGCTCGGGCAGGTGGACCAGGTCAGCCTGGCACGGGTGGCGCCGGGAATCGCCGAAGCGCTGGTCGCGACCGCCGCCGGCCTGTTCGCCGCCATTCCGGCGATCGTGGCCCACAACCTTTACGCTGCGCGCATCGAGCGGCTGGCCGACGCTTGGGTGACACTGATCGACGAAGCGGAACTGCAGCTGGCTACGCAATTGCAGGCGGCGGATGAAGCGGCGCGGCGGCCTGCTGCACAGGAAGGCGGGATTGCCGCAGCCGTTGTTTCGCGGGGTATGCCGGTGGCTGGAACCTGATGATGCCGGCGCTGGCCAGACGGCGGCACGGCCGCCGCGTCGCCGGACGCTACAAGCCGGTGGCGGAAATGAACGTGGTCCCGTACATCGACGTCCTGTTTGCCCTGCTTGTCATCTTCATCGTCTCGGCACCGGCGCTTTATTCCGGCGTCGATATCAAGCTGCCGGCCGCTGGTGGGGAAACGCTCGCCAGCAGTGCACTGCCGATCGTCGTCACGGTCGATTACGAAGGCCACTATTATCTCGATACCCACCGCGGGCCGGAGCAGCGGATCGACCGCGCTGCGCTGCGCCAGCAGGCTGCCGCGATCCTGTCCCGACAGCCGCAGACTTCCGTCATCATTCGGGCAGATGCCACTGCCGATTTTGATACGGTGATCGCGGCCATGGCATTGCTGAAGGACGCTGGCGCCACCGACATCGGCCTGATGACCCGCGCGCGGCGATGAAGCCGCGATCCATACCGCGCGGCGAGCATCCGGGCTACATGCCGGACCTGGCTTTGGCAGTGGTCGTCCATCTCGCGGTCGTGGTGCCGGTGCTCGTTCCGCTGCTTGCGCAGTGGATCCGGCATCAGCCCGGCGCCGGCGAGCCGATCACCGCCTTGCTGGCGCAACCCGCCCCCGAAAAGCCTACGGCACCTGCCTCAGCGGTCCCTTATAAACGGGCGGCAGAGCAGAAGATCAACCGGCTGTGGCGCGGGGCGAACCACGGTGTGGCGGCCAACCGGGCCTGCCTCGTCCATGTCGGCGTGCGGGCGGATGGCACGGTGGTGTTGGCGCGCATCGCGCGCAGCAGCGGCTCGCCTGCATTCGATGAATCCGTCCTGCGCGCTGTGCGGGCCTCTTCACCGTTGCTGCCTCCGCCGGATGGCGTGCTGCGTTCAGGGATCTATGAATTCGACCTGTTGTTCGATCCGAGCGATTGACGCGTGCTCGCCTGCTAGAAGCCGCCGTTGGCGACGGACGTCATAACGTCGCGCAGGCTCGCGTCGAGCTTTTCCAGCGTGGTGGAGGCTTCTGCCGACAGCCCCGAGGGCTTCAGCGTCGCTTCGATGAAGCGCGGCCGCAGCACGAACACACGCGTGGCCTTGTCGTGGGCGGACAGAACGGCGCGGAACGGGGCGAACATCTCGAAGCCTTCATTGGAGCGCGTCACCTTGTAGGCCTGGGGCAGGTCGATGAACTCAACGAGCCGCAGGGGATGTGCGTCGATGCCCTGATTCTTCAATGCGGACTGGACGTTGAGTACGCCAATGATCATGTAGTTCCGGCCTTCCAGCGCGGAAGTCAGCGATGCCTGCACGGTGTCGATGTCGTCCGGAAGGGTGACGGCATATTCGACGTCGGTGGTTTCAAGTTCTGCTGCGCGTGTTCCGCTGCAATAGCAGCCGGCCACCAGTGCACAGGCGGCGAGCAGCATTCCGATGGCATGCCGGACAGATTCCGATGCAATCGTGCTGGATGTCATGGTTTTCCCCTTCCTGCCTGCGGATGGCGTTGCAGATCTTGCGCCCTGTGTGCTCGACTATTGCGCGATCGTGCCGTCGACGGGTGTGACGGGCCGGTCCTCTTTCGTCCATTCCAACATCGACCCGTCATAGAGTCGGGTATGCGGGTTGCCGACGATCTGGCTCATCACGAACCATGCGCCTGCCGCGAAATGACCGGTATTGCAGTAGGTGATCGTCGGCCTGGATGCGCTGATGCCGAGTTGTGGGAGCACCTTGTCGTAGCCGGCCTTGGTCAGGTAATAGACGGCGATACCGTCTTGCCGAGTAATGGAGTCGGTTGGGAATGCCTGCGCGCCGGGGATGTGGCCGTACTTGGATACGACGCCCACTTTCTCGATTCCGAGGTATTGCCGCATTGGCCGGGCATCGATGACCTGGGTGCCCGTCTTGGCCGCCGAGCTGACGTTCCCGGTGTCGGCAGACCACTGCAGGTCGGGTTTCTGCGCCGTCCAGTCGCCTGGCATCAGGTCTGGTTCCGAGGTCTCCACCGGATAGCCAGATTGCAGCCAGCCGGCGACGCCGCCGTTGAGCAGCGCGATGTTCTTGGCGCCCAGGGTCTTCAGCGTCCAGTACAGCCGTGCGGCGGTATCGATGGAGGCGGTTCCGCCTTCCAGCGAACCGTTGGTGTCGGATGGAGAAACGACAATGATGGGTCGGTCGGCGGTGAGTCCTGAATCCTGCATGACGCTCTGGAATGCGTAGGCGGATGGGCGCATGAAATTGATCTGCCGGCCGTCGATCTCGCGCGGCACGCGGATGTCCGCGAACCGGACCAGATGCGAACCCGGGATGTGGCCGCCCACGGCAAGGAGGCGGCGCTGCCCGTTCTTCAGGGTTTCGTAGCGGGGCGGGGTGGTGAACGTCTTTGGATCATTGCGGACGTCGATCACCGTCACGTCATTGAGGTGGGCGTGCAGCCACTGCGCATCCACCAGCGGGCCAGGAAGCTGGATGGCAGCTGCCGCGAAAGTCGGAAGCGCCAGGATTGCGACCGCGGCCAGCGCCAGGATCGAGGATCGACGGAGAGAGGTGAATGGATGCATCGAGTGACTCCTGATGGCGAAGCGGCGGCTGGCGTGTCGGGCCCGAATCCGGTGGATGCAGACTGCCGGTTCCCTTTTTTTTCTGGGCGAAGGAAGTGGGCTGTTGCCGTTTCGTGGGGGGCTTGTCGGCTAGAACAAGCTGCCGATGTTTCATCCCTCAGGCACGCTGGCTGTAGCCAGTTACGAACCCGTAATACCAAGGATTGCAGAACAACGAGCCGGTATGAGCGTCTTGCAAATTGCCTGAAGCTGCCCTGAAGCAATGGACGAGCGAAAGATACACGTGTGGAGCCATGTGTCACAAATACATAAATAATCGCTAATCATGTCTTGTATTTATAGGGCGGACTTTCCTCTGTCCGCAGCCATTGTTTCGGCTGTGCGGATACCGGCTTTTTCATCCGGAGCAGATACAGCAGGATCGCGGAATTCTGCGGCGGGCTGTCTCTCCGAGCTTGGCAGAGCCTGGGTTTGACCACATATACCTATAGTGGTATATGTATTGGCACAGGAACGATGGTGTGCAGCGACGCGTGGATCAAGCGCTCAGGAGGAAGGAAATGGGGAGAACACCTAAACCACTTTGGAACCCTTATGTGGCTGGGGCCTTCCTAGGATTTGCATTGTTGTTGACGTTTGTCATGACGGGGCACGGGTTGGGCGCATCCGGTTTCATGACGAACATCGCGGCCGCGGGCTCTAGCGCTGTTGCGCCTGTGGCAACGGCGGACAACGGGTATTTCAGCCACATTGTGGGCAATGGACGCAATCCGCTGAACAGCTGGATCACGTGGGAAATCATCGGCGTGATCTTGGGCGCCCTGGGGGCGGCGATCTGGTCGGGTCGGTTCCGCTGGAAAGTGGATGGCCCGACGCTGGCCACGAGCAAGAAACGCATCGTGCTGGCGTTGATCGGTGGCACGTTGTCCGGGTTCGGTGCGCGCGTCTCGCTTGGCTGCACCAGTGGCCTGGGGCTGTCGGGCGCTGCAGTGCTGGCGAGCGCCGGCTTTCTGTTCCTGGTCGGCTTCTTTATTGCCGGCTCGGCTGCAGGCTTGATCATGAGGAGGTACTGGTAATGTTGACCCTAAGTCCTGTTCTTTCCGGCCTGATCGGTGGAGTCCTGTTCGGTGTTGCCCTGGAAGGTGCCGGTTTCGGTAGTCCGTGCAAGCTGGTCGGTCAGCTGCAATTCCGCGACTGGACCGTCTTCAATGTGATGTTCACGGCCATTCTTGTCGCATCCGTTGGGCTGTATTTCCTCGAACTGGCAGGATTGATTGCCCTGTCACAATTGTGGATCCCCACTGTGTTCTTCTGGGCCACGCTGCTCGGTGGCGCATTCGTGGGCCTGGGAATGGGTGTTGGCGGATATTGCCCGGGGACGTGTGTCGTCGGTTTTTCCTCTGGCCATCTGGACGGCATCGTGTTCTTCGTCGGGCTGATTCTGGGGCCGATCATCTTCGCCGGGCTGTACGACGTGCTGATGCCGATGCTGACCGCGGCTCAGGGTCCGACGGCGCAGACGCTGCCTGAACTACTCCATATTCCAGCATGGCTGATCCTCATCGCCATGGTAGGCATGCTGATCGGTGTGGGTGTTGTGACGCGCCGGACGCGCCACAGCGACGCGACGGTGCAGGCTGCCGGGCAGGATAATGGCGGCAAGGCTGCGGCCGCTGGCACCGCTGTTTCGGCAGGGCCCGCTCCGTCGCCCGTATCCGGGTCTGTCATGCAGGCGCGTGTGGCTTCGCGCGCCGCAGATACGACGCACACACACTTCTGATTTGGATGAAATGATGATGAACAAGAAACACGCTGGGCGTGCAATCCGTACGTTGGCAGTTGCTGCGGCAGCCGCATTGGCAACCGCTGCATGTTCAAACCCTTCCTCGGGTCCGTCGACGCAGGCTGAAGGTGCACATGCGGCTCAGACCAGCAATCCGTGTGCGCCGGGCAACCCATGCGCACCGGGAACGAAATCGATGGGGTCCCAGAACCCCTGTGCGCCGGGCGGCGGGGCGTCCAACCCCTGTGGCACGCGTTGATGTTCGCATTGTCCTGATATCGGTAATTCGAGGTAAGGCCATGTTGGGCAGAGCTGGAAGATGACCACGTCTCTCTCCATGGCCTCTTCGTTGATCCGGGCGTTGACCCCGGAAAGACGAGCCGTAGTAACAGCGGCTGCGTGGGAATGCATCGACCTGACGCATTATTTTGCCAAGCGTGGGCGCAATGCAGTGACCACACTGCAACACGGAGCGTCGTTTGCGTGGTGGAAGCATTACCCGGCACGCGATGCACATGATGAGCGCGGCGGCGCCTGCTACTACTACCACGCTCATGTCGTTCAGCCGCAGGTTGATGATGAGCACGGGCATTTTCACGTGTTTCTGCAGCCTTCTCGTGCAGAACCCGTGACGCACATTGTCGCGCTGTCGATCGACGCGCACGGATTGCCGGTCAGCGCCTGCACGGTGAACCGTTGGGTTACGGGCGAACGCATGCGGCCGGCCCGGGAAGTCATGGCGGCCATACGCGATTTCCGCTTGGACACGGGCCGCCCCCGGCGCAATGTGGATCGCTGGCTGGCATCGTTGATCCGCTTGTTTTCGCCGCAGATCGAATGGTTGTTGATGGAGCGCGATCGGCGCATTGCCGCAGCGCCCGGCCGCGCGCATACGCTTGAAGATCGCGAGCTGCACGTCTTGAGCCGCTGTCCGGTGTCCATTGCTTCCCAGATCGAAGCGCTGGATGGATGAAGAATCCGGGTGAGATGCAGGTGAGAACCATGAATGGCATGAGGGATGGCGTTAAGCACTGGAGTGTTCTGATCGGGGCGATGGGCATGGCGGTGCTGGGCATGGGCCCGGTCAATGCGGCCTTGCCGGGGCCGCTGGTGTCGGCCCAGTGGCTTCACGAGCATCTCGCCGGGGTAACGGTCGTCGATGTATTGGCCGATCCCGCGCAGTTCACGAGCGCGCCAAAGTTCGGTATCCGCAACAAGGCAGGCGTGACGCCGCTGGTTGCGGCCGGCGGGCACATCCCCGGTGCGCGGCTGGTCACATTCAGTGCGATCCGCACGACGCAGAAAGTCGATGGGCGCAAGATCCCGGCCATGTTGCCGACCGCCGATCAATTCCAGGCGGTGATGCGTGCTGCCGGCGTGGATGACGGCCATCCCCTCGTCATCACGTCGCGGGGCAGCGATGCTGGCGATCTGGATATGGCGACGCGCCTGTTGTGGACCTTGAAGACTTACGGGGCCGTGAATGTCGCGGTCCTGAACGGCGGGACGGCAGGCTGGCTGCAGGCAGGCTACGAAGTCGAAACGCGCGCTGCGACGAAGAAAGTCGGGAACTGGACGGCAAAGCCGGCGGACCGGCGCTGGCTGGCCACGAGTGCCGATGTCGTCAAGGCTCAAACCGCCGGATCGCAACTCGTGGATGCCCGTCCCACTGCCCAGTTCCTCGGTATCTCGAAGAATCCGGTGGTATCCGAGTTTGGCCATATCGCGGGCGCGCGCAGCTTTCCTACCGATGCCATCGTGCGCACTGAGGGCGCGGCCAGTTACTTCATGACGCCGGCGCAGTACACCAAGTTGCTTCCTGAGCTCGGCATCGATCCGAAGAAGCCTGCCATAACGTATTGCAATACCGGGCATCTCGCCTCCGGCGCATGGTTCGTGCTGAATGAGGTCATGGCGGTCGGCAGTACACGCTTGTATGACGGATCGATGCTGGAATGGGCAATGGAAGGTCGGCCTACAGCGCCTGCCAAGTTGTATCCGTGACCCGGTTTCGTGCCGAAGCAAAGGGCTCGGGTAACGGGGTCGGGTTATGTGGCGAGCTTCTATGGATAGAAGTTTCTCTTGACTGGCGTGGACAACCAGGGACACAAGCCTAGACTGCGCGCCGCGATCAAGACTGAACAACATAAGGGGACGGCTGTGCACGACAAGTGGCATTCAGGATGGAAAGGGGCACTCACGATGTTGGCGGGTGCGTTTCCGGCGATGGCCTGGGCAACAAACGGCTATTTCGTCGGCGGCATGTCGCTGCAGCAGATGGCAATGGGGGGTGCTGGTACCGCGATGGTCGAGGATGCCGGCGTGGCGACGCTGAATCCGGCCGGCCCGGCCTGGACCAGAACCCAGTTCATGTTCAGCTTCAGCCTGTTCGAGCCACAACGTTCTTTCGAGGCCTTCCCGCGGGGCGCGGGTGCCGGCACCGGTATCCTGAACGTGGATCCGACGAACGGGGCCCGGCGCAGCGTAAACCGCCATTTCTATATTCCCGGGATGACGTACAACTACCGCTGGGATGACAACACCAGCGTCGGCATCGCGATGTACGGCAATGGTGGATTGAACACCAAGTACAACGGCGGCAGTGCGACTTTTGGTCAGAATCTGCCGCTCGGCCTGACCGGCCTGCCGGTCGGTGGGGTGCTGCCGGTTTTCCAGGTTCAGTGCGAGGGCCCATTCGGAGGTGGATCGCCGTTGCCGGGGCAGACCGACACGCTGGGTTTCTGCGGCGATAGTTCCTCGCATACCATCGCCGGCGTGGATTTGATCCAGATGTTCATCGCGCCGTACTACTCGCGCAAGATCACGCCCAACTTCTCGGTAGGCATCGAACCGCTGATTGCTGCGCAGCGTTTCAAAGCCAGCGGGCTGGCTGCGTTCCGGCAGTTCTCGAACGACCCGGGGGAGGTGACCGACAACGGTTACAGCTACTCATTCGGGGGCGGCGTCCGTGTCGGCGTGCTGTGGAGTGTCATCCCCGGCCTGGGCGTGGGCGCGTCGTACCAGTCCCACGTGTTCATGACGCCCTTCCGCAAATATGCTGGGCTGTTCGCGGACCATGGAAACTTTGACATTCCGTCGAATTACAACATTGGCATCCAGATCCATCCGTGGGAGGCGCACCGTTTCCTGTTCGACTTCCAGCGCATTTTCTACAACGAGATCAAATCCGTTGGGAACAATCTCGATGCGAACGATTTCGCGAACAACTGCGCGGTACCCCGCCTGCTGGCGAAACTCACGGGCGGCGTGGAAGGTTCCACGGCTTCCAATGCGTCATGCCTCGGTTCGTCCTCCGGCCCTGGTTTCGGCTGGCAGGCAATGAGCGTCTACAAGTTCGGCTACCAGTTCAAGTACGGGCATCTGAAACTGCGGGCGGGCTACAGCTTCACGAAGCAGCCGGTCAGGGCGAACAACATCCTGTTCAACATCCTGGCCCCGGGCCTCATCGAAAATCACCTGACGGGTGGGGTGTCCTACGAGTTGACGCACGCCCTCACGCTGGAAACGGCTTTCGTGTATGCCTTCGGACATTCCGTCTATGGCCAGAACCCGCTGAGCAATGCTCCCGGTTCCATCGCGCTGGCGCAGAACGGCACGCCGGTCGGCCTGGCATTTGACGCCAGCCACGATCCCAACGATCAGACCATCCGGCTTTACATGCGGCAGTTCCGGGCGGCAGTCGGCTTTACCTACCGGTTTGAATGACCGTTTGAGGCGAATGACATGAAAGTGGAATTGATCAGGGCAACGAGGTTGCTGGGCGTGCTGCTGGCCATGCTGGCTGGTGTCGGAAACGCCCATGCCGATGTTGGGCTGCAGCCTTACGTGATGGCGAACGCCGCTACCGGGAACTTACAGGCCCAGACGGCTGCTGTGACCTCGAAGCTGGAGGCCGCAGGGTTCAAGATCGAGGGGAGCTACAGCCCGTATGCCGGTGCCCAGGTAATCATCATCACGAATGACGCCATGCTCAAGGCAGCTGCCGCCGCGAAGCGCATGGGCGGGTTCGGTGCCGTGGAGCGTGTCGCGTTGACGGAAGTCGACGGCAAGATCCAGATCTCCTACCTGAATCCGGCCTATCTCGCTGCCGCGTATCAGCTCGGGACGGATTATGCCGATGTCGCAGCGGCATTGAAGACTGCGCTCGGTGTCCAATCGACGTTCGGTACGAAGGACGGGCGTACAGCGGAAGACCTCGCGAAATACCACTACATGATCGGCATGGAATATTTCAAGGACGTCTACCGGCTCGGTACGCGCGGCTCTCACGAGGTGACCGTACAGGCGATCGAAGACAATCTTAAGGCCCATGTCGGAGGCGCGGCGTTCATCTATCGGCTCGACATCTCGGGAACGCAGCAGACGCTGATTGGTGTTTCACGGGCTCAGGTCAAGGACGATGCGGCGAATGACGGCCATATCCTGGGGCAGATGATCGACCCGAATTTCGCAGAGAAGACCACAGCCTATCTGCCTTATGAGATCCTCGTGGATGGCAGCGACGCGGTCGCCTTGCACATGCGGTTCCGCATGGCGGTGTGGCATCCCGACCTGACGATGGTGACATTTGGCAAGATCATCAGTTCCCCGAGTGCTATCGAGAAACTGCTGAAAGAGGTTGTGGGGGGCGAAACCAAAGATTCTGGCGGCTTCATGTAAAGAACTTTCTTCCCGTTACAAGGGTCCAAGCTACTAAATAGTTATTAGTAAATACCCATAGAGGTAGCAGTAACATGTGCGCCGACTCAGGTGGTGGCTCGGGGTTGTGGATATGGATGCTGCAGTTCAGGACGTCAAGCGCGACAACATGGTGGCACGGCTGCGCCGTGTCGAAGGTCAGTTGCGCGGCATACAACGCATGATCCAGGTACGGGAACCCTGCGAAGACATCGCCCGCCAGATGACGGCAGCACGGCGTGCCCTCGACCGGGCGTTCTACGAGATGATCGCCTGCAGCATGGAGCAGGAACTCGGAAAGAGTGGCGATGACGTCGGCGGCCAGTACGAAGCCGTCGCTGCCGTGACGCGCATTCTTTCGAAGTACGGCTAGGTTAAAACCGGATTTCCTTTTACAGCCTCTCCTGCCGGCGACCCTCGGCGGCCGTGTGGAACAGGCACGGGGCCACTTCGCAAAACTGGTGCGCAGGATGCCGGGCACACGAGCCCGACTGGAGTTCGCAATATGGAAACGATCACGATATTTACCCCGATTGAAGGTTTGGTGGGCGGTGTGCTGATCGGCTGTGCAACGGTGGCTTGGCTGTGGCTGTATGGTCGCGTCACCGGCATCAGCGGCATTGTTCACGGGGCGGTATTGAACGTCACACCGGGCGACCGCGCCTGGCGCTGGTACTACCTTGGTGGGCTGGTCCTCGGAGCCGTGCTCTACATTTATTTCCTGGTGCCGAACGGCCTGCCTGGTACGCATTTCAGCGTCGACCTGCAGGTTGGCTGGCCGCTCATGATCCTGGCCGGACTGCTCGTCGGTTTCGGCACGCGGATGGGCAGCGGCTGTACTTCCGGCCACGGAATCTGCGGTCTGTCGCGGTTTTCGCGGCGGTCGTTCGTGGCGGTTCCGACATTCATGATCTTCGGCGCGCTGGCCACTTTCGTGGTGCGCCACGTGCTGGGTCTGTGAGGCTTGCGATGAATATGAAATTGATGAATGGCGTCGCCTTGCTGCTGGGGGGCGTGTTTGGCCTCGGGCTGTGCATCTCGGGCATGCTTGATCCCGCCAAGGTCCTGAACTTCCTGGATGTGGCGGGCGGCCATTGGGACCCGACACTGGCTTTTGTGATGGGCGGCGCGGTGCTTGTAGCGACCCCGGCATTCTGGCTGTCGAAGCGCCGCCTGCGCCCGCTTCTGGCCCCGCGCTTTCAGCTGCCGACGAGCACGAAGATCGACCGCAAGCTCGTGACCGGGGCTGCAATCTTCGGCGTTGGCTGGGGTTTGGGCGGTTTCTGCCCCGGCCCGGCAGTCACAGCGCTGTCTACGGCGCTGTGGCCGATATTCGGCTTCTTCGCAGCGATGATCGCCGGACAGTGGCTGGCGGATCGCTGGAATGCGCGAGTCTCTTCGGGCGCTGCGCACGCGGTGGCACCATCTGGCTCGCAGCCAGTCCAGGCTCGAAGCTGACCGAGGCAGTTCGCAGGCACGGCCAGGGGACGGCACCGGCACCCGCCACGTAATTCACACACAAGGGGTGCAGGCGTTGTATTTTGAGGTTGCCGCAGCGGCGGTGCCGCGGCGCGCATCGATACAACCTGGAGCCGACCACCGTGCAGCCTGAAGGATTGACCACCTCGTACTGGCCTGCCGACCGGTCGCAGCCCCTGCTGGAACTGACGGTGGGCGAGGCCCTGCGCCGTGCCGCCGGACGCGCTCCGCAGCGCGCGGCGCTGGTGGAAGCCTACCCGCCCGGCATGGTGTCGCTGACGGGCTGCGCGCACACCGACCGGCGCTGGACCTATGCCGAACTGCTGGACGATGCCGTGCTCTGCGCCCACTGGCTGCTGGCGCGGTTCGCGGCGGGCGGCCACGTCTGCGCATGGGCGCCGAACATTCCGGAGTGGGTGATCCTGCAATACGGTGCTGCATTGGCCGGAATGGTGCTGGTGACCGCGAATCCGGCGTTGCGCAGCGAAGAGCTGCGCTACGTCCTCGAACAGTCGCATGCCGTCGCGCTGTTCCACGTCGACCATTTCCATTCCACCGACATGGCCGCCGTGGCCCATGCGGCGTGCCACGACGGGCTGCAGGCTGTGTCATTCAGCGGTTGGCTGACACAGGTCCGCGAAGCGCCGGCAGGCGGCGCACTGCCGGATGTGAAGCCGGCCAGTGCGGTGCAGATCCAGTTCACCTCCGGTACCACAGGGCATCCGCAGGGCGCTCTCCTGCACCACCTGGGGCTGGTGACGAACGCAAGCTACATCGCACGGCGTGCCAACCTTGACCAGTTCGTGATGCTGTGTACCTTGCCGCTGTTCCACACCTCCGGCTCGGTTATCAGCGTGCTGGGTTGCTGCACGACAGCTTCCACGCTCGTGCTTGCCGTGACATTCGACCCGGTGCTGGTACTGGCGACCGTGGAGCGCGAGCGCGTCGAGTTCATGGGCGCGGTGCCGACCATGCTCCTGGCACTGATGGAGCAGCAGAAGCGCACACCCCGCGACCTGCACACGCTGCGGCTCGTCGTGTCCGGTGGTGCCCCGGTGCCCGAGGTGCTGACGCAGCGTGTCCGCGCCGAGCTGGGCTGCGACCTGACGACGGTGTACGGCGAGACGGAAGCCAGCCCGGTGATCTGCGAAACCGCGCCGGTCGATACGCTGGTGGACAAGGCGCGGACCGCCGGCTGGCCGCTGTGGAACGTGGAGGTGCGCATTGCGCATCCTGTCATGCACGAGCCGGTGCCGATTGGGGCCGAAGGGGAAATCCAGGCGCGTGGCTATCAGGTGATGCTTGGCTATTACGGCCAGCCGGAGGCCACGCGCAACGCGATCCTGCCTGGCGGCTGGCTGCGTACCGGTGACCTTGGCACCATGGATGCACGCGGGTACGTGCGCGTTACCGGCCGACTCAAGGACATGATCATCCGCGGTGGAGAGAACCTCTACCCAGTGGAGATCGAGGCGGTACTGGTGCGGCATCCGGCGGTCGTGGACGTCAGCGTGTTCGGGCTTCCAGACCTCCAGTGGGGCGAGACGGTGGCGGCGGCGCTGCGCCTGCGACCGGAAGCGGGTAGCGTGACGTCCACTGCGCTCAAGGCGTTTTGTCGCGAGCACCTGGCGCCACAGAAGACTCCCACGACGTGGTTCGTGTGCGACGCCTTTCCGCTGACTGGATCCGGGAAGATCCAGAAATTTCGCTTGCGCGAACAGGCACTGGCGGACCGCCTGGCCCGACTCTAGCGCCAGTCAGCGCTCGGCGGGTGGTGGCATTGCCTCGATCTGCGCGCGGGCCTCGTCACCTTCCGGGATCGGCCGTCCGGAATCCCGCCACTCGACCGCAGCCTTGAATCCGTGCGTCTGTGCGTAGCGGCGGAACCATAGGCCCTCTGGATTGTGGCGCGTGATGCCGTCGAACACGGTGGCCAACGTCTGGGCCTGCGCCAGCCCCGCCGTTTCCATGATCTGGTTGACCACGAGCTTGTGCATTGCCAGGTGGCTGCGCGGTACGCCGGCGATGCGCACGGCGAGTTTCAGGGTCTCCGCATCCAGTTCGGCAGGTGGCGCTGCCAGTGTCGCCAACCCCCAGTCAGCGGCCTGCTGTCCGCTGATGACGTCGCCGGTGAACATCAGCTGCTTGGCACGCATCGGGCCGAGGCGGAACGTCCACATTGCCGTCGTCGGGCAGCCCCACACGCGGGTCGGCATGTAGCCGATGCGGGCGTCCTGCGCCACCGTCATCAGGTCGCAGCACAGCGCGATGTCGGTTCCGCCCGCGACGGCAGCGCCGTGGACTTTCGCGATCGTCGGCTTGCGACAGCGCCACAACGCCATGAAATCGTCCGTGTTGCGCTTCATTGCCGCGTAGTCTTCCAGCGGCGCCCACGGTTGCTTTTCCTGCTGGCACGGGTGCTCGATGTGCCGCTCGGCGTAGGCGGAGAGGTCGTAGCCGCCGCAGAATCCCTTGCCGGCGCCTTCCACGATGATGACGTGGATCGCATCTTCGTTCTCGGCCCATTCAACGGCCTGACGGATCTCGCGCGGTGTGGCGTCGGTGATGGCGTTGAGCCGCTCTGGCCGGTTCAGCAGCAGGCGCGCGATGCGCGGGTGGGTAGCGTCGGGCTCGATCCTCAGGCTCGTGTATTCAGGCATGGGTCCATCCAGTGTGATTTCGCCGGATGATAGGGCAGCACGATACGAGGAGGGCGAGTTTTTATGAGAATGAGTCTTATTCCGTAGTAAACTGCCTGCTCGTGCCGTCACGGCGGCGGCAGGACTCAAAGCTTTCTCATGGCAAACGCATCATCTTGGTTCAGACCTCTACGTTCCCTGCATTTATATATCGGCGCATTCACGGCTCCCGCGTTGTTGTTCTTCGCATTTACGGGGATCCTCCAGACCTTCGGTTTGCACGAACCGGCGCGCGATGGCTCTTATCGGCCCGCGGCGTGGGTGGCCAGCATCGCGCACCTGCACAAGAAGCAGAGCCTTGAAGTTCCCGTGCGTCGCGCGTTGCCGGCCGTGGCCGGTGGTGACGGTCTCCGGCATGGACCGGGTCCCAACGGGGTGCAGGGCGTGGCAGGCAGTGCGCCGCGGCCTGTCGTATGGCCCATGCAGGTATTCTTCACCATCGTTGCGTTGAGCCTGGCCCTGTCGGTGCTCAGCGGCTTGTACATGAGCTGGTGCCGGGCCCGGCGCCCACGCATCCTGGTTTCAACGCTGGCGGTAGGGGTTGTGGTTCCGCTGTTGCTGCTAGCCTGAGCGTGCGATGCATGTCGATTGCAGGCCTCTGGCCTGGGGATTGCCGAAGGGGCGTGCACGCCGGCTGCCGGCATCGGCATGACACATTTGGAGGGGGCTAATGGCCTTGACTGATCTCGTTGGCGTATTCGCGGTATTTCTGCTGGTTGCTGCCAACGGGTTTTTCGTGGCCGCGGAATTCTCGCTCGTTGCGGTGCGCCGCAGCCGGGTGGTCGAACTGATCGCGAGCGGCCGCCGCAATGCCAAGGCGTTGCTCGGCTGTGTCGAACATCTCGATGCCACGCTCGCAGCCACCCAGCTTGGCATCACCCTGTCTTCACTGGCGCTGGGCTGGATTGGCGAGCCGGCGTTGTCGCACCTGATCCAGCCGTTGCTCGAGGGCTGGGCCGGTTCATACGCAGAAGCCGGTTCCCACGCCATCGCCATCGCCATCGCCTTCATCCTCATCACGATCTTTCACATCGTGCTGGGCGAGCTGGCGCCGAAAAGCCTGGCACTGCAGCGCAGCGAAGGGACGGCGCTGTGGGTGGTACGGCCGCTGATGGTGTTCGAGTGGGTGTTTCGGCCCGCCATTTCCCTCCTCAATGGGCTCGGCAATCTGGTGCTGCGGCTGGTCGGGCTGCAACCCGGCGCCGAAGGCGGAGCCCGGCATTCCACCGACGAGCTCAAGCTGTTGATCGGCGCGAGCCGAGAAGCGGGGCTGCTGCAGCGCGTGCAGGAAGAACTCGTGGATCGCGTGTTCAACATCGGCGACCGGCCAGTGGGTGACATCATGACGCCGCGTGTGGACGTGGAATGGGTGGACGCCGATCTGCCACCGGAAGAACTGTTGGCTGCGATCCGCGCCTGCCCGCACAGCCAGCTGCTGGTCGGTCGCGGCGATATTGACGACCCGCTAGGCATGCTCATCAAGCACGACTTGTTGCATCAGGTGCTCGACGGCGCGGCCCCCGACCCGTTGGCGCTGGTGCACGAGCCGCTGGTGATCCCCGAAGGTACGCCCGTCTTCCGCGTGCTGGAAGCGTTCCGCAGCGCGCCGGTGCGCATGGCCATCGTCGTCAACGAATACGGCGGGCTGGAAGGCATTGTCACGCAGACCGATCTGCTCATGGCCATCGCCGGGCAACTCCCGGATGTGGAAGGCGAAGCGCCGGAGATCGTGGCGCGCGGTGACGGCAGCTATCTATTGGGTGGCATGGCATCGGCGCTGGAAGTCTTCGAGCGCCTCGGCGTGCGGCGGCCGGAGGAAGCGGGCCATTACCACACCATCGCCGGTTTTGCCCTGGCCCGGTTGCGGCATCTGCCGCGTGTGGGCGAGGCGTTTGAATATGACGGCTGGCGGTTCAAGATCGCCGCACTGGACAAGCGCCGTGTCCACACGATTGTCGCCAAGCGCCTGCCGCGGAGCCGTGCAGATGATGGTGAGGAAGACTAAGGAACAACCAACGAAGCACGGTGGCTCCACGGCCGCTTCCGGCTCACCACCTGCAGCTCAGGTTTCGCTCCAGCGCCGCAGCAGGTTGTGGTAGCAGCCGGTGAGCTGCACGCGCGCGGCGGCGTCCGCGTTCGTGGCGCCGAGTCGCTGGATGGCGCGGTCCATGTCGAACAGCAGGCTGCGGCACGCGGCGTCGCGCACCAGGCTCTGCACCCAGAAGAAGCACGACACGCGCTCGCCGCGCGTCACGGCTTCAACGCGGTGGACGTAGGTGGACGGATAAAGAATGAGATCGCCAGCCGCCAGCTTGATGCTGCGCAGTTGCGAGCTGTCGAGAATCTGCAGTTCCCCGCCTTCATAGTCTTCCGGTGGCGTCAGGAACAGGGTGGCAGACAGATCCGTGCGCAGTTTCGCGGTGGTGCCAGGCACCATGCGCACCGCGCCGTCCACGTGATCGCCGAAGTCCATGCCCGGCGCATAGCGGTTGAACATCGGCGGGTAGACATGGTTGGGCAGCGCGGCGCTGATGAACAGCGGGTTGCGTTCCAGTGCCGCCAGCACCGTATCGCCGAGCTCGCGGGCCAGCGGGGAATGCTCGGCGATCTGGCGGTTGTGCTTCACCGGCGCGCCCTGGTGGCCGGCGGTGGCGCGGCCATCCACCCACGGTGCATCTGGCGCCAGCAGGCGCGTTCGCAGGGCCTGCGCCTGTGGAGCCGAAAATACCATGGGGATGTGCAGCAGCATCGGCGTTCAGTCGAAGCGGTAGGTTACGGTCACGAGCGCCGAGCGCCCGGCGCCGGGCGCGGCACGGCCGCCATCGGACTGGATCACATTGTCGAAGTAGGTCACGTCCGTGATGTTGATCAGGTTCAGGCGGATATCGTAATGCTCGCGCATGAACGCCAGCGTGGCGTCCCAGCGCACGAAGGCTGGAATGCTCACTGCGTTCTGCACGTTCGCGTAGCGTGGCGACTGCCATACCACGCCGGTGCCCGCGCTCCAGCTCGGCAGGAAGGCGTAGTCCGTCCACAGCGTCACGTTGTTGCGCGGCATGTTGGCCGGCGTGTTGCCGTTGTCGCCGGCGGCACTCGGGTTCGTTGCAATGTCGCCGGGGTCGGTGATCTTGCCGTCCAGGTAAGTGTAGCCGCCGAATATCTGCCATTTCGGCGAAGGCCGGCCAGTGAACCCGAGCTGGCCGCCGTTGATGCGCTGCGAACCTGTGGCTTCATACACGCCGGTATCGACCTGCACGACGGTGTTGTTTTGGCGGACCTGAAAACCCGCGAGGTCGACGGACAGATTGCCATTGAAGAACAGGTATTTCAGGCCCGCTTCCAGCGACCGGCTGGTCTGCGGCTGCAGCGACTCCTGGCCGGTGCGCACGGTCAGGGTTTCCAGTGCCGGGTCGAAGGACGTGCCCCACGACACGTAGTAGGTCCGAGCAGCAGTCGGCTGGTAGAGGATGCCGGTGCGGATGCTGTTGCGGTAGACGGTCTGGTCGGCCACCGCCACATTGCGGCTCGACGGTACGGTGTTCGTCAGGTGCGCGGCGTAGCGGTCCCAGCGCAGCCCGCCGACCACTTTCCAGTGCTCGCCGATGGAGATGGTGTCGTTGAAATAGCCGGCATAGGTCGTGGCGCTGGCCTGCGCGAGGTTCTGCCCGGCGTTGCTGAGCGTCGCACCGAACTGATCCGCCGACACATGCGGCGGGTCGACGAGTGGCACGATTGGCAGGTTGCTGAAGGCTACCGTCTGGTTCTTGTAGGTTTCGCGGCCCACTTCGCCGCCGGTGACGAGCTGGTGCGCGAGCGGGCCGGTAGTGAATTTCCAGGTCGCGTCGAACTGGTCGAAGGCGGCGGTATCGAGGATGTTGCGGGCGTGGCCACCGAGCTGCACGTAAAGATCGCTGAGCGGGGTGTTCGTGAAACTGCCAGGATTGCCGGCCGTCCGGATCGTGGCAAAGCCGGGACAGTTCAGGGTGGCGGGGTCGAAAGTGCCACTGCAGGTCCCGACTTTGCCCGGTGCCGTTTCCACAGCGTCGATCCGGTAACGCACGTATTGCGCGCGGTTGCGCAGCGTCAGCCAAGGCTGTGCGGCGTAGCGGATGCGCGCGCTGACCATCTTCACATCCTGGGTCGTACGGTCGCTCGTCAGTCCGTAGAACGTGTCGCGATCCACGGACGCCGGCCGGCCGTTGAGTGGCGGCAGGCCGTAGTCCGCCATATCGTGGTTGCGTTCCAGCAGGCTGGTGAGCGTGACATCGAGTTTCGGGTTCAAGCGCAGACGCAGTGACGGTGCGGCGCCGTAGTCCTGGTTGTGCATCACGTCGCGTGTGGAGTGTACGGTCTGGGCCATCACCGGCAAGCGGAATGCCGCCTGGCCGTTGATGGCGTGGTTGAAGTCGCCCGTGAAGCGGTATTGATCGGAAGTGCCGAGCGTGCCCTGCACCACGTCGTGGGGCTGCCACGTCGGTGTCTTGCTTTCCTGGTTGATGATGCCGCCGGTGGAACCGCGCCCGAACAGCATGGATGACGGCCCCTGCAGCACGGACACAGAGTCCAGCGAGAACGTATCGCGGTAATACTGGCCGCGATCGCGGAAGCCGTCGAGGTAAACATCGGTGCGAGCGCTGAAGCCGCGCAGCGTGACGTTGTTGCCGATGGCGCCGCCTTCCGCGGCCCCAAACGTAATGCCCGGTACATAGCGCAAGGCATCCTCAAAGCTTCTCGCACCCTGTGCCTGCATGAGCTGCTGGGTCACGACCGTGATGGACTGGGGGATGTCCTGCAGCGGCACGTCGGCCAGCGGGCCGATGCTCGTGGCCATGGGGTTGTAGCCCTCTTCGGGCGCGACGACGTCGATGGTAGACAGTTGCGCGCTGGCCGTAGGCGAAGTTCCAGAGGTATGGGCACTTGGAGCCGCTGTGGCTTGTGCGCGCGCTGTTGTCGTGCCGAAAGCCAGGATGGCGGCAGCGGCGAATGGCGTCAGCCGAAGCGGCTTCGCTGATTTGTGGGTTCCCTTCATTGGCCTTGATTCTGGTGTGTAGAAATAAGGATCGATACGGTTCGACCGTGTGCGAGAAGGCACGATGCGGACGAGCAGGGAGAGAATGATAATCACTATCATCCGCTGATGCAAACGATCCGTATTCAATATTGAACGGAGGTCGTGCCCTCAGGTGTTTCCGTGCTGCGTAGGGCTGCGCGCTGGCCCGTGCGCTGGGGTTGAGATTCGAGATTGGGGATTCGCAGCCCCCGTCTCAGGCCCGTGCGCCGATCAGTGGTGGAATGGCCGTCGTGTCGCTCGCCACAAGCACACGGCAAGGGCTGCGTGTACCGGCAGGGCCAGCGCGACCCAGGCGAGGTTGTCCTGCGCGACCGCCGGCACCTGATGCAGCGCGAGGGCGGTGGCGGCCATGGCCAGGATCAGTACGGCGAGAACGCGATTCTGCCAGACCGGTGCCCAGCTCCGCCGGCCGGCGGCCAGCCAAGCCGGGATCAACAGCAGGCACAGCGGGTTGAAGAACAGCAAGTTTTCGTTGGCCCATCCGGCCCAGTGCTGGGTGGCGGCCCAGATCAGCAGGTGCCCGATGCCCAGCAGCCCGAAGCCGAGCGACAGCCCGGTTGCCAGCGTAGCGAATACGATGCGGGCCATGCGGGCGGCGCGAGCAGCCCGCAGCGCGAGAAGAATGAGCGCCAGCCCAAGCCCGGTGCCGAGCAGCGGCGGCAGCCAGTTCGGCGGCTGCTTTGGCAACGGCGTGATGCGGCCGGGGCTCAAGACCCGTGTTTCGGCGACCAGCGGAGTTGTCTGCCCACTGGTGTCCGTGACTTGCACGGTGGTCAGTGCCCGGCTGAGCTCGTCGGGCAGGAAGCTTTCCTGCCACAGGTTCAGCGGCCGGTCGGCGCGCGGACCGAGCGCGATGTCCATGGCCATGGCCAGTGCGGTATCCGGCGACAGCGCGCGCACCGCGTCGAAGCGCCAGGTGTGGCCGAGTGCGGCAGGCCGCGCTGCAAGCTGGCGCTCCAGTGCTCCGCCGAGAACGCGGTCGAGCGCATCGCGCACGCGTGTCGAGCAGTTCGACAGGAAATAATCGTAGCGATAGCTGGCGTTTTCGGGGCGCGCGTTCCATTGCAGAAAGCGGGCGAGTTCCAGGCTTTGCGCTGGTGACAGGTTCAAGCGTTGCTGGGTGATGGACCGCCCGGTCTGCAGGTACCAGGCGAGATCGTCGGACCAGCGGTCGGCTGCGATGCGGTACTGCATGTAGCCGCGAGCGAAGTTCAGGAAGAAATTCTTCTGGCTGAAGTCGAAGATGCCGTAGTTGTAGGCGATGGCGGCACCGGTATCGCGGTTCTCGATGAGCAGGGCGTTGTGCCCGAAGCGCTCCCAGTACACGTTACCGGGGCCGAAGGTGATGAGGCTGACGCGCAGTGCGGTGGCCTCGCTGGCGTCGGAAGCCGCCCGGACGGACGGCGCAAAGGCGGACAGCGCGAAGGCCAGCAGCAGGGTTGCCAGCACCGACCCGCCCGCGCAGGGTCCGTGGCGGAGACGCGCGGTCATGTCTGCGACAGCGTCACTTGCAATTGCTGTACGCGGCGGCGGTCGGCGCGCTGCACGTTGAACTGGAAAGGCCCGACGTGCACGCTTTCCCCACGGCGCGGCAAGTGGCCGAGTTCGTGCGTGACGAGGCCGCCGACGGTATCGAAGTCCTCGTCAGGAAAATCGGCCTTGAAGTATTCGTTGAAATCCTCGATCGGCGTCAACCCCGCCACGCTGTAGCGCTGGCTGTCGAGCCGCAGGATCTGTGCCGCTTCGTCCTCGTCGTATTCGTCGTCGATGTCGCCGACGATGGTTTCCAGCACGTCTTCAATCGTCACCAGCCCGGCAACGCCACCGTATTCGTCGGCGACGATCGCCATGTGCTGGTGGTCGCGACGAAAGTCACGCAGCAGCACGTTCACGCGCTTGGATTCCGGCACGAACACGGCGCTGCGCAGGTGGATCGAGAAGGGAAACGGAGCGCTGGGGTCTTTCGTTTCGTTGGCGACGTTGATGAGATCCTTGGCCAGCAGGATGCCGAGCACTTCATCGCGCGATTCGCCCACCACCGGAAAGCGCGAGTGCCCGGTTTCGGTGGCCTGCGCAAGGACTTGCGCCACGCTCCATTCGTGCTCCATGGCGGCCATCTGGGCCCGTGGAATCATGATGTCACGAACCTGAAGTTCCGCCGTCTCGAACACGCCGCGCACCATCTCGGCGGCATCCGCGTCGATCAACGCCGCGTCACGCGCGGCGGCGATCTGGGCGAGCAGTTCGGTGCGGTTGCGGGGGGCGCCCGCAACGCGACGGGCCCAGCGTCGCCACCAGGGGTCGCCGGTAACAGGCGCGGATTCCGCCGGTTGGACGGCAGGAGTCGGGGAAGGGTCAGCCACAGGAGTCTCCGGTACCTGCAGGGCGTTCGGTTGCGTAGGGGTCGGGGAAACCGAGCTGGGCGAGAATCTCGCGTTCGCGGGCTTCCATGTGCTCGGCGTCGGCATCGTTTTCATGGTCCATGCCGCGCAGGTGCAGCACGCCGTGGACGACCATGTGGGCCCAGTGCGCGCGCGGCGGCACGTGTTGCGCCACGGCTTCACGCTGCACCACGGCCTTGCAGATGACGAGGTCGCCGAGCAGGGACGGCGCGCCGGGAATGCCAGAACTGTCTGCGCCGTAGCCGAAGGACAGCACATTCGTCGCGTAGTCGCGGCCGCGATAGCGCGCGTTCAGTTCGCGGCCTTCATCTTCCGCAACGATGCGGATGCCCATTTCGCCGGGCGTGTCTTCCATGGCCGCCCGTGCCCAGTGGCGCAGCGTGGCAGGGGCCGGAATGCCAACCGCCGACACGCGGCGCTGGATTGCAACCGGGGCGCCGACGTTCATGTCCGCTGGTGCGCCCGGGTACGCGGGACTTCCGTTACGGCGGCGTCGCGGGCCTGTTCGCGGCGGGCGTAGGCACGCACGATGGTCTGGACCAGCGGGTGGCGGACGACGTCACGGTCGGAGAAATGCGTGACGCTGATGCCGTCCACGTCTTCCAGCACTCCGAGCGCGTCGGCTAGTCCGCTGGTGACGTTGTGCGGCAGGTCGATCTGCGTCACGTCGCCGGTGACGACGGCGACGCTGCCAAAGCCGATGCGCGTCAGGAACATCTTCATCTGCTCGACCGTGGTGTTCTGCGCCTCGTCGAGGATGATGAAAGCGTCGTTCAGCGTCCGGCCGCGCATGAAGGCCAGTGGCGCGACTTCGATGACGTCGCGCTCGATCAGCCGCGTGACCTTGTCGAAGCCGAGCATTTCGTACAGCGCGTCGTACAGCGGGCGCAGGTAGGGGTCGATCTTCTGCGCCATGTCGCCGGGCAGAAAGCCGAGCTTTTCGCCGGCTTCCACGGCCGGGCGCACCAGCACCAGGCGGTGCACGCGGTCGGTGGACAACGCGTTCACGGCGCTGGCTACCGCGAGATAAGTCTTGCCGGTACCGGCGGGACCGATGCCGAAACACAGATCGTGCGTGTCGATGGCGGACAGATATGTGCGCTGCATGGCGCCGCGCCCGCGTACGCTGCCGTGGCGCGTGCGGACGGAGATTTCGTTTTCCGCTGCCGGGTCCACGGGGGGGGTGCCGATGTCGGTGGCGCCGTTTTCCACCAGCGCCAGATGCACCTGCGCAGGCGTCACCGGGCCGTGGGCCGCCAGTGCGTGCAGTGCCTGCAAAGTCGCGGCCGCGCTTTCGGCTGCAGCGTGCGGGCCAAGAATACGGAAGTGGTTGGCACGCGCGTGGATTTCAACGCTGAGCCGTTCTTCGACTTGCCGCAGGTTCGCGTTGAAGGCGCCGGCCAGGTTGGCGAGACGCGCACTGTCATCCGGCTCGAGTGTGAGACCGAGCGGCGTATCCGGGCTGGAAGGGACGTGTGGCAAGCGTTCAGGCAACGGCGGTGGCGAGTTGTCCGCGCAGGGAATTGGGCGCCGCTTCGGTGATCTCCACATCCACGAAACGGCCGATGAGGCGCTCGGCATCTTCCGCCGGACAGGCAAAGTTCACCCAGCGGTTGCAGGCGGCGCGCCCGGCGAGGTGGTTTTTGCTCTCGCGCCGCGAGCGGCGTTCCACCAGCACGCGCTGCGTGGTGCCAATGAGATCCTGCGCGAACGTGGCACCGAGCTCGCGGATACGCGTTTGCAGGCGCTCCAGCCGGGCTTTCGTGACTTCCGCGGGCAGTTCGCGCAGCCGCGCGGCCGGTGTGCCGGGGCGTGCGCTGTAGATGAACGAGAATGCGGCGTCGAAACGGCAGCGCTCGATCAGCGCCATGGTCTGCTCGAAATCCGCGTCCGTCTCGCCGGGAAAGCCGACGATGAAGTCGGTGGACAGTGCGATGCCGGGCTGCACGGCGCGCAGGCGGTCGATCTTTTCCACGTACTGTGCCGCCGTGTAGCCGCGCTTCATCATGCCCAGGATACGGTCGGAACCGGACTGCACTGGCAGGTGCAGATAGCCGGCGAGCTTCGGTTCTGTGGCGTAGGCTTCGATCAGCGCGTCGGTGAACTCGGCCGGGTGCGAAGTGGTGAAGCGGATGCGGCCGATGGTATCGATGCGCGCGATGCAGGCGATGAGGAACGCGAGGTCCACGACTTCGCCGTCCGGCGTCGGCCCGCGGTAGGCGTTGACGTTCTGGCCCAGCAAGGTGATTTCGCGTACGTCCTGGTCGGCGAGCTGCTCGACTTCCGCGAGCACGTCCACCAGCGGGCGGCTGACTTCCTCGCCGCGCGTGTAGGGCACGATGCAGTAACTGCAATACTTGCTGCAGCCTTCCATGATCGACACGAAGGCGGTAGGGCCTTCGGCGCGCGGTGCCGGCAGGTGGTCGAACTTCTCGATTTCCGGGAACGTGACGTCTACCGCTGGCTGGTGCGTGGTGCGCGTCTGCTTCAGGAGCTTAGGCAGGCGGTGCAGCGTCTGCGGGCCGAACACCACGTCGACGTTGCCGGCACGCTTTGCCAGCGCTTCGCCTTCCTGGCTTGCCACGCAGCCGCCGACGCCGATCAGGCGGCCGGGCGCCGCGGCTTTCCACTCTGTCCAGCGGCCGAGTTCGGAAAACACCTTTTCCTGCGCTTTCTCGCGGATCGAACAGGTGTTGAGGAGGATGAGGTCGGCGGCGTCGGGGTCCTCGGTGCGCTCGTAGCCTTCGGCTTCCCGGAGCACATCCGCCATCTTTCCCGAGTCGTACTCGTTCATCTGGCAGCCGAAAGTCTTGATGTACAGCTTGGGCATGCGGGCGCGCGTCATCCACGGATGATGAAAGCTTGATTATAGCGGACGGGCGGAGCGGCCTGGCGGGGTACGGGAATGCGGGATCCAGGCGGTCGCCGGGCTCCAGTCCGAGCCGATAAACTAGCCGCTTCATGCTTTTATCCGGAAGACCCACGATGCGCCTGTCCCGCTTTGCCCTCGTCACCACCAAGGAGACGCCCGCCGATGCCGAAGTCGTCAGCCACAAGCTGATGCTGCGTGCCGGCATGATCCGCAAGCTGGGCGCCGGCCTGTATTCCTGGCTGCCGATCGGCCTGCGCGTGCTGTACCGGGTGGAGGCGATCATCCGCGAGGAGATGGACCGCGCCGGGGCGAACGAAATCCGCATGCCAGGCGTCATTCCCGCCGAGCTGTGGCAGGAATCCGGGCGCTGGCAGAAATACGGGCCGGAGTTGCTGCGCTTCAAGGATCGCCACGACCGCGACTTTGTGCTGGGGCCGACGCACGAGGAAGTCGTCACCGACCTCATCCGCCGCGACATCCGCAGCTACAAGCAGTTGCCGGTGAACCTGTACCAGATCCAGACCAAGTTTCGCGACGAGATCCGTCCGCGCTTCGGCGTGATGCGCGGGCGCGAGTTCATCATGAAGGACGCCTACAGCTTCCACGTCACGCAGGAAGATCTGGACCGCGAATACCTGAACATGCGGGACACCTACACGCGTATCTTCACGCGCATCGGCGTGGAATTCCGCATCGTGCGCGCCGACACCGGCGCCATCGGGGGCAAGCGCAGCGAGGAATTCCAGGTGCTGGCCGCCGCCGGCGAAGACCTGCTCGCCGTCAGTGACACTTCCGACTACGCCGCCAACATCGAAGCCGCTGCCTGCCTGCCCCACGGCACGCGCCCGGCGGCCACTGCGGCGCTGCAGGCAGTTTCCACACCGGGACATAAAACCTGCGCCGATGTGGCGACGTTCCTCAAGCTGCCGATGCAAAAGCTCCTGAAGCTTCTCGTCGTGCACGCCGCCGATGGCGGCTTGATCGCGCTGGCGCTGCGTGCTGACCACGAACTGAACGAAGTGAAGGCCGAGAAACATCCGCGCATCGCCAGCCCACTGGTGATGGCGACGGACGCGGAAATTCGCGCCGCCTTCGGCTGCCAACCGGGCTTTCTGGGCCCGGTTGGCTGCAAGATCCCGGTGCTGGCTGACCACGCCGCTGCTGTGCTGGCGGACTTCACCTGTGGCGCGAACCAGGACGATGCGCATCTTTCCGGTACCAACTGGGGCCGCGACACCGCCGAGCCGGAAACCGCCGACCTGCGCAATGCTGTGGCCGGCGACCCCAGCCCCGACGGGCAGGGTATGCTCACGCTGACACGCGGCATCGAAGTCGGCCAGATCTTCGAGAACGGCCCGATTTACACCGCGGCGCTGGGCGTCAAGGTGCTGGGTGAGGATGGCCAGGAATTCACGCCCACTGCCGGCTGCTATGGCATCGGCGTCACGCGCGTGGTGGCCGCCGTCATAGAGCAACGCAACGATGATCGCGGCATTCTGTGGCCCGATGCCATCGCGCCGTTTCGCGTCATCATCTGTCCCATCGGCATGGATAAAAACGCGGATGTGAAAGCTGCGGCCGAGGCCCTGCATGACGAACTGCAACAGGCCGGAGTTGACGTCGCGCTGGACGACCGCGGTCTGCGGCCGGGCGCGATGTTCGCCGACGCCGACCTGATCGGCATTCCCCACCGCATCGTCATCGGCGACCGCGGGTTGAAGAACGCCCAGTTCGAATACAAGCGCCGCGACGCGGCCGAACCCGAGATGATCGCTGCCACGACTGCAGCGGTGCTGGAGAAACTCCGCGCGTGAGGCGTCTGGCGCCGATCGCCTTGGCGGCCTGCCTGCTGGCGGGCGTCGGCACGGCATCGGCCGGGCCAACTGGCGAGCCGGAAGCCGCGTTGCGTGCGCGCATGCAGGCGGCGATGGCGGAGCCGGCGGGTTTCGTCGACCGCTACGTGGCACAGGTATGGCTGACCGACATGTCCGGGCGGCTGGCACGCTATTTCCCGAAAGCGATTCCGGACGCGGTTGCGCGCATCGAATTCCTGCGCCGCGTTCATGCCGAGGCCACGCGCGCCCATTTGTCGCCGGAACTCGTGCTGGCCGTCATCCACATCGAAAGCGCGTTCAGCCGCTTCGCGCTGTCGTCGGCGGGCGCGGAAGGCTACATGCAGATCATGCCGTTCTGGCTCAAGGAAGCGGAAGCGAAGAAGACCGGCCGCAAGAACGACAACCTGTTCGACCCGGAAACGAACCTGCGCATGGGCTGCACGATCCTGCGCTACTACCTGGACATCAGCCACGACGACTGGGTGCAGGCGCTGGCACGCTACAACGGTTCCTACGGCAAGCCGGATTACCCGTACAAGGTGCTCCACGCCCTGAATACGCGCTGGAGCCCGGGGTGAGGCGCCGCGCGGACTGCCAGCGGCAGTCCGCGCGGCGCCCCCCGGCCACGCCGCTTGCGGCGCGGCCGGGGGGCGTTTCAACAGGCAGTAGACCCCGCAGCGGCCACCCGCACGGTGCTGGTGGTGGAAGCGCGGAAGCAAGCGGGAGGTACGACGCGGCCTTTTTTCCAGCTACCGACCACCCCGCTTGCTGCTGCCCAGGAACGCCAGGGCTTCATTGCTTGGCGGGTTTCGCCGGCACGGGTTCGGGGATGCCGCGTGCCAGACGCATCGCCTTCACTTGTTCCGCGCTGATGCCGGACGCCTTGTTGCCCCACGAATTGCGGATGTAGTTCACGACCTCGGCAATCTGGTCATCCGTGAGGGCCTGAGCGAAGCCGGACAAGCCCGGCATCGAGTAGGGCAGGGGGCGATGAATCGTGTTCGGCTCGACGCTGCCCGCCAGCACGGCCATCGTGACGTTGCGCGGATCGGTATCCACGACCGTGGGATTACCTGCCAGCGGCGGCGAAATGCCGGGGATGCCGGGCGCGTAGGGGTAGCCCTTGCCGTTCCATAGATGGCAGGACGAGCAGTTGTCGTCGTATACCTGCCGCCCTTTCGCGGCATCCACAGGCGTGCCACCGCCGGGCAGCGGCGTGTGGATGGAGGAGCGATCGAGGCTCTTGAGGTAGACGGCCATGGCTTTGAGATCAGCCGGCGTCAGGAACTGCAGACTGTCCTCGACGACGACGCCCATCGGCCCCAGCGTGCTGGCCTCGGGAGATGATCCGGTGTGCAGGTATTGCACGAGGTCTTCCACCGACCAGTCTGCCAGGCCATCGACCTGGTTGCCGGTGAGATTTGGTGCCCACCAGCCTTCGACCACGCCGCCGCTCAGGCTCTTGCCGGATTTGATCTGGCCCATGAAGCCGCGTGGCGAATGGCAATCCGCACAATGAGTTGGGCCTTCCACGAGATAGGCGCCGCGGTTCCATTCGGCGGTTTGCGTGGCATCCGGCGCGTAGGTGTCGGCCCGGAAGAACAGCACGCGCCAGAAGAACATCAGCGGGCGGAAGGAGTAGGGGAAGCGCAGGCCGTTTTCGCGGTTTTCCTGGGCCGCGGCCGGGATCGTCTTCAGGTACTGCCACAGATCCTGCACGTCTTCCTTCGGCATCTTCGAGAAGCCGGGGAAGGGAAAGGCCGGATACAAGTAACGGTGTCCGGGGGCAATGCCTTCGTGCATCGCGGTGTAGAACTGGCCAAAGCTCCATTTCCCGAGCCCATGCGACGGATCGGGCGTGATGTTCGTGGTGTAGATCACCCCGAACGGGGTCTCGACCGGGACACCGCCGGCGAAAGGCTTGCGACGGTCCACGGTGTGGCAGCCGGCGCAGTCGCCTGCCATGGCGAGATAGCGCCCGCGCTGGACAGCTTCATCCGCCCCCACCGGTAGCGGGTAGAGCTCCAGGGTGGTCGCAGTGGCTGGATGCGCATCGGAACCGGGACCGGGTGCCGTCTGCGTAAAGGCGAACCCGGCTGCGAGCAAAGTGCAGATTCCAAGCACCGCCGCAGTGACGCGATATTTTCTTGTACGCATCCGTCTCCCCTTCCTGGAAATCATCGTTGGCCAAGACACACATTAACCCCATGGGGTATCCCGCGGGGCATTATTGACCACATTTGCACGGGGTGTCATGCGGTGCGGGTGACGATGGTGAGTACGCGGATGGCAGGTGGATTGCTGTCTAGGGCTGCCTCATTCGTCATCCGTGAAATCGGTCGCGCGTGAGCGCGCTTCCCACTTGGCGGTTTCACGTGCAAGCAAGCCCAGCTTGTCGTGCATGCGGTCGAGGGCCCAGCGGCCTAGGGGCAGATGCAGAGGCGGGTTGGCCGTTTCCACCACCGCGATCATCGCGGCGGCTGCGCGGACCGGGTCGCCGGCCTGCTGGCCGGAATAGCCGTTCAACCGCGCGATAGTGCGGTGTGCTGTTTCCGCATAGGCGTCGATGCGGTGGCGAGGCGTGGCGAGGGACGGTCCCGCCCAGTCGGTGCGGAAGGGGCCGGGCTCGATGAGTGTCACGCGGATGCCGAACGGCGCGACTTCATCGGCCAGCGCTTCGGAAAATCCTTCCAGCGCAAATTTGCTGGCGTTGTAGATGCCAAGTCCGGGCGAGGCGGCGATGCCGGCGATGGAGGAGATCTGCAGGATGTGGCCGCTGCGGCGTTCCCGCATGTGGGGCAGTACCAAGCGTGTTAGGCGCAGTGCGCCGAAGACGTTGGTCTCGAATTGCGCGCGGATCTGATCTTCGTCGACTTCCTCGACGGCGCCAGCGAGTCCGTAGCCGGCGTTGTTCACGAGCACGTCGATACGGCCGAAGCGGCGGATGGCTGACGCCACGGCCACTGTGGCGGCCGCAGCGTCTGTCACGTCGAGCGTGGTGCCGGCAATGTGCCGGGGCGCGTGCGCCACCAGCGTATCCACAGATGCCGCGTTGCGGGCGGTGGCGAAGACCTGGTCGCCGTGGGCGGCCACGGCTTCGGCAAGGCTGCGGCCGAAGCCGCGGGAAGTTCCGGTGATGAACCAGGTGCGAGGACGCTGTGTGGACATGGCAGGTATCGTGGGAATAGGCGGGTAGGGGGAACAGAGATAAGGACTATCGACAGCTGATCTCGAACAATGTAGAGTGGCACCGCTTGCGCTTCAAGCGCTGTTGCACGGTCGTTTTCGCAGCCACCCTGCTTAAGGGTGATACGGGGAATTCCAGGCAGGCTCTTCAGGCGCGAGTGCTACGCGGGCTTCGGCTCGTTCTTGTTGATCGTTAAAGGATTGTCATCAAATGGCTAATGTTGCAACTGGCACCGTGAAGTGGTTTAACGAGGCCAAAGGGTATGGATTCATCACGCCGGAAGGCGGTGGTGAGGACTTGTTCGCGCACTTCAAGGAGATCCAGGGTTCCGGATTCCGCACGCTCAAGGAAGGCCAGCGCGTGGAGTTTACTGCGCAGCGTGGTCCGAAGGGCATGCAGGCCACGCAGATCCACCCGCTCTGAAGCGCGTCCGATCTGATGTGGTCATGGGGGGTCGTGGTCACGTGCCACGGCCCCTCTTGCGTTTATGCGGGCTGTTAGTTAATGGGGGCCTGGGACGTGCGGGAAAATGAGATGACAAGCAGGGGGGCCGAGTGGCGGGGCCCGAAACGCGCACCGCGCAACTGGCCGGCGATCGTGATGTTCGCAGTCACGACTGCCGCGGCATTCACAATTTTTCCTTGGTATGCAGTGACCTACGGATTTGCACCGGTCACATGGCTGGTGTTCGTCCTGTTCATGCTGGCCACGGGGATGTCTATTACCGGTGGCTACCATCGGCTGTGGTCGCATCGCGCCTATGCCGCACACCCGATCGTGGAATGGTTCTACCTGCTGTTCGGGGCGATGGCTTTGCAGAACAGTGTGTTCTGCTGGGCCGCCCAGCACCGTTTCCATCACCGCTTCATCGACGACGTCGACAACGACCCGTACGCGATCGGGCGGGGTTTCTGGTTCGCGCACATTGGCTGGATGCTGCGGGACTACCCGGGCGCGCGGGTGGGCGATTTCTCCAATATCGAGGATCTTCAGCGCAATCCACGGCTGCGCTTTCAGCACCGCCACTATCTGGCGATTGCGCTGGGGATGAACGTGGCGGCCCCGCTGCTCGCCGGCTGGTTGGTGGGCGATGTGTGGGGGTGTCTGCTGCTGGCGGGATTGCTGCGGCTGGTGCTGAACCACCATTTCACGTTCTTCATCAATTCCCTGGCCCACCTGTGGGGGCGCCGACCGTACACGCGTGACAATACCGCACGCGACAACGATCTCGTGGCGCTCATCACGTATGGCGAGGGCTACCACAATTTCCACCACCAGTTCCAGTGGGACTATCGCAACGGCGTGCGCTGGTGGCAGTTCGACCCGACGAAATGGCTGATCGCGTCCCTGTCGTGGGTACGGCTGACATACGGGTTGAAACGGGTGCCCGAATTCCGCATCCAGCGAGCCATGCTGGCGCGGCAGTTCGAACGGCTGCAGCAAAGCATCGAGCAGCGGCGCCGGCAAGGGCGCCTGGTCGCGCTGACTGCGCTGATCGAGCAGGAGCGCGTGATGTTCGCCGCCACACTGGGTGAATTCCGCCAGCTTCAGGCGGAGCGTTTCGATGCCGTGCGCCGGCAGCTCGCCGATCAGTGGCGTGGCAGTGAGGTGCGCGAGCGCCTGCAGGCGCTGGAAAAGGCTTTGCGCGCACAGCGGCGCCGCGTGCGTCTGTTGCGCCTGCAGGTGGCTTGATTCGTCTTCGGCCTTCGCCCGGTTCTGTCGGGCGCCTGGCCGATGCGACCGGTTTGAATGGGGCGGGGGCATGGAATGGGGTCGATTTTCGATGCCGTGGCACTGCCGCCGGGCCTGAATACGGCGGGCTTTTCGGCTGATTCCAGTGCCCGTGCCGCAGGACTCGAGCAGCGCCGGGTTGAGCGCATTGCTCGGGCGTTGCAGCATCTTTACGATAGTGGAGCGTATCCCGGCGTTAGCCTGTGCGTTCGGCACGAAGGGCGGGTCGTGTTCAACTGCGCACTGGGTTTTGCCGCCGGTGGTGGACCGGGAGATGCGGCGGGCACGGCGCGGCGCAGCATGACGCTCGATACGCCGGTGTGTGTGTTTTCCGCGTCCAAGGCAGTCACCGCCGTGCTCGTGCACAAGCTTGCGGAAGAAGGCGGAATCTCCCTCGAGGCGCCGGTTGCGTACTACCTGCCCCGCTTTGCGCGGCATGGCAAGGGCCGGGTCACGATCACCGACGTGCTGTGCCACCGCGCAGGCGTCGCCTCACCACCGATTCCACGCGCGGTCCGCACGCCGGCGCTGCTGGAACACCCGGAGCAGATTCTCGAATACATCTGCAATGCGCCGCTGCGGGGCTACGGGCGCCCGGGTTATCACGCCCTGACCGGTGGCTATGTGCTGGGGGCCATCATCGAATCCGCGACGGGAATGGCACTGCCCGATTACCTCGATACCCGCCTCCGCCAACCGTTGGGCATGCGCAGCTTCACGTACGGGCTGCAGCCGGAACTGCGGCCGGAGGTGGCACGCAACTACGCGGCCGGGATGCCGGTGCACTTTCCGGTTTCCACGTTCATCAAGCGCCTGCTGCTCGTGGATTTCGACCTCGTGATCGAGGCGTCGAACAGCGCATCGTTCATGGATGCGGTGATTCCGGCCGGTAACCTGTACGCGACGGCAGACGAGCTTTCGCGTTTTTTCCAGATGCTGCTCGACGGTGGTGTTTATGCCGGACGGCGCGTGCTGGCGCCCAAGACGGTAGCCCGCCTGCTCAGGCCGCGCGGTGACGTCGCGCTGGACCGTGCGCTGCTGATTCCGATGCGCTACAGCGATGGGCTGATGCTCGGAACATCGGGCGTTGGCTTGTACGGCTTCGGTGCCGGGGATGCTTTCGGCCACCTCGGGTTCACGAACGTGCTGGGCTGGGCGCAACCGTCGCGGGGCATCGCCGCTGGATTGCTGACAACCGGCAAGGCGGTGCTGGGGCCGCACCTGCCAGCGCTGCTGCGGTTGCTGGGCGCGATACGGCGCTTGCCGACGGCGGCGTGACGAACGGTGGAATTCCGGAAGATGAAAGCACCCATGTTCAGTGAAAGCCTGTTTCGTGGCATCACGCGCCATGTCCTGAAGCCGATCCTGAGTGACGCTGTGCCGGTCATGCGCCAGCGCCGCCTGCTGGGCATTGCCGCGAAGTTTCGGATCCTGCCGCGTGGAGTGCTGGGCCGCCGTGTCGAGGTGGGCGGTATCCCGGCGCTGGAAGTTGCGCCGAGCGGCGTTTCGCTCGCGGATGGCGCCATCCTTTTCCTGCACGGCGGCGGTTATTGCGTTGGCTCGTCGGAAACGCATCGCACCCTGTGCGAACGGCTGGCGCGAGACGCGCACTGCACCGTCTATGGTTTGGACTACCGGCTGGCGCCCGAACATCCGTTTCCCGCCGGGCTGGACGACGCGCAGGCGGCATGGGATGCCTTGCAGAATCGCGGCTACGAAGCTGCGCGTATTGTGGTGGCCGGCGACTCGGCTGGCGGCGGTCTTGCACTGGCGCTTGCGCAGCGCCTGCGCGATGCCCGTTTGCCGCTGCCTGTGGCGTTGTACCTGATTTCACCGTGGACGGATCTGACGCTCTCGGGTGGCACCGCTGTTTCGATGGCTGCGGTCGACCCGCTCATCGACCCGCGCTGGGCGCGCAAGTTCGCGGCGTTCTATGCAGCTGGCGCCGATCTGAAGAGCCCGCTGTTGTCGCCGCTGTTCACAGACCCGGCAGGGCTGCCGCCGATCTATATCGACGTGGGCAGCGAAGAAGTATTGCTCGACGATGCACGGCGTTTTGCGGAAAACGCCGGCGGTGCGGGCGTCGATGTCACGCTGAACGTGCACCCGCGCATGTGGCACGACTTCCAGCTCTATGCCGGCATGCTGCCGGCGGCGACCCGGACGCTGCGCGCTGCGGCGTATTGGGTGCACGGACAGCTGGCCGGCGCACGCTGACAGGCGCTTCTAGAGGGTGACGGGAGTGGCGGCAGTGGCGGCGAGACGGTCTTCCAGAGCCGCGAGCAGACTGCGCAGGCCGCGTCGGGTTTGCCAGGCCGCGATGCCGGTGCCGACGGTGCCCAGCAGGGCGGGCAGGCGCACGGACAGGTTGGTTGTCCACGTCACGCGGGTTCTTGCACCCAGCTCTTCCAGCTGCACGCTCGCACCGCCGTGGTCGAGGCGTGGCTGCGAGCCGATGATGCGATAGTCCAGGCGATAGGGTGGAAAATAGCCGGTGATCTGCTCGCGGAACACCGCCATCGTCGTGGACATTTCCCGGATCGCGCCGACGCCGGCACGGCGGGAACGGCCGTAGCGCAGCACGCGCGCTCCGCGCACGCCACTGAGCCCGGCGTAATCCTCATACGCGGACAGCGCGGCAAACACCCGTTCGATGGGAGCATGCAGTGTGCGGCGGACGACGACACGTTTCATGGGAAGCGTCCTGGCGAAAGGGTCGAAGCGCCCCGGAAACCGGATGGCGACTCGATCATAATGCACCTCCGGCGGTTTTCCAGCAGGGGCGTGATCGGTGAGCGGCGGAAAGGGCGATCGGGTGGATTCCCTGCTCGCTCGTCGTTTCCGCGATCTCGAGTTGTAAATCCCCAAGCAATCCTCTTCCCCCCTGCGTATGGCGCTTATTCGGCGCTTTCCTGGACGGGCCTTTCAGGCTTTATCGGCCGCATCGCGAGCGCGCGCACGGCATCCGCGGGCGTGGCTTCGCCGCGCAGCACGCGCGTGACCTGCTCGATCAAGGGCGTTTCTATGTGGTGGGCCCGCGCGATGCGCAGCACCTGAGGAGCCGCGCGCGCACCTTCGACCGTGCCGATGGCGCGGATGGCTTCGGCCGCCGGCGTGCCGCGCCCGACCATGAGGCCCATGCGGCGGTTGCGGGACTGGTCGTCGGTGCAGGTCAGCACCACGTCGCCCAGTCCGGACAGGCCCATCACGGTTTCGGGGCGCGCGCCCAGCGCTTCGGCCAGGCGCATCAGCTCCGACAGGCCACGGGCTATCAGTGCGGCGCGGGTGTTGGCCCCCAGCCCCAGCCCGTCGGCGATGCCGATGCCGATGGCGAGCACGTTCTTCGCCGCGCCACCGATCTCCACGCCGATCACGTCATCCGTGGTGTAGGCACGAAAGCCGCCGCCGTGCAGGGCTTCGGCAATGATGCGCGCGAAGTCGGCATCGGCGGACGCAACGGTGATCGCCGTCGGCAGTCCCAGCCCGAGTTCCTTGGCGAAAGTCGGGCCGGAGACGACGGCAAACGCGTGCGAAGAACCCAGTACTTCAGCGATCACTTCGTGCGGCAGGTGCCCGGTTTCCGGCTCCAGCCCCTTGCAGGCGCAGGCGATCCCCTGGTTGGGGCGCAGCAGCGGGGCGACAGTTTGCAGCAGACCACCCAGCGTGTGGCTGGGTGTTGCCACGAGGATGTGGTCGGCGGCGCGTACCGCGCGCTCCAGGTTGGCTTCCATCTGCAGGGCAGGGGGGAAAGGGCAGCCCGGTAGGTAACGGTCGTTGACGCACTTTTCCTGCATGTGCGTCAGGGCCTCCGCGTCACGACCCCACAGGAGCGTCGGATTCCCGCGCCGGGCGAGCTGGATGGCCAGCGCGGTGCCGAAGGCGCCGGCGCCGAGGACCGCAATGCGGGTCGTCACCTGGCTTCCGTGTCGATCAGTTGACGGAGGTGGCAGGTTGCACCACCCCCTGGGCCTGGGCGACGTGCTGCGCATAAGCGGCCTGGAAGTTGATCGGCGCCAGCAGCAGTTGCGGGAAGCCGGCGCGCTGGACGAGATCGGCCACTGTCTCGCGTGCGAAGGGAAAGATGACGGTCGGGCAATAGGTGCCGAGCACGGCATTCATCTGGGCTTCGTCCGGGAACCCTGAAACCACGAACAGGCCGGCCTGCTTGACCTCTGCCAGATAGGCCACCTGCTCGTTTTCGACTTTCGCCGTCACCGTGAGGATCAGCGTGACCTGCTGGAAGTCGTTGCCGATGGCCGAGGCTTCCGTGCCGACCTGCAGGTCGATATTCGGGTCCCATTTCTGCTGATTGAAGATCTGCGGCGCGTGCGGTACTTCCAGTGATGCGTCCCGGCAGTAGATGCGGTGCAGCACGACTTGAGGTTCGGGTGCGTTGTCGTGGGCAGCAGCGGTGCTCGGGGTGATGATGGCCATATGGAATTCCCTGTGAGAAGTGTGTCAGGCATCGGCCAGCATGGGGTCCAGCTTGCCGTTGCGCTCGAGGGCGGAAAGCTCGTCGTACCCGCCGATGGATTGCCCGTCGATGAAGATCTGCGGAACCGTGTGGCGCCCGGAACGCTGCATCATGACCTGGCGTTGTTCCGGAGCCGAGTCCACGCGGACTTCCTCGAAAGGCACGTGCTTGTGTTGCAGCAGCTGCCGTGCCGCCATGCAGTACGGGCAGGTGAGCGTGGCGTACATGAGGACGGGCTTCATTTCGTGGTAACCGGCAGGTTGCTGTTTTCCCAGCCATTGATGCCGCCGTGCAGGGAATAGACTTCCTTGTGCCCCATGCCGCGCAGCACCTTGGCCGCTTCCAGGCTGGCATTGCCCAGGTTGCAGTACACGATGACGGGGCGCTCCAGGTCCTTGCCGAGCTGGTCGGCGCGTTCCTTGAGGTTTGCCGCAGGGATGTTCAGCGCGCCCAGCAGATGGGACTTCTTGTAATCACGCGCACTGCGCACGTCCACCACCAACGCCTGGCGGTCGTTGATGAGGCGCACCGCATCCGCCACGCTGGCGCGTGGCCCCCCGGTCAGCCGGCCGTGGGCCTCATTGGCGATAATGGCGAGCAGCACGGTGATGAAAGCCGCCAGCAGCAACGGGTGATCGTGGGTGAACGCGAGGAGTTGGTCGAAAGCCGGAAAAATCATGAAGTTGCTCGTTGCGTGGGGCGCGGTGACCGCCCCGAGACACTGCGGATTATCGCATCCATGACCGGCGGCCGGAAGCGGGCGGAGCGTGGATGCCTGCGCATAGTCGGGCGTCATGTCGCCGTGCTGTGTGTCTTTTCCCTGCTGGCCTTGAGCGGGGCCGCGCATGCGGCGTCGCCGGCGGCCTCCGATCTTGCTGGCCTGCGCGAACGGATCAAGGCGGCGTTTTCCGCCTTGACACACGCGCGGGGCGAAGCCGAGCGCCTGCAGGACGACGTCAATGCCGCGGAGCAGCAGCTGGGCCACGCGCGCGCGCAGCTCGCGCAGATACAGGCGCAGCGTGCTGCGGTCGAGGCGAAGTTGAAGGATATCGAAGCGCAGACTGCGGCCCTGCAACAGCAGATCGACCAGCAGCGACAAGCGCTCGCCACGCAGTTGCGGGCGGAATACCGGTTGGGTGCGAACGACCCGCTGCAGGCGCTGTTGTCTGGCACCGACCCCGGCACCGTGGGCCGCCTGTTCGCGGACTACGCCTACATGCACCGCGAACGCGCGGCTGCGCTGGCGACCCTGCGCAGCCGGCAGGCCGCGCTCGCAGCACTGGAGTCGCAACAGGACGCGGAACGCGAGCGGCTCGTGGCGATGCAGCACGAGCAGGAAGCAGCCCTTGCCGAATTGCAGCAATCCAAGCAACAACGTGCCGCGGCAGTTGCCGCCATGAAGGCGAAGATCGACCGGAAGGGCGAGGAACTGGACAGCTTGCGCGCCGCGGAAAAGCACATGCAGGACCTCCTCGCACAGGCGCAGCAGCAGGCTGCGGAGCGCCGCGCGCAGGAACGCGCCGAGCGACAGGCGCGGCAGCAGTCCCGGCAGGCGGGTGCAGGGCCGCGCACGCCGCCGGCAGCCGTGGCCGGTCCGCAAGGCGCGTTTGCCACCCTGCGCGGGCGTCTGCTGCGACCGGTGGCGGGCCCGCTGCTCGCGCGCTTCGGCGCGTCGCGGGCGGGCGGACCCTTGACGTGGAAGGGAACCTGGATCGGCGCGCCGCGCGGCGCAGCGGTGCGGGCCAGCGCGCGCGGGCGGGTGGTCCACGTGGGGTGGGTGTCGAGCTACGGGCTGATCGTGCTTGTCGACCACGGCCATGGCTATTTCACGCTCTACGGTCATGTCGACCGGGCAACCGTGCGGGTTGGCGACAACGTTGCCGCCGGTCAGGCCATTGCAACGGCGGGCGATACCGGCGGCTATGACCGCACGGGGGTGTATTTCGAGATCCGTCACGATGGTCGCCCGCTCGATCCGGGCGTGTGGTTCAAGCGCTGAGTCGCGGCGTTGCCCGTCGGCAAATGCGCGCGTGCTATTCTCGCCGCCTGTTATTTCTCCTCAATTGGTTCACCACATGCGCGCTTCGCTACGTGTTCCGGTCGCTTTGAGCGTTGGAGTCGTCATAGGTATCGGCGTCAGCCTCGGCCACGCCGTGTTTGCGGATCGCTCCGACGTCCCCGTGGCGGATGCCGCGCACACGCTGCCGGTTGCCGACCTGCAGAATTTCGTGCTGGTGATGGAGCGCGTGCGCCGCGATTACGTCGAGCCGGTTTCCGACCAGAAACTGCTTGATCTGGCGCTGCGCGGCATGCTGTCGGGGCTCGATCCGCATTCCTCGTACATGGACAAGGACGAGTTCAAGGACATGGATGCCATGACCTCCGGCGAGTTCGGCGGGCTGGGCATCGAGGTCACGTCCGACAGCGGCGTCGTGCGCGTGGTGTCGCCGATCGACGATACGCCGGCGGCCAAGGCCGGCATGAAGGCCGGCGATCTCATCGTCAAGATCGACGGCACCGCTGTCACCGGCATGAGCCTGGCCGACGCGGTCCACAAGATGCGCGGCAAGCCGGGCACGAAGATCGTGCTCACGGTCATCCGCAAGGACACGCCCAAGCCGCTTGAAGTGACGCTGACGCGCGAGGTCATCCACGTCAAGAGCGTGCGCTCGAAGATGCTGGAACCGGGCTACGGCTACCTGCGCATCTCGCAGTTCTCCGCCAGCACCGGCGACTCGCTGCGCAAACAGCTGCAGGAGCTGATGAAGGAAAAGGACGGCGCCACGAAGGGTCTGGTGCTGGACCTGCGCAACAACCCCGGCGGCGTGCTGACAGCGGCCGTGAAGGTGGTGAACGCGTTTGTCGACAGCGGCGACATCGTCAGCATCCGCGGCCGCGACAAATCCTCCAACCACGTCTGGAAGGCCGAGGCCGGCAAGCAGATCTACACCGGGCCGATGGTGGTGCTGGTGAACGGCGGTTCGGCATCCGCTTCCGAGATCGTCGCCGGCGCGCTCAAGGATGACCGCCGCGCCGTGCTGGTCGGCACGCGGACCTTCGGCAAGGGTTCGGTGCAGACCATCATGCCGATGTCCAACGGCACCGCGCTGCGCCTGACGACGGCGCGCTACTACACACCGAGCGGGCGCTCCATCCAGGGTGAAGGCATCCTGCCGGACATCGAGCTGCGGCCGATCAAGGTCGATGCCCAGGACGGCAAGGGGCTCACGATCCACGAGTCCGACCTGACCGGACACCTCGAGAATTCCACAAGCACCGAGTTCAAGGCGCAAGAGGAAGCGGCGAAGAAGATCGACGAGGCGGAACGCAAGATCGCGAAGGAAGACTACGACCTCTACCAAGGGCTCATGATCCTGAAGGGTCTGGCCTCGGTATCGCCCGTCGCCGCCACCGCCGCGGCGAAGTAGGGCGCGGGCTGCCGGGCGTGGCGGGGCTGAACCCGCGCGCCCGGCTTACACGCCTGCCCGGTATCAGCGGCGCGCGCGGACTGCCTGCCACCAGGCGACGATGCCCGAGAACGTCAGCGTGCCGGTCGCCGCTACCCAGCTGGCGGTCAGGTGGCCGGAGGTTTCGGCAACGCTGAACAGCAGCGCGGCACCGATCCAGAACGTGGCGCCCGCGATCATCCATGCCAGCCGCCGTCCAGTTGTGCTGATCTCCCGGCGCAGTGCCTCCAGTCCGCTACCGTCGAGTGCCGGTGGCAGCCCGCGCAGTTCCAGATGCCGCACGGCCTGCTGCACGAGCAGCGGCAGGCTTTCCGCCAGCGCCGGAACCTGTCCGCGCAGCGTGGCCAGCATCTTGCGTGGGCCGATGCGGGCGCGCATCCAGTCTTCCATGATCGGCTTGGCGGTCTTCCACAAGTCGAGTTCCGGGTAGAGCTGGCGGCCCAGCCCTTCCACGGTCAGCAGCGTTTTCTGCAGCAGCACGAGCTGCGGCTGCACCTGGTAGTCGAAGCGCCGCGCGATCTGGAACAGGCGCAGCAGGAAGAAGCCGAAGGAGATGTCCTTCAGCGGCTTTTCGAAGATCGGTTCGCACACGGTGCGGATGGCGGACTCGAAATCCTGTACGCGGGTACCGGCCGGGATCCAGCCGGATTCCAGATGCAGCTCTGCAACGCGTTTGTAGTCGCGGTTGAAGAAGGCGAGGAAGTTCTCGGCCAGATAGCGCTGGTCGGCGTCCGACAGACTGCCGACGATGCCGAAGTCCACGGCCTGGTAGCTCGGATGCGCCGGGTCGCTGGCGTCGACGAAGATGTTGCCGGGGTGCATGTCGGCGTGGAAGAAGTTGTCGCGGAACACCTGGCGGAAGAAGATCTCCACGCCGCGTTCCGCCAGCACCTGGAAGTCCACGCCCAGCGCGCGCAGGTGGGCAAGTTCGCGGATGCAGATGCCGTCGATGCGCTCCAGTACCAGCACGTTCGGCCGGGTGTAGTCCCAGAACACCAGCGGGTGGTAGATCAGCTCGGAACCCAGCCAGTTGCGACGCAGCAGCGCGGCATTGCCGCCTTCGCGCATCAGGTCGAGCTCGTCGAGGATGACGTGCTCGTATTCGTCGATGACGGCATCCGGGCGCAGGCGCCGCGCCTCGGGGACGAAGCGTGCCGCCATGCGCGCCAGTGTGTGCAGGACGGCCACGTCGCGGGCCACGTGTTTCTGCACATCGGGCCGCAGTACCTTGACGACCACCCGCGGGCCGCTGCCTGGCGCACCGCCGGGGCCGGGCGGCAGTTGCGCGGCGTGCACCTGGGCGATGGAGGCGGAGGCCAGCGGCGTGGTGTCGAAGGATTCGAATAGCTCGCCGATCGGCTTGCCGAGCGCGGCTTCCACGATGCGTTGCGCCTCCTCGCCGGGAAACGGCGGCACGCGGTCCTGCAGTTGTGCGAGTTCCGTGGCGACGTCGGGTGGCAGCAGGTCGGGCCGGGTGGACAGCGCCTGTCCAAACTTCACGAACACCGGACCGAGTTCCTCCAGTGCCATGCGCAGCCGCGACCCGCGCGGGCGCGGGTCGCGGGCCGACCTGCGGCCAGCGAATTCCCCGAGGTGGTAGCGGCGCAGTGTGTACAGGATCTGCCCGATGCGGCCCACGTCGCGCGGCGTCATGCGTGATTCTCCAGAAGTTGCAGGCGCGCTTCGGCGCGGTCCAGGTGTTCGCGCAGCGTTTCGACGCCGGATAGCCAGTCCGCCACGTCTGCGGCGCGGGCGAGGTCGCCGGTTTCCTCGCGCAGGTATTCCGCGCCGCTGAAGGCGAGCTCCTGCGCGCTGCCGTGCAGCCAGCTGGCGAACCCGTGCAGACCTTGCACCATGCGATGCGCGGGGGCGCCACCGACGACCGGGGCGAGCCATTCCTCAAGGTCGAAATCTGCGGTCTTGAGGAGTTCCGCAAACTGGCGCAGCAGCTCCGCGTCGCCGCGCACGTCGAGGCCGGAAACGGCGCCGACCCCCTCTGCGTCGTTGCGGAGTGCCAGCGCGGCCAGGCGCAGGGTGGGAGCCTGGACGCTGACATCACAAGGCATGCGGTCGTCGCTGGACACGCGCACGCCGCGCGTGTCGATCTCGATGACGAAACGCCAGCCAAGGCCGCCCGGCACGATGGCCAGCGTCTTACCGGCTAGTGCCGGGCAGCGCCGCAGCGCCGCAGGTTCCGCACGCAGCACGCGGTTGAGCGCGATCTCCAGCGCCGCGCACAGCAGGTTCGGTGCCGGCATCAGTCGAGCCGGTAGCCGCGGTGCACGGCGACAACGCCGCCGGTCAGGTTGTAGACCTGCACGCGCGCGAAGCCGGCGGTTTCCATCATGCCTTTCAGCGTGGCCTGGTCCGGGTGCATGCGGATGGACTCGGCCAGGTAGCGGTAGCTGTCCGCGTCGTGCGCCACGAGCTTGCCTATCAGTGGCAGCAGCTTGAAGGAATATTGATCGTAAAGTTTGGCGAAACCGACGTTCAGCGGCTTGGAGAATTCCAGCACCAGCAGCCGCCCACCCGGCTTCAGCACGCGGTACATGGAACGCAGCGCGGCGTTCTTGTCGGTGACGTTGCGCAGCCCGAATCCGATGGTGATGCAGTCGAAGCTGCCGGACGCGAACGGCAGGCGTTCCGCATTCGCCTGCGCGATCGGTACGCCGACGACGCCGCGATCCGCAAGGCGGCGCCGGCCTTCCGCCAGCATCTGCGCGTTGATGTCCGCCAGCACCACCATGCCGTTGCGCTGGCCGGCGGCTGACTTCACTTGACGGGCGAAAGCCGCAGCGAGGTCGCCGGTGCCCCCGGCCAGGTCCAGCACCGACTCGCCCGGTGTGACGCCGGCAAGGTCGATGGCGAAGCGCTTCCAGATGCGATGGATGCCAAAGGACATCAGGTCGTTCATCACGTCGTAGCTGCGTGCGACGGAAGAAAACACCGCGCCCACGCGCCGCGCCTTGTCGCCCACTGGCACGCGTTCGTAGCCGAAATCGGTCAAGCCGTCCGTCGGCGCGTCGTGTTTTGCATCAACCATAGGGATGTGCCTTCAAGGAATGGACGATTATCCCAAAGCCGCCACATCGCTGCCGAGAGCCATTTTCCATTCATCACTCATAGATTCACCATTAATAGCTGATGACCGGCAGCCACCACGCCAGCGTGAGCAGTGCCGCCAGCAATACCGGCGGCGTTAGCACCAGCCCCACTTTCAGGTACTGCCCCCAGCCGATCCTCACGCCGCGGCCGGCCAGCACGTGCAGCCACAGCAGCGTGGCGAGGCTGCCGATGGGTGTGAACTTCGGACCCAGATCGTTGCCGATGACGTTGGCGTAGATCATCAGCTCGCGCGTGGTGCCGGCAACGTGGGCAGGGTCGATGGCCAGTGCACCGATGAGCGTGGCGGGTAGGTTGTTCATCACCGCGGCCAACATGGCAGCGAGAAAACCGCTGCCGACGGTGGCAACCACCGGGCCGTGCGCCGCAAGGGCTTCCAGCACGCGCGTGCCGCGCTGCGCCAGCCCGGCCTGTGCCAGCCCGTAGACCACGAGATACATGCCGACGGAGAACAGCACGATCTGCCACGGCGCACTGTGCAGCACGCGCCGCAGCGGGATTCGCGTCGCGCCCGCCGGCTGGCGGCGTGCCGCGACCGCCATCAGCACCAGTGTCGCCGCACCTGTCACGAAACAGATGGGGACGTGCAAGGGTGCCAGCGCAAACCAGGCGGTCAGCAGTGCGGCGAGCAGTGGCAGTGTGGCGCGGAACACGGCCCGGTCGACGATGGCCGATGCCGGCACTTCCAGCGCGTCGACGGCGTAACGGCGGGGAATGCGCCGGCCGAATGTCAGCCATAGCACGGCAAGGGTAGCGAGGATGGAAATCCCGTTCACCGGCAGCATCACGGCGGCGTAACGGTCGAACGCGATGCCGAAGTAATTCGCGCTGACGATGTTGACGAGGTTCGAGGTCACCAGCGGCAGGCTGGCGGTATCGGCAATGAAGCCGGTGGCTAGCGCGAAGGCGAAGGCCGCAGGGGGCGGAAATTCCAGCCGTAGCAGAATCCCCAGCACGATGGGGGTGAGCAACAGCGCCGCGCCATCGTTCGCGAACACGGCGGATACGGCAGCCCCCAGCAGCACGACGAGGCCGAACAGCCGTGTGCCGCTGCCGCGCCCCCAGCGCGCCACGTGTAGTGCCGCCCACTCGAAACAGCCGGCTTCATCCAGGATCAGCGAGATGATGATGAGCGCGACGAACGTGAACGTGGCATCCCACACGATGTGCCAGACCACGGCCACGTCCATGGGCTGCACTACGCCGGTGGCCAGCGCCACGGCTGCGCCGGCCAGCGCGCTGGTACCGATCCCCAGTCCACGCGGCTGCCAGACGACCAGCACCAGCGTGGCGAGGAAGATGGCGAGGGCGAGCATGTCCAGGGATTGGAGATTCAGGGTTCGGGAGTGGGAATCGATGTTTCAATCTTCAGTCCCGAATTCTCAACCCCATTCAGCGTGCCGGGTGGTGCTTGCCCGGGCCGAGTGCCGCCAGCGTCACGACGCCGGAATCGCGCGACATGCCGCCTTTTTCAAGGCGTTCGAGGTAGTAAGTCCAGTATTCCGACTGGTGGGCGCCCAGATCGTCGAGGATGTCCCAAGTGTAGAGCCCGCTGTCGTGGCCGTCGTCGAACACCAGCCGCACGGCGTAGCGGCCCACGGTTTCGACGCGCTCGATGCCGACGTTGCGCTTGCCGGGAACGGGCATGGGTTCGCCGCCGCCGTGGCCGCGCACCTCGGCAGACGGTGAATATACGCGCAGGAATTCAAAAGGTAGCTCATGGCGCGTGCCGTCGGTGTAGACAAGCTCCAACACGCGCGAGACGCGATGCGCGCGGATGACCTTCGGCATTGGCGCCGTGCGGGCTTCGGTGTTCACAGGATGTAGCGGCTCAGGTCTTCGTCGCCGGCCAGCTTGTCGAGCTTGTCGTTGACGTAGGTGGCGTCGATGTGGACTGTGGTGCCGCCCCGGTCGGACGCTTCGAACGCGGCATCTTCCATGAGCTTTTCGAGCACGGTATGCAGCCGGCGTGCGCCGATGTTCTCCGTTGTCTCATTGATCTGGAAGGCGAGCTGGGCAATGCGCTTCACGCCGTCCGGGGCGAAGTCGACGGTAACGTTTTCCGTCGCCAGCAGCGCCTTGTACTGGTCGGTGAGCGAGTGCGTGGGTTCGGTCAGGATGCGCTCGAAGTCCTCGGCCTTCAGCGCTTCCAGCTCGACGCGGATCGGCAGGCGGCCCTGGAGTTCCGGGATCAGGTCGCTAGGCTTGGCGACGTGGAACGCGCCGCTGGCGATGAACAGGATGTGGTCGGTTTTCACCGCGCCGTACTTCGTGGAAATGGTGCTGCCTTCCACCAGCGGCAGCAGATCGCGCTGCACGCCTTCACGCGAGACGTCCGCGCCGCTGGTGTTCTCGGCGCGGCGGCAGACCTTGTCGATCTCGTCGAGGAACACGATGCCGTTCTGTTCCACGTTGCCGATCGCCTCGACGCGGATGGCTTCGTCGTCCACGAGCTTTTCCGCTTCTTCATCGATGAGCTGGCGCAGCGCGGCGCGAATCTTCATCTTGCGCTTCTTTTTCTTGTCCGTACCCAGATTGCGGAACATGTTCTGCAGCTGGTTCGTCATTTCCTCCATGCCCGGCGGGCCGACGATCTGCATCTGCGCGGGCGTGGCGGCAATGTCGATCTCGATATCCGTGTCGTCGAGCTTGCCTTCACGCAGGCGCTTGCGGAACACCTGGCGTGCCGCACTGCTGTCGCCCTCGCGCTGCTGCGAGGCTTCGCCGAAGTCGCGGGGGCGCGGCACGAGAACGTCGAGGATGCGTTCCTCGGCAGCCGCTTCGGCCTTGGCCTGCTGGCGTTTCATGGCCTGCTCGCGCGTCATCTTCACGGCGGCGTCGGCGAGGTCGCGGATGATCGAGTCGACGTCGCGGCCGACATAGCCCACTTCCGTGAACTTTGTGGCCTCGATCTTGATGAACGGTGCATTCGCGAGCTTGGCGAGGCGGCGGGCGATCTCGGTCTTGCCGACGCCAGTTGGCCCGATCATCAGGATGTTCTTGGGTGTGATTTCCGCCCGCAAGTGCTCCGCCACCTGCATGCGCCGCCAGCGGTTGCGCAGCGCGATGGCGACGGCACGCTTGGCGGCCGACTGGCCGACGATGTGCTGGTCGAGCTCCGAGACGATCTCGCGCGGCGTCATCGCGCCGGAGGTTGGCGCCGGCAGGGCGGTGACGGCGTCATCGCTGAAGGTGGCGTCCGGCTGTTCAGGCTTGAGGCTTTGCGTCATCGAGGGTCTCGATCGTCAGATTGTGGTTGGTGAATACGCAGATGTCGGCGGCGATGTACAGCGCCTTCTCCACGATGTCACGCGCGCCGAGATCGGTGTTGCCTTCCAGCGCGCGGGCAGCGGCGAGTGCGTAGCTGCCGCCGGAGCCGATGGCCAGTATTCCGTGCGGCTCCGGTTCCATCACGTCGCCGGTGCCGGAGATCATCAGCGAGGCTTCGCGGTCGGCGACCAGCAGCAGTGCTTCCAGCCGCCGCAGGTAGCGGTCGGTGCGCCAGTCCTTGGCCATTTCCACGGCGGCGCGCACCAGCTGGCCGCCGTGCTTCTGCAGCTTGCCCTCGAAGCGCTCGAAAAGAGTGAAGGCATCCGCCGTGCCGCCGGCAAAACCGGCGATCACTTGGTCGTCGTACAGGCGCCGCACCTTGCGGGCGTTGCCCTTGACGCAGGTGTTGCCCATCGACACTTGGCCGTCGCCGCCGAGCGCGACGGTGCCGTTGCGGCGGACACTCAGGATGGTGGTGCCGTGAAATTGTTCCATCGTGCGGGAATCGTGGAGGGTTGAGGCTGCACGATGAGGGCGGTGCGCGGCGGTTTCAACTACTGCAACGGTGAAACGTGAGCGGTAAGAGGTGAGCGGTGAGCAGCAGGCGGCAAGCGGCCGAAACGAACGGAACAACGGCATTGTCCCCACCCCCGTTATTCCGGGGCGCGCCCGCGCGGTTGCGGGCGGAACCCAGAATCCACAGTTCAGGCATAACGGCTGGTGTGCCACGATCTGGATTCCGGGTACTGCCGCGCTGAAGCCGCGGCAGCCCCGGAATGACGAGGGTTGGTGGATGGGCACCGTTCTGGTTTGCCACGCCCGTTTGGCGACGCCTGCGGCGGGAAGTGTCCGGGCCGAAAAAGCGCCGCCGACTGTTTGAGCCCCGCGGAAGCGGGGCGAGTTGGGCGGCGCCGGCCCGGACGCTTTCCGCCGCAGTGGCTGTCGTCGCCTGTCGGGCATGTTTCTTTGGTGGCTTTCTTGCGCCAAGAAAGTCACCGCGTCGCCGGGCGCGGTCCCGGCTAATCCCTGCGTGATGACCACCGAGCGTGATTGCTGGCAAGGAACAGGGATTCGAGATGGGTGATTGGAAAGCGTGAGCGGCAAACAGTAAGCGGCAAGCGGCCGAAAGAATTTGATGTTGATGCCGCCGCTCATACGGGTTGATCAAGACGCCTTGTCATTGTCACTTTTGCGATGCGCCCGCGGATGCGCCTGGTCGTAGGCTTCGGCGAGGCGTTTCCAGTCCAGCGCCGTGTAGATCTGGGTCGTGGACAGGTTGGCGTGGCCGAGCAGTTCCTGTACGGGGCGCAACTGTCCGCTGTCAGTCAGCAAGTCAGTAGCGAAGGAGTGGCGCAGGCGGTGTGGGTGCAGATGGCCGGGCAAGCCAACGCTACGCGCCCAGTGGTCCACGCGCTGCTCGATGGCGCGGTGGGTGAGCCGGGTGCCGCGGTTGGAGATGAACAGCGCGGTTTCGCCGACGTGCGCGAGCGTGATGCGTGCGGCAAGCCACAAGTCAAGCGCAGCGCGCGCCTTGGCGCCGACGGGGACGATTCGTTCCTTGCGGCCTTTGCCGAGCACCCGCAATTCATCGGGCATGGGGCCGTGCGGCGCGTCCAAGGCCTGCAATTCCGACAGGCGCAGTCCGGAGGAATAGAGCAGTTCCAGAATCGCCTGGTCACGCAGTTTCCAGGCGTCGCCGCCAGCGTCGCGGGCGCCGCGGTCGAGGGCGGTGTTCAGCGTTTCGGCTTCCACCGCTTTCGGCAGTTCATGGCGACCCTTGGGTGCGCGCACGCCCTGCGCTGGGTTGGCGGCGAGGTGGCGGAGTTCGACTTCATGGCGCAGCCAGCAGCGGATGCTGGACAGCATGCGTGCCACGCTGCGGGGTTCGCGCCCGGCACGATGCAGGCGGGCGATGTGCGCGCGGATGAAGTGCACGTCGATCGTCGCGGGTTCGTGCAGATTGGCCGCCGCGCAGTCTTCCGCAAAGACGCGCAAGTCGTGGCGCGCCGCGGTGACGCTGTACGGGCTGGCGTGGCGGTCGATTTCCAGCCAGCGCAGATAGTCTGCGATGGCGATGGTGATGGCGGACTCGGCTGTGGCGCCGGCCGGCATTACAGGTGCGCGCGCAGCGCCGCGCCAGCGAGGTCGGCCACCATTTCCAGGAACAGCTTGCCCTGGCGCGGCCTGAAACGCTCGCTGTCTGCTGCGCCCAGCGCGATCATGCCGATGGTCTTGTCGCGCTCCAGCGGTACGACGGCGGCGGAATGTACCGGCTGCGTGGCGTGCGGGAACAGCAGCGCACCACGCTCGGTGTCGAGCGTGCCGCATTCCGTCAGGCGCGTGCGGAAGAAATTTGCATAGCAGGCGAGAACCGGGTGTGTGGCGTCGAGCGGTGTGATGCCTTCGATGTCGTGGCGGCGGAAACCAGGTGCGAGCAAGCCGATGAAGACTTCGTCCACGGCGAAGTCCTCGTTCATGGACTGGCGCAGCGTGGCGGCGATCGCGGCAAGGGAGGGGGCGCGGATCAGGCCGCGTGCGAGACGCTGCACCGCCGTGGAGCGGCGCTCGTTGTCACGGGCGTTGTCCAGCATGCGTGTCATGCGCTCTTCGAGGCGCGCGTTCTTGCCGCGCAGTACCTGCACCTGGCGTTCGATGAGCGATACGGCGGGGCCGGAGGCGTGGTTGAGCTGCAGGTTTTCCAGCAACTCGGGATGACGGGTAAGGAAATTCGGGTGCCGACGAACGTAGCCGACCGCGCGATCTTCCTCGCTGCCGAGGTCTTCGATGATGTCCTGGTTGGATTTTGGCATCCCGTATTTCCCTTGTGGTTTCCGGCCTGGCCCCGGCTCTCCCGCGAACGCAGTTCACGCTGCAGGCCATGCCTAGCGCTGCCATTATCGCCGCTGTGAGATGCGGCGTGGCACGGCACGGCCTTTTGACCGGGTTCAGGCCTGCGTGCTACAAACCAGCCGCTCGAAAGATGCAACGGGGGAAGCGATGCACGTGATGGGCGTGGATATGGGCTTTGGTTACACCAAAGCAACGAATGGGCACCAGTTCCAGGTGTTCAAGTCTGTCGTTGGCGAGGCGGTGTCGATCCAGTTCGCAGACACGCTGCTGCCTGAACAGGTCCCGGTTGCGCGCCCACCCCGCCATTTCGAATTCGGCGACGAGCGCGTATTCGTCGGCGAGCTGGCGGAACGCCAGAGCCGAGGCCGAGGCTTCACGCTCGACCCGACGCTGTTCATCCAGCAGTACGCGAAGACACTGGCGCTGGCGGCCATTGCGCCGTACGTCGAGGACGGCGAACCGGTGCGTCTCGTGACCGGGCTGCCGATCGGTTTTTTCCGCAAGCAGAAGGATGAACTCGTCACGCTGCTGCAGAACCGCCACAGCCTCACCATCATCGACCACGATGGCAAGGCCACGCCACGCCAGGTCTACATCGAGCGCGTGCGGGTAGTGCCACAGCCTTTCGGGTCACTGTTCAACCTGATGCTGGATGACGCCGGCAAGGTCGTCACCCAGCGTTTCGCGACCGAGAAAGTGGGCGTCATCGACATCGGCTTCCGTACCTGCGACTACACGATGGCCGATCACACACGCTATTCCGAGCGTGGCAGTGCGTCCAGCGATTCCGGCATGTCCATGGCCTATGCCGCGATTGCCAACGTGCTGCGCGAGCAGAGCGGCGTGAGCGTCGAGGTCTACCGGCTGTACGAGGCGACCCAGCGCGGCACCATCAAGATTCGCGGCAAGCGCTACGATGTCAAGGTGCTGTTCGACCGTGCCATGACCCAGCTTGCGACGCGCGTCGCAGCGGAAGTGAACCGCCTGTGGGCGGACGACTGGGACATCGACACCATCATCCTCACTGGCGGCGGCGGGGCAGCGCTGGCGCCCCACCTGCAATCGCTCGTGGAGGGCGAGGTGCTGCCCTTGCCGCCGGGCCGCGATGCGCGGCTGAACAACGTGTTCGGCTACTGGAAGTTCGGCCGCCACATCTGGGCGGAGTAGGGGCGGGACGAAGACTTGCGCGACGAGCTGTTCACGCCGCGACGTGAAGGTGCAGTGCGTTGTATCGATTACGAAGTTGTCATTGCCGAACCCTGCTTGTTCATGGAGTTCGACATTGCACCAACACAATCTCCCGCTTTTGTCGCACGCGCCGCAAATTGGCGCGATAGCGGCGCCGGCGTGTTCAGCCGGCAGGTTGACTTTACGACTAAGGGAGTTAACAATTCTCATTAGCATTAATGAATTGGGGATGAGGATGATCGATGGCATGCGTCGTCGCGGGGGGTGCGCTATCGCAGCACAGGTCCCGGCGATGCTGCTGGCGGCCCGCAACGATGGCGGCACGGACAGCGTCCATACCTGCTACGCGCTAGGGATCTGCGGGCCGCCGCGCGACGGCGCTGCGCGATCCCTGTCCTGATTTTTTTTGGCGCTCGCACCAGCGCTTGTGCTGAGCCCGCTACTCCTTGCCCCCGGCCCACAGTCGATGAGTTTCCCAATGATTTCCATCGTGCACAAACACCCTGTCATTCTGTCTTCACTGGCGTTTTTACTTGCCGGGTTCACGCTGCCCGCGGTGGCGGCCCCGCCGCAGCAGAACGGCGCCGACATGCAGCGCCTGGAACGGCAGGTGCAGAGCCTGTCGGAACAGTTGAAGGCTGTGCAGGCGGAGCTGCGCCAGCTCAAAGCGGGCCAGCCGGCGCCGGTATCGAGCGGGACGGCGTCGGCGCCCGTGGCGGCGCAGACCACGGCGCCCAGCACAGCGACTACCCCGGTGGCGTCTGGCAACGAGCTGCCGACGTTGCCGGCGACCGCCGCGGGCGCGTCATCGCCGTGGGACCACCTCAGCATCTACGGCTATGGCGAAGTCAACTACTATCACCCGACGCATCGCGCGGACCTCACCACCGCCGATCTGGCGCGCGCAGTGTTCGGTTTCAGCTATGCCTACGACGATCGGACTCATTTCTACTCGGAATTCGAAATCGAGCACGCCGTGGCTTCATCAGAGGACCGGGGCGAGTTCGAGGTCGAGCAGTTTTATGTCGATCACCGCCTTGCGGACTGGGCCGCGGTGAAGGCGGGCGTGTTCCTGATTCCCTCCGGTTTGCTCAACTTGAACCACGAGCCGGTTTACTACTACGGCGTGCAGCGCAACTTCGTCGAGCGGCTGGTCATCCCGACCACCTGGCGGGAAGGCGGCGTGGCGCTGCATGGCGACTTCGCGCAGGGCTTCGGCTACGATCTCGGCGTTACAACCGGTCTCAACTTGAAGAGTTACGACTTCAATCCCGCCGCGCCGTTGTACGAGACGGCAGCCGAGCTCAACAGCGGTGACATCAATCCTTTCCAGGCCGGACACCAGGAGATGCAACTGGCGAACGCACAGCACCTCGCGCAGTACCTGGCGCTGTCGTACAAGGGCGTGCCGGGCCTCGGCCTCGGCGCCAGCGTGTTCACCGGCAACGTCGCCAACGCCGTCGGGCTGCCGGATCAGCGTTCGACGCTGTGGGAAACGCACGTCCGCTACAATCCCGGTCGGCTTGATCTGTCGGCGTTGTATGCACGCGGCATACTCAGCAATACCGCAGCGGCCAACCGCTTGAATCCGGGGGCGTCGAACCCAGAGCCGTCGAAGTTTTACGGTTGGTATCTGCAGGGCGCCTACACGGTGTGGCGCCACAACGAGATGCGCCTCGCCCCCTTCGTCCGTTTCGAGCGTTACGATATTGGGGCCGGCTACGCGGGCCTGGCCCCCGGATCTTCCGCGGTGCCGGCGAGCTTCCCGCAGCCCTTCGATCGAGTGTGGACCGGCGGTCTCAACTTCTATCTGACGCCAAAAGTCGTGTTCAAGGCTGATTACCAGAGCTTCTCGACTAACAGTGACCTGACGCGCTTCGATCTCGGTCTGGGCCTTGTTTTTTGATGCACGCGCGCTTCGTCCTTGTGCCACTGGCGGCGCTGGCGGCGGTGGCGCCGCCGGCGATCCACGCGGCCACCTACCTGACGGTGGCGCAGGCGCAGGCACTGATGTTTCCGGGGCAGCGGCTGACGCCGGATTTCCTCGACCTCAGTACGACACAGATCGCCGCCATCGAACGCGACGCGCAAGTCAAGGTGCTGACGCCGCAGGTGCGCGCCTGGCGGACCTCCGGAGGCGGCTGGTTTCTGGCAGACCAGGTCTACGGCAAGTCCGAGCTGATCGCCTATGCGGTGGCGTTGGACGCGGCCGGTGCGGTGCAACGTGTGGAGATTCTCAGCTACCAGGAAGCGCACGGCGGCGAGGTGCGGCTGCCGGCGTGGCGGGCGCAGTTCATCGGCAAGCACCACGGCGACGCGATGCACCTCGACGAGGACATCCGCAACATCTCCGGTGCCACGATTTCCTGCCGCCACGTCACCGAGGGTGTGCGGCGGCTGCTGTCCACCTGGGCGCTGGTGCTCGCCCCGCAGGCGCATGCGCGTGGCTGAGGTCGAACGTGCGCGGCCGTTGCTCGGCACCTTCGTCTCGATGCGCGTCGGTGGCTTGCCGCCAGCGCGGGCGCAGCGCGCCATCGACCTCGCGTTTGCGGAAGTCCAGGCGGTACAGCGCCGCATGAGCTTTCATGATCCAGACAGCGAGCTGAGCCAGCTCAATCGTCAAGCCGCGCGACGCGCGGTCACCGTGCATCCGCAGACCTGGCGCGTACTGGCGCGAGCGCTGCGCATCGCTGCCGCGTCAGGGGGAAGTTTCGATCCCAGCGTGGCCCCGCGGCTGGTCGCGCTGGGCGTGCTGCCGGCGCCCGCGGCGGAGCTCGCGCCCGATCCGGCCGCCGACTGGCGGGACGTGCGGCTGCTGCCGGGTTTCCGCGTCCGCTTCCGCCGCCCGCTGTGGCTGGACCTCGGCGGCATCGCCAAGGGCCATGCGGTGGACCGCGCGCTGGCGCGGCTACGGCGCTGTGGGGCGACCACGGCCTGCGTTGACGCCGGCGGCGACCTGCGCCTGTTCGGACCAGAGGAAGAAGCCGTGGCGCTCCGCGGTCCGCGGGGCAGACCGCGACCGGTGGTCTGGCTGCGCGACGGTGCGCTGGCCAGTTCCGCCGTCGAGCCGGAGGACGACGCGCTCAGCGGCCGCGTCCTCGATGGCCGCCGCGGGTGGGCGCTGGCGCCGGGCCGGCGCGTCACCGTGGCGGCGGCGCAGGCGTGGCTGGCGGACGCCCTGACCAAGGTGGTCCTGGCCGATCCCCCGCAGGCGCGCGACGTGCTGGCGCGCTGTGCCGCGCAGGCCTGGCTGCACACCCCGGACGGCGGCTGGCACCGCCTGCCGCGATGAGGCGCCGGCGTCCGCGTCTGCGGCACTACGCCGGGATGCGGCGGATACAGCGGCGCAGGGTCTATGCCGTCCTCGTGGGCACCTGGCTCAGTGGCGCGCTGTGGTTGGCGGTGCACTACGGGCTGCGCCGCCCCGGGCCCTTCGGCGTGCCGACGCCCAGCCCGCTGGAGCCGTGGAGCTTGGCGCTGCACGGTGCCTTTGCGTTCGCTTCGCTGGCTCTTGGCGGCTGGCTGCTGGCGGAACATCTGCCACCCGCCTGGTACAGCGCGCGCAGCCGCATCTCCGGCCTGGCGATGGTGATCGGTGGCGCGGTGCTCGTCGTCACCGGCTACCTGCTGTTCTACGTCGCCGGCGACTGTGCGCGGGCCGTGATCGGCATCGTGCATTGGGGGCTGGGACTGGCGACGCCGGGCCTGCTGCTGGCCCACCTCATCGCGCGCCGTCTTGCACGGCGACCCGCGTCCTAGACTGCTTGCCCGCCACGGCGGGCGCCGCACATCGTGCCGGTGCGGTCGTGGCGGCCGGCCATGTACCATTTGCGTTCACTGGCCCGGCATGTTTCCCTTGATGCTCGTTTGCCCGGCGTGGAGGAATGGCGCATCTAGCCCCTCTCGACTACGTGGCGATTGCTGCGTACTTCGTGGTCACGGCGCTGATCGGCCTGTGGTCGGCACGCGGGGATACGACTTCGGAGGATCTGTTTCTGGCCGGCCGCACGCTGGGGCCGGTGGCGGTCGGCTTTTCGCTGTATGCCGCGAATGTGTCTTCCGACACATTGATTGGCTTGCCGGGGGCGGCCTACGCGACCGGCATTTCCGTCGCCAATTACGAGTGGATGGCGGGGCTGGTGCTGATCTTCACGGCAGTGTTCGTGCTGCCGGTCATCCTGCGCGCACGCGTGACGACGATGCCGGAGCTGATGGAGCGGCGCTTCGATCCGCGCCTGCGCAAGTATCTGTCGGCGGTGACGCTATTCCTGTCCGTGGTGCTGGACACGGCGAGTTCGCTCTATGCCGGGTCCGTCGTGGTGCTCACCTTCGCGCCCGGTTTTTCGCTGTGGCAGATGTGCGCCATCGTGGCGGCGTTCACGGCGATCTATACCGCCTTCGGCGGCTTGCGCGCGGTGGTGCGTACGGATGTGATGCAGGCCTTCGTGCTGCTTGGGGGCTCGATCATGTTGACAGTCTTGGTGTTTCGCCACTTCGACTACTCGTGGGCGAAGGTCACGGCGGCGGTCGACCCCGACAAACTGCATCTGCTGGAGCCGCTTTCCGGCCCCGGCGTGCCGTGGTTGGGCACCTTGATCGGCTTGCCGGTAGCCGGCTTCTATTACTGGACGATGAACCAGTACGTGATCCAGCGCCAGCTCGGCGCGCGCGATCTGCCGGCAGCAGGCCGGGGGGCGCTGATCGCCGCCGGCATGAAGCTGCTCAACCTGTTCTTCATGGTATTGCCCGGCGTCATGGCCATCGCCTTGCTGCCGAAGTTGGTGCACCCCGATTCCGTCTATCCGGAAATGGTGGCGCACTTTGCGCCAGTGGGTGCGACCGGGCTCATCATCGCCGGTTTGCTGGCGGCGCTGATGTCCAGCGTGTCGGCGATTCTCAATTCCGCCGCCACGCTGATTACGGTGGACTTCATCCAGCCGCGCTGGCCCCGGCTCACGAGCCGCCAGTTGGCGCGCCTGGGGCGCGTGTTGACGCTGGTCATCGCCGTGCTGGCGGCAGTCTGGGCGCCGATGATCCGCGAATTCCACGGCTTGTTCGCCTATATGCAGCAGTTGTTCGGCTATGTCGCCAGTCCGTTGGTGGCGATTTTCCTCATTGGCCTGTGGGACAAGCGGCTGGGTGCCAGCGCCGCGCTGCGTGGTCTGGTGACGGGCCACGTGTTCAGCGTCATCCTGTTCGTGTTGCGCCAGACCGGCGTGGTGTCGATCCACTTCACCCTCATCGCCGGCGTTGTTTGTGTCGCCACGATGCTGTTCACCTACGGCTGGATGGGGCGGCTTGGCGCGGCCGATCGACCGCCGGCCGCCGACGCGCGCATTGCCGTCATCGCCCGCCAAGGCCTGTCCCGCGTGCCGCGGGATGTGTTGATCGGCTCCGTGCTCATCCTGCTTTTGACGGCGCTGCTGCTGGTTGCACTTCGCTGACGACCGCTTTCTCCGGCGAATCACTGCGCACCGCCGCCAGGAATTCACGCCCCCAGCGGCGCAGGTCGTGGTGGCTGACGATGTCGAACAGCGTGCGCATGCGGGCCGTCGCTTCGGCGGTGGGCAGCGTCAACGCGCGCAGGATCTTTTCGTACAGGTCGTTGACGTCGTGCGGGTTCGTCAGCAGCGCGCTCTTGAGTTCCGCCGCGACACCGGCGAATTCCGACAGCACCAGCACGCCGGCGCTTTCCTCGATGCCGCGCACGGCGACATATTCCTTGGCGACGAGATTCAGCCCGTCCCGGAGGGGAGTGATCCACATCACGTCCGCCACCGCGTAGTGCGCGACGACGGCGGAGAACGGCAGGCTGCGGAAGAAGAAGCGGATGGGCGTCCAGTCCAGCCGCGAGAAGCGGCCGTTGATGCGGCCCACGGCCTGGTCGATCTGGGTACGCAGGGTGCGGTAGATGGTCATTTCCGCAGACGCCGGCACGCACACCACGGCGAGGGTGATCTGCGCGTGCAGTTCCGGGTGTTCCGTCAGCAGCCGCTCGAAAGCCAGCAGCTTGGCGAGCGTGCCTTTCGTGTAGTCGAGCCGTTCCAGGGACAGGATGACGCGGCGCCCCTTGAATTCGCTGCGCAATTGCTGGATGAGCGTCTGGGTGGCGGGTTCCTTCAAGATGCCTGCAATGTTTTTCACGTCCACGCCGACCGGGTGGGCACCGAGCCCGACCACACGCCCGTCGGCCTGGATGCGGGTGGTCATCTCGTCCAGGCCGACGGCGCAGCCGTAGGTCATGAAGCGTGGCGCGCAGTGGACGCGGGCAAGCACCTTCAGCGGCGTGGCGCAGCGCACCGCATCCACGAAGTTTTCCACCTGGCGCGGAATGTGGAAGCCGATGTAGTCGCAGTGCAGGAGGCTGCCGATGATCTCGTGCCGCCACGGCATGATGTTGAAGATGTCGGCGGACGGGAAGTGGGTGTGGTGGAAGAACGCGATCTTCAGGTCCGGCCGCAGGCTGCGCAGGTAGGCCGGCACCATCCACAGGTTGTAGTCGTGGATCCACACGGTGGCGCCTTTGGCGGCTTCCTCGGCCGTGCGGCGCGCGAAGGCTTCGTTGACGCGCAGGTAGACCTGCCAGTGGTCCTCGTTGAATGTCGCGCGCTCCCAGAACGTGTGCAGCAGCGGCCAGAACGCTTCCTTCGAGAACGTGCGGTAGAAGATGTCGACGTCGCGTTTCGTCAACGCGACGCGGGCGGCGACCAGGTTCGGGTAGCGGCGCGGCTGGATGGGCGTGACCGCCTCGAACGGCCCGTCCTTCGGCTGGTGGATCGACCACGCGATCCACGAACCTGCCTGCCCGCCGGAAAAGAAGCTGAGCAGCGTGGGGATGATGCCGTTGGGCGAGGCGGGGCGGCGGCGCTCCACTTTCCCCTGCACGCGGACTTCGTCGTAGGGCAGGCGGTGGTACACCATGACCAGCCTGGCGTGCCCGGCCTGCGGATATTCGCTGGCGGCGGCACGCTTGCGGTCGATCATCCGGAAGTGCTGCAGCGCCTCGAGGATGCCGCCGCAGCCCGGCGCCTTGGCGTGGTGCACCTCCACTTCGGAGTTGGTCGCGGCGAGCAGCGCTGGCTCGCTGCCGCCCACGCACACCGCCTTGTACCCGACGCGCATCATGGCTTCGTCGTTGAGCGTGTCGCCGGCCACCAGCACCTCGTTTGCGGGGATGTCGAGGTGTTTGACGAGCGCCCGCAGCGTGCTGCCCTTGTTCACGCCGGCCGGCAGCACGTCCAGGTAGCGGTCGGCGGAGTGGATCAGGTCGCAGTCCAGCTCGCGGGCACGGCGCCGCACGGTGGGCGTGACGGCGTCGATGCCGCAGAAGTAGGAGCAGCGCCGCTGCTGGGGGATTTCCTGCCGTTCCAGCCGCGTGAAGTGTGCGAACGCATCAGCCACCGCCTGCTCGCCGGGCCAGCGGGCGTCGATATGCGCCTGCAGCGGCTGGACCGGGTGCAGGTCTTCGCCGGTGACGACGGTCGCGCCGACGTCACAGATGATGTAGTCCGGCGTGGGAATCGTCGGGTCGGAGAGGATCGGCAGCACCGATTCCAGCCCGCGGCCGGTCACGAAAGCGAGCTGGAAGTCCGCGTCGCGCGTGATCAACCGGTACAGGGCGGTGCGCGAAGCGGCGTCGCCACCGAGGAAAGTGCCATCGAGATCGGTTGCTAGGAACATCGCTCCTGGGGAGGTTCTGCGTCACCATCACGCCGTGCAGTAGCAGGCAGTTCCTGCCTGCGGGCTTCCGGAGCCTCTGCCAGCCATGAGGAGGCGCAAGCGTCAAATGAGCTATTTACCGTACGTGCTGTGCCCCGGATGCGCAACCCGCCGGTCGGCAATGCGCTGTTGTAGACTCTTGCGGAAACAGGGCACATGCGGGCCCTCATGAGGAGATTTCGATGAATGCTGTAGCTTCCGCCGTTGAGCGTGACGTGGGAAACGTGGTCCACGACCGAATTCGCGAAGTGTTCGAGCGCCAGCAGGCCACGGCACTGCGGCTGCGCGCCTCGACCGCGGAAGAACGTATCGCGAAACTGCGTAAGCTCAAGCAGGCGGTGCTGGACTACACGCCGCAGTGGTATGAAGCGGGCGCGGCGGACTACCGCAAGCCGCAGGCGGAAATGGACCTTGCGGAAATCCTGCCAGTCATCGCGGAAGCGAACGACGCGATCCGCCATCTGAAGAAATGGATGCGACCGCACCGCGTGCGCCCGACGTTGCCGATGCTCGGCACGCAGGCTTGGGTGCAGCTCCAGCCGCGTGGACGTTGCCTCATTATTTCACCGTGGAACTACCCGGTGAACCTGACTTTCGGGCCGCTGATATCCGCCATCGCAGCCGGCAATACCGCGATCCTCAAGCCGTCGGAAATGACGCCGCACCTGTCGGCGGTAATGGCCAGGCTCGTTGCCGAGGTGTTCCGCGAGGACGAAGTGGCGCTGTTCGAAGGTAACGTGGACGTGTCCACCGCATTGCTGGAGCTGCCCTTCGACCACATCTTCTTCACTGGCGCGCCGGCGATCGGCAAGGTGGTGATGGCAGCCGCCGCCAAGCACCTGACGAGCGTCACCCTGGAGCTGGGTGGGCGCAGCCCGACGATCATCGAACCGGATGCGAAGCTGCACGAAGCAGCGCGCAATCTGATGTGGTCGAAGTTCACGAACTGCGGGCAGACCTGCATTGCGCCGGACCACATCTACGTCCATGAATCCGTGAAGGACGCGTTCGTGAACGAGTGCCGTGCGGCGCTGGAGCACGGTTACGGGGCAGATGCCGCAAAGCTGGAAGACAACCCAGACTACGGACGCATCGTCAACTCGCGCCACACCGGGCGCGTCAAGGCGCTGCTGGATGACGCCCGCGCACACGGCGCGCAGGCCGTGGTGGGCGGCACGGTGGACGAGGCGAACAGCTATATTGCACCGACATTGCTGGAGAACGTGCCGGCTGACGCGAAGATCCTCAAGACCGAGATCTTCGGGCCGCTGCTGCCGATCATTCCCTACGGCAACCTCGACGAAGTGATCCAGCGCATCAACGCCGACCCCAAGCCGCTGGCTCTGTACGTGTGGGGCAACACCCAGGCAAACATCGACAAGGTACTGGCGCGCACCAGCTCCGGCGGTGCCTGTGTCAACCATTCCGTCGTCCAGTTCCTGCACGGCAACCTGCCGTTCGGCGGTGTCAACAATTCCGGCATCGGCCATGGCCACGGCCACTACGGCTTCGCGGCTTTCTCGCACGAGCGCGCCGTGGTGCGCAACCGCTGGTCGCTGACCGCGCTGTTCGCGCCGCCGTATACCTCGCGGCTGCGCAAGCTCGTGCACTGGCTGATGAAAATCGTCTGACCGGTTGCCGCACGCCGTGTTCTCCGGCAGCCCGGCCAGCCTGTTCATCGGCGTGGTGCTGAGCGCGTTCGGAGCCGGCTACCTGATGTACGCGAAGCGCGCCGCGAGTGTGCCGGCACTGGCCTGCGGCCTTGCGTTGCTGTTGTTCCCGCTGTTCGTCGACTCGCCGTGGACGCTGGCCGTGGCGGGCGGCGCGCTGGTTGCGCTGCCCTTCGTCGGCGGGCGGCTGGGGTGGTGGTGACAGGCGTCGCCGGACGCGGCCGGTGCGTGTCATGATGGACGAATGACCTCCACGCCCGACCTTCAGCATCACCACCTGCACAGCCATGACCATGGGCATGGCGATGGGCATGGTCACGACCATGCGGATGCCGGCCCACAGCGGCTGATGATCGCGCTTGTGATCCTTGGCGTCTTCACGCTGGTGGAAGCCACTGGTGGCTTTTATGCCCATTCCATCGCACTGCTCGCGGAAGCGGCGCACATGCTGGCGGATTCCGCATCATTGCTGCTGGCGATCGTTGCGATCTACGCGACGCGCCGCCCGCCGAGCCCGGCGCGCTCCTATGGTTCCGCCCGCTTCCAGACGCTGGCCGCGTACACGAACGGACTGGCGCTCATTGTGCTGACGCTGTTTGTGATCGTCGCCGCAGGGCGTCGCCTGCTGCACCCGGTCGACGTCGACGCACCGCTGATGCTGCTGGTTGCAGCGATCGGCGCGGTGGCGAATCTCGGCGCGTTCGTGGCGCTGGCAGGCGCCCGGTCGCTGAACGAACGCGGTGCGCGCGCACATGTCACCAGCGATCTGCTGGGCTCCATCGCCGCCATCCTCGCGGCGGGCATCATCTGGCTGTTCGGCTGGTTGCCGGCGGACCCGCTGCTGTCGCTGTTCGTGTCGGCGCTGATCTTGCGTTCCGGCTGGCGGCTGACGCGCGAAGCTGGGCACGTGCTGCTGGAAGGTACGCCGCCCACGCTCGATCCCGAATCCTTGAGCCGTGGCGTTGCGGCGTTGCCGGGCGTGCAGGGCGTTCACCATCTCCATGTCTGGTCGTTGACTGGCGATGCGCCGGTCGTCAGCCTTCACGTCGCAACGCAAGCAGGTGATGGCGATATGGTGTTGCAGCGTGTTCACGACTACCTGCGCGACGCGTTCAAAGTGACGCACGCGACGGTGCAGGTGGAGCGCAGTGGCTGCGTGGATCCCGGCGACATTTGCCACCAGCTGCCCGACGGGCACGTGGTCGGCGGCTAAACCCTCACCTCACCCCTTTCTCATCACCCCCTGCCTGACGCCCGCTCCTGGTGGGCGGGCGTCAGTATCGCGGTAACGCGCCTCAGGCGGTGGCAAGCGCCTGGTCGACGTCCGCGATCAGGTCGTCGATGTGCTCGATGCCGACGCACAGGCGCACGAGGTCCGGCGTGACGCCGGCCGTGGCGAGCTCCGCATCGTTGAGCTGGCGGTGCGTGGTGGAGGCCGGGTGGCAGGCCAGCGTCTTGGCGTCGCCGATGTTGACGAGGCGCTTGACGAGCTGGAGCTGGTCCATGAAGCGGACACAGGCTTCGCGCCCGCCCTTGATGCCGAAGGTGAACAGCGATGAAGGAATGCCCCCATCCATGTACTTCTGCGCCAGCGCGTAGTCGCGATCGCCTTCCAGCCCGGCGAAGTTCACCCACGCCACTTTCGGGTGCGCCTTGAGGTGGCGGGCCAGCGCCAGCGCGTTCGCGCAGTGGCGTTCCATGCGCAGCGCGAGGGTTTCGATGCCGATGAGCATGAGGAAGGAATTGAACGGCGAGGGTGCGCCGCCTTCGTTGCGCAGCGGCACGGTGCGGGCGCGGGCGACAAAGGCCGCGGCACCGAAAGCCTCGGTGTAGACCGTGCCGTGATAGGCCGGTTCCGGCTGCCAGAATTGTGGATAGCGGGGATTGCCGGCCCACTGGAACTTGCCGGAGTCGACGATCACGCCGCCGATGGAGTTGCCGTGGCCGTTGAGGAATTTCGTCATCGCGTGCACGACGATGTCCGCGCCCCACTCGATGGGGCGGCACAGGATCGGCGTCGGCACGGTGTTGTCGACCACCAGCGCCACGCCGTGCTTGTGCGCGATCTGCGCGATGGCTTCGATGTCCACGACGTTGCCGGCCGGGTTGCCGACGGATTCGCAGTAGACCATCTTCGTGCGGTCGTCGATGGCAGCCTCGAAGGCCGCCGGGTTGCGGCCGTCCACCAGCCGTGCTTCCACGCCCTGTTCGCGCAGCGTGTGCGAGAAGAACGTGTAGGTGCCGCCGTAGACCTGCGCCGTGGCGACGATGTTGTCGCCGGCGTGTGCGAGGTTGTGGGTGGCGGCGGTGATCGCCGCCATGCCGGAGGCCATGCCCAGCGCCGCGACACCACCTTCCAGCTCGGCTACACGCTTTTCCATCACGTCCGTGGTCGGGTTCATGAGCCGCGTGTAGATATTGCCGCCGGGGATCTTCAGGTCGAAGAGGTCGGCGCCGTACTGCGTGTCGTCGAACGTGAAGCTGGTGGTCTGGTAGATGGGAACTACCACCGAGCGGGTAACCGGATCGTTCTTGAAACCGCCGTGGACGGCAATGGTGTCGCGTTTCATGTCATTTCCTGTAGGGAGGATCGAGAAGGGCGGGCGCCGCATTCTACGGGGACCCAAGCGATATTCGAAGACTAGTCTTATAACGTCGAGCTATACAACAAAGGTGATGCGGTTCCCTTGTTCCGAGGTCATTGCGCCGTGGCGGGCGGCCCTTCCGGGCGCTTGCGCAGGAAGCGTGCGAAGCGCGGCAGGCCGGTGGCCGTGAGGCTGGTGTAACGATAGGTGATCCAGGCGCCGATGCGGGGCGGGTCGGCGCGCTGGGCGTCGGTGAAGCCGGAACCGATGGAGAACTCGCGGCCTTCCGGCGTGCGGACGCGCAGCGAGCCCATCAGGCCTTGCAGCCGCCCACGGCCCGGATTGATGGCGATGACGCGCGCTTCGGCATCCCGCCACGGCTTGAGCTTGTAGAGCCCCACACCGCGCCCGGCGCGCCACGGCGCATCGCCGCGGTGCAGTACCAGCCCTTCACCACCCTTGTCGATCACGCGCTGCAATGCCGCGCGCAATTCGGGTTCGTCGTTTACGTGGAATTGCTGCACGGCCACCACCCACGGCTGGCCGATCATGGCGACTGCGGCGCGGATGGCCGGAACCCGCGTATCGAAGGACCCGGCGTGGCCCGGCTGGTCGAAGACCAGATAGCGCAACTGGTGCCACGCATCATCGTCAGCCGCTGCGCTGCGCACCGTGGCCGAGGCGCGCTCGAAGCCGTCGTAGCCTGCCCACAGCTCGCCGTCCAATCTTGTCGCCGGCCAGCCCTCCGTGAACCACGCGGGTACCGCGATGCGTTTGCCGCCGCGCGTCCACAATGCGTGCCCGTCCCAATAGCCGCGCACGCCGTCGTATTTCTCGCTGACCCAGTACTTTGAGAGGTCGAGATGGCCGGGGTAGAGGTCGACGAGCCCGAGCGCTGGCGGGGCTGCAGCGATCGGAAATGCCAGCGCCAGCACTGCCAGCGCCAGTGCGCGCCGCATGAAGCCCAGCGTCGTTCGCCATGCCAGCTGCATGTCCAGTTCCCCATTGCGTGCAGGTTCTGGAGTCTCGCGGATTCGACGGCGGGTGTCACGGATGAGGCGTGAGCGGTGAACGGTGAGCGGTCGAAAGATGTGACGCGGTCAGGATCGAGCTTCAGCTTCCGGAGTCCAGTTTCACGCGCTGCAGGCGCAGGGCATTCGTCACCACCGAGACGGAGGACAGGCTCATGGCGAGCGCGGCGATCATCGGTGACAGCATAAGGCCGAAGGCCAGGTACAGCGCGCCGGCGGCGATGGGGATGCCGATACCGTTGTAGATGAAGGCGAAGAATAGGTTCTGGCGAATGTTGTGGACCGTGGCTTGCGACAGCGCCCGTGCGCGCACCAGCCCGCCCAGTGTGCCGCCGACGAGCGTGACGGTGGCGCTTTCAATCGCCACGTCGGTGCCTGTGCCCATGGCGATGCCGACATCCGCGGCCGCTAGCGCTGGGGCGTCGTTGATGCCGTCGCCGGCCATCGCCACGCGCTGCCCGGCAGCCTTGAGACGGGCCACGAGCGCCGCCTTGCCGGCCGGCGTGAGCTCGGCTTCCACGCCGTCCAGCGGCAAAACGGCTGCCACGGCCTGCGCGGTGGCCGCCGCGTCGCCGGTGGCCATGATGACGGACAGCCCGGCGGCCTTGAGTGCGCGCAGCGTCGCCGCGGCTTCCGGCTTGACCTGGTCGGATATGGCGAGCAGTGCGGCCAGCTTGCCGTCCACGGCCAGGAAGCTGGTGGTGGCGCCGCGTGTACGTAGCGCTGCGGCGGGGCTTTCAGCGGCGCTGCAGTCCACGCCCTGCGCCTGCATTAGGGCGGTATTGCCGAGTGCCACGGTGCGGCCTTCCACGGTGCCGGCCATGCCCTGTCCGGGCACCGCTTGCGAGGTGTTGGCGGTCGGCGGCACCAGGCCTTGTTCACGGGCGTGGTCGCGGATGGCGCGTGCCAACGGGTGCTCGCTGCCGACTTCCAGCGCCGCGGCGTGGGCGAGCGCCGCACGGGCTTCGAAGCCGTTGAAGGGCTGGATTTCGCTCAGTGTCATGCGGCCGGTGGTGAGCGTGCCGGTCTTGTCCACGACCAGGGTGTCCACTTCGCGCAGCGCTTCGATGGCGGCCGCGTCGCGGAACAGCACGCCGGCCTGGGCGCCGCGGCCGCTGGCGACCATGATGGAAATCGGCGTCGCCAGCCCGAGCGCACAGGGGCAGGCGATGATGAGTACCGAGATCGCGGCCACCAACGCATGGGCCAGGTTCGGTGCCGGCCCCCACAAGGCCCAGCTGATGAACGCGAGCCCGGCGCAGGCCACGACCGCCGGGACGAAGATCGCAGCGACGCGGTCGGCGATGCGCTGCGCCGGTGCGCGCGAACGTTGCGCCTGTGCGACGAGCGCGACGATCTGCGCCAGCGTGGTGGCGCCGCCGACGCGTGTGGCCTGCACCAGCAGCACGCCGTTGCCGTTGATGCAGCCGGCGCTGACGGCCGCACCCGCCTGCCGCACCTGCGGTTGGGGCTCGCCGGTCAACATGGATTCGTCGACGTGGGAACGGCCTTCGACCACCACGCCGTCGACCGGCAGCTTTTCGCCCGGCCGCACGCGCAGCAGATCACCCGCCTGCAGGGTGTCGATGGGGACTTCCGTTTCGGCGCCGTCGCGCACGCGGTGGGCGGTTTTCGGCGCCAGTGCCAGCAGTGCGGCGATGGCTCGGCTGCTGCGCCGCCGCGCGCGGTGCTCCAGCACGTCACCGAGCATCACAAGCGTGATGATGACGGCGGCGGATTCGAAGTACACGGCAACGCCGCCGTGGGCGTTGCGGAACGCGGCGGGGAACAGATCCGGAGCCAGGAACGCGACGGCGCTGTAGGCCCATGCCACGCCCGCGCCGAGGCCGACGAGCGTGTACATGTTCGGGCTTTTCACGCGCAGCCCGTTCCAGCCGCGGACAAAGAAACTGCGCCCGCCCCACAACGTCACGATCGTGGCGAGCACGGCTTCGGCCCAGCCCAGCGGCGCGTGCAGCGCGGCCGGCCACGCGAGCCCGGCATGCGGCAGCATGGCGATGACGAACACCGGCAACGTGAGCGCGGCGCACAGCCACCAGAGGTGCACCAGCGCACGGCTGGCGGCATCGTCGTCCGTCCCTGCCGTGACAGGGTCCAGCGGGTCGAGCGCCATGCCACATTTCGGGCAGTCGCCGGGCCCGACATGACGCACTTCCGGGTGCATCGGACAGGTGTAGATCGCGCCCCTGTCGACAGCCATATCGCAAGCTGTGGCGCAGGCAGGCGGTGCGGTGCGCGGGTCGGACGGGTCCAGATAACGCGCCGGGTCGGCGGCGAAGCGATCCTTGCAGCCCGCGGAGCAGAAGTGGTAACGGTGCCCGTCGTGGTCGAAGCTGTGCGCGGCAGCGGCAGCGGCAGCGTCGGGGTCGGTGCGCATGCCGCACACCGGGTCACGCAAGCCTTTTTCCACGTCGCGGCGCCGGGCCTTGGCGAGCGCAGCTTCCGGGTCGGCCGTGAATTTCGTCCTGCAGCCATTGCCGCAGAAGAAATACGTCTGGCCGGCGTGTTCTGCCTGCGGCGTGTCCGGTGCCGGCGTGACGCGCATGCCGCAGACCGGGTCGAACGTGGGAGTTGGGGCAGGTTCAGTCATGGTCCAGCTCTGGGGCGTTGAGGGCGGCGAGGATCGGGCAGTCCGCCACCGGGCCGTGGCCGGGGCAGTGGTCGACGAGCGTGGACAGGGCGTCGCGGATGCGCTGCAGTTCCGCGAGGCGCGCGTCCACCCCGGCGAGCTTGCGGGCTGCGGCGGCGCGGATCGCGGCCACGTCGTGCTGGGCACTGATGCCGAGCAGTTCGCCGATTTCCTCAAGCGTGAAGCCGAGCGCCTTGGCGCGCAGGATGAAGTGCAGGCGGCGCGGCGCATCGGGGCCGTAACAACGATAACCGGAAGGTCGGCGCGCCGGCGCGGGCAGCAGGCAGCGCCGCTCGTAATAGCGGATGGTATCGATGGAAGTGCCGCTGCGTGTGGCGACTTCACCGATCTTCAGGCTGGAGGACACCGGCATGGGCAGGCTCGACAGATTTGCTGCAGACGTTGCAAGTCTAGAGCCTGAACCTTGCTCTAGAGTCAAGCTGGCTCCGGATGCCGGTCCCTAGTGCCTTCAATCGCCGCAGATGCGTACCACGGTGCGGCCGTGCTGGCCGCCGGCGACGAGCGCTTCGCAAGCCGCAGGCAGTTCGTCCAATGTGATGGTGCGCGGCGCGATGAGGTCCAGCCGGGCGGGTTTCCACGGGCCGCCGAGGCGGTCCCACACGGCTTCGCGCCATTCGCGTGGCACGTCCACGGAGTTGATGCCGAGCAGGCTCACGCCGCGCAGGATAAAGGGCATGACGGTGGTGTCGAGCTTGAAGTCCTGCGCCAGCCCGATGCTGGCGATCGTGCCCCACTGTTCCACCGTGCGCGTCAGCCACGCCAGCGTGTTGCCGCCGAGGTTGTCGACGGCACCGCCCCACTGCGTGCGTTCCAGCGGACGGGCGCCCATTTCCAGCGCCTTGCGGTCGATGACCTCGTCCGCGCCGAGCGCTTTCAGGTAGTCCGCCTGCCTATCCGCCTTGCCGGTGAGCGCGGCAACCTTGAAGCCGAGGTGCTTGAGGATGCTGATGGCGACGCTGCCGACGCCGCCGGTTGGCCCGGTGACGACGATCGTGCCCTTGTCCGGCGTCTGGTGGTTTTCCAGCATGCGGCGCACGCCGAGCGCGGCTGTGAAGCCGGCGGTGCCGAGCGCCATGGCTTCGCGCAGGCTCATGCCGGCGGGCAGCGGCACCACGGCAGAAGCGGGAACGCGGGCGATTTCGGTGAACCCGCCGTCGAGCGCTTCACCGAGGTTGCAGCCGGTGACCAGTACCTTGTCCCCCTTGCCGTAGGCCGGCACAGTGCTGAATTCCACGGTGCCGGACAGGTCGATGCCAGCGACTTTCGGAAACGCGCGCAGAATCCGGCCCTTGCCGGTGACGGCCAGCGCATCCTTGTAGTTGATGCACGAATAGGCGACGCGAACGACGACTTCGCCAGGATCGAGATCGGCCAGCGTCAGCGTTTCAAAACGGGCTTCGGTGCCTTTGTCGAGCTTGTGGACGCGCAACGCGCGGAAATCGTCTGCCATGGAAGAACTCCTGAATGTGAAGCGGAAATCTGGATGCCCCCGATTGTGTCAGACTTTCGCGCCATGAATACGTCTGAGCTGCATCGGCAGTACACGCACAATGCGCCGCTCGAGGCGGCGGAACTGGCCGCGGAACCCATGGCGCAATTGCAGGCCTGGGTCGACGCGGCGCGTGTCGCCGGCATGATCGAACCCACGGCCATGACGGTAGCCACGGTGGACGCCGACGGCCAGCCTTCCGCTCGCGTGGTGCTGATGCGCGCGCTGGATGGCGGCGTGGTGTTCTACACGAATTACTTGTCGCGCAAGGGCTGCGCGCTGGCAGCAAATCCGCGCGCAGCCGCGACATTCTGGTGGGACCGGCTGGAGCGCAGCGTGCGTGTGGAGGGCGCGGTGGAACGGCTGGCGCCGGCGATATCGGCGGTTTATTTCCATTCCCGGCCACGTGGCTCCCAGCTCGCATCGCTTACTTCGCGCCAGAGCCAGCCGATGGCGAGCCGCGCAAGCTTCGAGGCGCGCATGGCGGAGAACGCCGCGCGTTATGCGGAAGGTGAAATTCCCTGCCCGGAGCACTGGGGCGGCTATCGCATCGTGCCGGCGCGGGTGGAGTTCTGGCAGGGGCGCGACAACCGTGCGCACGACCGGCTGGTGTATGTGCGTGCTGCCAGCGGCTGGCGGGTGGAGCGCCTGCAGCCATAACTTGAAGAAGCGCCGGCTTTCAGTCCCGCAGGCTGATGATCGGCCAGTGGCGCTGCGTGGCAATGGCGCGCAGGCGGTCGTCGGGGTCGACCGCCGTTGGCAAGTCGGCCCGTTCCAGCAACGGCAAATCGTTATGCGAGTCGGAATAGGCGCAAATCGTTGAGAAGCGCTGTGGCTGCACCGCCAGCCAGTGCTCCAGCCGCGTGATCTTGCCGGCCTGGAAGTTGGGGATGCCCGCCAGCCGGCCGGTCAGCCGGCCGTCGACGATTTCGGGTTCCGTGGCGATCAGCGTTCCGACGCCAAGCAACGCCACGATCGGTTCCGTGATGAAACGGTTCGTGGACGTCGTGATGACGAGCGTATGGCCGGCATCCCGGTGCTTCGTCAGCAGCGCCGGCGCTCCAGGCGCGACGATCGGCCGGATGCGTGTGGCAATGAATTCGCGGCGCAGCGCGTCGAGCCGTGCCGGGTCAAGCGGTGTGAGCGGTTCCAGCACGAAGCGCCCGTAAGCCTGGATATCCAGCGTGCCGGCCACGTAGTCGGCGTAGAAGCGCTCGTTCGCCGCGGCATGGCGGGTGCGGTCGACCAGGCCGCTGTCGGCGAGAAATTCTCCCCATAGGTAGTCGCTGTCGCCTGCCAGAAGTGTGTGGTCGAGGTCAAACAGGGCCAGCGTGGCCGCGCCTGCGGGGGCAATCGAGGGTGTCGTCATGGCGGCGCAGTTTGCCCGACTTGCGACAGGTGTGGAAGAATTCCATCACTATGTACCTGAATCCACGACCATGATCGACCGTGATGGCTTTCGGCCGAATGTCGGCATGATCGTGCTCGGCCCCGCTTCGCGTGTGCTGTGGGCCAAGCGCATCGGCCAGGATGCATGGCAGTTTCCGCAAGGCGGTATCCAGCGCGGCGAGACGGCGCTTGATGCGATGTACCGCGAGCTGGACGAGGAACTTGGCCTGGCGCCGGCCGATGTCGAATACCTCGGCGTGACGCAGGGCTGGTTGCGCTACCGGCTGCCGCACGAGTTGGTTCGCCGCCGCCAGCGTCCGCTGTGCATCGGCCAGAAGCAGAAATGGTTCATCCTGCGGCTGGTCGGCGAAGAATCCCGCGTGTGCTTCACGCACCACCCGCGTCCCGAGTTCGATGCTTGGCGCTGGGTCGACTACTGGTACCCGGTTGACGAGATCGTTGCCTTCAAGCGCGAGGTCTATCGGCGTGCGCTCCGGCAGCTCGCGCCGTTGCTGGATGGAATGGACGCCAGCGGCGGCCTGTGATGGAAGTCCTACACATTCGCTATTGACAACGATTCTTGTTTGCGTTGAAATTCGCATATCGAATCGACTTGGGTGCGGGCTGTCATGTACGTGTGCGTCTGTCGGGCCATCAATGAACGCAAATTGCGCGAGACCGTGCGCGCCGGGGCTTGTACGGTGCGGAGCGTGAACCAGTGCACCGGCCTGGGCAGCGCCTGCGGGCGCTGCGTACCGTGTGCACGGGAGATCATCGACGACGAGCAGCAGCGGTTGCAGGCCGCCAGCTGCAGTGCCTCAGTTTCCGCCCCCGTGGCCGCGGCGACTGCCTGACGGTCGTTCCCCGACGGCAAGCGGCGTACCTTACGGCAGTGTGTGGCCCATCCACATGACACCTTTGAAGTGCAAGTGGTTCTGATTGCGATTAATCGGGATCGGTCGTGGTTGTGGCAGAGTGAACGAAACGCCACGGAGAAACCCGATGAAAGGTGATGTAAAAGTGCTCGAGTGCCTGAATCAGGCGCTGCGCAACGAACTGACGTCCATCAATCAGTATTTCCTGCATTCGCGCATGCTGGCGAACCAAGGCTTTACCCGCCTTGCCGCGCATGCCTATGCCGAGTCCATCGACGAGATGAAGCACGCAGACCGGCTCGTGCAACGCATTCTGCTGCTCGAAGGGCTGCCGAACCTGCAGGATCTCGGCAAGCTCTACATCGGCGAGGACGTTCCGGAAATGCTTCAGTGTGACCTGCGCCGCGAGCGCGAAGCACACCCGGAATATACCGATGCGATTGCCATCTGTGAAAACGCCCGCGATTACGTGACGCGCGCGCTGCTGGTGGACATCCAGCACGACGAGGAAGAACACATCGACTGGCTGGAAACCCAGCTCGAGTTGCTGGCGAAGGTGGGTACCGAGAATTATCTGCAGTCGCAGATGGGCGAAGGTGGTGACGATTAAGGTCGGTTATCCGTTATGATCACCGGATAGTCCTCGGGTCTTCAGGTTGAGATGGTCAAAGTAGGCGTTGTGGGTGCCACCGGTTACGCCGGCCTTGAATTGCTGCGTCTTCTGGCGTGTCATCCCGGCGCGGAAGTCACGACCCTGACTTCACGCCAGCACGTGGGTGCCCGGGTCGACGAACTGTTTCCACACCTACGCGGGGTGTACGACCTGCGGTATGTGGCGCCCGATGCGTTGTCGGCCTGTCAGGTGGTGTTCTTCGCCACGCCGCACGGTGCGGCTATGGCGCAGGCGCCGGCGTTGGTCGCGTCGGGCACCCGTGTCATCGATCTATCGGCCGACTTTCGACTCCACGATCCAGCGATCTACAAGCGCTGGTATCAGCACGATCATACTTGCCCTGACCTGTTGGCGGAAGCCGTCTATGGCTGGCCTGAGCGCCATCGCGAGGCAATCCGCACCGCGCGCGTAGTGGGGAATCCAGGTTGTTATCCGACCGCCGTCCAGATTGCGCTGCTGCCACTGGTGGAGGCTGGCGTGATCGACGCTTCCCACATCATCGCGGATTGCACCTCCGGCGTCAGCGGTGCCGGGCGGACTTTGCGCGAGAACCTGCTGTACTGCGAGACCGCAGACAGCTTCCATGCCTACGCCGTGGCCGGGCATCGGCATTCGGCGGAGATGGATCAGGAGCTTGGCGAAGCGGCCGGTTCTGCCGTGCGCGTCCTGTTTGTTCCCCACCTTGCCCCCTTGATTCGCGGTATTCACGCCACTGTCTATGTCCGGTTGACCGATCCGCAGGTCAATCTGCAGTCTTTGTTCGAGACACGTTATGCGGGCGAACGTTTCGTGGATGTGTTGCCGGCCGGAGGCTGCCCGGATACTCGTGACGTCCGCGGCGCGAATTTGTGTCGGGTCGCCGTTCACCGTCCGGCAGGCGGCGATACCGCCGTGGTGCTGGCCACGATCGACAATCTCGTCAAGGGTGCTTCGGGGCAGGCTGTTCAGTGCTTCAACCTGATGTTCGGGTTCGATGAATGCACGGCGCTCGATGCGCCTGCGCTGTGGCCGTAGCCATGCGCGGACACTTGCGTTAGAACGTGGCCCGCAAGTTCCGTATCGTTCACGAAAATGGGCCAGCAAGCTGGAGGTTGCGCCTCGCCATCTCGGTGGCCATCGTTGGAGCTGTCGCGGTACTGACTGTCGGGGGCTGGTGGGCCTATACCACGTACCAGGATGGCGCGGCACGAGGTCAGTCTGATGCGAGCACGGTACAGGATGGGCTGGCCGCGACCACGCGGGATCTTGCCCGGCAGTTGCACGCCGAACAACGCCACGGCAAGAAACTGGCTGAAGAACTGGCTTTCCTGAAGCGATCAGAGGAAATCGACGGGACCGCGTGCAAGATGGTCAAGGCGTCGCTCACGAATCTACAGAAGGAAAACGCCAATCTGCGCGAACAGCTGGCCTTCTATCGCGGCATCGTTACGCCAGAGCAAGCATCAAACGGCCTGCGGGTTTACGACTTCAAGGTCTCTCCGCATGGTTCGGCGGGTCGGGGATACGATTTCGAGCTGCTGCTTGTCCAGTCCGAGCATCACAGCCGCACCGTGCAGGGAACCGCGCAAGTGAAGCTGAGCGGGCTGCAAGGCGTCGTGCCGAAGGATTATTCGCTCACGAATTTGATGCGCCCGAATACCGCGCCGTTGTCGTTTTCGTTCAAGTATTTCCAGGAGCTGAGTGGGCAGTTTGCGTTGCCGGCAGGATTCCGGCCGGTTCGCGTGCATGTCACGCTGACCCCCGCAGAGGGTGGCCAAGCTGAAGTGACGCAGGTTTATAGTTGGACAAACGTGGAACAACGTAGCGCGGAGGAGTAATGGGGATGTTCAACGCGGGACAGGCAAAAGTAGCGAATGCAGCCGTCGATACCCTGGTGGGTCGCCATACGGAAGTGCTGGGCGATGTGCGCTTCTCCGGCGGCTTGCACGTCGATGGGCGGATCAAGGGCGGTGTCACGAGTGTGGGCGACAAGCCCGCTTCCCTGTCCGTGGGCGAGAGCGGGTGCATCGAGGGCAACGTCAGGGTGCCGAATGTCACGCTCAGCGGCACGGTAACCGGCGATGTGCATGCCACGGAGCGTCTCACGCTTACCGCGAAGGCCAGGATCGCGGGCAATGTTCACTACCGACTGCTCGAGATGGCGGCCGGAGCGACGATCAATGGAAAGCTGCTGCACGCGGCTGATCCGGCTGCTCCCGCTGCGCTGACGCACGAAGAAGGTAAACCGGCGACTGCAGCGGCTGATTATGGCGCGACGGTCAGCTGACTGCGGCGGGTGATGGGGCACGACAGGAAATGGATTCCACAGCCGCCGTGTATGTAGCGGAGGCTGCCGAGTTCCTAGTCACAGCACCGGGTTTACGCCGCAGCGGAAGCGTGCACGCGCTGGCCGGCATGGATTGCCTGACGAGACGAAGTGTGTGTTTCCGTCACGGCTAGCGGCTTGCCGGGTAGCTGGCGCATGCGTTCGTTGCAAGCCACGCGAAGTCTGCTTGTTTGACCCGCTGGGGTGAGCCTGTATTTAACGGCGGAGGCGACCATGCCATGCGCGGCGAGCCATTGCGGGTACTGCTGCTCGCCACGGACCCTGTAGGGCGGCCGGATGTTACGTCGAGTTAGGGTGAGAAGGGTTAAACCCTGCGTTCAGCGTGTTCCGATCGTCGGGCCGGCGGATGCGTACTGGCGCGTATCCGCATCATCCATTGCGGCGATGATCGGTTGAGTCTGCTGCTTGAAGCGTGCCAACGCGCTTGCCGGCAGGGCTGGGCGATTGGGCAGCTTCATCGTCATCGGGTTCTGTGGCACGCCGTTGACGCGGACCTCGTAGTGCACATGCGGCCCAGTTGCATACCCCGTCATGCCGACATAGCCGATAACCTGCCCTTGCTTCACATTGCTGCCGACGCGCAGCCCACCCTGGAATCGGGACATGTGCCCGTAGATGGTCTCGTAACGGTCGAAGGAGCGGATCTTGATGCAATTCCCGTAGCCGCCGAGCCGGCCGCGGAAGACGATCCGGCCATTTGCGGTGGCGTGGATCGGCGTTCCCATCGGCGCCGCGAGGTCCGTCCCGTTGTGCGGGCGCACGATGTGCAGGACCGGGTTCATGCGGGCGCGGGAAAATCCCGAGCTAATCCGGGTGAAGTCGACCGGAGTACGGATGAAGGCGCGATGCAGCGAGTGCCCGTCAACGGTGTAGAAGTTGCTCGACCCGCTCTTGTCCGTGTAGCGAACGGCGCGAAAGGTGCGGCCGTTGGCCCGGATCTCGGCGGCTAGGATCTCTCCGTTACGCAGTTTCTTGTCGCCCTTGTAGAGGCGGTCGTAGACCACGGTGAAGCGGTCGCCACGCTGGATGTCCTGCGAGAAGTCGACGTCGTATTTGAAGATGTGCGCGAACTTCAGGATCTGCTGATCGGTCAGCCCTGCGTTCTCGCCATCGACGAACAACGAATGTGTGATGGCCCCATGTGCCACGGTGCGCTTGTGCGTCAGTTCGGCTTGTTCGGTATTTGCGATGAAGCCACTGCCGCTTTGCGTGATGTGGAGCGTATGCAGTGTGTCGTACGGGTAGTTCAGAGCCAGCAGCTTGCCGCCTTGGGTCTGGATACGAATCTGCTTGCCAACCGTCAGACGGCGCAGGCGGCGTGCGTCGTTTCCGGCGTTCACGAGCGCCATCCAGGTTGCTTTTGGAACGTCGACTGCGTCGAGCAGGGTGGAAAGCGTCTGCCCTTTGCGGATGGTCAGGGTTGTCCACTTCGGCGCGGTCGCTGAGGCGGGCGCGGCATCAGCTTGCGCGATTTCCGCGCGCGACCCGGAAGCGCTTGCCATGTCTGTGTCGCCGATGACATGGTCGAGCGACATGGCTGTCGTAAGCGCGGGCTCGAAGCTGGACGCGAGCGCCGGAGGCGGAGTCGACGCCGTGGAGCCGAAAGTCCACATGGCGACGGCGCCCGTCGCGGCCAGCAGGCCGCCGAGCAGGACGACGTGGCGGGAAATGGAAATCGATGATTGACGGGTCTTGGGGCTGTAGTCGACTGGCATGCGTGATCCGCGGATGCATTGGGCGTTGACGAAGGTCGCGGCTTGCGCCGCGCGGGTTGCCGGGATCCGTCAGTGTGTGGCTATGGCCTGAGCCCGGGGCACGATAAAAACATAAAATGCCTTTGCGCGCAATCTTTTCGCGCGTTATTTTTTTGAAACGGTTGAGTTGGCCTTGGATAAATTAAGGAGAGCGGTGCCCATGGAGTCGGAGCAGGAATGGCAGGAAATCGAAAGGGGAACCCACGAAATCCTGCCCGGCGAAGAACTACGGGCGCGATTGGTCGGGGCGCGCCGGGAGGGGCGGCGCCTGCGTATCAAGGCAGGCTTCGATCCGACCGCGCGCGATCTGCACCTGGGACACACACTGTTGCTGAACAAGCTGCATGCGTTCCAGCAGGCCGGACACGAGGCCGTTTTTCTGATCGGCGATTTCACTGCAACGATCGGCGACCCGACCGGCAAGAACGAGACGCGCAAGCCGCTGACGCGTGAAGAAGTCATCGCCAATGCGGAAACCTACCGCGAACAGGCCTTCAAGATCCTCGATCCCGAGCAGACGACTGTCGTCTTCAACAGCCAGTGGTTGAACGCGCTGGGTGCCGAGGGCATGATTCGCCTCGCGGCTCAGCAGACGGTTGCGCGCATGTTGGAGCGGGACGATTTCGCCAAGCGTTACCGCGAACAGCGGCCGATCTCGGTTCACGAATTTCTTTATCCCCTGCTGCAGGGCTACGATTCCGTCGCCTTGAAGGCCGACGTCGAGTTGGGCGGCACAGACCAGAAGTTCAACCTACTCGTGGGGCGACAGCTCCAGCAGGGCACGGGGCAGCCCGCACAGTGCATTCTGACGGTGCCGATCCTCGAGGGGCTCGACGGGGTACATAAGATGTCGAAGAGCCTCGGCAACTACGTTGCACTCACGGACCCGCCCCAGGACATGTTCGGCAAGCTCATGTCGATATCCGACACGCTCATGTGGCGCTACTTTGACCTGCTGTCATTTCGTTCACTGGAAGACATTGCGAAACTGAAGTGTTCCGTCGAAGAAGGGCTCAACCCCCGCGATGCGAAATTCCAGCTAGCGGGGGAGATTGTTGATCGTTTCCATGGCCCCGGGGCCGGTGTGCGAGCCTGTGAGGCTTTCCAGGCACAGTTTTCGCAGGGCGCCGTGCCAGAGCAGGTGCCGGAAGTCAGCGTTGCGGTGCCGCCGGATGGGCTGCTACTGGCCCATGTTTTGCGAGAGGCCGGGTTGGTGGCAAGCAATGGCGAAGGCAACCGCATGATCGACCAGCGTGCGGTACGGGTCGACCAGCAAAGAACCGAAGACCGGGCGACGCGTCTGCAGGCAGAAAGTACCCACTTGATCCAGGTCGGAACCCGTCGCGTGGCGCGTGTTAGGCTCATAAAGAAGTAAGTTTTCACGTGGTTGCAGACTTTTTTGCAGGGGCCTTGCATTGCCTTCAGGCGGTGCGTATAGTGCGCCCCCTCGACACGGCCTCCGCGTCGAGGGGGCGGCAAAACACCAAGGAAATGGATTCACGCCGGGTGTTGACAAGCTTTGAAACTTGTCTATAATGCGCCTCCCTGCTGCACCGGTTCATGAGTTTCCCGGGCGGCCAGATCTTTAAGAATCAGCAAGTGATTTGTGTGGGTGCTCCTGATACATGTAAAGACATGTGTCATTGAGAGTATCAATATGGCCAGTTGTTGAAGCCTAGTTGAAACTCTATAGGTGTTGATTCGTGAAAACGGAAAGACATCTTCCAATTTGTATTAAATTGGAGAGTTTGATCCTGGCTCAGATTGAACGCTGGCGGCATGCCTAACACATGCAAGTCGAACGGCAGCGCGGAGGGCTTGCTCTCTGGCGGCGAGTGGCGAACGGGTGAGTAATACATAGGAACTTGCCTTGGAGTGGGGGATAACCCGGGGAAACTCGGACTAATACCGCATGATGTCGAAAGACCAAAGCGGGGGCTCGTAAGACCTCGCGCTCCTAGAGAGGCCTATGTCAGATTAGCTAGTTGGTAGGGTAAAAGCCTACCAAGGCAACGATCTGTAGCTGGTCTGAGAGGATGATCAGCCACATTGGGACTGAGACACGGCCCAGACTCCTACGGGAGGCAGCAGTGGGGAATATTGGACAATGGGCGAAAGCCTGATCCAGCAATGCCGCGTGTGTGAAGAAGGCCTTCGGGTTGTAAAGCACTTTAGGTCGGAAAGAAAAAGCTTTTCCTAATACGAAAAGCCTTGACGGTACCGACAGAATAAGCACCGGCTAACTCTGTGCCAGCAGCCGCGGTAATACAGAGGGTGCGAGCGTTAATCGGATTTACTGGGCGTAAAGCGTGCGTAGGTGGCAACGGAAGTCGGATGTGAAAGCCCTGGGCTTAACCTGGGAATGCCGTCCGATACTCCGCAGCTAGAATTCGGTAGAGGGAGATGGAATTCCAGGTGTAGCGGTGAAATGCGTAGATATCTGGAAGAACACCAATGGCGAAGGCAGTCTCCTGGGCCTGAATTGACACTGAGGCACGAAAGCGTGGGTAGCAAACAGGATTAGATACCCTGGTAGTCCACGCCGTAAACGATGAGAACTTGACGTCGGGCCGCTTGCGGGTCGGTGTCGTAGCTAACGCGATAAGTTCTCCGCCTGGGGAGTACGGCCGCAAGGTTGAAACTCAAAGGAATTGACGGGGGCCCGCACAAGCGGTGGAGTATGTGGTTTAATTCGATGCAACGCGAAGAACCTTACCTGGTCTTGACATCCACGGAACTTTCCAGAGATGGATTGGTGCCTTCGGGAACCGTGAGACAGGTGCTGCATGGCTGTCGTCAGCTCGTGTCGTGAGATGTTGGGTTAAGTCCCGCAACGAGCGCAACCCTTGTCCTTAGTTGCCAGCATTTAGTTGGGCACTCTAGGGAGACCGCCGGTGACAAACCGGAGGAAGGTGGGGATGACGTCAAGTCATCATGGCCCTTATGACCAGGGCTACACACGTACTACAATGGTCGGTACAGAGGGTTGCCAAGCCGCGAGGTGGAGCTAATCCCAAAAAGCCGGTCGTAGTCCGGATCGGAGTCTGCAACTCGACTCCGTGAAGTCGGAATCGCTAGTAATCGCCGATCAGCATTTGCGGCGGTGAATACGTTCCCGGGCCTTGTACACACCGCCCGTCACACCATGGAAGTTGATTGCACCAGACGTCGGTTGTCCAACCGCAAGGAGGACGCCGCCCACGGTGTGGTTAATGACTGGGGTGAAGTCGTAACAAGGTAGCCGTAGGGGAACCTGCGGCTGGATCACCTCCTTTAAAGTAATTCTTTACTATATCGGGAGCATCCACACAAGTCACTTGCAATGTTTTCACCGAGGCCGGTAGCATCAGGGCCACGGTCCGAGTGTTGGGGTCTGTAGCTCAGGTGGTTAGAGCGCACCCCTGATAAGGGTGAGGTCGGTGGTTCGAGTCCACCCAGACCCACCAGCTACGGGGTTGCCGGCGGGAAACCGCATTCGCGACTGGGGCCATAGCTCAGTTGGGAGAGCGCCTGCTTTGCAAGCAGGAGGTCGTCGGTTCGATCCCGTCTGGCTCCACCAACTCGGAAGACAAGCTGGTTTCAATCAGTGATCATTGATTACTGATTGAAGCCAAGGCTTCATTGAAGATCTTTAACAATTAGGTTTGTAGTTGAACACTGTAGTCAAATTGTTCGAGATGACTGTGTAAAAGCGGTTATTTCGGGCATTCTCAATGCCTATGGTGCTTGACGGCGAAATGTTGTTATATAGGTTGTAGTCCGTATAATCGAAAGCAAGAATGTTTGAGGTTATATGGTCAAGCGACCAAGCGCATCTGGTGGATGCCTTGGCGGCAACAGGCGATGAAGGACGTAGTAGCCTGCGATAAGCTTCGGGGAGCTGGCAAACAAGCTTTGATCCGAAGATTTCCGAATGGGGCAACCCACAGCTTAGGCTGTATCCCGCAAGGGAAGCAAACCCGGAGAACTGAAACATCTAAGTATCCGGAGGAAAAGAAATCAACCGAGATTCCGCGAGTAGCGGCGAGCGAAAGCGGATTAGCCCAAAAGTGTGTGAAACCTAGTAGAACGGTCTGGAAAGTCCGACCATAGCGGGTGATAGTCCCGTATACGAAAGGCCAAATACATGAAAGTGAGTAGGGCGGGGCACGTGAAACCCTGTCTGAACATGGGGGGACCATCCTCCAAGGCTAAATACTCGTTGCCGACCGATAGTGAACCAGTACCGTGAGGGAAAGGCGAAAAGAACCCCGGAGAGGGGAGTGAAATAGAACCTGAAACCGGATGCGTACAAGCAGTCGGAGCTCCGTAAGGAGTGACGGCGTACCTTTTGTATAATGGGTCAGCGACTTACTAGTCTGTAGCAAGCCTAACCGTTTAGGGGAGGCGTAGGGAAACCGAGTCTTAATTGGGCGACTTAGTTGCAGGCTGTAGACCCGAAACCCGTCGATCTATCCATGTCCAGGGTGAAGTTGTGGTAACACACAATGGAGGCCCGAACTCACGCCCGTTGAAAAGGTCGGAGATGAGGTGTGGATAGGAGTGAAAGGCTAATCAAGGCGGGTGATAGCTGGTTCTCCTCGAAAGCTATTGAGGTAGCGCCTCGCGTCTAACTCAGGGGGGTAGAGCTACTGTTTCGGCTAGGGGGGACATAAGTCCTTACCAACCCGATGCAAACTCCGAATACCCTGAAGTTCAATCGCGGGAGACACACGGTGGGAGCTAAATTTCATCGTGAAAAGGGATTCAACCCAGACCACCAGCTAAGGTCCCTAAATTATCGCTAAGTGGTGAACGATGTGGGAAGTCATAGACAGCCAGGAGGTTGGCTTAGAAGCAGCCATCCTTTAAAGAAAGCGTAATAGCTCACTGGTCGAGTCGGCCTGCGCGGAAGATGTAACGGGGCTAAGCGATATACCGAAGCTGTGGGTGCATAGCAATATGCGCGGTAGAGGAGCGTTCCGTACGCCTGTGAAGGTGAACCGTAAGGTTTGCTGGAGGTATCGGAAGTGCGAATGCTGACATAAGTAACGATAATGCAGGTGAAAAACCTGCACGCCGTAAGCCCAAGGGTTCCTGCGCAACGTTTTTCGGCGCAGGGTGAGTCGGATCCTAAGGCGAGGCCGAAAGGCGTAGTCGATGGAAAACAGGTTAATATTCCTGTACTTGTTGTTGCTGCGATGAGGGGACGAAGAAGGTTAGGCGGGCCGGCTGTTGGATGCCGGTTTAAGCGTGTAGGCAGATTTCCTTGGAAAATCCGGGGAATCAATGCTGAGGCGTGATGACGAGGCTCTATTGAGCTGAAGTTGCTGATACCCTGCTTCCAAGAAAAGCCTCTAAGCTTCAGGTAGCAACAATCCGTACCCTAAACCGACACAGGTGGGTGAGGAGAGTATCCTAAGGCGTTTGAGAGAACTCGGGTGAAGGAACTCGGCAAACTGGTACCGTAACTTCGGGATAAGGTACGCCCTTTGTACGTGAAGGCCCTGCGGCCGGAGCGGAAGAGGGTCGCAGTTAAGAGAGGGTTGCGACTGTTTAACAAAAACACAGCACTCTGCAAACACGAAAGTGGACGTATAGGGTGTGACACCTGCCCGGTGCCGGAAGGTTAATTGATGGGGTTATCTTCGGAGAAGCTCTTGATCGAAGCCCCGGTAAACGGCGGCCGTAACTATAACGGTCCTAAGGTAGCGAAATTCCTTGTCGGGTAAGTTCCGACCTGCACGAATGGTGTAACGATAGCCCTACTGTCTCCATCCGAGGCTCAGTGAAATTGAAATCGCTGTGACGATGCAGTGTTCCCGCGGCAAGACGGAAAGACCCCGTGAACCTTCACTACAACTTTACATTGGACTTCGAATTTATTTGTGTAGGATAGGTGGGAGGCTTTGAAGCCAAGGCGCTAGCCTTGGTGGAGCCAACCTTGAAATACCACCCTGATGGCTTTGAAGTTCTAACCTCGTCCGGTGAATCCCGGGCAGGGACATTGTATGGTGGGTAGTTTGACTGGGGCGGTCTCCTCCCAAAGAGTAACGGAGGAGTGCGAAGGTAACCTCAGCGCGGTCGGAAATCGCGCTTTTGAGTGCATAGGCATAAGGTTGCTTAACTGCGAGACAAACACGTCGAGCAGGTACGAAAGTAGGTCTAAGTGATCCGGTGGTTCTGTATGGAAGGGCCATCGCTCAACGGATAAAAGGTACTCCGGGGATAACAGGCTGATACTGCCCAAGAGTCCATATCGACGGCAGTGTTTGGCACCTCGATGTCGGCTCATCACATCCTGGGGCTGTAGCAGGTCCCAAGGGTTCGGCTGTTCGCCGATTAAAGTGGTACGCGAGCTGGGTTCAGAACGTCGTGAGACAGTTCGGTCCCTATCTGCCGTGGGCGTTTGAGATTTGAGGGGAGCTGCTCCTAGTACGAGAGGACCGGAGTGGACGCACCCCTGGTGTTCCGGTTGTCACGCCAGTGGCATTGCCGGGTAGCTAAGTGCGGAACGGATAACCGCTGAAAGCATCTAAGCGGGAAGCCGACCCCAAGATAAGATCTCACGTGTCCTTGAGACACCTTAAGGGCCCTCGTAGACTACGAGGTTGATAGGCGCGGTGTGGAAGTGCAGTAATGCATGGAGCTGACGCGTACTAATTGCCCGTGAGGCTTGACCATATAACACTCAAGCATTTTTGACGTCAAGCATGGCTTCTACGAAGCCAGGTATTGAGAACTATATTTGTTCAACTGCAAACCGAATTGAGGGATGGCCTGAATAGGCCATCGTCCAGATGTCGAAATGTATCTGGACTGCGTTCCTCACGTAGTTTGCCTGGCGGCAATAGCGAGTTGGCACCACCGGTTCCCATCCCGAACACCGAAGTGAAACGACTCAGCGCCGATGGTAGTGTGGCTTGCCCATGTGAGAGTAGGACACTGCCAGGCTCTTAAATCGAAGGCCCAAGTCGCAAGACTTGGGCCTTTTTGTTTTTTGGGATCGGAGTACTGATGGAGCTGAACGATTCGCCACGAAAGATGTTGCAGTCAGGCTGTGACCGTCTGGGCATAGAGACCCGGCCCGGAATGCTGGATCAGTTCCTCGCCTATGTCGATGAATTGCGGCGCTGGAATCGTGCATACAACCTGACAGCGATTCGAGACGTTCGCCAGATGATCATCAGGCACGTTTTCGATAGTCTGGTCATCGTCCCTCATGTCAGCCGGGACTTGATCGATGTGGGCTCAGGTGCCGGATTGCCGGGCATCCCCTTTGCGATTGCGCGCCCTGATGTGGGCGTACGCCTTGTGGAATCAAACGGTAAGCGCATACGATTCCTGCACGCTGTTGTACGCAGGTTGGCGCTTGCAAATGTGAGAATTTGCCCTGGCCGTGTAGAATCTGCATGTCCGTCCGCGCCTGCTCGCGTAACCATTGTCTGTCGTGCTTTTTCGTCACTGGCGAATTTTATTCAGGTGACGGCACATATGGGCGACACCGATGCTCGCTGGCTGGCGATGAAGGGCAAACTTGATCCCATGGAACTCCAAGGGTTGTCCCATGGTTTCCGGTTATGCGCTACCCTTCAGGTCGTTGTCCCCATGTTGGATGAGGAACGGCATCTGGTGATTGTGGAGCGCGGTGGTGATAAGGTCGATACATGAACCGGATTTTGTCAGTTGCGAACCAGAAAGGGGGCGTTGGCAAGACGACAACTGCCGTCAATCTTGCCTCGTCGCTTGCGGCAACCGGTTGTCGAGTCTTGCTTGTTGATCTCGATCCTCAGGGCAATGCAACGATGGGCGTGGGGGTGGACAAGAATGCTCTGGAACTCTCGTGTCGCGACGTCTTGCTCGAAAAAGCTACCGCCGAGACGGTTATCGTCCACCTGGCGACGGTCGGTTTCGATCTGTTGCCGGCCAATGAAGACATGACCGAAGCGGAAGTTCGGCTGCGTGAGATGGCAGTGGGGGATTTTGCGCTGAAGTCTGTGCTGGACACGTTACGCCACGGTTATGACTACATTTTGCTCGATTGTCCGCCGGCATTGTCGAAGTTGACGGTCAATGCGCTGGTGGCATCGGATGGCGTGCTAATTCCCATGCAGTGTGAGTATTACGCGCTGGAAGGTCTTACGGCCTTGCTGGATACCGTGGAACGGATACGGCGGGTGATCAACCCCGGGCTTGAAGTGGAGGGTTTGCTGCGAACGATGTTCGATCCACGGAACAACCTATCGAACGATGTCTCAGCCCAACTTACCAGCCACTTCGGTGACAAGGTTTATCGTACGATCATTCCTCGCAATGTGAGGTTGGCCGAAGCGCCGAGTCATGGGTTGCCGGCAATCGGTTACGATCCGACATCGAGTGGCGCCAAGGCTTATCTTGCGTTGGCGGGTGAATTGATCCGGCGGCACAACGGCGGGCAGCTGAAGCTGCCTGCCTGATCTTCAATCAGGAATACATGGTGTCGAAGAAGCGCGGACTTGGGCGGGGACTGGATGCATTGCTGAGCAATCGGGCGGCGTCTGTCGCTAGTGCGGGCGATGCCGGCGATGTTCTGCGTGAAATATCCGTCGAGCGACTCAGGTCAGGAGTGCACCAGCCGCGGCAGCACTTTGATGAAGCCGCGCTGGATGCGCTGGCAGAGTCCATCAAAGCGCAAGGTATCGTTGAGCCGTTGATCGTCCGGGTTGTGGAAGATGGTTACGAAATTGTTGCTGGGGAACGACGCTGGCGGGCTGCTCGACGTGCAGGGTTGCTGACTGTTCCAGCCGTGGTGCGTGACCTTGATGACCGCACGACGATGGCAGTTGCCTTGGTCGAAAACATCCAGCGGGCGGACCTCAATCCATTGGAAGAAGCTCAGGCGCTGGCTCGATTGATCGACGAATGCGAGTTGACGCATGAGCAGGTCGCGAGCGCTGTCGGACGCTCGCGGGCAGCTGTGACGAATCTGTTACGGCTGATGGATTTGCCGCTGGAGATTCAATCCATGCTGCGCGACGGGCGGCTCAGCCTGGGGCACGCGAAAGTCCTGCTGGGGGCAGCACACGACAGGCAAGTGTCTCTGGCGAATCGCGTCGTTGCGCTGGGCTTGTCCGTCCGCCAGACCGAGAACCTACTGAAAAGATCCAGCGGCCTGTCCGCTACCCCTTTATCCCGTCCCGATACCTACGCGGACTGTGTGCGTGACCTATGCACAGCGCTGTCGACACAGGTGCGTGTACAAGCGAGTAAAGACGGCACTGGGCGTATTGTGATCCCTTTCCGCGATCGGGCCGCGCTGGAGAACCTGGTGTCGCGGTTGACGCACAAGCTTGGATGAGAGCTGCTGCATGAAGCTTGACTGTTGTTGTGCTGGACGACCTCTGGTTACTTGACCTCCTGCTTCAGGGTAGGGAAGTCTTCCTCCAGAAATTCATTTTCGGCACGTTGTTCCAGGGCGCGCCGCTGCGCTTCCTCGGCGCGTAACTGCACACGCCGGATCTTTCCTGAAACCGTCTTGGGGAGCTCGGCAACAAACTGGATGCGCCGAATGCGTTTGTAGGGGGCCAGCATCCTGCGGGTGAAAATGAAGACGCCATGTGCGAAGTCTTCCGAGATATCGACTCCGGCAGCCACCGTCACGAAGGCTTTCGGTACCGAAGTTCGCAGTGGATCGGGGCTGGGTACGACAGCGGCCTCGGTGATCTGTGCATGGGCGACCATCACGCTTTCGAGTTCGAACGGACTGATGCGGTAGTCGGAAGACTTGAAGACGTCGTCGGCCCGTCCGACGTAGGTGAAGCCGCCGTCCGCATCGCGCATGGCCACATCCCCCGTGTGATAGTAGCCACCGCGCATGACCTCGTCGGTTTTTTTCGGATTCCCGAGGTAGCCCGCCATGAGGCCGACAGGACGTTGCGGGTGCAGCGCCAGGCAGACTTCTCCTTCTTCCGCGGGCTGTCCTTCCGCATCCAGCAGCTCAACAGTGAAGCCCGGCAGCGGGCGTCCGACTGAACCCGCACGCAGTATTTGGCCCGGTGTATTGGCGATCGTCGCGGTGGTCTCCGTCTGACCATAGCCATCACGAATCGTCAGCCCCCAGGCTTTGCGAACGCGCTCTATGACTTCGGGGTTCAGGGGTTCTCCCGCGCTGACGAGTTCCGCCAGGTTCAACTGGCTGCGCCACTGCGCCAGATCCTGCTGGATCAGCATTCGCCACACGGTCGGCGGCGCACAGAAACTGCTGACCTTGTGCGTGGACAGACACTGCAGCAGCGTGACGGCATCGAAGCGTGCCATGTTCGTGGCGACGATGGTGGCCTCGGCGTTCCAAGGCGCGAACAACGAACTCCAGGCGTGCTTGGCCCAGCCGGGGGACGACAGGTTCAGGTGCACGCCGCCAGGTCTGATCCCGACCCAGTACATGGTGCTCAGGTGCCCGATCGGGTAGCTGGTGTGGGTATGCACGACCAGCTTGGGCTTCGAGGTCGTGCCGGAGGTGAAGTAGAAGATCATCGGCGCGTCCGCAGGGGTCGGTGCGTCGGGTTTGAATTCCTCGGCTAAGCGATATGCTTCAGTATGGGCGATCCACCCCGAAGGGGCGGTTCCGGGACTGGTGCACACGCGGACACCCTTGGCGTTGGCAAAGCGGTCGACGTACTTCAGGCTGGTCACGACATGTCGAGCCCCGCTGCGCTGCATGCGTTCTTCCAGGTCGGCCTGCGTGAGCAGGACACTGCAGGGAATGAACGGTGTGCCGAGCTTGATGGCCGCGAGCAGGGTTTCCCACAAGGGGATCTCGTTATCCAGCATCAGGATGACAGGATCTCCGCGTTTCACGCCGAGCCGACGCAACAGATTTGCGACCTGATTCGAGCGAGTGCGGAGCTGTGCGAACGTGGCTTGATGTGTGCCGTCGTCGCCTGCCACGATCAGTGCAGTGCGGTCGTTGTCGCGTGCAAAGTCGTCGAAATAGTCCAGTGCCCAGTTGAAGTGCTCAAAGTGGGGCCATTCGAAATGGCGCCGCGCGGCGGCGTAATCGTCCCGGTATCGGATCAGTGTGTCGCGGGCCTGACGGAATGCCTGGGTTGTTTCGTTCACTGATTCTCCTCCTTATGGTTTGTTATCGGACTTTCCCGGTGGCATCACACCGGTGTCAGTTTCTTCTTGAGCTGCGCGGCATGTTCGCGGCGGATGTCGGCATCGGTGATCTGGCCGATCTCGTCGACGACCGTGCGTGTTAGGTGGGGCGCGAACCACGTGATGAAATCGTACATGTACCCACGCAGGAACGTGCCATAGCGAAAGCCGATGTGCGTGGTACTGGGCGAAAACAGGTGGCTGGCATCAAGCCGGACCAGGTCGCTGTCCTCTTTTTTGTCGTAGGCCATGTCGGCCACGATGCCGATCCCCAGCCCCAGGCGCACGTAGGTCTTTATGACGTCGGCATCCACTGCGGTGAGGACGACTTCCGGCTTCAGGCCGCGCGAGCTGAAGGCTTGGTCCAGCCTGGACCGCCCCGTGAACCCGAAAGTATAGGTGATCACTGGATAGGCCGCGATGTCATGCAGGTCGATGCGATTCTTCTGGGCCAGCGGGTGGTCGGGCTTGACCAGCACGCAGCGGTTCCACAGATAGCATGGCAGCATGACGAGCTGGCTGAAGTGCTCGAGCGCCTCTGTAGCGATGGCGAAGTCTGCATTGCCATCTGCTGCCATGGCGGCGATCTGTGGGGGTGAACCCTGATGGATCTGCAGCCGCACCTTGGGATATTTGCGGCGAAACTTCTCGATGGTCGGCGGCAGGGCGTAGCGCGCCTGCGTGTGGGTGGTGGCGATCGAGAGTTCCCCGCTGTCCGTATCAAGGTATTCCGCGGCGACGCCCTCTATATTCTGGATCTCTCGCAGCAACTGGGCGGCATATTCCAGTATCCGCTCCCCGGCTGGCGTGATCTTCACCAGATGTTTGCCATTGCGCTGGAAGATATCAACGCCGAGTTCATCCTCGAGGAGTCGGATCTGCTTGGAGATTCCAGGCTGGGAGGTATACAGCGCCTTGGCGGCGGCCGTGACGTTGAGCCCGCGACGGGCAATTTCGTTGATATAGACCAGTTGGCGCAGTTTCATGGAGCAGGGCGATTGTTATTTCTACACATTATAAATCTATCGCTTGCTATACGATTAAGACCGACACGGGATAGGTTGTGGTCTATGGCGCATTCCATCCACAGCAGGTGTGCGCGTCCGTACGGCGGCGGCGCCCCCGCTCGTGAGCCCAAGCCCGTGAGCCGAAGCCTGGCCAACGCCTTGCTTGGCGCCCGTCCAGAACGAGCGTATCGCACTCACCACAGTGGCAAATCTGCGGCCGCGGCCAACGGGGGGCGGTGGGTGAGGGCTCAGTGATCGCGCTGCTGGATATGGTCAGCGAGCTGTTTCAGCGCCCTGCCGTGGGGGCCGAAGCAGGCGATGGCGGCACGGGCTTCGTCAAACAGCACGGCGGCACGCTGCTTCGCCGATTCAAGTCCCAGCAGTGCCACGTAGGTGGATTTATCCTGTGCCTCGTCCTTACCCTGCGTCTTGCCGAGCTTCTCCGTACTGGACTCGACATCCAGCACGTCGTCCTGGATCTGGAACGCGAGCCCGACGCAACGTCCCCAGGTGTCCAGTGCTGCGCGTTGGTCGGTAGCGAGTGCCGGGGCCGTGCAGGCCGCCATGCGCAGCGCGGACAGGATGAGTGCTCCGGTCTTGTGCGCATGCAGTTTCTTGAGTGCTTCAAGCGCAAGATGCCGCCCTTCGCTTTCGATGTCCACGGCCTGGCCGCCGACCATGCCGCGCGAACCCGCCGCATCTGCCAGTCGCGCCACCATGGCGATGCGCGCCGCCGCATCGTTCACCGTATCGCCGGCCAGCACCTCGAAGGCCAGCGTCAGCAGGGCATCGCCGACGAGAATGCCGTTGGCTTCGCCGTAAGCAACGTGCACCGTGGGGCGCCCACGGCGCAGGGCATCGTTGTCCATCGCCGGCAGGTCGTCATGCACGAGTGAATAGGCGTGGATAAGCTCCACCGCACAGGCCGGGGCATCGAGGTGTTCAGCCGGCGTGCCGAGCGCTTCTCCGGTGGCGTAGACGATGAGCGCGCGCAGGCGTTTGCCGCCTTCGCTGCCGTAGCGCATCGCTTCGTGCAGCCGGGCCGGGTAGGTGTCGCTGGCCGGCAGGCGCTCGTCGAGTGCGTGCTCCAGCCGTGCCACATGCTGAGCGAGCCAGCCGTGAGGGGAGACTTCTGGGGCGTTCAAAACGGGATTCCTTCTTCATCTGGCGGCAGGCTGGCCGGGTTGGCGCCGTCAGCAGCGCCCTCGGCGCCGGGGCTCGGGGCCAGCTGCCGTATGCGCAGTTCCGCCGTGTCCAGGCTCTGCTGGCACTGCTGGCCAAGCTTGACGCCGCGCTCGAATAGTTGCAGCGAGCGTTCCAGCGTCAGATCGCCGCTCTCCATCTGCTGGACGATGCGCTCCAGTTCATCCAGGTCGGCCTCGAAGCGCCCGACTGGATCCTGCTGTGGAGCGGAAGGTGATGCAGCCTTTGTTGACGTGCGCGGAGTGGGAGAGGACGATCTGGAAGTCATGTGTATTTCCTAGGGGCGCTAGTGTAACGGCTTGCACTGGCCGCCGGCCATCCGCTATGTTCCGCCGCGCTTTCCCCGTGCCGGTCTTGAGAACGATGCCTGTTTCCTCACAATACGATGCCCAGCAGATCGAAGTGCTCTCGGGCCTCGACCCGGTGCGCAAGCGCCCGGGGATGTATACCGATACCACGCGCCCGAACCACTTGGTTCAGGAAGTGATCGACAACAGCGTGGACGAGGCGCTGGCCGGCTTTGCCCGCCGTATCGACGTGGTGCTGTATGAAGACGGTTCCTGCGAAGTTGCGGACGATGGCCGCGGCATGCCGGTGGACGTGCACCCGGTGCACAAGGTGTCCGGCGTCGAGCTCATCCTCACGCGCCTGCATGCGGGTGCGAAGTTCTCGAACAAGAGCTACAACTATTCCGGTGGCCTGCACGGCGTGGGCGTGTCCGTGGTCAATGCCCTGTCGTCGCGGCTGGACGTCGTGGTCACGCGCACCGGAGGGGAGTACCGCATGGCCTTCGCCGGTGGCGATGTGGCCGAGCCGCTGGTGCGGGTGGGAGATGCCCCGAAATCGCGCAGCGGAACGCGTGTGCGCTTCTGGCCGGATGCGAAGTATTTCGACACCGTGAAGTATTCGCTGCCGCAGCTCAAGCAGGTATTGCGCGCGAAAGCGGTGCTGTGCCCGAACCTGTGCGTCACCCTGGACGACCGCAATACCGGCGAGAACCTCCAGTGGCAGTACGACAACGGGTTGGTCGACTATCTCAAGGACGAACTGGGCGAAGGCGCGACGTTGCCCGCCGAGCCGCTGGTGGGCGAATTCAAGGCTGAGCACGAGCAGGTCGAATGGGCGTTGGCGTGGCGTGCCGAAGAAGGCGGGGAGGTCGTCGATGAGTCCTACGTCAACCTGATTCCCACCCCCCAGGGCGGCACGCATGTCAACGGCTTCCGCAGTGGGCTGACGGAAGCCGTGCGCGAATTCTGCGAGTTGCGCAATCTGCTGCCGCGCGGTGTGAAGCTGGCGCCGGAGGACGTGTGGACCGGCTGCTGCTACGTGCTGTCGGTAAAGATGCTCGACCCGCAGTTCGCTGGCCAGACCAAGGAACGCCTGTCGTCGCGGCAGATCGCCGGCTTCGTGCAGGGCGTGGTGCACGACAGCTTCAGCCTGTGGCTGAACCAGAACCCCGAGGCCGGCGGCGAAGTGGCCGCCCGGATCATCGAAACCGCCAGCGCCCGGCTCAAGCGCGCGAAAGTCGTGGTGCGCAAGAAGATCACCAGCGGCCCAGCGCTGCCCGGCAAGCTGGCCGACTGCGTGGCCAGCGACCCAGCGGTCACGGAGCTGTTCCTCGTGGAGGGTGACTCGGCCGGCGGCAGCGCCAAGCAGGCGCGCGACCGCGACACCCAGGCGATCATGCCGCTGCGGGGCAAGATCCTGAACACCTGGGAGGTGGATGCCGGCACGGCGCTCGGGTCGGAAGAGATCCACAATATTTCCATTGCCATCGGCGTCGACCCGGATTCCGACGATGTGTCGGGGCTGCGCTACGGCAAGATCTGCGTACTGGCGGATGCAGATTCCGACGGCTCGCATATCGCCACGCTCATCAGTGCCCTGTTCCTGCGCCACTACCGGCCGCTGGTGGAGGCCGGGCATTTCTACATCGCGATGCCGCCGTTGTATCGCATCGACGTCGGCAAGCAAACGGTTTACGCGCTGGATGAAGACGAGAAGAAGAGCGTGCTGAACCGCCTGGCAGCCGAGAAAGGCAAGGGCAAGATCACCGTCACGCGCTTCAAGGGCCTGGGCGAGATGAACCCGCCGCAGTTGCGTGAAACCACCATGGCACCGGACACACGCCGCCTGGTGCAGATGACGCTCGACACCGAGCCGGCCGAGCCCGTCATGGATATGCTGCTGGCGAAGAAGCGTGCCTCCGACCGCAAGACGTGGCTGGAAGAGAAGGGCGACAAGGCCGAAGTCTGATTGTCGGGGGCTGTTCTGCGCCCCGGGGCAACGCTGAAGGAAACGCCGAGCGCTCTGCCGTGGGCGAGGGAGGCAGCGAAGACTTCCTCCGGCCGCTTACCGCTTACCGCTCACTGCTTCCTTTGGTCACAGGTCGCACCGCCATCATCGTCCCGGTCATCGTCGCGATGCGCTTGCGGACGTCGCCGCTGACGCCCCAGGCCGTGCCGTCACAGACCGTGATCGTGCGGCCGGGCTTCGTGACGAGGCCTTCGAACGCATAGCGCTCCGCGTGGGCAGGCGCCAGCAGGTTGATCTTGAACTCGATGGTTAGAACCCGCGCATCCGCCGGCATCAGCGTGAACGCCGCGTAACCGCAGGCACTGTCCAGCACCGTTGCCAGCGCGCCGGCGTGCATGAAACCATCCTGCTGGGAAAATGCCGATGTGTGCGCCATTTCCAGTACCACCCGCCCGGGCGCGACTTCGCCGATGGATACGCCAAGCGTGTGCATCGCACCCTGCTGGGCAAAGCTGGCGCGTACCCGCGCCTCGCAGTCGGGAGCTGCAACGGTGAAAGTGTCCATAGGTAGTGGAGCTGAGGAAGTGGCGGCGTCATCGTAGCGGGTGGCGGGAACACGCCGCCGCCAAGCCCATAGAATGAAGCGGAATCCTCATTCAGGTGCAGCCATGCGCGCGATACGCGTAGAACGATTCGGTGGTACGGACGTGTTGCAGGTGGCGGATATCGCGCCGCCGGTTCCGGCCCGCGGCCAGGTATTGGTGCGCATGCATGCAGCCGGAGTGAACCCGGTCGATACCTACATTCGTGCCGGCCAGTACGCGAAGCTGCCGGCACTGCCGTATACGCCGGGAGTGGATGGTGCTGGCCTGGTCGAGGCGGTGGGCGCGGACGTTGCGGATCTGCGGGTCGGTGAGCGCGTGTACATCATCAGCAGCGCCAGCGGCACCAGCGCTGAGCTTGCCGTCGCCGATGCCGTGCAGGTGTATCCGCTACCGGACAACGTGACATTTGCGCAGGGCGCCGCGGTGGGCATTCCCTACACCACCGCCTATCGCGCGATGTTCTTGCGGGCGCAGGCACAGCCGGGAGAAACGGTACTGGTGCACGGCGCCACCGGTGCGGTGGGGCTGGCGGCGGTACAGCTTGCCCGCGCGGCTGGCCTGCGCGTCATCGCCACCGGCGGGTCTGCGGCAGGGCGCGCGCGGGTGGTGGCACAAGGGGCCGCGCTGGTACTCGACCACCACGCCGAAGATATCGGGCCGGCAGTTCTCCTGGCAACGGGCGGTCGGGGCGTGGATGTCATCGTCGAGCTGCTGGCAAACGTGAACCTGGGCCGCGACTTGCCCCTGCTCGCGGCGGGTGGGCGTATTGCCGTGGTCGGCAGCCGCGGTACGGTTGAAATCAACCCGCGTGATTTGATGGCGCGCGAGGCCGCGGTGTTCGGCGTGATGCTGTGGCAAGCCACGGCTGCGGAAATCGCGCGCAGCCAGGCCGCGATCCATGCTGGTCTGGTGGCCGGTACGTTGCAGCCGGTCGTGGGCGGTGAATTCCCGCTGGAGCAGGTCGCGCAAGCGCACGAGCGCGTGCTGCAACCCGGGGCTCTTGGCAAGCTCGTGCTGATACCGTAAGGAGTACAGGGCGTGAGTGGCGAAAAGGGTCAGGATCCAGCGGACATTCCCGAGGAGGGGAATTCGCGCCGCCTGAATCGGCTTCGGCTTGTTCCCGATCCTGCATCTTCAGCCTCTGTTGTTTCAGCTTTCAGATGCGGATGGACTGTGCTGCGATCCAGGGAGGCTTCCCTGGGGTAGCGCGTGCCAGCGTTCGAAAGCTTCTGCTGCGGCGCCGACGGCATTTTCCAGCGCTTGGCGGCGGCGGGTGTCGGTGCCGTCGCGCGGTGGGCGGGACAGTGTGCGCTGCAGACGGGCGCGTTGCGTTACCCCCAGTTGTTGCAGCCAACCAGTGCCGGCGTCTACCACGGCCAGCGCGCCGCGTGTGGCGTGGTTGCGGTTGGCCACGTGCCAGGCGTGTTCCAGCGCGCGCCCAAGCACCACGTAGCCGAACTGCGGGTCATGCACCGGGCCGAAATGCAGGTCGCGGCCGCCGGGTGAAAATGGGCCGAGCGCGATGCGATCGAGCCGGTTCGCGTAGTACACGCTGCCGGCGGCGCCCAATACGCCGCCGATCAGCGCGCCCGCTCCGAGCGAATGTCCGACGGTGATCGCGTCCAGCCCGGCGCCGCCCAACGCCCCGGCGCCGAAGCCGGCGCTGGCGAGATAACGCCGGTTCACGCCCCACAGGTGGCGGGTGTGTTCGCTGAACAAATCGTCCTCCCCTTCACGATCGAGTTCCCAGTTCAGTAGCGGTTCCTTGCGCTGCAGCCCGGCGTGGCGGTAGAGCTGTTCCACGTCCGTGCGCAGGCGTTGCTCGCGGTGGCGCTGCCAGTCACGCCAGCGGGCCTGCAACTGCGCTGAAACCGCGCTGCGTGCGCTATCGTCGTGGAGGGCGACGCGCTCGCGGTGCGTGAGCATGTCCGCCAGTGCCGTGGCGATCAGTTGCTGCGTGCGCTGCCATCGGTAGCGGCGCTGTTCTTCAAGGTGATGGATGGCGGATTCCAGCGGCTCGCGCCACGCTGGCATGAGCTCGGCAAAGCTGCGCAGCAGGCCGAGATGTTCGGCAAACGGCGCGCGCACGGCATCGAAGCGCCGCACGATGCTGAAGTACTGGCCGAGCGCGGTCTGCCATGTATCGCTGTAGTCCGCCGTGGTGTCGATGGCGTTGATGAGGGCCAGGCGCGGCTGGCCGGTCCAGCGCAGGATCTCCATTTCCGCCTCGTTCTCGCTGGAATAGGGGACTGATCCATCCACCACGTAGAGGATGCCGGCGCCGCCCACGACTGGCGCCAACAGTTCGCATTCGTCGTGGAAGCGGGCATCGTCGCGGTGCTGGGTGATGAAGGCACGCACCGTCCCGGGCCGGTCGGAAGCGCTGGTGCTGTGTGCTTCCAGCCACGCCAGTGCTTGCCGTGGACGCTGGAAACCGGGTGTGTCGATCAGTTCATAGATCGGCGTGTCGTCCACGCGTAGCGTGTAGCTGCGGCTGTCGCGTGTCGTGCCCGGTTCCATGGCGATGGCGATGGCAGCATTCTGCGTGAGCGTCGCCACGATGCTGGATTTGCCCTTGTTTGGGTGCCCGACCACGGCGAAGCGCGGCAGCGCGTTCATGCGGTGGGTGCCGTTGCCGGCAGCGCGGCCAGTGCCAGACGCAACGTAGCAAGGCGTTCGGTGTAGCGCTGCCATTGGGCGAGGCGCGCGCCGCGGACAGTTTCTGCTGTGCCGGAGGCCGCCAGCGGCAGCAGCCCGATCGAAACCGGGCCGCAGGTTTCGCGTGCGAGCGACAGGAAGTCGGTCAATTCGCCGGTCGGGGGTTCCCACCCGTGCACGGCGACAAGGATCGCGCCGCCGGTGTCACGCGCGGCCTGCAGCGTGTGGCGGTCGTCCTGCAGCGTGGCGCTGCCGCCGGCGTCCAGCGTGCGGGCATCACGGTGAAGCAGGCTGTGCACGACTTCGGCATCGCCGGCGCCGGCCCAGCGGATCAGCACGCGCGCGGCCTGGGCAGGCACGGCGGCGGCCGGGGCGGGGAGTTCCAGCACCGTGGCGGCAGCCGCGTCGCTGCTGGTGTCGATGTCGGGTGTGGTGCAGCGCCGGTGCAACGCACCGCGCCCGGGATGCGTGCGCCACAGGCTGCGGATGCGGAGGTGCAGCTGGACATGGGCCAACCCCAGCCCCAGCACGCGAGGCACTACGGCATAGTGCAGCCAGACGGCGGCGAGGAACGGCCACCAGCTGCCGAGCAGCGCTGCGTTTTGAACGCCCGCCTCGCCATCCAGCCGAAAGAAACGCGACATTTCGACGAGCGCCGGCGACGGCACGGCCGACGGCCACCACGCGTGCCACGGCCACGCCAGCGCGGCTGTGAGCGCGTGATAGGCTGGCGCGGAAGCCTGAAGCGTCGTGCTCCAGCCGAAAGCGAGGTCGTGGATCACCACCTGCGCAAGCAGCGTCAGCAGCGCGGCCACGGCAAAGGCCAGCCCGCCGGTCTGTGCCACGCGGCTGGCACACGGAGCCGCCAGATGCCGGACGAAGGGAGAAGCGAGCGCATCGGCGTCAGTCGCCGCGCTGCCGTGCGGCAGAATGCGCTTCAGCCAGTCCGCGACCGGCCGCCACGGTTGCCAGCCGATAAGCGCCTGGGCGCCGGTGGTGACCGTCAGTGCAAGCTGCAGGAGCGCAACGCCGATGATGAGCGTCACGTTGATGCGCTGGCCACCGGTGTAATACAGCAGGCCCAGCATCGTCGCCACTCCGAGGCCAGCGCCCGCCACACCGAAGACAAGCCGGGCGCGCCACCAGAATTTCATCTCCGGGGCGGGCCTGCGCAGCGACTCCGCCGACACACCGCGCACCGCGCATAACCACGCCGCGGGGTCAGCGCTGCCGTCGATGCCGGTTTCGAGTGCGAAACGGCGGTCGCGGTGGTGGAGGAAGGCCTCGCCCTGCTGCTGGTCGCGGCGGTACTGGGCGTCAAACGCCAGCAGCAGGTTCAGGTTGCGCGAGGTTGTCGACATGGGCAGGGCGCAGTGTAGCCAAAGCCGGGGAGTGCACCGCATCCGTGTCGGCCTGCAGGTATCCTGTGCACCTTGCATCGGCCACCGCGGCAATTTCAGCCGGGCGTGCCGGCACATCATTCTTCCTGCACCGCTGAAGTATGGATACAGAAACCCTGCCGTTGCGAGTCTTCGTCGAAAAGGCCTATCTCGACTATTCGATGTACGTGGTACTGGACCGCGCCCTGCCGCACGTGGCGGATGGTCTCAAGCCCGTGCAGCGCCGGATCATCTACGCGATGTCGGAATTGGGGCTGTCGGCGACGTCCAAGCCGAAGAAAAGCGCCCGCACCGTCGGCGATGTGATCGGCAAATATCACCCGCACGGCGATTCCGCGTGCTACGAGGCGATGGTGACGATGGCCCAGCCCTTTGCCTACCGCTACCCGCTCGTGCACGGGCAGGGCAACTGGGGTTCGCCGGACGACCCGAAAAGCTTTGCCGCCATGCGCTACACGGAAGCGACACTGGCGCCCTACGCCGCCTCGCTGCTGGCGGAGCTGGAGCAGGGCACGGTGGACTGGGCGCCGAACTTCGACGGCACCCTGTCCGAGCCGAAACTGCTGCCGGCGCGCCTGCCGAACATCCTCGTGAATGGCACGACCGGCATCGCCGTTGGCATGGCCACGGACATCCCCGCCCACAACCTGCGCGAGCTCGTCGCCGCCTGCCATCTGCTGCTGGGCAACCCAGGCGCGCCGGATGCGGAACTGGCCGCGTGTGTGCCGGGACCGGACTTCGCCACCGGCTGCGAAATCATCAGCGAACCGGAAGACCTGTACAAGACCTACGCCACCGGCAACGGCATGGTGCGCACGCGTGCCCGCTGGACCCGCGAGGAAGACGGCAACATCGTCATCACCCATCTGCCGCCACTGGCGTCGCCGGCCAAGGTGCAGGAACAGATCGCCGCGCAGATGCGCGCCAAGAAGCTGCCGTGGGTGGACGACCTGCGTGACGAGTCGGACCACGAGAACCCGGTGCGCATCGTCATCATCCCGCGTTCCAACCGGGTGGATGCGAACGCGCTGATGGCACACCTGTGCGCCACCACCGACCTGGAAAAGTCAGTACGCGTGAACCTCAACATGATCGGCCTCGACGGCCGGCCACGTGTCAAGAATCTGCGCCAGATCCTCGTCGAATGGCTTGGCTACCGCACCGCCACCGTGCGTCGCCGCCTGGAACATCGCCTCGGCAAGGTCAATGACCGGCTGCACATCCTCGACGGCTTGCTCATCGCCTTCCTCAACATCGACGAAGTCATCCACATCATCCGCCACGAGGACGACCCGCTGGCCGAGCTGATGCGGCGCTTCGGCCTGTCGGAAATCCAGGCCAACGCCATCCTCGACCTCAAGCTGCGCCACCTGCAGAAGATCGAGGAAGTCCAGATTCGCAGCGAGCAGAACGCGCTGGCGGAAGAACGCACGAAACTGGAAGCGTTGCTGGCCTCGCCCGCGAAACTGAAGAAGTTGATCGCCACGGAACTGGACGAGGACGCGAAGAAATACGGCGACGAACGCCGCTGCCCGATCGTCGCGCGTCCCGTCGCCCAGGCCTTCAGCGCCGCGGAAGTGCTGCCGACAGAACCCATCACCGTGGTGCTGTCGAAAGCTGGCTGGATCCGGGCCGCGAAAGGGCACGGCGTGGACGCCGCGGCCCTGTCCTATCGCGCCGGAGACGAGTTCCTGTGTGCCGTGGAAGGGCGCAGCGATGAATTGCTGGTGCTGCTTGGCTCACGTGGGCGCAGCTACACGCTCGACCCGCACGAACTGCCGTCTGCGCGTTCGCAGGGCGAGCCAGTCACTTCGAAGCTGGACCTGCGCGACGGCAGCACCATCGTCGCCCTGATGCTGGGCATGGCGGATACGCGCTATGTGCTGGGCGGGCTGCACGGCTACGGTTTCGTGACGAAGCTGGATGCCCTCAACACACGCCAGAAAGCCGGCAAGGCCGTCATCACGCTTGGCGACAGCGAGCCTTTCCTCGTCGGGCCGGTGCACGACGTAGCCAGCGGCCAGCTCGCCGTGGTGACGGCGGAAGGGCGCCTGCTGGTGTTCCCGCTTGCCGACCTGCCGGAACTCGACAAGGGCAAGGGCAACAAGCTGATTGCGCTCAAGGGCGTGGACCGCATGGTGGCTGTGCAAGTCGTGCCGCGAGGCAGCGCGCTCGTCATCGTCAGCGGCAAGCGCACGTTTACGCTCAAGCCGGAGGATCTGAAGAACTTCGCCGGCGCACGCGCCAGCCGCGGCACACCGTTACCGCGCGGCTTCACGCGCGTGGACCGGCTCGAACTCCCGCCGGCGTGACGTGTCGAAGCAACATCTGCCGACTTGAAATGCAGGCGTCGACCCCGATATAGCCCCAACCCGATCGAGGCTGAAACATGAAGCGTATCCTGCTGTTCCTGTTGACGAACGTCGCCATCATGGCGGTGCTGGGCGTGCTCTGCTGGGTGCTCGGCGTCGACCGCTACCTCACCGCGAACGGCCTGAATTTGCCGATGCTGCTGGCGTTTTCCGCCATCCTCGGCATGGGCGGCGCGTTCATGTCACTCGCCATGTCGAAGTGGATGGCGAAGATGTCGGTGGGGGCGAAAGTCATCAAGCAACCGGCGAATGCGACGGAATCGTGGCTCGTGTCCACGGTTCAACGCCTTGCCAACGGCGCCGGTATCGGCATGCCGGAAGTGGCGATCTACGACGCGCCGGAAATGAACGCCTTCGCCACCGGCATGACGAAAAACTCATCGCTTGTCGCGGTCTCCTCCGGCCTGCTGCAGTCCATGGACCGTGACGAGGTGGAAGGCGTGCTGGGCCACGAGATCACCCACATCGCGAACGGCGACATGGTGACGCTCACGCTCGTGCAGGGCGTCGTGAACACCTTCGTGTTCTTTCTGGCGCGCGTCATCGGCTATGCCGTGGACCAGCTCGTCTTCAAACGCGACTCGCGGGAAGGCGTCGGCATGGGGTACTTCATGACGGTGATGGCGTTGCAGGTGGTGCTCGGCTTCGCGGCCACCATGATCGTGTGCGCGTTCTCGCGCTGGCGTGAATTCCACGCCGACGCCGGCGGGGCGCACTTGGCGGGCAAGCGAAAGATGATTGCGGCGTTGCAGCGGCTGAAAGGCGGGCACGATGCTGGCGGGCTGCCTCAAAACATGACGGCCATGGGCATCACCGGTGGCAAACTGTCACAACTGTTCATGACGCACCCGCCGCTGGATGACCGCATTGCAGCGCTGCAGAAGGTGGGCTGAAGTCGCGTGTCACACGCGCCGATTCCCGCTACCTGAGAGCTGGTGCGCCGGAATCAGGAATTGGAGATTAGGAATTCGAGCGCGAAGCTTTCGCGAATCCCCATCCCTCAATTTCAGCGCGCCTTTTCCAGCGTGTCGCGGACGATCATGCTTTCCGGCGTGCGTACACCGAAGCCTTGGACGAAGTTCGCGCCCAGCTGCCACATGCCGGCCATGACGCTGGGGTCTTCCACGTAGGAAATGATGGTCCGGGCGTTGCGCGTACGTGCGGCGCTGAGCAGTTCCTTCAGGCGGCGCTGGCGGGCTGTGTTGGCGAATTCGCGCGTGTAGTCCGGATGGAACTTCACGTATTGCACTGGCAGGTAGTCCAGCAGTTTCGCGGCGCCGGGGTCGATACCGAACTGTTCGATCGCGAAATCGACGCCGGCGTTGTGCAGGGCTTCGCACAGGTTCCGCGCCTTGCGCAGGTGCATGAGCACCGTGGCTTCCTGTGCTTCCAGGACCAGTGAATGAGGCTTGAAAGCAGCGGCCTCGAGTTGGCTGCCGAGCCACTGGATGAAGGGCTCAACGTCGGCGATGGAATCTTCCGACAGCTTGGTGAACAGGATTTCTCCACCCTTGCGTTTGGCGAGCAATTTCACGACACGCGCCACGACCCAGCGGTCGATCGTGCGCATCATTCCGGCTTGACGGGCCTGCGGCAGGAATTCGGCGGCATGGGTCTCGTGGCCGGCCTCATCGAGCATGCGCAGCAGGATGTCGAAGCGGTCGTTTGTGGTGCCTTCCAGGTTGGAAATCACCTGGTAGGCGAGCTTCAGCCGGCCGTCCTCGAGCGCTTTGCGCACATTCGTGACGATGCGCCGAGTGTCGCGTTCTGCGATCTTTTCCTTGGCCGTGGCGCCAAGTATGGCGACCGGGTCACTGCTTCCCGGCGGCAGGGTACGAACCCGCTGGGCAAGCTCCTGCAGGACGGTGTCCGGGTTCTCGCCATTGCTGAGCGGGTAGATCGCCGCACTGGCCGTGACCTGGGCTTCGTGCCGGGGAGTCGCAAAGATCTTGCGTCCGATACCGGCGCGCATCGTGTTGGCGAATTCCTCGATACCGCTGATATCCGGCCTTTCGATGACCAGCCCGAGTTCGTCGTCCGCGAAGATCGCCAAGGTGTCGGTCTCTGCGAGATGTTCGCGGATGTCGGCCGCGACCAGGTTGCGCACTTCCTCGGCGTCGACGAAGCCGATGCGCCGTTCCAGTTCACCGTAGCAATCCAGCTTGACCAGGATGATGGCGCGCAGGTGCTTGTCGGCCGCAGCAGCACCCATGGCGGCGACCAGCACGGCACGCCCGTTGCGGGCCGAACCTGCAGCTTCCGTGGTCGGTTCCTGGTGCGGAACCACGAATTCGATGCCGGGCTCCCCGTCGGCGCTGTCCAGCGTGAGACGCGCGGTGACTTTCGCCGTGTGGCCCGATGCCTGCAAGGCCAGCGACAAGGTCTCGCCGCTGTGCTTGCCGTTGATGATTTGACGCAGTCGATCCTTGATGCGACTGCGCTGCTCTGATGCGACGAGATCGACGAAGGGCATGCCGAGCAGGCTGGTGGTGTCCTCCTGCGCGAGCAGCGCGGCGAACGGGGGGTTGGCCTCGGTCACGATGCCTTCCTGGATGCGCACGATGGGCACGGTTGCGCTTTGCGTCAGGCGCCGGTCCCGGGATTCGAATTCCTCCAGGCGGGCGCGTGTCCGCTGCAGGTCGCGCAGATGGTTGTAGGTGACCACTTCGCGCAGCACCACCCCTTCCAGGTGGCGCAGGTGTGGCGGGTCTTTTATGGACACGACATCCTGTGCCCCAGCGGCAAATGCCTCTGACAGGGCGTCGGATGTCCGCTCCGGATCGATCAGCAGGATGGGCAGCCCGGGAAGCAGGTCGCGGCACAGGCCGGCCACCTTTTCAAGCGGTGCCGCTTTCAGCCCGCGTTCACACAGCAGGATGTCGGGAAGGCTGCCGCGCAAGGCGTCTTCCAGGTCTTCGAGATCGCAGATCCAGGCGGTCCGCATCGGGTGGCCCTGGTTGCGCAGGTAACGCTCGATGCGCAGCGCAGCGTCTTCCACTGCCGAAAGGACCAGCAGAACCCCGCTCGCGGTTTGGATCAGTTCGGTTGGCATCACCACTAATCCGACCATTGCACCCTCGTTTTTGCAAGCCGCCCCGAAATTTCACGCACCAGTCGCGGAACGAGATAACCCGGCAGTTCGGCAACCAGTTCCTTCATCAGTCGGGTCGCTTCCAACTCCTGCACTTCGAAATGTGCAGCCCCCTGGACGCGATCCAGCATGTGCAGATAATAAGGCAGGATACCGACTTCACAAAGCCGGTACGAAAGCGTGGCCAATGCGGTGGCGCTGTCGTTGACGCCGCGCAGCAAGACGGACTGGTTGAGCAGCAAGGCGCCGGTGCCGCGCAGGCGCTGGCAGGCGGCGGCCACATCCGCGTCAATTTCGTTGGCATGGTTGGCATGCACGACGACAATGCGCTGCAGGCGTCCACCCGTCAGCCAGCCAATGCAGCCCGCGTCCACGCGTGATGGCTGGACGACCGGCACGCGCGTGTGGATACGTAGCCGCTTCAGGTGCGGAATGGCGTCTAGCCCATGCACCAGCGCCGCGAGTCTGGCATTTGACAGCGACAGCGGATCGCCGCCGGACAGGATGGCTTCACTGATGCTGGGGTCTGCCGCGAGGGTGTCCAGCGTCGTGTGCCAGTCATGGCCGTCGGCTGCGGACTGGGCATAGGGAAAGTGGCGGCGGAAGCAGTAGCGGCAGTTCACGGCGCAGGCGCCGGTGGTGACGATCAGCGCGCGGCCGTGGTACTTGCGGATCACGCCGCCCGCTTCGCGTTGGCCGAGCTCGCCGACCGCGTCAAGGCTAAAGCCGGCCGTTTCCATAGCTTCTGCGGCGGCTGGCCACACTTGCAGGAACAGCGGGTCGCGGGGGTCGCCGCAGCGCATGCGGCGCACGAAGCTGCGTGGCACGTGGAGCGGAAATTCACGCCGGCGCGCGGCATCGAGCTCCGGCAATGCCGGGTCGAGCTGCAGTTCGCGCAGCAGTTCGGCGGGCGAGTTGATGAATCCGTCCGTGGCCGACGGCGGGGCAATGTCCATGGGCACCTCGGCTTCAGTCCGCAGGGGGCGGCGCCGGCGTCTTGGGCTGGTAGCGGCACAGGTCGGCAACGTTGCAGCGCCAGCATTCCGGCTTGCGCGCCTTGCACACGTAGCGGCCGTGGAGGATCAGCCAGTGGTGGGCATTGTGCAGGTATTCCGCCGGCACGATCCTTTCCAGCTTCGCGGATACGGCGTCCGGCGTCTTGCCAGGGGCCAGGCCGGTGCGGTTGGCGATGCGGAAGATGTGCGTGTCCACCGCGATGGTGGGTTGGCTGAAGGCGACGTTGGCGACCACGCTGGCGGTCTTCCAGCCGACGCCGGGCAACGTGGCCAGCTGCTTGCGGTCGGACGGCACCGCGCCGCCGAAGTTGTCGATCAGCCGCTGGCACAGGCCGATGATGTTCCGCGCCTTGGTGTTGAACAGCCCGATGGTCTTGATGTACGGCTTCAGCCCGTCCTCGCCCAGCGCCAGGATCGCCTGCGGGGTGTGCGCAACGGCATAGAGCTTCGCGGTAGCCTTGTTGACGGACACGTCCGTCGCCTGCGCGGAGAGCACCACGGCGATGAGCAGTTCAAAGGGGTCGCGGTACTGCAGTTCGCTGCGCGGATTCGGGTTGGCGGCGGCGAGGCGTGCGAAGAATTCGCGGCGCTGTTCGGCATTCATCGACGGGGGCCGCCGGGACGTCCGATGCGGCCGCGAGCTGCACCGAGGAAGCTGGTGATGCGGGCTTCACGGGCCGCGTGCGCGATATGCGTGGCGCCCATGGCTTCGCGTTCCGAGGCGCGTTCCGCCATGTGTGCCTGATGCGCGGCATAGCGGCGGCGCGAGTGATCGGCGCGCTGCCGGGCAAAGTCGCCGTCCACCTGACGCGGGCGCAGTTCGATGCAGTCCACCGGGCAGGCCGGGATGCATAACTCGCATCCCGTGCACTCGCTTTCGATGACGGTATGCAGGCGCTGCCGTGCGCCGACGAAAGCGTCGACCGGGCAGGCGCGCGCGCACTTGTAGCAGCCGATGCACTCGTCCTCGCGCACGAAGGCAACCATGGGCGCGGTTTCCTCGCTGCCGCAGTCCGGGTCCAGCGGCAGCACCGGGCGCCCTAGCAGTTCCGCCAGCGTCTGGATGCCCGCCGCCCCGCCCGGCGGGCAGCGGTTGATCTCGGCCTCGCCGTGCGCCATCGCCTCCGCATAGGCGCGGCAGTCGGCGAAGCCGCAGCGCGTGCACTGCGTCTGCGGCAGGACAGCGTCGATCCGCCCAACCAAATCGCGCGAGATTGGGGATTCGTGATTGGAGATGAGCGGGTCGGTCATGATTTGCGTACGTTCCAATCCCGAATCTCGAATCACTGACGACTGTTCGCGTTCAGCGAACAATCATCCCCGGCTGCGCACCGTCATCCGGCGCCAGCAGGAACGGCTGGCCGTCGCCGAAGCTGGCGGCGCACACCATGCCTTCGGACAGGCCGAAGCGCATCTTGCGCGGCGCGAGGTTGGCGACGACGACCGTCAGCCGCCCGATCAGCGTTTCCGGCGCGTAGGCCTTCTTGATGCCGGCGAACACCTGGCGCTTGCCGAATTCACCGAGGTCCAGCGACAGCTTCAACAGCTTGTCCGCGCCTTCAACGGCTTCCGCGTTCTCGATGCGGGCAATGCGCAGTTCCACCTTGCTGAAGTCGTCGATGGTGATCTGCGGGCGCGCCGGCGGGTTCGTGCCGGATCCTTGGGGGGCTGCGGCCGGTGTTGCGGCGGGTGTCGTCAAGGTTTCTTTCGAAGCGTCAGTCATGGCTTGAATATGTTTCGGGTCGATGCGGGTGGCCAGCAGCGTGAAGGCGTTGAGGCGATGGCCGTCGGGCAGCACCGCCACGGCGTCGCGCCATGCCAGCCGCGGCAGGTTGAGGAATGCTTGCGCGGCAGCCGCGAGCTTGGGCATGACGGGCGCCAGCGCCAGCGTCAGCAGGCGGAAGGCCTCCAGCCCGATGCTGCAGTCGCGCTGCGCCTGGGCGCGTGTGCCGGCGTCGGTGGATTTCACCGCTTTCCACGGCGCGGCATCCTGCAGCCAGGCGTTGACGTCGTCTGCCAGCGCCGCGATCTGCGACATGGCGGCCGCGTAGCGACGCGCTTCGTAATGCTCCGCGATAGCCGGCAGCGCGGCGCGGGTGTTCTGCGTGAGCGGGGCGTCCGCACCCGCCAGCGTGCTGTCGAAGTGCGCTTCCAGGATGCGTGCGCAGCGGCTGGCGATGTTCACGTACTTGCCGACGATGTCGCTGTTCACGCGCGCCACGAAGTCGGCCAGGTTCAGGTCGAGGTCGTCCACGCCGGGGCCAAGCTTGGCGGCGAAGTAGTAGCGCAGGTATTCCGGATTCAGGCCGGCGTCCAGGTAGGTGCGCGCCTTGATGAACGTACCGCGGCTCTTGCTCATCTTCGCGCCGTCCACCGTCAGGTAGCCGTTCACGGACAGGCCGGTGGGTTGGCGCAGGCCGGCACCCTTCAGCATCGCCGGCCAGAACAGCCCGTGGAAATTGATGATGTCCTTGCCGATGAAATGCCACATCTCGGCGCCGGATGCCGCCCCGATGAAGCTTTCAAGCTTTTCCGTGTCCCCACCGAGGTGCGCCAGCAGGCTGGCGAAGTAGCCAACCGGCGCGTCCAGCCACACGTAGAAGTATTTGTCCGTGGTGCCGGGAATCTGGAAGCCGAAGTAGGGCGCGTCGCGGGAGATGTCCCAGTCCTTCAGCCCTGCCGCCGTCCATTCGTGCAGCTTCGCCTTCACGGCCGGATGAACGCTGGCGTGGGCGAGCCAGTTCTCCACCGACTCCTGCAGGTGCGAAAGCGCAAAGAAATAATGCTGCGATGGGCGCCATTCGGGGGCGGCATGCGACAGCGTGGAGTAGGGGTTCTTCAGTTCCCGCGCGGAATAAGTGGCGCCGCACTGTTCGCAGTTGTCGCCGTACTGGTCCTCGGCCCCGCACTTCGGGCAGGTGCCTTTCACGTAACGGTCGGGCAGGAACATCCTGCGCGCCGGGTCCCAGGCCTGTTCGATGTTGCGCCGCACGATGTGCCCGCCAGCTTCCAGCGCCGCATAGATGCGTTCCACGACGGCGCGGTTTTCCGGGGAATGCGTGGAATGGTAGTGGTCGAAGGCGACGCCGAAGTCCGCGAAGTCGCGCGCGTGCTGGTCGTGGATTCCTGCGATGAAGGTTTCCGGCGTCACGCCGGCCTTTTCCGCTGCCAGCATGATCGGCGTGCCGTGGGCGTCGTCCGCGCACACGTAGGTCACGGTGTTGCCGCGCAGCCGCTGGAAGCGCACCCAGATGTCGGCCTGGATGTAGCCGATCAGGTGGCCGAGGTGGATCGGCCCGTTCGCGTAGGGCAGGGCGTTCGTGACGAAAAGCGTGCGCGACATGATCGAAGGGGGGCGTAAACGGAGAAGAGATGCGGGGATTATCGCACGCGGCTCCCGGCCGGCCGTACACCGGCGGTGGTTGCCGTTGTCAATGACGAGCCCGCTAGGGGATGAAGCGGTACGGGCACGACCCTTGGGCGCACGAAGACCGCGCGGCTGTGCATATCGCGATCGGTTGATCTTGGCCGCCGGCGCGGCAATGCAGGTCCGATGCCAGCGGTCGCCGACGTGTCCCCGGTGCCGGCTGCCGGGCGTGTCGCAGCGTGCCGCGGGCGGCCCCACGAGGCTCGTTTCGATTTCCGTTGACAGGTAAAAAAGGCGGGCGTAGAGCCCCGCGCGCTTTCGGACGATCGAAGGCGGACATTTTCCTTTCAAGAGTTCAATGGACAGTTACCCGAGTACCGTCGTGGCCATGTGCTTTCAGGAGTGCGCGACCGCCTTCGTTGGTGAGGAAACGACCCGCGGAATCGTGCGGGCAGGCGATCGGGCGTAACTGATTCGCTTGCCTTCGCCCCGTGGGGCCGGAGGTGAGCCATGTACACCCTCGATTCATTCCGCATCGGGCGGGCATACTGCCCGCGCGAAGCGTCGCGCTTCGGTATGGCAGCGCGCCTGCGCAACGTCCGCCCGCGCGGCGGTGCCCTGTACCGCGTCTGGAAATTCGATCCGGTTTCGCAGCGGCTGTGTGCGGAGTGGCACCGCGACGGTGACCGGACCATCGTGGACGCGCCCGCGGCGGCCGACATCACAGGCAGTTGTCGCGCGGGCAGGCGACGCATGCCGGTGTTTCGTCCCCACCGGCTCGCTCGCGCCGCGGCGATCTTTGTCGCTGCATTCGGCGGTATCGTGATGCTTGCCGCTTGCACGCGCTCTCCGGCCGCGGTCGAGACCCGGCCCGCGTTCGTCCGCAACGGCCAGCGCATCGAGGTTCCCGCCGGTTCGCCGTTGCGCCAGCGGTTGAAGATCGCGCTGGTCGAACGCCGCCAGGCGCCGCATGAGCTCGATTTCCCCGCGACGGTGGAAGCCGATCCGGCCCGCGTCGCCAACGTGCTGCCGGCGCTTGCGGGCCGCGTGGTCCGGCTGGACGTCGATCTTGGCCAGCGGGTCAAGCGCGGCCAGTTGCTGGCAGTGATCGACTCCGGCGACATGGCGCAGGCTTACGCCGACGTGGCCAAGGCGCGCGATGCGTTGAGCTTCGCGCGCAAGGCCCTGGCGCGCGCAGGCGCGCGTGCGGGTACTCGGCGGCGATTCCGCCACGCAGACGCCACGCCCCACCGAGGTGCGTGCGCCCATTTCCGGCACCGTCACCGCGCTGTCGGTGGCGCCCGGGATGTTTGTGAACGATCCCGCCACGTCGATGCTGACCATCGCCAACATCGACAGGGTCTGGGTAACGGCCCACGTGCCCGCGGAGGACCTTGGCCTGGTGCAACCGGGCGAGGCCGCCGGGGCGCGCGTGCCCGCGTACCCTGGACGCTTGTTCCGCGGCCGCGTGGGTTCGGTCAGCGCGATGCTCGACCCTGACAGCGGCCGCGACAGGGTGCGGATCGCCATCGACAACGCCGACCACGCGCTGAAGCCCAACATGTACGCGCGTGCCGGCATCGCGGTACGGCAGGCGCCGTAGGTGTTCGTGCCGCAATCGGCGCTCCTCATGAACAACGACAGCACCACGGTGTTCGTCGAAGTCGCGCCGTGGACCTTTGAGCGACGCATCGTCGAATTGAGCTACGACGAAGGTGTGGACGCGCGGGTGCTGAAGGGCCTGAAGGGCGGCGAGCGCGTGGTCGTCGCGGGCGGAGTACTGCTCAATGACGATTGACCGCATCCTCGAGCTGTTCTTCGTCGTCACCCCGCTGGTGGTGCTGTTTGGCGCCTCGACGTGGACGCAATTGTCGATCACCGCCTACCCGCAGCTCGCGGACGTGTTCGTGCAGGTGACGACCCAGGTGCCGGGCCTCGCCGCCGAGGAGATCGAACAGCAGATCACGACGCCGCTGGAGCGTGCGCTGGCCGGTACGCCGGGCATGATCCACATGCGTTCCAACAGTACCTTCGGGCTGTCGCTGATCACGATGGTGTTCAAGGACGGCAGCAACGAGTACTGGGAACGCGATCGCGTGCGGGAAGCGCTGTCGCAGGCCACGCTGCCGCCCGGCGCCACGCCGAGCCTGAATCCGGTTTCGGGCCCGGTGGGCGAGATCTACCGCTACACGCTGGATTCGGACACGAAGAACCTGATGCAGATTTCCGAACTCCAGCACTGGACCGTGATCCCTGCCCTGCAGCGGATTCCGGGCGTCGCCAGCGTCAACGACTTCGGCGGCTTCACTCGGGAGTTCCAGTTGATGCTGGATCCGGCGAGCCTCGAGCGCTACGGCGTCAGCGTCAGCCAGGTGACGCAGGCGATCCAGAACAACACGTCGAACGCGGGCGGCGGCCGCATCGCCCGCGGCGAGCAAAGCTACATCGTGCGCGGCATCGGCATGGTGCATTCGCTCGAGGATCTCGGCACCATCGTGGTGGCGGTGTCGCACGGCGTGCCGGTGCGGGTGCGCGATCTCGGCGTGCTGCGCTATGGGCACCAGATCCGCCAGGGCATCCTCGGCGTCAACGGCAACCCCGACACCATCGAAGGCATCGTCGGCCTGTTGAACGGCGCCAATGCCGCCGAGGTGCTGAAGGCCGTCCACGCGAAGGTTGACGAACTCAACCGGCAGCTCAAGCCACAGGGGGTGCGGATCGTGCCGTACTACGACCGCAGCTATCTGGTGCAGTCGACCATCGGCAACGTGTTCCACATCGTCGGCGAAGGCGTCCTGCTGGTGTGCATCGTGCTGTTCCTGTTCCTCGGCGACCTGCGGCCGGCGCTGGTCGTCGCGGTCACGATTCCGATGGCGCTGGTGACGGTGTTCATCCTGATGCATCTGACCGGGATGTCGCTGAACCTGTTCTCGATCGGTGCGATCGACTTCGGCGTGATCGTCGATGGCGCGATCGTGGTTACCGAAGTGATCCTGCTGCGGCGCGAAGCGAAAGCCACCGAAACGCTGCTGCCGGGTGACGCGGTCGGCGCGGCAAGGCAGGTGGCGAAGCCGATCTTCTTCGCCACCCTCATCATCATCACGGCCTATCTGCCGCTGTTCGCGTTCGAGCACGCCGCCGGCCGGCTGTCGCGGCCGATCGCGTTCACGGTGAGCTACGCGCTGCTGGCGGCGCTGCTGTGCACCATCACGTTGATTCCGGGGTTGGCGTGGCTCGCGCTGCGCAAGCCCCACCGGCCGCTGTTCCGCAACCGGCTGCTGGAGCGGATGCACGATGGGTTCAAGGCAAGCCTTGCCAATCTGCTGCGGCGACCGCGCCTGGCGCTGGCGGCTACCGGCCTTGCGTTCGTGGCGGCCGGAGGTCTTGGCATGACCCTCGGCAGCGCGTTCATGCCCGATCTCGACGAGGGCGCGCTGTGGTTGCAGGTGCAATTGCCGACCGGCATCTCGCTCGATGAGGCCAGCAGGATGGCCAGCCGTCTGCGCCACGTGGTGCGTTCGTTTCCGGAAGTGACGTACGCGGTGACGCAGGGTGGCCGCAGCGACGATGGCACCGATCCGTGGACGCCTTCGCACATCGAGGCTGACGTCATCCTGAAGCCGTACCCGGAATGGCCGGCGGGCATGGATCGGGCGCAATTCCTGCGTGAGTTCCGGGCGCGCCTCGATCGCGAGTTGCCCGAGATGAACGTGCGCATCAGCCAGCCGATCGCCGACGGTGTGGATGACCTCATCAGCGGCGCGCACAGTGCGCTGGTCCTGTACCTCTACGGCGAGGATTTCAAGGATATGCGCCGTATCGCGGGGCAGATCGTGGCGACTTTGAAGACCATCCCCGGCACCGACGCAGGGATCTTCGAGGAGCCCCCTATCCCGCAACTCGTGATCCGCACCGACCGTGCCGCCGCCGCGCGCTACGGCATCAACATCGTGGACATCACGAATCTGATCCAGACTGCCATCGGCGGAGCGCCGATCACCCCGGTGTATGTCGGCGACCGCGTCTACAACGTCTCGGCACGCGTCGACAACGCCGTGGCGAACAACATTGAGGCCATCGGCCGCCTGCCGCTGACGACAGCCAGCGGCTCGCAGATCCCGCTGTCCATGGTGGCACGCATTTCCTTCCAGACCGGCGAAGGCACCATCGACCACAACCAGGGCCAGCGCGAGCTGTCGATCACCGCAAGCAACGATCGCATGGCGCTGCCCGCGTTCGTCGCACACGGACAGCGCCTGATCGCCGAGAAGGTGCACTTCAATCCGCAGCGATACCGGCTGGAATGGGCCGGCTCGTTCCAGCAGGCGCAGCGTGCCCAGGCACGGCTGGTGCTGGTTGTCGGCATGATGCTGGTGCTGCTGTACGCCGAGTACGGCAAGCTGCGGCAGTCGCTGCTGGCCCTCGTCGTGGTGCCGCTGGCGACGCTGGGCGGGTTGATCGCGCTGCACCTGCGTGGCTATACGCTGGACATCGCGACCGCGGTCGGTTTCATCGCGCTGTTCGGCGTCGCGGTGCAAAACGCCGTGATCATGATCTCCAACATCAACCGCCATCGCCGCGACGGCCGGAGGCTGGCGGGTGCGGTCCTGGAAGGCGCCGCCGAACGCTTCCGACCGGTCCTGATGACCGCGACGGTCGCCACCTTCGGCATGCTGCCCGCCGCGCTTGCGACCGGCATCGGCACTGACGTGCAGCGTGAACTGGCGACTGTGATCGTCGGCGGACTGGCGCTGGCGACGCTGCTGACGCTGTACTTCGTGCTGGAGGCGTGGTTTGAACGCCGATATCCGCCGCAGGCGGAAGCCGCCACGCCCGCTCAAGGCCAGGTGACGTCATGACGACGCGAGAACGCCCATTCGTTCCGTACACACTGCTCGTTGTGACGGTGATTGCATTCGGCGGCTGCAGGGCAAGGCCCGATTTCCATCGACCCGCACCGCCAGCGGTCGAGCGCTACACCGCGCAGCCGCTGCCCGGCGCGGCGGGCGCCGGAAGCGACGCGCAACGCCTCGTGACCGGTGGCGACGTGCCGGCCGAGTGGTGGACGCTGTTCCGTTCGCCCCAGCTTGACGCGCTGATCGCGCGGGCGCTCGACGCCAACCCCGATCTCGCTGCCGCCACGGCCGCGCTGCGCGTCGCGCAGGAAAATCTCTCGGCCGGCAAGGGTGCGCTGTACCCGAACGCGGGCATCGGCTTCAACGCGTCGCGGCAGCGCAACGCCGGAACGCTCGCAAGTCCGCTCCAGTCGGGCGCCGACTATTTCGCCCTGCACACGGCGCAAGTGAGTGTGTCGTGGGCGCCGGATCTGTTTGGTGGTACCCGCCGCGGGCTTGAGGCGCTCCGCGCGCAAGCCGACGTGCAGCGTTTCCAGCTCGCAGCCGCCCGCCTGAGCCTGACCGCAAACGTGGTGGTGGCGGCAATCAACGAGGCGGGCCTGCGTGCGCAGATGGCGACGACACAGGGTGTCATCGCAGACCAGCGCCAGACGCTGGAATCGCTCGAACGCCAGTTCGCGCTCGGCGCGGTGCCGGAAGCGGCCGTCGCCGCACAGCAGGCGGCACTCGCCGGGGCCGAGGCCGGATTGCCGCCGCTGCGCAAGCAACTGGAGCAGCAGCGCGATGCGCTGGCCGCGCTGCTGGGGGAGCCCCCGTCGCAGATGGACGCTCCGCGCTTCGAGCTCGCCGACCTGCACCTGCCCCCCGTGCTTCCCCTCACGCTGCCGGCTCGACTCGTCGAGCGCAGGCCCGACGTGCTGGCCGCCGAAGCCACCCTGCATGTGGCGAGCGCGCAAGTCGGTGTCGCTGTTGCCAACCGCCTGCCGAAACTTGTGCTCGGTGCCAATGCCGGCAGTGCGGCGGCCGATCTCACCGCGCTGTTTTCGCAAGGCACTTCGTTTTGGGAACTTGCCGCCGGGATCACCGAGCCGGTGTTCGACGCCGGCAGCCTGAAGCACCAGCAGCGCGCCGCCGAAGCGGCCTTCGATCAGGCCAAGGCGCAGTACCGCGCCACCGTGATCGCCGCACTGCAGAACGTCGCCGACACCCTGCACGCACTCAGGAACGATGCCGATGCATTGGCGGCAGCGCGAACCGCCGAGCAGGCTGCCGCCCGCAGCCTTGCCATCAGCCGGCGTCAGTTTGCGCACGGCGACGTCAGCCACGTCGCCGTGCTGCAGGCCGAGCAGACCGCGCAGCAGGCGGAACTGGCGCTGGTGCAGGCGCAGGTTGGCCGTTACAGTGACAGCGCCGCCTTGGTCCAGGCACTCGGTGGCGGTGGGTGGCACGCGGACGTGGTGCAAGCCGGCACGCTGTCCCCACAACGGGATTCACGACGGTGACGGCGATGCCAGTATCTCCACCTTCCCCGACTCAGCCGTCGATGCGGGCGCTTGCGTTTGGCGCGATCGGCATCGTGTTCGGCGACCTCGGCACCAGCCCGCTGTACACGCTGCAGGAAGTGTTCAGCAGCGACTATGGGTTGGGCATCAGTCGTCCCACGGTGCTCGGCGTGCTGTCGCTGGTGTTCTGGTCACTGTTGATCGTGGTCTGCATCAAGTACGTGTTGTTCGTGATGCGCGCCGACAACAAGGGCGAAGGCGGGATCGTTGCCCTGCTGGCGCTGGCGCAACGGGGCGTGCGCGCCTTGCCGCGCGTCCGCTGGGGAGTCGCGGTTGTCGCGATCTTCGGTGCCGCGCTGTTTTACGGTGACGGGGTCATTACGCCCGCCATCTCGGTGCTTTCCGCGGTCGAAGGCATCAGGATCGCCGCTCCGCAGCTGACCTCGTGGGTGATGCCGATCAGTGTGGCAATCCTGCTTGGGTTGTTCGTTCTCGAGAAGCTCGGGACCACACGGGTGGGTGGCCTGTTTGCGCCCGTCATGTGCATCTGGTTCATCGTGATCGCATTGCTGGGCGTGCGCATGATCGTGCGCGGGCCGGAAATCCTGCTGGCCTTGAATCCGATCTACGCGGTGCATTTGTTCGAGTCCCACGGACTGGCGGCATTCGTGGCACTGGGTGGCGTGGTGCTGGCGCTCACGGGGGCCGAAGCCCTGTATGCCGACATCGGCCATTTCGGCAAGCGCCCCATTCGCCTGGTCTGGCTGTACTTCATCTTCCCGGCGCTGCTGCTGAATTACTTCGGGCAGGGCGCACTGCTGTTGCACGATCCGCAGGCCATCGGCAATCCGTTCTATCTGATGGTGCCGAAGCCTGTGCTGGTGCCGATGATCGTGCTGGCTGCCGCCGCCACGGTAATCGCGTCGCAGGCGATCATTTCGGGAGCGTATTCGATGACCTTGCAGGCCATGCAGCTGGGCTATGCGCCACGGTTGCGCGTGGTCCACACCTCCAGCCGTGTCGCGGGGCAGATTTTCGTGCCTTTCATCAACAATGCATTGTTGATCCTGGTGCTGGCTGCCGTCATCGGCTTTCATTCATCCGAGAATCTGGGCGCCGCCTACGGAATTGCCGTGACCGGCACCATGGTCACCACGACCCTGCTGGTGCTGCTGGTCGCGCTGCGCCTGTGGCACTGGAAGTGGTACGTGGTGGCGATGCTTGGTATCCCGCTGCTTGTCATCGACGGCGCGTTCTTTTCAGCCAATCTCCTCAAGGTGAGTCACGGCGGCTGGTTTCCGCTGGCGCTGGGAGTTGCGGCCTTCGCGGTGATGACGACATGGCGGCGTGGGCGCGAGCTGGTACGGCGGCGGCTGGGGCGGGGCGGTGTGGCGTTGGCTCCACTCCTCGGCTCCATTGCCGAACATCCGCCGACCCGTGTTCCCGGTACCGCGATCTTTCTGACGGCGAACCTGAATGCGGTGCCGCGTGCGTTGCTGCACAACCTGAAGCACAACAAGGTGCTGCATGAGCGCAATGTCCTGTTGAGCGTGGTGACGCTTGACCTCCCGTTTGCGGAGCGCATGGATCGCGTCGAATCACACGATCTGGGCCACTCGTTCTGCACCGTGCTGTTGAGCTTCGGCTTCATGGAAGATCCTGACGTGCTCGCGGCCCTCGCGGCAGACACTGGTCTGCAGCCAGGGGTCGATGTGCGCGACACCACGTTTTTCACCTCGCGTGAAACGGTGGTGGAGGGTGACCATGCCGGCATGGTGCCGTGGCGCGACCACTTGTTCGCGTTTCTGACTCGCAATGCGGTGCAGGTCACCACTTTCTTCCATATTCCCGGTGACCGCCTGGTCGAGATCGGGACGCCGGTGGAGATTTGAGCCCTGCGCCTGCGGAGCCGGGGCGCCCTGCGTGGTTCTCGGCTTGCCGGTTCGAGTCCGGTTCCGGCCAGGGAGTGCAGGCACGATGATAGACTCCTTGGCCACTTCATCTGCGTCGCGATTTCAATGCCCGATTCCACTGCCCTGATCGCCACCGCTGGCCGTTTCACGGACCCGCTCGTGGGTGGGGCGCTGGCCGAGCGCGGCGTGGGGCTGGAAGTCGGCGCGGACGGGCGTCTGCGCGTCACGCTCGGCTTCCCGGCGCGTGGCTGTGCGGCGGTACTGGCGGCGGCGCTGCAGCAGTTTCTGGCGGAACAGCTGCCGGGCACGGAGACGGCGGTCGACGTCGGCTGGGACATCGCCGCGCACGTGCCCGCGAAGCTGCCGAAGATCCCCGGTGTGAAGAATGTTCTCGCCGTGGCCTCCGGCAAGGGCGGCGTCGGCAAGTCCACGGTGGCCGTGAACCTGGCGCTGGCGCTGGCTGCGGAAGGCGCGCAGGTCGGCATCCTCGATGCCGACATCTACGGGCCGAGCCAGCCGCGCATGCTGGGCAAGGTGGACGAACGCCCGACCTCGAAGGACCACAAGAAGCTCAATCCGATCCACGCGCACGGCCTGCAGGCCATGTCCCTCGGCTTTCTCGTGGACGAGGCAAAGCCGATGGTGTGGCGCGGCCCGATGGCGACGCAGGCGCTCATGCAGCTTGCCAACGACACCCTGTGGGACGGGCTGGACTACCTCGTGGTGGACCTGCCGCCCGGCACTGGCGACATCCAGCTTTCGCTGGCGCAGCGCATTCCCGTCGCCGGCGCCGTCATCGTCACCACGCCGCAGGACATTGCGCTCACCGACGCCCGCAAGGGGCTGGAAATGTTCCGCAAGGTCGCCGTGCCGGTGCTCGGCGTGGTGGAGAACATGAGCATCCACATCTGCTCGAACTGCGGCCACCGCGAAGCGATTTTCGGCGAAGGCGGAGCGGAGCGGCTGGCGCGGGAAGCGGGGACGGAGGTGCTCGGCCACCTGCCGCTGGACATCCACATCCGCGAACAGGCCGACGGCGGCAACCCGACGGTGGTGGCGGCGCCGGAATCCGCGAACGCGCAAGCCTACCGCGACATCGCCCGCCGCGCGGCGGCGCGGCTGGCCTACGGCATTCCGGCCGGTGAGCTGCCGGAAATCGAACTTCTGGACGACTGAGACATGGCGATAAAATCCGACCGCTGGATCACGCGCATGGCGTGCGAGCACGGCATGATCGAACCCTTCGAGGCGCAGCAGGTGCGCTATGCGGAAGACGGCGCGAAGATCGTGTCCTACGGCGTCAGCTCCTACGGCTACGACGTGCGCTGCGCCCCGCAGTTCAAGATCTTCACGAACATCAACTCCACGATCGTCGATCCCAAGGCCTTCGACGAAAAGAGCTTCGTGGATTTCGAAGGCGACTGCTGCGTCATCCCGCCCAATTCCTTCGCGCTCGCCAGCACCGTGGAACGGTTCCTCATCCCGCGCAACGTGCTCGTCGTGTGCCTGGGCAAGAGCACCTACGCGCGCTGCGGCATCATCGTCAACGTCACGCCGCTGGAACCGGAATGGGAAGGCCACGTGACGCTGGAATTTTCCAACACCACCCCGCTGCCGGCCAAGATCTACGCCCACGAAGGCGTGGCGCAGATGCTGTTCTTCGAATCCGACGAAAGCTGTGAAACAAGCTACAAGGATCGCGGCGGGAAATACCAGGGGCAGAGCGGTGTGACACTACCGAGGGCGTGAACGGCGGCCTTCAGCGCGGGTTGGCGGGGCGGGCATCGCTTTGCAACGCGGGCAGCTCCGGCCGGCGACACGTCGTATCGGAAATGGCTTTACCCTGTCGATCGTCACGATTTCCGCAACCACGGTGCAGGAGCTGGGCCCATGAAAGCAGTCGCCATTCGTTCACCCGCCGGCCTCGATCATCTCGAGGTTTGCAACCTGCCTGATCCCGGAGTCCCGGGACCCGGACAGATCCGCGTCGCGATCCACGCGACTTCGCTGAATTTCCACGATCTCCTGGTTGCCAATGGCAGCAGCCCCACCGCTGATGGCCGGGTTCCCATGGCCGATGCCGGGGGTGTGGTCGAGGCGGTTGGAGAGGGAGTCGTCGAATTCCAGGCGGGCGATGCAGTCGTGTCCTGCTTTTTCCCGCAGTGGAGGGATGGGCAACCATCCGCCGGGGTGACTCATTTCAGGGAAACACCCGGTGACGGAATCGACGGATTCGCCTGCGAACATGTGATCCGTCCGGCTTCCGCCTTTACCCTGGCACCGCGCGGCTGGAGCCACGCCGAAGCCGCTACCATCACGACTGCCGGGCTCACGGCCTGGCGGGCACTGGTCGTCGATGGCGCGCTCAAGGCCGGGGAGAGAGTACTGCTGCTGGGTACGGGGGGCGTATCGATCGCGGCGCTGCAGATCGCCAAAGCCATGGGCGCCGAGGTTGTGCTGACCTCCTCTTCAGATGAAAAGCTTGAGCGGGCCGCGAGGTTGGGTGCCGATCACGTCATCAATTACAAGCAGACGCCGGAATGGGGCCGCAAGGTGTTGGAGTTGACGGGCGGACATGGGGTCGATCACGTGGTCGAGGTCGGTGGTCCGGGTACGCTGGCCCAGTCCGTTGCGGCGGTCAGCCCGGGTGGACACATCGCCCTGATCGGCGTACTGACGGGCTGGGAAGGGGTGGTGCCGACAGCCCAGCTGATGGTCAAGCAAGCCCGGATACAGGGCCTGATCGTCGGGAATCGCCGCCAGCAGCAGGATTACGTCGCCGCCCTGGAGCGCACGGGGATACGCCCGGTCATTGACCACAGCTTCGGGCTTGAGGAGCTGGCGGATGCTTTCCGCCTGCAGCAGGCTGGCCGACATTTCGGCAAGATCGTCGTCGAATGGTAGTGATCGACACGTGGCGGCCTTGAAGTGTCATCGGTGGGAGAACGGATGGACATCGAGTACAAGGTCAACGAACCCGTCACCGTCGATCAGTTCATCGACTTGCTCATGAGGTCGACGCTCGGGGAACGTCGACCGATCGACGATCGCGAGTGCATGGCGGGCATGGTCGCCAACGCCAACCTGACCGTGACCGCGCGGGATGCCGGGCGCCTGGTCGGCGTCGCCCGTTCGATGACGGATTTCCACTATGCGTGCTATCTCTCCGACCTTGCCGTGTGCCGGGCGCATCAGCGCCAGGGCATCGGCCGGCAGCTGCTGGCCGTGACGCAGGGCCGGCTCGGGCCGCGCTGCAAGTTGATCCTCATTGCCGCGCCGGCAGCGAATGCCTATTACGAGCATCTTGGTTTCGTGAACAATTCCCGCTGCTGGATATTGGCGCGTGACTCTCGGATTCACGGCTCGAAAGAATAAGGGCGCAGACGAACGATAGCCGCGTGCCGTGGATGGGGATCGGTAGCGGCTTTGCAATTCCGTTTCGATCGCTTTTGCCTTCGGCCGCCGTTGGCCTTTGGCGCGGCATGCAGCAAGGCTGACAGCAGCGCTGGCAATGCGTACGATAGACCCTTGGGTGTGGGTCGCTGCCTGCGACCGGGAGTTACCAGCATATGGCAGCCTTGAGTCTGGTTACCGACCTTGTATCGGAACACGATACCTTGTCGCAGTTGTTGTGGCGCCATCAGGAGGCGCTCGTTGCCCATAACTGGGCGCGTGCGGCGCGGCTCATTGCGAGTTATCGACAGCGACTGCTTCACTGCATTTACCTGGAGGAGGAAAGCTTCCTGTCCTACTGTGTGGAGAACGGGATTTCGGGCCGCTGGAGCAATTCCTGCATTTCCGATCATCGCCGTCTCGACAGGATGCTGCGTGACGTCATGACGGATCTCGCGGTTGCGCGTCGTCGCGGTGTAACGAATCAGGCGGTCGTCATGCTCATCGACAAGGAAAAAACCATGAAGACTTTGTTTGACCGCCATTTGCAGCGGGAGGACGAAGCTCTGGTAACGGCTTTTGGATCCACGGTTCCCGATGAGCTGCGCGACCGCTATGAGCGTGCACACGGTCGGATGGAGTCTCGCAAGCCGGGGCGCGCGGGCTGAGTGCTTTGTTTGCGATTCTGCACCCTGGGTCAATGCCAGGGGCCTGGGTTCATCCCGCGTCAACGGGAAGGGTCGGATGACGTGAAGCCCGATGGTGAACCGAAGTGCCCCCACATCAGCTTGATCGCCACCCACAGGAGTATCCCGGCGCCGATCATCACCATGTATTGGCCGGAACGCTGCTGATCGTCGAGCAGGTAGTTGCTGCACAGGCGGACCGGCGAGGCCTTGTAGAGCCAGCCGATCCGGAAAAACATGGCGATGAGTTCCGAGAGGAACACACCGCGGACCACGAATCCCATACGTGGCCAGCTCAAGGCGAACGGTAGCCCGATCAACAGCGGTCCCGAGGCGAACTTCGCCACTTCGAACGCGGGATCGCTCACTGCCGCGTCGAGCGAACGCGGCAACATCCAGAATGCAGCGGCTAGGGTCGTCAGGATCAGTCCGGCGATGCCCTGGCGGTTCCAGGCGTCGAGCGCCGCCGTCAGGCGTGTCGGCAGCGCGCCGTGCAGATGCCAGCCTACGGCGATCAGCAGCGGAATCTGCACCAGCATCTGCAGCAGCATGCTGGTTTCCAGCCAGTCCCGCATCGGGGGCAGCAGCAGGACTCCGAACACAGCTACTGCGATGCAGGGTGCACGGTGGCTTGAGCAGGCCGTCACGATCGCAGGTGCCCGAGTATGTCCCGGACCACCTGATCCGGATCGCCGGTGTCGAGAATCGCGACCAGCCGCCCTTGCGGGTTCACCAGTGCGAAGCCGGTGTTGTGCACATAGCCGCCGAGTCCGTCGGGGATCACGATGATGCCGAAGACCCGCTTGAGCTGGTCGAGCTGCCGCAGGCCCACCGGACGCGCGGCGAGCCAGCCCCCGCCGTGACCGCCGGAGCGTTGCAGGTAATCGGCGAGTTGGTGTGGTTCGTCACGACTGGGGTCGAAGCTGATGCTGAGCAGTTCCAGTTTTCCTGACTGCAAGGGCGCGGCCAACTTGCGTTGCAGCAGGGCAAACTCGCTCCCTTGGGCGGTGCAGTAGGTGATGCAGCGGGTGTAGATGAAGTCGACGAGCAGCCATTTTCCGCGCAGGTCGGCGAGCCGTATGTCGCGGCCGTACTGGGTTTGCAGCGTGGCGTGCGGAACCCGCGGCATGTGTTCGCGGATCCGGACTTTTCGCGCCCCTTCGCTGGTGAAAGCCTGGAAGTGGTCGGTGGCGGCGGTCAGGACCGCGCCACCGACCACCGCCAGCACCAGGCTAGCCAGTAGCGTCCGAAAGGCCGACACGGCCATCTTCAGTCGCAGGTGGCGGGTCGGATTCGGAGGTCAGCAGACCGGCCGTGATCCGGATCGCGAAGTAGAGCATCGCCAGCACCACCAGAACCCCGCCGATCGAACCGACCTTGTCGGTGAACTGCCAGGCGGGCAGATGGGTCGCCATGCGGCGTGGCACGCTCGCGCGGCCGCCTTCGAGGAAACCGAAAAGGAAGATGAGCGCGCCACCCAGGTAGACCGGGAACATCATCCGGTCGGCGCCATGGTCGGGCAGATGCTGGCGGCGTTCGCCGATCACGTGGTACATCAGCGCCAGGATCATCGCCAGCACGCCTAGCAGCAGATAGGTGTGGAAATGCCCCGGAACCCACTGCGTGTTGTGCATGACCAGATTGAAGCGCATGGTGCTGTCGACGACTGCGCAGAAGCCGCCGGCCACCCACGCGAACAGGGACAGGATCATCAGCCGCGCCGGCATTTTCCACGGCCGCATGTTCGCCTGGTAGATGTTGCTGAGCCCGCCCCAGGCGGTTACCACGAACACCGGAAAACCCGAGGTCCAGGACGTGATCTGTCCGAGGACGAGGAACCAGTGTGGTACGGCGTAATCCATCAGCAGGTGGTGTCCGAACACCACGACCACGAACACCGTGGTTCCCGCCCAGCCCCATAGGAACACGCGGTTCAGCGGGTAGGGTTTGTGCGTGTAGCGGGGCAGCAGCTCGTAGATCGCGATCACCCCCATGTAGATGGCGGCGTTGATGTACATGTGGCCGAACCAGAAGATCAGCACCTTGGTGAACAGCGGATCGAGGTCGACGGCGAAGAAGATGTGGAGCAGGCACATCACCAGAACGATCGCGCCGGCGAGGATGCCGAGCGAGTTCGCGATGATCATGCTGGTGCTGGCGACCACCGCCTTCGGGTGGTCGGGGTTGACAGTTCCCCCGAAAAGCCAGTTCCAGCCCAGCGCGTGCCAGAAATTCCCGTGCACCTTGATGATCCCGGCGGCGGCGTCGAGATAGAACAACAGCTCACCCACCCCGATCAACAGGTAGCCGAGCAAGAACAGCGCGGCCGCACCTGGGCTCCACATGCCCATGCCCATGGAAGGCAGGGGGTAGAGGAAAGTCCACAGCCCCCCGTAGCCGCCGAGGAACACGGAGATGATGATGCACAGGGCGCCCAGCAGGAACAGGGTGAAATTTGCCGCGAAGGCCCACAGATGCAGGTGCACGTACTTGCGCAGGAAAAACCACATGATCGCCGTCGAGGCCATGACCATGGTGCCGACCATGCCGGCCCCATGCATGCTCAGGAGCCGGTAGAACCAGTCGGGCGGCACGCCGAGCCAGCCCGCCTGTGACATGCGCATGGTCAGGCCAATGAGCATCATCAGTGCGAACAGGGTGACGGCTCCGATGAGATACAGGTTGAACACGAGGCGCTCGCTGCCCGCGAGCCGTTCTTCGCGTGGATACAGAGTCATGGTGGCCATGGTCAGTCTTCCCTCGGTGGAACCACTTTGATTTCGATGATCGTGTTGCCGGGCAGCGGCCGGGCTCCCGTGCGGACCTGTGCCGCGGCGGCAAACCTATGAGAATGTCCGGTGGTCACAATTGCTTGCCGGCGGCGCGCGCCGCCGCGACTTGCGCTGCCATGACCGGCTTGCCGTGATTCCCCCACGCGCTGCGCTCGTGGTTGATGATTGCGGTAATCTGGCTGTCGTCGAGGATGTCCTTGAAGCCCGGCATGGCGCCCGCGTACTTCGTGCCGTCCACGACTTCTCCGCTCAGCCCGTGCAACACCGCATGAATCTGCCGGGTCGGGTCGGGATCGTTGACCACGCTGTTGCCCTTGAGCGGCGGAAACACCCCCGGCAAACCGGTACCTGTCGCTTGGTGGCAGGCCGCGCAGTTGGCGGAGAACAGCTGTGCGCCGTCGGGTACGGCGGGTTTTGTCGCAGGTTGCGTGGCGGTGGCCGGCAGCGCGTCCGAGATCGCCATGTTTGTATCCGCCCGCGTTCCTTGTGCGACCGCATTCACGACGCGGAAGTCGCTGCGCATCGGAGCATGCCCGACGCCGCAGTATTCGAGACATTGGACGGTGTAGGTGCCGGGTTCGCTGAAGGTGTACAGCAGCTTGTTGGTGTAGCCCGGCATGGCCTGGACTTGCGCGACGATCAGACCATCGGGCGCATAGATGGCGAAATCGTGATTGACGTCGGCGCTGGTCACCCGGAATTCCACCTTGCTGCCGGTCTGTATCGTGTTCGGCTTGATCTGCCAGAACCATTGATGTCCGACCACATCCACCACCTGTTTCGCGCCAAGCGGCTGGTGTTGCGGGGGGATCGGAAGCTTGTGCAGTGTTGCCCAGCTACCGGTTACGAACACAACCAGCAGTACGCCGAACGCCCAGGCTTGCAGGACGTGGGAACGATGGACGTTGCGGCGGTTCCGCCCTTCATCTGCGTGCTTCCCGGACTGCGAAATGATGAGGATGAATCCGAATGCGATCACGACGATTCCGGCTATCGCGATGCTGAAGGCGACGTCTTGCACGGTCATGGTGTTGTTCCCTGCTGGTCATGGAGTGGATGATCAGGTCGCATGGCAGTGTCGAAACCAGCCATGTGCCTTCCTCTAAGGGGTCCTTGTGGTCTCGCACGGGCGGGCACAACGAAAGGACCGGAAACGTCCGTCCGGTGATACACCGGGTTCGAAGCCTCGTGGCATTGCCGGAATGTCCTGGTATTCCTGCTGTCGATACCTGTGCATCACCGGAGGGCCCCTAAAACGTCCAGACGTAGCCGACGTTCCAGACCAGCGGGTCGATGTGTGTCGTGCCGATCGTGGTCGTGCCCGCCCTGATCTTGCTGTCGATGTTGATGTAGTAGATGTCGAAGCGGACCGCCTGATTCTTCTTGACGGTGAAGTCGAGGCCGCCGTGAAAGGTGTAGCTCGTTGAATCGCGGACGTGGACGCCGCTGAAAGGCGCGTTAAAATCCTCGTCATAGATGAACGAGTGCTCGACCCCCACTCCGGCGAATGGCGTGATATATGCGAGAGAGGGTGAAAGAAGGCCCAGCAGGCCTCTGAAGTGATACTGCAAGTACAGTGCGGGTGGAAGATGCTGGACGTTGCCGACGTGCTCGCCATTGATCCGGACTGTCTGGGCGAATGGCACGGCTCCCAGCAGTTGGATACCGAGGTTGTCCAGTACGAAATACTCCACGGTGAAAGTAGGTTTTATGTCGTTGCCGATGTCGGTTCTCAGCGCTCCTCCGGCGATGCTTCCGTTGTTGGCCTTGGGGATTACCCAGCCTACGCTGGCCCCAAGGCTCCAGCTTCCGGCTGATTGGCCCATGGCCGGAGTGGCGACGGCGCCCATGGTCAGAGTCAAGGCGGCGGCCAGCTTCACAGCAAATTTCTTGCCCATTGGTCATTGCTCCCATATTTCCTGTACATGGTCAAGCGAAGAGGTCTCGATCCCGAAATGGTGCTCTTTTCAAGATGCCTTCCATTGGGGGTGACATGAAGGATCCAGATAGTGAATAACTCAAGGCCGGCTTCCCTAGAGCCTTTCGCTAGCGGCCCTTCGCGGATATCTGGATTTTTTCTAGCACGACTTGGTTTGGGTATGCAACAGGCTTTATTTTTGTATTGAGATACAATTATTACATCTATCTGTTTATTAAAGGTTTAGCCAATGGAGGAAGCGTATAAAACAAATATGAGTGGATTAAATTAGGATGATGTAAGGAAAAATCAATAGAATTGTCCGTGTCATACTTCGCATATCCGCTTGAATATCATTTGATTATTCAATGGTGATATCCATCGATCTCGAAATTCGCCATGGGATGGAGAGAAATATTCATTTCATGGTGGATCGGATATATCTATCTGGATATAGGGTTTTTGTGGGGTGGCGATACGGCCCCATGCGGAAATCCAGTATTGCGGGAATATCCGCGCCCGGCGACGGTGGAAAACTGTTTCTTACAGCCTGTGCGGCGTGCGGGGCGGGCGCCGTCGACGAATCTGCCGACGCCGGGTCAGGCGGCTTGCCTCGGTTCGTTCCCCCGATGGTGGGCCACGCCGGGCGATGTGGCCGCGATCTGTACAATCGCGGCTGCATCACCCGCCGGTGCGGGAACCGCAATCCTTGCACCGCATCAACTGGGGTCCCGGAGATGTTCGATCTGATCCTGTTCGACTTGGATGGCACGCTTATCGACAGCGTGGGGGCCATTGCCGCCGCCACCAACGCGGTGCTCGTAAAGCGTGGTTTCCTCGCTGCCAGCGTCCATCAGGTGCGCAACTGGGTCGGTTATGGGGCGCGGGAGACTTTGGTCCGGGCGCTGGCCCATGCGTCGGGGCGTGAGCGCGAGGCCGTGCGTGCGTCGGGGGCGGAGCTGGAAGCTGCGCAGGCTGATTTTGCGGCTGCCTACGACGGCGACGATGCCGCGACGCAGCGCGCATTTCCGGGCGCCGTCGACGCGTTGCGGACGCTCAAGGCCGCGGGTGTCAAGCTGGCGCTCGTCACGAACAAGGAGCAGGCGCTGACGTGCCGTGTGCTGCCGCTGTGCGGGCTGGACGGGCTTTTTGACCCGGTAGTGGCGGGCGACACGCTGCCGAAGCGCAAACCTGATCCGTTTCCCGTTTACTATTGCCTTGAGAAACTGGGCGTGCCGGTAGCACGGGCGCTGTTCGTGGGCGACTCGCCAGTGGATGTGGCCACGGCAAAGGCGGCGGGCGTCTGCTGCTGGGTAGTCCCGTGGGGGTATTCCGGCGGGCGCCCGATCGCGGAACAGAACCCGGACCGGATCCTTTCGAGCTACACGGACCTGCTGGACGTGCTGCCGCGAGCCTGAATGTAGGCACCGCTTTGCGGTGACGGGCGAATGCACGGAAAATACCCACCTCGGCTACACGTTGCGTGAAGCCCCTTCCCGCTGTTCCCGACGCGCAGTCAAAGCTGTTCCGCGCCGGCTTTCCGGAGGTTTTTCGATGGCCCTGATTTCCATGCGGCAGTTGCTCGACCACGCCGCCGAGCACGGTTACGGCCTGCCGGCCTTCAACGTCAACAACCTGGAGCAGGTGCAGGCGATCATGGAGGCGGCGCAGACCTGCGACAGCCCGGTGATCCTGCAGGCCTCTGCCGGGGCGCGCAAGTACGCGGGCGAGCCGTTTCTCCGGCATCTCATTATCGCTGCGGCCGAGGAATACCCGGACGTTCCGCTGTGCATGCATCAGGATCACGGTGCCAGCCCGGCGGTCTGCCAAGCTTCGATCCGCAGCGGCTTCGGCAGCGTGATGATGGACGGCTCCTTGAAAGAGGACCAGAAGACGCCGTCGGACTATGGCTACAACGTTGGCGTCACCGCGAAAGTTGTGGAGATGGCGCATGCCGTGGGCGTATCGGTGGAAGGGGAGCTCGGCTGCCTCGGTTCTCTGGAGACGATGTCCGCCGGCAAGGAAGATGGTGTAGGCGCGGAAGGCAAGCTTGACCATTCCGACCTGCTCACCGACCCGGAACAGGCAGCGGACTTCGTGAAGAAGACCCAGGTGGACGCGCTGGCGATCGCCATCGGCACCAGCCACGGTGCCTACAAGTTCTCGCGCAAGCCGACGGGGGACATCCTGTCGATCGCGCGCGTGAAGGAAATCCATGCGCGGATTCCGAACACGCACCTGGTCATGCATGGCTCGTCCAGCGTGCCGCAGGAGCTGCTGGCCATCGTCCGCGAGTTCGGCGGCGAGATGAAGGAGACCTACGGCGTGCCGGTGGAGGAGATCTGCGAAGGCATCAAGCACGGTGTGCGCAAGATCAACATCGACACCGATATTCGCCTGGCGATGACCGGCGCGATCCGCAAGTTCCTGGCCGAGAACCCGGGTGAATTCGACCCGCGCGGCTACCTGAAGAAAGCGCGTGCCGCCGCTAGCGCGCTATGCAAGATCCGTTATGAGGCCTTCGGCTCGGCGGGTTGGGCCAGCAAGATCAAGGTTCTTCCGTTCGAAGCCATGACACGGCGTTACGCGAAGGGTGAACTGACTGCGATCGTGCGCTGAACCGACATACCCGACCGGGTATTTTTGAGAATGATAATCAACAACCAGATCAGCTATTTACGCTGCTAGGCTGAACAGACGTTCGACATTTGGAGGTTGCTGAGATGGAAGACATCAAATCCAAGGCACGTCGCCGGTTTCTTGCCAGCATGGCGGCTGCCGGTGCCATGCTGCCGTTGCTGCGCGTGGGCATCGCGGGTGCGGCGGACAAGCCGCACCTGAGTCCGACAGCAGACAACGCGAAAGCCCTGCACTACACGGAAGATGCCAAGTCCGCCAAGGGTGACGCCGCCTACAAGGCAGGCTCGCATTGCGGCGACTGCATGTTCTACCAGGGTGGTGACGCGAAGTGGGGCGGCTGCGCGCTGTTCCCGCAGAACGACGTGTCTCATGGTGGCTGGTGCATGAGCTGGACTGCCAAGCCGTAACCCGGTCGATGGCTGCAGTTCACGACGGCGCCGGATGTATCGGCGCCGTTTTTGTTTGGGGTGGATACGCCTTCGTGAGCCGCCGCTATCATGGCCTGTCGTCATGTGAGCGCAGAGGTGAATGATGTCGTTATGGCATGTGGAGCGTACGGGGGCGGTTGTGGTGGCTCGTTATCGCAACCCGCCGATGAATTATTTCTGCGCCGAGGCGGCGGGAGAGCTTGCCCAGCTCATCGAATCATGGCGTGATCCGGCCGTGCGCGCGGTCGTGCTGTGCGGCGCCGGAGGCCCGCAATGCGGTAACGGCTTCATCACCCACTACAGTGTCGAGGAGCTGCTGGCGCTGGCGCGTGACCACGATGGGCTGCGGCGTTCGGGCACTTCGCTCACAAGCAGCTACCATGCGCTGGTGCAGTCGCTCTGCGACTTGCCAAAGGTGGTGATCGCGGCGCTGAATGGCAACACCATGGGGGGTGGGCTGGAGATCAGCCTGGCCTGCGATATTCGCATCGGAGAGTCGGGCGATTACCGTTACGGTTTTCCGGAAGCTCGGCTCGGCATCATTCCGGGAGGCGGCGGAACGCAGCGGCTGTCCCGCTTGATCGGGGCCGGCCGGGCCGTTGAATTCATCCTGCGCGGCCGGGTCGTGACGCCGAAAACGGCGCTGGCGCTCGGCATCGTGCATGAACTGGTCGACGATGCCGTCGTGCGCGCCATGCAGATCGCCACGGAAATGGCGGCGTTGCCGCCGCGTGCTGCGGCCTGTGTCAAGCGTTCGGTATACGAGGGCAGCGACATGCACCTGGCCGGTGGGCTGCGTGTGGAGGACTCGGCGTTCCTGGAAACGATGCAGTCCGACGACGCCTGCCGTGCCATGCAAGCCTACGTGGATTTGCCCTATGCGGAGCGGCGGGCGTGGATCGAGGCCGGCCACTATCCGGATTATGCGGGTCATTAACTGAATGTAGATGGCGTGCGCCGGACCCCCGGCTACTGCTCCGTGCATCGCTTGCCGCGATGTGACGGCCATGGGCGACGGTGGCATCATGCGCGCCTTGCGGGCCGCGTTTCGCGACCGGAAGCCCGCTCAACACAGAAATTTTTCATCGGAACGACTCATGACGAAGACTTCTTTTCCGCGCAAAGATATCAAGGTGCTGCTGCTGGAGGGCGTCAGCCAGACTGCGGTCGAAAGTTTCCGCAAGGCCGGTTACACGAACATTGAATATCACGAAAAATCGCTACCGGAGGCGGAGCTGGCCAAGGCGGTTTCCGAAGCGCACATGGTCGGCGTACGTTCGCGCAGCTATTTGACGGCGGATGTCCTCAACAACGCGCGGCGCCTGATGGCGGTGGGCTGTTTCTGCATCGGCACGAACCAAGTGGACCTCGATACGGCCGCAATCAACGGCATTCCGGTCTTCAACGCGCCGTATTCGAATACGCGCAGCGTCGCGGAACTCGTGATCGCGGAATCCGTGCTGCTGGTGCGCCGCATTCCGGAAAAGAATATGGCGTGCCACCGCGGTGACTGGCTCAAGTCCTCGGAAGGCAGCTACGAGCTGCGCGGCAAGACGCTGGGCATCATCGGCTACGGGCACATCGGCACGCAGGTTGGCGTGCTCGCCGAAGCGATGGGCATGCACGTCCTCTACTACGACATCGAACCGAAGCTGGCCATGGGCAACGCGCACCCGGCGGATAGCCTGGGCGACTTGCTGTCGGTGTCCGACATCGTCACCCTGCATGTGCCGCAAACTGAGCAGACAAAGTGGATGATCGGAGCTGCAGAACTGCGGCGCATGAAGCGCGGCGCCATGCTCATCAACGCTTCGCGCGGCACGGTGGTGGAAATCGACCCGCTGGCCGAAGCGCTCAAGAGCGGCCACCTGTCCGGCGCGGCGGTGGACGTGTTCCCGAAGGAACCGAAAGGCAAGGACGAAGCCTTCGTATCCGCCTTGGTCGGGCTGGACAACGTCATCCTCACGCCGCACATCGGCGGCAGCACGCAGGAAGCGCAGCACAACATCGGGTTGGAAGTCTCTGCCAAGCTCATCCGCTACAGCGACAACGGCTCCACGCTGTCATCCGTGAACTTTCCCGAAGTCATGCTGCCGGAGCACCCGGGCAGCAGCCGCCTGTTGCACATCCACCAGAATCGCCCCGGCGTGCTCAAGCAGGTTAACGACCTGTTCGCGCAAAGCGACGTGAACGTGAATGCGCAATACCTGCGCACGCGCGGCAAGGTCGGCTATGTCGTCATCGACGTGCAGGCCAGCGAAACCCAGGCTCGCGAGTTGAAGGACAAGCTCTCTGCCATCGATGGCACGCTGAAGACGCGCCTGTTGTACTGATCCTCCGAGTTCCACGCGCTTCCGGGAGGAAAACGTTGCCGCTGGGTACCTTCCGCAGACATGCCATGCAGGTCGTGACGGCACCTGCTCGTCGGCGGGTGAAGCGCTGGGTGCTCGCGGTCATCGCAACGGGTAGCCAGGGCACGGGGGTCGACTACGACGAACCCCGGGGCGACCTTGGTCTGTTCGGTCCGGACAGTGTCGTATGGCGCGTGCACGCCGATTTCCCCGGCATGATGGCCGGCGGCATCTGCGCGCTTCTGCTGCAAGCTCTCCACCCACTGGCGCTGGCCGGCGTGTATGACCACTCGGATTTCCGCCACGACCCGCTCGGCCGCCTGCGCCGCACCATCGGCTTCGTTTCCGCCACCACCTATGCGCCGCGCGCAGCGGCCGAAGCTCGGATTGCACGCGTGGGTGCCATTCACCACACGGTGCGCGGGACGGCGCCGGACGGCCGCTTCTATTCCGCGGATGACCCGGCACTGCTGACCTGGGTGCATTGCGCGGAAATGTGGAGTTTTCTGCAGGGCTACCAGTGTTACCGCGACGTGCCGCTGCCGGTTGCCCTGCAAGACCGCTACTACGACGAGACCCGGCGTGTTGCGGAAGCGCTCGGCGCGCGCGACGTGCCGCGCAGCGTCGCCGAGATCGATGCTTATTTCGAACGAATGCGGCCTGAACTGGCGTGCGATGCTCGTACCCACGACGTGCTGTCCGTGCTCGACGAAATCCGCGTGCCGCTGCCGGCGGGTTCAGCCGTGCGTGGCACCTTCGTGCGCGCCGGGGCCGCGCTGCTGCCGGATTGGGCGCGCACATTGCTCGGGCGTAACGGCCGGGTTCAACGACTCCGCGACACCGGTGCCTCACACCTACTGCACGGCCTGGCACCAGTGCTGCGCGCCGCGATGATGGACGGCATCGCCGCTCGGTCGTGCCGCCGCGTCGGCATCGATCCCGCCCAGCTCTACCTGCAATGTTGAGTGTTTGATGCTGAATGTTGAATGGTTAGTGCCACTCCGCATTTCGCAGAATCCATGCTTGAAATGGCAGTAAGTCCGGATATGGGCACTGCGATCCGCTACGCGGCCGCAGGGGAACGAGACGGGGCGGGTGTCCGCGAGGCGACAGGAAACGCGACGGCGACAGCTTTCTTGGGCTGCTTACCGCTCTTGCTCCTCGCTTACGTTTCCCATCCTCAATCCTCCTCTACGCCCTCGCCAGCGCCCAGACTTCGACTCGCCGTGCTCCGGCGGCGCGGCAGGCGCGGGCCACTTCCGCCAGCGTGCTGCCGGTCGTCATCACGTCATCGAGGATGGCGATGTGCAGCCCGTTCAGCGTCGGTGATGCGCTGAAGGCGCCGTGCAGGTTGCGGCGCCGTTCGCCGCGGCTTTGTCCGATCTGGTCGGCGGTGGCGCGGATGCGCGTGAGTGCCCCGGGATCGACTGGGATGTGCAGCGCCCGGCCTGCGACACGCGCCACCTCCAGCACCTGGTTGTAGCCGCGCTTCCGTAGGCGCGACGCGTGCAGCGGAACCGGCAGCAGGCAATCCGGGTGTGGGTGCGAGTGTTGCGTGAAGGCATCCGCCAGTGCTTCACCCAGCCAGCGTGCTTCGCCGAATCCGGCCCCGTATTTCAGTTTGAGGATGGCTTTGTGGATTGGTGCTTCCAACTTGAAGATTGCCCACGCCGCGTCCTGCGGTGGCGGGTGTCGCACGCAAGCCGGGCAGGGCGAGTCATCCGGTCGTGGCAGTGCGCAGGTCGGGCAGGCGTGGATGATCCACGGCAGTGCTTGGCGGCAGCCCGCGCACAAGGCCATAGCTTCTGGCGGCAGCGGCGCAAGACATAACCGACAGCGCCTAGGCAGGAGGAAGGCGCGCAGTTCGCGCCCCGCATTGTCAAGCATGGATTGTGTCTGAGGTTGACAAGTTCTGGATCGGAATAAAAACTGCACCTCTTTCCAGACCGAGCATGTCACGATGCAGTCCGAATACAAAGTTTCCACGCCGTGGACCCTGGACGCTGTCCTGGCCGTCTACGACCTGCCGTTCACCGACCTGCTGTTGCGGGCGCAGACCTTGCACCGTCAGTATTTCGAACCCAATCAGGTGCAATTTTCCACGCTGTTGTCGATCAAGACTGGCGCCTGCCCGGAAGACTGTAAGTATTGCCCGCAGAGCGCGCACTACCACACCGGGTTGAAGGCGGAAAAACTCATGCCGTTGGAGCAGGTGAAGACGGCGGCGGCGCAGGCCAAGGCCAACGGCGCTACGCGCTTCTGCATGGGTGCGGCATGGCGCGCGCCGAAGGACGCGGACGTGGCGCACGTCGCCGCGATGGTGCGGGAAGTCAAGGCGCTGGGCATGGAGTCGTGTGTGACGCTCGGCCTGCTGAACGCGGAGCAGGCGCAGACGCTGGCGGATGCCGGGCTGGACTACTACAACCACAATGTCGACACCTCGCCGGAATTCTATGGTGAGATCATTTCCACGCGCACATTCCAGGACCGGCTCGACACGCTGGGCAATGTCCGCGAGGCAGGGTTGAAAGTGTGTTCCGGCGGCATCGTTGGCATGGGTGAAACGCGCCGTGACCGTGCGGAGATGCTGCGCCAGCTCGCCAACCTCGATCCGCCGCCGGAAAGTGTGCCGATCAACGAACTGGTGGCCGTGCCGGGCACGCCGCTGGCCAAGGCGCACAAAGTGGATCCCTTCGAGTTCGTGCGCACGATCGCGGTGGCCCGCATCCTGATGCCGGCGGCGCACGTGCGCCTGTCGGCGGGGCGCACGCAGATGAGCGATGAAATGCACGCGCTGTGCTTCATGGCGGGTGCGAATTCGATCTTCTTCGGCGACAAGCTGCTGACCACCGCAAACCCGCGCGATGCACACGACCGCGAACTGCTGGCGCGGCTGGGGATTGCCGCCGAACCCGGCCCGCAGACGGTGGTGGCGGAAATGTGCCACGACCATGGCGAAATGATGGAGGCCCCGACGGAAAGCCAGGCGCAAGCCTGATGGTCGCGAATCTGGCAGCGGCTGCCCGTGGGCAGGCCGGGCAGCATTCGTGGCTCGATACGGCGCTGGAACAAGAGCTGGAGAAGATCCGCGCGGCGGACCTGTATCGGGTGCGGCGGGTGATATGCGGCGGGCACGGCGTGACGGTGCACGTCGATGGCCGGGAATGCCTGAATTTCTGCAGCAACGACTACCTCGGCCTGGCCGCCGACCCGCGCCCGGCTGCCGCCGCACAACGTGTCGCAGCTGCCGGTGGTGTCGGCAGCGGTGCCGCCGCGCTGATCTCCGGTTACGACCATGAGCACCGGGCGCTGGAAGAGGCGCTGGCGGAATTCCTCGGACGCCCGCGCGTGCTGCTGTTCACGTCCGGGTGGGCGGCGAACCTCGGCGTGATCCGCGCGTTGCTGGACCGCGGGGACACGCTGTTTGCCGACGAGCTCAACCACGCCTCGCTGATCGACGGCGGGCGTCTGTCGCGTGCCGCCTACCAGCGCATCCCACACTGCGATGTGGCCGCGTTCGCTGCCGCGCTGCAAGCCACGGCCGGCAGCACCGGCAGGCGCCTGCTTGTCACCGACGGCGTCTTCTCGATGGACGGTGACATCGCCGATCTGCCGGCTCTGCAGGCGGCGACGCAGCAACACGATGCAGCGTTGATGGTCGACGATGCGCACGGCTTCTGTGTGCTGGGCGCACATGGCCGCGGTAGTCTGGAACTGCTGGACGTGGCACCAGACGTGCATGTGGCCACACTCGGCAAGGCGCTGGGCGCCGCCGGCGCATTCGTGTCGGGGTCGGAAACCTTGATCGAATATTTGATCCAGCGCGCGCGCAGCTGGGTGTTCTCGACGGCGCCGCCGCCGGCGATTGCCGCCGCCGCGCGCGAGGCCCTGCGCATCGTGGTGGCCGAGCCGGAGCGCCGCCAGCGGCTGCGCGATAATATCCAGCGCTTCCGGGCGGCAGTCACCGCCCAAGGCATCGCGCTGGGGCAGCCGGAAGCGGCCGGCCTGCGAGGTGCGCCGACGCCGATTCAGCCACTCGTTCTGGGTGCTTCGGCGCGCGCCATGGGAGTTTCCAAGGCATTGTTTCAGCAGGGCTTCTGGGTCGCCGCGATTCGCCCGCCGACGGTCCCCGCCGATACGGCGCGGCTCCGCATCACGCTGTCCGCCGCCCACGAACCGGCCCAGATCGACGCGCTCGCCGAAGCGCTGGGGCGGGCGCTGGCGCAATACCACAGGAGCTGAAGGATGGCCGTTACCGTATTCGTGACCGGCACCGACACCGGCGTCGGCAAGACCCGAGTGGCCTGTACGGTGGTGCGGGCAGCACGCGCGCACGGCTTGCGCGTCGCGCCGTTCAAGCCGGTGGCCAGCGGTTCCCGGCAGACTGCCGAGGGTTTGCGCAACGAGGACGCGGAAGCCCTGCTGGATGCCGCAGATGGCGGTTTTGCCTATGCCGAAGTGAATCCCTTTGCCTTCGAACCGGCGATCGCACCGCATATCGCCGCCCGGGAGTGCGGCCGGCCGATCGACGTGCCCCGGTTGGATGCTGCCCATGCGGCGCTGGCGGAACAGGCCGACCTCGTGGTCGTGGAAGGGGCGGGCGGCTGGCGTGTGCCGTTGACTTCGGAGGTGACGTTCGCGGACTGGGTTGAACGGTACCGCTGGCCGGTGCTGCTGGTGGTGGGCATGCGGCTCGGCGGCATCAACCATGCTGTACTTTCGGCAGACTCGATCCGCAGCCGAACGAAGCTGGCCGGCTGGGCCGCCAACCGCTTGCCGCCGCCCATGGAGCGGATGGACGCAAACCTTGCCACCTTGTTGCGCATGATCGCCGAGCCGTGCCTATTGGAGATCGGCCCGGGCGAGAGTTCCGCCGCAGCTGCGGCGCGCTGTGATTGGCCAGCTTTATGTGCTGCACTGGGGGTGTGAATCGCGCACCATGAGCAGCTGATTTGACCTATGTCATGGATTTCATGAGCCATTGCGACCATTTTTGCGTGAGTCGAGGTCGCGGCCTAAAATGCACGGCGGAGATTGGCCTGCTGCCACTATCGGACAGATGCGCGATGCAAACAAGCGAGCCGGAGGAGAGCGTGACACGCCTGGTGGTGGCGCCGAATGCGTCGCTGTCGACCCGCCATGCCCTGCGCTTCATCTTCGTCGTCGGGGCCGTCATGTTCGGGGTCGCGGGCTGGTTCGCTGCGCGCGGCTTCTGGCCGGTGCTGATCTTCGCGGTTGCCAACCTCGTCGCGTTGCTGGCGGCGATCGTCGCCAGCCTGCGCCACAACGCCTATCGCGAGGTTCTGTGCTTCAGCGGTGAGGATGTTCGAGTGGAATTCGGATTCGCGGGCCGCGGTATACTGTTCACCGCTTCCCTGCCGCGTCGAACGCTGCGCGCAATGGTCGAGGAAGGTCCGTACCGGACCAGCCCGACGCGCTTGCTGTTGCGTGCGGGAGAACGGTCTGTGGAAGTGGGGCGCTGTCTGACCGACAGCGACCGGGTAAGCTTGTGTTGCCGTATTCGCGGATTGTTGCAGCCGGACTGGCAACGCCCGGCGCCAGTCGTACCGGATGCGTTTGCAGATCATGTCTGGCGGTAACGGACGCAGGGTTTGAAATCGAGAGGATGGGAGATTTACGGATGCCGACGTTGAAGCGCGTGACCGAAGCATTGATGCTGCCGGGGCTGTTTTTGAGCGCCGCAGCCCACGCTTCACTTGAGAGGGATGCGGTCTACAACCTGCCGAGCGGCGTAACACCGCTCAGCCACGAGATATATCACCTCCACATGTATGGGCTGTGGGTGATGATCATCTTGGCCGTACTCGTGTTTGGTACGTTGTTCTATTCGACGTGGGCGCACAGCCGCCGTCGGCACCCGGTTCCCGCCAAGTTCCGTGAAAACACGAAGCTGGAAGCAGTTTGGACGATTGTCCCGTTCCTGATCCTCATCAGCATGGCTCTGCCGGCGGCCGCGACACTGGTGAAGGCCTACAACACGAGCGATCCGTACATGACCGTGCAGGTGACCGGATCCCAGTGGCGCTGGGAGTATGAATATCCGGCGTTCGGCATCGGTTATGTGAGTTCGATCGACGCCAAGTCGAACGAGGCGTCGATGCTGGGGTCTCCCATCAAGCCGCAGGATGTTCCTCATTATCTGCGCAATGTGGACAACCCGATGGTCGTGCCGGTCGGCAAGAAGATCCGCCTGCTGATCACTTCCGTCGACGTTGATCACGCCTGGTCGGTGATGGATCTCGGCGTGAAGAAGAATGCCTATCCAGGGTTCATCAACGAAGCCTGGTTCACCGCCAACCGCATCGGTACCTACACTGGACAGTGCACCGTGCTCTGCGGTCGCGGGCATTCCTATATGCCGACCGTAGTCAAGGTCGTCAGCATGGAAGATTTCGATGCTTGGACGAAACAACAGCTGGCGGCCGGGCACACCTTGCACATCCACGATGGCTGTGATGCCGCGGCGGCTGCGGGTGATGCAGTGCTGAAGGAGCATCCAGCACCGGACGTCTGCGGACCGGGCACAAAGGCGCACTGGCTCGGGACGGGGCCAGCACGGCACGGCAAGTGACTGTTTCCCAAAGATTCGCCTCAAGATTGATTTGAGCCTTAAACAGTACAGATAGATCGCGGCAGCATTGACGTAGTCAGGAGTTCGTCATGGCAGAACAGACAATTCATGGAGAGGCGCTGGAGCACGGCCCGCAAGCGGATCATGGGCATGGCCCGCCGAAAGGCATCATGCGCTGGATCTCCACGACCAATCACAAGGATCTGGGGACGCTGTACCTCGTGTTCAGCTGCCTGATGTTCATCATCGGCGGGATTTTCTCGCTTGTTGTTCGCGCCGAGCTGATGGAGCCCGGACTGCAGTTCCTTGATCCGTCCACGTATAACGAATTCATGACCATGCATGCCTTGGTCATGATCTTCGGTGCCATCATGCCGGGCTTTGTCGGCTTGGCAAACTGGATGGTGCCGATGGAAGTCGGTGCGTCCGATCTCGCGCTGCCGCGCGTCAACAACTGGGGCTTCTGGCTGTTGCCGTTCGCTTTTGTGCTGCTGTTCTCGGGGTTCTTCATGCCCGGCGGTGCGCCGCAGTTTGGCTGGACAATGTACCCGCCGATGGTCCTGCAGATGGGGGCGGCCTTCCCGTTCATGATCTTCGCCGTGCATTTGATGGGTATTTCGTCGATCACGGGCGCCATCAATGTGGCGGTCACGATCCTCAACATGCGCGCCCCCGGCATGACGCTGATGAAAATGCCGATCTTCGCGTGGAGCTGGCTGATCACGGCATACCTGCTCATCGTCACGATGCCGGTACTCGCCGGCGCGGTCACCATGCTGCTCACCGACAAGTACTTCGGGACGTCGTTCTTCGATGCCACCGGCGGCGGCGACCCGATCCTGTACGAGCATGTGTTCTGGTTCTTCGGGCACCCCGAGGTGTACATCATGATCTTGCCGGCATTCGGCATCATCTCGACGATCATCCCGACGTTTGCCCGCAAGCCGCTGTTCGGCTATGAGTCGATGGTTTATGCACTGGCGTGTATCGGCTTCCTGAGCATGATCGTATGGGCACACCACATGTTTGCCGATGGTCTACCGCTGCCGGCGGAACTCTTCTTCATGTTCAGCACGATGCTGATTTCCGTCCCGACTGGCGTGAAGATCTTCAACTGGGTGGCGACGATGTGGCGCGGATCGATGACCTACGAGACGCCGATGCTGTTTTCCATCGCCTTTGTCGTGCTGTTCTCGATCGGCGGTTTCTCCGGCCTGATGATGGCTATGGCGCCGGTCGACTTCCAGTATCACAACACCTACTTCATCGTTGCCCACTTCCACTACGTGCTGGTGCCGGGTGCCGCATTCTCGATCATCGCGGCCGTCTACTATTGGCTCCCGAAGTGGACCGGCGTGATGTACAACGAGAAGCTCGGCAAGTTGCATTTCTGGCTGTCGCTGGTGTTCATCAACGTCATCTTTTTCCCGCAGCACTTTCTCGGACTCGCCGGCATGATTCGCCGTACGGCCGACTATCCCGTGCAGTTTGCGGACTGGAACATGGTGTCGTCGATCGGTGCCTTTGCGTTTTTTGCCAGCCAGTTCATCTTTTTCTACATTCTCATTCGCTGCCTGTGGTTCCGTAAGGGCATGGTGAAGGCGACGGATCGCGTCTGGGATGGTGCTTATGGACTCGAGTGGGTCGTCCCCTCGCCGGCCCCATATCACAGTTTCCATGAGCCGCCTGGCGAGTACGTGGACGCGGAATCGCCGTGGGTGCTGGATGTGGATCATGGCCCGATGGCAGCCCGCGGCTGATCTGTGACGGACATGAGCGATGACGAACGCCGCCGGCGCCAAAGGCGACGGAATTACATCACCTTCGGGGTGCTGGCGGCGGTTTCGTTCGCGTTCTATCTTGGTATTTATTGGCGGTGGATACACCACCCGCCCGTGACACAACAGAGCACTGCTGCTGCTGAGTCACGCATGGGCGGCTATTGAAATCTTGGGATAGGAAACTGGGCATGGAGAAGGTTGCGACCAACGAGAACCCCCACTACTTCGTACCGACACCGGTACCGTGGCCGTTTATCCTGCTGATCGGCATCACGCTGACCATCTTCGGATTCGGCCACTGGCTGGAGGGTTATGTCACAGTAATTCCGTGGAAGCTGCTGGTCATCGTCGGACCGGTCATCTTCTTTTCGATCGTGTTCCGGTGGTTCTGGGGCGTCGTGCACGAAAGTGAGCGTGGCGCCTACAATCGCCAGGTGGACATGACTTACCGCATGGGGATGGGCTGGTTCATCTTCTCGGAGGTCTGTTTCTTCGGTGCCTTTTTCGGCGCCCTGTTTTATACCCATGTCCTTTCGATCCCGTGGCTGGGAGGCGAGGGAGCGAAGTTCTTCACCGGTTCCGTGCTGTGGCCGGACTTCACGCCGGTGTGGCCGAGCAACGGCCCTGGTGCAGTGGGCGGGGAATTCGAGGCGATGGCGCCGTGGGGGTTGGCGGCGATCAATACGGTTCTGTTGGTGACGAGCAGCTTTACGCTCACCTGGGCGCATCACGCGCTCAAGGACAGCAGCCGCGCCAAGTGCATTGCGTTCATGATCTTGACCGTTGCACTGGGCCTAGTGTTCCTGTCCCTCCAGGCATACGAATACCATGAAGCCTATACGATCCAGAACCTCACGCTGCACTCCGGGGTGTATGGCTCGACGTTCTTCATGCTGACCGGTTTCCATGGCCTGCACGTCACGATCGGGACGATCATGTTGATCGTCATCACGTGCCGCTTGTTCGCGGGGCACTTCACGCCGGAGCGTCACTTCGGCTTCGAGGGCGTCGCGTGGTACTGGCACTTCGTGGACGTGGTATGGATCCTGTTGTTTACTTTCGTCTACATCTTGTAACAAGGTTGCCTCGATCGCTGGACCTGAAATGAAAACGGCAGACTTCGTGTCTGCCGTTTTTTTGAAGCGCGTGTGACGAAGCCGCTCCGCTTCAGACGGGGCCTGGGTGAGGGTGGATCCAGCCCATGTAGTAGGCGAGCACGAGGTATGCAATAAACGCGAACGTCAGTGCAACGCGGATTTGCAGTGCGTGCAGCGTGCGCCGATTGTTGCTGGTGCTATCGTCGTGCAGCAGGAAGAAGAACCCTGAAAACAACGAGATGACAATGGCGATCAGGAATGCAACGATGATGAGTGTGACGATCATGTTCGGTCGCGCAAGGATTGAGTCCACATAATAAGGCCAATGAACGAGCCCCTACAGCGAGGTACAGGTGATGGGCGCATGCCTCCGCAATGGGTGCGCCGTTTCAAGCCGCGCGGCTGGTCATGGTGGCTGGCTGGTGCGGGTGTTGCGGTGTTCTTCGGCTTAGGGGTGTGGCAGATCGAGCGCGGACAACAGAAAGCCGACTACCTCGCCAGGCGAGCGGCAGCCCTGAAGCTTGCTCCGTTGTCGTTTGCAAGTTTGAGCGATGCCCAGCTGCCGGATGCTGCAAACGCTATCAGAGTACAGGCGCGCGGGCATTTCCTCGCGGATCAGCAGCTGTTGCTGGAGGGGATGCCCTACGGAGATCGCAGCGGCTACGACGTGCTGACCCCGTTCGTGCTTGAGGACGGCACGCGGGTCATGGTCAACCGTGGCTGGATCCCGCGGCACAGCGAATTCGGCGGTGGCTATGTGGCGAATCTGGATGTCACTGCTGATACGCGGGAAATCGCCGGCCTGTGGCGCGCACTGCCAGCCCCCGGTATTCGGCTCGCTGCCGACAATTGCACGGGGCAGGCCTGGCCGCGCTATGTGTCATACCCCACGGATGCAGACCTGAGCTGCCTGTACGGTACGACGGTTCATCATGGTGAGATCGAGCTCGATGCCGGTGCCCCCGATGGCTTTGTGCGGGACTGGTCGCTGGCTGTGGGCTTCCCGCCGGCTCGTCATTATGCGTATGCCGCCCAGTGGTTCATGTTTGCCCTGCTGGCGATCTACCTGTTCTACCGCATGAATCTACGCTGGGTGGACGTGACTGACCACAGCCCCGATGATGCGCACCTTCGACCTTGACTCGTATGGCCATGTCCAAACCTGAAATCCCGCCTGCCAGCACAGACCTTCCACAGCGCTCCCATAACCGCGGGCTGATGATCGTGATTCTTGTGATTACAGTCATCCCTGTGATTGCCGCCTGGGGCATCTACAAGTGGAGCGCCGCGAACGGTGGGCTGCCGCAGAGCAACTACGGGGAACTGGTCACCCCGCCAAAGCCCGTACCGCCGTCGTCCCTGCTTGACGCCAGGGGCCAGCCCCTGCCGGCGGACGTGTTATCCGGACACTGGTCCTTGATCTATCTCGGAGGTCCCACGTGTGATGCCGCCTGTGCCAAGCAGGTCTTCGAGGTGCGCAATTTCCTGGCGCTCATCAAGCATACGTCACGCCTGCGAGTTTTCTATCTGGCGCCGGATGAGGCCGGACTGGAAGCCGCGCGGGTTGCGATCGAGAAGTTCGGCAAGCCGCCAATACTGATTCGTGAGGCGGAGGGGCAGCCTGAATTGCGCGGTTTCTTCGGCCGACCTCAGGGCAGCATGTTGATGATCGACCCCCGTCGCGACTGGATGTTGACCTATCCCCCAGGCTTTTCGGTCGAAGGGGCGTATCGCGATCTGCGTCACCTTCTGCGCTATTCACAGCTGGGCTGAAAAGTGCATGGGGCAGGGAACCTGCACCTTGAGCATGGAAAAGCAGTAAAATCAAAACCTTCGCTTGACAGCGCACGGATTTGCCGCCGCTTGGTGGCCAGATGGAGTGCGCCTTAGGATAGTTTCCCGATGCCCGCTACAGTCTGGTTTCGTCGCATCAATCTCGTTGCCGTCGTGGCGTGCTTCGTGCTCGTTGTCGTGGGAGCCTACGTGCGGCTGTCCGACGCCGGTCTTGGATGTCCCGACTGGCCGGGTTGTTACGGCCAGATCGTTGTCCCCACCGCGAGTCAGGCCGCCGTGTCCGATCATGCCGCCTACGCGATTCAGCCCTTGGTTGCCCCCAAGGCCTGGAAGGAAATGATCCATCGCTATCTTGCCGGCTTCGTGGGCCTGCTGGTGGTGGGGCTGGCCCTGGGGGCATTCCGGTTGCGAGGAGCCGGGGCACCCATGCGGCTCGCCTTGACGGTGCTTGGGGTGATCGGGGTGCAGATCGTGTTCGGTGCGTTGACCGTGACTTGGAAAGTGATGCCGATCATCGTCACGACGCATCTCCTGCTCGGCCTGACCACATTGGCGCTGTTATGGTGGATGTGGCTGCGACAGTCGCCGTGTGCCCTACGCGCAGTTGACGTGCGTCCGGGCATTCGCGGGTGGGCTGCGCTGGCACTCGGTGTCGTCGCCTTGCAGATATTCCTCGGCGGCTGGACGAGCACGAATTACGCTGCGGTCGCGTGCCCGGACTTTCCGACCTGCCAGGCGAGCTACGGCCTGCAGACCGCGCTGGGCCCGGCCTTCGATTTGTGGCACGGGCTGGGGATCAACTACGAAGGGGGGATTCTCGCCGCATCCGTGCGTGCGACGATCCACATGGTGCATCGTTACGGCGCATTGCTGACCACGCTCATCGTCGGTGGCCTCGGCCTTTATCTTGTCGCGCGGGGGCGTGGGCGGGGTCTGCGTGGGCTGGGTGTGGCGTGCATCGTGGTCCTGCTACTGCAACTGGCCATCGGTATCGGTTTCGTCGAGATGCGTTTTCCGCTATCGTTGGCGGACGCGCATACGGGAGGCGCGGCGCTGCTGCTGTTGACCGTGGTGAGCCTGAATCATTTCGTGTGGAGCGCGCAGTGCGCGACGGAGGCATAACGGGCATGGATGCTGCGCGTGAAGAGGAATTGAACGTCGGTGGGCTGCGCCTGGCGCGCGAGTACTACGAGCTGTGCAAGCCGCGCGTCGTAATGCTGATTGTGTTTACCGCGGTCGTGGGCATGTTCTTGGCGGTGCCGGGCATGCCGCCGTTGGATCTGCTGATCTTCGCCACGCTTGGCATCACACTGCAGTCGGCCTCTGCGGCGGCCATCAACCAGCTCGTCGATCGGCGCATCGACGCCCATATGGCACGCACCTGCGGGCGGCCGCTGGTCACAGGCATGCTCACCGTCCGGCAATCCGCGACTTTCACTGCGCTCATCGGCATTGCCGGTTTTGCCATCCTGTACTGGCTCGTGAATCCGTTGACCGCCTGGCTGACGTTCGGCGGGCTGGTCGGCTACGCCGGCATCTACACGCTGTACCTGAAGCGGGCGACGTCACAGAACATCGTGATCGGTGGCGCGGCAGGGGCTATTCCCCCGGTGCTCGGTTGGGCCGCGATGACCGGCGAAGTGTCGGCGAATGCGCTGCTGCTGTTCCTCATCATCTTTGTGTGGACGCCACCGCATTTCTGGGCTCTGGCGATCGAGCGCTGCAAGGAATACGAGGATGTCGACATCCCCATGCTGCCAGTGACGCATGGTGTCGAGTTCACGCGCACGCAGGTGCTGCTCTACACGATCCTGCTGACGATCGTCAGCCTCCTGCCTTTCGTCGTGACCATGACCGGGCCGGTGTACGGCATCGGCGCGTTGATCCTGGACGGCGTGTTCCTGTACTACGCCATCCGTCTGAAATGGTGGCCGAAGAAGGGCCTGGCCATGAAGACCTTTGCCTACTCGATCATCTACCTGGCGGGGATCTTCACCCTGCTGATGGTTGACCATTACCTGCCGGGAAGCAGCGTCGCTCTCAGCGCTTGAGAACGTGGAAGCCCCGGTTCGCGGTGCCGCGGATCGGGGCTTGGGTTTTCCAGCAACGGTCAGGCAGCGGTGGTGTCGAGCTGCTCGAGTGCCATCGTCGTGCGCATCTTCTTCATTGCCGCCGCTTCGATCTGGCGGACGCGCTCCGCGGACACGCCGTATTCCTCGCCGAGTTCCTTGAGTCCGGCTTTTCCCCCGTCACGGCTGAGCCAGCGGCGGGTGACGATGTCGCGTGAACGGTCGTCGAGCTGCTGAAGCGCCGCCTGCATGCGGCCCTCGACTTGGTGGTTCCAGTCCGCGGCCTCAAGCGTGGCGCCGGGGTCGTCGTCAGCGGCCAGATAGTCTTCCGGCATGTAGGCCGTGTCGTCGTCCGCGGGCCCGGCGCTGAAGGAAACGTCGCGTCCGGAAAGCCGGGACTCCATGCGCAGGACTTCTTCCGGCTTGACGTTCAAGTCCTTGGCCACGGCGACCACTTCGTCATGGTGCAGCCAGCCCAGCCGCTGCTTGGCGCGCCGCAGGTTGAAGAACAACTTGCGCTGCGCCTTGGTGGTCGCCACTTTCACGATGCGCCAGTTCGCCAGCACGTACTCGTGGATTTCAGCCTTGATCCAGTGGACGGCGAAGGAGATCAGGCGCACGCCGACTTCCGGGTCGAAGCGCTTGATCGCTTTCATCAGGCCGATATTGCCTTCCTGGATCAGGTCCGCCAGCGGCAACCCGTAGCCCTGATAGCCGCGGGCGATGTGAACGACGAAGCGCAGGTTGGAAAGGACGAGGCGCTGCGCGGCCTTCAGGTCATCGTGGTCACGAAGGTCGCGCGCGAGCTGCGTCTCTTCTGCCGGTGACAGGACCGGGATGTGGCTCAAGCTTTGCAGGTAGGCATCCAGGCTGCCGGCCAATGGCATGGGCAGATAGGAGGGGCGCAAGGCAAGTGCAGCAGTGGTCATGTTTTTTCTCCCATGAACAATCTTAGCAATCTGGTGATTAGAGTGCTAATCGACCTTGAAGTTCAGTTTCGCGCTGTTTGCGGCAGGCTATTCCGCTGGATTGCCGACCCGCCGTAGGTGCCGTGACGTCGCCCAGAATGCCGCCAGCCAACCCAGCGCCGTGCCACTTGCCAGCAGCAGCAACGAGGCCTGGAAGTCCAGCCCCGGCAGCGTCACCGTACTGTGATACAGCGCGGCGACGCGCTGCAGTGAATGCTGAAGTGCCAGCGTCGCCCCGGCCACCAGCAACCATGCGACGAGTGCTCCGCCCAGACCGTAGCACGCGCCGCTGTAGAGGAACGGCCGGCGCACATAGGCATTGGATGCCCCGAACAGCTTCGTCACGGAAATTTCGGCACGCCGCTCGTCGATCTCCAGCCGCACGGTATTGGCAATGACGATCAATACCGTGATGACAAGCGCAAACATAATAGTGGCCAGCAGACGTCGGGCGAGGTCGAGGATGGCATAGAGCTTTTCCACCCAGTCGCGGTTGACCTGCAACTGGTCGGTTTCGGGCTGTGCGGCGAGCCGGACGAAAAGTGCGTCCAGGGTGGCCGCGTCCGCATGCACATCGGGTGTGACGATGATGGATGCCGGCAGGGGGTTGTCGGCGAGCAGCGCAAGGGCATCGGCGGCATCGGCGTGTTGCTTGAATTCATCAAGTGCGTCGGCGGCCGAAAGATAGCGGCTACTGCTGACGCCGGCTTCGCCCGCGATGCGCCGGGCGAAGGCGACGCCAGCCTCCGGTGAGACGGAATCCTTGAGGAACACGTTCACTTGTGCCGAAAGTTGCCCAAGCGCGTAGGTTCCACCCGCGGCGTTGTGGAGGATGTTCGCGAGCGCAGCCGGCAGCGCCAGCACCACGCCGATGACACCCAGCGTCAGTATCGTACTCGCCAGATGCTTGCGCAGGTAAACCACGGCCGTGTCGAGTGCGCGCACGTGGTGACGGCCGAGCCGGCTGAAGGGGCCGTCTCCCGAAGCGGTGGCGCTGCGCTCGCGGTGGCCGCGCGGCGTGATGACTTCGCGTCCCGAATCAAGGCGTCGTGACATCGGCCGTTCTCCGGTTCAGTTGAGCCAGGTGGCCGCCTTGCAGCCGCATGACTCGGTAGGGTAGTTCGGCCACGAGGTTGACGGCGTGCGTGACGATCAGCACGCTCGTTCCGACTTCGTTGAAGCGTGCGAACAGTTGCAGCACTTCGCGTGCGCGGGACAAGTCCAGGTTGCCGGTGGGCTCGTCCGCAAGCAACAGGGCCGGGCGGGCAACGATGGCGCGGGCGATGCCGACGCGCTGCTGCTCGCCGCTGGAGAGCGTGGCCGGCGCCGCGTTTTCGTGGCCGCGCAGGCCGACGGCGTCGAGCGCTGCCCGCACGCGCGAGCCGATATCTTCCGCAGGCTGGCCACGGATCAGCAGGGGCAGGGCGACGTTGTCGAAGGCGCTAAGGTGTGGCACGAGCCGGGCGTCCTGGAACACCATGCCGATCGCGCGCCGGTGCGCGTCAAGGGCGCGGCCGCGCTGCTTCGACAGTGCGCGTTCGTTGACGAAGACTTCGCCCTGAACCGGATGCTGCAGGCCGCCGATGAGCTGCAGGATCGTGCTCTTGCCGGCGCCGGAGGGTCCGGTAAGAAACGCCATCTCGCCTTGTGCCAGCGAGAAGCTGACGCCCGACAGCACCGGGTTGGCAGTGTCGTCATAGCGATGGCTGACGTTCTCAAATCGAATCGCGTCGGGCATGGGCGCAACCGTGTGGCCTGGGTTCAAGGCGGAGGGATACGGGGCAGAGCATCAGGCGACCAGTGCTTCCACGTAGGATTTAGCGTTGAAAGGCAGCAGGTCGTCGACACCTTCGCCGATGCCAACGAAGCGCACCGGCAACTTCATCTGCTTGGCGATCGCCAGCAGCACGCCGCCTTTCGCCGTGCCGTCCAGCTTGGTGACGGCAAGCCCGGTGACGCCGACCGCAGCGTGGAACTGCTGCGCCTGGTTGAGGGCGTTCGCGCCGGTCGTGGCGTCCAGCACCAGCAGCACTTCGTGGGGGGCCGCTGGGTCCAGCTTCTGGACCACGCGTTTGATCTTGCGCAGCTCGTCCATCAGATGGGCTTGCGTGTGCAGGCGCCCGGCGGTATCGACGATGACGATGTCGATGCCGCGCTTCTGCGCCGCCTGCACCGCGTCGTAGGCCACCGAGGCCGGGTCGGCGCCGGCGCCCTGTGTTACCAGCTCAGCTCCCGTGCGCTGCGACCACGTGGTGAGCTGTTCCGTCGCGGCAGCGCGGAAAGTGTCGCCGGCCGCCAGCAGTACGCGGTGGCCGTCGTTGCGGAACCGGGCCGCCAGCTTGCCGATGGTAGTGGTCTTGCCAACTCCGTTGACGCCGACGACGAAGATCACAAACGGCTTGTCGGCGGTCGGGATAACCAACGGCTGGTCGCAGGGCACAAGGAGGTCCAGCAGTGCGTCGTGCAGCACTTCGCGCAGCTGCGTTTCCTTCGTGACGCGCCCGCTCATGATCTCGCGGTGTGTGAACTGGCCGAGTGCCGTGCTTGCTTCCACGCCGGCGTCGGCCAGGAGCAGCCGTTCCTCGATGTGCTCCACGGCATCGTCGCCGAGCTTGTCGGCCGTGAACAGCCGCCCGAGGTCGGTGGTGAGCCACGAATCGCCGCGGTTGATCTTGCGCCGCAGGCGCTGGAAGGTATTTTCCGCTGGACGCGTCATTGCGCCCCCTTGGCGACTTCCGCGAAAGCCTCTGCTGCCGCTGCCAGCGTACGGTCGAGTTCCCGCGCACCGTGTGCGGCGGACGTGAAGCCGGCTTCATAGAGCGATGGCGCGAGATAGACGCCACGCTCAAGCATGGCGTGGAAGAAGCTGTTGAAGGCCGCAGCGTTGCAGCTGGTGACGGTGGCGTAGTCGTCGACGCTGGCGGCCGCGGTGAAGAACAGCCCGAACATGCTGCCGATGTGACGGGCGAAGAACGGCACGCCAGCCGTTTCTGCCGCTTCGCGCAGTCCGGAAATGAAGCGTTCCGTCCACGTGTCCAGCTTGTCGTAGAGGTGGGGGTCGTCGAGCAAGCGCAGCAGCGTGAGCCCGGCGGTGACGGCCAAGGGGTTGCCGGACAGTGTGCCGGCCTGGTAGACGGGGCCGACCGGGGCAATCTGCGACATCAAGTCCGCACGGCCGCCGAAGGCGCCGATCGGCAGGCCGCCGCCGATGATCTTGCCGAGCGTGACGAGGTCGGCCGTGATGCCGTAAAGCCCGGATGCACCCTGCGGGTGGACGCGAAAGCCGGTCATCACCTCGTCGAAGATCAATACCGTGCCGTACTGCGTGCACAGCGCGCGCAGGCCGGCGAGAAAGCCGGGTGCGGGCGGGATGCAGTTCATGTTGCCGGCGATCGGCTCGACGATGACGGCCGCCAGCTCGCGGCCCCGTTCCGCAAACAGCGCCTCGACGGCGGCGAGGTCGTTGTAGGGCGTGGTCAGCGTGTGGCGGGCAAGATCGGCGGGCACGCCGGGCGAAGTCGGCACTCCAAAAGTAAGGGCGCCGGAGCCGGCCTTCACCAGCAGCGAATCGCTGTGCCCGTGGTAGCAGCCTTCGAATTTCAGGATCGCGTCGCGACCGGTCGCGCCGCGCGCCAGGCGCAGGGCCGACATCGTGGCTTCGGTACCGGAATTCACCAGCCGCACCTGCTCCAGGCCGGGCACGCGGCGACACAGCAGTTCTGCCATCTCGACTTCGAGTTCCGTCGGTGCGCCGTAACTGGTGCCGATGCTGGCCTGGCGGCGGACCGCGTCCACCACCGCTGGGTGCTGGTGGCCGAGGATCATCGGGCCCCACGAGCCGACATAGTCGATGTAGCGGTTGCCGTCGGCGTCCGTCAGCCACGCACCGTGTGCGGAGACGATGAAGGGGGGCGTGCCGCCGACGGAGCGGAACGCGCGCACCGGCGAATTCACGCCGCCGGGAATGTGGTGGCGCGCACGCTCGATCAGTTGTGCTGAACGCCCCATGGGGTGGCCCGTGTCGGGGGAAGGTAGAAACGTGCTGGTTTTCACTGCACTGGACTCGCAAACGCCGGTTATGAAAGGGGCTGCGCGCTGTCGAACAGCGCCCGGTAACGCTGCACGGCGGTCGTGACCTGTGCAACGTCGGCGTGGTCGAACACGCCTTCGACAGCAGCCAGCAGATCGGCGCCGGCTGCAACCAGTGTCGCGCCGTTGTCCGGGTGGATGCCGCCGATGGCGCAGATCGGTGCCTGCAGTTGCCGCCGTGCCGCAGGCAGCAATTCTAGCGGAGCCAGCGGTGCATCGGGCTTGGTGCGGGACGGGAAGAAGCGGCCGAAGGCGACGTAACTCGCGCCTTCCTGCAATGCAGCCTGTGCGCGTTGCAGGTCGTGTCCGCAGCTTGCGCCGATCACCGCGGCCGGGCCGAGGCGCGCGCGGGCGGCAGCGATAGAGCCATCCGTGACACCGAGATGAACCCCGGCGGCGCCCACTTGTGCGGCAAGTTCCACGTCGTCGTTGACGATGAGCGGAACGTGGAAGTGGCGGCACAAGCCGGCCAGCACCGTCGCCAGGCGCCGGCGCACCACGGGCGGGTTGTTCTTGTCGCGGTACTGCAGTGCCCGGATGCCGCCGCGCAGGGCCGCTTCGCAGTACGCGACGAGCTGGCCGTTGTCGGCGCACAGCGCGGCGGAGGTAATGGCGTAGACGCCGCGCCACGGCGCGTTGGGCGGAGCGGCTGCCGGGTTCATGCAAAGCGCCCGGGAACCAGCCGACCTCCGCCCACCTGCAACGCGCGCGACAGCGCGGTGTGGACATAGGCGCGGGCGTTTCCGATGGCGTCCGCCAGCGCCTCGCCGCGTGCCAGGCGGGCCGCGATGGCGCTCGACAGCGTGCAGCCGGCACCGTGGAAATGCCCGGCGACGCGCGGCTCGCGCCAGCTGCGGGTGCTGCCATTCGGCAAGTGCAGCCAGTCTTCCACCTGCGCCGTGGCCTCGTCGCCGCCAGTGACGAGTACGGCACAGCCGGCGCGCTCGCCAAGCTGGCGCGCGGCGTCCGGCAGGTTCGCGGCGGCGGGCACCAGCCGCCGCGCTTCCGCTGCGTTGGGTGTGATGACGGTGACGTGCGGAAACAAGTCAGCAGCCAACTGCGCGGCGGTCGCGTCGGCCAGCAGCGTGGCGCCGCCGCCGGCGCGCAGCACCGGGTCGCACACCACCGGCACCTGCAGTGCGCGGATCGTGCGCACGATCAGGGGAATCTGCCCGGCGGAGCCGATCAGTCCGATCTTGATGGCCGCCGGCCGGCAGTCGGCGAGCAGCACGTCCAGCTGTTCTTCCAGCGCAGCCGGCGCGACCGCTTCCACGCGCACGGCGTTGCGCGTGTTCTGCGCCGTCAGCGCCGTGACGATACCGAGCGCATGCGTGCCGTTCGCGGCGCAGCTTTCGATGTCCGCCTGCATGCCCGCACCGCCGCTGGGATCAAAGCCGGAAATGCACAGGACGTTCGGAATCTGCATTTGTCCAGTTTAGCGCGGGGTGTCCACCGCCCGTCGCTGCGCAGGCCGGGAGGCATTCCGGGGGGTACGAAAGCGTGTGGATTGTGGGGTGGCAAGCATTTCGTTGCAAGACTTATACACATTGTGCGGCGCAGCGAGGTAATTCCTCGCGGCAGCGCGTGGCGAACGGTTGTTGAAAATGGAGAGAACTTTGCAATTTGTTGAAATACAAAGATATTCGTGTTTTGTCGAAAAAATCCGCAGAGTGCTTGTGGGCGGCATGGCGTTTAGCTTTCGACGCCTGTGGGGGCGGTTGTCAACAGTTTTATCCACAGAGGTTGTGGATTTAATGAGGTTTTCTCGTTGAATCGTGCACTTGCAGCCGAGGCCTGAAGCCCCGCCATCAATAGTGCAGGGAAGTCGGGGGCAGATACCCCGGTCCGAGGTTCGCCATTTGCTCGCGGATGGCTGCGGCGCGCTCCAGTACGTAGGCGGAAGGCTGCCCGGCGTGCAGACGCTTGGGTGCTGGCAGGACGGCAGCCAGCTGTGCCGCCTGCTGGGCGGTCAGCGCCGCGGCAGAGGTGTCGAACCATGCCCGCGCAGCGGCTTCGGCGCCGTAGATGCCGTCCCCGAACTGGGCGATGTTCAGGTACACAGCCAGGATGCGCTGCTTCGGCCATAGCGTTTCCAGCAGCACGGTGAAATAGACTTCCAACCCCTTGCGCACCCAGGTGCGGGCGGGCCACAGGAACAGGTTGCGCGCGGTCTGCTGTGAAATCGTGCTGGCGCCGCGCGTCTTGCGGTGGCGGGCGTTGTAGCGCAATGCGTCACGGATCGCGTCGACGTCGAAGCCGTGGTGGTACGGAAACTTCTGGTCCTCGGATGCGATGACGGCAAGCTGCAGCTGCGGTGAAATCCGCTCCAGCGGTACCCAGTGCTGTCGCAGCGGGGGGTGCGGCTCTCCGGCGCGCAGCCAGGCGATGCGTTGCTCCAGCATGTAGGCGCTGGTCGGAACCGGCATCACGCGGAACACCAATACCGGCGAGATGGTGGCGGCCAGCCATGCACCGGCGGCCCAGGCGAGCACGCGCCGTGTACTGTGACGGGGGCGGGGAGGGTGGCGTTTGTGTGGCGCACGGGCGGGCACGGCGGGTCTCCGGGGGGAGATTCAGAATGGACGGGCGCTATTGTCCATCGTGAACTGCCTGCGCCGCGACCTATCTGCCTACAATGCGGGCGAGATGGCAACAGGTAACTGAACAGTGGACGAGGATGCCTTCGTATGACCATGACACCTTCTTCGATGCTGCCGCTCGGCACGCCGGCTCCCGCCTTCGAGCTGCCGGATACCATCAGCGGCCAGCGCCTTGCCTATGCGGCGCTGCGCGGCACCACCGCGACCGTCGTGATATTCGTGTGCAACCACTGCCCCTACGTCAAACACATCCAGGCCGAGTTGCTGCGCGTGGTGCACGACTACCAGCCATGCGGCATCGCGTTCATCGCCATCAGCAGCAACGATGCGGTGGCTTACCCGGAGGACGGCCCGGACAGGATGAAAGCCGAAGCGCAGGCGCAGGGTTACACCTTTCCCTACCTCTACGACGAGACGCAGGACGTGGCGCACGCCTTCCACGCTGCCTGCACGCCCGAGTTCTACGTCTTCGACCGCGCAGACGCGTTGGTCTACCGCGGGCGCATGGATGCCGCTACGCCGAAGAACGACGCCGTGAACGATGGCCGCGACCTGCGCGCGGCATTGGATGCAGTGCTGGCGAACAAGCCCGTGAACCCGACGCAGCTTCCCAGCTACGGCTGCAATATCAAATGGGGTTCGGGCGCGCGCTGATCGAGGTCCGGTGGGCTTCGATTACAAGCCCGAACAGGCGCGTGCCAGCCTGCCCCGGAGCCGTGCGAACACCAACGCGCAAGCGTTGGCCGGAGTCGTGGCATTGTGGCGGGCACAACATCGCGCGCTTGGTGAAACTCGGTGAATTTTGCTGTACAGGCACGTCTCAGCGTCCATGACGGGTTGAACAGACAAACGCTAAGGAGAACGGCGGTGGCGGAAGACTTTGATCTGGTGGTTCTGGGCGGCGGCAGTGGCGGCATCGCCACGGCGCGGCGTGCGGCGCGCTATGGGGCGAAAGTCGCGTTGATCGAAGCCGGGCGCCTGGGCGGTACGTGCGTCAACGTCGGCTGTGTGCCGAAGAAGGTCATGTGGCACGCGGCACAACTTGCCGATGCCTTGCGGGACGCGCCCGAATACGGCTTCACGGCAGTGTCGGATGCCATCCGCAGCGTGCACAACTGGGCCTTGCTGGTCGAGCGCCGCAATGCCTACGTCGAACGGCTGAACGGCATTTATGCACGCAACCTGGAAAACAGCCACGTTGCCCTGTTGCACGGGCACGGTCGCTTGTGCGGCGCGCACCAGGTGGCGGTGGGCGAGCGGCGGTTGCGGGCGGGTCGCATCCTTGTTGCCACCGGCGGGCGCCCGGCACGGCTGGAGATCCCCGGCGGCGAACGGGCAATCGACTCCGATGGTTTCTTCGCACTCGCGCAATGTCCGCAACAGGTTGTGGTGGTCGGGGCTGGCTATATCGCGGTCGAACTGGCGGGCGTGCTGCAGGCGCTGGGCGCGCAGGTGGCGCTGGTGGTGCGCGGTACGCGCCTGTTGCGCCACTTCGACACGATGCTCGGTGATGCGCTGGCTGAAGCCTGCAAGGCCAGCGGCATTACGCTGCATTTCGAGGCCCAACCCGCCGCGATCGAGGCGCACGGTGGGCAGCTTGCCGTCGTGCTTAAGCAGGGCGGCACGCTCGTCGCGGATCAGGTCATCAGCGCGGTTGGACGGACACCGAATACTGCGGATTCCGGCCTTGAGACGGCGGGCGTGGCGCTCGACACCAAGGGCCGCATCGTCGTCGATGAATGGCAGGAAACCAGCGTGGCCGGCATCGCCGCGCTGGGGGATGTGACCGGCCAGCTGGACCTGACGCCGGTGGCCATCGCTGCCGGTCGGCGCTGGGCCGACCGCGTGTTCGGCGGCCAGGCCGGGCGGAAGATGGACTACGAGAACGTGCCGAGCGTGGTGTTCAGCCATCCGCCGATCGGGTCGGTGGGGCTGAGTGAAGCGGCGGCGCGCGAACGTTTCGGCGCCGCCGTGCGCGTTTACACCAGCCGCTTCAAGGCCCTGTATTACGGTGTGCTGGACCACAAGGTCGATACGCACATGAAGCTGGTGTGCGTCGGGCCGGAGGAGCGCGTGGTCGGCGTGCATGTCATCGGTGCCGGTGCAGACGAGCTGCTGCAGGGTTTTGCCGTGGCCGTGCGCATGGGTGCGACGAAGCAGGATTTCGACGATACCGTGGCAATCCACCCGACCAGCGCGGAAGAACTCGTGACGATGGCCTGAAAGGGGCGGAATCCGGGGTCGAGGATTAGAGACTGAAGGACGAAGCGGGCCGCTCGCGCTGGGGCGGCTTGCGTGGCATGGCAGCCACGCCGGACAATGCCGAAACCCTTTGGAGTATTGCCATGCCCACCCGTTTCGAGCTTGCCAACGCGATTCGCGCACTGGCGATGGATGCCGTACAACAGGCGAATTCCGGCCATCCCGGCATGCCGATGGGCATGGCCGATATCGCGGAAGTGCTGTGGAACACCCACCTGTCCCACAATCCGGCGAATCCGCGGTGGTTCAACCGCGACCGCTTCGTCGTGTCCAACGGACATGGCTCCATGCTGCTCTACGCTTGCCTGCATCTGGCGGGCTACGACCTGCCGTTGGCGGAGCTCAGGAATTTCCGGCAACTGCATTCCAAGACCCCCGGCCATCCGGAATATGGCATCACGCCGGGCGTGGAAACGACGACCGGCCCGCTCGGGCAAGGTATTTCCAACGCCGTGGGCATGGCGCTCGCAGAACGTGTGCTGGCTGCGGAGTTCAACCGCGACGGTTTCCCGGTCGTCGACCACCACACCTGGGTGTTCTGCGGCGATGGCTGCCTCATGGAAGGCATCAGCCACGAAGCGGCGTCGATCGCCGGCACGCTGGGGCTCGGCAAGCTCGTGATGTTCTACGACGACAACGGCATTTCCATCGACGGCGAGGTGAAAGGCTGGTTCCGCGACGACACACCGGCGCGCTTCGAAGCCTATGGCTGGCAGGTAATCCGCAACGTCGACGGCCACGATCCGGCCGAGATCGACACCGCTATCAAGACCGCGCTGGCCCAGGATGCGCGGCCGACGCTGATCCAGTGCAAGACGGTGATCGGCTTCGGCGCGCCCACGATGCAGGGCACGGCGAAAGTCCATGGTGCGGCGCTGGGCGCGGAAGAAATCGCCAAGGCACGCCAAAAATTGGGTTGGAAGTACGGGCCGTTCGAGATTCCGCCGGAAATCTACGATGGCTGGAATGCGCGCGACAGTGGGCGTGCGCGCGAGGCAGCGTGGACCGACCTTCTCGGCCGCTACGCCGAGCACTACCCGACACAGGCAGCGGAACTGCGACGCCGGGTGCGGGGCGAGCTGCCGGCGGGATGGCAAGCGAAAATCGAGGGTTTGCTGGCGACGCTGGCAGCAGGTGGCAAGCCGCAGGCCACACGCAAGTCCTCGCAGGCCGTGCTCAACGCGCTGGCGCCGTCGTTGCCGGAACTGTTCGGCGGTTCGGCCGACCTCACCGGCTCGAACAACACGGACTGGAAAGGCGACGTTCCAGTGCATCCGGGCGCGGCCGGCGGCAACTACCTTTCCTGGGGTGTGCGTGAATTCGGCATGTCCGGCGCGCTCAACGGCATGACGCTGCACGGTGGGCTGATTCCCTACGGCGGCACGTTTCTGGTGTTTTCCGACTATGCGCGCAACGCGGTGCGCGTCGCGGCGCTCATGGGCTGCGGCTCGATCTTTGTCTACAGCCACGATTCCGTCGGGCTGGGCGAGGACGGCCCGACGCACCAGCCGGTCGAACACCTGGCGGCGCTGCGGCTGATTCCGAACCTGAACCTGTGGCGGCCGGCGGACGCCTTTGAAACCGCCGTCGCGTGGCGTGCCGCCATCGAGCGGCGCAACGGCCCCAGCGCGCTCATCCTGTCGCGCCAGAACCTGCCGCAGCAGCTGCACACGGCCGCGAGCGCAACGGACGTGGCGCGGGGGGGCTACGTCGTGTTTGAACCACAGGCTGCACCGCGTGCGATCCTGATCGCGACGGGGTCGGAAGTCGGGCTGTGCGTCGAGGCCGCCACCGCGCTGGGTGCGAACGGGACGCCGGTGCGCGTGGTGTCGATGCCATGCGTGGAAATCTTCCGCGCGCAGGATGCGGCATGGCGTGAGCAGGTGCTGCCCAAGGCGGTCACGGCACGGCTGGCGGTAGAGGCCGGGGTCGGCGTCGGCTGGCGCGAATTCGTGGGTTGTGACGGCGACGTACTCAGCATCGAGCGTTTTGGCGAATCCGCGCCCGGCCCGCAGGTGATGGCGCTGTTCGGCTACACATCGGAGGAAGTCGAACGACGCGTGCACGCCTTGCTGCAGGTCTGAGGCGAGCACCGGGTGCGGCAAATTGTCGCGACGCGCTGTCGGGCTCAATTGAGATGTATTATCATCCGCACCTTGTTGTCCTTCTGACTTTCCGATGACATCCACCGGCCTGGCGGCCGTGCTCCAGACGCGCGCAACCGGTGTGGATGCCAATACTTTGCGAGAGGTTCCCGTGGCGCTAGCGAGTCTGATCCCGGCCCTGTCCGCACCGCTTCCGGCGGCGGGACATGCAGTCGATTTCTCCATCCAGGGTCTGGTGATGACGGCCGACCCGGTCGTCAAGGTCATCCTGCTCATCCTGGTGTTCTTCTCGATCTGGTGCTGGGCGGTGATCATCGAGAAGCTGATCGAGATCTCGGCGGCCAACGCAGCAGCGCGCAAGCTCGAAAAGGCACTGGCAACGGGCGGCGTGGAGGCCCTGATGCACTACGAGGATTCGCACCCCGTGGCCCAGGTCGTGTCGGCGGGCAGTGAGGAATGGCGGGCTGGCCCCGGCGAGCGTGACAATGAGGGGCTCGGAGAAGCGCGCGAACGCATCGAGTACGTCATGCGCCTGAAGTTGTCGACGGAAGTCCGGCGCCTGAAGCGCCGTCTACCGTTCCTGGCGACCGTAGGTTCCGCCGCGCCCTTCATCGGCCTGTTCGGCACCGTGTGGGGCATCATGAACACGTTCATCGGCATCGGCGCCACGCACGACACCAGCCTGTCCACCGTTGCGCCGGGCATTGCCGAAGCGCTGATTGCCACGGCCATCGGCCTGGTCGCGGCGATCCCCGCGGTCATGGCCTACAACAAGTTCGCAACCGACATCGGGCAGTATTCAGGGCGGGTCGGAACCGCCATCGGGCTTTACGCGGGCCAGCTTGCCAAGCGCCTGGTTCCGGGAGGCTGACGCATGTCGATGCCGGTGCTGGGCGGCGACGGTGATGAGATGTCACCTGTCTCCGACATCAACGTCACGCCGTTCGTCGATGTGATGCTGGTGCTGCTCGTGATCTTCATCATCACCGCGCCGCTGATGATGTCGCAACTGCCGCTGACATTGCCCAAGGCCACGCTCAGCGACATGGGCAAGCCACCGGACCCGGTGATCGTGTCGATGGACGTCAACGACAATTACTACATCAACTCCGCGCCGGTGCCGTACGCGGACTTCGTGCAGAGCCTGCACAAGCTGTCGGAAGAAGTTCCAGACAACACCGTGTACGTCAGGGCCGACAAGGCGATCCCCTACGGCAAGGTCGTGAACCTGCTGAAGCTGGTCGGTGCGTCGGGGTTCTACAAAGTGTCTCTGGTGTCGCGTGCCGAGTAGTCGTTTCGTCGACATGGAGCTGGATTCCTCCGGGTTGAGTGGCGTGTGGAACCGGGCCCGGCAGCCGCTCGGGCTTGGGGCAGCGGTATCCATATGCCTGCATGCCGTGCTGGTGGCGGTCGTCATCTTCTTCGTGCACGGCACCGCTGTTGCGCCGCCCCCGCCGCCGCATCCGGTGTTGCTGGATCTGTCGGCCATGACGGCGCCCCAGCTCATGGCGCAGCCCCGGCAGCAGACCACGCCACCGCTTCAGCCGCCGCCGAAGCTGGCGCCGCTGCCGCCGAAGATCCCCCCGCCGGTGGCGACCACGGCCGCCCCCGCTGCGCCGTCGACACCCAAGGCGCTGCTAAAGCCACCTGAAAAGACACTGCCGATTCCGCAGCCCAAGATGCCCGTGGCGCCGCAGGCGCGGCCGCCCGCGCAGCCTTCCGGCGCTGTTTCGCACAAGGTCTCCGACGATTTCCACCGCAAGCTCGAAGCCGCGATCCGCAACAACCTGCGCTATCCGCCGATCGCGCGTCGCCAGGGGCGCGAGGGTTCGCCGACTGTGCGCGTGCGCATGCAGCGCGATGGAACGCTCATCAGCGTTCGGCTGGTGGACAGCTCGGGCACGGATTCGCTGGACCGCGAGGCGCAGGAAGTGTTTTACCGCATTGGCAAGTTGCCGCCGATGCCGGCCGATTTCATGCCCGATGCCTCGGAGTTCGTCTTTCAGCTCGCGATCAACTTCAAGCTGCTGGGCTTTGGGGACTGATCCCGGCGCTTGCGGGGCCGGGTAAACTGCGTGCCCGGAGCACGGGGTCTTGTTTTCGAAATACCGAACCAGGGAATGGCGATGGTCACGAAGATTGCAATCAATGGGTATGGCCGCATCGGACGCAATGTGCTGCGCGCCTGCTATGAAGGCGGCTACGAAGGGCTGAAGGTCGTGGCGGTGAACATGCGTGGCTCGCTGCTGGAAAACGTGCACCTGACGCGCCATGACACGGTGCACGGCCACTTCCGCGGCACGGTCGAGGTCGATGGCAGCGACATGATCGTCAACGGCGACCGCATCCGCACGTTCATGGAAAACGACCCGGCGAAGCTGCCGTGGAAGGAACTCGGCGTCGACGTGGTGCTGGAGTGTACCGGCGCGTTTCGCACGCGCGAATCCGCTGGCAAGCACCTGCAGGCTGGCGCGAAGAAGGTGCTGGTGTCTGCACCCGCGGGTTCGGACGTCAAGACCATCGTCTACGGTGTCAATCACGACATCCTGACGGCGGCCGACGACATCGTCTCCAACGCTTCTTGCACCACGAACTGCCTGGCGCCGATGGCCATGGTGCTCAGCAACAGCGTCGGCATCGAAAGCGGCGTGATGCTCACGATCCATTCCTACACGAACGACCAGGTGCTCACGGACGTGCACCACAAGGACCTGCGCCGCGCGCGTGCCGCCACCATGTCGCAGATTCCCACCAAGACCGGCGCGGCGAAATCCGTCGGGCTGGTGCTGCCGGAGCTCGCCGGCAAGCTGGATGGCTACGCCGTACGCGTGCCGACCATCAACGTGTCGCTCGTCGAACTGACGTTCGTCGCCAAGCGTGAAACGGGTGTGGACGAAATCCACTCCATCATGCGCGCGGCGGCCGCGTCCGATGCCCTGAAGGGCATTCTCGAAGTGTGCGACGAGCCGCTGGTGTCCATCGACTTCAACCACAGCACGGCGTCGTGCACCTACGACACCGGGTTGACGAAGCAAGTCGGCCGGCAGGTGTCAGTTGCCGGCTGGTACGACAACGAATGGGGCTTCTCCTGCCGCATGCTGGATACCATGAAAGCCATGGTCGCAGCCCGCTAGGAAAGGTTTTTCGCTTCTCCCCCTCACGCCTCACCCTCAACTCCTCACTTTCCCACCCATGCCCTTCCTCCGCATGACCGACCTGGATCTGGCCGGCAAACGCCTGCTGATCCGCCAGGACCTGAACGTCCCGATGCACATGGGGCGCATTACTTCCGACGCGCGCCTGCGTGCTTCCGTGCCGACGCTGAAGCTGGCGCTGGAGCGCGGCGCCTCGGTGCTGGTGACTTCGCACCTCGGCCGGCCCGAGGAAGGGCGCTTCGATCCTGAACATTCACTGACCCTTGTGGCGGCGTGGCTGTGCGAGGCCCTTGGCCGTTCGGCGCCGGTGATAACGAACTGGATCGACGGCGTGCAGCTGGCGCCTGGCCAGATCGTCGTCGGCGAAAACACGCGTTTCCTGAAGGGCGAGAAGAAGGACGACGAAGCGCTGGCCAGGCGCATGGCGGCGCTGTGCGACATCTACGTCATGGATGCATTCGGCACGGCCCATCGCGCGCAAGCGTCCACGCACGGCGTAGCGAAGTTCGCGCCGATCGCCTGCGCCGGCCCGCTGCTGAGCGCGGAGCTGGATGCCCTGGGCCGCGCGTTGACGTCGCCCAAGCACCCGCTGGCAGTCGTGGTCGGTGGCAGCAAGGTTTCCACGAAGCTGGAACTGCTCGACAACCTCGCCGACGTCGCGGACCAGATCATCGTTGGTGGCGGCATCGCCAATACCTTCCTGGCGGCGGTCGGGCATCGGGTCGGCAAGTCCCTGTACGAGCCTGACATGCTGGATGTGGCCCGCCGCATCCTCGACAAGATCCACGCGCGCGGCGGCGACATTCCGCTGCCGGAAGACGTCGTGGTGGCGCTGGACTTTTCCGCCGAGGCACGTGCCGAACGGCGCGACGTGGACAACGTCGATGCCGATCAGATGATCCTCGACATCGGTCCACGCAGCCGCGCACGGCTGCGGTCGCTGCTGAAAGACTGTGGCACGATCGTGTGGAACGGCCCGGTCGGCGTGTTCGAATACGACAGCTTTGCCGACGGCACGCGCGACCTCGCGCTGGCGATCGCCGACAGCAACGCTTTTTCTGTCGCGGGTGGTGGCGATACGCTGGCCGCCATCGACAAGTTCGGTATCGCAGATCGTATCGGCTATGTCTCTACCGGCGGTGGGGCGTTTCTGGAGTTCCTCGAAGGCAAGAAATTGCCGGCTGTCGCGGCGCTGGAGGCACGCGCCGCGGGCTGATTGCTGCTCACCGCTGGTCGCTCTGCCCTGCCGTACTTGCAATCACCCCGTCCGTTTGCATACCGAAGGCGGACGGGGTAGTTGCCAGGCGTGTGTGAGTGCACTGCAGCGGCTCGCCGTTTTCCACTTCTAAGCTGTGTTGGTCGCGAGCAGGCTCGCTCCTACGGAAACGCGTGCGATTACAGGCGTGCGATGTGGGAATCTGTTTAGATACAATAATCTACAGGAGTCGACCTGCCGACGACTCGTTGCGATACAGTATTCCCGGCCACTTGCCGCGCGCCGCTCCCGCCTCACGACACCGTCATTCTGCCGGCTTGCGGTGAGCCGCAGGATTCATGCCTGACATATGGCAGTTAACCCAGCCATAGACCCTGCGATTCGCTGCGCGGCTGCAGGGTGGCGGGAGCGGGCAGCCGGGTTTTGCTGCCGCTGGTCCACTACGGCTGCCGATATGGCGGCAAAGATTTTCCTCCTCCAGAGGGGCCGAAGGTTGTTTGCCGAGGTAATGGACCAGGGAAACAGCTGCCGGATGCTTGTCCGCGGCGGCCGTGATCCTGTGAATCCTTAGGGAAACTCTGAATAACCGTCGCGAGCGAAGACAGGTCGCGCGAGGACGGAGCGCAGGAACCGGAGTGCACGTGGGGGTACATGAGGATTTCGAGCACCGCCCTCGCGCGAGATGTCGAGCGCAGCAGGTTATTCAGAGTTTCCTTAGAACAGATCCACGCTGCCTGCTGCCATCGACTGCTGTGCGACGGGTTTTGGAACCGGGGCGGGAGCGGCCGCAGCAGGGGCGGGTGACCGTGGGCGCAGCGGGGTGACCGATGCGGAAGCATACGGCGTTTCGGTTGCCGGGGGAACGAGGGTGCTTGCCGGTCGTGCCGTGGGTATGTGCGCGCGAGGTGCGGGTACGGTTTCTGCCGCTGCATCCAGAACCTTGTCCGCGCGTTCCAGGTGGCGGTCTGCGGTAGTCAGAGCCTGTGAGGCGATGTCCTCGAACTGCAGGGAGCGCACGGCATCGGCTGCCGCCTTGCCGATCTGCTCGCTCGATGTCGTGATGTCGACCAGGGCGTCGGCAAGGGCGTTGTTCATTTGGTCCACCTGATCGAACAGCCCGCGCGCCTGCTGCTGCGCTTCGGTGCTGGTGGCGTTGTCGCGTTCCGCCATCTGGGTGACGGTTTCACGCACCTTGGCGACGGCTGAACGGGCGGATTCCACACGTCCGCGGATCTGGGCGTTGAGCGTGTTCGACCGTTGCGAGAGGTTGCGCACTTCATCGGCGACCACCGCGAAGCCGCGTCCGGCTTCGCCGGCGCGTGCGGCCTCGATGGCGGCGTTGAGGGCCAGCAGGTTGGTCTGGTCGGCAATGACTTTCACGTCTTCCAGGATGGTGAAGATGGCATCCAGGCTCTGTACCATTTCGTCGATGTTCTGGAGCGATGCGGCGTTCTGTTTCGATACCTGCTGCAGGGCATCGACGAGTTTTTCCATCAGCGTCGTTGCGCTGCGCGTGACCTTGCGCACGTCGCGGCCGTTCGGCCCGTCGCCCTGGGTGACGACGTCGCGGGCCATCGCGGACTGGCGCTGGGCCTGGCCGCTGATGGCCTCGAAGCTCGCGGCGAGCGTGCGGACGGCGTCGCCGATCAGGGTACGGACGCGCCCGGTTTCCTCGCCGATGCTGGTGAACTCCGGTTCCAGCGCGCCACGCAGGCTGCCGAGGTCTGGTCCCGCAGCGGCAGCATCAGCGGCTTGCCGGGCGCGCACCGTGAAGAACACAATGCCAGCGCTGACCAAGGCCGCGATGGCGGTTCCGGCATAGGCCCATACCACGGGCACGCCAGTGACCAGCAAGGCGCCGAGAACGACGGGTACGAGCGCCGGAAGCAGGGCATAGATCACTGGGTTCGTGAAGGTTTTCATGGTGTCTCCTTTACTCTTGGTTTCGGCTTCCGGGCGAAAAAATTGAGGGCCGGGTGGACAGGTGGCTGCTTGAAACGAGGCGATCGGCCACTTCGCTCAGAGGCAATGCGTGTTCCGCCGCTCCGAGGCGCCAGGCCACGCCCGGCATGCCCCACACCACACTGGTGGCCTCGTCCTGCACGAAGGTTTCCGCCCCAGCTTCGCGCAGGCGCAACAGGCCGCGCGCGCCGTCATCGCCCATGCCAGTGAGCAGGGCGGCGGCGCAGTTGGCACCGGCGGCACGGGCCACCGAGTCGAACATCACGTCGACGCTGGGTTTGTGGCGGTTCACCGGCTCGTCGTCGCCCAGCTTGCAGCGAAAGCGTGCGCCGTCGCGCACGACGCGCAGATGGCGGCCGCCGGGCGCAACGTAGGCATGGCCAGGGAGGAGGGCGGCGTTGTCTGTCGCTTCCACGACATGCATGGTGCTGTTGCGATCCAGCCGCTGGGCGAAGGGGCCAGAAAACGCCGGCGGGATGTGCTGGGTGATGACCACGGCGGGAGAGTCCGGCGGCATGGCGGACAGCACTTCGCGGATAGCTTCCGTCCCGCCGGTGGAAGCGCCGATGGCGATCAGCCCGTGCGTGAGCCGGTAGCCCGCGGCGCGCGGCGCTGTGGCGGGGGGCGCGGGTCGTGGCAGGCGTTGGCGTGGCCGGGTGGCGGCAGCAGTGCGGACTTTCTCGACGATTTCCGCGGCAATCTCGTTGAAACCGTGGACGACGTCGATGTGGGGCTTGTTGATGAAGTCGATGGCACCGAGTTCCAGCGCCTGCAGCGTCACTTCTGCGCCACGCTCAGTGAGCGAGGACAGCATCACGACCGGCATCGGGTGCAGGCGCATGAGGTTTTCGAGGAACGTGAGGCCGTCCATGCGCGGCATCTCCACGTCCAGCGTCAAGACATCCGGGTTGAGCTGCTTGATGAGAGTGCGGGCGGCGTAGGGGTCGGGCGCGGCGCCAACGACGCGGATATCGTGCCCGGTGGACAGCAGCTCGGTGATGAGCTGGCGCATCAGCGCCGAGTCGTCGATGACGAGCACACGGATCGGGCGGGCGGCGTCTGCGGCGTCCATCAGAACAACTCCACGGAGCCAGCCGCCGGTGCCCGGATGAGCTGCTGCTGGTAGGAGGATTCGATGGCCGCGACGTTGCGTCGTTCGGCGACCGGCAGGCGTTTGACCATCACCCGGCCGCTGGCGGGGAAGTAATGCACCCGGCGCGGGCAGATGTCGCCAAGGTCCTGGCCGAGCACCGGAATATTTTCCTCGGCCATGTAGTGCAGCGCGAAAGCCGCGTTCTGTTCGCCGATGTTCGTGGTCTTCAGGCCCGGCAAAACGGCGCCACCCCCGAACAGCTTGGCCTGCAGGCGGCTCCGGGCGGCGCCGCGCTTGAGCAGGTCATTGATGAGCATTTCCATGGCGTAGGCCCCATAGCGCGTTGAACCGTTCGCGTCGTCGGAGCGCGAATCGGGCAGCATGAAATGGTTCATGCCGCCGATGCGTCGCAACGGATCGTACAGGCAGGCGGCCACGCACGAGCCGAGTACCGTCACCAGCATCACGTCGCGGTCGTCGACGCGGTATTCGCCGGGCAGGATCTTCAACGCCGCGGACTGGAAACGCGGATCGTAGTAGCTGCCCTGGATGGACCCACCGACTGGGGTGGCGACGGCGTTCATGTGCAGCGCACCGGCGCGGGGCGATATATCGTGTGCCCGCAGGGCACGACGAGATCGGCAGCGTGGAAGAAGCTTTCCGAATGGCCGGCGAAGAACAGCCCGTCCCTGGCCAGCAACGGCACGGCGCGTTGCAGGATCCGGTATTGCGTCGGCTTGTCGAAATAGATCATCACGTTGCGGCAGAAGATGGCGGTGAACGGCCCGTGCATCGGCCACCTTTCATCCAGCAGGTTCAGCGGCCGGAACGTGATGAGCCGCCGCAGCGGTTCGCGCACGCGGCACAGGCCGGCGTTCGCGCCGCTGCCGCGCTGGAAGAAGCGCTGCTTGCGGGCGGTGGAAAGCTCCTCGATGCGTTCCTCGGTGTAGACGCCGCGCTCGCCCTGCTGGAGGACGTTGGTGTCGATGTCGGTGGCGAGGATGCGCACCGGCGGCGTATCGCTGTCGAAGGCTTCGCAGGCGATGATGGCGAGGGAATAGGGTTCTTCCCCGGTGGAGGCGGCGGCACACCAGATCAGCAGCGGCTTCGCCCCGCGCGGCTGCGCCTGCAGATGCTTGTACAGGGCATCGAAGTGGTGGGCCTCACGGAAGAAGGATGTGAGGTTCGTGGTCAGGGTATTCGTGAATTCCTGCCAGTCGTCGCCGCTGCCCGCCTCCAGCCGGTCCAGGTAATCCCGGAAGCTGCCGATGTTGGTGGCGCGCAGGCGGCGGCTCAGGCGGCTGTACACCATGTCGCGTTTGCTGTCGGCCAGCGAGATGCCGGCGTGCGCGTGGATCAGCTTGCGCACGCGCTCGAAGTCGGCGTCCGTATAGAGGAACGGACGCTCGTTCGGGCTGATGGCTTCCGCGGCGGACGCACTCATGTCACGGGCTTGCCTGGAGAGGGAAGGCGGCGGGAGCAATCAATTTCAGAATTCCGTCCACTGGTCATCGGTCCCGGTGGGCGGCAGCGGCGCACGGGCGGCGGGGCGTGGGGCAGGTTTGTGGGCCGGGCGCGACACGCTGTGCAGGGCGGGGGTCGGCTTGCGGGTGGCGGGGCGGGGCACTGGCGCCGCGACAGCCGGGGCCGGCACGTCGT
>SCRT01000004.1 GCA_004298465.1 Nevskiaceae bacterium | reverse complement strand
GCGTCACCGTCAACGCCGCCGTCAGCGTCGTCTTGCCATGGTCCACGTGCCCAATCGTCCCCACGTTTACGTGCGGCTTCTTGCGCTCATACTTCTCTTTCGACATCGATCGTTACCTTGTGTTACTGCCGATTACGGCGGCATGCATTCTCAAAAGAACCAGGGCGACGCGGCGCTTCCCGGCTCACCTGGCACCATGCTGCGGACGCGCCGTCGGAACGCGGCGCAACCCGAAGCTGCAGCTTGAAGCTGGCAAGCTTACACCACTCCATCCGTGCCGCCTAGTGCCTGGCACGAAGCCATTGTCGGGTCGACTCATGCAACCGTCGCTTGGGCCAGCCAGCGGGACGGCGCCACCCACCCTTCCGCATCCACCTGCGCCAGACACAGTGCCTGCCCACCCGCTGTAAACACCGCAACCCGACCAGCCGCGGGCGCGCCCTCGAACCTGATGGGTTGGCCGTGTTCAAGGCGCGCGGCTTGCGCCGCATCGGCCACGACTTGTGGCCAGTCCGCCAGCAGGGCCGCAATCGGATGCAACAAGGCGTCGCGGGCCGCAGCGTCCGGCAGCTGTTCGAGGGCATCCAGCGTCGTGAGCGTGCGCTCGTCGAAATCCCCCAGCGCCGTGCGCCGCAGGGCAACGAGATGCCCGCACTGACCGACCGCCGCCAGCCAGTCTTCCGCCAGTGTCCGTACATACGTCCCCTTTGAGCAGCGGACCTCGAAACTGAACTCGACGGCATCCAGGGTCAGGACGCGCAGCTCATCGATACGGATGTCGCGCGCGGCGCGCTCCACTTCCAGCCCCTGGCGGGCAAGCGCGTAGAGCGGCTGCCCATGATGCTTCAGTGCGGAATACATCGGCGGAATCTGCGTTTGCGCGCCAGTCAGGCGTGCGGCGGCGGCCTGCAGCGCCGCCAACGTGAGCGTTGAAGGATCCGAATGCGCCACCGGGCTGCCCTCGGCATCCCCGGTCGTGGTCTTCACCCCCAGCCGGACGGTTGCGCGGTAGCGTTTGTCGGCATCCAGCAGGTATCCCGCAAGGCGGGTCGCGTTGCCGAGACAGATCGGCAGCACACCGGTCGCCAGCGGGTCCAGGCTGCCGGTATGCCCGGCCTTCGCGGCGTGGAAGACACGCTTGACGCGCTGCAGTGCGGCATTGGAAGTCAAGCCCAGCGGCTTGTCGAGCAACAACACACCGTGGACCGCACGCACCTCACGTCGAGGGCGGTTCATTCCGGTGCATCGGTATCCGCTGGGTCACCGTGCGCCTGCTTGTCGGCCCGTACCGCCGAGCGAATCAGGTCGACCACGCGGTCGCCTTCACGCAATGCGTTGTCCGGTGCAAAGCGCAACTCCGGAATCAGCCGCAGCCGCAGGCGCCCACCCAGAAAATGGCGCAGCCGCGGAGCCGCCCGCCCCAGCGCCTTGACCGCCGCCGCCACTGCCGCGTCATCGCCCAGCTTGCTGACCCGCACAGTGGCGTTGCGCAGGTCGGGCGACACATCCACCCGCGTGATCGTGATGCCAGCCACGCGCGGGTCCGACAACTCGCGCCGCACGAGGTCGGCCAGCTCGCGCTGAAGCTGGGAGTCGATGCGCAGGGTACGCGAATATTCACGCGGCACAGGTCATGCTCCTGTCATCACGCTTCGGTCTTGACCTTGCGCTTGACTTCGATGCGATCGAAACACTCGATCTGGTCGCCCGGCTTGACGTCGTTGTAGTTCTTGACCGCGATGCCACATTCGGTGCCGGCCTCGACTTTCGACACGTCGTCCTTGAAGCGCCGCAACGATTCCAGCTCACCTTCGTAGATGACGGTGTTGTTGCGCAGCACACGGATCGGCAAGCCTCGCCGCACCTCGCCATCCTGCACCAGGCAGCCCGCCACCGCACCAAAGGCAGAGGAGCGGAACACATCACGAACTTCCGCCGTACCGACGATCTGCTCGCGCGTCTCGGTGCCGAGCAGGCCGGAAACGGCATCCGCCACGTCGTCGATCGCGTCGTAGATGACGCTGTAGTAGCGCACGTCCACGCCGGTATCCTGGATACGTCGGCGCGCCACGGAGTCGGCACGCACGTTGAAGCCGATGATGCTGGCCTGCGACGCCATGGCGAGGTCGACGTCCGATTCGCTGATGCCGCCGATGCCGGACGCGATGATGTTGATCTTGACCTCTTCACTCGGCAGCTTGCTCAGCGACTCGGCAAGCGCTTCGGCGCTGCCCTGCACGTCGGCCTTGATGAGCAGGTTGAGCGACTTGCCTGCCCCCTCGTCCATACGCTCGAAGACCTGTTCCATGCGCACGGCGGCAGTCTTGGCCAGTTTCGCCTCACGCTCGCGCGTCTCGCGCAGCTTGGCCAGTTCACGCGCCTTGCGCTCATCGTTCACGACCACGACATCATCACCGGCATCCGGCGCACCAGACAGGCCGAGTACCGCCACCGGGATCGACGGACCCGCGGCATCAACGGTGTTGCCGGCTTCGTCGAACATGGCGCGCACGCGTCCGAAGTGCGAACCACTGAGGATGATGTCGCCGCGCCGCAGGATGCCGCCACCGACCAGCACGGTGGCCACCGGGCCCCGGCCCTTTTCGATCGATGCTTCGACGATCGTGCCGCGCGCCGGCCCATCCACAGGAGCTCTCAGCTCCAGCAATTCGGCCTGCACGAGGACGGCATCGAGGAGTTCCGGGATGCCTTCGCCGGTCCGCGAAGACACACCCACCATCTGGTATTCGCCGCCCCAGTCCTCGGCGACCACTTCCTCCTTCGCCAGGTCGGACTTCACGTGGTCGAGGTCTGCTTCCGGCTTGTCGATCTTCGTGATCGCCACCACGATCGGAGCCCCTGCAGCCTTGGCATGCTGGATGGCCTCGCGCGTCTGCGGCATCACCCCATCATCCGCAGCCACGACGAGGATCACGATATCGGTCATCTGCGCCCCGCGGGCACGCATGCGGGTGAACGCTGCATGTCCCGGCGTGTCGAGGAAGGTGATGATGCCCTTTGGCGTCTGCACGTGGTAGGCGCCGATGTGCTGCGTGATGCCGCCGGCCTCGCCGGAGGCGACGTGTGTCTTGCGGACGTAGTCGAGCAGCGAGGTCTTGCCGTGATCGACGTGGCCCATGATCGTGACCACGGGGGGACGGGGGGCCTCGTCGGTGGTGGCCCCGCCGACGATCTCCTCGATCAGCCGGTTCTCGACGTCGCGTTCGCTGACGGTGATGGGGTTATGGCCCATCTCCTCGACCATCAGCACCGCCGTATCCTGGTCGAGTATCTGATTGATGGTGGCCATGACGCCATTCTTCATCATGACCTTGATGAGATCCGTCGCCTTGACGGCCATGCGGCCGGCCAGTTCACCAACGGTAATGGCTTCCGGCACCTCGACGTCGTGCACCACGGGCGCGGTCGGACGCTCGAACGTATGGGCGTTCTCGACGTGGATCGCCGCTGCGCGCCGCTTGCCTTTCCGGCCGCGCCGTGCCGCATGGCCTTCCGCGAGGTGCAATTCCTTGCGCTGTCCTCGGGCGGCGTCACGGGAACGGTCGCTGCGGCGACCGCCTGCCGGCGTCGGCGTCGGGGCCGGCGGGTGGGCGATGACTTTCGCATTGCGCCGCAGGTTTTCCTCGGCACGCAGGCGCGCCGCCTCGGCTTCCTTGTGGGCGCGGTAGATCGGATCGTTCTGGAGATGTTCCTGCTCAACCGCCTTCGCCTGCTCGGCGGCTGCGGCCTCCGCTTTCTTGCGCGTCTCTTCTTCCTCGCGCTGCTTGCGCTCGGCCTCTTCCTGCTGGCGACGGGCCTCCGCTTCCGCGGCCTCGCGTGCGGCCGCCTCACGCGCCTCCTCGGCCTGGGTCGCGGCCTCGAGTGCGACGCGCTCCTGGTCGGCCTCGACATGGGCCTGCTCCTCCACCGCCTTCGCGACTGCCGTCTTGTTCACGTAGGTCCGCCGCTTGCGGACCTCGACGCTGACGGTCCGGGTGGCCACACCCCGACGCTGGCTGAGCTTCAGCTCGGAGGTTTCCTTGCGCTTGAGCGTGATCCGGTGGGGGCCGCCCACCTTTGCGACCGGTGCCTCCAAGGGCGTCTGTGCCCGCAGGAAGTTCAGCAACCGGACCTTGTCCGCCGCCTCGATATTCGCCTCCGGGCCCGCCACTGCGACACCCGCTTCACGCAACTGGGCCACCATCTCCGGGACAGACTTATGCAGCTCCTTCGCCAGCTCTTGAACGGATTGTGTGCTCATGATGCGTACCTCGTGGCGACTGCGCAAAGCGCTTGCCGCAAATTGAAATGGAGAACTGCGCTAGGCGATACCGATGCGCTGCCGGTCAGGCCTGCTCGCCAGAGGGCGCCGCCAGCCCCCGGGCCTGCATGATGAGATCCGCCGCATGCGCTTCGTCCATCGGCGCGATCTCCAGCAACTCGTCCGTTGCCAGATCTCCGAGATCCTCGCGCGTGACGACGCCGGCTGCTGCCAGCTTGTAGGCCAGGGCCTCATCGCCGACCAGCGCTACCAGATCGTCCGCCGGCTTCACCGCTGCAGCGCGCTCGGCCGTGACCAGCGCCTTGTTGAGGAGAACATCGCGCGATCGACGCCGCAGTTCTTCGATCACCTGCTCGTCGAATTCCGCGATCGAGTGCAGTTCCTCTTCCGGCACGTAGGCGATTTCCTCCAACGAGGTGAAACCTTCCTGCACGAGGATGTGGGCGATGTCCGCATCCACGTCGAGCTGATCCTGGAACAGCTTGACGAGCGACTCGGTCTCTTGCTCCTTGTTCGCCTCGGCCTCCTCGGCCGTCATCACGTTCAGCGTCCAGCCCGTCAACTCCGACGCCAGCCGCACGTTCTGCCCACCGCGGCCGATGGCCTGCGCCAGTTTTTCCTCGGCCACGGCGATCGACATCGCATGCGCCTCCTCATCCACGACGATCGACTCGACTTCCGCCGGCGACATCGCGTTGATGACGAACTGCGCGACATTCTCGTTCCACGGGACGATGTCGATGCGCTCGCCGGCCAGCTCGTTGGAGACGCTCTGCACGCGCGAACCGCGCATGCCGACACAGGCGCCGACCGGGTCGATACGCTTGTCCTTGGCCTGTACCGCGATCTTCGCACGCAGGCCCGGATCGCGGGCCGCACCCTTGATCTCGATAAGGCCCTGGGCGATTTCCGGCACTTCGATCTTGAACAGCTCGATGAGATATTCCGGCCGCGTCCGGGACATCAGCAGCTGCGGCCCGCGCGGCTGCGGCCCGACCTCGAACAGGTAGCCCTTGAGGCGGTCGCCCGGCCGCACCGGTTCACGCGGGATCATGTGCTCACGCGGCACGACGGCCTCGACGTTGCTGCCGAGGTCGAGGATCGCGGCGCCGCGCTCCAAGCGCTTGATGAGCCCGGTCAGGAGTTCACCGACGCGATCCTTGTAGAGCTCGACGGTGCGCGCGCGCTCGGCATCGCGCAGGCGCTGGAAGATGACCTGTTTTGCCTTCTGTGCACCGATGCGGCCGAAGTCCACGGACTCCAGCGGCTTCTCGATGATATCGCCGGGTTGCACATCGGGCTTCTCGATCTGCGCACGGGCCAGCAGGACCTGATGCACTGAAGACTGGAATTCCGGGTCTTCGTCGTCCACCACCGTCCAGCGGCGAAACGTCTGGTAGTCGCCGGTGGTGCGGTCGATCGCCACGCGGACATCCCAGTCGGCACCGTAATGTTCGCGCGATGCGGACGCCAGCGCCGCCTCCAGCGACTGGAACACGATTTCCCGATCGACCTCCTTCTCGTTGGAGACGACTTCTGCCATCAGCAGGATGTTCTTGTTCATCAACCGGTCCTCGAAGTTTCCATGTCTGGCACGAGCCGCGCTCTGTCGATCTGCGCCCACGGCAAGCGCACGTCACCGCCGGGCGTGTGCAGCCGCACACCCGTCGCTTCCACGTCCAGCACCTCACCCCGGAAACGGCGTTGCCCGTCAATCGGCGCCACCAGCTCGACGCGGACTTGCCGGCCCACGTAACGCGCGAAATGCCCGGCCCCCACCAGCACGCGGTCGAGCCCCGGCGAGGAGATCTCCAGGCGGTAAGCGCCCGGGATCGGATCCTCGACGTCCAGTATCGCGGCGACTTCCCGCGACACCCGCTCGCAATCGTCCACATCCACGCCATCAGCCTTGTCGATATAGACACGCAACAGGCTCTCCTGCTGGCCGGGGTGGTATTCAACCGCCCACAGCTCGCAGCCGAGCGCCGTGACCACGGGCCCGATCAGTGCCACCAGTTCGTCGTGCGTCTTCACGCCTCAAAGCCACCGTTTCTCAAATCATCGCCAAAACCATCGCCAACAAAAAAGGCCCTCTCGGGGCCTGTTCCACGACAGCGGACGACCTTCCTGGCCGCCCGGATCATCGACCGAAGTGTTGCGCCCGCTGCCAGCCAGCAAAAACAGACGGGCATTGTAGCGGTTCGGCTCGCACGCGGCTAGCGAAACGCTGCGCGGGCGGCGGTGACCAGCAAGCAGCAGGAAAAGCTGTGAGGTATTGCCGACGGGAGGATCGGGGATTCAAGATTGGAAATTCCTGATCGAAACAACATCGAACAACCCGCGCCCTGCCTGCTTGCATCTTTTCGCCGCTTACCGCTTGGCGCTCACGGTTTGTCCATCGCGTTGCGCAAGGGTTACGCGGACGTTGTCGATCAAGCGCGTCTTGCCGAGCAGGGCCGCGGCGAGGATGCTGAACCCGGTATCCGCAGGCTGCGAAGGGGCCAGGCCAGGGCGCCGGATCTCGAGGTACTGGGGCAAAAAGCCGACTGCTGTGAGCTGCGCAATGCGGTCATGGCACAGCTCGTGGAAGTCGCGTCGGCCGTCGACAAGCTCCCGGGCGATTGCCGCCAGCGCCGCATGCAACCGGGGAGCGGTCTTGCGTTCATCGGCGGACAGGTATTGGTTGCGCGAGCTCAGCGCCAGCCCGTCCGGCGCCCGCACGATGGGCTCGCCGAGCACTGCAATGCCGAAACCGAGATCCTGCGCCATGCGCTGGATGATCTGCAGCTGTTGCCAGTCTTTCTCGCCGAAGATCGCGACGTCGGGCTGCACGCAATTGAACAGGATCGCCACCACCGTCGCCACGCCGTCGAAGTGGCCGGGGCGGAACGCACCTTCCAGACAGGCGGACACGTCGCCCGAAACGTGCACGCGCGTCGTCGGGGGATAACCGTTCGGGTAGATGTCCGCAACCGCCGGAGCGAATACGACATCGGCGCCCGCCGCCTGCAATTTCTCGACATCCGCATCCAGCGTGCGCGGATAGCGTTCGAAGTCCTCGCCGACGCCGAACTGCAGCGGGTTGACGAAAATGCTGACCACCACAACCTCCGCCTCACGCTTCGCGCGCGCGACCAGCGCCAGATGGCCGGCATGCAGGTTGCCCATGGTGGGCACCAGCGCTATGCGGCGACGGGATTCACGCAACGGCGCGAGTATCGCGCCCAGCTCGGAAGGGTGGTGAACGACGTGCATGGCTTTTGAACGAAAGGGGCGAGCAGGACTTCAGCCGCCGAAACACTGCTCTGGCGCAGGATAGGTTCCGGCCTTCACGGCCGCCACATAACGCTCCAGCGCCGTCTGGATGTCCGGCGCGCCGGACATGAAATTCCGCACGAAGCGCGCCGTGTGGCCAGCGCTGGCCTGCGGGGAAATATTCAGGATGTCCTGCAGCACGAGGATCTGGCCTGAGGTGTCCGGCCCTGCCCCGATGCCGATGACGGGGATATCCAGTTCCGCCGTGATGTCGCGGCCGAGCGAGGACGGAATGCATTCCAGGACCATGAGGTCGGCACCCGCATCCTGCAGGGTTTTCGCATCACGGCGCATTTCCGCAGCCGCTGCGGCGTCGCGCCCCTGCACCCGGAAGCGGCCCATCTTGTGGATGAGCTGCGGCCGCAGACCGAGATGCGCGCACACCGGAATGCCGCGCGTGGCGAGGTATTCGACGATCTCGGCCTGGTCACGGTTGCCTTCCAGCTTCACCATCTGGGCGCCGGCTTCCTGCATCAGCCTCTGGGACGAAGCCAGTGCGCGCTCCGGCGTGGCGTAGGACAGGAACGGCAGGTCGGCAACGAGGAACGCGCGTTTGAGGTGCGGCGCCACGCATTGGCAGTGGTAGACGATGTGGTCGACGGTGACGGCCGTGGTCGTTGCCCGCCCCTGCATCACCATGCCGAGGGAGTCGCCGACGAGGATGACGTCCACCCCGGCGCGGTCTTCGATGATCGCGAAACTCGCGTCGTAGCACGTCAGCGCCGCAATGCGTTCCCCGGCTCCGCGCATGCGACGCAGTTCCGCAACCTGGACAGCAGCAGCCGGCGGTGCTGGGGTGCGGGGTGCGGAAGAAGCGGGATCACTCATGCCGGGTTCCGAAAACGACGTGGGCGCGGATAGTAGCACCGGCGCGCATCAGCTTTCACCATCGGTCGGGCCGTCTGCCGGGGCCGGAATCGAAGTCGGCGTCGCAATGGAATCCGCCGTGGTAGCCGGGGCTGGCGGCGGCGCGGAAGCCAGCCACAGGCGCAGATCGCTGCGATCGCAGTCTGCGGCCCGCTCGCCCACCACGCCAACGCCGGGGATGTCGAGCCGCGGCGCAACCTCCGCCAGCGGGACGAGCACAAAGGCCCGGCGGGAAATCTGCGGGTGCGGCAGGGTCAGGCGCGTGGTGGCGCGCAGCACGCCCTGCATGTGAAGCAGGTCGAGGTCCAGCACGCGCGGACCCCAGCGCTGGGTGCGCGTCCGCCCCGCTGCATCCTCGAGGTCCAGCAGCGCGTTGAGCAGAGCTTCCGGCTCCAGCTGCGTTTCGATCGCACACGCCGCATTGCAGTAGTCCGGCTGCGGTTGCGGGCCGATCGCCTTGCTGCGCCAGTAGCGCGAACGGCGCAGCATCTTGACGCCCGGCACCTGCGCCAGCGTGATGATTGCGGTTGCCACCTGGCGTTCCGGCGAGCCCAGGTTTGCACCCAGCCCGATCCACGCCGGCGTCCAGGGCTTTTCGCTCACGGCCTACGCCTCCGCGCCATCTTCAGGCGTGTCGTTCGCGCCATCGGCTGCCACTTTCGCACCGCGATGACGCCCGCGCCCGCCGCGCCGACGGCGGCGGGCGGGCCTGGCTTCCTCCGCCGCAGGCGCTGCTGCGGGTTCGTCCACACCCACTGCGGTTTCCGGTTGCTGCTGGGCCTGTGTCCACCACTGGGCCAACGGCGCCAGCATCGGTTCGCAGGTTGCGGCGCGCAGCTCCAGAAAGTCGTAGGCGGCGCGGAAGCGCGGATGCGCCAGCAACCGTTGCGCACGGGCACCGCGGCGCCCGTCGAAACGCGGCTGGAGCAGCCAAATTTCACGCATCGGCATGGAGAAACGCCGCGGTAGCGCCGTGTGCGGCACCTGTCGTGCAATCGCCTCATCGGCCGCCTGCGACAGCGCGGGAAGTGGCGGATAACCTTCGACGGCGGCCAGGTGTGCCGCACGCTTCGCCACCACCGGCCACAGCAGCGCGGCATACAGGAATGCCGGCGTCACCGGGCGGCCATCGATCACCCGCTGTGCCGTGTTCGCCAGCGCCTGCTCGATCAACGCCACCGCGCCGGCATCCGCGTCCAGCGCCCGGGCCGAGTCCGGAAACAGCACGCGAAACAATCCGTGCTGGCGCAGGCCCTGGAAATTCGCCACTGCATCGCGGTTCATGAACAGCTTCAGCACTTCCTCGAACAGCCGCGCCGCCGGCACTTCGCCCAGCAGAGGCGCCAACGGCACAATGGGTTGTGCGGCGGACGGGTCGATGGCGAAGTCCAGCTTTTCGGCGATCCGCACTGCACGCAGCATGCGCACCGGGTCTTCGCGGTAGCGCAGCTCCGGCTCGCCGATCAGACGCAGGCGTCGCGCATGCAAGTCTTGCATGCCACCGGCGTAGTCCAGTACGGATTCGTCATCCAGGTCGTAGTACAGGGCATTGACCGTGAAATCGCGGCGGAAGGCGTCGCTTTCCAGTGAACCGTAGATGTTGTCGGACAGGATTCGGCCGGTTTCGTCGCGTTGCTGTGAGGCGCGCACGGCGCCGCGGAACGTGGTGACTTCGAGGATCTCGCCGCCCATCCGCACGTGCGTGATCACGAAACGGCGGCCGATCAGCCGCGCAGAGCGGAACAGCGACCGCACCTGTTCGGGGCGGGCACTCGTGGAGATGTCGAAATCCTTCGGCTTCAACCCCACGAGGAGGTCGCGGACCCCGCCACCGACCAGATAGGCTTCGTGACCGGCGTCGCGCAGCACGCGCAGCACCTGCAGCGCGTTCGGAGAAATGCGGTCGCGCGCGATGTGATGCTCCGCGTCTGGAATACGTCTTGGTTCGGTCAACGGTTCAGGGCCTCTGGGGCTTTGGGACAACTCGGCGGCAAAGACGCCACGACAGGCATGGGCCGCAGCCTGGCAGCCCTTCGATCCCCGGGTTGCCGGATTCCGAGGCGCAGCATTCTACAGTACCGGTCGTGCCGCCCGAAACGGAAGAACCCCGCCGCAGCGGGGTTCTTCCTGCCAAACCGTCGATCAGCCCCCCGTGCTCGACAGGAGCGGCAGGCCCTGGAACAGGGCCAGCAGCGGGTCGAGGCCCGAAAGCGTCGGCAACTGGCTGGTTCCGGGAAGACTTCCACCACCCGCACTCTGGGCGGCCGTGATCAGCGCACCCAACCCGGGGATCTGCTCAAGCTGGGCCAGACTCAGGGTACCCGTACCGCCGCTGAACGCAGCGATCAGCTCACTGACACCGGGAATCTGCTGGAGCGTCGGCAACGTGCTGCCGCTCGGAACCCCCGGCAGGCCTTCCAGCGGATTGCCGCCGGACGCCGCGCTGGACAACGCACCGATGAAGGTGCCGAGCCCTGGAATATTCTGTAGCTGTGAAGCACCGTTCTGGAACAGCGCGAGAATCGTGGCCGGATCCGGCGTATCGCCGTTCGTAACACCGGCCAGCGCCGCCAGGCCCTGGTTCAGGGCATCGCCCAGCCCCGGGACATTGGCGAGCGCGCTCTGCAGCTGGTCGAGCCCCGGAACGCTGCCCGTGCCGCCGCTCGGCAAGCCCGGAACCCCGCCGGACGTGATCGCCGCGATGGCGTCACCCAGACCCGGAACCTGCTGCAACACTTCCGCGAAGCTCTCAAGCTGATCGCTCACACCAGACAGGCAATCCGGCCCCGGTTGCGACTGGCAGGCCGATGCGGCGCCCGCGATCGTCCCGAGCAGCTGGCCGACAGCCGGCCCCAGCGTCGGAATCTGGTTCAACACGGCCTGCGCCTGCGTCGTCAGCCCGCTGAAGTCGCCGTTCTGCAATTGCCCGGCGATCTGCTGAAGCTGCGCCGGATCAACCGGCAAGCCGCCAACACCACCGCCGCCGCCAGCAATCTGGCCGAACAGGGCACCGAGCCCCGGCACCTGCTTCGCTGCATCCGCGAGGCCACCGAGGTTCTGGAGCTGGTTCGCAAGCTGCGTCGGATCAAAAGGCAAGCCGCTGGATCCACCCACATTGCAAATATTGCTTCCTGAGGTCAGGCCACCAGGAATTGCGCTGGAGAACTGGGCAGGCAGATCGGCAAGCAGGCCTGGAATACTCTGCAGCGAACCGGTCAGCGCCGTCAGGCAGCTCATCGGGTCGCCGCTCGGATCACAGCTCGAGAAACTGGAAGCCAGCGAACCGACGCCCGAAATCGAGGTCGGGTCGAAGTTCGTGAACGTGCCGGGATTCGCAGCCTCGGTGAAGCAGGCCTGCGGATCGAAGCTCGCAGCCTTGGAAGCATTCGGGCACAGTGCGTTCGTCAGCGGGCTGGCTGCAGCCAGCAACGGGTTGTCGCCTTCCAGACCGGCTGCCGTGCAGGTGCCCTGCGGCGACGTACCGCCTGGCACACCACCATCACCGGTTCCGGTGCCGCCGCTGGTACCGGCGGAGGAAGTCAGCTTGTGCGGCAGAACGAGAGGCAAGCCTTTCTTGAGGTCGGCAATCGTCGCCCCGTAGCCCTTGCCGGTACTGGGGGAACGAAACGCGGCCATCAAGTCGTCGATCAGCCCGTCAATCCCGGTTCCGTCCGGGGTGAATGGCGTCGTGAAGATGTCGACCCCATCCGGAATGCCGGGGACGAAGCCCGCCGCTGTCAAGGCTTGCTTGAGTGTCTGGACTGCATTGTTGAGCTGCGCCTGCGTCGGGGCTGCGGAGTTCGCGCCCTGCGCCACCGCCACGGCCAAGTCCGTCAACGGCGTCACGTTCACGTTTCCTGCGGCAAATGTCTCGCTGTGCAGCATGCCGACCGAGGCCAAAGTCGTCTGTGCCGCCATGCTGCAGGGCAGCGAAGCTTGCGGAACCTGGACCGAGAATGCGCCACTGTTCCCTACCGGCGTCGGATAATCCTGACCTGCACAGCTCGCCTTGACGGGCTGGCCCTTGGCCAGCGGCTTGCCCGTGGCGGCCGTGCCGCTGACGGTCGCTTTCGCGCCGACCGCGGGGCTGCCACCGGAACCACCGCCACCGCACGCCGCCAGCATCGCCGCACCGAATGCCGCGAGCACGAATCCTGCCTTCATCATGGGAACCTCCCTTAGCATGGGTCACGACGACACGTGAAACCGGAATATGAGGCTGCGAACAAAGCCTATCGCCCCAGCCGCGCGCGAGTATCCCACAAACGGGCCAGACCCCCAAACCCTGGAATCCGTGAACGTGCGGCGCCCGGGAATCCTTACGCATGGCACCGGGCGCGGTAGATTATCTCCAGCCCATTCGCGACCTTTTCCCTCACCCCACTGGAGCCTTGCATGTCTGATTCCCGCTTTGCCGCACGCCGTGCCGCCTTCCGCGCCCTGCACGCCGACGGCTGCTTCCTGATCCCCAACCCGTGGGACGCCGGCGCCGCCTGCATCCTCGCCCAGCTCGGCTTCAAGGCACTGGCCACCACCAGCTCCGGCTTTGCGTGGTCGCGCGGCCTGCACGACGGCGACGCGGCGCTTGGGGAAGTCTTGCAGAACTGCCGCGACATCGTGGCCGCGACACCGCTGCCGGTAAACGCGGACTTCGAGAATGGCCACGCCACCAGCAGCACGGAATTGAAGGCGAACGTGAAGCGCTGTGTCGACACCGGCGTGGCCGGGCTGTCGATCGAGGACTACACCGGGCGCCCGCACGACCCGCTCTATCCGCTGGACATCGCCGTCCAGCGCATGAAGGCCGCGCGAGCCGCGATCGACGAGACCGGCGCGGACGTGCTGCTGATCGGCCGCGCCGAATGCTTCCTGCACGGCCACCCGGATGCGCTGGCGGAGTCCATCCGACGGCTGAAAGCCTACGCGGAAGCGGGCGCCGACTGCCTGTACGCGCCGGGCCTTGCCACGCTGGCGCAAATCGACGCTGTCGTGCAGGCGGTAGCGCCCAAGCCGGCCAACATGCTGGTCGGCTCAGCCGCACCATTCACGTTGGCCGAGCTGGCGGCACACGGCGTGCGGCGCGTCAGTGTCGGCGGCGCACTCGCGGGCGTGGCGTGGAATGCCATGCTCGGCGCCGCCAGCCAGCTCGCGGAAGGCCGCTTCGACGCCATGGCCACGAAGCTGCCGCACCCCGAGGTGCAGAAGTTCATGCACCACCGGGAAGCGACGCCATGACCGCCCGACCGCGGCTGCGTATCGACTTCGTCTCCGACATCGCCTGCCCGTGGTGCGCGATCGGGCTGGCCGGGCTCGAACGGGCGCTCGAAAACCTGCGCGACGAACTGGAGGCGGACATCTACCTGCAACCCTTCGAGCTCAACCCCGACACGCCGCCGGAAGGCGTCGACGCCGACGAACACCTCAAGGCGAAATACAGCATGGGCGAAGCCCGGCTCGCCGCCACGCGTGCCCGCCTGCGTGAGCGCGCCGCTGCCGTCGGCTTCGCCTACAACGTCGGCCCCGGAAGCCGTGTCTGGAACACGTTCGCCGCCCACCGCCTGCTGCACTGGGCCACGCTGCAGGACCCGCACGCCGCGCTGGCCCTGAAGCGCGCGCTGTTCCGCGCCTTCTTCAGCGACAACGAAAACGTCTCCGACCCCGCCGTGCTCGTGCGCTGCGCGGAACAAGCCGGGCTGGACACCATCGCCGCGCGCGCCGCCCTCGTCGCGGGCGATTACGCCGACGAAGTCCGTGGCCAGGAACGCCACTACCAGCGCGCCGGCATCCACTCCGTCCCCGCCACGCTCGTCAACCGCACCTTCCTCATCTCCGGCGGCCAGCCGCCAGACGTGTTCGAAAGCGCCCTGCGCAAGATCGCCAGTGAAGCAGCATGGGACGAGGCTGGCGGCAAGCAACCGGAATAAGCCGCCGGTTGGCACGGCCACTGGGTTTCGTACCCAACAGGTCGCGGGCAGGCCCGCTCCTACCGGTGCTCGCCTAACCGGCTCTGCCTCATTCTTGTGTAGGAGCTAGACGTTGCCCTTCCTGTCCACCGCAGCGAAGCGGCACCCTCGGGTCGCTTGCAGGCAAGCTCCTGCAGGCTGTTTTTCCGAACGGCTTTCCGCATCGCACGCTCGTGATTACGCACGTTACTTTTGTAGGAGCGAGCCCGCTCGCGACCAATACAGGTTGGAAGCAGGAAACGACAAGCCGCTGAAGTGACCGTCCTGCCCCGTCATTCCGCGGGGGCGCAGCGAGTCGCGGGATCCATGCCTGTTGCGGCACCAGCCCCGAAGATGCTGCCGCGGGATCAGGACACGCGCACGGAGGCGCTGGCCGTCAATGTCTGCGGCATGGGCGGGACATCGTGAATCCCCATGATGCCGCCGAGGCTGATGGTGGGGAAGGCTCCGGTCTTGCCTGTCAAGCCAGTGAGCGTGATCTCCAGCGTATAAATCTGGCCGTTGCCCGTGCCGGGGACAAGGGTAAGCCCTTTGTCCACAAGGTCCACCGTGACCCCGGCGGGGAACAACGTCAGTGGCCCTTGTTTTTTCGCTAGATTGAAGTACGTGGTTGCTGCTGTGGCGTAATCCGGTGGTATTGGTTTGCCACTAGAGTCATAAGGCGCCGCCGCCACTGCCGCCTTGGCGCACTCCTGCGCCACGAGGTTGATGGTCTGCTGCGCGAAGAACACGTAGCCGTACACGATGGTGGCGTACATCAGCGCGAACAGCAGCGGGAACACGAACGCAAACTCGATCGCCGCTGCACCCGACTGGCGGCGCCGTGCCTGGCTTTCCCGCATCCGTGTGTTCATTTCAGCCTCCGATCGGCGCGCCCCACAACAGCCACACCCAGAACCCCGCCACCAGCGCTGCAGCGGCCGGAATCTTCGGCCCGCCCAGCCCGTACCAGTGGCGCAGCCCCCACGCCACGGCGGCCATGGCGCCAATGGCAAGGCCCGCGTACAGCAGCCACCACAACCCGCCCACGCCGCCCAGCAACCCCAGCACCGCCGCCAGCTTCACGTCCCCGGCACCCATCTTGTGCAGCACATAGCCCGGCAACGCCACCGCGAATGCGAGGACCAACCCGCCGATACTGGACAGTGGGCCTGCACCCAGCAGGCCCACGTGATTCACCGCCAAGGCCAGCAGCGCCGGCACCAGCGCCAGAACCAGCACCAGGTTGGGAACCTTCTGGCGCGAAGCGTCGATGCCGGCGATAGCCAACGACCACAGGCTAATACTCCAGAAGAGCATTGGTGTGGTCATCACTGCAGTGTGTCAAGTGGTCGGTGCAGTGGTTGGAAGCTTGGAGCTGACCATACCGAACAATTTTTTGAGATCTGAACCAATTGTCCCAAGGATCACAACAATCGCAACAGCGATGAGGCCGACGATCAAGCCATATTCAATGGCGGTTGCGCCTTCTTCGTCCCGCAAAAACTTCGTGATTTCGTTCATGATTTTCCCTCGATGTGGACCCTGACCGAACTTCGTGTTCGTGGCGTCAAGTTACGGGAGTGTCGGCTTTTCGTCAAAGCGACTCACGACACCCGGTTGCACCGCTCGTCGGTGGCAAATTTCAGAGATCCCGTTCATGCCGCCGGGGGCCACCGTTGGTCGCGGTGGCCAGCCACCCGGCCAGCGCCCAGATGAGGAACGTGCCGGCGACGGCAACGAGGCCATCCACCAGATAGTGCCAGCCAAGGAGGACAGAGCCGACTTCCAGCACGGCAAGGTAGGCGATGAACACCACGCCCATCCAGCGGCGCGTACGCCAGGCAAGCAGCGCCATCAGGGTGGCGATGGAAAGATGCAAGCTGGGCATGGCGGAAATGCCACTGCCTAGCGTCAGGTGGTTGTCCGTGAAGGTTTTCCACAAGTTGCGCTGTGTGTCGAGTGCGTAGTTTGGTGCAATCGTGTTGAGTTCATGCAGTGTGGCCATGAGCGCTGCATAGGGGTTGGGACCAGACACGACGACGTGCCCATAAAAACACGGCCCGACGGAAGACAGCGCCGTGGCCATGGTCGTGCCCAGCAGGGCCCAGCACAACAGATAGGCGAGGAAGAACTGCAGACGCAATGTGGGTCGGTTGGGCGTGAAGGCTTGCCAGAGGAGCGCCATGACCATGAGCAGCATCCACAGGTCGTAAAGGATGTTGATACCGGCCACGAGATACGCCGAGAACGGCGCCTGCAGCAGGAACGCCAGCCGTTGCCACGGTTCCACACCACCCGCCAGCCAGCGGTCCCACGCCGCGAAGGTCGTATCCCAGTGGTAAGGGTTGAACACCGGGATGAGGTTCTTGCCGGACGTAAACACCGAAAAGAACAGGGGCATGACGACGAGCATCGGCGCGCCAATGACTGCCCGCTCCCAAAACCGCAGGTGCGTCTTGAGGTGCCGGTGTATCACGGCAAACGGGGACGGTGGATGCAGGATGACGAGCAGGTAAAAAAAGTAGCCCAGCACCCCGACGAACAGCGAGGTGCCGACGAATACACCCAAGAATGCGTTGTAGAGATTCAATTTCAGCGCATCTGTTTTTCCGAACAGCGCGGCAGCACCGTAGATACCTGCAGTGTAGGCAAGCACCAGAACGGTGATGGCGCCGTTCTCGATCAGCGTGCGGCGAACGAAGCCCGGAGGAAGTGCAAGGTTGCGCCACAGTCGGCCACGCCACTGGCGCGCTTCGGCGTGGACACTTATGGGTGGCGGGGTGGCATCGGCACTGCTGGGCATCGGTCTTGTGGCCGTGGAAATGGACGCCGCGCGCTGGCTGGCGCGGAAAGCGTGCGGCAGTGCCGTGCGGAGACGTTAAGGAACCGCTAGGCCGGCGTCAAAGCAGCTGGTCTGGTCGTGGCTGCCGCTGGTCGAACTATGGCCCGATGCACGTGGAGCAAGTGGCATCTTTACTAGGTGGTTGAGCCAGAGGTGGAGGGCAGCTATCAGGCACATGTATGGAAACCCCTACTGCTTGGGAGTTCGCTGATGGACTCGTGGATGGCTTGACGAGGGACGGTTTGATCCGTAGTTGAGATTAGGTGGTTGCACGAACATGCCGGATTTGCCAGAACAAAACCTATGGGGCCAAGCCCACCGCTGCGCCATTCTAGATGGCAATGCGCATGCGGTGATGGCTGTTCAAGAATTCTCGGACTTACGTCGTTACGTTCGCATGATGGAGCAACTTATAAACGAGGCAGAACGAACGGAAGTCGAGAATTTGCGCCCCGAAGTAGTCACACTGAACACAGTCGATCGAAATGAATTTTGGATGCAGTATTATCCCACTCATTGGGATGACGTGGTGAGGGAGGCGTTTCGTGCGTCAACCGTTATCGCTCTGGTTTCGTTCCTCGAAACGACTCTTTCACGTATTGCCCGAGACGTTAGCGTGGTAGTGGAGGAAGCACTGTCTGCTTCCGATTTTGGTGGTAGTGTAGTTCAGAGAAGTAAGAAATATTTAATTCGATTCGGAGGTTTTCAGACCGACGAGAATGGCTGGGCCGAAATGGATGAAATTATTCAAATACGTAATGCGTTGGCTCACGCAAACGGCAACATAGATCAGTGTAAAAACTCCAATCGCATCCGTAAGATTATAGAGAAAGGGCCTGGATTGCGCGATGCTTGCGGGAGAATTTCGATTGACACGAGCTATTTGGAGCACTGCCTGGAGAGCGTGCAAATCTTCCTCCTTTCATTATCTAATGACATGCGTGGATTGTGTAATCGAATTACACAACTGGAAGATAGGTGAAGTTCCTGGGATAGACCACTTTTATTATGGCATTCGGGAGATATGTAACCCGCGTCTGTTGGGCATGCTGAAAGGTAATCGGGAGGTACTGAAAGGTAATCATCGGGGACAGACCACGTTTATCGTGGCATTCGCAACCCGCGCCTGTTGGACATCGCTGCGCCCGCAATGCCCAACGCGAAGGTTGGAGCCTGTTCAGCCCTCAATGTAAATTTCACACCCGCTGGGTCAACCCGTTCTATCCCGTGGACTACGACCGCGCGACGGTTGAACCAGGCTGCAGGCTGCATGCGGCTTGCGCCGGCGGCGCCCCAGCCGCATCGCACGTAAAATCCAACAGCCGTTTGTGAGGCCACGAGAGGCGCCCTTCCAAAGAACGGTATCGATACCAGGACGAGTTGACGTGGATAGTTGCTTGTATACACAGCAAGCGCATGTTCACCGTCGTCGAAACCGCAGAATTCCAGGCCATGGCTGGCGCTGTGTGGGATGTCGACACGTATTTCGACTTCGTGAGCTTCATCCGGTGCATGCCGACTTCAGGCTGGGGTTTACGTTCCCACGCCGGAGCGCGGGAACGATCGGGTAGAACCGCCCTGTACCCCGACAAAACCTGTCATTCTGCGGGAGCATGGCGAGTCGCAAAATCCATTTCTGGCGTGGCGCCAGTGCCGGACGTGAATCCTGCGATTCGCTGCGCGGCCGCAGGATGACAAGATAAGGGGAAAACCCAAGGGTGACAGGAAAGTGGCGCTGCCTTACGCGCCAAGCGGATGGAGCAGGAGCCACCCCTGCCGTGCAGTGACGATCTTCATTTCACCGCATGTCTGCCACCCCAGCACGCGGCGGTCTCCGGTGACAAACAGGTGTGCACCACCCTGCGCAGCGGCCGCGACCAGGCGCCGGTCTGCATCGTCGACAGGGGTCGGCACGTCTGCGATACACGCGGCTTGCGACCACAGCCAGGCCAAGTTGCTCACCGCCCGGTCGCGTCGTGCGAACTTGCGTGCAAGGACGGTTTCAATCTCTGTGCGCACGAGTTGGCTGGTCTGGAGCTGGTGCTCGGATTCGAACAGGTAGGCGAGGAGCTCTGCGCACAGACCCGGGAACACCAGCCCGGATACCCAGATGTTGGTATCCGGAAAGACCTTCACGAAACATCGCGCAGGATGTCATCCTCGGTCAGCCAGCCCGTCGCGCGCGCCTGCGGCCCGAGTTCTTCCTGGGACAGGCGCAGCTTTTCCCGCGCCAAGCTGCCGCGAATGAATTGCCGTGCGAGTTCGCTCTTGTTCTGGTGGCGCTGTGCGGCAATCTGTTCGAGGTCTGCGCTGAGTTCGGGGTCTACACGAATCGTCAATGTGGCCATGGTAGCTCCAGCAATACGATGTACTACGATGTAGTACAGACAATAGCACAGCTTCGCCGTGCACACTCCGGCGTTTCGCTTTTTCGCACTCTTAATCGCGCATGGTCTGGTAAAGGTAATCGGGGACAGACCACGTTTATCGTGGCATTCGCAACCCGCGCCTGTTGGACATCGCTGCGCCCGCAATGCCCAACGCGAAGGTTGGAGCCTGTTCAGCCCTCAATGGAAATTCCACACCCGCGGGGTCAACCAGTTCTACGCGGTGGACTACGAGACCGCGCTACGGTCGAACCGGGCTGCATGCGGCTTGCACTGGCGGCACCCCTTCTCTCAGCGGGCGCTCGATCTGCGTTTCGCTTAGGCCTTGTTCGGTATCGGCTGGCGCACGGTAGACGGATTCATCGTGGGAATCGAGGCCCCTGTGTTTTGATTCGCGTCGCAGGTGCCCGCCTCCGCAGGCATCAGATGATGGCCTGCAGGCCCTTGTCTGCAATGACGTTGAGCAGCTTGAGTACAGGGCCGGTAGGGCGCGTCTCGCCTTGCTCCCATTTGCGCACCGTCGAGGCCGTGGTGTGAAGGTGAAGGGCAAACACCGGCTGGCTGAACTTCAGGGTTTCACGCAGGCGCTTGATGTCGGCAGCGCCGAATGCCGCACCGGCGGCGGGCAGATGGCGTCGAACTGGCGCATCGTCACCTTGCCAATCGCGCCCGCATCGTGGAGCGCGGCCAGGTCGCCACGCAGCGATTCAATGATCTTGCTCACAATGCACCTCCGATAACACGCCCGTCTGCAATGCTTTCGACAAAGCGTCGCCAGATAGTTCCAGGAACACCTTGCCGGCGAATTGCAGTGCCTTCTTCTCATCCTGCGTGATATTCGCCTTGTCGCTTTTCGGGAACCCATGCAGGAACACGTAGCGACTGCCGATACGGGCCGACAGCAGCGCTCGGTAGCCACCGCTCTTGCCGCCGCCGGGGCGGGCTACCCGCTTCTTGTAGATGAGTGTGGCGCCATGCCGCAGCGCGGTAGCGCCCCGGCAGGAACTCGACAACAAAATCGGCGCCGCTGTCTTCTACATTGAAGTCTGCGCGCAATGCCGGACCAAACAACTCCAGGCTGCGCACTCCATTTCGTCGCAGTTGCAGTGACTCCGAAACGCCGTGAATGACCGTGGATATCCCAAAGTGATACAGTGCACCTCACGGCGAACGAGGAGAACCCGCCATGCAAACCGTAAAAGTGTTCACCCTGGGTAAGGCGCAAGCCGTCCGCATCCCCGTGCGTTACCGCTTCGCCACGGACGAAGTGGAAGTGTTCAAGCGTGGCGATGAACTGGTGCTGCGGCCCAAGCCACAGACGGCTGGCGATCTGTTTGCACGGATACGGGCACAGTACGGACCACTGGATATCGAACTGCCTTCACGCAAGGGCTCGCATCGGGCCGTTCCATCGTTCGAGCCGTGATCGTGGCATCCGGCTATTTGCTGGATACCTGCATCGTGAGCGCTGCCATGCGTGGCGCACCGGCTACAGTGCTCAACCGGCTGTCCACCATCGCCACCACCCGGCTCTATCTGTCCACACTGGTGCTGGGGGAACTGACTGCCGGGGCCGAGAAAAGCCCGCGCCGCGATATCCTCATGGCGGCCATACGCGATATAACCGCCGAGATGCCCGTGCTGCCATTCGACGCGGATGCCGCAGCAATCTATGGGCGCATCCGTGCCACTCTTGAAAACAAGGGGTCGCCCATCGGGCCGATGGACACGCTGATTGCGGCACAAGCCGTCGCGCATGGCCTGGTGCTGGTCACGGACAATGTGCGTGAGTTCCGGCGGGTGCCTGACCTGCACTGCGAAGACTGGATGCGAAAACTTCCTTCGCCACGGCTTGGCTGACAGGCCGAAAGGGCAATCGGAGACAGACCACGTTTATCGTGGCATTCGGGAGATGTGCAACCCGCGTCTGTCGGGCATGCTGGACGATTACAACGCCTGGCTGGATACCGGCGACGCCACGGCGCGGGCCATCATCGAACGGCGCCGTGTCGGTTACGTGCTCGCATGCAATGACGTGGAACAGAGCCTGGTGGCGAAACATGGAAAACCGACACTGGCACAGCGGTTGGCCAAGGGGGATTCGCCGAACTGGCTGAAGACCGTGCCGTGGCCCAAATCCGTTCACGCGAATTTCAAGCTCTACCGCGTGGTGTCGACCGACACGGAAACGACGAAGTGAGGAGGTGCTCCGGGGAGATTTCCGCGACCCAGGGTCGTGGAAACGCGTCTTCGAAACCTGGGCGCTTGTGATGTTTCCCTTGGCACTGGTGGTACCGCTGAAGCCGTACCACATCAGCGTAAGAGCCGTGTCAAAGGCTGGTGTACACTCAGACACATGAACGCCAACGCCCTCGAACGCGAAGCTCTTGGCCTACCCTCAAATGAGCGGGCCAAGCTCGCTCTTGAGCTAATCCAAAGCCTGGAAACCCTGTCAGATCAGGAAGTTGCCGAACTCTGGCGCTCCGAGAGTCGGCGCCGCGCACACCAGATCGACAACGGTGAGGTCATCCTGATTCCTGCAGAAGTCGTTGACGCCCGTTCAGCAGAATTGCTGCGGTGAAGATTGTTTACCATCCGGCTGCAGCCGCAGAACACCTTGACCAAATCCACCACTATGCAACGCTCAACCCGGTACTTGGCACCGGCTACGTTGAGGAGTTTCAGGCGGCGCTTTCTTACATTTCAGAGGGCGTACAGCGCTTCCCCGTGGTTATAGAGCCACAGGTCCGACGTCATTTTCTTTCGCGCTTCCCCATCGCAATTTATTTTCGTGCAGTCGGCGAGCAGATCCAGATCATTTCCGTTGCCCACAAGCGTCGGCGTCCGAATTATTGGGCTACACGGATCTGACAATTCGTTCGAGCCGGCGCCGCTTCGCGGTGCAGCTTAACTCAGGGGTTGGCGGATTTTACCGGCGTCATCCTGTTGTCAGGGGCCATTTCGACAGTTCGAGCTGCACGATGGTGGGCACTATGCACTGCGGCTTGTCAGGGAACTGTTTGCCCAGTTTCCGGCCAACCGCGCTGCCGATGAGCCATTCGATCCAGGCCGAGGTATCGACCACGCATAATTGAGACATGCGCCGTTTCGCCACGATGCAATGACGATACCGGGGAGCGTGGCAGCAAGGCTGAACGCAGGGGTTTGTCAAATTTTGCCAAACAGCACTAACATGGGCGCATGAGCACCATGAATATTTCCCTGCCCGATACGCTCAAAAGCTTTGTCGACGAGCAAGTCAGCCAACGGGGTTACGGCACCAGCAGCGAGTACATGCGCGAGCTGATCCGCAAGGACAAGGATGGCCAGCAACTACGCGGTTTGCTGTTGGCGGGAGCTGCTTCTGCTTCCACCGCACCTGCCGACGGCAGCTACTTCGAGTCTCTGCGGGATCGCGTGCGGCACACCCAGGGGTGAAGGCCAGGCCCGTCGTTCCGAGAGCGCTGGCCGTGCAGGATGTCGAAGAAGCGGTGAGCTACTACCTGAGTGCAGGAACGAAGCAGGCCGCACCCGGTTTCATCGATGCACTGGAGCGGGCGTACACCCATATCGGCCGCAACCCTGCAGCGGGCTCTCCCCGCTATGCGCACGAGCTTGATTTGCCCGGCTTGCGCAGTTGGCCGTTGAAGCGTCATCCCCACATCGTGTTCTACATCGAACACCCCGACTGGATCGATGTCTGGCGCGTCCTGCATGGGATGAGGAACATTCCGGCGTGGTTGCACGACAGCAGTGAAGATGCGTATCGAGCGCGGCATCTTCCACGCTGCGATCGAACCGGGCTGACGGAACCGGGGCGGGTGACCGCTTCTCGTAGAAACGGTCAGACCACCCAGTCAGCCAGCGACAAGCCGGGGACACGCTCGAATTCGCGGACGTTGTGGCTCACCAGCGTGACGCCGAGATGAACCGCGTGTGCCGCAATTTGGGTATCCAGCGGCCGGGTGGGTTTGCCCGCGCGTTCGAAATGCCGCGTCTGCAACACGCGGCATCTCCGACCGTGGATCCTGCGATTCGCTGCGCGAAGGCAGAATGACAAAAAAGGAAAGGTTGGGGGTCTTCACTACCCGTCATCCTGCACGGGCAACGCGAGTCGCAGTCCATGCTCGATAAGGTGCCGCAATTCGTGTCGTGGACGCTTCGATCGCGCTTCGCGGCCGCATGGTGACGAAAGAAGGAGAAGGCCGGGCGTCGTCGTTCATCCGTCATTCTGCGCGAGATCGGTACACTTGCTTCCGTTGAAAACCACGAAAAGGCGACATGGATGGGACGGATCACGTTCGGGGCCGACGAATCTGACGTTGAAGCCTGCGCGCCGCGGTTTCCCGCGCTGGTTTTCGCCGAGCAGTGGATACGCCATCCGCTGCGGATGGCTTCCATCGTTCCATCTGGGCGGCAGCTTGCGGAGCTGGTCGTCGATCAGTTGCCGGCACCGTGCGCCCGCGTGGTGGAATTGGGGGCTGGCACCGGGGCGTTCACACGCATCCTGCTGGCCCGGGGAATCCGGCCCGAAAATCTGTTGGTGGTGGAAATCGATCAGCGACTCGCCGCCTTGCTGCGGACGGAGTTTTCACGGGTTCGGGTGGCGTGCGCCGATGCACGCCAACTCGACCGCCTGGTCCGGAAAAGCGATGCGTTCACGGCTGGCGAGCTGGATGCGGTGGTGAGCGGCATCGGCATGCTGACGATGCGCCAGGCACTGCGCGCGGAGATCTTGCGGGCGGCGTTTGCGGTGCTGGGAAACGGGGGCTGTTTCGTGCAGTTCACCTATGGCCCGGTAAGCCCGGTCGGCGCCCGGACGCTGGCGGCCCTCGGCCTGCAAGGACGACGTGCCGGGATTGCCCTGCGCAACTTCCCGCCTGCCAGCGTGTTCGTCTATCGGCGCGCGTAAGGGGGAACTTCAGGCGCGGCGACGCGTCGATGGGGCGTAGGCCTGCGATGGTTCGTGAAGATTCCCGTTGACGCGAATGTGCATCCGCAGCCACCTGGCGAAGTCTTCCTCGCTGAGGCTGCCGTCGGCCAGTGCGATGTAGATGGGCAACAACTCCCCATCGGTGGCGTGCAGACACGCGCCGTTCAATTCGATCATCGTTTCGCAAGCGGCGGCCGCAATCCGCTTGTTGCCATCCACAAACGCATGGTTGCGCGCCAGGCCGTAGACGAGCGTCGCGGCAAGGGCGGCGAGATCGGGAGACGGATCGCCATAGGCGTACAACTGTCGTGGACGCGCGAGCGCGGATTCCAGCAGCCCCTCGTCCCGCACCCCGCTGCTGCTGCCATGCTCCGCAAGCTGGTAGTCATGCATCGCCAATATCAAAGGCTTTCCGATCCACGTCGTCATGTGTGGTCGCTCTCGGCAAGGAGGTGAAGCAGGCTGCGCCGCCGGTGCATCACGCCTTCCGCCACCTTCATCTGCGCAGCGAGTTCCGGATCGTAGGGCGAAATGTGAATGCCGTCCGGTGTCTCGCGGGCATAAATCACGTCGCCCTTTTCGAGATGCAGCCGCGCGAGCAATTCCTTGGGAAGCACGACACCTGCGGAATTGCCGACGGTGGTTATTTTAAGCTTCATGCGCGGGCACTCCGTGTTAAAGACCATGAGAAGTTATAACCAACGTTATAATATAGTCGGTCCATCGACCCGGCAAGCTGCCGGAATTTTCGTTGCCCGAATCGCGTTTCCTCGCAGTCCACGTAGCGACATCGCAACGCCTGTCGCCCCATCACCCCAGTGAAGCAATGAACGGCTCCACCCGCGCCCGCAGCTCGCCCAGGTGGCCGTGGAAGAAATGGCCGGTGCCGGCGATGGTTTCCAACCGCGCATGCGGGTGCGTGGTTTGCAACCAGCTGAGAGTCTGGGCGTAGTCGACCACGTCGTCGTCGCGGCCGTGAATGGCCAGCCAGGGGCATGCGGGTGAAGGTGGATCTTCGGCATCGAGGCGCCCGGCGCCCGGTGTGCCAACCGTGATCAACCCGCAGGGCTGGGTGGTCTGCGCGGCGCGCAGGGCCATCTGCGCACCAAAGGAGAAGCCGGCCAGCAGCAGCGGCCGGGCCCCGGAGTACGCCTGCAGCCAGGCGACCGCCTCCAGCGTGTCTTCCACCTCACCCTGCCCGGCGTCGTGGCGGCCGGCGCTGCCCCGGACACCGCGGAAGTTGAAGCGCAGCGCCGCAAAACCTTGCGCAACCGCGGCAGCGGCCAGCGTGTAGACCACCTTGTTGTCCATCGTGCCGCCATACAGCGGGTGCGGGTGGCACACGACGCACAGGCCGCGCACGTCGGCAGGCGGCACCATCAATGCACCTTCAAGTGTGCCGGCTGGACCTTCGAAGGCAATCTTCTCGATATTGCGGCGGCGGGTAGAAGTCATGTGCGAATCCTGTGGGAAAAACTCAACGCTGCCGGGTTTTGTAGTAAGTTTCGGCGCTGTCCGATACTTGTGCAGTGCCGTGCGGGGAGCCTTGCATCATGCTGAAGTGTCTACCGGGTTGCAGATTCGACGGCGTTTCCATTCTACAAACCTGTAGCCCGGCGGCGGGCGGGGAGACGTGTTGAATGAGTAGCCGCAGCGCGCGCCCCCTGCCTGAACCGGCAGCGCGTATCGAGGAGGACCGTGAACCGTCCGTGCCGCAACGCGCATGGCGGGTGGCACACGAACGCCTCCTGCAAACTTTCACGCTCGACACCCGCAGCCTTGCCACGTTCCGCGCGCTGCTCGGCGCGGTCCTGCTGTGCCACCTGTGCGGGTGGTTCGTCGACGCGCCCGCGTTTCTGGGTGATGCCGGCTTGCTGCCGCGCGGCGCACTGGCCGGAGCAGAAAGCCTGTGGCGCATCACGCTGCACGCGGCAAACGGCCAGGCGGGATGGGCCGAGGTCTTGCTGCTGGTGCAGATCGTGGCGGCTGCCGCGCTGTGCATCGGCTGGCGCACACGGCTGGCGGCGGGCATCAGCTTCGTGTTGTACGCCTCGCTGCTGAACCGCGCGCCGATACTGGTGGGAGGCGGCGAAATGCTGCTGACCGCGCTGCTGTTCTGGTGCTCCTTCCTGCCCGCTACGGGCTGGGGCGTGGACACAGCGCGCGCCGATGAAGGCGACGTGCCCGCTGCCGAACAGCGGTCGTGGGCAACGGCGGCTCTGGTGCTACAAGTGGTCATCGCCTGCGTCGCCGTCACGCTGCTGGCTCAAGAAGCAGACCCGCTGGCGCAGGTACTGGGCCAGCCAGCGTGGCTGACGCCGCTCGGTGCCTGGTGCGCACAGCACGGGCTGTTCACCGCCGGAATGCATCCTGTGGCGGCCGGCATCGGCGTCGCTGCGCCGCTGGTCCTGCTGACCCCAGTGCTGCCGGGCGTGCTGCGCGCCGTTGCCTGGCTGGGGCTGGCGGGTCTGCAGCTTGCAGCCATTGCGTTGTTCAACCTCGGCATCGGGCCGTGGGTCGTGCTCGCCGCGCTGCCCGTGTTCGTGGACGCGCGCATGTGGAACCGGCTGCTGGCATCGTCGGTGCGACGCCCGCCGTTGCGGGTGTACCACGATGCCGGAAACCCCGACACCCGCCGCTGGCAGAAGCTGTGGTGCATCCTGCTTGGCGTACCGCGCTTCGAGCTGCATGCGGCGCAGGACACGCCGCGCACGGCCACATTGTTCGAGGCGAATGGGTCGTGGATCACCATCGACGCCGATGCCCGCGCGCACCTTCGCAGTGCGGCGTGGGTCGCCATGCTGCGCGCCTCATACCTGCTGGCGCCGTTCGGCAAGATGCTCACCGCCGTCCACGCCGAAGCGGCATTCGACCGCATCGCCCGGCGCTTTCCGGCCTCGCTGCGGTGTCCGCCGCCACGCACATCCCGGCCTGCCACCGTGTCGCGCGGCGCGCTCCGGCTGTGTGCGGCCGTGCTGACCTGCGTGCTGGTCTGGAATCTGGCCACACCATGGCCGCGGCTGCGGGCCGCAACCGCAGTGCTGGCCCCGCCGCTGAAGCTGCTGCGGCTCGACCAGCAGTGGGCGGGCTATTTGCCACACGGGCCTGCGCAGCGCGGCTGGATTGCGGCCGCCGGCGAAACGGTTGGCGGGCGCCACGTCGGCGTGCTTCATGCCCCGCTGCCGGTGCAGGTGCCCTCCCCGACACGTTTCGCCCACTACCAGGGCAGCATCCGCTGGCACCGCTGGAACGACGCCGTGCTGCACTCCGACATCGCCGCCCTGCGCTATGCGCAATATCTGTGTCATGGCTGGAATACACGACACACCCGCGCCGACGCGCTGCAGTCGCTGTCGCTCGCCTACGTCACCGTGCATGCCGCCGGGCCAGCGTCGAGGACGGCGCCAGGATCGGATCTGGAGCAGCGCCCGCTGTGGGATGGCGCCTGCGGCGCCGCGGCTGCGCAGGCCTCATCCCCTTCAACTGCCGCGCAACAACACCTGCCATGACCCAGGCGCTTTCCACTGCACCTTTCATCGACATCGGCGCGAACCTCGCGCATGACAGTTTCGACGCCGACCGCGGCGCCGTGCTGGAACGCGCATGGGCGGCGGGGCTTGCCGCGATCCTCGTCACCGGCAGCGACGCCGCCAGCAACGACCGTGCGGCGGAACTGGCACGCGCCCTGCCCGGCCGCCTGTTCGCCACCGCCGGGCTGCACCCGCACCACGCCGCCGCCTGGGACGAAACGCTGGCGGCGCAGATTGCCACGCTGTCCACCCGTGAAGAAGTCGTCGCCGTCGGCGAGTGCGGGCTGGACTATTTCCGCGATCTTTCGCCCCGCGACGCCCAGCGCCGTGCCTTTGTCGCCCAACTCGGCTTGGCCGTGCAGGCAAACAAGCCGGTTTTCCTCCATCAACGCGACGCGCACGAAGACTTCCACGCCATCCTGCGCGACTACCGCAAGGCGCTGGCGGGCTGCGTGGTGCATTGCTTCACCGACACCGCGGCAGCGCTGGACGACTACCTTGCGCTGGACTGCCATGTCGGCATCACCGGCTGGGTGTGCGACGAACGCCGCGGCCTGGATCTGCGCGAACTCGTGAAGCGGATTCCCGCCGACCGGCTGCTGATCGAGACCGACGCGCCCTACCTGCTGCCGCGCACCATGCAGCCCCTGCCCCCGAGCCGCCGCAACGAACCGGCCTTCCTGCCGTGGGTGCTGCGCGCCATCGCCGCCGCGCGGGGTGAAGACGCGGAGATACTCGCCGTGCAGACCACGGCGAACGCGCGGCGCCTGTTCGGGCTGCCGGTCAGCGCATGAACAACAAACTGCCCAGCAGGATGCCGAGCACGACCAGCGCCAGCACGGTGTACAGCCGGTCCCGCGCACGAAAGAATCCGTAGGCAGCCAGCCCCACGCGGGCCACGGGCGTGGCGACCAGCACCAGCAGCCCGAGCTGCATGAAGGCGGTGCCTTCGAAGACCCCCAGCCCACGGACCATCTGCCGCCAGTCGCCCAGCGTGCGGCGGTCGAGGTGGAACGTGCGGTAGTCGGCGGTCGCGTCACCGTGGTGCCACAAATACAGCACGGCACCGGCAAACACCAGCCCGGCGGACAGCGCGACGCCGGCGCGCAGCAGCACGCCGATGCGGCTTTCCACGGTATGCGCAGGCACCTCAACCATGGCCGGCCTCCAACCCCTGCAGCAGCATCTGCACGGCGATGATGAGCAGCACCACGATGAAACCGCGTTTGAGCCATACCGACGGCGCCCGCACCAGCACCCGCGCGCCGACCACGGAGCCCGCCAGCACGCCGAGCATCACCGGCATCGCCAACGCCGTCTCGATATAGCCGTGGCTCAGGTAGACACCGGCGCCAGCCGCCGCCGTCACACCGATCATGAAGTTGCTGGTGGTGGTGGACACCTTGAACGGCAGATGCATCACCTGGTCCAGCGCCAGCACCTTCAGCGCACCGGAGCCGATGCCCAGCAGGCTGGACAGCGTGCCGGCAAGGAACATCACGGCAAAGCCACCGGGAACGGCACGTACGGCGTAGGTGTCGCCACCGACGTGGGCGGGAAGCTGCCCTTCCAGCCGCAAGCGCCTTGCCAGCGGGCTGCTCGGCCCACGCTGCCCGGCCGGCGACACGCGCGCCGCGGACAGCGCCGAGGCGACCAGCACGATGCCGAAGATGATGGACACCACGTTCGCGGCCAGCAGCGCCACGAGGATGCCGCCGAGCAGCGCCCCCAGCGTGGTGGCGATTTCCAGCAGCACGCCGATGCGCACGTTCACATAACCGTCGCGCACATAGGCCGCGGCGCTGCCAGAGGAGGTGGCGATCACCGACACCAGCGACGCCCCGATCGCGTAGTGGATGTCCACCCCAAAGGCGAGCGTGAGCAGCGGCACGACCACCACACCGCCGCCCATGCCGGTCAGCGCGCCGAGACAACCCGCCACGAACGACCCCGCCGCCACGAGCAGCGTGAAGACGAGAACCGTCACGGCTTGCACCCGCAGGCCGACATCATTGATGGCGCGCTCAGGAAGCTCTGAATAACCGTCGCGAGCGAAGACATCTCGTGCAAGGACGGACCAGAGGAACCGCAGTGTACATACGGGTACATGAGGATTGCGCCCGTGACACGGTGCCCGGAACGGTGGGTGCGGGAGCGGGCGCACTCAGCCTCGCCTGCGCCAACATCCGTCATGCACTCATCCATCTGGCGAGGCTGAAGCGCCGCCCGCGCGCGAGATGTCGAGCGCAGCAGGTTATTCAGGGTTCCCCTTACGCCAGGTCTGTCACCGCGCCCTTGCTGGAGGTACCGACCAGTCGCGCGTACTTGCCCATCACGCCGCGCGTGTAGCGCGGGGCAGGCTGCTTCCACGCGGCGCGGCGTTTCGCCAGCTCCGCGTCGGGCACGTTTACCTGCAGCAGGCGCTGGTCGGCGTCGATGGTGATGGAATCGCCTTCGTGCACGAGCGCGATGGTGCCGCCGACATAGGCTTCCGGCGCCACGTGGCCAACAACCATGCCCCAGGTGCCGCCCGAGAAGCGGCCGTCGGTGATGAGGCCGACGTCGTCCGCGTGGCCTTCGCCGACCAGCGCCGAAGTCGGCGCCAGCATCTCGCGCATGCCGGGTCCACCTTTCGGGCCTTCGTAGCGGATGACGATGACGTCGCCGCTGTTGATCCGGTGGTCGAGGATCGCGGCCAGGCAGTCTTCCTCCGACTCGAACACCCGCGCCGGGCCGGTGATGTGGTGCTGCTTGAGGCCCGCAATCTTCGCCACGCCGCCTTCGGTAGCCAGGTTGCCCTTGAGGATCGCGAGATGGCCCTGCCGGTACATCGGCTTGTCGAAGGGATGGATGACGTCCTGGCCAGCCGGTGGCTCGGCCGGCACATCCTTGAGGTTCTCGGCCACGGTCTTGCCGGTCATCGTCATGCACGCACCGTCCAGCAAGCCGTGCACCAGCAGGATCTTCATCACCTGCGGAATGCCGCCGGCCTTGTGCAGATCGACGGCGAGATATTTGCCGGACGGCTTCATGTCGCACAGCACCGGCGTCTTGTCGCGGATGCGCTGGAAGTCGTCGATCGTCAGCGGCACTTCGGCGGCGGAGGCCATGGCCAGCAGGTGCAGTACGGAGTTCGTGGAACCGCCGGTGGCCATCACCACGGCAATGGCATTCTCGAAGGCGGCGCGTGTACAGATGTCGCGCGGCCTCAGGTTCAGCTTGATGGCGTTGACCAGCGCCGCCGCCGAATCCGCGATCGAATCGGACTTGTCCTCGTCCACGTTCGCCATCGTCGACGAATACGGCAGGCTCAGGCCCATGGTCTCGATCGCCGACGACATGGTGTTGGCGGTGTACATGCCGCCGCAGGCACCAAAGCACGGGCAGGCATTGCGCTCGATGCCGTCGTAGTCTTCCTTCGACATCTTGCCGGCGCTGTAGGCGCCCACCGCCTCGAAGGCGGAGACGATGTTGAGGTCCTGGCCCTTCCACTTGCCCGGCTTGATGGTGCCGCCGTAGCAGAAGATCGCCGGAACATTCATGCGCAGGAACGCCAGCATGTTGCCCGGCATGTTCTTGTCGCAACCGCCGATGCCCAGCACACCGTCCATCGACTGGGACTGAGTGGCGGTCTCGATGGCGTCGGCGATGACTTCGCGCGACACCAGCGAATACTTCATGCCTTCGGTGCCCATGGCAATGCCGTCGGTGACGGTCGGGAAACCGAACATCTGCGGCATGGCACCGGCCGCCTTCAGCGCCACCGTCGCCCGCTCCACGAGGGAGCCGATGCCGGCATTGCAGGGATTCATCGTCGAATGGCCGTTGGCGATGCCGACGATGGGCTTGTCGAAGTCGTGGTCGCCGAAGCCCACGGCGCGCAGCATGGCCCGGTTCGGGGAGCGCTGGACGCCGGCAGTGATGATGTGGGAACGACGGTTGAGGCGATCGGTCACGGCTGGAATCCCGCTTGAAAATGGTCGCGCAATGATACTCCGCATGGGTTTTTTGCCGCCCTCCGCGAGCCGCTGCATGAGACGCCGTGTCCTACAATGTGGCCCTCGATATCGTCCCGGCAGACCCCACATGACCCGACGCTTCCAGGGCATCGCCCTTGCCTCTTGCCTGTTCCTCGGCGCCTGCGCGACGCAGCCGCAATACGGAGCACAGGACAAGGCCGCCACGCAGCCGCTCATCAAGGACTACCACACCTGCCTGAACCAGCAGGCCGTGGCCATGGTCAACGGCTCGGACGACGTCACGCTCATCACGCGCGTGGTGTTGCGCAACTGCAACGACCGGCTCCAGGCGATCGGCAACTATCTGAAGGGGCGCGGTTTCGACGACCCCTTCATCTCGCGCTATCTGTCGAACCTGCACCAGCAGGCCGGGGATTCCGTGGAGTCGTTCATCCTGCGGGTGAAGTCCCACAACGCGACGCCGGGCCGGACGTCCACCGCCCCGCTGTAGAAGCACAGGCCCGGAATCGCCGTCATGCCGACCGCGTCGCGCCCAACGCCCGCCTCGCCCATGCCGTCCGCCGGCCTCGGCGTGCGCTATACCGTGACGCCGGCCGATCTCCACGCCCACCTTTACACGGTGGTGCTGGACATCGCGCAGCCGTGCGCCGCGGGACAGCAGCTCGCCATGCCGGCGTGGCTGCGCGGCAGCTACAAGATCCGCGACTTCGCGCGCCACGTCGTCGACATCAGCGCCCGCTGCGAGGACGCACCGGTGGCGATCGAGCGGCTCGACAAGTCCACGCTGGTCTGCGCGCCATGTGCCGGCCCGCTGCGTGTCACGTGCCGCGTGCATGCCCACGACGCTTCCGTGCGCACTGCGTTTCTGGACGCAACGCGCGGCTTCTTCAACACTTCTTCGCTGTGCTGGCGCGTGGTCGGGCAAAGCGCAGCCGCGTGCGAATTCGTGCTGGAGCGCCCGGCGGGCAGCCCGGCCGGCTGGATCGCCGTGACCACCCTGCCAGCGGTAGCGGTGGATGCGCACGGCTTCGGCCGCTATCGCGCGGACGACTACGAAACACTGATTGACCACCCCTTCGCGCTCGGCCCGCAGCAGATCGTCGCGTTCGAGGTCGACGGCATTCCGCACCGGCTGGCGCTGGCCGGCCGCTGCACGCCGGACGTGGACCGCCTGCGCACCGACCTGGCCGCCGTGTGCGCCGCGCAGCGCACATTGTTCGGCCACGCGCCGCGGCTGGATGCTTACGCCTTCCTGTGCACCGTCCTGCCCGGCGGCCACGGCGGGCTGGAACACCGCAGCAGCGCCGCGCTGGCGTGCGCACGCGGCAACCTGCCGCAGCCCGGAGACCCTTCACAGACCCCCGGCTATCGCGACTTTCTCGCGCTCGTGTCGCACGAGTATTTCCACCAGTGGAACGTCAAGCGCATCACGCCGCAACGCTTCGCGGAATCCCCGCTGCAGGCCGAAGCCTATACGCAAGACCTGTGGGCCTATGAAGGCGTCACGTCGTATTACGACGACCTGTTCCTGCTGCGCAGCGGACGCGTGGCTGCCGCAACGTGGCTGGACCTGCTGGCCGCCGCCGCCACGCGCGTCGAACGTACGCCGGGCCGCCGGCTGCAGACGCTGGCGGATGCCAGCTTCGAGGCGTGGACAAAACACTACCAGCCGGATGCGAACGCGCCGAACGCGCGCATCAGCTATTACACGAAAGGCGCGCTCGTGGCGCTGTGCCTGGACCTGACGCTGCGCCGCGACGCCGCGGTTTCGCTGGACGACGTGATGCGCGCGCTGTGGCAGCGCCATGGCGCTACCGGCACGCCGGTTCCCGAGCGCGGGTTGGAGCGGCTGGCGACGGAAATTTCCGGGCTCGACCTTGCAGCCTTCTTCGACACCGCCCTGCGTTCAACCCAGGACCTGCCACTGGCCCCGCTGCTTGCCGACTTCGGTGTCACTGCAAAGTTGCGTGTCGCCCATGCGGGTGAAGACCGCGGCGGCCGCGGTGCCGGTGCCACGATCCGCCATGCCGCCGGACTGCGCTGGAGCCGCGACGGGCTGCGCGTCACGCACGTGCTGTCCGGCTCGGCGGCGGAGGATGCGGGGCTGGCGCCCGGCGACGTGCCGGTGGCGCTGGACGGCTTGCGCGTCAGTGGCCGGAGTTGGCAACCGCAGCTCGACGCCCTGCACACCGGCGCTGCCGTTGCATTGCATTATTTCCGCGGCGATGAGCTGTTCACCACCCGGCTGGAGGTCACGCCCGCCCCGCAGGACACCTGGGCATTCACCTTGGCCACCGCCTGCACGGGGCAAGCCGCAGTACGCCGCAAGGCGTGGCTGGGAGTCTGAAACATGCTCGAAGCCGCCGTGAAATGTCTTGTCGCCTACCTCGTCGGCGGCGTCATGGGCGGTTCCGTCCTGCGCCGCATGCTGGGTGGGCGGGATTTGCGCAGCGCCGGCAGCGGCAACCTCGGCGCCACGAACGCCCTGCGCACGCGCGGCACGGGCTTTGCCCTCGGCGTGCTGGCCATCGACGTCGGCAAGGGCGTGTTCGCGGCCCTCGTCGTACCCCACCTGCCGTGGCCGGCAGGCTGGGCTCTTGGCAGCGCGAGTCTTGCACCCACCAGCCTCGCCTATGCCTGCGGCGTCGCGGTTGCGCTTGGCCACTGCTTCCCGCTGTTCCAGCATTTCCGCGGCGGCAAGGGCGTGGCTACGCTCGCTGGCGTGTTCGCCAGCCTGCTTCCCGCCGCGTTCCCGTGGATGCTCGGAATCTTCCTCCTCGTGGTGCTCGCCAGCGGCTATGTGTCGCTGGCATCGCTGTGCGGGGCGGCAGCGGCCGTGGTCGCCACAGCCTTTGCCCCCGGCCTGGCCACCGGCGCGGGGGCCTTTGCGCTGGCCATGGCCGCGCTGGTCGGCGTGCGCCACACCGCGAACATCCGCCGTCTGGCGACCGGTACGGAGCCCCGCTTCGAGCGCCTGCGCGTGCTCGGCAGATGGCTCTCCAAACGGATCGAGACATGGCGCGCACGCTAGGCGAAGACGAACTGTTGACGCTCGCGGATGCCCTCGCGGGCGGCGGCTGGGTGTCGGGCGCGCAGCTTGCAGCGGCGGCCGGGATCAGCCGCGAGGCACTCTCCAAGCGCGTGCAGAAGCTTGCGGCGGAGTGGCAGCTCGAAGTCGAGTCCGGCCCCGGGCGCGGCTACCGCCTGACACACCCCCTGCAGCGGCTGGTGGCCACCACGCTTCGCGCCCTGCTGCCAACGCTGTGGCAGGACATGCTGAAAGTGGATGTCGTGCCGCGCATCGACTCCACAAACAGTGCGCTGCTGGCACGCTCCGCGGCAGACGATCCACAAGTGCTGCTGGCGGAAATGCAGACCGCCGGACGCGGGCGGCGCGGGCGCCAATGGGTCTCGCCTTTTGCCGCCAACCTGTACCTGTCGCTGGCGTGGTCGTTCCCGGCCTGGCCGCCGCAGCTCACCACACTGCCGCTGGCCATCGGCGTTGCCTGCACCCGGTCACTGCGCGCACTCGGCGCCGTGGACGTGGGGTTGAAATGGCCAAACGATCTGTACGCAAACGGCAACAAGCTCGGCGGCATCCTCGTGGAGCAACGCGGTGAGGCCACGGGCACCTGCCGTGTCATCATCGGCGTCGGCCTCAACGTGGCGATGGAAAACATCCAGGCTGGTGGCGTCACGCAACCCTGGACGACGCTGGAAAGCGTGCTGGCCAGCACCGCACTGCCGGAACGCAACACGCTCGCCGCCGCGCTCGTCACCGCGCTCGCCAACGCCTGCCAGCACTTCGCCGCCACCGGCTTCGCGTCTTTCGCCAGCGATTGGAACACGTTCGACCTGACGCTCGGGCAAGCCGTCACGGTGCTTGAAGGCGATGCGCGCTGGCACGGCATTGCACAAGGCGTTGACGCCGACGGCGCCCTGCGTGTGGCAACGCCGGAAGGCGTCCGGCCGGTACGCGCGGCGGACGTCAGCCTGCGGATCGATCCGTCATGACGCGGCGCCTGCTCATCGACATCGGCAACACGCGCACGAAGTGGGTGGTTGCGGAAGATGCCCAGCTGTCGGTGCCGTGCTGGGCGGCGCACGGCACGCCCCCGGACACCCTGCTGGACGCCGCCGACGGCGTGGCGGAAGCATGGGTCTCGGACGTGACCGACGGCGCGGAATACCGGCAACTGGCCGCTGCGCTGCGCACCCGCCGGCACATCGAGGCATACCGCGCGCACGTCCGTGCGGAATTCGCCGGCCTGCGCTGCGCCTACGCCGAACCCGCCCGCTTCGGCGTGGACCGCTGGCTGATGCTGCTGGCGGCCTGGACGCGCACGCACGGCGCGGCCTGCGTCGCCAGCGCCGGTACCGCGCTGACTTTCGACGCCGTGGACACCCACGGCCAGCACCTGGGCGGCTGCATCGCACCGGGGCTGCTGACGATGCAGCGCGCGGTGCTCGACGCCACGGCGTTCGCCGCGGATGCACCGTCGGCCGGTTACATTCAAGAGTTGGGCCAAGGGCTGGGGCGGGATACGGAAGCCTGCGTCCGCCAGGGCGCGCTGCACGCTGCGGCCGGCCTGCTGGACCGGCTCGCGCGGCAGTACGGCATGCATGGGCCACGGCTGCTCGCCGGTGGCGACGCCGAGCACCTCGCCCCATACCTGGTGCCCACCTGGCAACACCAGCCGACGCTGGTGCTGGAAGGCTTGCTGGCACTTGCCACCACCGCAAACGCCGATCCATCTTTCGTCAAAAGCGGCAGTTGACCCACAGCCCGACGACGCCACCGATCCTTCATCCCCCCACGGACGAACCCGATATGAATACACCCATCCGCATCGCCATCAACGGTTACGGCAACCTGGGCCGCGGCGTCGAACTGGCGCTGGCCAAGGCGCCGGATCTGGCACTGGCCGGCATCTTCACGCGCCGCGACCCGCGCGGCCTGAAGCCCGAAACTGCCGGCGCGAAAGTATTTGCCGCGAGCGAGCTGGACGCGCGCCGCGACGACATCGACGTGCTGATCCTGTGCGGCGGCTCGAAGGATGATTTGCCGGAGCAAGGCCCGGCACTCGCGGCCCGCTTCAACACCGTGGACAGCTTCGACACCCACGCGCGCATCCCGGAATACTTTGCTGCCGTCAACCGGGCGGCGCGCGACGGCGGCCACAGCGCGCTGATCTCCTGCGGCTGGGACCCCGGCCTGTTCTCGCTGAACCGGGTGTACGGCGAAGCGCTGTTGCCGGACGGCGACACCTACACGTTCTGGGGTCGCGGCGTCAGCCAGGGGCATTCGGAAGCCGTGCATCGCATTCCCGGCGTGGCCGCCGCCGTGCAGTACACCGTGCCCAGCGAAGCCGCCGTGACCGCCGCACGCAGTGGCACCCGGCCACAGCTCACAACGCGTGACCGGCACACGCGCGAATGCTTCGTGGTGCTGAAAGCGGGCGCCGAACCGGAAGCAGTACGCCGGGCCATCGTCACCATGCCGCACTATTTCGATGAGTACGACACCACGGTGCACTACATCTCCATGGCGGAGTTCGAACGCGACCATCAGGCCATGCCGCACGGCGGCTTCGTCATCCGCACCGGCGCGACCAGCGACACCCACAAACAGTTGGTGGAATACCGCATCCAGCTCGACAGCAACCCGGAATTCACCGGTTCCGTGCTGGTGGCCTATGCTCGCGCCGTGCACCGCCTGCACGCGGGCGGGCACACGGGCGCCTTGACGGTGCTGGACGTGCCGCCAGGCCTGCTGTCGCCGAAATCTGCGGACGAACTGCGCAGGACAATGCTGTAATAAAAACAGCGGAAGATTTCTTCTCCACCGGAGAAATGCATGAACACCACGCGTACCGCCATCGTTACCTGCGCTGTATTCGCCTTTCTGTCGCTGCAGGGCTGCCTGCTGGTCGCAGCCGGGGCTGGCGGCGCCGGTGGCTACGAGGCGAAGAAACACGACTGCAGCGTGCAGTCGCCGGTCAAGAAGGACGGTGACGGCGGCGTCAAGGGGCAGAACCCGGTGAAGTGCCGCCAGTAGGCCGCCCCCGCTTCGCCCAGTATGTGGCGAGCGCGGAACCCGACAGGTTGTGCCATACGCTGAAGATCGCGCTGGGCACAGCCGCAACCGGCGCGAAATAGGCCAGCGCCAGTGCCGCACCCAGCCCGGAGTTCTGCATTCCGACCTCGAAAGTAATCGCCTGCTGGTCAGCGAACGGCAGCCGCAGCACGCGCGCGGCAATGAAGCCGATGCCGAAGCCCAGCAGGTTGTGCAGCATCACCACCAGCAGGATCAGCGCGCTGCCCTGCCTCAGCGTGGCGTGGTTCACCGCCACCACGGCGGCGATGACGACGACAATGGCGGCGACCGATACCAGCGGCAGCACATTCACGCTGCGTGCCACCTGGCGCGGAAACGCGACGCGCAGCACAACGCCGGCGACCACCGGCAACAGCACGATTTCCAGGATCGACAGGAACATCGCGCCAGCGTGGATATCCAGCCACTGGCTCGCCGCCGCCAGCACCAGCAGCGGCGTCAGGATCGGCGCCAGCACGGTGGACAGCGTCGACACCGCCACCGACAGCGCCACATTGCCGCGTGCGAGGTAGGTCATCACGTTTGAGGCCGTCCCGCTCGGGCAGCAGCCGACGAGGATCACGCCTACAGCGAGGTCGGGCGGCAGACGGAACGCCACAGCCAGCACGAAAGCCAGCGACGGCATGATGGCGTAGTGCGCCACCACCCCGATCAGCACGCTTTTCGGCACTCGCGCCACCGCCTTGAAGTCGGCCGGCGTGAGCGTCAAACCCATACCGAACATGATGACGCCAAGCAGTACGCCGACGTGCGGCGCAATGCCGGCAAACCATTGCGGCTGCGCGTAGGCAAGCGCCGCGAACACCAGCACCCACAGCGCGAACGTGCGCCCCACGAAACGGCTGAGCCGGGCCAGTGCGGGCATCATCGTGCCGTGCCCGAAACGGCCGGGCTTTGATGCGCGTTGCCGAGTTTCGTTGTTCGCATGCCAACCGCCGACTTACCAGATCGCAGCCGGGTAATGCCGGGCGATCACGTCATCCTTGGTCACCAGCGATGCGCCATGGACGGCCGCCTGCGCCACGATGAGGCGGTCGAAGGGCTCGCGCGTCCAGCCCAGTGTTTCGGCTGCAGCCGCCACGGCCGCAAACGGCGTGGTGCAGACACGCAGCCCAAGCCGCGGCGCCAAGCCCGCCAGCACCGGTTCCGGGGGCTGGGTCACACGGCCGATCTCATACAGATACTGGAGTTCAAGCCGGACCATCGGGGAAATGCGCAAATCCGTCGTCTGCTCGATCGCCGCCACCGCGGCCGCGGACAAGCGTTCCACGGCACCCGCATGCAGCCACACGACGACGTGCGTATCCAGATAGATCACACCGCCGGTTTCCACGCGGTGGACCAGTCCAGATGCACGAGGTCGTCCGCATTGCCGACGATGTAGTCGGGGTGGGCGTCCAGAAGTTCGAGCTTGCGCACTGGAGCGTCTGCAACCATCCGCACCACGCGGCCGTTGCGCTTGATGTAGGCCGGCTCGCCGGTTTCCAGCACCTGGTCGACGAGCTGGTACAGGTTCGCCCGTGCATGGGACACGGAATACGGCAGGGAATCTTCAGGCTTGGAGGGTTTCATATCGAAACGTACCGTACGTGTCTGTTATGTACGGTACGACATTTACTTCGCCTTCGCAAGACCTGGCTCGGATGCGCCCGCCGATCTCGATTTCCGGCAGGCAGGCCCTTCATCGCAGCGGGGAAATCCGAGGATCAGCGCTGCGCCACAAGCGCGGCCATGGCTTGCACCAGCCGCTCCATGTCTGCCGCAGTGAGCGCGCCCATCGTGGAGATACGAAAGATGTGCTTGGCCAACCCGCCCTGCCCGGCGTAGATGACGAAGCCGGCACGCTTGAGTGCGTCGTGCAGTGCGTCGTAGCCGATACCGTCGGGCAGGTGATAGCTGCGCAGAACCGCGGAGGCGGCGCTGCGCGGCAGGTATTCGCGGATGCCGAGGTGCGCGCAGCCTGCGGCCACCTGATCGGCCAACGCCCGGTAGCGCGCGTGACGGGCGGCAACACCGCCGGCTTCGGCAAATTCGCGCAGCGCTTCACACAGGCCGTAAAACGCATGGACAGGCGGCGTGTACGGCGTGCCTTGCGCGTCTTGCTTGTCGCACCAGTTCTTCAGGTCGAAGTACAAGCTGCGAACAGTGGCTTGTGCCAGCGCCGCACGGCGTACGACCACGAATGCCACGCCCGGCACGCCGTGCAGGCACTTGTTCGCGGTGCCGGCCGCAGCCACCAGACCGCCGGTGTTTGAACCGGCGCTGAAGTCGATGACCTCGCCGCCGAAGCTGCTGACGGTGTCGGCCAGCAACGCCACACCGTGGCCAGCGCAGATGCGGGAAATCTCTGCCAGCGGATTGAGTCGCCCGGTCGTGGTCTCGTGGTGAATGACGGCGACGTGCGTGATGCCCGGCTGCGTGGCATCGGCCAGCCGGGCGTCGAGTGCCGCGAGGTCCAGCGCAGCGCCCCATTCGTGGTGTTGCGCTTCCACGGCAACGCCGTAGATTTCCGCGATGTGATGGATGCGCTCGCCGTAGACACCGTTTTCCAGCACCAGCAGGCGACTGTTTGTGGGCACCAGGCTGGCGACCATTGCCTCCACCGCCGCGGTGCCGGAGCCGCCGAGCAGCACAGCAACCCATTCGGTGTTCGACAGACCGTAGACGCCGAGCAGCCGCGTGCGGATCTCGTCCTGCAGCGCGAAGAATTCCGGCTCGCGGTGGCACAGGTCGGGCTGCGCAAGTGCGGCGCGCACGCGCGCGCTGAGCGTGACGGGGCCGGGGTTAAGCAGTAGCGGTGCACTCATTGCCACAACCCGCCGTTCGCCACGCCGATATGCGCCATCAACCGGGCTTTCACTTCTTCCGGCGTGATGGACGGCCGCGGCAGGTCTTGCGGTGCGCCGGGCAGCGTCTTGAGGCGCACGAAGCGCGGGCCGCCGCTGACCTTTGCCCCATAAATTTCATCCAGCACCGCCGGGTCAGCGGACTCCAGCGCCAGCGGGTAGCCGCAGGCCGCGGCGATGCGCGCGAAGGACACGCTGGCGGACACCGTGGCCTGGCCACCGGTGGAGTCGTGACGGCCGTTATCGAGCACGACGTGCACGAGATTGGCCGGGCCGTAGGTGCCGAGCGTGGCGAACAGGCTCATGCGCATGAGTGCCGAGCCGTCGCCGTCGATGGCCGTGACGGTGAGGTCGGGCCGGGCCAGTGCGAGCCCCAGGCCGATGGCGGAAATGCACCCCATCGAACCGACCATGTAGAGCTGATTTTCACGATCCTGCAGTGCGTACAACTCGCGCCCGGTGTAGCCGGTGCTGGCCAGCACCACGTGCCTGCCGGGTAGCGTGAGCTGTTGTATCCGCCGCAGCGCCTCGGTCCGGGTGGTGATGGCGGTACCGTCCTGCGACCGGCACTGCCCGAGCCCACGCGCTGCCGGAGCACCAGAGCCTTTCAGCGAATATGCCTCCACCGTGCCTTTCTGCATCAGCAGGCAGTACGGGCGGCCGGTCGTGGCCATGTGGTGCAGCGCACGCTTGAGCGCGGGTTCGATGGCGTCCTGGGTTTCCGGAAACACTTCCCACGGGATTTCCATCGCCTCCAGCATCTTCGGCGTGATCGGCCCCATCAGCTGGTGCTGCGGTTCGTCGTGCAGGCCGGGCTGGGCACGCCACGTGACGATAAGCAGTTGCGGCAGGCGGAACGTCCACGTCAGCGAAGTCAGCGGGCTGACGGCATTGCCAAGCCCGGAGTTCTGCATCATCGACACCGCCAGCCCACCCGACAGCGCCACACCGGCGGACAGCGCCACAGCGTCGCCTTCATTCGCGCACGAGTAGTAACGCAAGCCGTCATCCTGGATGACATAGTTGATGAAGGGTTTCAGGAACGAGCACGGCACGCCGGCCCAGCTCTTGAAGCCGTGCGCACGCGCAGCCTCGACGAAATCTGCGGCCGTGATCATGAATTCACCCCGACAGACGACTGGCCGTGGGCAAAATCGGTGGCGGCCAGCAGATCCTGTTCATTGTTCACGTCCAGCCAGTGACCATGGACGTAGACCACGCGTACCGCGTGGCCGGCACGCACCACTCCATTCAGCAGTTCCGGCAGGCCGAGGAAGCGGAAATCGTCGCGCCGGCGCAGGGCCTCGAACGCGGCCAGCAGTGTGTCGCGGCCGGCGCCTTTCACGTGGAGCATGCCGATCCAGCGCCCGCTGGCCGGGCTGGAACAGCCGTGGCCGCCGCCGGCGACGCGCTCCAGCCGCACGTCCTGCCCGAACACCGAGCGCGCGTCTGCGCGACTGCACCACGCAAGGTCGCGGGTGCCGGATTTCGCCGCATCGGAAGAATCCACGACCACGGCGAGTTCCGCCTCCGTTTCCAGCAGGTTGCGCAGGATGTAGTGACGGAACACGAGGTCGCCGTAAGTGATGACGGTGTCGTTGCGCACCGCATCCAGCGCGCAGGCCAGCGACGTCAGCTCGCCGGTTTCGGCAAAGTCGGAATTCAGCACCAGATGCGTACCGCCGGCCTCAATGGCGTCGGCCTTGTAGCCCCCCACGACGGTGATGTCGCGGATGTGCTGGCGGTGAAAGGCGTCCGTAAGGCGCCCGAGCAGCGGCTTGCCGGCGACGTCAAGCATGACTTTCGGACGGTCTTCCGTGAGTGCCTCCAGCCCTTCGCCACGGCCGGCGGCGAGGACGATGGCATTCGTGGTCTGGCTGCGTTTCAGATAGCGTTTCTCGGCCTCGTTGTATTCCGCCGCGCCTTGCAGCCGGAAGATTTCCGACACCGGTGCGACGCGCTCTTCAATGTCCACCAGCGTTTCGGATTTATGCACTTCCGCCGCCACCGACTGCATCGCACTGGCGGCGGCGCGCAGCAGGTGGTTGGCCCAGATCACGAGGCTGATGCCGGCGTCGCGGAACGCCTGCGTCGGGGTGCTGTAGTACTTCGTGGGTACGATCACGAGCGGGCTGCGGTTTGCCCACGCCTTCGCGAATTCGAGGATTTCGTCCGGTCGAGAGCGCCTGGAGTGAATGAGGATGGCATCGGCACCAGCGCGGCGATAGGCTTCGGCACGCTTGAGGGCTTCCGCCTGCCCCCAGCCGGCAATCAGCGCTTCCACGCGCGCGACGATGCAGAAGTCGTCGTCCATCTGCGCGTCCTTGCCAGCCTTGATCTTGCCGCAGAACTCGTCGATGTCGGCCAGCTCCTGCTTGTCGCCGTCGATGAAGCTGTTCTTCTTGGGGAACAGCTTGTCCTCGATGCACACACCGGCGATGGCGCGCTGTTCCAGCTTCTTAACGAGCCGCCGCATGTTGTTGAAGTTGCCGTAGCCGGTGTCGCCGTCCAGCAGGATCGGCAGGCTGGAGGCATCGGCCATGAACTCCAGCACGTCCACCACCTGCGTCCAGCTCGCTTCGTTGTTGTCGCGCACGCCGAACTGTGCGGACAGGCACAGCCCCGAAGCCCATATCCCTTCAAAGCCGGCTTCTTCAACGATCCGCGCGGACAAGCCGTTGTGCGCCTCCATGATGAAGGCGATTTCCGGACGGTTGAGCAGGGCACGCAGGCGCGCGGCACGGGAAGCTGTGGAGTCTATGTTCATCATCACGGCAAAGCCTGTAGTTGCGGAACGATCACGTCGCGGGCGCGCACGAGATCTTCGGGAAAGTCGATTTCCAGCCACGGCGCCGGAGCGGTGTCCAGCACCTCGAAGCCAGCTGGCGTTTCGAGAAACAAGTCGCGCAGCGCTTCCTCGTGGGGCTGGTCGGCGCGGCCGTCTGCCACATAGCTTGCCACGAGGGCCGCGAAACGCCGCGCCGTGGCGGGTCGCAGGCGGAAGAAGCCAATGGTTTCACCGACCGTGTCGTAGCGCAGTGCGAGGGCGACACGCTTGCGGAATTCCACGATGCGCCCGGCCTGCAGGCACAGCTTCACGGGTTCGTCGCCGGGCGTGAAACCGGTGTCGAAGGGAATGCGGTCTGCGCTCGGCCCGGCGCACAGCGGCGCCAGGATGCGCTGGTCGTAGAGCACGTCGGCGTCCATCACCAGCACGTCTTCCTGAGCGCCGGCCAGCACCGCCTGCGCGCAGTGCACGCTGAGCACGCTGCCGAGCAGGAATCCCTCGTTGTGGACGAAGTCCACGGCCAGCTTTAGCCCCAAATGCTTCACCGCCGCGTGGATCTGGCCGGCTTCGAAGCCGGTCACGATGGTCAGCCGCTGCACGCCGGCGGCCTGCAGCAGGTCCAAGTGGCGCGCCAGCAGGCTGTGGCCGCCGAACGACAGCAGGCATTTCGGCTGCCCCGTCCCGTTGGCGGCGCTCAGGCGCTTTCCACGCCCGGCAGCGAGCAGGATGGCATGCATGTTCAACTCCTGGGGGTGCGGTCGGAAATCGGCTTTGCCACGGGATCCGCAGTGGCGGGCAAAACGGTGCGTGCGCGCAAGCGGCGCCCTTCGAACAACTGCCACGACAGCAGGCCTGGAATGCCGAGCGCAAGTTGGCGCACACGCTTGATGAGCGACAGGGCGATGGCTGCATCCGCCGGCACGCCGATGAGCGCACACAGCAGCACGTAGCCGCCTTCCTGCACGCCCAGCGCGCCGGGGATGATGAACGCCATCGCGGTGATCGCCTGCCCCAGGCTTTCGAGCAGGAAAGCGTCCTGCAGTGACACGTCGATATCGAGCGCGTGCAGCGCCAGCCACACCTCGCCCGTGCCGACGACCCAGCCGGCAAGGTACAGGAAGAAGCTGGCCCAGACGCGCGCAAGCTGCGCGTAAACCCTGCGTACGGCGGCGTCCAGCGCCTGCGCGCCGCCGGAAAAGCTTTCCCAGTCGCGCCCACTGGACAGCCGCTGCAGGAAACCAGCCAGGCGCTGGTACAACCCGTGACGCTGCAGGTGGTAGAACCACACGCAGAACGCGGTGAACAGGGAAATGCCGAGCACCAGCGCCAGCACGATGCCGATGTCTCCGGAATAGGAGATCAGCAGCAGCACACCGACGAAGGAAAACAGCATCTGTGCCAGCATCTGCAGCGTCGTGCCGACCGTCACGCCGGCGCCGGCCGCGCTGCCGGGGTAGCCGCGCTGCGCGATGACACGCGCCATGACAAACAACCCGCCCATCTGCGCCACCGGCAACAGGCCGTTCACGGATTCCGCGATCCAGCGCGCGCGCAACGTCGTGGCCAGGCGCGGTCGCTCTTCCCCAGCATGCGGCAGGGCGTACCACTGGCCGGCGCTGTCCAGCGCCAGTGGCAGCGCGTGGAACGCTGCGATTCCAACCAGGCCCCAACCCGCCACTTCCAGCGCCTGCAGGATCGCGCCGGCACCGGTGTAGACCAGCAGCGCGATGAACAATGCGAGGCCGAATACGAAGGCGATCAAGGCGCCGCGTTTCATGTCAGTTCTGGCGATGGAAGGTCTGCCGAAAGCCGAAATAACCGATCGCATCCTTCAGGTTGGAAAACAGCCGCCAGCCGCTCGCCATGCGCGGGTCGGTGACGTATTCCAGCGTCAGCGACACGCGCACTTCACCTTCTTTGGACGGCGTGATGCGGTGCTGCAGGTAGTCGCCGTTGAAGAACACGAAATCACCCGGTCGCAGGGAGAGCTCCGCTTCCTCCACGGCGTGGCCGGGGTTGCGCGTGTGCAGCCGGTAGCCGAGCTTGCAGCTCGATTCATCCACGACACCGAACAGGATCGTGTAGCGCGCGCCCTTGTAGTAGGACGTGTCGTAGTGCCAGCCGATGTGGTCGCCGGCCTCGGTATAGAAATACAGCGCGTAGGCATGCGGGTCGTCCGCTGGGCAGCGCTGCAACTTCTGCCCGCACAGCGCTTCCAGCCAGGTGATGAATTCCGGCGTTTGGTACAGTTGCACGATCCACGGCGCGAGGCGGTCGATGGCATGGCGGCTGACGCTGCCGCCTTTCTTGTGGCCAGGGATGAAGTTGCGGTTCAGCGTGCCACGTGTCGCCTGCATGGCCGCCACGAGCTGCGCCGTCACGTCCGCCGTCAGCAACTGCGGCAGGTAGATGAATTCGTGCTGGCTGCGGAATGTCTTGCGCAGTGCATCCACGTCGAACCCTGCCAGCCGCTCGCGCACTTGCGTGCGCAAGTCCGCGTCTGCACTGGCTGCGGGCATGTCCTGCATCACGGCATTCATGCCGTCCTTCCGCCCTGTTGTTGCGTGAACCAGGCCACCGCGTCGGCCAGCGCCTGCCGCGCCGGACGCGGGGCATAACCCAGCTCCGCCTGCGCCCGGGCGCTGGAAAAGAACATGTGTTTCTTCGACATTCGCACCTCCTCGACGGTGGCGACCGGGCGTCCGCCGAACACGCGCGCAATGGCCTCCGACACCCACGCCACCGGCATGACGACGGCGTGCGGCAGCTGGATCTTCGGCGGCTTGCGGCCAACCAGCCGGGCGATTTCCGCCAGCACCTCGCGCAGCAGCAGGTCTTCGCCGCCGAGGATATAGCGCCGCCCTGCCTGCCCGTGCTCGAAGGCGAGCCAGTGGCCCTGTGCCACGTCCTCGACGTGCACGATGTTCAGTCCGGTGTCCACGAAAGCCGGGATGCGCCCGGCTGCCGCGTCGCGCACGATGCGCCCGGTCGGCGTCGGCTTGATGTCGCGCGGGCCGATCGGTGTGGACGGATTGACGATGACAATGTCCATGCCTTCGGCAGCAAATTTGTCCGCCACCCGCTCGGCAAGGAACTTGGAGCGCTTGTAGTGGCCGATCATGTCCTCGATCCGTACCGGCGTGCCCTCATTGCCGGGCGTGCCGTCCTTCGGGATTCCGAGCGTCGCCACGCTACTGGTGTACACGACGCGCTTCACGCCCACCGCCTGCGCTGCTTCCAGCAGGTTGCGCGTGCCGTCAACGTTGTTGCGGTAGATCTCGTCTGGCTGCGGCACCCACAGGCGGTAGTCGGCGGCGACGTGGAACACCGCATCGCAGCCGCTGCAGGCGGCCTTCAGCGAGGCCATGTCCGTCAGGTCGCCAGTGGCAATTTCCGCCGCCAACCCGTCGAGGTTGCGGCGGTCGGATGCGGCGCGGGTCAGCACGCGCAATTCAGCGCCAGCCGCCAGCACGCGCCGCGCAACCGCCGAGCCGACGAAGCCCGTTGCACCGGTGACAAGCGCTTTCATACGGGCCTCTACGAACGGGAATCAGCGCCGGCCGGGTGCCGGACGCACACGCGCAGCCAGTCGCGCAGCACCCACAGCGCGAACAGCGGTGCCACTAAACCGGCCGCGAGGATGAACGGGCCGGGAACGTCGAACAACGACACCAGCGGCAGCAGGTAAAGGACGTCTTCAATCTCGAAGCCGGCAAACTGCGGCTGCTTCGTGCCGGCCTTGCCCGCACGTTCCTCGATGCGCATGCGCATGAAGAAAATGGCCGCGACCGCGATCCCCGCCACCAGCCCGCACAGCTCGGCATAGCCGCCGAAATCGCTGCCGGCCGGCAGCGCCATGCCAAGGGCGACGAACAGCAGCACGGTGACGAGCGCGTCCGAGGCCAGGTCGAACAGGTGGCCGAAGTGGCTGCCGAGCCCGCCCATGCGCGCCAGCGCGCCATCCGTGTGGTCGAGAAAGTTCGACAGCACAACGAGCAGCATGCCGATGTTGACGAAGGCATAGCCGCCGGCAGCGATGAAGCCGACGCCCGCCAGCCCCACGACGAGGCGCAGGAAAGTGAGATGGTTCGGGCGTACCCACGTGCCCAGCAACGGACGGACCAGCCAGCCAGCAAGGCGTGCGTCCCACGGTGTCGGCGTGGCAGGGGCCTGCGGCAACGGTGCAGATTGAATCACCTCATCCTCGCGACGGTTCTAACGTGGGTTCAGCGATTTTAACCGTTTGTAGCGCCACGCCAGCAGGCTGGGCAGCAGCACCAGCGCGCACAACAGGGTGCTGGTCAGGCCCAGGGTGAGCACCAGCCCGAGGCTGCGCGTGCCGGGGTGATGCGAAAGTCCGAGGTTGCCGAAATTCGCCACCGTGATGAGCGCGCCGAACAGCACCGCGCGGGCCGCCCCGGTCTTGAGCAGATCCCGCCCGGCCGTTCCACGCGCGCTCTGCACGATGTAGACGCCGTAGTCGACGCCGACACCAAGGATCAGCGGCAACGCGATCACGTTCGCGAAGTTGAAGGGAATACCCAGCAGCACCGTCTCGCCGACCGTGTACAGACCCGCGAGCACGAGCGGCAGCAGCACCAGCAGCGTGTCCACCACGTTGCGCAGCAGTACCACCAGCAGCACCAGGATGGCGATGAAGGCAAACAGGAACGCGTGCTGGAAAGCCTGAACGACGGCACGGCCGGACTCCACGTATTCCACCGGCGCACCGGTCGCCGCCGGTACCGCTGCGCGCACCTGGGTGGCAAAGGCCTCGATGGGGCCGTTGCTGTCCAGCACCTGCCGCGGCCAGATATTCACACGATAGGTGCCGTCCGGCGCCACCCAGCGGCGCACGAGATCCGGCGGCAGGCTGGCGAGCGTCACTGGCTGCGCCTTCAGCAGATCCTGCAGGTCGGCCAGCTGCTGCGGCCAGCTGCCCAGCAGGTCGCCCCGCAGTCGCGCCAGTATGGCCTTGCGGCCGGCGGCGTCGAGCCGGCCGTAGGCGGTATCGAAACCGGCCAGCCGGGCGCCAAGCGCACGTTCCGCCACCCCTTGCGCGTCCTGTCCGCTGGTGACCGTCAGGACACCCGCGAGCTTGCGCAGCGCCGCAAGGTCGCGCGCATCGTCGGCGACGATGGCGCCGCCGGTCGAGGACTCTAGCGACGGGCCGACCATGAACGCCAGATCGCCGATCACGGCCAGCTTCGCGTCCTGGTCGTCCGGGATGAAACTCTCGATGCTCATGGTGCGCCGTACCAGCGGCAGCTTGTCCAGCTTCGCAGCCACCACATGCGCCGCGGCAGCGTCCGGTTCCAGTACGTCCATGGCCAGCGAGGGAATGTCCGGGTCGCGCATCAACTCGCGCGCCGTCGACACCGATTCGCTGTGCGGATCGCGCAGATCCAGCGGGTTGTAGTCGAAATGCACGCGCGGCAGCAGCGCGATGCAGCCCACCGCCAGCACCGCCGCGCCGATCCACAACGCACGCGCATGGGTGTAGGGAATGGCCAGCAAGGTCGCCACCACGCCACGGTCCGACACCTGCAGCTTCACGGTGGCCGGGTCCGGCGGCAGCAGGGCGATGACGGCGGGCAGCAGGCTCAGACTCAGCACCAGGCTGATGAACATGCCGACGCCCGAGATCAGCCCCAGTTCCGCTACGCCGGTGTAGGCCGTGGGCGTGAACGCGAAGAAGCCGATGGAGGTCGTCAGCGCGCACACCCCCATGAAGCCGCCGACGTCGCGCGCTGCGGCGGACAGCGCCTTGAAATTGCCTTCCTCCTGCCCGACGCACTCGCGGTAGCGCATGCACAGGTACAGCGCATAGTCGATGCCAAGGCCGATGTAGAGCACGCCGAAGGCGATGGAGATCAGGTTCAGGTGCCCAACCGCCGTCGCCGCGAAGAAGGTCGTGACCAGCAGCCCGTAGATGAGCGTGACGACCGCGGCGATCACGAGTCGCCACGAGCGCAACGCGACGAACAGCAGCAGGATGACGAAGATCAGCCCAATGCCGAAAGCAATGCCGGCACCGGACATCGAAGACAGCAGTTCCTCGTATTCCAGTGCCACCGTGCCGGTCAGCCGCACGCGCACGCCGTGCGCGGCGTCGAGCTGCAAATCACGCGCCGCCGCTCGCACCGCGTCGATCGCCGGGCGCCCCGCCAGCATCTGCGAATAATCGAGCTGCGGCTTGACCTCGATGAACTTGCGGGTGGAATTCGCCTCCTCCACACCCACGCCGCCCATCAATGCCTGCCAGGAAAAGTCGAAGTGGCGGGCGTCGGTTGCTGCCGCGACACCGTCCGCCATCTGGGTGAGCGCTGGTGCGAGGTCGAAATCAGCGTCACCGCCGTGCGTGATCGCGCGATCCAGCAGCGTGAACAGTGCGGCAAGGCTCGGGTCCTGCGCCAGCGTGCCGAGGAAAGGCTGCGCCTGCAGCAGACGCGCGGACAGGTCCTTGAGTTCCGGCAGATCAACAAACAGCAGGCCGTTGTCGCGGAAAAACGGCTCGGTATCCAGCGCAAAGACATCCGTGAACAGCTGCGGGTTCTTGCGCAGCCGATCCACGAGTTCGCGCTGCGCGCGTGCGGCCGTGGCCGGCGTGTCGCCGTCGATGACGATGGCCAGCGTGTTGTTCTGCTGCGGGAACAGGCGGTCGACGCGGTCGAGCTGTGCCTTCCATGGCAGGTCTTTCGCGATCATCGCCGAGGTGTCGGTGTCGATGCTCAGATGCCCACTGATGAAAACCACCATGCCGGCACCGCACAGCACCGCCACAGCCACAACCCACCACGCGCGGCGCTGCATCAGCTCGACCCACGCCCTTACCCACGCCGTCACCATGTCCGGTGTCCTCTGCGCTGCCGATCCCGCCCCGGTGCCTTCAAGAATCTACCTCGAAAATGCCAGCCGCGCCGGCTGGCACGCGGCGATACGGCGCAGGTTGTGCGCGGCGTGGCCAAAACTGCGCCCCAACGCCGGCAGCGCCAGCACGTCACGTGGCCGCCGCGCGAGACCGGCGACGAACGCGCCGATCCGCAGCCGGCCGATCGCATCGACACCAGCCACCGCAGCATCCGGCAGCGACTGTGCCGCTTCATCGACCACGGCGCGGATGACGAGAAAGGAAATACCCGCTTGTTCTGCAACCTGCGCCAGCGCCGCGCTTTCCATGTCCACGGCCTGGCCGAATACAGCGCCACGCGCCTTGTCGACCGGCGTCGTCCAGGTGCGGTCGCCGCTCAACAGTGCACCGCCGCTCACTACCTTCAGCGCCTGTGGCAGCGCCGCCTGCACGCGCTTGCCCCATGCGCTGTCGGTTGCGTGGCGGGCGCCGTCTTCCGTTGTCACCCATTCCGGCAGCACGACATCGCCGGCACGCAGTGCCGGGTCCAGCGCGCCACAAGTGCCCCAACTCAGCAGGGCTGTGGCACCAACGTCGACCAGCCGTCGGGCGGCCAGCGTGGCGCGCAATGCACCCATGCCGGACAGCACCAACCGGCCGCCGGGCAGCGCAACTTCAGCACCGATCGCAGCGGACAGGGGTGCAAGGCAGCGGGCCTCGTCGTAGAGCGCCGCCACCACGCCGGTAAAGTGCTGCCCCCCGGCGCGGCCGCCCTCAGGCACTGTGCGCGGCCGCGCCGGGCCGGCGCGGACTCCGCCCGGACCGTTGCGTGAGCGCGCGATAGCGAGCCAGCGCCCACAGCGGGAAATATGCCGTGTAGCCGTGATACTTGAGGTAGAACACGCGGGGAAAGCCCGGTGCGGTGTAGGTGTCGTGGCTCCAGAACGCGTCGTCGCCCTGGTTCTTCACGAGCCAGTCTATGCCGCGCCGTGCGGCAGCGGAATGCACTTCGCCCACCGCCATCAGGCCGAGCAGCGCCCAGGCGGTGCTGTAGCCGGTGCTTTCGCCGCCCATGCTGCCCGCCAGTGTCGGGTCAAGATAGGTATCGTTCGTCTCGCCCCAGCCGCCGTCCGCGTTCTGGCGGGATTCCAGCCACGAGATCGCGCGCCGGATGTACGGCTGTCCGGAATCCTCGCCGACGAAGGCCAGCCCGGCCAGCACACTCCACGTGCCGTAGATGTAGTTTGTGCCCCAGCGCCCCCACCACGAGCCGTCCGGCTGCTGCGTCTGCTTTAGGTAGGCGATGCAGCGGCGGATCGCGTCGCGGTCCTGGCTGCGGCCGAGGATACCCAGGGCCAGCAGCACGCGGCCAGAGACATCCTCCGTCGGCGGGTCACACAGCGCGCCGTGGTCGGCGAATGGAATCTTGTTCAGGTACAGGAAGTTGTTGTCGACGTCGAAAGCGCCAAACGCCCCGTTGGAAGACTGCATGCCGGCCAGCCAGTCCGCAGCGCGGTCCGTGCGCTCGACGTAGCGGCCCTTGCCCGCCACGTGCAGCAGGGCCGCCACCATGGCGGTGTCGTCGAGGTCGGGATAGTGGGCGTTGCGGTACTGGAACGCCCAGCCACCCGGGGTGAGGTCTGGTGCCCGGATGGCCCAATCGCCTTTCAGCTCGGTTTCCTGCAATGGCGCCAGCCATTTCAGGGCGCGGTCGATGGCCTTGCGCGCCACGGCATCGGTCTTGCCGGTCGGGCTGGTGTTGAGCAGCGCAAGCGCCGACCAGCCGGTGTCCCACACCGGCGACACGCAGGGCTGGCAGTAGACAGAACCGTCCGGCCGCTCCACGAGCAGCTTCTGGATGGACTTCAGGCAGGTGGCACGCAGCGGGTGGTCCTTCGCGTAGCCGAGTTCGGCCAGCGCCTCGTAGGCGTTGACCATGGCCGGAAAGATCGCGCCCAGGCCGTCCTCGCCGTTCAGGCGCGGCACGAACCATTCCTCGGCCTTCTTGATGGCGCGTTCCTGCAGCAGCTTCGCCAGGTACGGTTCGACGAAGCGCCCCGCACGGTCCGCAACCAGGAACGTGCGCGACAGCCAGTCGTGCGCGGGCAGGTAGTGGCGTTCTTCCTCCGGTGGCGTCACGAACAGCTCGCGCACGTCCACACCGCGCGGGTTCTTTGCCTGCCGGCGCCGCGACATGAGGATGAACAGCGGCACCATGACGGTGCGCGCCCAGTAGCTGACCTTGTCGAGGTGGAACACGAACCACTTCGGCAGCAGCATGATCTCGGCAGGCACGAACGGCACGCCGCGCCACGGAATCTGCTCGAACTGCGCGAGCATGATCTTCGTGAACACGTTCGTGTGCGCCGCGCCGCCGAGGGCGAGGACCGCTTCGCGCGCCTGTTTCATGTGCGGCGCATCGGGGTCGTCGCCCACGAGTTTCAAGGCGTAATAGCACTTGACGGTGCACGACAGGTCGATGGCGCTGCGCGAATACTGCGGCCAGCCGCCGTGGTCATCCAGCACCTGATGGCTGCGCAGGAACTTTGCGATGCGCTGTTCGAGGTCGACGTCGATCTCGTCCATGAAGTGCATCATGAGGATGTATTCGGCCGGAATCGTGCAATCGGCTTCCAGCTCGAAACACCAATGGCCGTCTTCCTTCTGCAGGTCGAGCAGCGCATCGCGCGAGCGGGCGATGGCCGTATCCAAACCGGCCTTGCGCCAGCGCCGTGCTGCCGGGTCCATGTCCGGCTCCGCATCGGGCAGCGGGCCGCGCGCCACCGGCGCCGGGACGGCCACCGTGGGCGGCACCGGCAGGCGGGCGGTGGCACGGTTGAACAGCGCCGTAAGCGCACGGTCGCTGCGCACCGCAGCACGCGTAAGCAAGGTTGTCATTGCCACATCGCGATGGCTGATCTTGACCTCGGCACCGGACGCAAAATCCAGGTGCGAGTTGATGCGGTCGAGGGTCTGCGCCGCCATGCCGATCGCCCACAGGCAGAACAGGCGGATGCCGCGCTCGTGCGCCGGGATCAGCAGCACATAGGCCAGCGCGTCGCGCAGATGGCTGTGGGCAACGGCCACGAGTTCCTGAACGCCGGCCTGGAATCCCGGCCCGTGGTTCGTCGGGGACAGCGCGTCCAGGTCGAAGCCGTGGCGTTCAAAGACGTCGCGCGGATACCAGCAGATGCCGCGCGCGTGGTCATCCCACACGTCCTTGATGATATTCGTCATCTGCAGCGCCTGGCCGAAGGAAACGGCAAGCCGCATGAGCTCGGCACGACGGCGCGCCACCACCGGGGAATGCGCGCAGAACAGTTCCGTGAGCATTTCGCCCACCACGCCGGCGACGTAGTAGCAGTAGCGGTCCAGTTCCGCGACCTCCGCCAGCCCGTGCGCGCTCGCCCGGCTCTCGAAGCTATGCATGCCGTGGCACATGGTGTCCACGCAGCGCTCCAGCGCGCCCCGCTGTGCCGCACCGAAACGCCGCGTGACGCGCAGGACGGTGGCGGTGTTGCGCACCAATTCGCGCTCGGTTTCCGGCGTCAGCTCGGAGAGCTCCGCCGACAGCTCGGTGGCAAAGTCTTCCGCTGGCGCACGGCCACCCACGACGGCGCCAAAGCGTTGCTGGAACTGCTGTTTGCGTTCCGCGGACAGCTGCGGCTCGTCCTCGATGGTGTCGGCGATGCGGCACAGCAGGTAGGCATTCGCCACCACGTCGGCCAGTGGTTGCGGCAGCTGCGGAATGGTCAGGGCGAACGTGCGAGAAACCCCGGGCAGGATCGACTTCTGGTAGTCGAGTGCGGAAGAATCGCCGTGCTTGCCGGAACCCCAGCGCGGGCTTTGCACGGCTTCCATCGCCCGTGCACCGGCACGCGCCAGGCGTCTGCGCACGTCGTGGGCAAACCGGGGCTCGTCCGACTGCTTCACTGTATTCATCGCATCATCCGTTTTCATATCGCGTTGCTGGGCCACCCGCGCGCCACCACGTTACCGGTACACCAGCAACGTCTCAACCGGGACTCCGGACAGCTTTTCGCGCCCGCCCAGGTCCTGCAGTTCGATCGCGGCCAGCACGCAGGCGGGCTTGGCCTTGAGCTCGCAGACCAGTCTTGCCGCAGCCGCAGCAGTGCCGCCGGTCGCCAGCAGGTCATCGACGATCGCCACGCGATCGCCTGCGCCGACGGCATCGGCATGCATCTCGAGCCGGTCGCTGCCGTATTCGAGATCATATTCGGCGCCCGCCGTATGCCACGGCAGCTTCCCCGGCTTGCGGATCAGCTGCAACGGCAATCCAAGGCGTTGCGCCACGACCGCGCCGAACACGAAACCGCGCGCTTCGACGGCGGCCAGCGTGGTGACGCCATGCGCTTGCGCCCGCTTTGCCATCCACTCCACCACCGTGGCGAAACCCTGCGGGTTGGCGAGCAGCGGTGTGATGTCGCGGAACAGGATGCCGGGCTGGGGAAAATCCGGTACGTCGCGGATCAACGCGAACAGCGGCGCCAGTGCGTCAGGAGTCATGTCCAGGATCAAGGAGGCGGATACAGTGGGCTCAAACCGCCGCGGCGCCGCCCACGATTTCCGCAAGTTCCTTGGTGATACTCGCCTGGCGTGCCTTGTTGTAGGCCAGCTGCAGACCGTCGATGATCTTGCCGGCGTTGTCGGAAGCCGACTTCATGGCCACCATGCGCGCGGCTTGTTCGCACGCGGCATTTTCCACGACGGTTTCGTAGACGATGGACTCCACGTAGCGCACCAGGATACTGTCCACCAGGCTTTCGTCGTTCGGTTCGTAGATGTAGTCCCAGTGCTTCGGCAGCGCCTCGTCGTCCATCGGCGGCACCGGCAGCAACTGCCGCGAATGCGGCTTTTGCGACATGGTGTTGACAAACTCGTTGGACGCCACGTACACGCGGTCCACGCCCTGTTCACGGTAGGCATCGGCCAGCACCTTCACCACGCCGATGAGCTGCTCGATGTGGATGCTGTCGCCCAGCCGGCTGGCCTCGGCCAGCACGTTGCCACCGACGCGGCGGAAAAAGCTGACGGCCTTCGAGCCGATCACGGCAAATTCGACCTGCACGCCTTTTTCCTGCCATTCGCGCGTTTCGCGCACGATGCCGCGGAACAGGTTCATGTTCAGCCCGCCGCACAGGCCACGATCCGTCGCCACCACGAGATACGCCACCTTGCGCACTTCGCGTTCGGCGAGGAACGGATGGTGGAACATCAGGTTGCCACGCTTCATGTGGCCGACGACGGCACGGATCTTTTCCGCGTAGGGACGCGCCGCCAGCATGCGGTTCTGCGCCTTGCGCATCTTGCTGGTCGCGACCTTCTCCATCGCCTTCGTGATCTTCTGAGTATTCTGGATACTCCGGATCTTGGTGCGGATTTCCTTGGCGCCTGCCATGCATTCGCTCCGTCAGTTTCCGGCGGCGTGCGGGCTGCAACGCCCGCTGCCACCCGATGATCGCCTTAAATCGCGGCCTGTTTCTTGAACGCGTCGAGCGCGGCAACCAATGCCTTGTCGATCTCGTCGTTGAACGCCCCTGCATCGCCGATCTTGTCGAGCAGGGCCTTCTGGCTGGACGCCATGTACTGGTGCAATGCGGCCTCGTAGGCGCCGATCTTTTCCACCGGCACCTCGTCGAGGTAGCCGCGGTCGACGGCAAACAGCGAAACCGCCATCTGCTGAACGGACAGCGGCGCGTACTGCTTCTGCTTCATCAATTCCGTGACCCGGCGCCCGCGTTCCAGCTGCTTGCGCGTGGCGGCATCGAGGTCGGAGGCGAACTGCGCAAATGCCGCAAGCTCGCGGTACTGGGCCAAGGCCAGACGCACGCCGCCACCGAGCTTCTTGATGATCTTGGTCTGCGCCGAACCACCGACACGCGACACGGAAATGCCGGCGTTCATGGCCGGGCGGATGCCGGCGTTGAACAGGTCGGTTTCCAGGAAGATCTGGCCGTCGGTGATGGAAATCACGTTCGTCGGCACGAAGGCCGAGACGTCGCCAGCCTGGGTTTCGATGATCGGCAGCGCCGTCAGCGAGCCGGTCTTGCCCTTGACCTTGCCGTTCGTAGCCTTTTCCACATAGTCGGCATTGACGCGCGCGGCGCGCTCCAGCAGACGGGAATGGAGGTAGAACACGTCGCCCGGATAGGCTTCGCGACCCGGCGGGCGCTTCAGCAGCAACGATACCTGGCGGTAGGCCCAGGCCTGCTTCGTGAGGTCGTCGTAAATGATCAGGGCGTCCTGGCCGTTGTCACGGAAGTACTCGCCCATCGCGCAGCCCGCGTAGGGGGCGATGTACTGCAGGGCGGCAGATTCGGACGCCGTCGCCGCCACGACGATGGTGTGCGCCAGTGCACCATGTTCTTCCAGCTTGCGCACGACGTTGGCGATGGAGCTGGCTTTCTGGCCGATCGCGACGTAGATGCACTTAACGCCGGAATTCTTCTGGTTGATGATGGCGTCGACCGCCAACGCGGTCTTGCCGGTCTGGCGATCACCGATGATCAGCTCGCGCTGACCACGGCCGATCGGCACCATGGAGTCAATGGCCTTGTAGCCGGTCTGTACCGGCTGATTGACGGACTGCCGCCAGATCACACCCGGCGCCACTTTTTCGATCGGCGAGCTGCCGGTGGACTGGACCGGGCCGCGGCCGTCGATCGGCTCGCCCAGTGCGTTGACAACACGCCCGAGCAGGCCTTCGCCGACCGGCACTTCAAGAATGCGCCCGGTGGTCTTGACGACGTCACCTTCTGAAAGATGCTCGTAGCCACCCAGCACCACGGCGCCGACGGAATCGCGTTCCAGGTTCAGCGTCAGTCCGTAAGTCGGCGAGCCATCCGGACGGGCCGGGAATTCGAGCATTTCGCCGGCCAGGGCATCGGACAGCCCGTAGACGCGCACAATACCGTCAGCCAGGCTGACGATGGTGCCGGTGTTGCGGGCCTCGGTTGCACCATCGAATTGCTCGATGCGCGCCTTGATAAGCCCGCTGATTTCAGAAGGGTTGAGTTGCATCCGTAAGGTCCTCGTCAAGAGCGCGGGCCGTAGCGACACGCTCCAAAACTAAATGTTTTCGTTAGTGCATCAAGGTCTGGGAAAGGCGTGCCAGCTCGCCGCGTACGGTGCCGTCAATGACGAAGTCGCCGGCGCGGATCAGCGCACCTGAAACCAGTGCTGGATCGCTCTTCCACTGCACGACGACCTGGCGCTGCAACCGCTTTTCCAAAGCCTTTTCCAAGGTCTTGCGCTGCGCGGCAGGCACGTCGGCTTCGGCGGTCGTGATCTCCACATCCACGCGCGCCTCAGCCTGCGCCCGCAGGGCCTCGAACTCCGCGGCAATCACCGGCAGCAGCCGCAGGCGGCGGTTGCGGGCCAGCAGCCGCAGCAGATTCCGCAGTCGTGGCTCGGCCGGCAACGCAGCGCCGCCCGCCTTCGCGCCCTGCGCCAGCAACACGTCGCCGATCAACCCAGCCACCTGCTCACGACTGACAGCCGGTGTTTCCAGCAGACGGCCCAGATCGCCCTGCACTACTGCACCTGCAAGCGCCTGCAGCGCGCCGGACCATGCGGCGCGTTCGTCGGCACCCGCTGTGAGGTCGAAAACCGCCTTCGCATAGGGGCGTGCCAGCGTACTCAGTTCCATGGCGCAGCTCCGGGCAGCATCAGATTTCAGCGGCCAGCTGGTCGAGCATCTGGGCGTGCGCCTTGGAGTCGATCTCGCGTTTCAGGATGCGTTCCGCCCCCTGCACCGCCAGCCGCCCCACGTCGCGCCGCAGACTTTCGCGTGCCGCCTGGACCTCGCGGTCGACCTCAGCCTTGGCCCGTTCGACAATGCGATCACCTTCCGTGCGTGCGGTTTCGCGTGCCTGCTCGACCAGCTGCACCGCCTGCTGGTTGGCCGCTGCGAGGATGTCGCGTGCCTGGTCGCGCGCTTCACGCAGTGCGTCGTCGCTCTTCGCTTCGGCCTTCTGCAGCGCTTCCATTCCGCGGTCGCTGGCGGCCAAACCTTCGGCGATGCGGGCCTGCCGCGCATCCATCACGCCCATGAGCGGCTTCCATAGCAGCTTCTTGAACGCGTAGACAAACAACGCGAACGTGATGATCTCGACCAGCAAGGTCAAGCCGATACTCATGGGGTGTTCTCCATATCAAGCGTTGATCCGAAACCGCCCGGCCTGTCCGGAATCAGCCGCCAGCCAGCGCCTTGGCCGCCGCGGTTGCACCGCTGACGAATGGGTTGGCGAACGTGAACCACATGGAGATGCCCAGCACGATGAACGGAAAGGACTCCATCAGGCCGCCAACGAACAGGACCTGACCGGTCAACATCGGGCGCAGCTCCGGCTGACGGGCAATGCTTTCGATGAAACGTGACGTGATCAAGCCCCAGCCCAGCGCCGAGCCGATGCCGGCCAGGGCAAGGATCAAGCTGACGCCAACCGCCGTGGAGGCGTAGATCATGCCGATGATTTGCGGGTCCATCAATATCTCCTGGAAGTAACGAAAATGCGCGATGCGCTAGTGGGAGGATTCAGCATCGCTGGCCAACGCCAGATACACGACGCTCAACAACATGAAGATGAAAGCCTGGATCAGGATGATCAGGGTCTCGAAAGCGGTCCACAGAAAACCGATGCCAGCCTGGATCGGCAGGGCGAACCACGAAAAGCCCAGCAGCGCGATCAGGATAAAGACGAGGTCACCGGCGAACATGTTGCCGAACAGTCGCAGCGACAGGCTCAGCGGCTTGGCGATTTCCTCGACGATCGTGATGGCGATGTTGAACGGCGCCAGCCAGATGCCGAACGGGTGCGACAGGTAGCCCTTCAGATAGCCCAGCACGCCCTTGGCCCGGATGCCGTAGAGCAGCGTCAACCCGAAGATCGACAGCGCCAGCGCCGTCGGCACGGCCAGCCCGGCCGTAGGCACGGCGCGGAACATGATGTGGTGAGGCTCCGCCACACCAAAGGCAAGGCCAACCACCTGCGCGATCGTCGGCACGAGGTCGACCGGCACGATGTCCATGACATTCATGACGATGACCCACACGAAGATCGTCAGCGCCAGCGGCCCGATCAACGGATCGGCCTTCGGATACAGCGCCTTGGCCTGATTGTTGACGAACTCGACGACGGTTTCGAGCACACTCTGCAAGCGCCCCGGCCTGTCGAGGCTCAGGCGCTTGCCGACGCGCCACGCCACAAACAGGACGATGCCCCCCATCAGCCAGCTCATGATCAACTCATCGGCATTCACGCTGAACAGGCCTTGCCCGATCGTGAAATTGCCCATGTGGTGATGGATGAACGCCGTTGCCTCTTTGGGAGTGGACAACAGTGAGAGCAAATCGCTCATAAACCCGAACCCTCAACCTGCTTCGTCAAAACGAACCTCAACCGGGCGTTCCGGCCACGCGAGCCCGCATCATGACGAATGCGAGCTGCGGGACCGCAAAACCCACGATTACGCTGGGCGGATCGAGGTGCAGCCAGCCGATGCCTGCACCGAAGGCGACCAGCACGAACACGAACCGCTCCACCAACCCCGCCACCAGCCCCAGAGGGCTGGCTGATCCACTTGCCACGACATCACGCCCGACGCGCGCTGTGCGCAGCGCCAGCAGACCTGCCGCAACCACCGCTATCGCGCCGCCATAAAGTGCCGCAACTACGCACTCCACGTGGGCGCCGCGCGCGAAGTACATCAGCCCCGCGGCGGCAACCGCCAGCGCGACCTGCGCACTCAAAAGCTTCTGGATTTCGCGGCGCATGAGCGGTAGAACTCCCGACCGGCCGCCAAATACCCACCCAGTCGACCCGTACAGCTGTAAAAAACTCGCGCAAGTATACGGACGCCGCCCGGCTTGAGCAACGTCTCACGTCCCCCGACAACAGCTCCAAACCCATGAAGCCCCCCAATCCTGCGCCCGCAGACCCTGAATAATCCCCACGCGCTCGGTGACTCGAAATGCACCCGGCAGCCTGAACCGGTCCGTGGTTCGCAATGTTCGTATCATGCCGACGCGACAAATACGTCGAAACTGAGGAGCGCGCGTGGCAACGTATGCAATCGGCGACATCCAGGGTTGCCTGCCGGCGCTCGAACGGTTGCTCGACCGGCTGAACTTCGACCCGGCACGCGACCAGCTGTGGTTCACCGGTGATCTGGTGAACCGCGGCCCGGATTCCCTGGGCACGCTGCGCTTCATCCGCGCTCTCGGCAAGGCCGCCCTCGCCGTTCTCGGCAATCACGACCTGCACCTGCTCGCAGTGGCGCACACCGGCGCGAAGCAGGGGCGCCACGACACCCTGGATGGGATCCTCGCCGCCCCGGATCGCGCCGAGCTGCTGGACTGGCTCGCCCACCGGCCACTGCTGCACCACGATGCGCAACGCGACTGGACGCTGATCCACGCCGGCCTGCCACCGCAGTGGGATCTTGAACTCGCCGCCACGCTGGCCCGCGAAGTCGAGACCACGCTGCGCGGCCCGCGTCTCAAGGATTTCCTCGCCGTGATGTACGCGAACGAACCCGACCGCTGGTCGCCGGCACTGGCCGGCGACGCACGTCTGCGCTTCACGGTGAACTGCCTCACCCGCCTGCGCTTCTGCACCCCGCAAGGCCGCTTGCTGTTCAAGCCGAAAGGCGCCCCCGGGTCGCAGCCGTCCGACTCCCTGCCGTGGTTCGAGGCCCCCGGCCGGCGCAGCGCCGGCCACCGCATCGTGTTCGGCCACTGGGCGGCACTGGGCCGTATCGAATGGCCCGGAACAGACGTCTATGGAATCGACACCGGCTGCGTGTGGGGCAACGCCCTGAGCGCGCTGTGCCTGGAAACCGGCACGATCACAAGCTGCGGCTGTGCCGACATGGCGCACGAATCCATGTCCAGAGGGTGTTGAACAAGGGCTAGCAAGCGGTTCTGGAAGCACCGCGCCAGCTTTGCTCGTAGTTCACGGCATCAGCCGCCCTTGCCCTAAATCGCTGCCATAGTCGACAACCACTCGGCCCTTTGGACCCCCTTCCGAAGAAGGGAAATTCTTGCAGCCATATCAATCGTAGTGGGCGAGCGGCAGCGAGGCCCGGTTGCCCCCTCGGTCACCCTGCGGTTGCGCAGCGGATCCCAGGGACTATGTTTGGGGCCACGATCTCGTCGGACATGGATTCTGCAGTGCGCCGCGCTCCCACGGAATGACGGGAATGCGGAGTGGCGCCAGCCATTCCACATCCCGCATTCACCATTGCAGCGCCCGCCTGCCCGTATCAATGCCGCGGCTTGAACACCGGCTCTTCACCCGGCGCCAGTTCTCGTGGCTTGAGGATGAAGCGCGCCAGCGCGGGCATGATGAGGATGGCGCCGAACATGTTGGCGAGGAACATGAACACCAGCAGTTTGCCCATGTCGCGCTGGTACTGCAGCCCGGAGAACAACCACGTGGCCACGCCGACGCTGAGCGTGATGCCGGTGAACACCACGGCCTTGCCGGTCATGCGCAGCGTCTTGTAGTAGGCCTCGCGCATCTTGAAGCCACCAGCCAGGGCATCGGATAGGGTGGCGTAGTTGTAGATGCCGTAGTCCACGCCGATGCCGACGGCCATCGCCATCACCGGCAGTGTGCCAACGGTCATGCCGATGCCAAGCAGCGCCATGACGGCATAGGCCATCCACGACACCAGCGCCAGCGGCAGCATCAGACACACGATGCTCTGCCATTCGAAGAACGAGACGAACACACAGAACACGATGGCGATGTAGACGTAGAGCAGGATGCGCTTTTCCAGCTTGTGCACAACTTCGTTCGTGGCGGCCATGACGCCGACGTTGCCGGAAGCGAGCGCGAAGTTGACAGGGCAAACCTTGTTCATGTCCAGCCACTTGTGCTGCTGGGCCTGGTGTGCGGCAGCCAGCGTGCGGTAGTCGGCATCCGCCTCGATCTGCGCCTGGGTCAGGCCGCGTTTCGTGAGTTTCACGCGCAGGTTGGAAAGTTGCGTATCGAGCACGCCGGTTTCACGCCGCGCATGGGTCTTGGCTGCACAATACTGGGCGTCCACATCCTTGTTGACGGCAAAGAACTCCGCGGCGTTGTCGGCGTTGAATTGCCGGGTCGCCGCCACGATGCGCTCGATCGTCGCCGCGCGATGGTCATCCGTGAACACCAGCACCGGCATGGCGTCGCAGCTCGGATTGAGCAGCCCGGTGGACGGCGGCACCTGCGTCAGCGTCTGTGCGATGGCGTACTTGTTGCGCGGAATGTCGTGCCACTTCGGGCTGCCTTCCTGGAACGCCTGGTACACCACACCGTTGATCTGCGGCAGCGAGATGGTGGATGCCACGGCGCCGGTTAGGTTTTCCATGCGCCAGGCGAAGTTGCCGATCTGCTTCAACACCGAGTAGTGCGTGCAGGCGCTGGCGTCCGCCTCGGCGATGACGGAAAGGATGTCGGTGCCGATGGCGAAGCTTGAATTTACCGCGCGGTCGTCCTGGTTGTAGCGCGAGTCCGGCAGCAGGATCGGCACGCCTTTCTGGCTGTCACCGACCTGCAGGCCCTGCCCGACCCACAGGCTCCAGCCCAGCAGCAGGCCACAGATCAGCAGCGCGATGACGGCCGGCACTGGCTTCACCATGTTGGAGATCAGGCGCCACACCGGATCGAACAGGTGGTCGCGCGCCTGCTGCTTGGCGGTGAAGGTAGCGACGTTGCCGACGCGTACCCAAGTGAGCCAGATCGGCATCATGATCTTGTTCGTGACGAGCAGTGCCGCCATGCCGAGGCAGGCATTGACGGCCATCTCGCGAATGATGTCGATCGGCACCAGCGCGATCATCCCGAAGCCGGCGACGTCGGTCATGATCGCCATCGTTCCGTAGATGGCCAGCCGCCGCCAGGTATGCAGAGAGGCATCGAAGGCGTTGCGATGGTTTTCCTCGATCTCGCCGGCCCAGGCATTGACGTACTGCACGCCGTGGCTGACGGATACCGCAAGGATAAGGAACGGCACGAGCACGGCGAACGGGTCCAACCCCAGCCCGAACACGTGCAGCAGGCCGAATTCCCACACCACGGCGGTGACGGAACATACGAGCGGCAGCAGCGCCAGCTCGAAGCTGCCGATGTACAGCCACAGCAGGATCATCGTCATCACCAGCGTGAGGACGAAGAAGCCGATCACGACCTGCGTCTCGTCGATCACGTCGCCGACGACTTTCGCGAAGCCGAGGATATGGACCTTGATGTCCTGATCCTCGTACTTCGTGCGGATGGCCTCCAGCCCCTTGGCCACGGTGTCATAGTCGACTTTCTCACCCGTGACCGGGTTCACCTCCAGCAGCTGGGCGAACACCATCGCCCCACGCTGGTCGTTGGACACGTAGCGCCCGACGATGCCGGCATCCGCCACGTGGCGCTTGATCTCCGCGAATTCCTTTTCCGACGGCACGTAATCGGAAGGCACGACGTTGCCGCCGCGGAAACCATCCGCCATCACCTCGATGTAGCGCACGTCGGGCGTGAACAGCGAGGACACGTGGGAACGGTCGACGCCGGGCAGGAAGAACACAGCATCCGTGACGTCCTTCAGGCGTTTGAGGAACTGCGCGTTGTAGATGTCCGGTGACTTGTCCGCGCTGGTCATGCGCAACGCCACCAGCACAGTGTTGGCAGAGCCGAAATCTGCCTGGTACTGCTTGAGCACCTGCATGTACGGATGCCCGAGCGGGATCGATTTGTCGAAGCCGGCGTCGCGCTGCAGCAGCGAAGCCTGCCAAACGAAGAAGGCCGTGAACGCGAGCAGGATGCCCATCGTCACCCAGCGCCGTGCGTAGATGAACGGTTCCACCGCATTCAGGATGCGGCGACCGATCGTGAGGTGTTCCTGGTTCTGGTTGTTCATGGCGGTTAATTCCCCTTTGCCTGTCCGGCGGCCCCGTCGAGCACCACGTGCTGGATCCCGTGCAAACCAACAAGCAGAAGTTTCCTGCCATCAACCGCCACCGCGCTGTAGTCCTGGCTGCTCGGCCCTGCAAGCGGCGTCACACCGGCCCCATCAGCCGTGACGATCAGGATCGTGCCAGCTGCCCCGACCAGCACGAAGCGGCCATCCGCAAGCCGCGTTGCGCCGTAAAACGAAGCCGTGGTATCGGTCTTGATCGGGCGCCAGACGCCAGCGCCGACGTCGTCCGTGATGAACGCCCGGCCGCGGAGCCCATAGATCAGCGCGCCGTGTTCACCCACCGGCAAGGCACCGAAGAACGTCCCGTTCCACGGCGATGGCAGCCGCGCCCAGGTTTCACCGCCATCCCTGGATGCGCCGACCAGCCCCTGCTCGCCGGCCATCAGCAGGGTACCGTCACCCAGCTTCACGAGCGCGTAGAAATTCAGCTGGTCGCTGCGAATGCTGTCGGCTGCAACCTCGTGCCAATTCGTCCCGCCGTCCGCCGTTTGCAGCAGCAGACCGAATGCGCCCAGCGCGAAGCCATGCCGCGCATCCGAGAAATACAGGTTCAGCAACGGGGCCTGGAACTTCGGGTCGAAGTGCTGCACCGCCCAGCTCCTGCCGCCGTCCACCGTGGCGAGGATGGTGGCGTCGTGGCCCACGGCCCAGCCATGGTCCGGGTCCGTGAAGGCCACCGCCGTCAGCAGCTCGCGCACCGGGGACGGAGACTGTGTCCACGGTCCACCTGCGCCACTGGAGCGGAGGATGTCGCCGTGCGCGCCTACGGCAACGAATTGCGAACCGGCGCGCGCCACGCCCAGCATCAGGTGTTGCGCGGCCAGCGGTGCCATGAACGCCGCCAGCGGACGGGGTTGCACCGCTTCGTAAATCGGCTCGGGTGGCGTGTAGGCCGCGGCTGCGGGCTGCGCCGCAGGAGCCGGAGCCGCCACCGGTGCAACAGGTCCCGGCGCAGCGGCCGGGGCTCCCCCTGCCGTGGCACCCGCGACAGGCGGCAAGCCACCGCCGGGTGCGCTGCCGGAGGCACTATCGGATGCACTGCCCGAGTCAGGTGGCACGCCACCAGCTGCCATCGCTGGCGCGCCCCCTGCGGCGACAGCGGGCGCTCCGCCGGCGCTGCCCTGTGCCCCGGCAAAGCTTGAAAACAGCAGCGCTGCCACGAACACCCACCGAGTCTTCCCCATCGTCTGCCCCTTTTCCAGCGCCTGGTCGTGGGCGCACGTTACACCGCGCGCGCCCGTTCACGCACCTCTTTTCGGACTATTTCGTGGCCTGAAGCCACGCCAGCGTCGCCATGCGCCCCGTGACACCATCCCTGCGGTAGGAATAGAAATGTGCGGGATCGCTGAACGTGCACCAATGCCCGCCATGAATGCCGCGGACGCCGGCGCGTTGCAATCGTCGGCGCGCCAACCCAGCGAGGTCGGCGTACCAGTGCCCGGCACGCGCCGCCGGTGCAAAGGCGGCGGCATCCGCAGCGGCCATGTCACAGAAAGAGGCCCGCACTTCGGCGCCCACTTCGAACGCGGTGGGCCCGATGCACGGCCCCAACCAGGCCAGGATCTCAGCGTCGGCCACGGGCAACGCGGCCAGCGTGGCTTCCAGCACGCCAGCCGCCAGCCCGCGCCAACCGGCGTGCGCCACGGCCACGCAGCTTCCGCCGCGATCGCAGAACACCACCGGCAGACAGTCGGCCGTCATGATCGCGCACACGGCGCCAGCTTCCGAAGTCCACACGGCATCGGCGGGCTGCAGCAGCCTGGCGGCGGGAACCCGCACCACGCGCGTGCCGTGGACCTGCTCCAGCCACACCGGCTCGGCGGGCAATGCCAGCCCGGTCCGCAGCCGCAGGCGGTTCTCCGCAACGGCAGCGGGCGCATCGCCGCAATGCGTCGCAAGATTCAAGCTGGCCCACGGGCCGGTGCTGGCACCGCCGCTGCGCGTCGTGGTGATGGCCTGCACATTTCGCGGCACCGGCCAATCCGCGACGATGACGGTTTCCGCCAACGATTTCTGTTCAGTCACTGGCTGCTTCCAGCGCTGCGGCAAGGGCCAGGAAGTCGGCCGGTGGCGCACGCTCGAATTCCATCCGCTCTCCCGTCACCGGGTGCGCCAGCACCAGCCGACGCGCGTGCAACGCCTGCCGGGGGAACGCATCCGCGACCGCTACGCCGCTCAACCGCCGGCTGGCATAGACGGCATCGCCCACAACAGGGTGGCGCAAGTAGGCGAAGTGCACCCGAATCTGGTGCGTGCGGCCGGTTTCCAGCACCACCTCCACGCGCGTGTGGCGTGCATAGCGCCGGGCCACGGTGAAGTGCGTGACGGCCGTACGCCCGCCACCCGTTACGGCCATCCGCGTGCGATGCCGCGGGTCGCGCCCGACGGGTGCGTCGATCGTGCCGCCGGCCACGAGCTCGCCGAAGACAATCGCGTCGTACTGGCGATGGATGTCGCGCGCCGCCAGTGCCGCCACGAGCCGCGTATGGGCCGGCAGGGTCAGAGCTACGACCAGCAGGCCGGACGTGTCCTTGTCGAGACGGTGCACGATACCCGCGCGCGGCAGCCCGGCTGTCTGCGGAAAACGCGCCAGCAATGCGTTCAGCATCGTGCCATCCGCAATGCCCGCCCCGGGATGGACTACGAGCCCGGCCGGCTTGTCGATGACGGCAATCGCATCGTCGGCGTAGACGACGTCGAGCGGAATATCCTGCGCCGCGTTCGCCATCTCGCCGACATCCGGGCCGGCCTGAAGCGCCAGCCAATCGCCGACGGCCACCGGCTGGCGCGGCCGCGCCACCACCACGCCATTCACTCGCAAGCGGCCGTCTTCCAACCAGGTGCGCAGCCGCGCCCGCGAGTAGTCGGGGAACAGGCGGGCAGCGACTACATCCACGCGCTGCCCACCGAAATCTTCCGGAACCTGCCCGCGCAGCGGGGCGCGAGACCCTTCGCTATACTGGTGTACTTCCCGATTCGTATGGTTTTCCGACATGTACAGATGCCTGCCCCGGCTGCTGGTCGTCACTGCCCTGTGCACTGGATTATGCGCATTCCAGGCGGGTTGCAGCAGCACGGCGTCGAAAAACGACCCCGAGTCGAGCCCGCGCGCGTCGCTGCCGAAGACGGAACTCGGCCAGGACGAGATGTCACCGCAGGATCGCGCCAAGCGCATGGAGTTGGAGCGCATCGCCAAGCTTGAAGCGCCGGCATTGTACAAGCACGCGCACGAAAAACTGGTGCACGGCAGCTTCAACGAAGCCAGCAAGGAATTCGACACCCTGATGTCGAAATACCCGTTCAGCCGCTATGCGACGCAAGCTCAGCTGGAGCAGGTCTACGCGCTGTACCGCAGCTACAAGCCGGAAGCGGCGATCGGCGCGGCCATGCGCTTTCTCCAGCAGCACCCCCGCCATCCGCACGTTGACTACGTGCTATACCTCGAAGGGCTGATCAATACCGACCGCAACAAGAGCCTGACGCGCCACCTCGGCATCAAGCAGAGCGAGCGCGACGTCTCCTCGCTCAGCGCCGCGTTCCAGGACTTCGCTCTGATGGCCGCGCGCTTCCCGAACAGCCGCTACGTCGCGGACGCCCGCCAGCGCATGATCGCGCTGCGCAACGAAATGGCCGAGCACGAGCTCGACATCACGCTCTTCTACCAGAACCGCGGTGCGTGGGTCGCCGCCGCGCGACGTGCGCAGGGGATCATCGAAAACTATCCGGGTGCCCCGCAAACCGCACAGGCACTGCTCATCATGAAGGCTTGCTACGCGAAACTTGGGCTGACCGACCAGGTCGCCCAGGTGGACACGTTGATCCAGGCCAATCGCGCGGCCTTCGAGGCCGCCGGCATCAAAGTGAAGGCCGCCACGACCACCGCACGCGTGGCGCCGGCTGCCAGCTCCACCCCGCCGCCACTGCCTGAAGCCGAGAGCCACAAGGCTGCCGCAGTAGTGGACGATACGGCGGCACCGAACGGTTGATCGAAGAGATAAAGGCGGAGGCGTCAAGCTTCACTGCGCAGGACAACGGTGCCCCCGAATCTCAAATCCTGAATCTTAGGAATTCCCTCTCCACCATCCCACGTTGCAGCAGGCGACGGAAGGAAAGAGCTCGACACGGGCCTCAGCATCACGCGCCCTTGTGCTGCCGCCTTACAGGTCGCCGTACACCGCCGTGATCGGGTAACTGCGCTCGCGGCCGAACGCGCGGCGTGAGACTTTCGGGCCCGGCGGACACTGCCGCCGCTTGTATTCCGCCTGCCGCACGAGCGCGGCGATCCGCTTGACCGTTTCACGGTCGTGGCCGTCGGCCACGATGCTGTCGATGGAGCGGATGTCATCCACATAGGCTTCCAGCACCGCATCCAATTCGTCATAGGGCGGCAGCGAATCGGAATCCTTCTGGTCGGGGCGCAATTCCGCGGATGGGGCGCGGTTCAGAACCCGTTCGGGAATGACCGGCGACAAACTGTTGCGATAGCGCGCCAAGCGGTAAACCAGCGTCTTGTAGACGTCCGTGATCGGCGCGAAACCGCCGCAGGTATCGCCATACAGCGTGGCATAGCCCACTGCAGATTCGCTCTTGTTGCCGGTCTCCAAGACGACATGGCCAAACTTGTTGGACAGCGCCATGAGCAGCACACCGCGGGCGCGCGCCTGAAGGTTTTCCTCCGTCACATCCGGTTCGCGCCCCTCGAAGCTCGACGCCAGCACGGCAGTTGCCGCTGATACCACAGGGTCGATGGCGAGCACCGAATAATGGATGCCCAGCGCCTCAGACTCGGCTCGCGCGTCGTCGTTGGACATGTCGGACGTGTAACGCGACGGCAACGAGACTGCCCACACGCGGTCGGCACCGAGGGCATCCGTGGCAATGGCCGCGACCAACCCCGAGTCGATTCCGCCGGACAACCCAACCAACGCGCCCTTGAAACCGTTGCGGTCCACGTAGTCGCGGGTAGCCAACACCAGCGCCTTGTAGACCGCTGCGTCTTCGCTATCGTCCGCGGCCTGATCACCCGTGAAAGTGCCATCTGCGTAGTCGCAGGTGAACACGCCTTCCACACAGGCAGGTGCCTGGAAACTCAGCTCGCCTTTCGCATCCACAGCACAGGAAGCGCCGTCGAAAACGAGCTCGTCCTGCCCACCCACGGTATTCACGTAGAGGATCGGCAGCGCAGATTCCTCGCAGCGCGTCGCAAGCATGCCGCGTCGGTCGGTGCGGCGCGTGCGCGTGAATGGCGAGGCGTTGAGGCTGATGATGACCTGCGCCCCGGCTTGCCGGGCGGCGCGGATCGGGCCGGGCTGCCAGGTGTCTTCGCCGATGCACAGGCCAACCTGCACACCCTTGAACTCGAACACCGCCGCGTCGCCGCCGGCATGAATGTGACGACCTTCATCGAACACGCCGTCCGACGGCAGCAATTGCTTGCGGTAGCGGGCCAGCAGTGCGCCGTCGCGGAACGCGATGGCGGCGTTGTAGACCTGATGCTGCGGCGTGAACTCCGGCAGCCCGACAACGACGGTGATGCCGTGCAGTTCACGCAGCAGCCGCTCGACCCCGGTCGCGATGGTCTTGCCGACCGCAGGCCTCGACAGCAGATCGTCTGCCGGAGAGCCCAGCAGGCACATCTCCGGGCAGACCAGCAGGTCGGCGCGCAGCTCATCCCGCGCCTTGACGCCGGCACGGATCACGCGATCCACGTTGCCTGCGATATCGCCGACCCAAAATCCCAATTGCGCCACAGCAGCTTTGAACATCATGGCCAGCTCCGACTCGATCTTCGCAGCACAGCATACAAGGCGGACGCGTGCCGGATCTCAGCCGCGTGGAGGATCACCTCGAAACCGCTCGTGCTTCAGCCGGCCACCAGCGCCTTGATCGCAGCGCCGAGCTGCGCCGGGGAATGGACGGTCTTCACGCCGGCCGCCTCCAGTGCCTTGAACTTCTCGTCCGCAGTGCCCTTGCCGCCGCTGACAATGGCGCCGGCATGGCCCATGCGCTTGCCCGGAGGTGCAGTGACGCCGGCGATGTAGGCCACAACCGGCTTCTTCACGTGCGCCTTGATGTATTCCGCCGTCTTTTCCTCGTCCGAGCCGCCGATCTCGCCGACCATGATGATGCCGTGCGTGTCGGGGTCGGCCTCGAAGCGCTGGATGCAGTCGATGAAGTTCATGCCGCGTACCGGGTCACCGCCGATGCCGACGCAGGTGCTCTGCCCCAGCCCGACCAGCGTGGTCTGGTGCACGGCTTCATACGTGAGCGTGCCGGAACGCGACACGATCCCGATGACGCCCGGCTGGTGGATGCGCCCCGGCATGATGCCGATCTTGCATGCGCCGGGCGTAATGATGCCGGGGCAGTTCGGCCCGATCAGCACCGCGTCCGGGTAGTCCTTCAGCGCCGCCTTCACGCGCACCATATCCAGCACCGGGATGTGCTCGGTGATGCACACGATAACCTTTATGCTGGCGTCTGCCGCCTCCAGGATGGCGTCCGCCGCACCGGCCGCCGGAACGTAGATCATGGTGGCCGTTGCACCAGTGGCCGCCACCGCTTCCTTGCAGGTGTCGAACACCGGCCGGTCGAGGTGCATGCTGCCACCCTTGCCTGGCGACACGCCGCCAACGATCTGGGTGCCGTAGGCGATGGACTGCTCGGAATGGAATGTACCCTGCTTGCCGGTGAAGCCCTGGCAGATGACTTTCGTATTCTTGTCGATGAGGATGCTCATTTCAGCTCCTTATTTCGCTGCAGCGACAACGGCGCTGGCAGCTTCCGCCAGGTCCGCGACCGGGGTGATCTTCAAGCCGCTTTCCGCCAGCAGCTTGCGCCCTTGTTCCATGTTCGTGCCCTGCAGCCGTACGACGACGGGGATCTTCAGCCCCACCTGCTTGCAGGCCTGGATGATGCCTTGCGCGACGAGATCGCAGCGCACGATGCCGCCAAAGATATTGACGAGAATCGCCTTCACGTCGCCGGTGGAGGTGATGATCTTGAACGCCTCGGTGACGCGCTCTGCCGTGGTGCCGCCGCCGACATCAAGAAAGTTCGCCGGCTTGCCGCCATGCAACTTGATGATGTCCATGGTCGCCATAGCCAGGCCCGCACCGTTCACCATGCAGCCGATGTCACCATCGAGCGTGACGTAGTTGAGGTCGAACTTCGCCGCCCGCAACTCGGCCGGATCGGCCTGCGTGGGGTCTGCGAGCGCCGCGATGTCCTTGTGGCGGAACAGCGCGTTGTCGTCGAAGTTGAGCTTCGCGTCCAGCGCCATGACCTTGCCGTCGGTGGTCACGATCAGCGGGTTGATCTCGACGAGGCTGGCGTCCAACTCGTCAAGCAGGCGGTACAGGCCGAGCAGGATGTTCGTGAACTGCTTCACCTCGTCCTTGTTCATGCCCATGAAGAAGCCGAGCTCACGCGCCTGGTTCGGCTGCAAACCAGCCGCCGGATGGACGGTGACGGTACGGATCTTCTCCGGCGTATGGGCCGCCACTTCCTCGATGTCCATGCCGCCCGCGGCGGAAGCCATGAACACCACGCGTTCACGAGAGCGGTCGACAAGACCCGAGACATACAGCTCGCGGGCAATCGGCGACGGCTGTTCGACGTAGACCTTGTTGATCGGCAGGCCCTTGGCGCCGGTCTGCTTCGTCACCAGCTGGTGACCGATCATGGCGCTGGCCGCCTCGACCGCGGCGTCGACGCCGGTCACGAGCTTGACGCCGCCGGCCTTGCCACGCCCGCCGGCGTGGACCTGTGCCTTGACGACGAACTTGTCGCCTCCCAGCCTGCGCGCGGCATCCCGGACTTCCTCCGCGCTGTTCGCCAACGCGCCCAGCGGAGTCGGGATCCCGTAGCGCGCGAAAATTTCCTTGGCCTGATATTCGTGCAGGTTCATGCGCTGCTCCTCGGTTTCAAAAAAGCGGCAGCCGGCCGTCCGTGCATCTGCGGCACGAAGGATCGTCGACTGGAAAAATGGCGCTACATTATCCATCGCTGCCCGGTGGCTGGCAAAACCGTCGCCCAACGTGGACCATGTCATCCTGGACCAAGCGCGAAAGGCGGCCGCCCCCATCCCCTGCCATGACTCTGCAATCCACCACCGCCCCCACCGTACCCAACCCGCCCCCGGCATGGCGCGACGCGGCGCCGGAAGACTGGTCGGTCCTGCGCGCGCTGTGCGGCTATCGCTTCGTGCTCGCCGCACTGCTGCTGTCACTGCAGGCCAGCGGCTACCTCGACAACCTGTTCGAAACCGTCGCCAACGGGCTGTTCCGCGACGTCTGCCTGGGCTATATCGCGGCCGCCGCGCTGCTGCTGGCCACCACCTTCGCACGGCGCCCAAACCTGCCCGTGCAGGTCTACCTGCATTACGCGATTGACACCACCGCCATCATCCTGCTCACCTACGCCTGCAACGGCATCGGCAGCGGGCTGGGCATGCTGCTGATTACACCGGTCGTCACCTGCAGCCTGATCCTGCCGACCCGCACCGCCTTGCTCCTCGCGGCGCTCACGACCTTCAGCGTATTCGGTGAGGAGATCTTCCGTCAGTTGCGGCTGCTCTCCGTTGGCTCGGAATCCACATCCGCAGGCATCCTCGGGCTGGCCCTGTTTGCGACCGCCACCGCCGGCAACGCCATGGCGCGGAGGGCGCGACGCAGCGAAGCCCGGGCCGCCCGCGCCCGCACCGAGCTGGCCACCCTGTTGCAACTGAACAAGCGAATCGTGGACACCATGCAAACTGGCGTGCTGTCGATCGAAGCCGACGGCCGCATCGGCCTGTCCAACACTGCGGCACGTCGGCTGCTGACGGCCGGAGGCATCGATCACCAGCCGCTGGCGAGCGTGGCCCCCGCGTTGTGGCGGGCGCTGGAAAACTGGCGCAATGGTGAAAACCGGGAAGACGAAGTGGGTGGCCTGCTGCTGCGCTTCTCCGCGCTCGACCAGGGACCCCGGCACGCGGCGCGCACGCTTGTGCTGCTGGACGACGCCACGCGGCTGCGCCAGCACGCGCAACAGCTGAAACTGGCGTCGCTCGGCCAGTTGACAGCCAACGTCGCACACGAGATCCGCAATCCGCTGGCCGCCATCACGCAAGCTGGGGAGCTGCTCGCTGAAAGCACCGCATCACGCCCCGACGACCGCGAGCTCGCCGCCGTCATCGGGCGGCAGGGCGCGCGCATCGACAAGATCGTACGCGACATCCTGAGCCTGTCGCGTTCCAACGCAGCCCGGCCGGAAGTCATCGACCTGCAGCCGTGGCTGGCGCGCTGCATCCAAGCCTACCGGGAAAGCTGCCCGGCAGCGGCGCTGCACCTCGACACGCACAAAGTTCCGGCACAGCTGCGGCTGTGCTTCGATCCGAACCACCTGCAACGCGTGCTCCACAACCTGTGGAACAACAGCGCCGAGCACGCTGGACACGGCGGCCATCCGGTGCACGTGAGCATGATCGCAGGCCATACCGCCGGCGGCCAGCCGTGCCTGACCGTGGAGAACGACGGCCCGGGTATTGCCCCCGCGCTCGCCGAACACATCTTCGAACCATTCTTCACGACGGCGCACAACGGCACCGGCCTCGGCTTGTACATCGCACGCGAACTGTGCGAATACAATCGGGCTGTCCTGTCCTATCAGACGCACAACGGCCATGCCTGCTTCCGCATCATGTGCACCGCCGACGTCCTCCGTGCGTGACGCGCCGCCCTCCATGTCCCAACCCAGCCCCATCCGCTGCGTGCTGATCGTCGACGACGAACCGGACCTGCGCGCGCTCGTTGGCATCACGCTGCGGCGCATGGGCCTGCAAAGCGAGGCGGCGGCGACGCTGGCGCAGGCCCGCCAGCAACTCGCGGCCGGACATTTCGACCTGTGCCTGACCGACATGCGCCTGCCGGACGGCGACGGCATCGACCTGGTGCGCGACATCCAGCATCACCATCCACAGCTGCCGGTTGCCGTCATCACTGCCTACGGCAGCGCACAGACCGCGGTGGAAAGCCTCAAGGCTGGCGCCTTCGACTTCGTCTGCAAGCCGCTGCGCGTGGATGCCCTGCGCAAACTCGTGGCGGATGCCTTGCGGCTGGCGCAGGATACGGCGCGCGCACCACATGACGGCACACCCCAGCTGATCGGCGACAGCCCCGCCCTGCAGGCCCTGCGCACGCTCATCGCCCGCGTCGCACGCTCCCAGGCCCCCGTCCACATCACCGGGGAATCCGGCACCGGCAAGGAACTCGTCGCCCGCCTGATCCACGCCCAGAGCCCGAGGGCCGGAGCGGCCTTCGTTGCCGTCAGCTGTGGCGCCCTTCCGGCACAACGGATCGAAGCCGAGCTGTTCGGCGGCACCGACGCTTCGGGGCTGTTACACGCCGCAGAGGGCGGCACACTGTTCCTCGACGAAGTCGCCGAACTGCCGCCGCACGTGCAGGTACAACTGCTGCGCACCCTCCAGGAACGCAGCGTGCGCGCCGTCGGCACGAACACCGACACGCCCGTCAACGTGCGGATCATCTCCGCCACCCACGAAAACCTCGCCGCGCGCGTCACCGCCGGGCAGTTCCGCCAGGATCTTTACTACCGCCTCAACGTCATCGAAGCGCACATGCCCGCGTTGCGCGAGCACGCCGGCGACATCCCGCAACTCGCCCCGGCGCTGCTGGCGCGCATTGCCGCGCGCGCCGGCGTCGTGGCGCCCCGGCTTGCCCCCGATGCGCTCAGCGCCCTGTCGCGGCACCCATTCCCCGGCAACGTCCGTGAACTGGAAAACGTGCTGGAACGCACCCTTGCACTGTGCGACCACCAGCGCATTGCGGCCCGCGACCTGGCCTTGCGCCCGACCTGCGCCGTCGAGACTCCACAACTTCCAGATCCAGCCAGGTCAGCCCGCCCTGCTGCCCCGACCGGAGCCCCGACAACGGCGGATGCGCCCCTCGACACCCGCGTTGCGGATGTCGAGCGCGCCGCCATAACAGCCGCGCTCGACCGCACGCATTGGAACCGCACGCGTGCCGCCCAGCTGCTGGGAATCACGTTTCGGCAGCTGCGCTACCGGCTCAAGAAGCTGGGGATCGAGTAGGCCGTGAAGCGTGAGGGGGGAGGAGATAGCCTGCCGGCGGCCCATCGCGGGACAAAACCCGGCGGCCGTGGTCACCCCACTTTTCTCGGCCGCCCACCGCTTACGCTTCACCCCTCACTCTTCACTTCCTCACGATCCGCCGCCAGCATCGGCCGCAAATAGCGCCCGGTCCACGAGGCATCGACCTTGGCGACGTCTTCCGGCGTGCCAGTGGCCACGACTTCCCCGCCGCCGTCGCCACCTTCCGGGCCGAGATCGATCAACCAGTCGGCGCACTTGATGACATCGAGGTTGTGCTCGATGACGACCACGGTATTACCCGCATCGCGCAGCTCCAGCAGCACGCGCAGCAGCTGCGCGACGTCGTGGAAATGCAGCCCGGTGGTGGGTTCGTCCAGCACGTAGAGCGTGCGCCCGGTGCCGCGCCGTGACAGCTCCTTCGATAGCTTGACGCGCTGGGCCTCGCCACCAGACAAGGTAGTGGCATTCTGGCCGAGCTTCACGTAGCCCAGCCCCACTTCCAGCAGGGTTTCCAGCTTGCGCGCAATGACCGGTACCGGCTGGAAGAATGCCGCGGCTTCCTCGATCGTCATGTCGAGCACTTCGTCGATGCTCCGGTGCTTGTACTTCACCTCCAGTGTCTCGCGGTTGTAGCGGTGCCCGTGGCAGGTGTCGCAGGTGACGTAGATGTCCGGCAGGAAGTGCATTTCCACCTTGATGACGCCGTCGCCTTGGCAGGCTTCGCAGCGCCCACCCTTGACGTTGAAGCTGAAGCGCCCGGCACCATAGCCGCGCTCACGCGCCAGCGGCACCTGCGCGAACAGTTCACGGATCGGCGTGAACACGCCGGTGTAGGTGGCAGGATTGGAGCGCGGCGTGCGGCCGATCGGCGCCTGGTCGATGGCGATGACCTTGTCGAGCTGGTTCAAGCCGTCCACGCCGTCGCAATCTGCTGGAATGCTGGAGGCACCGTTCAACTCGCGGGCCGCATAGTTCAGCAGCGTGTCGTTCACCAGCGTGGACTTGCCGGAACCGGAAACGCCGGTGACGCAGGTGAACAATCCAAGTGGAAGTTCGACGGAAACGTTCTTCAGATTGTGGCCGCGCACGTCGCGCAGCTTCAGCCAGCGGCCTTTCTGCGCCGCGTGGCGGACTTCCGGCACCGCGATCTTCCTGCGGCCGGAGAGATAGTCGCCGGTCAGCGACGTGGCGCAGGCGGCGATCTCACCCGGCGTGCCCTGCGCCACAACGTGGCCACCGTGCACGCCGGCCCCCGGCCCCATGTCCACAACCTGGTCGGCGGCGCGGATGGCATCTTCGTCATGTTCGACGACGATCACGGTATTGCCGAGATCGCGCAGGTGACGCAGCGTGGCCAGCAGGCGATCGTTGTCGCGCTGGTGCAGGCCAATCGAGGGTTCATCCAGCACGTACATGACGCCGACCAGCCCAGCGCCAATCTGGCTGGCCAGACGGATACGCTGCGCCTCGCCGCCGGACAAGGTTTCCGCCGAACGTGCCAGCGTCAGGTAGCCAAGCCCGACGTCGACGAGAAAGCCGAGGCGTGCCGTGACTTCCTTGAGGATGCGCTGGGCGATTTCACCCTTGTGGCCAGGAATGTCCAGCGCCTGGAAGACGCGGTGCGCCTCGCCCACGGGCAGGCGCGTAAGCGCCGGCAGCGTGTGCCCGGCGACTTCGACGTGCCGCGCCGCGCGGTTCAGGCGCTCGCCGCCGCATTCCGGGCACGGCTTGTCAGACAGATAGCGCGCCAACTCCTCGCGCACGGCAACCGACTCGGTTTCGCGGTAGCGCCGCTCAAGATTCGGCAGCACGCCTTCAAACGGATGCGTGCGCGGCGTGGTGCCGCCGCCCTGCCCCGGATAATGGAACGTGATGCGCGTGGTGCCGCTGCCATGCAGGATGATCTCGCGGAGATCCTCGGACAGCTCATTGAACGGCGTGTCCGGGTCGAAACCGTAGTGCGTCGCCAGCCCGTCTATGATGGCCCACGACCACGGGTTGTGGCGGTGCCAGCCGTGGATCGCGCCTTCTGAAAGTGGGGCTTCCGGGTGGGCGACGACGCGCTCGGCATCGAACACCTGCAGGCGCCCCAGCCCATCGCAGGCCGGGCACGCGCCGTGCGGTGAATTGAACGAGAACAGCCGCGGTTCCAGCTCGCTGACGGAATAGCCACAGTGCGGGCAGGCCATGCGGGCGGAAAACGTCATGTCCTGCGCCGTACCCGCGTCGTCGCGGTAGGGCGCGACGAAAGCCAGGCCATCCGACAGGCGCAGCGCCGTCTCGAAGGATTCGGACAGGCGCTGGCGAGCATCGGCGCGTACCTTGAAACGGTCCACGGCGACATCAATGTCGTGCTGGGTCTTGCGGTTCAGCACCGGCACGGCATCCAGCTCGTGCAACGCGCCGTCCACGCGCACGCGCACGAAGCCCTGGGCGCGCAGCCCCTCGAATATATCGGCGTGCTCGCCCTTGCGCCCGCGCACCACTGGCGCGTACAGCACCCACGCAGAGCCTTCCGGCAGCGCCAGCATCTGGTCCACCATCTGCTGCACGGACTGCGCCTGAAGCGCCACGCCGTGGTCCGGGCAGTGCGCCACGCCGACACGCGCGAACAGCAGGCGCAGGTAGTCCTGCACTTCGGTGACCGTGCCAACCGTGGACCGCGGGTTGTGCGACGTGGATTTCTGCTCGATGGAGATCGCCGGCGACAAACCCTCGATGGCGTCCACGTCCGGCTTCTGCATCATCGACAGGAACTGCCGCGCGTAGGCCGACAACGACTCCACATAGCGTCGCTGTCCTTCCGCATACAGGGTGTCGAAGGCAAGGCTGGACTTGCCGGAACCCGACAGCCCGGTGATGACAATCAACTTGTCGCGCGGCAAGTCGAGTGAGATGTTGCGGAGATTGTGCGTGCGCGCACCGCGGACGCTGATGTTTTCCATGCGCCGGAGTCGTGAAAAAGTGAACTTGTTACTATACGCGGCGACATGGCTGCCTGACGTCCGGCACCTCCCCGGACCGAACCGGTTGCCTTTCCGGCGGTCCATGCCAAGCTTGTACCTATCACGGATCGACCGATGAATCCGATGGAATGGCGAGCGACCAGCTCGCTGACGCTCCTCTACATCCTGCGCATGCTTGGCATGTTCATGGTGGTGCCGACGCTGGCGCCCTATCTGCAGGGCCTGCCCGGCGGGGCTACCGCCATGCAGATCGGGCTCGCCATGGGCATCTACGGACTGCTGCAGGCGTGCCTGCAGATTCCGCTCGGCATGCTGTCGGACCGTATCGGGCGCCGCTCCATCATCGTCTTCGGGCTCGTCGTCTTCGCGCTCGGCAGCGTCGTTGCCGGCATGACGGACGACGTGACGTGGGTCATCGCCGGCCGCGCGCTGCAAGGCGCCGGAGCCATCTCCTCGGCAGTCTCCGCAGTACTCGCAGACGTCACGCGCCCGCAGGTCCGCACCAAGGCCATGGCACTGCTCGGTGTCGGCATGGGCATGTCGTTCCTGCTGGCGCTGGTCCTCGGGCCGCTGCTGTCGGGCATCATCGGCATCGACGGCATCTTCGTGCTGACCGGCGTGCTGGTGTTGTTCGCGATCCCCGTCTTCCTGCTCGGCGTGCCTGATGCACCACGTCTGCCCACCCGGCCCGGCAACCTTCGCAAGGTACTGCGCGACCGCCAATTGTTGCGCCTCGACGGCGGCATCTTCTGCAACCAGGCCATGATGATGGCGCTGTTCATCGCGGCCCCCTTCGCGCTGAAGGACACGTTCGGTCTGCCGGACGCCGAGCACTGGAAGTTCTACTTGCCTGTGCTCCTGGTTTCCATTATTCCCGCCTTCGCGCTGATTGGCTGGGCGGAGGCGCGCCACCACCTGAAAGGCGCCCTGATCGCCTCTGTTGCGCTGCTCGGCATCGGCATGGGGCTGGCCGCCGACGGACACGACAGCACGGTATGGCTGACGCTCGGCGTGTGCATCTTCTTCATCGGCTTCAACTTCCTGGAAGGCGCGCTGCCGTCGCTGATCTCGCGCCGCGCGCCCGCCGACCAGAAAGGCGCGGCACTGGGCGTCTATTCCACTTCGCAGTTTCTCGGCGCCTTCGCGGGCAGCGCGATCGGCGGCGCAGCCCTGTCGATCTGGGGCATCACCGGCGTCTTCGCCTGCGCCGCAGCCATGGCCCTGGCGTGGCTGACGTTTGCCATCGGCACTGAGCCGCCCGTCGCGTCGGACGCCACCACGGGCCCACAGGCCGTCGATACCGAATGAACGTGCTCGTGTATCCTGATCCCCATCCCTCATCCCGTATCTCGAACGCTTCGGAGGATCCCCATGGCGCGCGGAATCAACAAAGTCATCCTCATCGGCAACCTTGGCAAGGATCCTGAGCTGCGCCAGCTTCCATCAGGCGTCGCCGTCGTCAACATCACGCTGGCCACCTCCTCGAGCTGGCGCGACAAGGCCACCGGTGAGAACAAGGACCACACGGAATGGCACAACGTGGTGTTCTTCAACAAGCTGGCCGAAATCGTCGGCAAGTACCTGAAGAAGGGCGCCAAGGTCTACGTCGAAGGTTCGCTGCGCACGCGCAAGTGGCAGGACAAGAACGGCGGCGACCGCTACACCACGGAAATCGTCGCAAGCGACATGCAGATGCTCGACTCACGCAATTCCGGCGGCGGCAGCTCCGGCGCGGCGGACGATTACGGCAGCTCGGGCTACGGCCACTCCGCGGGCGGGTCCGCTGCGCACACTGTACGCAATGAATCCGCGGCACCGGCTTCCGCAGCCGACTACAACGACGGCGGCGCGATCGAGGACGACATTCCGTTCTAGCGGATGGCTGAACTACCGTCACCAGCGGTGGAATGCCATGCCTCAGAAAGGGTGCCAGCAGGGCAGGTCTATCGTCGGCCGGGACAGCGCGGCTTGTCTCTGCCGCTCACTGTCCACCTGCCGTTACCACGACTCCTCGCTGCCACATGCGCCACTCGCCCGGCGCGTAGCAGTCCCAGCATTCGTCACGCGTCAGCGGTTCGGTCGCGATGATCGTGACCACGTCGTGGGGCGTGGTCACGGCATCGAAGCGGATGCTGACCTCGGCATCCCGCAAATGCGCAGCGCCGAACGGTGCGCGCCGCGTGATGCTCGCGAGCTTTGTGCTGCAGTGGCTGAACAGCCATTCACCGTTGCTGAGCAAGCAATTGAACACGCCTTTTCGGGCATGGTCCGCGGCGATCGGTGCGAGGAATCTGGCCCAGTCCAGCGCCGTCGATTCAGGCGTGAGGGTGGCGCGTGCACGATTCAGCAGGTCGCAGAACAAAGCCTCGCTATCGGTGGTTCCGACTGGCTGGAAGCCGCCTGGCTTGAATACGGAATCCGGGACTTGTCCATTGTGGGCAAACACCCAGTAGCGCCCCCACAGCTCGCGGACGAAGGGATGCGTGTTGACCAGGCAGACGTTACCGACGTTGGCCTGGCGGATATGACAGACCGCAACTTCGCTCTTGATCGGGTAGTCCTGAACCAGGCGCGCGACTGGAGAGGTCGCGCTCGGCAACGGGTCGCGGAACACGCGCACGCCGCGCCCGTCGTAAAACACCACGCCCCAGCCATCGATGTGCGGCCCGGTCCGCCCGCCACGTTGCGTCAGGCCGGTAAAGCTGAAACACAGGTCGGTGGGCGTGTTTGCGCTCATGCCCAGCAATTCACACATGATTCACGGCTCCTTCCACGGTACCCCTCGCCGCGGAATAATCTACACACGACATGACACGCGCAAACCCTGCCCCGTTCCACTCGCGCCGCAGGACCCTCCACCCGAGCCGGAACCGTCCGTGACACTCGCCTTTGCCCTCATCATCATCGCGATGACCATTGCCACCGGCATCCTGATGTCGGTCCACGTGCTGCGCCACAGGATCATGGCATGGCCGATGGCTGCGGCGCACGGTAGCCTCGCTGTCATCGGCGTCGCGCTGCTCGCCGGCACCCAGGCGCCCAATCCGATTCTCGGCCAGCTTGCACTGATCGCGTTCATCTTTCTGCTGGTGGTCATCCTCAGCGGCGCCTGGCTGTGGCGCTTCCGCCGGCGGCGCGAACTGCCGCCGCTGGAAGCGATCTTTATCCACGCCGTGATCGGCATCGTGGCGTTCGGGCTTGCTTTTGCTGGCGCGTTCTAGATAAATGGCGCGAGACTAAACGCCGGCACGACGCGGCGATCGAGAGGAGAACCCGATGAACATCAAACGCCTGCGCTTGGGAACAGCCACGCTGTCCGCCGTACTGCTGGGGGCGCTGACCAGCTGTTCGTACCTGCCATGGCACTCGGCGCCCGCGGTTTCCGAAGATTGGTGTGCGGACGCGACACTGTTTGCCATGCATTCCGTCCGCAGCAACGAGCAGGGAATGTCCTACGCCGACATCGACCGCGACCTGGATGCCACCGACGTAGCCTACCTGCAGCTTTACCCGGCCCTGTCGATCGCGGACATGCACCGCCTGCTGCACGACATCGCGACGCACAACCGTGCGCGGTTCGCGGCGGCCCAAGCCGTTCTCCAGAGCTGCGAAGCACGGGGAACCCCGGAGCCGGCCCACTACGCACCCAGTTATCTGTCCACGCCGCACAGCGATGCCTGGTGCGGACAGGCGACCGACTTCGCCATGGGCACGGCCGGCTACCGCGACATCGGCTTCACTGAAAAACAGATGGAGGCCTCGCTCCACAATGACCCACTGTGGCTGAATGAAGTCTTCCCGGCCCTGAACACCCCTGACCGGGTGGAACTGGTGCGGGCCGTCTACGGCCAGAAATGGTCGCGTTACACGGCTGCCGCCAGCCTGGGCAAGGCCTGCAAGGTGGCACCTGCGGCCGGTGACGCCGATCACGCGGCCACGCGCCCTGACGCGAACCAGCTGCCGCCCGCGGCAACGCCCTGACGCCTGACGACACCGGCATGATTCACGACGCGATGTCACGCCCCACTGCGCGCGTCCGTCGTACAGCCGCGATGAAGACCCACAGCAGGCCCGCGCAAACCACGGCCAGTGCACCGCCGGCCGCCAGCCCCGCCAGCACCCGCAGCCACCACGCGCCGGCCGGCGCGGGAATCGCGGCGACCAGCCCGTAACCCACCACGGCAAAGGAAAACACGACGATGAGCCAGCCTACGCCACGCCGCCTGCGCGCCGCGCGTTCAGCGTCGACACCGCGCATCAGATAGACCACGGCCCGCGCTTCCAGAACACAGGTCACGGCCATCGCCAGCGTCAGCAGCAGGCCCAATCCGATGATCCACAGCACACTGCCCGTCACGCTCACGGCATAACCCCACACGGCCACTTGGGTTGCGGGATCGACGAAGGGGGCGAACAACATGCCGATGCAGAACACCGCGAGCGGGCTGGATGAATCCCCCAGTCCGCGCGGCAGCAAGCGCTGCTTGACCGCCACCGGCTGATAGTCGCCACGGCCATGCAACAGCTCGTTCAGGTTCACCACGGCCACCACAAGCAGGATCGCCAGCGGCAGCCATTCGCTGACCATCAGCACCCAGCGCGGCAACTGCAGTACGTCCAGCATGCCCACGACACCGGCAGCGACGATCGTGATCACCAGCCCGTGGCCCAGCGCAAACCACGCCCCAGACGCCGCCGGCCAGCGCCGCCGCGTCTCGACGGCGTGCAGCGTGACGCTGTTGACGATGGCGATGTGCTCGGGGTCGAGGCCGTGGCGGATACCGAGCACGACCATCAGCAGGAGCGTCGCCAGGGCAGCCGTGGAGATCATGTGGTCGCCCCCTGGCTGGCGCAGTGTCGACACACGCCATGCAGCTCCACGATCTGGCGCTGAACAAGGAACTGCCGCTGCTCGGCGTCCGCTTCCAGATCGCCGCTGATCTGCGTGTCGATCAGTTCCTCGGCATTGCCACAGCGGTCGCACAACAGGTGAATGCAGCGATGGGGCTGGGCCGGCGCGCAGCAGGCCAGGTAGGCGTTGGATGACTCCACACGGTGCACGAGCCCCAGCGCCTGCAACCGTGTCAGGGCGCGGTACACCGTCTGCGGGTAGACGCGAGCATCGCACGCCTGGTTGAGTTGATCCATCAACTGATAGGCAGAAGCCGGTTCCAGCCCGCGTTTCAGCAGGTCATACAACTGCGCCTGTACCGCCGTCAGGTGCCGCGGCGGCGACTGGTGCCCTGGTTCCGCATCCCCGGATTCCACCACGCCAACTCTCCCTCTCTGAAAGTATTGTTATGTTATAACATCGCCTCTCGCATGACCAGAATACCCCGCCCATGGCGCGCGCTCGTGCACACGCTCACAATGCGCGCCTCGTGGGTACGGCTGTACCTTTTTCTAGAATCCCTCTCCATGTCATTCATACTCAAGAAATTCTCAGTAGTTTCGGAAACCCAACGACAGCCTGCACTGCGCCGCATCCTGAGCTGGGGGCTGCTCGGCTTGGCGGCCATGGCACTGACGCCCGCCCGTGCCGCACCGCTGCCGAAACTGGCCGCGCTGGCCCACAGCGGCGCAATCGTGACGGCACTCGTCACCGACCTCGACAACGGCCAGGTCATTGCCTCCCTGAATCCACGACAGCGCGTTACCCCGGCATCGCTCACGAAACTCGTGGTAACAGCGGCCGCGTACTCCCACTGGCACACCCACCACACGTTCAAGACCCGGCTGCTGGCCACCGGCCCTATCAGCGACGGCCACTTGCGCGGCGACCTGATCCTGCTCGGCGACGGCGACCCTTCACTCGATTCCGCCGACCTGTGGACGCTTGCGGCACAGCTGAAAGGTGCCGGGATCACGGCCGTGGACGGCAACCTGGTGGTCGCGCCTGCGCCGTTCGGCTTGATCGCCTGCGAAACCCAGGACCGCTGCACCGCTCTGGACCACAGCGATACGGCCTACAACGCCGAGGTCTCATCGATCGGCATCAACTACGGGAACTGGTGCGTGTCGCTGACGCCGACCCAGCCCGGCCGGCCGGCACGCGTCGGAGCCTGCCACAGCGTGCGCCTGCCGATCCCGGTCATCGGCACGATCACCACGGTGGCGGCGAATCGCAGGCCGACCTACACGATCGAACGCCGCACCTCCGCCGACGGTGACAGCTTGCACGTGTCCGGAGACGTTCCGCTCTCGCCCCCCATCAACTTTCACCGCGCCATGTCCAACCCCGCACTGGGAACCGGCCTGACGCTGGCGGAAATGCTGCGCGATCTCGGCACCTCACTGCGCGGCCATGTGGTTCTGGGCCTGCCTTCCGCGGCAGCTGCGGCCACGCAGGTCGCCATGGTCGAAAGCGCCGCGCTGCGCGTTCACCTGGACAATATGCTGCGCTTTTCCAACAACTACATCGCCGATGTCCTGACACTGGATCTGGCCAGCGATGAAAACCGTGCGAACCCGCCCACTTCGCTCTCGCAGGCCGGCCATCAACTGGCCGACTTCGTGGCCGTGAGCAACCACCGCCGCGGCCAGCAGGCCAGCCTGACACCGACGCTGGACAGCGGCAGCGGCCTGACCCCGACGAACCTGCTTTCCGCACAGGACCTCGTGAACCTGCTGACGAACATGTACCACGACCCCGGCCGCTTTTCGGTGTTCTACGGCGGGCTGGAGGTACCGCGCTACTCCCCATCCCGGTCGCTGCACCTCGGCAACGCCGACTGGCTGGACCGCGTCGCGCTCAAGACCGGCACGTTGTCGGTCCCCCATTCCGCCTTCGGGATCAGTGGCTACCTGCGCAAGAAAACCGGCGGCTGGATGGCTTTCGCCATGATCGTCAACGGCGGCGGCAAGAACCAGCACATTCCGCGCTACAAGGCACTTGAAGCCGCACGCACCGACCTTCAGGGCATCCTCGCCACTTACTGACCCCCTTCACCCGACTTCCAGCCGATCCTTCACGCCCGCATGGCCTGTCTTCCACGCCGCACACTGCTGAACTGGCTCTTTGCCCTCGGCTTCGCCGTTGGCCAAAGCAGCGCGATCGTGCATGCGAGCGTCCACGAGCTGGCCCCACACCCGCCCACCACCCACTGCACGATCTGTGCCTTCGCACACGCAGCGCCTATCGCCTCCGCAGCGCCGATACTTGCGGACCCGAAGGCGGAACACGCCTCGTCGTGCACCAGCCGCCCCGAAGCACCGGCGCACGGCAATTTCGCCGCTCTGCCCCCCAGCCGCGCACCCCCTCATTTCCCTGCCTGAACGCCTTTCATCCGTGCATCGCCGCGCATCGTGCGCGATCCGTGCACGGGTCCCCATTCAGCAAGGAAATGAACCATGTCAACCCCTACTCGCCGGCCGCGCGCACCCGCGGCACTTCATGCCAGCGCAATCTTCGCACTCGCCACACTGACTCCCGTCACAGCGCCCGCAGCTGCCGACGCGACACTCTCCGATGTCTCGATCACCTCCAGCCGCTTCGACGAAGCGCGCAATGCGCTGTCCCCTGGCACCGGCTCCAGCCGCTACGTCTTCGACAGCCAGACGCTCGAAACCCTGCCGGCGGGCCGCAACACCTCGCTCACCGACATGCTGCTGCAAGCGCCCGGCGTGGTGGCCAATTCGCAAGGCCAGCTGCACGTCCGCGGCGACCACGCCGACCTGCAATACCGCATCAACGGCGTGATCCTGCCGGAAGGCATCACCGGCTTCAGTCAGGTCCTGAGCCCGCGCTTCGCGCAGGACATCACGCTTTCGACCGGCGCGCTGCCGGCGCAATACGGCGAACGCACGGCGGGCGTGATCGACATCACCTCCCGTCGCAACTTCAGCGGCGGCGACGTGGGCATTTACGGTGGCGGATTCGGCACCGTCGAACCGACGCTGGACCTCGGCTACACGACGCCGGGCGGCACGACCGGCTTCCTGAGCGGTTCCTTCCTGCACAGCCGGCTCGGCACGGAAAAGGCGACGCCCGACTACAACCCGATCCACGACGCGACACAACAGGCGCGCGGCTTCGGCTACTTCGCCACGCCGCTGACACCCACGCTGCGCCTGAACATCATCGCCGGAACCACCTACGGCCGCTTCGAGATCCCGAACACGCCGGGCCAGGACGCCAACGCCGTCTACGAACAGTTCGCTGCGCTGACAGCACCGGATTCCCGCAACCTCAACGCCCGCCAGTACGAGCGCAACACCTTCGGCATCGTCGCCCTGCAGGGCGCTTTCGGCGCCGCGGGCAGCTGGCAGCTGGCAGCGTTCAACCGCATCAGCAGCCTGGACTACACGCCGGACCCGAGCGGCGGCGATCTGCTCTACAACGGCGTCTCCGCCCCCATCGCGCGCAAGGCCGACACCTGGGGGCTGCAGGGTGACCTCAACCTGCCGCTGGCGGCCAGCCATACGCTGCGTGCCGGCTTCGTGGCGCAGCTCGAGGACGACCGCAGTGACAATCGCTCCACGGTATTCCCGACCGTGGACGCGGTGAGCGGCAGCTGCCCGCCCGGTTCGCTGGACGCCGGCGAGGATGAACCGCAATGCGTGAGCGGAGCGCCCACGACGATCGTGGACAACCACCGCAAGAGCGGCAACACGCTGGCCGCTGTGTACGCCGAAGACCAGTGGAACATAAGTGACCGCGTGACGGTGAATTACGGCCTGCGCTTCACGCAGCTCAACGCCTACATCACCTCGAATGCGCTCAGTCCGAGGCTCGGAATGGTGTGGTACATCGATCCGAACACGACCTTCCACGCCGGTTACGCACGTTACTTCACGCCGCCGCCGAACCAGCTCGTGAGCTCGACTTCCATCGCGAAGCTTGCCGACACGACGAATGCCCCGGAGGTCGTCGAAAACTCGCCCGTCAAGCCCGAACGCGCGCATTACTTCGACATCGGCATCGCGCGCCAGGTCAGCCCGTCCTGGAACATCGGCCTCGACAGCTACTACAAGTACGCCCGCAACCTGCTGGACGAAGGCCAGTTCGGCAATGCGCTGATCTTCACGCCGTTCAATCTCGACCGCGCGCATGTCTACGGGGTGGAATTGACGAACGCCTTCAAGCACGGCAACTGGAGCGCGTATCTGAACGTCGCCCGCTCCATGGCCAAGGGCACCGGCGTGACCTCCGGCCAGTTCAACCTCGGCCCGGATGAGCTCCGCTACATCGACAACCACTACGTCTTCCTCGACCACACGCAGCTGTGGACGGTGTCGGCCGGGACTGCATACCGCTGGCGACAGACCGTGTTCTCGCTCGACGGCACCTACCAGGACGGCCTGCGCAACGACGGCCCGGACGGCATCCCGAATTCCGGCAAGCAGCCGCCGTACGTGGTGTTGAACGCGGCGGTCGTGCAGACCTTCAACTTCACGCGGCCGGGGCCGCTGAAGGTCCGCGTCGCGGCGCTCAACCTGCTGGATCGCAGCTACCAGATCCACGACGGCACCGGCATCGGCGTCAACCGTGCGGAATACGGCGCGCGGCGCGGCGTGTATCTGGGCCTCACACAGTCGTTCTGACCCCTGTGGCAACCGGCCGACGTCTGGCGCGCGCGGCCGGTTGTCGCTATCTTTCCACCTGACATCCAGGATTTTCCATGAAAGCCGTCGTCTGCAAGGAGCTCGGCCCGCCCGAGAAACTCGTTGTTGAAACCGTGCCGGACCCGCAAGCGGGAGCCGGGCAGGTGCGCGTGCGCATTGCCTCGGCCGGCATCAACTTCCCCGACACGCTGCAGATCGAAGGGCGCTACCAGATGAAGCTGGACCCGCCGTTCACGCCTGGCGCCGAGATCGCCGGAACGGTTGTCGAGGTCGGCACCGGCGTCACCGACCGCAAGGTCGGCGATCGCGTTGCCGCGTTCATCCCCTGTGGCGGCTACGCGGAACAGGCAGTGGTTCCGGCCGTCATGACGCTGCCGATTCCGCCGCAACTGGACCTCAAGGATGCCGGCGGCTTCCCGCTCGTCCATGGCACCGTGCTGTACGCCCTGAAACAACGTGGCGCACTGCAGCCCGGTGAAACGCTGCTGGTGCTCGGGGCCTCCGGCGGCGTGGGGCTGGCGGCCGTGCAGCTCGGCAAACTGCTGGGCGCGCGCGTCATCGCCGCAGCCTCGACCGCCGAGAAACGCCAGGCCTGCCTCGACCACGGTGCGGACGAAGTCGTCGACTACGCGACGCTGAGCCTGAAGGATGAAGTGAAGCGCCTGACCCGCAAGCGCGGAGCGGACGTGATCTTCGACCCGGTCGGCGACCGCTGGGCGCGCGACTGCCTGTCGTGCCTGGCGTGGAAGGGACGCTGGCTCATCGTCGGTTTCGCCGGCGGCAAGATCCCGGAAATCCCGGTGAACCTGCTGTTGCTGAAGGGCGCGGCGGCCGTCGGCGTGTTCTGGGGCAGCTTCGCGCAGCGCGAACCCAGTGTGAACGCGGAGAACTTCGCGCAGTTGTTCCGCTGGCTGGCCGACGGCAGCTTGAAGCCGGTGATCTCGAAACACTACCCGCTCGATCAGGCGCCCCAGGCGCTGCGCGACATGCTGGAACGTCGCGTGGTCGGCAAAGTAGTGCTGACGCCATGAGGCGTACGACTCGCCACACCTGGCTGCTCGCCGTTGCCTGCACAGCCGCGCTGGCGCTGCCCTGCCATGCCGTCGAACCGTTGACGGTCGATACACCCGCCCTGGCCGCGCCGCCGCCTGCGCGCGCCGCCGCTGCGGACACCGTCCGTGAGACAAAGATCAGACACGGTGACACGCTGAACCGCATCCTGTCCCGCTGGGGGATATCGCACGCGCAGGCGGCGGCCTGGAACGCCCGGCTGCCGCACACGCGGCGCTCGCGTCACTTGGAGGCCGGCGACCGCGTCCGCGCCTGCATCGGCCCCGACCGACAATTGCAGGGGCTGGCGATCCATGCCCGCGCAGGCGGTTCCGCCACGCTCGGTCATTTCCCGAAGTCGACTCATGCGGCCGCGCGTACGCCGGCCGCACCCGTCGCGGCACTGTTCCAGCCGCCGACCGGCACCGTACAGCCCGCCACCGTTCAGCACGTCCAGTTCCACATCACGAATTCGCTGGACGCATCGCTGGATGCCCAGCGGATATCGAGCGACGAAATCGCCGCCATCCAGACCTCCCTGGAAGACAGCGACGATCTCCCCGGCAACTTTCCCTCCGGCACGCCGGTCGGCCTGCTGCTGGAACCCGCCGCCGGCAGCCACCAGCGGCTGCTGCGCATGCGCATCTGGTACGAAAATCACCTCCACGAACTGTTTTCGTACATCGACGCCAGCGGTCGCCGCTGGACCCTGAACCGCAACGGCTCAGGGGTACTGCATCTGCCGATCAGGACGCCAGTCGAAAACGCACGCATCACTTCCGGCTGGGGCTGGCGCGACCAGCCCGTCCGCCATGTGCCGGAATTCCACAAGGGCATCGACTATGCCGCCCCGCTGGGGACACCGGTACGTGCCGCGGCCAGTGGCGTGGTCCAGTTCATCGGCTGGCGCGGCAACTACGGCAAGCTTGTCACCATCGGCCACACGCCGGACACCCAGACGCGTTACGGCCATCTGTCGCGCGCGGCGGCCGACCTGCGCGTCGGCAGCCCGGTGAAGGCCGGGCAGGTGATCGGCTACATCGGCTCGACCGGGCTCTCGACTGGCCCACACCTGTACTTCGAGCTCTGGCAGGGCACTGAGCGTCACGACCCACTGACCACGCGCGTCGACATCCCGGTACAGCTCGCGGGGCCGGTGCTGGCTTCCTTCGACCGTTACGTGCAGCATATCGACCGGTTGCGGCCGGGAGTCGATGTCGCACGCGGGGGCCACCCGCCAGCTGGCTGAAACAATCGCCCGGCGTGGCCGGCCTTCAACGTGCCAACCGACGGCGAAAGCGCCCCGGCGACAGGCCGGTCCAGCGCCGATAAGCATGCGTGAACGCGCTCTGCTCGGAAAAGCCGAGCAACTGGGCAATCTCAGCGAGTTGCAGACGTTCATCGCGCAGATAATCCTCTGCCAGATGCCGCCGGGTGTCCTCGCACAGCGCGCGGAACGTGGTGCCGCGTGCAGCCAGCCGGCGATGCAGGGTGCGCGGCGAGACGTGCAGCTCCGCCGCCACCTCGTCCAGCCCCGCGCCCGTCTCAGGGATGCGGCGGGCGATGACGCGCCGCACGCGGCGTTCCAGCGCATCGGCGGCCGGCAGCTCCGCGAGCTGGGCGTCCACCTGTCGCGACAGCAGGTCCAGCAGGGCCGCGTCCGGCCGGCGCAAGGACAATGCCAGCAGGGACAGTGGAAGCTGTACGCGCGTCGCGGCCTGGCCGAAGCACACCGCGCTGCCGAAATAGTCCCGATAGGGTTGCACGTCCGCGGGTTCCGGATTCACGAAGTCGATGCGCGGCACCTGCCACGCCTGCCCGGTGATGTCGCGCGCAAACTGCACGAGCGCGGCGATCGCGCATTCGTCGACCTGGGCGCCTGGGCGCCCATTCTCCGCACTCCATTCGAGCACCAGGTTGCCATCTACAACCCGTTCGATGAACGGATTGACGTCATAGACCAGCCGCTGATAGCGGGCAAACCGCTGCAACGCGGCACCAAGCGTGCCGCAGGCCATGAACACGTAGCCGAGCACGCCCAGTGCCGCCGGCGTGATGGTGGCACCGACGTGCAGGCCGAGCAGTGGGTCCTGCAGCGCTTCCGCTGCCCGCTCCAGCAACGCGCGCCAGCGCGTGACCGGATAGCGGTCCAGCCCGCGCGCCACGGGTACCGGGGGCGCTTCGTGCAGCAGCGCGCCGGCATCGAGGTGGTGCGCCGCCAGGTAGTCGAACAGCAGACGCACGTAGGTTCCCGGCACCGCCCCCAGCACGTCCATCGATCGTTCGTTCATCATGGCGAAAAATATCAAAAATCAGGCTGCACCCGTCAATCCTTTACCTAGCCACGACGGCATGATGGACACCATCAGGCAGGAGAACACCCATGACGGAAGCAATCGAGCGCTGGTCGGAACTGGTAGCCCCGCTGCTGGGCGGGGAAGTGGTGTGGACGCAGGCGGTGCTGGTTGGCATGACACCGCTGTTCCTGCTGGCCTTCGTCGTGGAATGGCAACTTGGCCGCAGCGGACGGCGGCATTTCGATTTCAATTTCGGGGAAATGCTCGGCAACCTCGGGCTTGCCGCCACCTATCAGGTCGCGGAAATCGTCGCGCACGCACTCGTGGTGGCGACTGTGGCGGCGTGGGTGTACCAGCACCGGCTGTTCACGGTGCCGGTGAATGGCTGGACGATCCTGCCGATCTTCTTCGCTGTCGAGTTCACTTACTATTGGTGGCACCGCGCTTCGCACCGCTGCCGCTTCCTGTGGACCGCGCACGTCGCCCACCATACCGGCGAGCACATGAACTTCAGTACCGCCGCGCGCCAGAGCATGCTGTATTCCGTGACCGGCTGGTGGTTGTTCTACCTGCCGATCGTATGGCTCGGCGTGCCACCTGCCGTGGTGTATTTCCTCTACGGCGTGGATCTCGCCTACCAGTACTTCGTGCACACGGAAGTGATCGGCCGTCTGCCGCGCTGGTTTGAATACGTGTTCGACACGCCGTCCAACCACCGCGTGCACCACGGCCGCAATCCGCAGTACATCGACAAGAACTTCGGTGGCGTCATCATCCTGTTCGACCGCTGGTTCGGCACCTGGGAGGAGGAAGTGGAGCCGCCGGTGTACGGTATCGCCACGCGCCAGCCACACACCCACAACGTGTTCGCGCTGAACGTCCACGAATTCGTCGACATGTGCCGGGACGTGCGCCGCCCCGGCCCACTGTGGCAACGGCTGAAACACCTGTGGGCAGCCCCGGAGTGGGAACGCCCGGCGACACCATGGCCGTCAATTGAGACGATCGCACGGGCAGCCGGAACACATCAGGGAAACTCTGAATAACCGTCGCGAGCGAAGACAGGTCGCGTGAGGACGGAGCGCAGGAACCGCAGTGTACGTGGGGGTACATGAGGGTTGCGCCCGCGACACGGTGCCCGGAACGGTGGGTGCGGGAGCGGGAGCGGGCGCACTCAGCCTCGCCTGCGCCAACCTTCGTCACGCACCCATCCATCTGGCGAGGCTGAAGCACCGCCCTCGCGCCAGATGTCGAGCACAGCAGGTTATTCAGAGTTTCATCAGCAGTCGCCGAATTCCAGCGCCACTTCGTGAACGTGGTGCTGCGCGTCGCAACGCCAGGCCCGCAGCTGGAGGCGGCCGTTCGCTCCCCGCGCCGGGGCGAGATACAGGCTGCCGGGGCCGAGCTCGAAGTCCTCCGGGCGCGGGTTTCCTGCATGCTTGCCGCCATGCCGGTACAGCGCCCATGGATAGCGGCCCTTGGCCAGCAATGCGGTGCGTGCAGAAGCCACGTTCCAGTCTTCGTCCAGCGGCAGGATCGCATCGGGCTGCGTCAGCTCGGAAGCCGACACGAGCAGCGCCTTGAACGATGCAGCGGGCGCCAGCTGCGCGGTCTGCAACAGGCGCGCACAGAGACGGCGCGAAAGCGTCACGGCGGGTTCGGGTGGCGGTTGCATCACGGACATGGGACGTTATTTTACGGATGTGCGGCACACCGTACAGCCCGGATCGGGGGCTTTCATGCGCACCATGCGCCACGTGCCGGACAACGCGTTCCACGCCCGCAGCGTGCCGCTGGCCGTGCCAAGGCCGAGCAGCAGTTTGAGGGCTTCCAGCGCCTGCAGGACACCGATGGTGCCGACCACCGGGCCGAGGATTCCGGCATCCTCGCAACGCTCGCCGGAGAAGTCGCCGGTTGGCGGGTACAGGCACGCATAGCACGGCCCGCCGCGCCGCAGGTCGAACACGGCGAGCTGGCCTTCGAAGCGGATCGCGGCCCCCGATACCAGCGGCGTGCGCGCGTGCACGCACGCGGCGTTCACGGCATAGCGCGTCGTGAAGTTGTCGCTGCAGTCCAGCACGACATCGACGTCGCGGGCCCGGCGTTCGATGTCCTCTGCCGTGAAGCGGGCGACGTGCACTTCGACTTCAACTTCAGGGTTCAGGGCGCGCAGCGCAGCCGCCGCGACTTGCGCCTTCGGCTGGCCCACGTCCGCGGTACGAAACAGCAACTGGCGCTGCAGGTTGCTCGCTTCGATGACGTCGTCGTCGACGAGCACGAGCCGCCCCACCCCGGCGCCGGCCAGATAAGGCGCGGCGGCACAGCCCAGCCCCCCGCAGCCGATGACGAGTGCTGCGGAATCGCGCAGCACGGCCTGCCCGTGGACGCCGATCTCCGGCAGGATGGATTGGCGCGAATAGCGTCTAAAATCAGTCTGTTGCATGGTTCGTGTCCGTCCCTGGCCAGCGGCCGCTGGCGACTCTGGGCAGGCCGGCCAGGTCGCAGTCGTCACGCACGTCGACGAAGCCGGCACGCTCAAGCAGCGTCACGACCTGCGCCCCCTGCGCCGCGCCATGCTCCAGCACGAGGTGCCCGCCGCCGCGCAGCCGTCGCCCGGCACCGTCGACGATGGCGCTGAACGCTGCCAGCCCGCCCTGTTCCGCGTACAACGCGTGCTCCGGCTCGAAGCGTGCCACGGCGGGTTGCAGCATCGGATCGCCGCGCTCCACATACGGCGGGTTGGAGACGATCAGATCGAAGCGGGCTTCCGCAGCCAGCGCCGCATACCAATCGCCGGTGCAAAAATCGACGGCCAGCCCCAGCGCGCGTGCATTCGCACGTGCCACGGCCAGCGCCGCGGTACTGGTATCGGTGGCCACGACCGCGGCATCCGGCCGTTCATGGGCCAGCGCCAGCGCGATGGCGCCGCTGCCGGTACCGAGGTCGAGGATGCGCGGGGTGCGCCGGCTGGCCAGCAGCGCCAGCGCGCGTTCCACGACGCTTTCGGTTTCCGGGCGCGGCACCAGCACCGACGGCGTCACGGCCAGTGGCAGCGACCAGAATTCCCAGCACCCCAGCAGGTAGGCGACGGGCTCGCCCCGGCTGCGCCGCGCCAACAGCGCCTCTGCGCGTTGCCTCTGGGCGGCGTCCAGCGGCGCGGACCGACACAGTGCGAGCTGCGTGCGAGGGATGTTCAACACGGCAGCCAGCAGCCATTCCGCGTCGGTGCGCGGGCTGTCGGAAGTGGCCTGCAATTGTGCCATTGCCGCCTGCAGCCACGCGCCTGCGGTGGACGTGCCCGGCGACACTTCACCGACCATCGTGTTCCGCAAGCTGCCGGGCGCGCTGCTCGGTGCGCAACGGCTCGATGACGAGATCGAGGTCGCCGGCCATGACGCGGTCAAGCTGGTAGAGCGTCAGGTTGATGCGATGGTCGGTGACACGGCCCTGCGGGAAGTTGTAGGTACGGATGCGCTCGGAACGGTCGCCGCTGCCCACCATGGCGCGCCGCTCCGCCGCCGTGGCTTGCTGCTGCTGGCTGCGTTCACGCTCCAGCAGGCGCGATGCGAGCAGGCTCATGGCGCGCGCCTTGTTGCGATGCTGGCTGCGCTCGTCCTGGCATTCGACCACCAGCCCGGTCGGCAGGTGCGTGATGCGGATGGCGGAATCGGTCTTGTTGACATGCTGCCCGCCGGCGCCGGAGGAACGGTAGGTGTCGATGCGCAGGTCGGCCGGGTCGAGTGCCACGGCTTCGACTTCCGCGACTTCCGGCAGCACCGCCACGGTGGCGGCGCTGGTGTGGATGCGGCCCTGCGCTTCCGTCACCGGCACGCGCTGCACGCGGTGCACGCCGGATTCAAAACGCAGCAGGGCGTAGACATCCGCGCCCGCCACGCGCGAAATGATCTCGCGGTAGCCGCCCTGCTCGGCGTCGGTGTGCGACAGCACCTCCACCGTCCAGCCGTGGCGTTCGCCGTAGTGGTTGTACATGCGGAACAGGTCCGCGGCGAACAGGGCCGCTTCCTCGCCGCCGGTGCCAGCGCGGATTTCGAGGAACACGTTCGCGGCGTCCAGCGGGTCGCGCGGCAGCAGATCCTCGCGCAAGCGCGCCTCCAGCGCATCGCGGCGCCCGACTGCGGCGTGCCATTCGTCGCGCGCCATCTCGCGCAGCTCGGGTTCCTCGGCGGCCTGCAGCGCCTCCAGATCCAGCAGCTCGCGCTCAGCCTCTGCCCAGTCGGCGTAACGCTCGGCGATGGGCTGGACCTGGGCGTATTCCTGCGACCGGCGACGAAAGCCGTCCGGATCGCGCGAAGCATCGAAGGCCGCCAGCTCGGCAGCCACTTCCTTGCTGCGGTCGACGACCTGCAGCAGCTTGTTCTTCAAGCTTTCTTTCATGGCCACGCGCGTGCGTGCCGGCCACCCGTCTATTCGGGCTGATCCGGCAAGTCGAAAAGTTTGTGTGCTGCTGACAGCAGCAGGGCCTGTTCCACCGCATCCGCGTGCCGCAGCGCGCTGGACGGCGCGTGCATGAGACGGTTGGACAGCGTGTCCGCCAGGTACACCAGTACGTCTTCCGCCGGCTGGCCGGCCGCCAGCCGCTGCCGGGCCCGCGCCAGCACCACGTCACGGTGCCCGCGTCCGGCGCTGCGCAGCGCGCGGATGGTGGTAGCCGAGTCGCGGCTTTCCAGCCAGCGCATGAATTCCTGGGCGTGGTTCTCGACGATGGCCTCGCCTTGTTCCGCCGCCGCCGCGCGCGCCTTGAGGTTGTCCGCAATGACGCTGTGCAGTTCGTCCACGCCATAGAGGTAGACGTCTTCCAGTTCCGCGACGGCAGGGTCGATGTCGCGCGGCACGGCAAGGTCGATCATCAGCACCGGCTTGCGGCGCCGCTTGCGGATCGCCTGCTGCACGAGCTCGCGCGACAGCAGCACATCGCGGCTGGCGGTACTCGACACCACGAGGTCGGCATCCGCGAGATAGAGCATCAAGTCGTTGAGCGGCACAGCCATGCCACCGAGTTCGGCAGCCAGCTGGCGCGCACGGTCGAGGCTGCGATTCGCAATCACCAGCCGGCCGATGTCGCGCTTGCGCAGGTGGCGGGCAAGCAGCGTGGCGGTTTCGCCAGCACCGACCACGAGCGCCGTCTGGTGCTTGAAATCGGCAAAGATGCGCGACGCCATCTGCACTGCGGCATAGGCCACGCTGACCGGGCTCGCGCCCACCTGCGTGCGGCTGCGCACGATCTTGGCGACGGCGAAGCTGTGCTGGAAGAAACGCCCGAGGATCGGTCCCAGCGTACCCGCCTCGCGCGCGCATTCGTAGCTGTGCTTGACCTGGCCCAAGATCTGCGGCTCGCCGATGACCATCGAATCCAGTCCGCTCGCCACCCGCAGGCTGTGCACGACGCTGGACAGGTCGGCGTGCCAGTACACGCGTTCGCACCAGTTGCCGCACGCCACGCCGCGCTCACGCGCCCACCATTCGATGAACCGGCGGTGGTCGCCATCATCCGCGACCGCGGTGATCTCGGTGCGGTTGCAGGTGGACAGGATCGCCGCTTCGGAAATTCCCGGCAGCGCGCGCAGCCGGTGCAGCGCATCCGCCACGTCGGAATCCGTGAACGCCAACTTCTCCCGCATTGCCGTCGGGGCAGTGTGGTGACTCAATCCGAATGTCAGCAGCGTCATTGCGGTTCGCGGGCAGATCAAACTTGCAAGCTCGTATTGTCCGTCAACCACCGCGTCACGACAAGGAAAGAGGAATCCGGCCATCGTTCGGCGGGCGCCCCAAAAAGCTAGAATCCGACGCTGACACTGTCCACCGGTTCCACGTCCGTGCCTCATGCTCCGTCTTTCACGCTGGTTGCCGCGGCGCTCGTCCCGGCCCTGGCGCTGAGTGCCTGCGCCGTGTATCACGCGCAGTCTGCCCCGACGACCGCGAATGTCCCACAGCCGCAGGCGCTCGACACGCCCCGCGCACAGGCGGCCTATCACGTCCTGCTGGGAACCCTGGCGGCACACCGCGGCGACAACTCGATCGCGGTCCGGGAACTGCTCGCAGCCAACGCCATCGTTCCCGACCGCATGCTCGTCACCGAGGCGGCTGCAGCCGCCTTGACGCTCAACGACCCCGCCACCGGCCTGAAGGCGGTGCAGGCGCTCGTCGACCAGGAACCAGACGACCCGCGCGCCAACGCCGCGCTGCTGGACCTCGCGATCCGCGCCAACGCGCCGGACACCGCTTTCCGCGCCGCCCTGAAGCTGCTGGAAGTCTCTCCCGACGGCATCCCGGGTGGCTATCGCGACGTCGCCGACGTCCTGAGCCAGACAAACACGCTCAAACAGGAAACGCTTGCAGCTGAGACCATGCGGCGCCTCGTTGCCGAGCACCCGGACATGGCCGAAGCGCATTACGCGGCCGGACTGCTGGCGCTGCGCCAGTACGACTCGGATACCGCCGTCGCGGCGGCGAAGCAGGCCGTGAAACTGGACGGCTCCGACCCCGGCGCGCGGCTGCTGCTCGTTGCCGCACACGTCGAGGCCGGCCAGCTACCCGCTGCACAGCGCGCGCTCGCACCGCTGATTTCGGCCAGCCCCAGCGAGCGACAAACCGACCTGCGGATGGCCTACGCCCAGTTCCTTTTCAAGTACGGGCGCTACGCGGCGACCCGGCAGGCACTGGCGACGATTCTGCGCGCGGCCCCTGGCGACGAGAAGGCACTGCTGATGCTGGCCCGCACCGAATTGCTCACGAACCAGTCTCAGGATGCCCTGAAAACGCTCGACCATATCCACAGTGTCCCACCCGCCCGCATGGCAGAAATCGAGTTCTACCGGGGGCGCGCCGCCGAGCAATTGCGCGACTACCCGGCCGCACTCGAACATTACGACCACTGCCGTGGCAGCGCCTTGGAAGCCCCGGCGCGCGTGCGCCAGGCCGTGGTGCTGGGCGCACAGGGCAAGCTGGAAGAAGCCCGCATGACCCTGCACGCGCTGGCGGCAGCATTGCCCGACCAGGCCAGCGATGCTGTTTCCGCGGAAAGCGCCCTGCTGCTGAATGCCGGGCGGACTCATGAAGCGCTTGCCGTCGTCGCCACAGCGCTCGAAGCGACACCGGGCGACGAGGATCTGCTCTACCAGCAGGCGCTGGTGCAGGACCGGCTGGGAAATACCCGCCAGGCCGTTGCAACTCTGCACCGCCTGATCACCGCCCATCCGCACGAAGTGCGCTACCTCAACGGCCTGGGTTTCACGCTGGCCGAGCACGGCGCCTCCGCGACGCTGGACCAGGCCCAGCAGCTCATCACCGAAGCGCTGCGCATGGCACCGGAAGACCCTTCCGTGCTCGACAGCATGGGCTGGGTGCTGTACCGACGTGGCAAGGCGGCACAGGCGCTGCCGTACCTGACACAGGCCTATGCATTGTTCAACGACCCGGAAGTCGCGGCGCACCTCGTGACGGTGCTCACGGCCACCGGCGACCACCGGGCGGCCGGGCAGATGCTGGCCCGCGCCCTGCAGCGTGACCCCACGGATGCGCAGCTGCTGAAGCTCAAGAGCCAGCTTGCCCCGTGACCCACCCGTGACGGCACTGCGCCCGGCCTTCGCAACGGCGATGGCCGCCCTGCTGCTCAACACGCTGCTGCTGGGCGGGTGCGCCAGCATCCCGCGGCCCGGCATCCCGGCTGCGACCGCACCCACTGCCGTCGCCACAGCATGGCAAGCGCACCGAGCCCGGCTGTCCGCCATCGATGCCTTCACGCTCGACGCGCGCATCGCCGCAAGCGGCAATTTCGGCGTCACCGGCTCGCTGCACTGGGTGCAGCACGGCGATACCTTCAATGTCCATTTCGCCGGGCCGCTGGGTGCCGGAGTCGTGGATCTCATCGGCAATCCGGGCTTCGTCCTCATCCGCTCTGGAGACCAGCAGTACGCGACCACTGACCCCGAACACTTCCTGTTAAAGCAGTTTGGCTGGACCCTGCCGTTGCAGGGCTTGCGCTACTGGGCGCTGGGCCTGCCCGCTCCGGAGCGCACCACGCCGGGCACATCGTCGATCACGCTCGATGACGACGGCACGCTGCGCACGCTGCGGCAGGGCGGCTGGGACATCGACTATCCGCAATACCAGGCCGTGGCGTCGCACCGCTTGCCGCGCAAGATCACGATGCAGGGTTCCAAGACACAGCTGCGCATCGTCGCCGATCGATGGACACTGTCCGCCGCGAACCCGTCGACCGGCAGCGAATGACGCATTGCCCGCAACGCTCCATCCACGCGCGACGGGCAGGGCACCAGCACAACGCCCGCCCTACTCGTGCCGGTATAATTGCCACCGGTATTGGGGCGTAGCCAAGTGGTAAGGCAACGGGTTTTGATCCCGTCATGCGGTGGTTCGAATCCACCCGCCCCAGCCACCGGAAAACGCGCCTGCCCACGCTCCGTTTGCGGAACCGCGTTATCGCCAACCGAGCCGAACAATCGGGAGTCCTGATGGCCAACGGCCAACTGATGCTGTTCACCGGCAACGCCAACCCAGCGCTTGCCCGCGACATCGCACATTACCTTCACACGCCGCTCGGCAAGGTCACGGTCGGCCAGTTCTCCGACGGCGAGGTCCAGGTCGAGATCCTCGAAAACGTCCGCGGCCGCGACGCCTTCATCATTCAGCCGACCTGCACCCCCGTCAACCAATCCGTGATGGAACTGCTGATGCTGATCGATGCGCTCAAGCGCGCCTCGGCAGCCCGTGTCACGGCGGTGATGCCGTACTTCGGCTACGCCCGCCAGGACCGCCGCACCCGCAGCGCCCGCGTGCCGATCTCGGCCAAGGTCGTCGCCAAGGCCATCACCACTGCAGGTGCCGACCGGGCCCTCACGGTCGACCTGCACGCCGACCAGATCCAGGGCTTCTTCGACTGCCCGGTGGATAACGTCTACGCTTCACCAGTGCTGCTGGGCGACATCTGGCGTCAGCGCTACGAGAACCAGATGGTCGTGTCGCCGGACGTGGGCGGCGTAGTGCGCGCGCGCGCCATCGCCAAGCAGCTCGACGGTGCGGACCTCGCCATCATCGACAAGCGCCGGCCGCGACCCAACGAGTCCAAGGTGATGAACATTATCGGCGACGTGAACGGCCGCACCTGCATCATGGTGGATGACATCGTCGACACCGCCGGCACGCTGTGCCATTCCGCCGACGCGCTGAAGGATGCTGGCGCCCTTCAGGTCGTGGCTTATGTCACGCACCCGGTGCTGTCCGGCGCCGCCATCAAGAACCTCAACGGCTCGGCGCTCGACCACCTCGTCGTAACCGACTCCATCCCGCTGTCGAAAGCCGCCGCGGCCTGCCCGAAGATCCGCCAGCTGTCCATCGGCGGCATGCTGGCGGAAACCATCCGCCGCATCTCCGCGGAAGAATCTGTCAGCTCCCTGTACGTCGAATAACCAGAGCCGGTGTTATTCCACGCGTGTTGACATCTGAGCACGTGCCGTTAAAATGCGCACACGAAATGTTGCAGCGCAACATTCCAGATCGTCATTTTTCTTCTCAGGGTCAACGCACGGAGTCTCCCATGAACCTTCAAACCCTCGTCGCCGACGTCAAGTCTCGCGCCCAGCAGCTCAACGCCCGCGGCCAGAAAGTCGCCAAAGTCTCGCTGGACAGCCTCAAGCAGGCGAACCAGATCGTCGTCGACCGCTCGCACACGCTGCTTGACACGCAGGCCGCAACTTCCCGGAGCTTGCTGGAATCCGCTCGTGCCGGGTTCACCAAGGCCCGCAACGATGGCGTCAAGGCCGTGCTGGCCGCACCAACGAGCTACCTGCCAGCGCGCGACAAATTCACGACCCTGCTGACCGACACGCGCAGCGCACTCACGCAGACGCGCGATGAGCTCGTCAAGGTCGCGAAGAACGGCTACTCCGCCGCCACGCACGAAGACGTCGCCACGAAAGTCAAGAAGGCTGCGAGCAAAGTCACCCGGACGGCGAAGAAATCGGCGGGCAAGGCAACAAAGGCAGCGAAAGCAGCGGTTGCCGAAGTCAAGGCCTGAAGCCTCGAGCTTTCCCCGCGCCGCTCACCCGCGGCGCACGCGATGCAGGGCGCGGTTCTCCGGAACCGCGCTTTTTTTGCAGATACCGCAGGCAGCCAGCCGACACCGGATCAAGCGTCGTTCTTGCCTTTTTTGCCCGTCGCCGGACTACCGCGTTTCGCACTCCGTCGCGCGGTCCGTGCGGCCACAGCTTCCTCTGCTTCGGAAACCGTCACCTTGGCGGCGGACAGTAGGCGCTTGACGCCAGGGTACTTCTTGATGGCATCGAGATTCCCGCGCAGGAACGCCGCAGGATCGAATTCCGACGCGGCACTGACGCGCTCGCGCATGAACTCGATGAAGTCGTCCTGCAGGCCCGCCACATCGGGCAACCCCAGGAAACGCCGCAACTCTTCCGGTTTGACATCGATTTCGATACGGACTTGCATCTTCACGCTCCCAGCAGGAACAGCCACACCACGCACACCATGCCACCCGTCCACACCAGCGATCGCGCCGTGGCCCAGTCGGCAACATAACAGACCAGATATACAAGTCGCAGCGCGATGAACGCCAGCGCGAGCTGATCGATGCGCGCGGCATTGCCGTGGGCCAGCGTCGCCACGATCACGGCTGCAGCAAAACCTGGCAAGACCTCAAAACTATTCTGCTGGAACCAGTTGGCGCGCTGTGGCCAACCGTTCAGTTTCGCCAGCCACTCGCGCGGTGCATGGTTCGCGCCCGGCGCCATGCGCCCGCCCAGCTTGGCGGCCAGCGCGCCGGTATAGGGCAGCAGGACCGCCACCAGTACACACCAGAATGCGATCGTCATCGTGTTTCCCCCGTCGCTCATGAATCGCGCGGATGGCGTGCGTCCGGAACACCCCCCCCCGATGCGTCCAGAGTACCGGGATTCGCAATCCGCGTCCCGCCAGAACCCGTCCAGGGAAGCTCTGAACACCGTCGCGAGCGAAGACAGGCGCGCGATGACGTCGAGCGCAGCAGGCTATCCAGAACTTCCCTAGATGCCGTTGAGCTTCAGGAACCCGCTGATGCCGTCCATCAGCATCTGCACGCCGAGGCTGATGAGGATCAGCCCCATGAGCCGTTCCATCGCCACCAGCCCACGCGCGCCGAGGATGCGACGCAACGCTGTTCCGCCGACAAGGATCACCGCACCCGCCGCCCACGCGATCACCAGCGCCAGCAGCCATTCCTTCCAGCGTCCGGGATCGCGGCTCATGAGCAACATCACGGTCGCGATGGCCGACGGCCCCGCGATATAGGGCACAGCCAGTGGCACGATGAACGGTTCGTTCTCGACCGACTCCTCCAGCGCGCCGCCATGATTGGGGAACACCATGCGCAGGGCGATCACCAGCAGCACTACGCCCCCAGCGACGCCGAGTGCCGGTTGCGTCAACCCCAGCGCACGCATCGCGTACTGCCCGACGAACAGGAAGAACACCAGCACCACGAGCGCAATCAGCATCTCGCGCGCCACGACCCAGCGCTGCCGGTGCGGCGGCACGTTGCGCACGGCGGACAGGAACAGCGGCAGGCTGCCCAGTGAATCCATCACCAGGAACAGCAGCACGACGACGGACAGCAGCGACATGCCCTACCCCCAAATGCGCGTCAGGCGCCGGTCAGCAGGCGCTGGGCCTCGCGGTATTTTTCCGCCGTGCGGGCAATGACTTCCGGCGGCAGCTGCGGCCCCGGCGCCTTCTTGCCCCAGTCCAGCGTCTCCAGGTAGTCGCGTACGTATTGCTTGTCGAAGCTCGGCGGGTTCGCGCCGGGGCGCCACTGCGCGGCGGGCCAGAAGCGCGAGGAATCCGGCGTCAGCACTTCGTCGATCAGGACCAACGTGCTAGCCTCGTCCACGCCGAATTCAAACTTCGTGTCCGCGATGAGGATACCGCGCTGCGCCGCGTATGTCGCCGCTTCCGTGTACAGCCGCAGCGTGGTGTCGCGGATCTGCGCCGCGAGCGCCGGCCCCACGAGCTCCACAACGCGGGCAAAGTCGATGTTCTCGTCGTGGTGCCCGGCCGGCGCCTTGTAGGCCGGCGTGAAAATCGGCTGCGGCAGCTTGTCGGCCATGCGCAGGCCCGCGGGCAGCTTCACGCCACACACAGAACCGTGGGCGCAATAGTCCTTCCATCCGGAACCGATCAGGTAGCCGCGCGCCACCGCTTCCACCGGCAACGCCTTCAGGCGGCGCGCCACGACGCTGCGGCCTTCGCACTGCGCGCGCTCTTCCGGCGTCAGCAGGGCTGCCAAATCAGCTTGCGTTTCATGGTTCGGAATCACATGCTCGAAGCGCTTCATCCAAAAGCGTGTGACGGCGGTCAACACCTTGCCCTTGCCGGGAATCGGCTGCGGCATGATGACGTCGAAGGCCGATAGGCGGTCGGAGGCCAGGATCAGCATCTTGTCGGTGCCGATCGCATACAGGTCGCGCACCTTGCCGCGCGCGATGAGCGGCAGGCTTTTCAGATTCGATTCACGCAATGCATCCATGGTTCACGGTCCTACGGGATAAAGGCTGGCAAGGGCGCCGCAGGCGACGGTGACGAGGCCCAGCACGAGATTGATGCCGATGAGCACCCGAATCTGGCCCAGCGGCTTGCCTGCCGCAGCCCGATCACCTGCCGCCACGCAGCGTTTCAGCCGGCGAAACGGCGCGAACCAGACATGCAGGAACAACAACATCATCACGATGCCGAGCCCCAGCATGACGTGTACCCAGGGGCTGACCCGCGCCATGCCGCCCAGCCCGGCGATCAGGTAGAAGCCGGTGGCCAGCAACACGACGAGCGCGGCCCACACATACGGAAAGAAGCGCCCGAACACCGCCACCCACAACTGCGGGCGCGCCGCCGCGTCAACCACGCCCAGCGCCGGGCGCAGGCACAGCCACGCAAAGAACATTCCGCCGACCCAGACGGCGGCAGACAACGCATGAAGGACGATGGCGATGCTCATAAAAGCTCCACGAAAAACGCGTTACTGTAGGCAATACACTCCGCGCACGCCAATCAACGGCGTTCCGGCTGCCCTACGCATCGCGACGTCATGCTGGGAACATCAGGCAGTTGATGCGATTTTCCCCTGCGGCGCCGGCCTGCCTGTCATCTAGAATGCAAGGCAGTTGAAGGTTTCGGGGGCGCGGGATGGGTGGACCAGCGGCGGGCATGCCACGCTACGGCGTAGCGATCATTGGCGCGGGGCTAGGCGGCATCGCACTGTCCTGGTATCTGCAGCAGGCGGGCATCAAGGACTTCGCGATTTTCGAGAAGGCCGCAGGCGTTGGCGGCACCTGGCGCGAAAACACCTATCCCGGCGCGGGCTGCGATGTGCCATCCCACATGTACAGCTTTTCCTTCGCCCGCCGCTACCCGTGGGCGTACCGCTACGGCAAGCAGCCGGAAATCCTCGCTTATGCGCGCCATTGCATCGCGCAAAACCGGCTCGAAGCCCATCTGCACTTCAATACGGAAGTAACGGCCGCACGCTTTGAAGAAGCCCTAAGCGTATGGCGGCTCACATTTGCGGACGGCCGGCAATGCGAAGCGGAAATGCTGGTAAGCGCCGTCGGCCAGCTCAGTCGTCCGCAATTGCCCGACATCCCCGGCCGAGACCTTTTCCATGGCCCCGCGTTCCACTCCGCACACTGGGACCACGACTGCGGCCTGCACGGCAAGCGCGTCGCCGTGATCGGAACAGGCGCCAGCGCCATCCAGTTTGTGCCGGAAATTGCCGGACAGGTCGCGCATCTGGACCTCTACCAGCGCTCACCCGGCTGGACCATCGCGAAACACGAGCGGCGTCGCTCGGCGTTCGAGAATTGGGCGTTCAACCACATTCCCGGACTGCAGCGGCTGAACCGCCTGCGCATCTTCCTCGTCATGGAATTCCTGGCCTACGCCTACAACGGCCACCCTCGCGTGGAACGCCTCGTCCGCTTCATATCAAAACAGCGCCTGCGTCGGCTGATCGCCGATCCGGCATTGCGCGCGCGCCTGACGCCGGATTTCCCGGTCGGTTGCAAGCGCATCCTGCTCACCAGCGACTGGTACCGCACGCTGACGCGCGACAACGTGGCAGTCGTCAGCGATGCGATTGCCGAAATCAATGCGGCGGGCGTGAAGACGGCGGACGGACGGCAGCGCGACGTGGATGCCATCATCTATGGCACCGGCTTCGAGGCGACTGAATTCCTGACGCCGATGCAGGTGACCGGCCGTGACGGCCGCGATCTCCACAACGTCTGGAAATCCGGCGCCGAAGCTTACCTCGGGCTGGCCATCGCCGGCTTCCCGAATTTCTTCGTCCTGTACGGACCGAACACGAACCTGGGCTCCGGCTCGATGATCTTCATGCTGGAATGCCAGAGTCGCTACATCGCGGAAATCGCCGCGCAACGCGCCCGGGCGCACTGGAAAACGGTGGAAATCGGTGCGTCGGCGTATGCCGCCTATGTGCAGGAAATGGACACCCGCAGCGCTCGCACCACATACCACGGGGCCTGCCACAGCTGGTACAAGAACGCCGCAGGACGCAACACGAACAACTGGATCGGCTCGTGCACGGAATACTGGCGTCGCACGCGCAGACCGCGATTCTCAGACTACGAAGTAAAGGCCTGACCCGTACGGGAGGAAAAGAATGAAAATCCACACGTTGAACCGTCGCATGGTTCTGGCGGGCCTCGCGGCCGGTGCCGCCGCACCCTTGCTGTCAGCCTGCACCGCGAATGCGGATGGGCCCGCACCCGGCACCACCCCCGCGGGCGTGATTCCGGGCAGCGGGCAGACGTCCGGCGCCCTGCCTCCCAGCGGCGCGCAGCAGGCGGAGGTGGTCGTGGTCGGCGCCGGCTACTCCGGCCTGGCCTGTGCACGCAGACTCGCGGCAAGCGGCGTGGATGTCCGGGTCCTGGAAGGTCGCGGACGGGTCGGCGGTCGCTGCGTCAACCAGCGGCTGCCGGCGCCGTATGACGCCTCGGTCGTGGAAGGCGGCGCGGAATTCATCGGCCCCCAGCAGCTCGTCATGCAAGCGCTCGTGAAGGAGTTGAACATCGGGACTTTCGACGCGTTCAACGCCGGCCAGACCGTGAACTACATGAACGGCCAGGCCACGCCGTATTCCGGCCGCATCCCGCCCGGCAATCCGCTCGACCTGCTCGGCGCGCAAGGCGCGATCACGAAGCTGAACAACATGGCCGCGACGGTGAACACAGCCACGCCGTGGGCGGCCCCCAGCGCCGCGAAATGGGACGCCATGACGGTGCAGGACTGGATGGACAACGCCATCGGCATCGGTGCCGACCAGCACCTGCCCTATACAGCCGGCACGAAGACCTTGCTACAGCTTGCGATCATCGCGATCTTCTCGGCGGAACCACGGGACATTTCGCTGCTTTATCTTCTGTTCTACATCGCCGGCGCGGCGGGCGACATCAACCAGCTCATCGACACGCAAGGCGGCGCGCAGCAGACGCGCATCGTCGGCGGCTCGCAGGCCATCGCCATTGCCATGGCGAACACCCTTGCGGATCGCATCGCGTTCAATGCCCCGGTCACGCAGGTGGATCAGACCGCCGGCTACATCGTGGTGTCGGGCAGCGGGTTCAGCTACACCGCGCAGCGTGTGGTGGTGGCGATGTCGCCATGGCCGGCCGGACGCATCCACTACACGCCCTTGCACGGCAATGACGCACAGCCCGACGATCCCGCAAATACGCTGGCCGGCCTCATGCAGGCGCGCCTGCAGCTCATGCAGCATTACCCGATGGGGTCGATCTGGAAAGTCCACTGCGTCTACGAAACACCATTCTGGCGTGCCAGCGGGCTGAACGGACAGGTCACCAGTGACGCCTTCCTGCCGAAGGTGACGTTCGACAATACGCCACCGGAAGACGGCGCCCCCGGCGTTCTCATGGGCTTCATCGACGGACAGGACGCGCGCGATGCCTGCCTCATGACGCACGCCGAACGCAAGGCCAACGTGACCCAGGCATTCACTGCGTATTTCGGTAGCCAGGCGGCGAATCCGCTGGCCTACCTCGAATCGAACTGGCAGGGTGAAGACTTCAGCGGCGGGGGGCCGGTCGGCGTGCCCGGCCCCGGCGTCATCACCGGCTATACATCGGCGCTGGCGGCTCCCATCGGCCGCCTGCACTGGGCTGGAACGGAGACAGCAACACGCTGGAGCGGATACATGGATGGCGCCGTCAGCGCAGGAGAACGCGCCGCGCAGGAAGTGCTGGAAATGTTGTAAGGCCATCCGTGCTGGATGCGCGTTGCGCAATCTCCGCGATCACGGATAATCCCCTGCCCCTTCGACACCCCGCCACCATGCCCAGATCTTCCTGCATCATCGCCCCCAGCATCCTGTCCGCCGACTTCGCACGGCTCGGCGAGGAAGTCGACAACGTGCTGGCCGCCGGCGCGGACTGGGTACATTTCGACGTGATGGACAACCACTATGTCCCGAACCTGACCATCGGGCCGATGGTCTGCTCAGCGCTGCGCAAGCACGGTGTCGCGGCGCCAGTCGACGTGCATTTGATGGTGGAACCCGTGGATGCTCTGGCGCAGGCCTTCGCACAGGCCGGCGCCAGTTCCATCAGCTTCCACCCCGAGGCCACGCGCCATATCGACCGCTCGCTACAGGCGATCCACGATGCTGGCTGCAAGGCCGGCCTGGTGTTCAACCCCGCCACGCCGCTGGACTGTCTCACCTACGTGCTCGACAAGGTCGACATTGTGCTGCTGATGTCCGTCAACCCCGGCTTCGGCGGGCAAAGCTTCATTCCCTCCGCGCTGGCGAAGCTCGGTGCGGCGCGCGCGATCATCGACCGCCACATGGCGACGCAGGCAGGGCACGCCATCCGCCTGGAAATCGACGGTGGCGTGAAGCTCGACAACGTCGCCGCGATCGCGGCCGCGGGTGCCGACACCTTCGTGGCCGGGTCGGCGATCTTCAAGTCCGACAACTACCGCAGCACGATCGCTGAAATGCGCCGGCTGGCCGAGGCCGGCTGAACGCATCGGTTCCGCCCGGCGCAGCTCACGTCCCGCAGATCAGGCCCGGCGCACGCGCGTACGCAACCAGCGGCGCTGCAGGGCGGCCACTTCCCGATCCACCCGGTCCTGTACGCCCGGTCGCAGCCCCACGAAACGCCCGCCGATCCGCACCCGTTCCGGGTCTTCGTCCTCCGGCCAGGCGTTGAGCACCTCGACTGGCAGCGTCAGCGGCCGCTCGAAACCGATCGTCACGTCCTGCATTCCGGGCTTCGGCACGGCCTCGACCGGCACCACGGCCCCCAGGCCGGTGAACGACAGGTCGTACAACGAACCCGCAAACGTCTCGCCCTCGGCGTTGTGGAATTCAACCGGGATCACGTCCTCCGACAACACCACGGCGCGATACGCCCCGCGATGCTTCGGATAGAGGATGTGGGTAGGCAGCGCCAGCCGCCATGCACGCTGGCCGTCGACCCATTCGATGTCCTGGAACACCGCGGCGCAGCGCGCCACCGTGCCGTCGAGCTGGAAGCTCATACCGACGATCTGGCCTCGCCGCGGTGCCCACTTCGAATTGGGTTCCTCGATCCACCAGACGCCGTTTGCCGCATCCAGCCGCAGCGCCATGGACATGCCACCCCGTACCAGCGCCACCAGCGAACCCTCCGCGCGCAACCGCCCCAGCAGCGTCACGACGCGGGCGCTCTCTTCGCGTTCGGATTCCGGAGTGGGGTCAGTATCCATAGGAGTGCACAGATCCTGTCATGTCACGATCATAGCCTGATGCGAGCCACGGTTTCCGGCCTCCAATCGACGGATTTACCCGGGGGCAATCTCTGCAAACCGCTGACCGAGTTCATCGAGCAGCGCCCGTACCGACGGCAGCAGCCCACGCTGTGACGGATATACGGCATGGACCGTCTGAGACCGCGGCGCCCAATCCGGCAACAACCGGACCAGGTGCCCGTCGCGCACCTCTTCGCAGAGCATCAGCCGTGGCAATTGCAGCACGCCGATACCGGCGACCGCTGCGGCGCGCAGTGCGATCATGTCGTCGGTAACCAGGCGCGGATGATGGCGGATCGCGGCGCTGGCGCCGTCCGGCCCCTCCAGTGTCCAGACGTGTTCCGGCCGCGGGAAATCGAGATCCAGGCTGGGCAGATCGGCCAGATCCGCTGGCACCGCCACATCATGCGTACGCGCCAGCAATGCCGGACTGGCGACCAGCGTCTGCCCGCTCTCGGCCAGCACCTTCAGATGCAGGTCGCTGTCCTCGAACGGGGCCGGCCGTACGCGAATCGCGATGTCGAAACCCTCGGCGATGACGTCGACGCGCCGGTTGGTGGCCTCCAGCTGCACATCCACCCGGGGATACGCGGCCATGAACACCACCAGCATCGCGGCTACCCGGGTGTGCAGCAGGGCAACGGGACAGCTCAGGCGCACTGTCCCACAGGGTTCGGCACGAGTCTGCTCAACCGCCGCTTGTGCCCCTTCGGCTTCCACCAGCATCGCCCGGCAATGCGCGTAGTAGATGTGGCCGATCTCCGTGACCGAGAAGCGGCGCGTGGAGCTCTGGATCAAACGCAGAACCGATCTTCGGCTACGGGCCGTTCGTGATGAACAGCGACAAGGAAATCTCGGACGCCATCGACGCATTCAACGCCGGGCGCTTCGCCCGCATCCCGCCACGCGAAACCGCCACCGTTTCCGCCCCCGCCTGAACCCATCGCGGCCCGCACTGCCGGGCCGCACTTTCCACGGCCCAGCCGCACTCAACCGGAGCTATACATGACCAGTGAAACCCGCCGCGATCCCCTCAAGGATCATCTGCTGACACCTGAAAACTCAGCCTTCATCGTCATCGACTACCAGCCGATCCAGGGCAGTTCGATCCGCTCGATGAACCAGAAGGAGCTGGTGTTCAACATCGTCCACACGGCGAGGGCCGCGATGAACTACCAGCTCCCCATCGTCCATTCCACGGTGAACGTCGCCACCGGCAAGAACCAGCCGCCGATCCAGCCGCTCATGGACGTGCTGGCTGCCTACCCGACTTACGACCGCACCAGCATCAATTCGTGGGAAGACGTCGAATTCAAGCGCGCCGTGGAAGCGACCGGCCGCAAGAAGCTCATCATGACCGCGCTGTGGACGGAGGCCTGCCTGGCTTTCCCGGCCCTCGACGCGCTCAAGGAAGGTTATGAGGTCTACGTCGTCGCGGACGCGGTTGGCGGCACTTCCGTCGCGGCGCACGAAGCGGCGCTGCGCCGCGTGGAGCAGGCCGGCGCGCAGCTCATCAGCAAGACGCAGCTTTATTGCGAACTGCAACGCGACTGGGCACGCGGAAAGACCGTGCCGGGCTTCATGGACGTGTTCGAGAACTGGGACGGCTTCAACCCCGAGAAGGACTTCAAGGGCTAAACCCTTGCCGGGCCATCGGGCGTCGCCGGTCGGTGCCCGATGGCCCGATCCATCACGAGCCGGACCGCGCACCCCGTCAGGTCATGTCCCGGCTCGGTGCGGCGGGAATCGGCTTGCGACTGAAGATGCCGACGATCGGCGTTCCATGCGCGCGCATGATCGGCTCGATCCGACGGTGAAGGACGTGATAGCGGTAGAACGGCACACGCGGGAACAGGTGGTGGATGGAATGGATGTTCTGGCCCAGCCAGAACCACTCCACCGGTTTCATCCACCACGGCATGACGAGGCTGCTGGTGTTGCGGTAACGCGCCGGATTGTCGTAGGGATAGTGCGGCCGGTAGGCAAACCAGTAGACCGTGAACAACGCCCCCAGGAAAAACCCGGCCAGCAGAAAGACCCCGGTTTCCCAGCTCGGCAGCCAGGCGAAAAACGCGACGCGCCAGCCGATCGCAAAAACGATCTCGGCGACATAGGTCGCGCGCTCACGCATCGAAGCCTTGGCCCACGCACCGCCCTTTACATAGAAGGTGTTCTGCACCCACAGGAACTTCACGCTGTAGACAACGAAGGCGTGAAGCCCGTTGCGCACCGACGACAGCATGAAATCAGGGTCCTTGTCGCCCTGGTTGGTAAACCGGTGATGGGTGAAATGCTCGGTCCGATGGGAGGAATAGGACACCCAGATCAGTGGCGCGACGATATAGCCGCACAGGTCATTGAGCCACTTCAGCTTCTCGTTCCTGCCATTGATGTTGTCGTGGACCGCTTCATGCAGCGGCGTATACGAAAAGAACGTCAACGCCCCGCATATCAGCACCGCCGGCAGCAGTGGCATCCATCCGGCCGCATACAGTCCGGCATTCACGACGTAGAGCGCCACCGTCAGGAGAGCGAAAACAGCCGTCGGCCACGCCACGGCACCCATGTAGTCGCGTGCCGCCGCAACCGCCTGCTTGTTCAGATCTGCAAGATCCTGTTCCATGGCCGCCTCCGTATAGTCTCGTCTCGAATATGCCATGTATAACTAGAATCGACGCCCGACGCGATGATATTAGCGGCCGCGACCCAAGCATTTCAGGCCAGGGAGCAGGCCATTCGACACCATGGGCGGGCACAGGAGAAGACATGCGCGTGCAACCAGCGACCCTGCATCCGGTCGTCATCAGCCAGGTGATCGTCAATTTTGCTGCCCAGCATGGCGTCAGTGCGGCAACCTGCCTGCGCGGCACCAGGATTACGGAAACCCGGCTGCGCGATCCCAACGAATTCATCACCCGTGACCAGGAAATCCGCCTGATCGAGAACCTCATGCGGACACTCCCGGAAATACCCGCACTGGGGTTCGAGCTCGGCCTTCAGTACAAGGTCGCCACATTCGGCATCTGGGGGTTCGCCGTGCGCATCAGCCAGAATCTGCGCGAAGCCTTTCAGTGCGCGCTGCGCTATCTGCCCCTCAGCACCGCCTACTGCCGGTTCGCGATTGCGATCGACGAACGAGAATTCGCCCTGGTCGCGGACCCCACTCCGATTCCGCCGTCCCTCCGCACCTTCCTCCTGCAGCGCGACACGGCCACGGCGATCAACCTGGTGCGCGAATTGGGCCTTTCGGGAGTCGACGTCCTGCGGCTCGAATACACCGGAGCCGCGCCAGGCCATGCTGAACGTATCCGGGCATTGTGCGGGCTTGCGCCGATCTTCGGCAGCCCGCGCAATGCCATTGTCATGCGTCGCCAGGACGTGGAAATCCCGCTGCCAATGTACGACGCGCAATTGGCCGGCTTTCTCGACAATCAATGTCGGTCACAACTGGCGCGCCGACAAAACACTGGCATCACTGGGCAGGTGCGGCAGGCCGTTCTCGGACCCCTGGGGTTGATCGCCTCTTTCGAGGATGTGGCGAAGCAGCTCGCGCTGGCGCCCCGCACGCTCCGGCGCAAACTGGAGGAAGAAGGTGCAACCTACCGCAGCTTGATCGATGAAGAGCGCAAACAACTATCTGCACACCTCTTGACGCAGACAGACATGAAGCTCGACGTCGTGGCCTTGCAGACCGGCTACACGGACGCGCCATCCTTCGCCCGCGCCTTCCGCCGCTGGTTCGACCAGGCGCCGGGGGAATACCGCACCGCGCACAGACCCTGACGACTCCCGCCGGCCATCCGGCACCTCTCGATCGACGTCATGAACCCGAAACTCCAGATCATCATCTGCAGCACCCGCCCCGGCCGTATCGGCCCCGCCGTCGCCCGCTGGTTCCTGGACCGCGCCACAAGCCACGGCGGCTTCGATGCCGAGTGCGTCGATCTCGCCGACTTTCGGCTGCCGGTCTTCGACGAACCCCGTCATCCGCGCCTGCAGCAATATGAGCACCCTTACACGCAGCGCTGGGCGCAAAGCGTCGCCCGCGCCGATGCCTACACCTTCGTCACACCCGAGTACAACCACAGCCCGCCGCCGTCGCTGGTCAACGCGCTGGACTTTCTCTACCGGGAGTGGAACTACAAGCCGTGTGCCTTCGTCAGCTACGGCGGCGGTGCGGGCGGCGTACGCGCCGTGCAGCAGGCGATCCTGCAGGTCACGATGCTGAAGATGATGCCGATTCCGGAAAGCGTTGCCGTGCAACACGCTGGCAGCCGCATCGACGGCCAGGGGCGCTTCACGCCCGACGCCGCGCTCGACACCGCCGCGCAGGGCTTACTGGACGAGCTGCTGCGCTGGTGCCGGGCATTGCAGCCCCTGCGGGCATGACCCAGGTGGGGACGCGCCCCCACGGAACGCCGAGCGCCTATTCCACCTTCAGCGCATCCGCAAAGCGCTGTTTCAGGTTGCGCGCTGTCAGATCCAGCTGCACTGGCGTTACCGACACCGCCCCTTCGGCAATCGCCCGCAGGTCGGTGTTTACCCGCGCGTCCGTGCCCGCCTGGCGCTGGTCGCGGTCGAGATAGGTGATCTTGATCCACCAATACGGCCGGGTGCGGGCGTCGACACGGCGCTCGGGACGGAACGACCCTGCCGCGCGCCGGCCCTGGTCCGTCACCCGGATGCCGGTCACTGCATTCGGCGCCAGCGGCGGGAAATTCACGTTCACGAAAGTGCCCGGCTCGATGCCAGCGGCCAGCACGCGCTCCAGCACGCGCGGCAGGAACGCTTCGGCCGTCTCCCAGTGGACCTCGTCGTAAGTGTGCACCTGGCTAAAGGCGACGGAGGGAATGCCAAGCAGCGCGCCTTCCATCGCCGTGGCGGCGGTGCCGGAATACAACAGGTCTTCCGCCAGGTTTTCCCCCCAGTTGATGCCGGACAGCAGCAGCGTCGGCGGCTCCGGCATCAGTTCGTAAATGCCCATGAGGGCGCAATCCGTCGGCGTGCCGTGGATCGCGAAATGGTGGGCATCGATCTTGCGCACCCTGACCGGGTCGTGCATGGAAATGGCATGCGACGCACCGGAATGCTCTTCGCCCGGCGCCACCACCCACACATCGTCGGTATGGCGGCGGACCAGTTTTTCGAGCAGCCGGATGCCAGGCGCATGAATCCCGTCATCGTTGGTGATCAACACCCGCTGGCCATCCAGCTTCATGACGGACTCCCGTGCGGACCGGAATCAACTACGCTGCACGTCGCAATACGCAACGTGGTCCGACCACGACAGTCGAAGGTGGAACGGTGAAAGGTCTTGCATCGTGGTGGAACGGAACGGCGCCGATGCTGCTCAGCGTCATGCGCATCGTCGCAGCCTACCTGTACCTGCTGCATGGCGCGAAAAAGCTGTTCGGCCTGCCCGGCGGAGCGCATCTTCACCTCATCGACGCCGCGCAACTGGCGACGCTCGCCCCCGGCCTCGCCGGTATCCTGGAATTCTTTGGCGGCCTGCTGCTCCTCATCGGGCTGCGCACGCGGCCGATCGCATTCCTGCTGTCCGGGCAGATGGCTTTCGCCTATTTCATGGTGCATGCTCGAACCTCGTTTTGGCCGGTCCTGAATGGCGGCGACTCCGCCATCCTGTTCTGCTTCATGTTCCTGTACCTGTCGGCAGCGGGGGGCGGCCCGTTGAGCGCGGACGCCCTGCTCGCTGGCCGACGCCGCCGTTGACGGCAGCGCGCCGGCACCACTCCCCCCTCCATTCAGCAGCACAGCCGGACGCCGGCAGAACACCGTCATCGGCACCGATACGCCGTGAAGGCGATATCCGGAAGCCGCAGGATCTGCTGGGTACTGCGCCGGATGTGCCGCCTGACGACCGCGCTCGCCCGCCCCGGCCTGGCACCACGGATGGCCTCGTAGAGATGGGCGTAGTCGGAGAACTGGAGCCCGCGTTCCTCTGCGCTTAGGTAGCCGTGGATCTGCATGCGCAGGATCAGCGTCGGCGCCATGGGGTTCATGTTTGCCAGCTCCCGATTGTCCGCGATCTTGAAGATGGCCTCATAGAACCCCGTCCGCTCGATCGCCTGAGGCACCAGGTCGGCGGCAGGCCCCAGTTCGGCCAGCCGCCGGTAGCGCTCTTCCAGTAGGGCCTGATTCCCCGAACCTTCGATCTTTTGTGCCGCAAGCTGCGCCGCCAGCCCGACGATCACTTCCAAAGCCTGCAACAGATCCACCGCATCGGACCGTGTCAGCGCGCGGATGCAGGCACCGCGATGGGGCTGCAAGGTCACCACTCCTTCCGCTGACAGGCGCTTCATCGCCTCCCGAATCGGGCCGCGACTGACACCCAGCGTCTGGTGGATATCCGCTTCGACGAGCCGCTGGCCAGGAACGAACCGCCCGGTCATCAGGCCCTGCCGGATCGCGGTCACGACCCGGTCCGGAGAACTGTCATCGCGCAACTGTCCGGAGCCGGGCTCCCGGCCCGCCTTCCGACGCAGACTCGTCGTCATCACTCGCTCGAAGCCCTGCTGTCGAACCCTGGCCGGTTCATGGTCGTCATCGGTTGCCAAGAACATTGTCCTACAATATCCTAAGACAAGAATTAACGAAACCTGATGCTTCGACATTCAGCTGCCGCCAGACAAGAGGAGACTGCGATGGGACGGATTGAGGGCAAGGTTGCCGTCATCACGGGTGCCGGACACGGCATCGGCCGCGCGTGTGCGGAACGCTTCGCGCAGGAAGGGGCGAAGATCTTCGGCATCAGCCGCACACAACCGGGGTTGGACGCCCTGCGCAACACCATTGCGGCAGCAGGCGGCGAAGCTGCTGTGGCAACGGCCGACCTGTCCAGCGCGGAGCAGACGGAACGCGCTCTGACCCAGGCGATCGACACTTATGGCCGCGTGGACATCCTCGTCAACGTCGCCGGCGTCGGTTACAGCTGGGCGGAGAAAAGCCCCGGCTCGATGAACGACGTGGCGACCACACCTGTCGACAAGTGGCAGGAAGTCATCAACATCAACCTCGGTTCGGTGTACAACACCTGCCGCATCGTGGTGCCGCAGATGCAGAAACAAGGGGCTGGCAACATCGTCAACGTGGGTTCCATCTTCGGCGTAATGGGCGTCGCCGATGCCCACGCCTATACCGCTTCCAAGGGCGCCGTCATCAATCTCACGCGCTCGCTTGCCATCGCCTACATAAAGGACGGCATTCGCTCGAACTGTGTGTGTCCGGGGTTCGTCGATACCGGCATGATCGCATCGGTCATGCATTATTTCGACGACACAGCCGTGGCGCCGACGCTGTGCCCGATGCAACGCGCCGGCAAGCCTGCGGAAATCGCCAGTGCCTGCCTGTTCATGGCCTCCGATGACGCCTCGTACTGCAACGGCGCGGTGCTGATGGTCGATGGAGGCACCACCGCCCACTAACCCGCCAATACAGGCAGCCGTCTGGAGGAGAACCATGACACGGCTTTACGCGGATACTGACAAGTTCTCGCACGGCGATGCTTCCGCCGTTGTCGAGGCGTTCCACAACGCGATCCACGACCGCGTCCGCACCCGGCTGGCGGCCGCCGGCGACGAATGGGCCGGCTTCGTGACCGGGGAACCACCGGCACACGTCACGGCAGAGGATTTCCGCGCTGTGGAGGCGCTGCTGCTTGAAGCCGGCCACCGCTTCGCATGGTCGGCAGCCATCTCGCCGCGCGAACGCCCCGAGGCCTACGTGCCCGCAGCCGGGGCAGATGAAGCCAGCCTGGCCACATTCTCCTTCGAACACGCGGAGGCCATCACGGCGACGACCGATCCCGAAGGGCGCGAACAGCGCGGCCAGGGCGACAACGTGGCGCGCTACGCAGAGGACCGTACCGGCATCGCGCGCTATATCCGCACGCCGGCGCAGGTGCTCAAGTACGTGCAGGGCGGTGTACCGGCGGACACCATCGCCATCATCGACGATTCCGGCGGCACGCTGACAGCTCCCATTCTCGCCCGCTTCGCCGGCGTGATCTGTGCCGGCGGCTCCACGCGCTCGCATCTCGGCATTCTCACGCGCGAATATCGCGTGCCGTGCCTGATGAACGCCAAAGTCTCCGGTATTCGCCACGGCGACACGGTGCGCATCGAAACCACGGCACGCCCGAAGACGGCAGACGACTACCAATCGGGGCGCGAAGTAACGGCGCGCGTCTGGCGGATCACGAAATGAATACGAACCCGGTCAACTACGCCCAGCTGCTGGAGACGAACAACCTGATCCAGTGCCACGGCGACGAGAACTACTGGCTGTGCGTGACGCGCACCGTGCAGGAATCCAAGCTGTTCCCGGTTCCCGCCTACATGATGCTGTCCTACGCGAACTGCTGGTACCGCTATCCGGCGCTGTTCCGCAAGGTTGAATCCTTCATGTCGGCCGAGGAAATCGGCGACCGTGCGCGCCACATCGGCACGAAGTGCGCCAGCCTCATGGCCTACATGCCGGACTTCTACCTGTTCGGCCGCGAATGGCTGCTGAACATGGGTTTGCTCAAGCCCACTGACGGCATAAACGACATCATCTACGTGCTGGATTTCTGGAAGCGCTTCCAGCTTGCCTACCACCGCAACGACGGCCACATCACGAACCGCGAGTTCGGTCATCGCGCGCAACTGCTGCCGGAACGCACGGTGCAGGTCTTCCACGCCGACCTCTACGACTGTGCACCGGGCGATGAACTGCACCAGGCGGCGCACGGATTCATGGCGGCGGCGTCGCAATACGCGTTTCTCGTGGCCTGTGAAAGCCGGATCTCGCTCAACAACCACGGGCCCTACAAGCTGGACGACCATACCGAGCTGCTGGTCCGCGACTTCGTCGACCTCGCGGAAGGCGACCTGCCGTGGCTGGACGACGTGGCCGCCGGCGTGGAACACAACAACATTACCGTCACGATGGCGGTGAAGGACTGTCACTTCCACATCGTGGATGACTGGGGCTCCTTCGAGGCCGAGCCGGAATTCTCGGCCGACAAGCTCGTGGGCGTCGGCCTCTACCATTCCGACAGCCTGACGGACGGCCGTGTGCCGCTCGGCATGGGTTCGCGCGGGGAACTGACCGCCACGTTCCAGCGCCTCACCGGGCAGGTGACGGAGGCCACGAACAAGCTGTGGCTCAGGATTGCGAACTGGTCGCGCGACCAGATGCTGGACGCCGGCGCCATCACCTACTTCGCGGTGTGCAAGGACGTCGCCCACATCGCGGGCTGCTACGACCCGGACGACTGGGTGAAGATCGACGAGCGCGCGGAACACTTCCGCCCGCTGCTCAACGACGAGTATGGTCGTGACATCCTCGTGGCGCTGTGCACGGCAGCAAATCCCACGCAGCAGGTGTCGGACTACGTGATGATGCAGCACGCGAATCGTGGCGCGCGTTTCTTCACGCCCATTCCCTACTCCGTGCTCGCCGGCGAGCCCTACACCGCCGGCGTCGGCGAAGTCCATGCGGGCACCACGAAGCTGCCGGAAAAAAAGGACTGCTACACCACGTCGCGCGGCAAGCTGACGATCGCGGACTACAACCGCGCCAGCCGCGCCGCACCGCCGACGAACGTCGCACCGGAATACCGTTTCCTCGGGGAAACGTGGCTGAAGTACCACGCCAACACGCCGCTGGCCGACGCACTCTACCGGCGCGAGCAACGCACTTCGCGGCGCCTGAAGGACAAGGGTGCCGGCCTGTCGCGTGCGGACATCCTGGCGCTGCGCGGCAGCGCCGGGGAATAAGGAGAAAATTCGGAATCCGTCATGCAGATCGGCTCACTGATTCACCGCGCCGCCGTCGAACACGGCGATCTCCCGTGCCTGACGGAAGGCGAGCGCACTCTTACGTTCCGGCAGTTCGACACCGCCACGAATCGGCTCGGCAATGCCCTCATCGCGAAGGGTTTGCGCCCCGGTGATCGCGTCGGCGTGGTGTTGCCGAATTCCATCGAATGCATCATCGCCTACTACGCGCTGGCGAAAGTGAACCTCGTGCGCGTCGGCATGAACACGCGCGAGAAGATGGAAAACCACAACTACAAGCTCGCGGACAGCGGCGCCCGCGCCGTGCTGCATGCCGGTGATGCCCGCTTCGACGTCGAGATCAGCGTCGGCCGGGACGCGCTCGACGAGATGATCGCCAGCGGCGACGCTACGCGGCACGACCACGCAGCCTGGCCGTTGGATGCACCGTACCGCATCGGCTATACCGGCGGCACGACCGGGAAACCCAAGGGTGTGACGCTCACGACGCGTGGGGAGTTGTCGGAACTGTCCGCCTTCCTCACCGACCTCGTGCCGAACATCCACCGTGGCGATACCTTCCTGCACGCCGCCCCCATCGCGCACGCGTCCGGCGCGTTCTTCCTGCCGGCGCTGGTGCGTGGCGCCTGTTCGCTGGTGATGACGAAATTCGACACCGGCGCGTTCCTCCGCCTGGCGGAACGCGAGCGCGCGACGATGACATTCCTCGTCCCGACGATGCTCGCCATGCTGCTGGAAGACCCGGCACTCGCCGCCGCGAAGCTGAACCTGCAGACCATCGCCTACGGCGCCTCGCCGATCGCGGAGGCCGTGCTGCGCCGCGCCGAGCAACGCTTCGGCAAGATCTTCGCGCAAACTTACGGGCAGGCGGAAAGCCCGATGGTCATCACCTGCCTCAGGCCCGAAGACCACGATCGCATCGGCTCCTGTGGCCGGCCCTATACGATTGTCGAAGCAGCCGTGCTGGACGACGCGGACAGCGAAGTTCCGGTGGGTGAAGTCGGCGAAATCTGCTGCCGTGGCCCGCAGACCATGGCGTATTACTGGAACCGGCCCGAAGCCACGGAGAAAACCTTCCGCAATGGCTGGCTGCATACCGGCGACGTCGGGCGCATGGACGAGGACGGCTTCTTCTATATCCTCGACCGCAAGAACGACATGCTCATTTCCGGCGGCTACAACGTCTATCCGCGCGAAGTGGAGGACGTGCTGATGGGCTTTCCCGGCGTGGTGGAGGCGGCCGTCGTCGGCCTGCCGGACGAGAAATGGGGCGACCGCGTGCACGCTGTGGTCTACGGCCCCGGCCCGCTGGACTGCGCCGCCGTCCACGCCTGGGCGAAACAGCGGCTGGCCGGCTACAAGTGCCCGAAAGTGGTCGAGCAATGGCCCGAAGCACTGCCCAAGAGCGGTGCGCACAAGATCCTGCGGCGGGTCGTGCGCGATGCGCTCATCGCGCGGCTGGACCATGGTGCAGCGTCATGAACGATGCACGACTTGCGCTCCACGGCCTCGCCATCAAGAAACACGGCACGGCCGCGAGCGTGGCCGAGATCACTGGGCTCGATGCCGCCACCGTACAGCAGGCGCTGGACGCGGCCGCGCAAAATGGCCGCGTAGCCCGAACCGGCGAAGCGTTCATGCTGCAGCCTGCCGCACAGGTCGCGCTGAAGATGAGCTATGCACCCGACTACGCCGCGCAGCGCGCCGACACGGCGATGCAGGCGACGTACGACGCCTTCGAGATCATCAACCGCCAACTCAAGACGCTGATGACGGACTGGCAGACGCTCACGCTCGCCGGCGAGCAAGTTCCGAACGACCACTCCGATCCGGGCTACGACGAAAAGATCATCGTGCGCCTGGGTGACCTCCACGAACGCGCCGAAGGCATCCTGGATCGTTTCGCCGCCGGCCTGCCCCGGCTGGCGCTCTACAAGAAACTGCTCGCGCGCGCACTTGAAAAAGCCGAGGACGGCGACGTGGCATGGGTGTCCGACGTGCGCTGCATGAGCTACCACACGACGTGGTTCGAATTGCACGAAGACCTGATCCGGGTGCTCGGCCGCACGCGAGAGGCCTGATGTCCCATTGGACCCTGCATCTGGGTGAAGGCCCGCTTCCCGACCGCGCGCTGATCGGCGGCAAAGCGTGGTCGATCGCCCGCATGTCCGAACTCGGCCTGCCGGTACCGCCAGCTTTCGTCATCACCACGCACGCCTGCAACGCCTACCAGACCGGCAGCGCGTTCCCACCCGGCCTGGAGGAAGAAGTTGCCGCCGGCATCACATGGCTGGAAGCAAAGACCGGCCGCACTTTCGGGTACGGCCCCGCGCCACTGCTGGTGTCCGTGCGCTCCGGGGCGGCGATCTCCATGCCTGGGATGATGGACACCGTGCTCAATACCGGCATCACACCGGCGACCGAAGCCGCACTGGCGGCGGAAACCGGCGCCGCCGCTTTCGCCCACGATGTGCACCGCCGCTACTTCGAGCTGTATGCACACATCGTGCTCAAGGCGAGCGGCGTGGAATTCGCAGCGGACGGCATGCCGGAGTCCTGGAACGCCGCATTGCTGGCCGCGAGCGGCAAGCAGGTGCCGACCGACGCCCGCGCCTGCCTGCACGCTGCGATCCGCGCCGTGTTCGAAAGCTGGAACTCGCGCCGCGCGCGGCGCTACCGCCAGCACAACGGCATCGCCGACGACCTCGGCACGGCGGTCACAGTCCAGGCCATGGTGTTCGGCAACCTGTCCGCAACCTCCGGCACTGGCGTGCTGTTCAGCCGCAACCCCCTGACCGGCGAAGACACGCCCTACGGAGAATATCTGCCGCAGGCGCAGGGCGAAGACGTCGTCTCCGGCCGTTTCACGCCGCGGCCGCTCGACGCCATGCGACAGATCGTGCCGGATGCGCTGCAGCGCTTGCTGCAGGCCGCCGCGACCCTGGAACAAGCGAACCACGACATGCAAGACATCGAGTTCACCGTGCAGAACAGTGAACTGTTCATCCTGCAATCGCGTGCCGCCAAGCGCGCGCCGGCCGCCGCGCTGCGGTGCGCGATCGAAATGGCTGGGGATGGCTTGATCGACGCGGACACCGTGCTCCGGCGCATCACCCCGGAGCAATTGCATAACGTGCTGGCGCCACGCCTGAGCGACGCACAGGCGGCCACGGCGACGCCCGTCGCACACGGCGAGCCGGCCTGCCCGGGCGTCGGCATCGGCACGGTGGTCATCGACCCCGATGAAGCCGAAAGACGCGCCGCGAACGGCGAAGCGGTGGTCCTGGTACGCGCCACCACCAGCCCCGAGGATGTCCACGGCATGCTGCGCGCCAGGGCCGTCGTGACCGAACAGGGTGGCGCTACCAGCCACGCGGCGGTCGTCAGCCGCGCGCTCGGTGTGGCCTGCGTCACCGGCTGCGGCCTCGGCACCGTGACGGCGCTCGCCGGGCAGACCGTCACCGTCGATGCCACGCGTGGCAGGATCTTTCGCGGTGCACTCGAAGTCACCGTACCCGACACCGCCAGCGACCCGCGGCTGGCGGCACTGCAGGAGATGATCGCGGCGCACGCGCCGTTGCGCGTGATCCCCGCCCCCGGGGATGCGGGCACTGACTGCGTGGACCTCGACGTTCTGCCCGGCGGCGACGACCCGGCAAATGTTGCGCGCCTGCTGGGCGGCACCCGCGTGGCCGCCGGGCGCGTGCTCGCGACGGACGCCGGCATGCGTGCCGCATTGGCCGCCGGCGTCACCACCGTGATCGGCACGCCGGTACTTCCGCTGCTGCTGCGCGCGGCCCGCGCCGCGCTGCCACCTGCTGCGGCGAACTGATTCAGGAGAAAACCGTGCCCTTGAAAACATCGGATGTGGAAACCCTGGTGGAACTGTTCGGCCAGTCCACCTGGGAGGAGCTGAGATTGGAAGTCGACGGCGATGAGCTGCTGCTGTCCACCAACAGCCACGCCACACTGGACACGCCGGCAACGCCCGGCACGGTGCCCTCGCCCTCCGCGCCGCCGACCCCGCCACCGGCGCGCGATGCGGGCCCCGCACCGGCCGCGCGGCCCGCGCACTGGCTATGCGTGAAGGCGCCGAATCTCGGTACCTTCTACACGTGTCCGGCGCCCAGCAAACCACCTTATGTCAGCGTCGGCGCCACGGTAACAGCAGACACCGAAGTGTGCCTCATCGAAGTGATGAAGCTGTTCACGACGGTCCGCGCAAGCGTGGCCGGCACGGTGCGGGAAATCACCGCGAAAGACGGTGAGATGGTCGAATACGACCAGCCGCTGCTGTGGATCGAGCCCACCTGACGCGATGCCCATCAAGCGTCTATTTGTGGCGAACCGCGGCGAAATTGCGCTGCGCGTACTGCGTACGGCGAAGCGTCTGGGCATCGAGACCGTGATCGGCGTCTCGGCCGCCGACCGCAACAGCTGGCCCGCGACCTTTGCGGACCGCGCGGTCGTGCTCGGCCCGGCGCCAGCGGCAAAAAGCTACCTGGACGTGAAGCTTGTAGTGCACGCGGCACACGCCACGGGCTGCGACGCCCTGCATCCCGGCTACGGCTTCCTGTCGGAGAAGCCGGCGCTGTCGCGGCTGTGCGAGGACAACGGCATCGCCTTCGTCGGGCCGCGCGCCGAGACCATCGAGACACTGGGCGACAAGCTTTCCGCGCGACGGATCGCCCACGACGCCGGCGTCGCCACGGTGCCGGGCACGGACCGCATCGACAGCGTTGCCGCCGCGCTCGGAGCGGCGGACACGCTTGGTTATCCGGTGGTGATGAAGGCGTCGGCGGGCGGCGGCGGCAAAGGGATGTTCCTGGCACGCTCGACAGCCGATATCCGCGCCGGTTTCGACCGCTCCAGCCGCGAAGCGCTGGCCGCGTTCGGCGACGGCACGCTGTACATCGAGCGCTACGTGGAAACCGCGCGCCATGTGGAAGTGCAGGTCGTCGGGGACGGAACCGGTACCGTCATCCACTTCGGCGATCGCGACTGCTCGTCCCAGCGCCGCTACCAGAAGCTCGTGGAAGAAGCGCAGGCGGTGGCGATGCCGGTCGCGCTGCGCGAAAAACTGCACGCCGCTGCCGTGAAGTTCACCGCATTCGCGAACTACCGTTCCGCCGGCACTTGCGAATTCCTCTACGACGTGGCGCGCGAAGACTTCTACTTCATGGAGCTCAACAGCCGCATCCAGGTCGAGCATCCGGTGACGGAAATGGTGACCGGCGAGGACCTCATCGCCCGGCAATTGTCCGTGGCAGCCGGCGACGGCGTGGGCGTCACCCAGCAGGACGTGCATTTTTCCGGCCACGCCATCGAAGTGCGCATCAACGCCGAGGACCCGAAGGACGGTTTCCGCCCTTCACCCGGCCGCATCACGGCGTGGGAGCCACCCACCGGCACCGGCGTCCGCCTCGACACGGCCGTGCGCGTGGGCGACGTCATCCCACCGTTCTACGACTCGATGATCGGCAAGCTCATCGCCTGCGCCCCGACACGGGACGAGGCCATCGACAGGATGCTGCGCGCGATTGCGGCGTTCCGCGTCGAAGGCCCGAAAACCACGCTGCCGCTCGCACGTTTCATCGTCGCGCATCCGGATTTCCGCACCAATCACATTTCAACGCACTGGCTGGAAGACACGGTTCTGCCCGCCTTTCTGAAGGAGTAAGCACGATGGCCCACGTCGAATTTCTGGACGAAACGCTGCGCGACGGCCAGCAAAGCCTGTGGGGCATGCGCATGCAGGCCGGCATGGCGCTGCCGGTGGCGCCCTTCATCGACCGTGCCGGTTATCGCACCATCGACCTCACGGGTTCCTCGATGTTCGAGGTGCTCATCAAGTACTGCCGGGAAAACCCGTGGGAAGGACTGGACCTGATGGTCGCGGCCATGCCACGCACACGGCTGCGCGGCGGCATGCGCTCGAACGCTTCCGTCACGTTCGGCGTGACGCCGGATGCGCTGATGGATCTCTGGATGCGCCGGCTGAACGAGCATGGTGTGCGCTCGTTCTGGATCTACGACGTGCTGTTCAACATCGACAAGATGCTGCGCCTGGCAAAGATCGCCAAGGAATACGGCTCGGAGGTGGCAGGCGCCGTCATGTTCACGCTGTCGCCCGTGCACACGGATGAATTCTTCGCCGACAAGGCGGCGCAGCTCGCCGCCAGCCCGGATGTCGACACGCTTCTGCTCTACGACACGGCCGGTGTGCTGGAAAAGGAACGGCTGTCCACACTCATTCCAGCCATCAAGGCGCGCATCGGCGGCAAGCCGATCGAGCTGCACTCCAACAACCTGCTGGGCATTTCCGGCAAGAGCTACCTGGATGCGGTGGAGCTGGGCGTCACCATCCTGCACACCGCGACACGGCCGATGGCGAACGGCCCTTCCGTGCCGTCCGCGGAGTCCGTCGCCGCGAATCTGGAGCTCCTCGGCCATACCCACGACCTGAAGCTCGACCTGCTCAAGCCGGTCGCAGAGCATTTCGAGAAAGTCGGCAAGGCCGCGGGCTTCCTGGTCAACCAATATTCCGAATACAACGTACTCGGCATTCGCCACCAGATCCCCGGCGGCATGGTCGGCACGCTGAAAGCCCAGCTCGTGCAGCACGGCATGCCGGAACGCTTCAACGAAGTGCTGGAGGAAACCGCCGTCGTGCGGCGCGAACTCGGCTACCCCGGCATGGCCACGCCGTTCTCGCAGCTCGTCGGCACGCTTGCGGTGCTGAACATCGTCACCGGCAAGCGCTATTCCGTGATCCCGGACGAGATCATCCAGTACGCCGCCGGCTTCTACGGCGAAACCGTGGCGCCCATCGACCCGGACATCCTGGACAGAATCATGGCCTCGCCGCGCGCCAAAGAGGTGACTGCGCATCCGCCGGAACAGCCGACCACAGCGGAACTGCACCAGCGCTACGGCACCAACGACGACGATGAACTGATCCTGCGCGCGCTGATTCCCGGCCCGGCACTGGAAAAAATGCGCGCAGCAGGGCCGGTCAAGACCACCTACCCACTGCTGTCCTCGCCGGAACTCGACCAGGTGCGCAGGCTGCTGGCGGTCACGAACCTGCCGCTCATGCAGGTCAAGTCGCAGGCCCTGACGCTAACCCTACGCCGCCACTGCGCCTGAGTCCGGCATGAGCCAGCGCCGCGCCGTCATCATCGACATCGTCCGTTCGCCGTTCACGCGCGGGCGCGAGAGCGGCGCGCTTGCGCACCTGCATCCGGTCGACCTCTACGCGCGCATCCTGCAAGCGCTCGTGCGCCGTACCGGCATCGACCCGGCACTTGTCGAGGACGTCATCACCGGCTGCGTGCTGCAGGCCGGCGAACAGGCTGCGAACATCGGCCGCCAGGCCGTGCTCGCCGCCGGGCTGCCGGAAACGCTCCCGGCCGTGACGCTGAACCGCAAGTGCGGCTCCGCACAGCAGGCGATGGATTTCGCTGCCCAGGGCGTGATCGCTGGTGCATACGATCTCGTCATCGCCGGCGGCGTGGAGATGATGAGCCGCGTCCCCATGAAAACCGACCGCCTCGGGCGCGACAACATGGGGCCTCTGTTCCATGCGCGCTATCCGGAAGGGCTCGTCAACCAGGGCATTTCGGCGGAGCTCATCGCCGCAAAGTGGCGGCTGGCGCGGGCAACGCTGGACCGTTACGCGCTGCGCTCGCACCAACTCGCCGTCGCTGCGCGCGCCATCGTTGCCGCAGACATCGAAGAACTCGATGGCGTAAGCGCCGACGAAGGGATTCGCCCGGATACCGCACTGGAAAAGCTTGCTGCCCTGAAGCCGGCGTTCCTCGATCCGGCGATGAAAGCGCGTTTTCCGCAGATCGGCTGGTGCGTGACAGCCGGCAATTCCAGCCCCATCACGGACGGCGCCGGCGCAATGCTGATCGCCGAGGAGCAGACAGCCGAACGCCTCGGCCTCAAACCACGCGCCGCCATTACGGGCTTCGCCGTGGTCGGTGACGACCCGGTCATGATGCTGACCGGCCCGATCGCCGCGACACGCAAGCTGCTGGCACGCAAGGATCTGCAGGCAACCAGCATCGACGTTTTCGAGGTCAACGAAGCCTTCGCTTCCGTGGTGCTGGCGTGGCAGGCGGAACTCGGCGTGGACCTGAAGTACATCAACGTGCTCGGCGGCGCGATCGCGCTCGGTCATCCGGTCGGCGCCTCCGGCATCCGGCTGACGGCGAATCTGCTGCGCGCGCTGGAGCAGCGACATGCGCGTCTCGGCATCCAGACGATGTGCGAAAGTGGCGGCATGGCGAATGCGACCTTGATCGAGCGTATCGCATGAATCAACGCGGGAGGACACGGCAATGAAAGGTCTGGCAGGAAAAGTAGCCATCGTGACCGGTGGCGGCAGCGGATTGGGCCGCGAGGATTGCATCGAGCTTGCCCGGGAGGGTTGCACAATCGTGGCCGTCGACCGCGACAAAATGGGTGCGGCAGCAACCGCAAGGCAGGTCTCCGACAACGGCGGAACCGCGTTGGCCATCAAGGCGGACGTGTCGGATGCAACATCCGTGCAGGCGATGGTGAAACAGGTTCTGGCGGTACACCCGCGGATCGATATCCTCGTCAACAACGCCGGTGTCGTGGGCGAAATGAAGCGCGTGCACGAAGTCTCCGAAGCCGCATGGGACGAAGTGATGAACGTGGACCTGAAAGGTACGTTCCTGTGTTCCAAATACGTGCTGCCGACAATGCTGAACCAGGGCCGCGGCGTCATCATCAACATCGCTTCCGTTTCCGGCTTTCTCGCCAGCAATGCCGCCGTTGCCTACACGGCCGCGAAGCACGGCGTGGTGGGCCTCACGAAGCAGCTCGCCTACGACTACGGCCATGACGGCATCCGTGCCGTCGGCATCGCACCCGGCGTGATCGAAACGCCGTTGACGAAGGACTGGACCTGCGCCGGCGGACCGTTCCATCAACTGACCATGGAAGCGCCGGCCGGACGCTACGGCCGCCCCATCGACGTTGCGCGTCTCGTATGCTTCCTCGCCAGCGATGAGGCGGATTTCATGCAGGGCCACACGTTCCCGATTGACGGCGGGTCTATTATCCGCTGACACGGCTGCCCACCTCGCAGGAGATCACCCGACATGGTCCAAGACACTCGGCTGCTGCTCGTCAACCACATCCTCGCACCCTGGCGCCCGCAGATCGGGGCCGACTACGACGCCTACCACAACCATGTCTGCCGCATGCTGTCGTTCTGCTTCGAGCTACACCCCTGCGACGAGGAAACGACGCACAAGGCGTGCATCGCTGGCGCCTTCCACGACCTCGGCGTGTGGTCTGACCACACGCTGGACTATCTGCCGCCTTCGGCGCGCCTGGCACAGGACTACCTGGCGCGCGAAGGGCTTTCGGACTGGGCCGAGGAAATCACGTTGATGATCACCGAACACCACAAGCTGCGGAAAGTGCGCGACACGCGCTACCCGCTCGTGGAGGCGTTCCGCCGTGCGGATCTCGTCGACGTGTCGCTGGGCTTGTATCGTGGTGGCATAGAACGTCAGCGCGTGCGCGACATCAAGGCCGGTCTGCCGAACTGCGGCTTTCACAAGCGTCTCGGCCAGCTTGCCGCCGGCTGGTTTCCGCACCACCCGCTGCGACCGTTGCCGTTTCTGAAGTGGTAGCAGGTACCCTAGGAACAGGGGTTCTGGATTGGAGATTCGGGATTCGAGATTCGAGGAAGCAGCAGAGGGCCGGTAACCCGCTGCTTCGATGCCTTTGCCGCTACTTGCGCCCGACTCACCACTTACGTGGACTGTCATCTGTCCGGCGATTTCTTCGACATTTTCCTCGGCGCTTGCTCACAATCGCCGTTGTCACATAAAAACCACACAGAGGAGATTCACCATGGCACAGAAGGATTTTCGGCTGGACAACAAGGTTTCACTCATCTCCGGTGCTGGGCGCGGCATCGGCGCGGCGGTGGCGATGGCTATGGCGGAAGCCGGGGCGAAAGTCGTGGTCTCGGACTTCAACGACACGCTCGGCCGGCAAAGCGCCGAAGCGATCAGGCAGGCGGGCGGACAGGCGGCCTACATCCACCTGGACACCACCCAAGAAGCGCAATGGGAAGCGGCCGTGGCCTTCGCCGTTGAACATTTCGGCAGCCTCGACATCCTCGTCAACAACGCCGGCATCGAAACCGCGCACCTCATCACCCAATGCACGCTGGAGGATTTTCGCAAGACTCTCGACGTCAATGTCGTCGGCGTATTCCTCGGCCACAAGCATGCATTACGCGTGATGAAATCTGGTTCCGCAATCATCAACCTGTCCTCCGTCGCCGGCATCATCGGCACCACCGGGCATATCGCCTACCACACCTCCAAAGGTGCGGTCAGGCTAATGACTAAAGCAGCCGCAATCGAATGCGCACAGCTCAAGACCGGCGTCCGCGTGAATTCCATCCACCCCGGCATCGTCAATACGAACATGGGCAATACGTTCGTCAAGGAAATCGCCGACCTCGGCCTGGCGCCGAGCCCGGAGGCTGCCGACACTGCAATCCGGGCACTCCACCCGATGGGCTACGGGGAACCGGTGGATGTCGCGAATGCCGCCGTCTATCTGGCGTCCGATGCCGCACGCTGGATCAACGGCGCGGAGCTCGTGATCGATGGTGGCCTGACCGCGATGTAGCAACCCACGACAGGCAATACGCTATAGTTCGCGCCCATGCAAAACCGGGTGCAGGGGCGCAATGCCGGGCGTGAACATAGGCTTGAACACAGGGCCGGAATCCACAACGGGCGGGACTTGGCGATGGTGCTGAATGCACTGTCGCGCATTGCCATTTCCGTTCCCGTCACCAGCTGCCCATGAAAATCCAAGCCTACGTCCCTGTCACACGCGAACTGCCCGGCGACCTCGACACCCCCGTCGGGGCCTTCCTGAAAGTCGCGAACCGGCCCTATTCCTTCCTGTTCGAATCCATGCACGGTGGCGAACAGTGGGGTCGCTATTCCTTCATCGGCCTGCCGGCGCGCGAGATCATCCGCGTACGCGACGGCTGCGTCGAGCGCTCCGTGGACGGTGAAATCGTCGAGCGTGCAGAAGACATCCGGCCGTTCGACTGGCTGAAGCGTTACTCAGCGCGCACCCAGGTAGCAGGCGTGCCGGGTGGCCCGCGCTTCTCCGGCGGGCTGGTCGGCTATTTCGCCTATGACTGCATCCGCTACATCGAGCCGCGCGCGTGGCATGCGAAGGCCAACCCGCTCGACACGCCGGACATCCTGCTGCTGCGCGCGGACGAACTCGTGGTGTTCGACAACCTGCGCGCCACTGTCACGCTGATCGCCCACGCCCGCGCCGGCGACGCTGCGGACAACGCACGCGCGAGCCAGCGGCTGGATGCGATCCAGGCGCTGCTGGAACAACCTCTGCCCGCCACGGCACGCCATCGCACGCCGACCACCCACGGCGAGTTCACGTCCGGCTTCACCATCGATACCTACAGCCAGGCCATCGCCCGCATCAAGGACTACATCCGTGCCGGCGACGTCATGCAGGTGGTGCCGTCGCAGCGGCTGACGGCGCCGTTCACGGCCCCGCCCATCGCCCTCTACCGCGCGCTGCGGCGCATCAACCCGTCGCCCTACCTGTATTGCCTGAACCTCGGCGATCACGACGTGGTCGGCTCCTCGCCGGAAGTGCTGGTGCGCGTGCAGGACGGCGCCATGACGGTGCGACCGATCGCCGGCACGCGGCGCCGCGGCAAGACGCCGGAGGAAGATGCTGCGCTGGAACAGGAACTGCTGGCCGATCCGAAGGAGATCGCCGAGCACCTGATGCTCATCGACCTCGGCCGCAACGACGTTGGCCGCGTGTCCACGACCGGCAGTGTGCGGCTGACGGAAAAGATGATCATCGAGCGCTACAGCCACGTGATGCACATCGTCAGCAACGTCACCGGCCACCTCAAGCCGGAACTGCACGCGCTGGATGCCCTGCAGGCCGCGTTTCCGGCCGGCACGCTGTCCGGCGCGCCGAAAGTGCGCGCCATGGAGATCATCGACGAGCTGGAGCCGGTGCAGCGCGGCGTCTACGGCGGCGCCGTCGGCTACCTCGGCTGGGACGGCAACATGGACATGGCCATCGCCATCCGCACCGGCGTCATCAAAGCCGGCCGGCTGCACGTGCAGGCCGGTGGCGGCATCGTGGCGGATTCCAACCCGCAGGCCGAGTGGGAAGAAACCATGAACAAGGCCGGCGCCATGCTGCGCGCCGCGGCCAGCCTGTGAAGCACGTTTCCACCGTGCACTACCCGGCGCCCGCCGCGGCGGTGCTGCGCATGTTTACCGACCCGGCCTTCCACATCCGCAAGCTGGAAATGGCCGGCATCCAGGCATTCGAGGTTCTGGAACATCACTCGAACGGCGACGAATTCAGCATCCGCGTGCAACGCAGGGTGATGGTGAAACTGCCCGGCATGGGCCGCGACAGCACCCTGACGCGCGTGATCCACGCCGAAACCTGGAACACGCGCACGGCCCGCGGGCACGTGGATGTGACGCTGCCCGGCATTCCGCTTTCCATGCACGGCGACAACCTGCTCGAAGACCGCGGAGCAGGCTGTGAACTGCGTTACGACTGGACGGTGACGAGCACATTGCCGCTCATCGGCCGGGTACTGGAGAAGTTCATCGTCGGCCGCATGGACGCGGAAGCTGCTCCCGAACATCGCGCCGGGGCGGAACTCGTCGCCGCCTACCTCGACGCGGGCGAATCCGTCGTGCTTGCCGGCGCGCTCTGACCGTGACCACAGGGACCTGTTTCACGCCCGCCAGCTTCGCGTTCCTGCGCGCGCTGCAGGCGCACAACGACCGCGCGTGGTTCAACGCCCACAAGCAGGACTACCTCGACCACGTCCGCACGCCGCTGCTGGACCTGATTGCTGCTCTCGCCGCGCCGCTGGCGAAGGTCAGCCCACATTTCGTTGCCGACCCGCGCCCGCAGGGCGGCTGCATGTTCCGCATCTACCGCGACACGCGCTTCAGCCACGACAAGCGGCCGTACAAGGAATGGGCAAGCTTCAAGCTGTTCCACGAGCGCACGCGCGAGCTCGGTGGCGCTGCGCCCCTGTTCTATTTGCACGTCCAGCCGGGACAATGCTTCGTCGGCGCCGGGGTGTGGCACCCGCAACGCGACGCGCTGCTGCGCATCCGCAACTATCTCGTCAACAATCCGGCGAGCTGGAAACAGATCGCAGCACTGGCCGGCCCGCGCCGGCACTTCCAGTTCGGCGGTGAATCCCTGCAGCGTCCGCCGCATGGCTTCGACCCGGCGCACGAGCTGATCGACGACCTGCGCCGCAAGGACTTCGTCCTGCATTGCGCACTGCCCGATAACGTCCTGCTGGCACCGGACCTGCCACGGCAGGTGATGCGCATCTACCGTACGCTGGCGCCGCTCAACGACTGGTTGTGCGGCGCGCTAGACCTCGACTTCTAGAGACCCCTTGCGACAACCGGGAAATATTCCCGCGTTTCATTTTTCTGGCCAAAACCCGTGGCCCGTGTGCCATAGTCCGCAGACCAGAATGCCCGGCCGGTTGCCGTGGCAATGCTGTTTCGGGGGACGCATGAAGGCCACATTCCGCTCCGCGCTCGCGCTCGCGCTGTGCGCAGGGCTTGCCGTTCCCGTGGCTTCAGCACAGATCGGTGGTACATCCAGCGGCGCCGCCGCAGACCCGGCGCCGCAGGAGATCCCCAGCATCGACGTCATCGGTGTCACGCCGCTACCCGGACTGGGTGTTCCGCTCGACCAGGTGCCCACCGCCGTACAGTTGGCCACGGGCGAGGACATCCGCCGCCGCCACGCGCTGAACCTCGAGGACTACCTGAACCAGCACCTGAACGGCGTGAACGTTAACGCCATGCAGAACAATCCTTTCCAGCTCGACGTGACCTACCACGGCTTCCGCGCCTCGCCGCTGCTGGGCGCGCCGGTCGGCCTGTCGGTCTACCAGGACGGTGTGCGCGTCAACGAAGCGTTCGGCAACACTGTGAACTGGGACCTGATCCCCGAATCCTCCATCGCCACGACCACGCTGATCTCCGGCTCGAACCCGACATTCGGCCTCAACACGCTGGGGGGCGCGATCTCGGTGCGCACCAAGGACGGCCGCAGCGATCCCGGCTCGCTGATGCAGTTCTCCGGCGGTTCCTTCGGCCGTGGCGACGCGCAGGCCCAGACCGGGGGCACATTCGGGCACTTTGCCGGCGGCAACTTCGACTACTTCATCACCGGCAACTATTTCCACGAGGATGGCTGGCGTGACGCCTCGCCATCGCTGGTGCGACAGCTGTTCGGCAAGCTGGGCTGGGAAAACGATACCGACATGCTGCACCTGAGCTACAACTGGGCGAACAACGACCTGATCGGCAACGGGGTGGTGCCGGTGTCGCTCTACGAGCAGGACCACAAGGCGGTCTACACCTCGCCCGACCTGACCCGCAATCGCCTGCATTTCCTCAACCTCACCGCCAGCCACGGCTTTACCGACACGCTGCTGTTGTCCGGCAACGTGTATTACCGCGACCTGAAGACGCGCACGCTCAACGGCGACGACAACGACGACTTCGAGGCCGACGACTGCCGGAACAATGTGCCTGGCGGACTGGGCGGCGACTTCTCCGCGGCCTCCAGCCCGGGCGACATCGCGGTCTGCGCGCACGGCATTGACCGCCGTTCGCACATCCGCCAGCGCGCCTTCGGCACGGGCTGGGAACTGACGGAGTCGCGTCGCCTGTACGGCCTGCAGAATCAGGGCGTGGTCGGTGTCGACTTCTCCAGCACGCTGGATTCCTTCGCGCAGGTGCAGCAATATCGCAACCTGTCCGCACAACGCGCCACGATTCCGCTCGACAGCCCCTTCAATCCGCTGCTGGACATCAACGGGCTGGCCGGCCAAAGCCTGATCTACGGCGCCTACGTCACGGATACACTCTCGCCCACCGGCTGGCTGCACCTGACCGCCTCGGCGCGCTACAACCGCAACAAGGAAAAACTCAACGGCCACACCTTCGACCCCGAGCATCCGGACACTCCGGAACCAATGGTCATCGACCACGGCTTCAACCGCCTGAACCCGGCGATCGGCTTCACGCTCACACCCACGCGGACGCTGACGCTCTACGCCGACTACAACGAGGGCAGCCGCAGCCCGAGCCTGATCGAACTCGGCTGCGCCGACCCCGAACGCCCGTGCGGCATGCCGAACAGCTTTGCCAGTGACCCGGAACTGAAGCAGGTCGTGTCACGCACCTTCGAAATCGGCGCGCGCGGCAGCGTGATGGGCAAACTGCTGGGCTGGAACGCGAACCTCTACCACACGCGCAACGCCAACGACATCCAGTTCGTGCAGAAGAACACCACCGAGGGCTATTTCGACAACATCGGCACCACGCGCCATCAGGGCTTGGACCTCGGCCTGCACGGCGAGCTCCGGCGCCTGACGTGGAGCGCCGGCTACAGCTTCGTCGACGCCACCTACCGTTCCGGTTTCTCGCTGAATGCCGGCGGCAACAGCTCCTGCGTCGGCAGCGACAACGATGCCTGTCTCATCGAGGTGCGCCCCGGCAACCGCATGCCGCTGATTCCGCGCCACACCGGCCGCCTCGCGCTCGGCTACGCCGTCACGGACAAGTGGGATGTCGGCATCAACCTGCTGATGGCCTCCGGGCAGTTCCTCACCGGCAACGAGAACAACGCCAACCACGCCGGCGGCAACACCGGCTACGGCGGCAGGGTGCTGGGCTCCGGCCGCACCGGCGGCTACGTCATTGTCAACCTCGACACGAACTACAAGATCGCCTCGAACGTCGACCTGTTCATGCACGTCATCAACCTGTTCGACCGCAAATACGCCACCGGCGGCTTCCTCACCAGCAGCACCCTCGACGCCCACGGCCAGTGGCAGAACAACGAAGCCGACCGCGTGAACGAAAACTTCATCGCGCCCGGTCCCCCCATCGCGGCATGGGTCGGCATACGGGTCCGGTTCCTGTAGGCGGCGGGCAGCCAAAAGGCGGGAACCACAGATTCAGGGGATCGCGCGGATAAAACAGGCAGGCGGTGAACGGCCGAAAACAACCGTGCCGTGTTCGGGATGGCGCCATACCTTGCCCGTTTGGCGGCGCCTGCCGGGCGCGGTCCCGGCCAACACAGGCGGTGCGGGCACCGGGGTAGTTGTTGGCTCGGAGCGGTGATTCGAGATCGGGAATTGAGCGCTTCGTCTCGATCGTTCCCTTTCTGCACACTTCCCGCAATCCTCGTCCAGCCGCAAACCCCGCGGAAAAGTTCGCATGCTAACCTGCAATGCGACCTCCTCATCGCTCGCGCCGTGACGTCTCCCTCATCTCTCCCCGCTCCAGACCCCATCAGGCCCCACGGCACCGCGGGGCGCGACGGGTTGATCGTGCTGCTGGTCGCAGCCATGACCTGGGGCGCATGCGCCTGGTTCGAATTCGCTGAGCTGCTGGCCCGCTGGGCAAAGCCCTTCGAACGCTACCAGCTCGACGAGATGCCGACCGTGCTGCTCGTCACGGCTGTCGCGCTGGCGTGGTTCAGCTGGCGCCGCCACCGCGAGACACGGCGCGAGCTGGCCCAGCGGCTGCGCGCTGAAACCGCGTTGCGCGACACGCTGGAGAGCAACCGCCGGCTCGCCCGGCACGTCATCGACGCGCAGGAAAACGAACGCCGTCTGCTGGCCCGCGAACTGCACGACGAGCTCGGCCAGTATCTCAACGCCATCAAGCTCGATGCGGTCGCCCTCGATGCGCCCCCGCTGCCCGATTCACTGCACGTCCTGGCCGCAGGCATCGCCGATAACGTCAGTCACGTCACCCAAACGGTACGGACACTGATTCGGCGCTGCCGCCCGGTGGCGCTGGACGAGCTAGGCCTGACTGCCGCACTCGAACATTGCGTCACGACTTGGCGACACCAGCACCCGGACGTACAGTTCACGTTCGACGCGGATGCCGGCATTGACGCCGGCGAGCCCGTCGCCTTGTCCGTGTACCGGGCGACCCAGGAAGCCCTGACAAACATTTCGCGCCATGCCCACGCGCGCCACGTCGCACTGCACCTGCATGCCCATGCCACTGACGACGGTGGTTCCACGCTGGCGCTGGACGTGCACGATGACGGCATCGGTTGCGCGCCGCTCGTGGCGCCCAGCGATGGCCTCGGGCTCGTCGGCATGCGCGAGCGCATCCAGACACTGGGCGGCACCGTGCTGATCGACACAGCCCCGACGCAGGGTTTCCGCCTGCACGTGCGCGTTCCGTGTGCACCGCTCGAAACGACTCCGGCATGACGGCTGCAACCCGCGTCCTGCTGGTCGACGACCATGCCGTCGTGCGGGCTGGCTACCGCCGCTTGCTGGAGAATTCCAGCCACATCGCGGTGGTAGGCGAAGCAGCCGACGCCAGCGCCGCCTACACCCTATACCGTGACCTCGCCCCGGACGTCGTCGTCATGGACATTGCGCTCCGCAACAGCAGCGGCATCGTCGCGCTGCGCCATATCCGCGCACGCGACCCGGCCGCCCGGGTGCTGATCTTCAGCATGCACGAGGATGCCGTTTTCGTGACCCACGCCATGGACGCCGGCGCGCTCGGTTACATCACGAAGTCCAGCGCCCCGAAAACGCTCGTTGCGGCCGTGCACGCCGTCGCCGCTGGACAGCGTTTCCTAGGCCCCGAAGCGGCACAGGCGCTGGATCCGGCCACGGCGGCTGACACGCCCTTCGAGGCCCTGACCGCCCACGAGCTGGAAGTCCTGCGGCTGGTGCTTTCCGGCTGGAGTGCGGAGGAGGTGGCCACCGCCCTGCGCCTGAGCGCGAAAACCGTCGCCAACCTCCGCTGGTCCATCAAGCACAAGACCGGCGCAGACAATTTCCTCCAGCTCATGCCCGCCGCCTTGCAGGCCGGTCTGCTCAGCCTTGCACCCGCTGACGCCATGGCGCGCGATCACGGCTGAGTGCCGCACAGAAACATCGCGCCCTCAAACCTCCGGTGGCAAGGCGCGCGCATACAGCTCCCGCCGCGACAGGCCGGTCAACTCCGCGGCCAGTCGCGCGGCGGTGGAAGGCGGCAGTTCACGACCCAGCACGGCCAGAACTTTCTCCACGTCCAGCGTCACCGGCGCCTGAGGCGGCGCCCCTTCCACCACCAGCACGAATTCGCCACGCTGGCGGTTGGCATCTGCCGCGAACCATGTCGGCAGTGTCTCAACCGGCATCAGCGCGCTTTCCTCGAAACGCTTCGTCAGCTCGCGAGCGACGCAGATGCGCCGCCCGACAAGCATTTCGGCACAATCCTGCGCGGTGTCGACAATCCGATGCGCGGACTCGTAGCACACCCAGGTGCGCATCTCGACGGCCAATGCCTGAAGCCGTTCGCGGCGTGCACCGCGCTTGGGCGGCAGGAAACCCTCGAAGACGAAACGGTCGGTGGGCAGACCAGACACGGCCAATGCGGCGATGACGGCACTGGGACCCGGAACCACGTAGACCGGGACGCCGGCCCGGCGTGCAGCCGTCACCAGTGCATAGCCGGGGTCCGAGATCAGCGGCATGCCGGCGTCCGACACCAGCGCCAGCGTCATCCCGCTGCACAGGCTCTCCACGAGTTCCGCGGCAATCCGGTCCTCGTTGTGGTCGTGGACAGCCTGCATCGGCCGGCGAATGCCAAAATTTACCAGCATTGCGCCGCTGGTCCGCGTGTCTTCCGCACAGATGCGGTCTACCGCTGCAAGCACAGCGCGCGCACGTGGACTGAAGTCATCGAGATTTCCGATCGGCGTTCCCACCACGTATAGCGCGCCTGCCTCCACCACCGCTTGCCGCGCAGATGTCCCGGCAGCGTTCGGTTCGGCTTTTTTCGCGTCAGGCAACGCTTCGTCCATGTCATACTTTAACGCATGAAACGGCGCTTCCCGATCTGTGTGCGGCTTGTGGTCTGCACGTCCGTGATCTTCATGTCCTCTTGTGCATTGCTGCCTCCGCCAGCAGCCCCTGAACCCGCCCCGTTCCAAACGGCGCGAGCAGCGCTGGCCAGCGGTGACGCCGCGCGTGCGCGCGCTGCACTGGCCAGTATTCCAGCCGGCAACCTGACGCCTGCGCAGCGAACGCAGTACCAGCTCCTGCAAGCCCGGATTGCACTGGCGCAAAACAATCCGCGTGCCGCTCTCGCTGCCTTGCCTGTACAGTCGACAAACCAGGCGACCGATGCGGAACGGCTCAGGCTGCGCGGGCTGGCACTGTTCAGGCTCGGACAGCCTGAAAACGCTACCCAGGCGCTCGTGCAGCGGGCCCAGCTGTTGAACGGCGCCAGCGCGCGTGCAACCAACGCCGACCTGATCTGGGATGGGCTGGAACACAGCAAGCTGACTGGGCCGACCCCCCGGCCGCTGGCGGCACTCGATCCGACCACCCGAGGCTGGGTCGAACTGGCAACCCTCGTGCAGCGTCACGCGTCCCTGCAGCAGATGGTGGCGTGGCAGTCCCGGTTTCCAGACCACCCGGCAGCCGCGCGGCTCCAGACGCTGCTGCCCACCGCAGGCGCGGCACTTTCTCGCCGCTCCGCTCCGAACACGTCACAACCCGTGCCTCCCGCGGTCACGGCGGGCAGCGGACCAACGGCGCTGCTGCTTCCCCTCACTGGCCCGCTCGCGAATGCTGCTGCCACCGTGCAGCGAGGTGTCGAGGCCGCTCTGGCGAACGCCGGAGAGCCGGGGCCTTTGGCGTACGACACCGCCAGCAACCCCGCGCGTGTCTCCGCCAGTGCGGCGCAAGCCTTTGATGCCGGTGCCGGTGTTGTCATCGGCCCCTTGAGCAAGCCTGGTACGGCCAGCCTGAACCAGGTCGGCAGGCTCACGGCTCCGGTCATTGCGCTCAACTATCTGGAGCCCGGCATGCGCCCGACCAGCGGGCTGCTGCAGTTCGGATTGTCGCCGAACGATGAAGTCCGCCAGATCGTGGCGGATGCGGCGCGGCGTGGACTGCACCGGGTCGTGGCGCTGGTCCCGACGGGCCCGCGCGGCAGCGCCATGCTGGCCGCACTGCGCACGCGCCTTGCCGCAACCGGCGGCACGCTGCTCGATGCCGCCCAGTACGCGCCGCAGACTACGAATTTCACGGCCGTGGTGGCGCGCCTGCTGGAATTTACGCCGCCGACAGACGAAGAGAAAGCGGTCTACAAGGCCACTGGAAAGATCAAGCCTTTCGAGGAGCGTCGCCGCCAGGACGTGGATTTCGTCTTCATCAGTGGGCAGGCCACGGAAGACCGCATGATCGTTGCCATGCTGCGCTACTCGGGGGCGATTCACCTGCCGGTCTACGCCACCAGTGAAGTTTCCGCCGGAACCACGAATTCCGACATCCGCGGCGTACGCTTCTGCGATACCCCATGGAAGCTTCAACCCGGTGAGGCGTGGAACGCCGTCCGCACCCGGCTGGTCACCGCCGTCGGCGGGCAGACCCAGCTCGTGCCACTGTACGCACTCGGACTTGATGCCGGGCGCCTGGCCATACAACTGCGCCACGGCGGTTTGCCGGATACCCAGGAACTTGTGGGATTTACCGGAACGCTGCACATCGACGCCGCAGGTATCGTCGAGCGGAACCTGGTCTGCGCGCAGATGACGCCCGACGGCCCACAGATGCTCGACGGCTATGCCGTCCAGGCGCCGGGCGCGGTCAGCGCCTCCGTGCGTGACCGCATTCCGCCTTTCATCATGCCGAGCCCGACCGAAGCACCACCGCCCTTTGCCAGCCGGCCGCTTTCCGCGCCCGCCGGGGCCGTCTACCCCTGATTCTGTAATGGCCATGAACACGCATTTCATCGCCACCAGCCCGACCCAGCACGCGGGCCACGCTGCCGAGCTGCGCGCTGCGCGACTGCTCGCAAGTCATGGCCTGCACCACGTTGCCGCGAACTGGCGCTGCCGCGGCGGTGAACTGGATCTGGTGATGCTCGATCACGGCACGCTGGTGTTCGTGGAAGTCCGCGCCCGACGCAACCCGAACTACGGCGGAGCAGCCGCGTCTGTCGACGCCCGCAAGCAGCGCCGGCTTGCGCATGCCGCCCGCGCCTTCATCGCGACCCACCCGGAACACGCGGCCCGGGTGGCACGCTTCGATGTCGTGGCGATCGACGGCGCTGCGGAACCACAATGGCTGCAATCCGCCTTTGACACGCCGGGCTGAAACCACCCGGAATCGGAGCACTGACATGTCCACCGATGTGCTGGCTACACGTTTCCAGCGACATTTCCTCGACAGCATCGCAGCCAAGCAGGCGACATGCGACGCGGCCATGGCCCAACTCTGCAGTGCGGCCCGCCAACTCGCACAGACCTTGGACTCGGGCGGTCGCGTGCTGGCCTGCGGCAACGGCGGTTCGGCTGCTGATGCCCAGCATTTCGCAGCGGAGCTCATCGGTCGTTTTGAGCGCGAACGCCGCCCGCTGGCCGGCATCGCGCTGACAACCGACAGTTCAGCGCTCACCGCCATCGGCAATGACTACGGCTTCGATCAGGTGTTCGCGAAACAGGTTGCCGCGCTGGCACGCCCTGGCGACTGTCTGATCGGAATCTCGACATCCGGCAATTCCGGCAACGTGGTGAAGGCGGTTGAAGCCATGCATTCGGCAGGCGGCAGCGTCGTGGCGCTCACCGGGCGTGATGGCGGCGTCCTGGCCAAGCTGCTGCGCGGAAGTGACACCGAACTGCGCGCCGCCAGCCGCGTGACAGCCCGCATCCAGGAAGTCCATATCCTGTTCCTGCACTGTCTGTGCGACGGGCTGGATGAACTCCTGTTCCCTGCCCCCACACCCTGAACGCACAGCATGCTGCGGCGCATTTCATGAAATCAGGTTGTTTCCGAACCCGACATCCGATCAGCGTGGATGCACCCGGGCCGTTATTTCACGCGCCGCAAGGTCGGGCGGCCATGCGGCCGCGGTGGGCCTTCGCCTGCTGCCGGGGTGCTTGGCGGCGCTGTCGAACCACCGTTTGGCGGCGGTTCCGGCGCTTCCGCCCCTTCGGGGCCCCCAAACCCGATGCCTTCGCCATTTTCGACCGCATAGATGGCCAGCACGGCCGCGCTGGGCACGAACACATCCTGTGAGCGCCCACCAAAACGCGCAGAGAAGCTCAACGGATCATGCTCGAGGTCCAGGTCGCGAATTGCGACTGGGGCGATGTTGAGGGCGATCTTTCCATCGCGAACGAAGGCCTGGGGAACCGACACGCCCGGCTGGTCAGCGGCCACCAGCAGATGGGGCGTCAGGTTGTTGTCGAGCGCCCAGTCGTAGATCGCACGAATCAGGTACGGTCTACGCGAACCGATCGTCACGGGGTAAAGACCTGCTGGACTGCGGGTCGCGCCAATGCACGTTCAATATAGCGGGCAAAACCCACGCTGTTCGTACTAACCGCGATCTGCGCATCCCGCAGCCGGGCAAGCAGCACGGCCATCGCGCAATCCACCACGGTGTACCCGTTGCCGCACACCCCTTCTGGGATATTGCGTCCGGTAAAGCGGGTGGCGGCATCACGCAACATTTGCGCACACGCTTCCGGCGGAACCTTGGCGCGCGGCTTCAGCGCCGCCAGTTCGGGGAACAGGACCATTTCAAACTGGCGCATGAGCATCCGCGCCTGCGCCCGCAGCACGGGGCCGGTCGGCATCAGTGGTGGGTGCGGGTAGCGTTCTTCCACATATTCCGCAATCGTTGCCGCGCCGGTCACGATGCCGGTTCGATCCGCCAGCACCGGCAGCGTGCCGGTCGGGCTCAGCGTCAGGAAATCCTCGCTGGCCGTCCCCGCATCCACCCGCTCGATGTGGGCGCTTTCGATTTCCTTTTCAGCCAGCACGATGTTCAACCACTGGCTCACCGGAGCCAGCGGTTCAACAAACAGTGTCAGGCCCGCATTCAGCGCCAGCTTCGGAGGACCACTGGGATTGCGCCCCAGAACAGAGGCACGCGCCATACCGCGCGACGGTCGCGCACTGCGCGAGGAAGACCGCCTCGTAGGATTGTGTGCGGCGCTGCTCGTTGCGCCCCGGTGGTTCAGTTTGCGATCAGGATTTGTGGACATCTTTCCAGAATTCATGCTTAACGAGGTAACACAGCCCTGCCAGAATCAGCAGATAGAACAACACGAACGGGGCAATCGTGACCCGCGTGTGATGCTCCGGCGTCGCCGCGTAGGCAAGGAAGTTCGTGATGTTCGCCACGAAGCTATCGAACTGCGCGGGCGTCATCGTACCGTCACTCACCCGCTTGAACTCGACGCCTTCATGCCCGCCTTCTACGCGCTGCTGCCAACCCTGAAGGTGTCCCAATACATTGGGCATGGCCACGTTCGGAATCAAGGGGTTGTTCACTCCCACCGGGCGCGAGGGGTCGAGATAGAAGCTGTGCAGGTAGTTGTAGATCCACTTTGCACCGCGGAACTCGGCTTCCAGGGAAAGGTCCGGCGGCGCCTTGCCGAAGAACGTGGTTCCTTCCTGTTCCGTCATGCCGTTGAGGACGTGGGACGTCGGCTTCAGGCCGACCGGGAAGATCAGGTTCTCGGTGAGCACGTCGTCGGACAAGCCGGCATCCCGGCCCAAGCGGTTGTAGCGCAGGTATTTCAGGGTATGGCAACCGGCGCAGTAGTTCATGAAGTCGCGCGCACCCTGGCGCACCGACTGCATGTTGCCCGGCGAAGCGCTGAACCGCAGCGGCAGCTCCGCAGATTCAGCCATCGACAGTTGCGGAACGGCCAGCAGCGCGGCGCAGGCGAATGCAATGATCGGGAAAGTACGCATGATCTTCATTCCGTCACCCGCTGTGGCACCGGCTTGGTCTTGTCCCATTTGCTGTAGAACGGCATGAGCAGGAAGAAAGCGAAGTAGATGACCGTGGCGATACGCGTGATCATCGTGAACAACGGGTTTATACCCTGCATGCCGAAATATTCGAGCACCAGCACGTCGATGACGAAAATGGCGACCGCGGTCTTGAACAGGCCGCCCTTGTAGCGGATGGAGCGTACACCGCTCCTGTCCAGCCACGGCAGGAAGAACAGGATGACGACGGCACTGAACATCACGATCACGCCCCAGATCTGCGTGTCGAAGAACGCCGGGACGGAACGCAGCATCGCGTAGAACACACCGAAATACCATGCCGGGTGAATCTCAGGTGGCGTCACCAGCGGATTCGCCGGCGTCATGTTGTCGGCCTCCAGCACCAGCCCGCCACCCGTCGGGGCGAAGAAGATCAGCCCGAAGAAGATCAGCAGGAAGACGCACACGCCGAACAAGTCCTTCACGGTGTAGTAGGGGTGGAACGGCACGCCATCGAGTGGCACGCCATTCTCGTCGTTGTGGTCGTGGATCTCGACGCCGTCCGGGTTGTTCGAACCCACTTCGTGCAGCGCCATCAGGTGCATCACGACCAGCAGCAGCAACACCAGCGGCAGGGCGATGACGTGGAAGGAGAACAGGCGGTTCAGGGTGGCGCCAGCCGGCGTGTAGTCGCCCTGGATCCACACCTGCAGGCTTTCACCGACGAAGGGAATAGCGCCGAACAACGACAGGATCACCTTCGCGCCCCAGTAGGACATGTTGCCCCACGGCAGCACGTAGCCGCAGAACGCTTCCGCCATCAGGCACAGGAAGATGAAGCAGCCGAACACCCAGATCAACTCGCGCGGTTTCTGGTGCGAGCCGTAGATGATGCCGCGGAACATGTGCAGGTAGATCACGATGAAGAACGCGGAGGCGCCCATCGCGTGCATATAGCGGATCAGCCACCCCCACGACACGTCGCGCATGATCGACTGCACGGAGTCGAACGCCGTTTCGGCACCCGGCTGGTAGTGCATGGTCAGGAAGATGCCGGTGATGATCTGGTTGACCAGCACCAGCAGCGCCAGCGAGCCAAAGTAATACCAGAGGTTGAAGTTCTTCGGCGCGTAGTATTCTGCAACCTGCGTCCGCCACAGCTTCGTGAGCGGAAAACGATTGTCGATCCAGCCCAGCAGGCCGGTCGTCTTGTAAGGATTGGCAACGATACCCATCGTGGGTAACTCCTTCTGACTAGTCAGGCTGCGTGAGCGTTGAGGTTCTTGAGTTCTTCGGCGCTGGGATCAACGCCGATCTGGATCACCGTGTCGCTCTTGTAGCGATACGGCGGCACCACCATGTTGAGCGGCGCCGGCTGGTCCTTCTCGACGCGCCCGGAAAGGTCGTATTTCGATCCGTGGCAAGCGCACAGGTAGCCGCCCAGCCAATTCTCCTGAACCGTCGGATCAGGAAATTTCGCCTTCAGATGGGGCGAGCAACCGAGATGCGTGCATATGCCGATCATCACCAGGTACTGGGGCTTGATCGAGCGGTGCTCGTTCTGGCAGTAGGCGGGCTGCTGATTCTGCTTGCACTCCGGGTCGGACAGACGCGGGTCCCACTTCGGCAGTGTCTCCAGCATCTTGGGCGTGCGGTTCAGCACCCACACCGGCTGGTTGCGCCACACGAACGTGACTTGCTGGCCAGGCGCCACCTTGGAGATGTCTGCCTCCACCGGCGCGCCGAGCGCCAGGGCTTGGGCACTGGGGCTGAGTGAAGCGAGAAACGGCCACAAGGCTGCAACGCACCCGCCCGCACCCACGACAGACGCAGATGCAACAAGAAATCGGCGTCGACGGGGGTCGACAGTTGAATCACTCATCGAGCTCAACCAAGGTTGGTTTTCTGGAAAACACGTGTCAGTACAGGCACGCGCACCGCAACATCCAATCCGCGAATTATATCGGCCGTATCCCGATCCGCCAAGGTGAGCCAGCACCCGCGGCCCGGTTCATCGACGTCAGCGCACGTCAGAAACCATAGCGGACGAAGGCCCGTGCGTAATCACGATCCGCCCAGGTGTTGTAGCGCCCACCGCCCCAGTAGAACGTGTAACCCACGGCGAAGGACAGGTGCGAGCGGTACTGGAACGTGAACAGCGACTCGATCTCCTTGCGCCCCTTCACGAAGTTGCCTGCCGGACCAGGCGACATGCCGCCCACGTCCTGCTTGAACTGGATCAGCGGGAACAGCGTGATTTCTGGAATGATGAAGTTGTCGTACTCGATCTGCGTGATGATGCGGTAACCCCACGAGAATTTCGTCGGAAACCCGGCCGGATCAGCCTGATGCGGGTTGAAGCGCGCGCCGTCGGGGCCGTAATTGCAATCGGGAATGTTCGAGCAGTCGCGTTGGTAGTCCGCGGGATTCGTCTGGCCGGAACCGTCAGCACCTGCCGTCGGCGCATATTGCGCAACGTTCGGCCCCGCCAGCACCAGCCGGTCGTAGGCCGGCATCCCCGGCACCCATTCGGCACCTACCTCGTAGAGGATGATGACCTGATTGGCGTTGATCCAGTTTTCCGTCTCGCCCAGCACGCGCGTGGCGCCGAAATTGAAGTTCAGGTCCCCGAAGCGCTCGTAGCCGCGGATGTAGCACGGGCTGCTGCTGTTGTAGGCGTAATACGGATGGCTGAACTTGTTGAAGCCGTGCGCCGCCTCGTCCGCCGAGCCAGGCGCCGGGTAGCAGGGCGTATTGTTGCCCACCTCGCCGCCCCGGTAGGGAATGACGTAGTTCGGAAACGAGCGCTGCGACCCCGGCATGTTGCCGATCACGAGGTTGAAGGAATCGTTGAACCCCGGCCGTCCCGGATAGGGGGTGAACTCGCCCGACGGGTAAACGGTGGTGGTCCCGGCCGCGGTCTGGCCCACGCCGCCTATGGATCCCGAGCAGTTCACGCCCGGCTGGCCGCAACGGCTCAGCGTCGGGCCGAAGGCGGCAAACGCGAGATCCTCAGGGCTGACCTGAAGCGGCTTGTTCGGCCGCCACGCCACTTCACCCTGGATGGAATACTTGCCCACCGTGGTATTGAAGCTCGTGCCGAACAGGTGGATGTCTTCCGGGTACTCAAGCACTGCGCGCGCCGTGCCCAGCGGCACGGCGTCCGACGTCGCGCCCGATGGCGGCCCATTCAAGCCGCCGGCCAACGCACGGTTTAGCGGCAGGTCCGGGCAGTCCAGCAGGAAAGACGACAGGTCGGTGGCATTCGAGCCGCGAGCATTGCCTTCCGCCCGCGCGCAGGACGGATAAGTGGCAAAGAAGCTCAGGTACGGCAGGCGGGAATGATAATTCTCGTAATAGAACCCGACGTCCGTACCGTTGTTGAAATCCGGCATGTAGTAGTCGAAATGGACACCGAACTGGCCGCTGGTGCGCGGTCGCCAGTCCGGCAGGCGCTGCAGCGTCAGACAGGTCGGCGTGATGCCGCCCAACGGGTTGTCCTGGATGGAGCCGAGACAGTTCGGATCCATCGCAGAGCCGCCGAAGCCAGCGCTTAGATTCTGGCTCCGGCCGGCGTTGTTCGTACCGAGGTCGACATCCGAAAAATACGTGCCCGGCGTGTAGATCTCCGTCGGCTTCCACTCCAGCTGGTAATAACCTTCCAGCGTGGCGTTGGAAAACGGGCTGAAGCTGGCAAAGACCATGTTGATGGGTGTGAATACTTCCTCGATCTCGCCACCCACGCGCATGAAGTTGTTGGCGTTGACCGGGTTCGTGGAATTGATGGTGTTGATCGCCAGCGATGTGCTCTCGCCCCAGTTCAGCGTCTGGCGCCCGATCTTGACGGTGACGGGAAAATTGTAAACGTTGAAATTGCCGTAGATGAAACTGTCCAGGTACTGCAGCGCCGATCCGGCCTGATGCAGGATCGCCGGGTCCGTGCGGCGCTGGCGTACCACGCCGCCGGGCCCGTAGACGCGCAGCGGCAAGGCACCAGCCGCCGTGCCGTTGAGCGCACCGGTTACGGTATTGACAAGGCCGGAAACCACCGGCGGCACCCCTACCCCGCTCAAAGTGCCTCCCAGATGACTCAAGCTGTTGGCACCGAAGAAATCCGCGGGATTCGTCAGCCGCCCGACGGAACCCACGTTCTGCGGCGTGATCTCGTTCGGCTGATAAGTTGTGAAGTTGTCGTTCTTGATGTCGTAGAAATACAGCACGCGCCCGAAGAAACCGAAGTCGCCCCACTTCAGCGTCAATTCCTCCGTAGCCTTCAGCGGCGCCTGGAAGATGCTGTACTTGTTGTAGTTCAGGTCGCCGTCATCGAAGTTGATGGACGGCGCGCCGGGCGCCGCAACCAGGTGCTGCGCCGGGTAGTTCTGGGTCTTGAACACACCTTGGCAGGACTGGAACGGCGGCGCGCAGACGTTCGGGTTCAGATCCGACTTGCCGACGAGATTCGTGCTGCGTCCCTGCATGCGGATACCCACGCCCGCCGTGACCTGGGAATTCAGCGAGCCGCTGAAATCGTGTCCGTAAAGCTGGCCGAAGTCGAAGCGGACGGCATGTGCCGCGGACCATGGCAACGCCATACAGCAAGCCACCGCAACCGCCAGACCCCATGTGCCGCGTCGTCCTTGCCCCATTTCGTTCCCCATCAACACAGGTTTGTCCTTGCCGCGTCCCTGCCACCGGCACCGCCGCATCACCGAAGCATCCTGTGCAGTGCGCCCCTCGGACAATAATCCAGCGTCTAAGTAGCTGCAAGCGTTCGCTAATTCACGGCGGCAGCAATCCTGGCCAATGTCCGCTCGCGCCCCAGCAGCGCCAGCGTCACGTCGATCGGCGGCGACACGGCAGCGCCTGCCACCGCCACGCGCAGCGGCTGCGCCACCTTGCCCAGCCCCAGCCCGCATCCTTCCGCGTAACCATGCACCGCGGCGTGCAGTGCCGGCGCTTCCCACGCCGGCAGCGCCGCAAGGCGGGCCCGCAGATCGTCAAGCACCTGCTTGCCCTCGGCAGTCAGGTGCTTGACGGCGTCCTTCGGGTCGTAGCCAGTGAGCTCGGCGTACAGGAAGCGTGACTTCTCGGCCATCTCCACCAGCGTCTTGCAGCGCTCGCGCTGCGCTTCGATGACGGCTTCGAGCGCCGGGCCATTCGCCGGGTCCAGGCCGATACGCCGCAGGTGCCAATCGAATTCCGGCGCCACGACCGCTGGGTCGGCCACTTTCAAATACTGGTGGTTGACCCACTCGGCCTTCTTCATATCGAAGCGCGCCGGCGACTTCTGCACCTGTGACACGTCGAACAGCTCGATCATGCGGTCGCGCGTGAATATCTCCTCGTCGCCGTGGCTCCAACCCAGCCGCACGAGATAGTTCAGCAGCGCTTCCGGCATGAAGCCCATGGCACGGTATTCGATGACGCCCACCGCGCCGTGGCGCTTGGACAGCTTCACGCCGTCCGGCCCGAGGATCATCGGCACGTGCGCGTACACCGGCGGCGTCTGTCCCAACGCGTGCAGGATGTTGATCTGCCGCGGCGTGTTGTTGACGTGGTCGTCGCCGCGCACGACGTGCGTGATGCCCATGTCGCGGTCGTCGACGACGACGCAGAAGTTGTAGGTCGGCGTGCCGTCGGAGCGCTGGATGATGAGATCGTCCAGCTCGCGGTTGTCGTATTCCACATGGCCGCGGATCAAATCGTCGAAGGCCACCTTGCCGTCCGCCGGATTGCGGAAGCGCACCACCGGCGTCACGCCTTCCGGCGGGGGCGGCAAGGTCTTGCCCGGCTCGGGGCGCCAACGGCCGTCGTAGCGCGGCTTTTCCTTGCGCGCGAGTTGCGCGGCGCGCATCGCATCCAGCTCCTGCTTCGAGCAGTAGCAGCGATAGGCGCGCCCGTCGGCCAGCATCTCGTCGATCACTTCACGGTAACGCCCGAAGCGCTTCGTCTGGTATTCCGGTTCGAAGTCCGACTTCAAGCCCAGCCAGTCCAGCCCTTCGAAGATCGCATCCACGGCGGCCTGCGTGGAGCGTTCACGATCCGTATCCTCGATGCGCAACAGGAACTTGCCGCCCGCCTTCTTCGCCGCCAACCACGAAAACAGCGCGGTGCGCGCACCGCCGATGTGGAGATAGCCCGTGGGGCTGGGGGCAAAACGGGTGACAACGGAACCGGACATGGCGAGACCTGGCGACGCTTTCCAGCGCGAAAAATGAACGAGATAAGGCGCTGGATTCTAAACTACGCGCCCAATCCACCGGCAAAGGCGCTTGACCGTGGCCCGTCTGTTCGTCGAATCCCTCACCACCATCGACTGCGCCGTTCTCGACCCGCTGCGTGGGCTGGCCGGCAACAGCCTGGTGGTGGATGTCGAACTTGGCGGCGCGCTTGATGACCAGTCCATGGTGCTGGACTTCCGTGACGTCAAGCAACGCTTGAAGCGCGCCATCGACGACGCGGTCGACCACCGCCTACTGGTGCCGCGACGGCTGGCGAGCGTGGGCCTGCACTTGACCGGCAAACGCTGCGCACTGGCGTTCGAGGCTGCCGCTGGCGCTTACGAGTATCTCGCGCCGGCGGTTGCCGTCGCGGCGCTGGATACCGCGCGCATCACGCCGACAGTGCTCGTGCAGTTCCTGCTGCCACGCGTCGCCAGCGTATTGCCACGCAGCGTGGATGACGTCGTACTGAAGCTGCGCACCGCAAACCCGCGCGGCGCGGTCTACCACTACACGCACGGCCTGCAGAAACACGGCGGGCATTGCCAGCGCCTCGGCCACGGCCACCGTTCCCGCGTCTGCATCCACGTCGACGGCCGGCGCGATGCGGTGCTGGAGCGCGAGTGGGCGGCAGTCTGGGACGGCGTCCACCTCGGCACCCGGCAGGATCTGCTGGAGTGCCACGCCGGGCAACTGCGCTTCGGCTACGACTCCGGTGAAGGGCGCTACGAACTCGCTGTGCCGGAAGCTCGCTGCCGGTTGATCGACGGCCCCAGTACCGTGGAACGCCTCGCTGAACATATTGCCCAGACCCTTGCGCAGCAGCACCGCGGGCAGTGCATCGAAGTACGCGCCTACGAAGGCACCGGCAAGGGCGGGCTGGCAAGCGCCCGGATCTGATTGCAGATTGGGGATTGGGATAGGGAAAGCCGCAAGCATCCGGGGACACCTTCAGACTTCCTTTTCGCCGTTCACCGCGGCGTACCCGCGTATCGCGGCGCGTTCAGCCCGCGTCAACATACCCGGGAGGACAATGACGCACATTTGCAGAATGGCATGGGGTGCGTCATGAAAAAGTCCATCACGAGATCTGCAGTACGCATTGCGCGCGTCTTCGGGCTGCCGGCCCTGTTCGCCATGGCCTGCAGTGCCTGTGTCGCCTACCCGGCCTACGATTCGGGCTACGCCTATGGCCCAGGCTACGGCTACGACTATGGATACGCCCCGGCTCCGGTATACGGCTCCGCCTACGTCGGCGGCTACTGGTCCAGCCCGACCTACGTTGCGCCTGGCCCCACGGTCATCGTCCGCGACCATGACCGCTACGTGCGATCAGGCCATCGATACCCATCTCGCGGCTGGGCATCGCGTGACGATGCACGTTCTCACGGCCAGTGGCGCGGCGGCAACCGCGGCACGGCGCAATGGCCACAACGTGCCGCCGGCGGAGCAAGTCGTAACTGGGCGCCCCGCAATGGCGCGAGCAGCCGCGGCCACTGGCGGGATACTGCGAACCGCACACGGGGCACGCAGCGTGGCAACGGCAGAGCGCATGACGGGCGCCATTAATGATGGAGAACCCGGAGTGCCGTGGTATAAAGACGCCCGTTTCGTTGTTTCAGCCCTTCCATGACTGACGCTGCCGATATCCAGTTTGCTGCCCGCACATCCATCGAGCAGGTCGAGGAAAGCCACGACCTCGCCCCGAAATTCGATGACCACGGCCTGATCGTGTGCGTGACGACGAGCGCGCGCAGTGGGGAAGTGCTGATGCTCGGCTACATGAACGCCGAAGCGCTGAAACGCACCATTGCCACCGGCGAAGCGCATTACTGGTCGCGGTCGCGCCAGGTGCTGTGGCACAAGGGTGCGACGAGCGGCCTGGTGCAGAAAGTGGTGGAGTTGCGTATCGACGACGACCAGGACGCAGTGTGGCTGCGTGTGGAAGTGGCGGGCAACGAAGCGTCCTGCCACGTCGGCTACCGCTCCTGCTTCTACCGCTCCGTGCCGCTCGGGCCAGGCACGTTCTCGCGCGTGCTGAAGTTCGAGGAACACGAGAAAGTGTTCGACCCCAAGCAGGTCTACGGCGACGCACCAAATCCGACAAAGCTCTGAACCGCCAAGAAATTCGGCAAAAGACGCAGGTTCAGGAAACGCTGAACAACCATCACCAGCGAAGACGGGTCGCACGAGGATGGGTAAGGCGGGCCTTCTCAAGATGCCAGCGGCATCTTGCGCCGCCGAACGCCCGTGCTTCATGCACGGGCCTTCATGCACGGCCCGCCTCATCGCAACAAAGCATGCTTCGCAGTGCGCGAACGAGTGTACGTGGGGTCCATGAGCATTTCGAGCACCGCCCTCGTGCGAGATGTCAGGCGCAGTAGGTTGTTCAGCGTTTCCTTCAGTCTTCCCCGATTCCGCAGCCAACCACTGGCGTGACGCACAGTGTTGCGCCATCCACCGCCACCACGCGCACCGGCGTGCCGGCGGGCAGGTGGTCCGGGCCCGTGATGCGCCAGCGCGTATCGTCCACGCGCAACATGCCGACACCGTCCACGATCGCCTCCGTCAGCGTGAACTGGCGGCCGATGTAGGACTCACCGCGGCGGTTCAACGCCGGCTGGTCGCTGACGAATGACAGCGGCTTGAAATGCCGCCACAGCAGGATGAACACCACGGACAGCGCACCCCACACCCCGACGGCGATGGGCCACGCCAGCCCCGGCATCAGCCAGGCGAGCCCGCCTACCGCGACCGCCGCAACGCCGACCCACAGCAGCACGAATTCCGTCGGCAGGATCATTTCGAGCACCAGCAGCCCGAAGCCGAGCAGAACCCAGTAGCCGTAGGCGATCGACATGTCAGGCCTTACCTGCCGCTGCCTTGCGCGCGAGTTCCGTGATACCGCCCAGCGCACCGAGCACGTTGCCGGCTTCCAGCGGCATGAAGACAAGCTTCTCGTTGGGGCTGGTGGCGATCTTGCCAAGCGCATCGATGTAGCGGTTCGCCACGAAGTAGTTGATGGCCTGCAGGTCGCCCTTGCTGATCGCCTCGCTCACCATCAGCGTGGCGCGCGCTTCGGCCTGCGCTTGACGTTCACGTGCCTCGGCGTCGCGGAACGCCGCTTCGCGCCGGCCTTCAGCTTCGAGAATCTGTTCCTGCTTCTGGCCTTCCGCCGCCAGAATCTGCGCCTGGCGTTCGCCCTCTGCCTTGAGGATCGCGGACTGGCGCAAGCCCTCGGCTTCGAGAATCTGGGCGCGCTTGTCACGCTCTGCCTTCATCTGCCGCGCCATGGATTCCACGAGGTCGTTCGGCGGGCGGATGTCCTTGATCTCCACGCGCGTCACCTTGATGCCCCACGGCGTCGTCGCGCCGTCCACCACATGCAGCAACTGGATGTTGATATGGTCACGCTGCGAGAGCAATTCGTCCAGGTCCATCGATCCCATGACGGTGCGCAGGTTCGTCATCGTCAGATTGAGGATGGCGTATTCAAGCTGATGCACTTCGTAGGCAGCCTTCGGTGCGTCGAGCACCTGGAAGAACACCACGCCGTCGACGCCGACCATGGCGTTGTCCTTGGTGATGACTTCCTGGCTCGGCACGTCCAGCACCTGTTCCATCATGTTCAGGCGCCGGCCGATGCGATCCACGTATGGCACGAGCCAATGGAAGCCGGGCCGGAACGTCGCGCGGTACTTGCCGAAGCGCTCGACCGTGTATTCCATGCCCTGCGGCACCGTCACGACTCCGCGCCATGCCGTCACCAGCAGAAAGACCCCGATCACCACCGCCGTCACGAAACCCGCGTCCATGCCCCACTCCCTGCCGTCGATCCCGAAATACATCGTACCCGAAGGCACCAGGGGGATCGCCGCACTCAGAAACTTCCCACCGCCATGCCCACTGCCAGCGTCGCGCCGACTTCCCCGCAGCGCGCGCGGTCGGCGTCCGTGATGTGCTTGGGCGCCGCGATGCGCTCGGCGGTCTGCGCGTGCGTGCACACGATGGGCGTGGGCAGTACCTGCACGAGCCGCCAGCCCAGGGCGATGCGCTCGAGCTGCTTTTTCGCCCCTGTCCCGTCGCTGCCGGCGCAGATCATCGCCGCATAGGGCCGGCCATTGAGCTGCCCCAGCACCGGGTAGTAGCAGCGGTCAAAGAATTCCTTCATCGCGCCCGCGAGCGCCGCGAGGTTCTCCGGCGCCGCGAACAGGTAGCCGTCCGCCGCGCGCAGGTCTTCCGGCTGTGTGTCCTGCGCCCGCTGCACGACGATGCGCACGCCGTCTTCCAGCCCCCGCGCCTGCGCCACGGCCGCTTCCACCATCTGCTGTGTACCGCCCGTGCGCGTGTGGTACACCACCAGCAGGGTTTTCATCGTTTCACTTCCATCGGTCGTCATCTGCTGTCATCTCTCGTGGATACAGGTGCAATTCATTGCACGGCAGCGTGCCACAGGCGTCGGCGTTCGCTGCGCCAGGCGCGAACCGGACCCGGCCCTTCAGGGCCGACGTCCACCTCCAGCGTCCCCAGCACGCCGGTCTGGAACTGCCCGGCGCGCGCTGCCGTATAGCGCGCTACGACTTCCGGGCGCGGGAAATGAAACTGGTTTTCCCATCCCGCCGGGTAGATCACCACTTCCGGGCGCACCGCGGCGACGAACGCCGGGGTGGAGGACGTCCGGCTGCCGTGGTGCGGCGCCACCAGCACCGGCGCGCGCAGTTCGGCGCCGTAGGCCTCGACGAGCCACGCTTCCGCACGCGCCTCGATGTCCGCCGGCAGCAGAACCGCGACGTCCTGAACCGCCACGCGCAGCACGCAGCCACTGTTGTTGCGCGAGGCCTGCACGTCCGGCGACGGATTCAGTACGTCAAACACCACGCCATCCCATTCCCAGCGTTGCCCCGCGAAGCAGGGATTTTCCCCAACCACGCCCAGCATGCGCACGACGGGCAGCGCCGCCTGCACTGCCGGGGCGCCGCCGCGGTGGTCCATGTCACGGTGCGAGATCATCATCACGTCGAGCCCACGCAAACCCTGCGTGCGCAGATAGGGCACGACCACCGCCTCGCCCATGTTCAGGCCGCTGGGAAATGCCGGGCCGGCATCGAACAACAGCGCATGGCGGTGCGTGCGCACCACCGCCGCCAGCCCTTCACCGACGTCCAGCACGGCCAGGCGGAAATGACCCGGCGGCGGCGCGAGGTCGCGCGGCAGCACCAGCGGCAGCAGGCAGGCGAAGGCCAGCGGGCGCACCGGCAGACCGCGTGGCGCCAGCAGCAGCACGGCGCCCAGCAACGCCAGCAGCAGCACGAGCGGATGCGGAACCAGCGCCAGCCACACGTGCGGCGCACTGGTGGCCAGCCATTCCAGCCCCCGGTACAGCGCCCACCACGCCCAGCTCATGGCCTGCAGCGCCGGAATGCCGACCGCCGGTACGGCGAGGGCCAGCACCACCGCCACCATCAACAGCGGCAGCAACACACCCGCCGCCGGGATGACGCACAGATTCGCGAGCGGCGACACCCAGCTTGCGCCGCCGAAGAACCACAGCGTCAGCGGCACCAGCGCAATGCTCAGCGCCACCTGCAACTGCACCGCCGTCTTGAGCTTGCCGCCGAGCCCGAGGCGCCCACCCACCCACCACGCGATCAGCGCCACGGCGCCGAAGGACAGCCACAGGCTGGCGCCGAGCAGCACGGTGGGATCGGCCAGCACGATGATGAGCCATGCCAGCGCCAGCGCGCGCGGCAGGCTACGCGCCCCGCCCAGCAACAGGGCGAAGGCCGCCACCGCCAGCATGATGGCGGAACGCAGCGCCGGCACGGCAAAGCCGGACAACGCGGCGTACAGCACGCCGACGGCGACGGAGCCGACCAGCGCCGCCTTCTGCGCCGGCAGCCGCAGCGCCAGCCCCGGCCATAGCACCCACAGCCAGCGCAGCAGGAAATACGCCGCCCCCGCCACGATGCCGAGGTGCAGGCCGGACACCGCCATCAAGTGGCTGGTGCCGGTTTCGCGGAACGTGTCCCAGTCGTGCTGCACGAGCCGCGCCCGGTCACCCAGCACCAGGCCATCCACCAGCCCGTGGCCCGGCACGCCGTGCAGCCAGCCATCCAGCCGGTCGCGCAGCCCGGCGCGCAGGCGCAGCCACGTGTAGCCCGGCGCCGCGCCGCACGGGGTTCCCGTCTTCACCACGCCAGTCGCACCGATGCCGCTCATGAACAGCCAACGCTCGTAGTCGAAGGCGCCGGGGCTGGCGCTGCCATGCGGCGCCCGCAGCTTCAACGCCAGCTGCCAGCATTCCCCGCCGCGCACGACGGCATGGCCGTCGTACCACGCCACCCGGATGCGTCGCGGCAGCGCCGGGGCGGTATTGCCTTGCGGCTCGAACAGGAAGCGCACGGAGGCACTGCGCCCCGCCCCGCGCGCCTGCGGCAGGTCGGCAACGGCACCGGTAAGCGTGACGACTTCGCCGTCGCGGGCGACCGGCCAGCGGTCGTCGATCCGATCGCCGGCATTCCAGGCCGTCACCAGAAAGCCCAGACACAGCGGCGCCAGCCAGCGCCGCCCGCGCCACGGCACGAGGCCCGGCAGCGCAGCGGCCAGCAGCCACGGTGCACCGGGGATTTCCGGCAGCGCCAGCAGCACGATCACGCCGGCCGTGACGGCCAGGCACAGGAACAGCGGCGCATCCGCCGCCGAAGGAGCGGCCCGTTCAGCCGGCGGCGGCATTCCCGGTAAGCACGCGCGGCTGCAGCGTGCCGCGCTCCAGCGACAGCACGCGGTCCATGCGCGCGGCCAGACGCAAGTCGTGCGTGGCGACGACAAGACTGGTGCCGAGCACGTGGTTCAATTCCAGCATCAGGTCGAACACCCGCCCGGCGGTTTCGGTGTCGAGGTTGCCGGTGGGTTCGTCGGCCAGCACCACCGCTGGCCGCGTGACGAGCGCACGCGCCACGGCCGCGCGCTGGCGCTCGCCGCCGGACAGCTCCGCCGGCTTGTGCTGCAGGCGCGCGCCGAGCCCGACGCGGTCGAGCAGATCCGTCGCCGCCGCTTCCGCCTCGGCGACCGGCACGCGGCGGATGATGAGCGGCATGGCGACATTCTCCAGCGCCGTGAATTCCATCAGCAGGTGGTGGAACTGGTACACGAAGCCGAGCGCCCGGTTGCGCAGCTTGCCGCGCGCGGCGTCCGACAGCTGGCTCATGGTCTGCCCGACCACGCGCACTTCACCGGCCGTTGGCTTGTCCAGCCCGCCAAGCAGGTGCAGCAGCGTGCTCTTGCCGCTGCCCGACGCGCCGACGATGGCGACGCGCTCACCACGCTGCACCGCGAAGTTCAGGCCCGTGAAAACATCCAGATGCAGGTGGCCGTCGTCGTAGGTGCGGCTCAGGTTGACCGCCTCCAGCACCGTTTCGCCGCTGCCCGATTGCGGAACTTCGGTCCCGCGGATTTCATTCATAGCGCAGCGCCTCCGCCGGCTGAACCTTGGAGGCGCGCCACGCCGGATACAGCGTGGAGAAGAAGCCCAGCACCAGCGCCAGGATCGTGATGCGCACAACATCGCCCGCTTCCAGCTTCGAGGGCAGCTGGCTGATGTAGTAGATCTGCGGATTCAGGAACTGGTGGTGGGTCAGCACCTCGAGGATCGGCACCAGCGTTTCCACGTTCAGCGCCAGCAGCACGCCGAGGAACACGCCCAGCGCCGTGCCGACGAAGCCGATGATGGAACCCTGCACCATGAAGATGGCGATGATCGAGCGCGGCGTGGCGCCGAGCGTGCGCAGGATGGCGATGTCGGACTGCTTGTCCTGCACCACCATCACCAGCGTGGAGACGATGTTGAACACTGCCACCAGCACGATGAAGGACAGGATGATGAACATCACGGTCTTTTCCGTACCGATGGCCTGGAAGAACGTGGCATTGGTCTGCGTCCAGTCGCTGACGTAGTACAGCCCCGGCAATGTGGCGGCGAGCGCACGAGCCACCTGCGGCGCGCGCTCCACGTCCGCCACCTTCAGACGCACACCGGTTACGGCATCACCCATCCGGTACAGCGTGGCGAGGTCGTGGAGGTTGGTCAGCGCCATGCCACGGTCGTACTGGTAGTTGTCCACCTGGAAGATGCCGGCCACCGTGAAACGCCGGAACCGCGGCAGGATGCCGGCTGGCGTCACGGCCGCCATCGGGATCATCAGATCCACCGCATCGCCCACCCCCACGTGCAGCACCTGCGCCAGTTCCGCCCCCAGCACGATGCCGTAGCTGCCGGGCCGCAGGGCCGCAAGCGAACCTGTCTTCATGTGCTCGCCAACAGCGGACACAGTGGTCTCCAGCGCCGGGTCGACGCCACGCAGCTCCGCGCCGGTCAGCGCTTCCCCGGCGCGCAGCATGCCCTGCCCGGATACATACGGCGCCGCCCCCGTCACGCCCGGCGTGTTCAGCGCCAGCGTGCGGATCTGCGACCATTCCACCATGCCGTCCGGCGACAACGCCGAGATCGTGGCGTCGGATGCCATGCCGAGAATGCTGTCGCGCAGCTTGGCCTCGAAGCCGTTCATCACGGACAGCACCACGATCAGCGCCATCACGCCCACGGTAATGCCCGCCATGGAGGCGATGGAGATGAAGGAAATGAAGTGGTTGCGGCGCTTAGCACGCGTGTAGCGCAGGCCGGTAAACAACTCGTAGGGGTGTCGCATCGGCGCATTAGAGCACACGCGCCGCATAGAATGCCGGACGTTCCACCCGTGCACACCCATGCCTGAAATCGCCGTCCGCACCGACCACCGGTGGCTCATCCGCACGCTCGTCCTCATCGCCGTGCTCACGCTCTACCGCGGCCTCGTGCTGGGCTTCGGCCACCTCGACCTGTACGTCGACGAAGCCCAGTACTGGACGTGGGCCAAGGACCTCGACTGGGGCTACTACTCCAAGCCACCGGTGCTCGCGCTGCTCATTGCCCTCACCACCTGGGTCGGTGGCAACAGCGTGTTCTGGGTGAAAGCCGGCGCGCTTCTCGTCTACCCGCTTTCCGCGCTGCTGATCCACGTCCTCGCCCGGCGCCTGTTCGATGCCCGCATCGCGTTCTGGAGTGCCGCCGCGTTCCTGCTGCTGCCCGGCGTGTCGTTCTCGTCACTGATCATCTCCACCGACGTGCCGTTCTTCCTGTTCTGGTGTCTCGCGCTCTACGCCTACTGGCGCGCGCTGGAGGCCGATGAATGGCGCTGGTGGCTGGTGGCCGGATTCGCCGGCGGCATGGGCCTGCAGACGAAGTACACGATGATCCTGTTCGTGGTCTGCATGGTGCTGCACCTGGCGACGGACGCCGGGCTGCGCCGCCATTTCCGCAATCCGCGGCTCTACACGGCGATGGCGATCGCCGCAGCGATCTTCCTGCCCAACCTGCTGTGGAACGCGGCGCACGGCTGGCCCACGCTCATCCACACCGAGCAGATCTCACATCTGGAGACGAACGCCGGACTGCACTGGAATCATCTCGGCGAATTCTTCGGCAGCCAGTTCGCGGTTATGGGGCCGGTGTTCTTCGCCGCCTGGCTGTGGCTTACGTTCGCCCGCCCCACCCGCTGGTGGAACGACCCACGCCTGCGCTTCCTCGCGCTGTTCGCCATTCCCTTCCTCGGCGTCATCTGCCTGCAGGCACTGGCCGGCCGCGCGAACGCGAACTGGGGGGCGATGACCTATGCCAGCGCCACCGTGTTCATCGTGGCGATCATGGCGGCATGTCGACCCACCGCGCAGCGCTGGATCTGGCGCTGCTTCGCGGGCGGGCTCGTCCTCAACGCCGCACTCATGCCCGTCGCCTACCACTTCGACACCTGGACGCGGGTGGCAGGCATCACGCTCACCGCCCACACCGACCCCTACAAGCGCGTCCGCGGCTGGGCCGAGTTCGGCCGCCAGGCGCAGGTGTACATGCAGGCGCATGCGACTGCCATTCCGCTTGCCGACGACCGTGCCACCGTCGCCGAACTCATGTACTACGCCCGCCCCGAAGGCGCCCGCACGCTGGAATGGAACCCCGCGGGCAACGTGCACGACCAGTACACGCTGACCCCCACGCTAGACGACAAGCAGGGCCACGATTTCCTCTACTTCACGGGTGACGATGAAATCCCCGCCGCCATGCGCAGGCACTTCGCTACCGTCACACCGCTTGGGGCCATCCACGTGCCGATCCACGCCGACTGGGCGCTGGATTACCGCGTTTGGCTGCTGCAGGGTTTCAGTGGATATTGACGGCCGGCCACCATTTGGCGACACGACAATCTGTACCCGATCTGCGCATCCCTGGACCATCAGCGCGGTTGGGCACCAACGTTTTCCATCAGAAACGCCCGCAGCGCATCCCGCATCTCGTCTGGCTTCTCGCTCATCAGCGCATGGCCGGCGTCCAGTTCCACGCTGTGTGCCTGCCGGGCGTGCGCGGCCAGGGCACGGGCCGACCGGGGCGCCGCCATGCGGTCGTGCTGGCCGATGAGGAACAGCGTCGGGCATCCCACGGCCGCCATCGCCGCCACACCATTCGCATAGCGGTCGCAGGCGACAAGGCCGCGATGAAACACGTTGACGGCCGGATTGCTGGCCAGCACGCGTTGCATCAGCGCCCGCGCCGCTTTGTAACGCTCGGTGTCCGGGGCTGACGAAGGCAGTGCGCTGTGCGAGAACCGGTTGACCAGGTCCATGCCTTTCTCGGGGTCATCGAGTGCAGCCTCCAGCAACGCCGGCGACACCCGCATAGGGAAAGCAGTGCCGGCCAGCACGAGGTGGTCGACGCGCTGCGGCGCCTGCGCCGCCGCTTCCAGTGCGATGAGCGACCCGAAGCTGTGTCCCACCAGCGCCGCATGTTCAATGCTCAAAGCATCGAGCAGAGCGATGACCCACGCCGCCGCGTCTTCCACACTTGCTGGCGGCTGGCCGGCGCTGCGGCCGTGGCCAGGCAGGTCGACGGCAAGCGCGTTCCAGCCGTTGCCGGCAAAGCCGCTGATCTGCCCGGCCCACACGCTGTGGTCGTTCAGCACGCCGTGAAGGAAAATCACGCTCGGCTGCTCCGGCTTGAAAGGCTGGCCGGCGCTGTCGGCATAGATTTCGCAGCCATCGACTTCGATGTGCATGTTCAGGCTCCAGTGCGCGCGGCAGTCTTCAATGCCTGCCTGAAGCCCACGATCGACGTACCTGCAGACACTTCGAGCAGATCGGAAACCCGGCCGGAATCACCTGTCATTGCACGCTCTCGCCCGCCATACGTTGCACCGCCTCACCGGCTCGGCAACGACACGACGCTGTGGAATGGATATGGCAGATTAACAAACCTGCACCGACCCATCGCGTCCCGCTCCACGGGTTGCGGGATCACCCCCAGCGACCTATAACCACAGGTACGGGCAGGGCAGGAGAACAGCATGCAGACACCCGATGAGGCACGCACACGCGTCGCAAGCTTCGAGATCTTCCTGACGCGCTTTCTCGATGACGATGGCCGGCCACTATGCCGCCTTCCTGCCGCTGCGCGCCGCCCGCAACGCCTGCTGCACGCCTACCGGCTGATGGCGCGGATCCGGGCTTTCGAAAACAAGGCCGTGGCCCTGCAGCGCACCGGCCAGCTCGGCACCTACGCTTCCGGACTGGGGCAGGAAGCCGTGAACGCCGCCATCGGGCTGGGCCTGGCGCGCGACGACGTCTACCTCGGCAACTATCGCGAGTGCGGCGTGCCGCTGGCGCGCGGCGTCCCGATGGCACAGATCCTGCAATACTGGGGCGGCGACGAACGCGGCATGGCGTGGCCGCGCACGGTGCCGGCGTTCCACGACTTTCCCTTCGCCGTGCCGGTCGCAAGCCAGGTTCCGCAGGCGCTCGGCGTGGCCTACGCGATGCAGCTGCGCCATGAAAAGCGCGCCACGCTCGTCACCTGTGGCGACGGGGCCAGCTCCAAGGGCGATTTCGCGGAGGCGGTCTCGGCTGCCGGCGTATGGAAGCTGCCGGTCGTGTTCGTCATCATCAACAACCAGTGGGCGATTTCCCTGCCGCGCTCCCGCCAGTGCGCGGCCGTCACGCTGGCCCAGAAAGGTCTGGCCGGCGGAATCGTCGGTGAGCAGGTGGACGGCAACGACTTGATCGCCACCTGCCACGTGATCGAAACCGCGCTGGCGCGCGCCCGCAGCGGCGCAGGCCCGCAGCTCGTCGAAGCCCTGACCTACCGTCTCGCCGACCACACCACGGCCGACGACGCCCGCCGCTACCGCGATGCCGCCGAAGTCGACACCGCCCGCAAGCACGACCCGCTGGCGCGCCTGCACGCCTGGCTGGAAGCGCAGTGCGGCTTCACGGCGCAGGATGAAACCCGGTTGCAGGCCGAGGTCGCCGCTGAAGTGGGCGTCGCCGTCAAGACTTTCCTTGCGACGCCGGCGCCGCCGCCGGAAGCCTTGTTCGACGCGCTGTACGCCGAACTTCCGCCCGCTCTACATGCTCAGGCCTTTGCCGCAGCCGGCGGCGGGGAGGCTTGACATGGCAAGGCGCAAGGCAGCCGAGGTCACGCTCGTCGAAGCCATCAACCTGGCGCTGCACCACGAAATGGCGCGCGACGAGAACGTCGTGGTGCTCGGGGAGGACGTCGGCGCCAACGGCGGCGTGTTCCGCGCCACCGTCGGCCTGCAGGAAAAGTTCGGCCCCGGGCGCGTGATCGACACGCCGCTGGCGGAACTGCTGATTTCCGCCATGGCCATCGGCATGGCCACGCAGGGCCTCAAGCCGGTCGCGGAAATCCAGTTCTCCGGCTTCATGTATTCCTGCCTCGACCAGCTCGCGAACCACGCCGCGCGGCTGCGCCACCGCACGCACGGGCGCATCACCTGCCCCATGGTCATCCGCGCACCGAACGGCGGCGGCATCCACGCGCCAGAGCATCACTCCGAATCGGTGGAAGCCTTCTTCGCCCACGTGCCCGGCCTGCGCGTCGTGGTGCCGTCCACGCCGGCGCGCGCCTACGGGCTGCTGCTGGCGGCGATCCGCGACCCGGACCCGGTGGTGTTCCTGGAACCGGCACGCTGCTACCGCCTGTTCCGCGAAGCCGTGGCCGACGACGGCATCGCCGCGCCGCTGGACACCTGCTTCGTGGAGCGCGAAGGCACGGACCTGACGCTCATCTCGTGGGGCGGCATGATGCACGAAGTCCGCATCGCCGCCGACCAGCTCGCCGCCGACGGGGTCGACGCCGAAGTCATCGACGTGGCCACCTTGAAGCCGCTGGACACCCAGACGCTCGTCGCGTCGGTGGCGAAGACCGGCCGCTGCGTGATTGTCGAGGAATCCCCGCGCGCCGGCGGCTGGGCTTCCGAGATTGCCGCCGAGCTGGCCGAGCACGCGATGATGAACCTGTTCGCGCCTATCGCACGCGTATCCGGCTACGACACCATCATGCCGCTCGCGCGCACCGAGGCACGCTTCATTCCCGACGTCGGCCGCATCTTGTCGGCCGTTCGCAAGACGCTGGAAATTGCGCCGCTGGGTTGACGCCCGCCCCACCACACAAGGAGAAGAACAGCATGTCGGCATTCAAGCTTCCGGACCTGGGCGAAGGCCTTGCCGAGGCCGAGATCCGCGAATGGCTGGTCGAGAACGGCGACACGGTTGCGGCCGACCAGCCGCTGCTTTCCGTGGAGACCGACAAGGCGGTGGTGGAAATTCCCAGCCCGCGGGCGGGACGTATCCTCAAGCGGCACGGCAAGGTGGGCGACATCGTGGCGGTCGGCGCCGTGCTGGTGGAATTCGCCGGCGGCAAGGCAGCGCCGACCACTGGCGCGGTGAGCCCTCCACGCCCACCTCAAAAGGTACCCGGCAAGGCTTCCCCAAGTCCTTCCGCCGCACCGCTGCGCGACTCCGGCGTCATCGTTGGCGCCACGACGCGCAGCGATGAAATCCGCAAGGAAGCGGCGAGCCGCGTCGGCACCGCTGCCGGCGTGCGCGCCACACCCGCCGTGCGCGCACTGGCACACAAGCTGGACGTCGATCTCACCGTCGTCACGCCCAGCGGGCCGGGCGGCGTCGTGACAGCCGCCGACGTGCAGCGCGTACACCGCGTGCTGGCCGCCGTCGGACCGCTGCAGGCCCTGCACGGGCCGCGCCGGGCGATGGCGCACACGATGAGCCAGGCACGCGATGAAGTAATGCCCTGCACGCTGATGGACGATGCCGTGCTCGCCGCGTGGCGCGGAGAACAGGACGTGACGCTGCGCCTGATCCACGCCATCGTCGCCGCCTGCCGGGCGGAACCGGCGCTCAATGCGTGGTACGACCCGACGGCCATCGGCCGGCGCGTGCTGAAGGCCATCGACCTCGGCGTCGCCGTCGACACGGCCGAAGGCCTGTTCGTGTGCCTGCTTGCCGACGTCGGTGCCCGCGACGACGCCAGCCTGCGCACCGGCCTCGAGCGCATGAAGGCCGATGCCGCGAACCGCACCGTGGCACTGGAAAACCTGCGCGGCTATTCCATCACGCTATCGAACTACGGCCGCTTCGGCGGGCGCTACGCCACGCCGGTCGTGGTGCCGCCCACCGTCGCCATCGTCGCCGCCGGCGCCGTGCGCGAAACCGTCGTCGCCGTCGACCACGCGCCCGCCGTTGCCCGCGTGCTGCCGCTGTCGCTGACCTTCGACCACCGCTGCGTCACCGGCAGCGAGGCCGCGCGTTTCATGAGCGCGATGATCGCCGAACTGCAGCGGCCTTTCTTCGGCGGGGCTAGGCAATGACTGCCCCCTGTGCCGCGGCGCCTGCTATCCTGCCGCACGCTGTCGTGCGTACCGCACACGGCACGGAGTTGACGAGGGAAACCTGATGGAAGCTCGGCTGCGCTGGATCGAAAACGCTGCGTTCATGGCGGAAACGGCAAGCGGCCACGCGCTGGTGGTGGACGGCTCGCAGGAAATCGGCGGGCGCAATCTCGGTCCGCGTCCGATGGAACTGCTGCTGCTGGCAGCGGGCAGCTGTGCGTCGATGGACGTGGTGTCGATCTTGCGCAAGACACGCCAGAAGCTTGCAAGCTGTGAGGTGAAACTGGCCGGCACGCGCGCGGAGACCGGCACACCCAAGCCCTACACAGCCATCCACCTGCAGTTCATCGTGGCCGGCAACGGCCTGACGGAGGCCAGCGTGAGCCGCGCCGTCCAGCTGTCGGTGGAAAAATATTGTTCTGCCATCGCGTCGCTGGCCCCGGACGTGAAGATCACGCACGGCTACGAGATTGCCGGCGACGAAACCACCCTGGGCTGACGCACCGAAGCCACCTCGCGCCAGAGCTCGTGGAAAGCCGGAAAAGTCCGCTAGAAGCGGCCGACAGCCTTCCCACGGACACGTGGTTGTGGTGGATAATGGACACTTCGCAGCGGCTGGCTGCGGCATCCGTTTCTCCGTCCTACGAGGGCTCGTGTTGACCAAGCGCACCAGCAACCCGAAGCTGAAGCTGTTCGGCTTCAACAACCTGACCAAAACGCTCAGCTTCAATATCTATGACATCTGTTATGCGCGCACGCACGAGCACCAGCAGGAATACCTCGAATACATCGACGAGGCCTACAACGCTGAGCGTTTGACGACGATCCTGACGGAAGTCAGCCACATCATCGGCGCGAATATCTTGAACATCGCGCGCCAAGACTACGAACCGCAGGGTGCGTCGGTGACGATGCTGATCTCCGAAGGCAGCCACGAAGAAGGCTTGCCGCCAAAGGCCAAGGGCAAGACGAAGGTCGGTGTCAAGACGAAGGACAGCGTGGTGGCACATCTGGACAAGAGCCACATCACGGTCCACACCTACCCGGAAGCACACCCGGACAACGGCATCAGCACGTTCCGCGCCGACATCGATGTTTCAACCTGTGGCCGCATCAGCCCGTTGAACGCGCTGAATTTCCTCATCAAGAGTTTCGAGTCCGACATCGTGGTGATGGACTACCGGGTGCGCGGCTTCACGCGCAACGTCCGCGGCACGAAGCATTTCATCGACCACAACATCGACTCGATCCAGAACTTCATCGCGCGCGACGTCATGCACCGCTACGACATGGTGGACGTCAACGTGTACCAGGAATACATCTTCCACACGAAGATGAAGCTCAAGGAACTGGACCTGGACACCTATCTGTTCGGCGAAGGCGTCTCGGAACTGCCAGTGCGCGAAGCCAAGCGCATCCGCGACCGCGTGGATCGCGAGATCCTGGAAATCTTCTACGGCCGCAACGTTCCCAAGTAACGCAGGGCCTCAACGCCGCGGCGAGCGGCGGGCGCGCTTGCGTGCCGTCCCTTTCGCCACATCGTTCGCCCGCGGACGCTTGCCCGTCATGTACGGATTTTCGCCGGTCTTGAACTGCAGGTGCAGCGGCACGCCGGTCAACTGGAACGCCTCGCGGAACACGTTTGCAAGGTAGGACTTGTAGCTGTCCTGCAGGCGCTCCGTCTGGTTGCCGTGAATCATGATGATGGGCGGATTGCGCCCCGCCTGGTGGGCATAGCGCAGCTTGATGCGCCGCCCCAGCACCGCGGCCGGCGCGTGGCGTTCCACCGCCGCCATCAACACGCGATTCAGCTCCGGCGTGGGCAGTTCGCGCGTCGTTGCGCGCCACGCCTTGACCACCGAGTCCATGAGTTCGCGCAGGCCGGAACCGTGCAGCGCGGAGATCATGTGGTGCGGCACGTAGGCAAGGAATGGCAGGCGATAGTCGACTGCGTCCCCAACCGTGTCGCGCGCGTGGCCGTCCAGCCCGTCCCACTTGTTCACCGCCAGCACCATCGCGCGGCCGCGCTGCGCCACCAGCCCCATGAGCCGGGCGTCGTGGCTGCCGATTTCGGCCTGGGCGTCGACCACCACGATCACGACATGGGCCGCTTCAACGGCCTGCAGTGCCTTGACGATGGAAAACTTCTCGAGCGCTTCTCCGGTTCGTGCACGGCGGCGAATCCCGGCCGTATCGACAAACTCGTATGCCTGCCCGCCCCATTCGAACGGCACACGGATCGCATCGCGCGTCGTGCCCGGCGTATCCGAGGCCAGCAGCCGGTCCGCGCCGACGAGGCGGTTGATGAGCGTGGATTTGCCGGCGTTCGGCCGACCAATGACGGCCACTCGAATACAGTCGGCTGTCCCTGCGTCCTCCGTCTCATCCTCTGCAGGAGCTGATGCCAGCAGCGGCTGCAGCCCCTCCGCAACACCATCCCCACGCTGTGCCGAAACCGCGTGCGGGGCGCCCAGGCCCAGGGCATGGAACTCAGCTACCTGCACCGCCGACATGCCTTCCGCCTTGTTGACCCACAACGCGAGCGGCTTGCCGGTGCGCCGCAGCGCTCCGGCGATGTCACGGTCCGCCGGCAGCAAGCCGGCCTGTGCATCGACGAGCAGGATCACGATATCGGCTTCCGCAATGGCGATCTGCGCTTGCTGCTCGGCCAGCACCGCCAGCGGATCTCCTTCATTCGGCATCAACCCGCCGGTATCCACCACGATGAAGCGGTGCCCATCGATGACGCCATGGCCATACTGCCGGTCGCGCGTCAGCCCGGCAAAGTCGGCGACGAGGGCGTCGCGCGTCCCCGTCAGACGGTTGAATAGAGTCGACTTGCCGACGTTCGGCCGACCGACGAGCACCACCACCGGCAGCCGGGTCACGGGTTGTTCCTAGCCGCCAGCTGCGGCTTTGACCTTGTAGGCCGCCAGGTGCCCGGCAACATCCATCGCATAGACGATGTCGCCGACCGCAACGGGCGCCGCCACGATTGCATCCCCGCCGAGGCGCACGCGTCCCGCCATGCGGCCGTCCTGGGGGCTGAGCCAGTGCAGATAGCCCTGGAAATCGCCTGCCACGATGGTGTCGCCGTTCACGGCCAGCGAGGAAGGCATGCGGTAATGCAGGGACTCGACGCGCCACGCCTGTGCCCCCGTCGCTGCATCCAGGGCCCAGATGTCGCCATCGTCGGCCGATACGTACAGGGTATTGCCGCCGGGGGCGAGCGCCATGCCGGCCCACGCCCGCACGGAACGCTTCCAACTGATCTCGCCGCGATCGGGGTTGATAAGCGCCACGGTATCGCCATAGCTCACGACGTAGATGCCACCCGCGCTGGGCAGCAGATCCGCATCGATGTCCGCCATCCGCGCCAGCTCGGAACGGCCGGTAGGAATGGCGATCGCCTGCTGCCACAACACCTTGCCTGTCATCACATCCAGCGCATTGACGGTGCCGTCATCCTGGCCGATCAGCACGTTGCCGCCCACCAGCAGCGGGGCCGACTGTCCACGCAGGGTCAACCGCGGCTCAGCTCGCGAAAAACTCCACAGACGCTGGCCGTCGGAAGCATTCAGGCCATAGACGCGGCCATCCACGCTGCGGACCACCACGACACGCTGGTCGCCCACCGGCGGAGCCAGCACTTCGCTGGACGCCTTGCCCACCCACAACTGCTTGCCGGTCGCGCGGTCCAGTGCGATGACTTCGGCATCCAGAGTGCCGAACAGGACTTGCGGACCATCGAGTGTCGGGCCCGAAATCAGCCGGGCCTTGGTGTCCACGCGCCAGATCCGCTTGCCGGTCGCGGGATCGAAGGCCTCCGCCTCGCCGTCGACCGAGCCAGTGAAGACGGCATCTTCCGCCACCGCGATCCGCAGGCCGGAAAACAAGCCCCCGCTACCATCGCCAATATGCGCCGACCACAGTTTCTCGATCTGCAACTGCGGGTGCTCAAGCTCGGCAAGGGGCGTCGGTGTGCGGACGATTCCAGTGGTCTTGCACCCCGCCAGCCCGACCGCGGCCAACGCCAGTACGGCAACGCCAACGCCTCGTAGTCTCATTTGTGTTCCGCCACGGCGACCGCCAGGTCATCCCGCTTCTGTTGAATGGTGGGACGGCCGGCCGAATCTGCCGGCAGCGCCGCGAGCGCTTCGGTGTAGGCCTTGCGTGCCGCATCGCGGTTTCCCGCGGACAATTCGATGTCGCCGCGCAAGGCGGCAAACAGCCCTGCAAATTCCGGTACCGGATGCGCCAGCTGCTTCAAGGCCTCATCGGTTTTGCCAAGCTGCCACAGCACCGCTGCACGGCGTAGCTGCGCGACGTTGCGCGTGCCCGAATCGTTGCCGTGATCCGCCACCCACTGCAGCCGGCTGGCCGCGTCCTCGAAGCGGGCATGCGAAACGTCCGCCTGCGCGAGCTTGAGCTGGGCGTCTGCTGCGTAGGGTGTGTCGGCATAGTCCTTCGTCAGCTTCTCGACGATAGCGCGGACGTCGCTGTCCTTGTCACCGATCAGCGCCTGCTGGAAGTCGACGAACATGTTGGCTGCCGCGGCGCGGTGCTCGGCACGGTGGGCATTCCAGCTCTGCCAGCCGAAGATGCCGCCCACGCCGAGCACCAGACCAGCGACGAGCGCCTTCCAGTTGTCCGTCCACCACTGATGCAAAACTTCAAGTTGTTCGGCGTCGCCGTATCCGTTGCTCACGTCATTCAAATCTCTGCAGATACCGGTGGAGCGGCGAGATATTCCATCAGCCGCGGCGCCACATCGCGCCATGCAACGAGTTCCGGTTCACGCTCGCCACGCAGCGATTTTACTTGAACGACGCCGTCTTCGACTTCGCGGCTGCCCAGCACCAGCGCGTAACGTGCGCCGCTGGCGTTGGCGCGCCGCAATTGGCTTTTCAGGCTGCCGCCGCCGGCGTGTACGAGCATCTGCAGCGCCGGCAGCGCATCGCGGACACGTTCGCATTCGCGCAGCGCCACGCGCTGGGATTCAGCGTCAAGCCCGCATACGTAGACCTGCAGTGCTCCGGTCGCAGCCGCAGCCTGTTGCTGCAACAGCAGCACCAGCCGTTCCACACCACTGGCGAACCCGACGGCGGGCGTGGGTTCGCCACCCAGCTGCTCCACCAGGCCGTCATAACGGCCGCCGGCGCAGACCGTGCCCTGTGCGCCGAGCTCCGTCGTCTGCCATTCAAAGACGCCATGCGTGTAGTAGTCCAGTCCGCGCACCAGTCGCGGGTCCACGACGCAGGCGATGCCCAGGTCGGACAAGCCCTGCTGCAGGCCATCGAAGTGGACGCGGCTCGGTGTGTCCAGATAATCCAGGATCGACGGCGCATCGGCAAGGATTGCTTGCGTGGCCGGCACCTTGGAGTCCAGCACGCGCAGCGGGTTGCGGGCGATGCGCTGCTGTGAATCCGCGTCTAGCTGTGGCGCGTGGGCTTGCAGGAAATCGACCAACGCCTGTCGATACGCAGTACGCACCGCCGGCGTGCCGAGCGAATTCAGGTGCAACTGGAGCCCGCGGAAACCGAGCCGACGCAGGAAACGACTGCCTGCGGCGATGACCTCGACATCGATGTCTGGTCCGGCCATGCCGTAGGCCTCGACACCGACTTGATGGAACTGCCGGTAACGGCCAGCCTGCGGGCGTTCATAGCGGAACATTGGGCCGAAATACCAGAAACGCTGCTGCTGGTTGTGCAGCAGGCCGTGCTCGATGCAGGCCCGCACGCAACCCGCCGTGCCCTCGGGCCGCAGCGCCAGCGCCTCGCCGCCACGGTCCTCGAACACGTACATTTCCTTTTCGACCACGTCGGTGACCTCGCCCACCGCGCGGTTGAAGAGTTCCGCCCGTTCCACCAGCGGCAGCAGGATCTCGCCGTAGCCGTAGCTCTCCATGACTGTACGCGCGCAGTCGCGGACGTGCTGCCACACACCCGTTTCGGGGGGCAGGACATCGTTCATGCCACGAACGGCCTGGACACGCGCAGTCATCACTCAATCCTGGAATCCGGGAAATGGGGCACGCGGCCCCGGGCCTCACGGCACCGCAAAACGGGCCGTTGAATTCGGCGAGATATACGACGTGAAAGCCACCGGCTTGCCGTCGTAGAACACCTGCACTTCATGCGCATTGCCAACCACCAGAGCGTAGGGCGCGACACCGGTGACCGATTTGCTCTGCCCCGCGTGCTGGGTTCCCGACAGCAACACGGTGCCTTTCGCGTCGGTGATACGCACCCATGAACTGGCGTTGAACTTCAACTCCAGGTTGCTTTCCGTAGCGGCAGGAGCTGCCACCGCATCCGCTTCGGCAGCCGCTGCTGGCGGCAGTGCGCCATCCACAGGCGCCGATGGCGCGGCGGAGGCTGCGGGCGCTGCGATCGGCGTGCCGGCGGGTGAATCCGGCGACTGCGGAGCGGTCGCGGTGGCATCGGCGGCACCAGCCACCGAAGCTTCCGTACCCGTGGCCGCATCGGACATGCCAACCGGGGACTCAGCTGCAGCCTCGGACGGACTACCTGCGGCTGCAGGGACGGAACTCTGTGGGGCCGGGATCGGCGCCGAGGTTCCCGTCGTGGCTTCGGCCAGAGAAGGCGTGCGCACGAAACGGCCGGCAGCCCACAGCAACAGCAGGACGCCCGCCACGATCACAAGCGCGACCCACCACCCGGAAATCCGCGAGCGTCCGCTCCCCGCCAGCTCGCTGCTTTCACCCGCCAGCAGCAGCTTGGACGGCACCGGCGCCCGCCCGGGATGCGCCAGCCGCTGGTAAGCCGCAACCAGGGTATCTGCGGACAGCCCCAAGGCTTTTGCGCATTTGCGGTAATAGCCCTGGACGTAAACCGGTTCCGAGAGCCGGGAAAAATCGTCCCGTTCCAGCGCCTCCAGCGTCGGGCGCGCCAGCTTCGTCTGGGCGGCCAACTCTTCAAGCGAAATCTGCGCCCGCTCCCGTGCCGCCCGAATCAACCGCCCCGGGCCATCCGGCTCGAGGGTGGATACGCCAGCTTGCGGGGCGCTGGAATCAGGCTGCCCGGATGGAAAATCGGAGCTCATGGTTTGGGTTCGCTGACTTGCGCCGCTTGTGGCGACTGCGGATAGATCTGGATCAACTGTACTTCAATCGCACGCGCCCGCGCAGCATTGCCCAGCGCCCGTTCGGTGCGTGCGGACAGCAACAGCATCTCCGGCCCGGGGTGCGCCACTGCAGCGTACTGCCGCTCCAGCATCTGGGCGCGTGCGTACTGCCCGTGATCAAAGCTCAACAGCGCAAGCTGCTCGATCGCCTGGGCAAATTTCGGATCCGCGCGCAGCGCATTCGTGAAATCCTGCTGGGCCACGTCGTCGTGTTTCTGCTTGCGCGCACAAACGCCGGCATTCGTCCAGGCGGCGGCGGGCGTGGCGTAGTCGGGGTTCGCCAGTGCGCGCTGAAAATAGGCACGTGCCTTGTCCCCCTCGCCATTCGCGCACAGGAAGGCGCCGAAATTGTTCTGCGTATCGGGGTCGTTCGGCGCCAGCTTCAGCGCGCGACGATATTCCTGTTCCGCCGCCGCGGCGGCGCCGGTCTGGGCATATACGTAGGCCAGCGCGACGTGCGCCGGCGCATAGTCGTCGCGCTGCCTGACCGCCTGCTCGAGCTTCTTGCGCGCCAGCGCAAGATCCCCCTCGCGGGCATAGCTGACCCCGAGCTGGGTATTCAATTCCGCGGCACGCGCCATGTCCGGCTTGGCCTGCGCAAGCCCCGTGCCTTCGGTGATGCAGCCCACCAGCGGCAACGCGAAGACCAGCGCCACCGCAACGCACAGCGCAGGGTTTGCGAACCGGTGGCTTCCTGCGATGTGTGCACTCATCACGAGGCTTTGACCGCCAGATCGCCGAGCCGGTGCTTCTGGCGCGACTTGATTCGTCCGACGAGCTGGCCGCAGGCCGCGTCGATATCGTCACCGCGCGTGCGGCGTGTGGTGGCCACGATGCCCTTGCGGTGCAGGATATCGACGAAGCGGGCAATCACGTCCGGCGGCGAACGCCGGTAGTGCGTGCCGGGAAACGGGTTGAAGGGAATGAGGTTGATCTTGGCCGGCATGTCGCCCAGCAGGCGGGCGAGCTGGCTGGCACGTTCCGGCTGGTCGTTCACACCATCCAGCATGACGTATTCGTAGACGATGTGCGTCTTGCGGTCCTTGCCCGCCACGTAGCGCCGGCAAGCAGCCATGAGTTCCGCGATCGGATACTTGCGGTTCAGCGGCACGAGCTGGTCGCGCAGGGCGTCATCCGGCGCGTGCAGGGAAATGGCCAGCGCCGTGTCGACATCCACGGACAGACGGTCGATGAACGGCACCAGCCCGGACGTGGATACCGTGACGCGGCGCTTGGACAAGCCGAAACCGAAGTCGTCCAGCAGGATGCGCAGCGCCGTGAGCACGTTCGCGTAGTTCGCCAGCGGTTCACCCATGCCCATGAAGACGACGTTGGAAATCACCTCGCCTTCGCGCAGCAGCGGCTGGCGCCCACGCGCCGCCGGTTCCGCCACGGGAGAGGCAGCCAGCGTCTTGGCGGCAAACCACACTTGCGCAATGATCTCCGCGGTCGTCAGGTTGCGCGAAAACCCGCCCTGCGCCGTGGAACAGAAGGAGCAGTCCATCGCGCAGCCCGCCTGCGAGGAAATGCACAGCGTGCCACGGCCATCTTCCGGGATGTAGACGGTTTCGATGGCAGCCGGCGGGCGGCCGTCGCGGGCTTCGAGCTGCAGCACCCACTTGCGCGTGCCGTCGGCGGAGCGCTGGCCGGCAATGCACTGCGGCAGGTGGATGCGGAAGTGCCCGGCAAGTTCCGTGCGCAGGGACTTGCCGAGATTCGTCATGGCGTCGAAATCATCGACACCGCGGCGATAGATCCACTGCATCACCTGGTCGGCACGCCACGGTGCCTGCCCCAGCGCCGAGAACTGTGCGCGCAGACCGTCGCGGTCCAGCCCGAACAGATTCTCCGCTTCACCCACGCTTGCCGGCACACCGCCCGCAAGCTGAGCGAGCGGGATGGGAGGCATGGCGTCCGGCAGGGTTGCGTTCACGGGGAAATCGGCGCGCCTCAGCGTGTGCGCGGGCACAGGTCCGTGGTGCGGAAGAAATAGGCGATCTCGACCACCGCGTTCTCCAGGCTGTCAGAACCATGGACCGCATTTTCGTCGATGGAGTCAGCGAAATCCGCGCGGATCGTGCCCGGCGCTGCCTTCTTCGGGTCGGTCGCGCCCATGATCTCGCGGTGTTTCGCCACGGCGTTTTCGCCTTCCAGTACCTGGATCAACACCGGGCCAGAGGTCATGAACGTGACGAGATCGCGGAAGAACGGCCGCGCCCGATGCACGGCATAGAAGCCTTCGGCATCCGCCTGCGTCAGGTGCACCATGCGCGCGGCGACGACGCGCAGCCCGGCTTTCTCGAAGCGGCTGTAGATCCCGCCGATCACGTTCTTCGCGACGGCATCGGGCTTGATGATGGAAAGCGTACGTTCGACAGCCATGATTGTTCCTTGCTAGCGGGTGGACAGATGCCACCAAATAGTGACGCAAAGCGTTAATTTTAGGGCAACCGGCAACCGCCGTCACGACAGGCCAGGCAATGGAGCGGGGCTTCTTCCTAGGGAAACGCTGAATAAGCGTCGCGAGCGAAGGCAAGCGCAGGAACCGCAGTGTACGTTGGGGACATGAGGATTCCGAGCATCGCCCTCGCGCGAGATGCCGAGCGCAGTAGCTTATTCCGCGTTTCCTACCACTGCGGTGGTGCAGCCGCAGCCGGTTGCGGCCCGTGCCCGGTCCGGCCGTCTTCCGCCAATCGCCGCAGCAAGGCCCGCACGGCATCCTCGCCGAGCAGGCTGCAATGCAGGCGGTCCTCACCGATCCCGAGTGCCGCACGAATCGCGACAGCGGTCAACCCAGCCAATGTGTCCACGCGCTGACCGCGGCACTGGCGGGCCAGCCACGCGCCGACGGCAATCGTGGTCGGATCGCCGAAGGCGCGAAATCCTGCTTCCACCACGGTGCCGTCGACGCAGCGCACGCCAAGCGCCAACACGGCACGGGAAGCAGGCGTTTGCACCTGTACCGTGGCGGCATCCTGCGCCAGTGGAGCGGGTGCGGCACGCCAGAAGTTCTCCCAGACCACAGGGGAATAATCGAACGGATCATTCGGTACGGCAGTGGCCGCAGCCGGCGGCACGGCGTCCGTCCACAGCGGCGACAGGGCACGCAGGCGCTGCACGGCTGCGACCACGGCTGCGGCGACGGCATCGACTTCGGTAGCCATCGTCATGCGTCCCAGCGAGAAACGCAGACTGGCATCCGCCAAGATGTCATCGCGCCCCAGCGCCCGCAACACATAGGACGGTTCCGCCGTCGCGGATGAGCACGCAGAACCACTGGACACGGCGATTTCCGGCAGGCTGGAGCGCAGCGCTTCGCCATCCACGCCGGCAAAGCTCACGTTCAGCACGTGCGGTGCACACGCGCCGGGTAGCGCGGGGTCGGGGCCGTTGCGCAGCACTTGCGGCAGGGGGCCGGAAATACTGACCCACAGCCGTTCACGCAAACCAGCCATGCGCCGGGCATCGACCGACTGGCGCTGCGCGGCCAGTTCGCAAGCCACGCCGAAACCGGCGATCTGATGATTCGCCAGCGTTCCGGAGCGCATGCCCTGCTCGTGGCCACCGCCGTGCATCTGCGGCGCCAGCCGCGCACGTGGACGCCGCCGCACGAACAGCGCGCCGATACCCTTCGGCCCGTAGATCTTGTGCGCGGACAGCGACAGCAAGTCGACCGGGACCTGTTGCACGTCGATCGCCAGCTTGCCGGCCGCCTGCACCGCATCCACGTGCAGCATCACGCCCCGCGCCCGCAGCTCCGGGGCCAGCGCGGCGATATCGTTGACGGCGCCGGTTTCGTTGTTCACCCACATGAGCGACACCAGCAGCGTTTCCGGGCGCAGCGCCGCCAGCACCTGGGCTGGATCGACACGCCCATCCGGCCCCGGCACCAGCCAGGTAACGCGCACGCCGCGCGTTTCCAGCCAGCGGCAGGTGTCCAGCACGCAGCGGTGCTCGGTACGTGAAGTGACGAGATGGGCCGGACGATCTGCAGTGCGGTTGAACTCCACCGCACCCTTGATGGCCAGGTTGTTGGATTCCGTGGCGCCGGACGTGAACACGATCTCGCCCGGCGTGGCGTGGATCAGCGCCGCCACCTGCTCGCGCGCGTGTTCCACCACGGCCCGCGCCTGCAGCCCGGCGGCGTGGGCGGACGCGGCATTCGCCCACGTCGCTCCGGCGTCCGTTTCCAGGCAGTGCAGCATGGCCTGCAACACAGCCGGGTCGACGGGCGTCGTCGCCGCATAGTCCAGGTAGATCGGCGTATGGGCTGACGGGGCGGTGCCATCTGCCGCTGCATGCTGTGCCATCAGCCGTGCTGCCCCGACAGCGGGTCGGCCGTTGCCTTTTCCTCGGTTTCCGGCGCAGCCTCGGGTTGGCAGAACTCCGGCACGTCGAGTTTCGGCATGCCGTTCTCCGGCGCATCCGCATCGAGGCGGTGCACCGCAGCACACAGCGTGACGATGCGCTCGTCGAGCTGCTGGATGTGATCGAGAATCCGGCCGATGGCATTGGCGACCGGGTCCGGCGTGTCGCGCGTCAGGCCGTAGGCGTCGAAGCCCATCTTCTCGGCAAAGCGCAGCAATTTTTCCGATGGCGGGGTGTCCACCACCACACGTCCCGGCAGGCCGACCACTGTCTTGCCCGGCGGCACATCGCGCACCACCACGGAATTGGAGCCGACGCGGGCATCCGCGCCTACGGTGATGGGGCCGAGGATCTTGGCGCCGGCACCGACCACAACGCCATTGCCGAGCGTGGGGTGGCGCTTGCCCTTGTTCCAGCTTGTCCCGCCGAGCGTGACGCCGTGGTAGAGCGTCACATCGTCGCCAATCTCCGCGGTTTCGCCGATGACGACGCCCAGCCCGTGGTCGATGAACAGGCGGCGACCGATCTGCGCGCCGGGATGAATTTCGATGCCCGTCAGCCAGCGCGCCAGGTTCGCGTTGGCCCGCGCCAGCCACTTCCAGCCGTGGCGCCACAACCAGTGGCTGACGCGATGCGCCCACACCGCCTGCATGCCGGGGTAGAGCGTGAGCACCTCCCATGCATTGCGGGCAGCCGGGTCGCGGTGGAAAACGCTGTCGATGTCTTCGCGGATGCGGCTGAACATGAACCCCTCGCTGTCGTGCGACAGTTTAGCGCAGCGCCTTGTCGTGCCCGTGGATGCGTGTCTCCACGGAAGTGAGGATGCCGCGCAGGATGTTCATCTCGTTCGCGTTCGGCTCCAGCCGGCCAAACAGCAGGCGCAGGCGGCGCATCAGGAAGCGCGGATTCGCGGGATCAAGGAATTCCGTCAGCACCAGTGTGCGTTCTAAATGCCCGTAGAAACGGTCCATCTCGAGTTGCGGCACGACGTCGCGCACCGTCGTGGCAAGCGCCGCCGGTTGCCCCTGGTGCAGTTCGTAGCACATTACCTGCACGGCCTGGGCGAGGTTGAGCGACGGATAGGCCGCGTCCACCGGAATGGACACCAGCTCCTGGGCTTCGTCCAGTTCCTCGTTCGTCAGCCCTGTGCGCTCGCAGCCGAACAGCAGGGCAACCGGCCCTTCGGCAACGCGGGCCGTGCAGCGTGCCACCCATTCGCGCGGCGTGTAGACCGGCTGGCTCAGGTAGCGGCTGCGCGCCGTGGTGCCGGCGACGTGCACGCAACCTGTCAAGGCTTCAGGCAGCGTTTCAACGATCCGCGCCTGCTCCAGCAAGTCGGCAGCACCCGCCGCCAGCGCCGTGGCCTGCGCGTGCGGAAACTTGCGCGGCTGCACCAGCACCAGATCACGCAGACCCATATTCTTCATGGCCCGCGCGGTGGAACCTATGTTGCCGGGATGCTGGGGCCGCACGAGCACGATGCGGGTGCGGTTCACGACCGTCGGTACGGCGGAATCGGCAGGCTGAGGCTGTCTCGGAGAGTCGTCCATGCGTGCTATTCTAGCGGCCCGCTGTTGCCGCTTTTCCGCGCATGCATCCCTTTATCAACATCGCCGTGTCCGCCGCACGCAAGGCGGGCAATCTCATTGCGCGCAATGCCGACCGCATCGAGCAGCTTCACGTTGCCGCGAAGTCACGCCACGATTTCGTCAGCGAAGTGGACCGCAACGCGGAAGCGATCATCATCGACGCCATCCGCCGCGCCTATCCCGACCACGCCATCCTCGGCGAGGAAGGCGGCAGCGACGGCGAAAACGAGGTGCGCTGGATCATCGACCCGCTCGACGGCACCACGAACTTCCTGCACCGCATCCCGCATTACGCGGTTTCCATCGGCGTCGAGGTGCGCGGGCAGCTGGAACATGGCGTCATCTATGCGCCGGCCACGCAAGACCTCTACATCGCCAGCCGCGGCGGCGGTGCACAGCTCAACAATCGCCGCCTCCGCGTCAGCGGACGCAGCGCGGACGACGGCGCGCTGATCGGCACCGGCATCCCGACACATGAAGATCGCCTTGCGCACTACCTGCCCACACTGCGCGCCATCGCCGGAGACAGCGCCGGTATCCGCCGAGCCGGCTCCGCCGCGCTGGACCTTGCCTACGTTGCCGCCGGGCGCCTCGACGCGTTCTGGGAATTCGACCTGAAGCCGTGGGACATCGCCGCCGGCATCGTGCTGGTGCTGGAAGCGGGTGGCATGGTCAGCGAAAGCAGTGGCGCGGACAACGTCCTGAACACCGGCAACATCCTCGCCGCTACGCCGCGGCTGCACGAAGCGTTGGCCGCCACGTTGCACGATTTCTCCCAGGCTGGAGCGACGGCTGCGGATTGACGGCCGGGCTGGTATCTTGGCCAGAATGAATGTCTCGACTTGGAGACTTCCATGTCTCTGCGCCGCTTCGTCCTGATCCTGTTGGGTGCCATCCTTCTCGGCTGGGGGCTCGCAGCCGCCACCGGGCATTTCGATTTCGCGGCGGAGGAATACTTCCGCCCACCCGCCGAAACCGCCTACGACGAAGCGATCCTGACGCGGGCGCGCAAATCCCTCATCCAGTGGTTGGGGCTTTTGGGCATCGCTTCCGGCGGCGCACTGGTGTTGATGGGCACCACGTGGGGGGCACCACGGAAAGGTGATTAGGGATTGGAGGTTGGCTCTTAACGCCCCACCCCTCACCCTTTCAGCTCAAACCACCGCCCCATCCGCACTGCGCCCATCTTCCAGCCCCTTCGGCGGCAGCACATCGTCGCGCGTGACCTTGAGCATGATGACGACGCCGCTGGAAATGTAGATGGACGAATAGGTGGCCACGAGTACACCGACCATCAGTGCGGTGGCGAAGCCGTGCACGGAAGGTCCGCCGAGCTGGTGCAGTGCGATCAACACCAGCAGCACCGTGAAGTGCGTCACGACCGAGCGCATCAGGGTCTGGTTGATGGACAGGTTGATGAGATCCTTGAGCGGCGGCTGCTTGCGCATCTCGCGCAGGTTCTCGCGCACGCGATCAAACAGCACGATGGTCTCGTTGTTCGAATAACCCAGCATGGCCATGACGCCGGCAAGGGTCGTCATGTCGAACTCCACCCGCAACAGGGCCAGCACACCCATGGTCATGATGAAATCGTGCATCAGCGCCGTCATCAGGCCGCAGGAGAACTTCCACTCGAAACGGAACGCGATGTAGATGAAGATGCCGGCCAGCACGGCGATGAGCGCCATGATGCCCTTGCTGCGCAGTTCGCCACCGACCGACGGACCGACGAAGTCCACGCGCTTGAGCGTGATGTTCTTTTCGCTCGCGTGCAGCGCCGCCAGCACCTGATGGCTGATCTCGGAGGACTTCTGCTTTTCCGCATCCGTGCCGACCGCCTCTTCCTTCGGCGGGCGCAAGCGGATCAGCACGTCCTGCGTATCCCCGAAGTACTGCACCACGGCATCGGAAAAGCCACCGGTGTGCAGGTCGGTACGCACATCGTCCAGTTCCACGCTTTGCGGGTAGGCGACTTCGACGAGCACGCCGCCGGTGAAGTCCAGCCCCAGGTTCAGGCCGTGCGTGAACAGCGCCGCGAACGCGATGAGGCTGAGGATGGCGGAGACAGTCAGCGCCTGCTTGAGGTGCGATTCCCACTTGATGGTGGGCGGACGGGACAGAAAGCGCATAGTCGTTTACCGGAACGGGAGGGGACGCGACGGCCGGGGGTCAGACCGGCAGGTCCTTGAGCTTGCGGCCGCGGAAGACGTAATAGCACAGCACGCGCGTGCCGATCAGGGCCGTGAACATGGACGTGCAGATGCCGAGCGCGAGCGTGACGGCAAAACCCTTGATCGGCCCGGTGCCAAGCACGAACAGCACGAGAGCCGCGATCAGCGTCGTGACGTTGGAGTCGGCGACGGTGATGAACGCGCGGTCGTAACCGAGCTTCATGGCCGTGAACGGTGGGTAGCCGTTGCGCAATTCCTCGCGCGTGCGCTCGTTGATAAGCACGTTGGCGTCCACCGCCATGCCGATGGTGAGCACGATGCCGGCGATGCCCGGCATCGTGAGCGTGGCGCCAATGATGGACAGCCCGGCAATGATCAGCACCAGGTTCAGGCATAGAGCGAAGTCGGCGAACAGGCCGAACACGAAGTAGTACAGCGCCATGAACGTGATGACGAGCACAAAGCCGACAACCACGGCCATCATGCCGGAGTGGATGTTCTCGGCACCGAGGCTCGGGCCGACGGTGCGCTCCTCGACGATGTCGATCGGCGCGGCCAGCGCGCCGGACTTCAGCAGCAGCGACAGATCGTGCGCCTGCTTGCTCGTGAGGCCGGTAGTCTGGAACCGCTTGCCGAACACACCTTGGATGGTGGCGACGGAGATGATGTCTTCCACGTTCTTGCGTGTGCGCACCGGCTTGCCGTCGGCGGTGTAGCTGGTTTCGACCTGCGTTTCCTTGTAGAGCACCGCCATCGGCTTGCCGACGCTGCGCTGGGTGAACTGCAGCATGCGCTTGGCGCCGGCGGAATCGAGCGTCACGGACACGGCCGGGCTGCCGTTCTCGTCGAACGTGGACGAGGCGCCCACGAGTTCCGAGCCGGCGGCGATGATATCGCGCTTGAGCAGTACCGGCTGGTGGCCTTCGCGCGTGTAGTAGAGCTGGTCACCCACCGGCACCACGCCCGTGGTGGACGCCTGCTCAGCGTTGTTGTCCTGGTCCACAGCACGATATTCCAGCGTCGCGGTGGCGCCCAGCAGTTCCTTCACACGCGTGGTGTCCTGCACGCCCGGCAACTCCACGAGGATGCGGCTGGCACCCTGACGCTGCACGAGCGGTTCAGCCACGCCGAGTTCGTTCACGCGGTTGCGCAGCGTGATGAGGTTCTGGTCCACGGCGTTGTCGACGATTTCCTTCGCCTGCGTGGGTGTCAGCGTCATGTCCAGTGTCGGCCGCGCGTTGTCCGGTGCGGTCTTGAACGCCAGTTCCGTATAGGCCTTGGCGAGCACTTCGCGAGCCTTCGACAGCGTCGCCTCATCCGGGAACGTCAGGCTGATGGCATCGCTGCCCTGGTGGCGCCCGTTGTAGCGGATGTTCTTGTCCTGCAGCAGGCGCGAAGTGTCGTTCAGGTAGCGCGTCAGGGCGCTGCGGGTCACGTCCTGGGTATCGACTTCGAGCAGGAAGTGCACACCACCGCGCAGGTCGAGGCCCAGCGACATCGGCCGTGCGCCGATCGCCAGCAGCCATTCCGGAGTCTTGGCGGCGAGGTTCAACGCCACGGTGTAGATCGGTGGTCGGCCGGCCGGATTGAGCGCTTTTTTCAATGCCGCCGCAGCCTTGAGCTGCCGGGCCTCATCGTTGAAGCGGACGATCCACTGCCCATGCTCGAGGTCGGAGACATCGTACTCGACGTTTGCGGCGCCGAGCGCGGCTTTCACCTGGTCGGCAAAGGCCGCCGGCAACATGTCACCGGACACCGTGGCGATCTGCACCGCCGGCTGCTCGCCATACAGGTTCGGCAGGGCGTAGACAAAGCCGACGAGGCTGACGACGATCAGCAGCATCGTCTTCCACAGGGGATAAGGTTTCATCGCGGGAAGTTCCGGAACGGGGGGACGCAGCGGCTCGAATCAGCGGCCGTCACAGGGTCTTGAGCGTACCCTTCGGGAGCACGGTGTTGACCGACGCCTTCTGGACCTTGACGAGCACGTTGTCGGCGATTTCCATGGTCATATAGACCTCACCGATGTCGGTGACACGCCCGGCCAGCCCGCCCATGATCACCACTTCGTCGCCCTTGGCAAGGCGTTGGGTCATCTGCCGCTGCTCCTTGTTGCGCTTCATCTGCGGGCGAATCAGCAGGAAGTAGAAGATCGCGATCAGGGCGACCGGGAACAGCAGGCTGAGCATGCCGCCTTCGGCGGACGGCGAGCCCGCGTCGGCCGCCTGCGCAACGGGAATCAGGAAATCCAGCATTGGGAGTATCCGCGAACGTGGCTTGAATAGAGCGCGCGATTATGCCACAGCCCTCCAACCGGACGGCTGCGGCGTGCTACGCTTTCGCCCCAAGAATTTCCGTCAATCTCATCTTTGGGAGCCCCCATGGCCAGCTACACCGCACCCCGCCGCGAATTCGCGTTTGTCCTGCGCGACGTCCTGAACATCGACCGCCTGCAAGAGCTGCCCGGCTTCGAGGACGCCGGCTACGACACCTTCGAGGGCGTGATCGACGAGGCGGCGAAGCTGATCGAGGAACAACTCTGGCCGCTGCGCGAGTCCGGCGACCAGCAAGGCTGCGACTGGAACCATGGCGACGTGAAGATGCCGCAGGGCTTTGCCGAGGCCTACCGGATGTTCTGGGAATCCGGCTGGGCGGGCCTGTCGAATCCCGCCGAATACAACGGCCAGGGCCTGCCGTTCACGCTGGCGCAGGTCGTCAACGAAGTGATGTACGCGGCCAACGTCGGATTTTCCCTCACCACCATGCTGACGAACGGCTGCTTCGAGGCGATCCTCGCTTCCGCCGACGACGCGGTCAAGGACATGTTCCTGCCGAAGCTCGGCAACGGCGAATGGACCGGCGCCATGTGCCTGACGGAACCACAGGCCGGCACCGACCTCGCCAGCATCCGCACGAAGGCCACGCCAAACGGTGACGGCACCTACAACATCGAAGGCGGCAAGATCTTCATCACCTCCGGCGAACATGATATGACGGAAAACATCGTCCACTTCGTGCTGGCGCGCCTGCCGGACGCGCCGCCGGGTGTGCGCGGCCTGTCGACATTCGTGGTACCTAAGTTCCTCGTCAATGCCGATGGCACGCTGGGCGCCCGCAACCAATACAAGTGCGTATCCATCGAGCACAAGATGGGCATCCACGGCTCCTGCACCTGCGCCATGCAGTTCGATGGCGCCACGGGCTACCTGTCCGGTGCGCCGCACACCGGCATCCGCAACATGTTCGTGATGATGAACCTCGAACGCATCATGGTCGGCCTGCAGGGGCTGGGCCAGTGCGAACTCGCGCTGCAGAGCGCCCTGGCCTACGCGCGCGAACGCAAGCAGGGCAAGGCCTTCAACGGCGGCGCCACGATCATCAACCACCCCGACGTGCGGCGCACGATCCTGACCATGAAGGCGATCACCGAAGGGGCGCGCGTCATGGCCTACGAAACCACGCTGCATGTGGACGCCGCCCACCACGCCACCGACCCCGCCACGCGCGAAGCGGCGAACGACTGGGTGGAGCTGAACACCCCGCTCGTCAAGGCCTTCTGCACCGACAGCGCGGTGGACCTCGGCAGCATGGCGATACAGGTGTACGGCGGCCACGGCTTCATCCGCGACAACGGTGTCGAGCAGATCGTGCGCGACTCCAAGATCCTGTGTCTGTACGAAGGCACGAACGGCGTGCAATCGATGGACCTCGTGCGCCGCAAGCTGGGTTTGAACGGCGGACGCCTGCCCAAGCGCTTCTTCGCCGCCGTGCGCGCCGAGGCCGCCGACCCGGCGCTGGACTTCATCGCCCGGCCGCTGGCCACTGCGGTGGACGAACTGGAAAAGACCACCACATGGCTGCAGCAGTCCATGCAGGACAACCCCAACGACGCCGCCTTCGGCTGCGTGGCTTTCCTGCGCGCGTTCTCGCTCACCTACCTCGGCTGGGCGTGGCTGCGCATGGCGCGCGCCGCAAGCAAGCTGGACGACGGCGCGTTCAAGTCTGCCAAGCTCGTCACCGCCCGCTTCTTCGCTGCCCAGATGCTGCCGGAAGTCGCCAGCCTGTGCGCCCGCGTGCGCCAGCCCACGACGGAATACATGGAGTGGGACGCCGATGCTGCGTAAGCGATCCTTCCGCCCCCTTTCGATCTCGAGGTTCCAGAATGCCCACCGTCCATGATTTCTCCGCCGTCGCGCTCGACGGCAAGACCTGCAACCTCGCCGACTACAAGGGCCGCTGGCTGCTGATCGTCAACGTCGCCAGCAAGTGCGGCTTCACGCCGCAGTACGAAGGACTGGAAGCGCTGTGGAAGCAGTACCAGCCGCGCGGGCTGACGGTACTCGGCTTTCCCTGCAACCAGTTCGGGCACCAGGAACCGGGGACAGCCGATGACATCCGCACGTTCTGCTCCATGAACTACGGCGTGAGCTTCCCGCTGTTCGCGAAGATCGACGTCAACGGCGACGGCGCCCACCCGCTCTACAGGTTCCTGAAGCACGCCCAGCCGGGCGTCCTGGGTACGGAAGCCGTGAAGTGGAACTTCACAAAGTTCCTCGTCGACCCGGCCGGCGCAGTGGTGAAGCGCTACGCCTCCAAGGACACCCCGGCGGACATCGGCAAGGATCTGGAAAAACGCCTCGCTGCCTGACTCCCGTCCGAGTCTTCGGACACCGCGTGTCTACTGCACGCTTCCACAACCGCTACCCGCACGCCCGGCCAACCGCACGGGATTTCTGGCGTCTGTGGCGGGAATACCGGCGCAACCGGCCGCCGCGTGTCGCCTTCCCGCGGGCCGGCAACGATCCGGCTTGGTTGGGCGCCAACCACAGCGCAGACACCCTGACGTGGGTCGGCCACGACACCTTCCTCGTGCAGTGGGGTGGGCTGAACCTGCTGACCGACCCGATCTACGGCGAACGCGCGTCGCCCTTGCCGTTTGCGGGACCGAAGCGGCTCGTCCCGCCGGCACTGGCTTTCGAGCGGCTGCCGCCGATCGACGTCGTGCTGGTTTCCCACAACCACTACGACCACCTGGACGCGCCTACCATCAAGCGCCTGATCCACGCCCATCCACACACCCATTTCGTGGTGCCGAAAGGACTGCGCCGCTGGTTCACGCGCCGCGGTGCCAGCCGTGTCATCGAACTCGACTGGTGGCAGTCCGCGCCGCTCGGCGCCGCCACGGTCACGGCCGTGCCCGCCCAGCACTTCACCAGCCGTGGGCTGCGCGACCGCAACCGCACGCTGTGGTGCGGCTTCGTCGTCGAGGCGGCCGGCCGCAAGCTCTATTTCGCCGGTGATACCGGGTATTCACGGGATTTCGCGGACATCGGTGCGCGCTTCGCCCCGATCGACATGGCGCTCATCCCCATCGGCGCCTATGAACCACGCTGGTTCATGCAGGCCATGCACGTGAACCCGGAAGATGCCGTAAAGATCCACCAGGACCTCGGCGCACGCCTGTCCGTCGCCATGCACTGGGGCACGTTCTGCCTCACCACCGAGCCGCTGGACGAACCACCGCGGCGGCTGGCCGCTGCGTGCACGGCGGCCGGGCTGCCGGCCGGCTGCTTCCGCGTGCTGCAGCACGGCGAGACGCTGCAACTGGGCACGCCACCCGTCAATCGCTGAGCTTTGCGCCCGCGCGCTTCCAACGCGACGTCAGTCGCCGCGTGTGGACGCTCCATTGCCCGCGGGCACGATCGGCGAAGAAATACTTCAACCCGTGATAGATGGACGGAAACGCGATCTCGTCCCACGGAATATCAGCTTCGGCCATCAGCGCGACTTCGGAAGTCTCGTCGGTCGGGTGGGGGTCCGCAGAGCACGCCCGCCCGCCGTAGACGACGTGCACCTGGCCGATCTCCGGCACGTCCATAACCGCCAGCAGCCGGTCGATCTCGACCCGCACGCCGCTTTCCTCGAACGTCTCGCGCGCAGCACCTTCGGCCATCGTCTCGTCGAGTTCGAGAAAACCAGCCGGGAACGTCCAGTAACCGAGGCGCGGCTGGATGGCTCGCCGGCACATGACGATCCTGCCTTCCCATTCCGGCACGCAGCCGACGACGACTTTCGGGTTCTGGTATTCGATCTGTCCGCAGTGGTCGCAGACGTCACGTTCAAGACGGTCGCCGGGCGGCACGCGGCGCGTAAGCGCGTGCCCGCATAGGCTGCAAAATTTCATGGGTTCTCGGTGAAGGCCAGATCAAGGGTTGCGCCACTGCTTCCGGCGTACGAGCAGGGTAGCAAAGCGGGCGCCGCTCCACTCCGCCGGGACGCGGCCGATGCCTCGACACGTGGGGTACCGCTGCCACGAAGTGACGCCAAATTCAACGAACGCCCCCTAAAAAAGAGTTTAATGCCCGCAAGAGGGCGCGGCCCGTGCAGATGGCCCGACGTTGCCCGATACAGGAGAGAGAGCCGTGCTTCGTGCCTGCCACGCCCGATCGGGACACACCTCGGGGCCAGCTACGCTGGTCGCCCTGCTTTTCACCGCCCTTTTCTGCCCCGCGACGCCGGCCCATGCAGCCGATGCGCCGGTGGCCCAGCTCGGCGCCATAACGACCACGGCCACGCAGGTGGCCAGCCCTTCCTACGACGTGCCGGCGGCCATCGACAGCGTCGACGGTGCGCAGATCCGCGAAGCCCACCTGGGCGTGAACCTCTCGGAAAGCGTCAAGGGCATTCCCGGCCTGTTCGCCCGCAACCGCCAGAACTACGCGCAGGATGAACAGATCTCCATCCGCGGCTTCGGCGCACGCACCACGTTCGGCGTGCGCGGCATACGGCTGTACATCGACGGCATCCCGGCCAGCTTCCCCGACGGCCAGGGACAGGTCTCGAACTTCGACCTGTCCAGCGCCAGCCGCGTGGAAGTGCTGCGCGGGCCGTTCTCCGCCCTGTACGGCAACTCCTCCGGCGGCGTGATCCAGCTCTTCACGGCCGACGGGCGACAGCCGGACAGCGTTGGAGGGGGCGTGGCGTGGGGCAGCTACGACACGCTGCGTACCAACCTGAATGCGAACGGTGAGGTCGGCAAGCTGGACTACAGCGCTGACTTCACGCATTTCCGCACCGGCGGTTTCCGCCCGCACAGTGCCGCACGGCGCGACATCTTCCAAGGCAAGTTCACGTATCACCTCGATGCCGACACCTCGCTGACGGCGGTGCTCAACAACTTCTCCGGCCCCGAAGCCCAGGACCCGCTTGGCCTGACGCGTGCACAATTCGAGGACAACCCGCGCCAGACGAACGCCGCCGCCACGCAGTTCGATACCCGCAAGAGCGCGCAGCAACACCTGGGCGGGCTGATCCTGAAACACGATTTCGGCAACGGCCAGTCGCTGCGCCTGATGGGCTATTACGGCGCACGCCAGGTGCGGCAGTTCCTGTCGATCCCGATCGGTGCACAGAAGCCGCCCTCCAGTGGCGGCGGCGTGGTCGGCCTGAATGACCGCTACGGCGGCGGGGACGCGCGCTGGACGTGGCAGACCGACGTTCTGGCGCAACCGCTGACGCTCATCGCCGGCCTTGCCTACGACCGGGAAAACGAACGCCGGCGTGGCTACGAGAACTTCATCGGCACGACGCTGGGGGTGCAGGGCGCGCTGCGCCGCGACGAGGACGACAACGAGTACGCCTTCGCCCAGTACGCGCAGGCGCGCTGGGACCTCGCCCGCCGCTGGGTGGTGATGGTTGGCGTGCGCCGCAACCAGGTCAACTTCCGCTCGCACGACCATTTCCTTTCCAACGGCGACGACAGCGGCCGCACCGCCTACTACGCCACGAATCCGGTCGCCGGCGTGCTGTATCGGGCCGCGCCCTGGGCCCACGTCTACGCAGATTTCGGTGAAGGTTTCCAGACCCCGACGTTCGCGGAGGTCGCCTACCGCCCGGACCAGACCGGGCTCAACCTCGGCCTGCGCCCGGCGCGCACGGAAAACGGGCAACTGGGCGTGAAGTTCCGCCTGCCGAACGACACCAACGCGGAAGTTGCCGTGTTCCACGCCATGACGCGCAACGAGATCGTGGTCGACACGAACCGCGGCGGGCGCTCCACCTACACGAACGCCGGGCGCGTGCGCCGCCAGGGGCTGGAGCTCTCTGCCGACCACGCGTTTTCCTCGTGGCTGCAGCTGCGCACCGCGTATACCTGGCTCGACGCCACGGTGCGCTCCCCCTACCAGACCTGTTCCGGCGTGCCGGCTCCCTGCACGGCACCGACGAACACCATCAAGGCCGGCTCGCGCCTGCCGGGCGTTCCCGAATCCCAGGTGTTCGCCGGCCTGCGCTTCGGCCGTGATTCCGGCCTGCACGCCGGCATCGACGGGCAATACCTGTCCCGCGTGCCGGTCGACGACGGCAATACCGAGGCGGCGCCCGCCTACGGCCTGCTCGACACCCACATCGGCTACGCGTTCGACTTGCCGCATTACACCGTGGACGCCTTCGTGCGCGTCAACAACCTCCTGGATACCGACTATGTCGGATCGGTGATCGTCAACGACGGCAACGGGCGTTTCTACGAAACCGGGCCGGGGCGCAATTTCCTTGTCGGGGTGAACCTGCGCTGGAAGGATTGACCGCAGCCTCGCGCGAAGAACCATCCGGCTGCCGTTGCCGACTAGCGCGCGCTAACATGCGAAGCGACTGCCGCCGGCGAGGGCACGACACAGGCCGCGACAGCAACGGGGCACCGGGAAATCCGGCCGCGCGGGCGAACAGCGTGAATAGTGGAGCGATCAACGTGAACAAATTCTGGCTGGCATGCGTACTGTGGGCCGCCGGGCTCAGTGTGGCCGGTGCGCAGCAGGAGGCGGCGGCAGGATCGGCGACGACCACCGGCAACGGCGGGCCGCACGCCTACATCGGCGCCGACTACGGGTTCATGCAATTGCAGGTGAACCGATCATCGGCCGCGGGCGACATCCCGCAGGGCCATTATTTCGGGCGCCTCGTCGATTTCCGTGCCGGCGTGCGTGTCCACGACATGGTGGAGATCGAGGCCCACGTCGGCATGAATGCATCGGGCGCCACCGCGAACCATTTTGGCTTCAGCCGCTACTACGCGCTGTTCGCAGTGCCGACCGCGACGATGTTCGACACCGTGGAACTGTCGGTGCCGATGGGTTACGTGTGGAGTGGCGCGCGCGCCCGTGGCGCCCGCGCCTCCCTGAACAGCGTGGCGTTCGGCGCCAATCTCGCCGTGCCGGTGCGCGTACTGCTTCCGACACTGCCGGATGTCCGCATCGTGGGCGGCGGGCTGGTTTCCGTACAGCGCAGCAATGCCCAGATCTACGGCTTCCATCTCGGCCTGCGCTACGACTTCGGGTTGGGCTTCCTCGGCCGTCTCGGTGGCTGAGCCGCAGCCCCCCGCGCCAAAACCGGTCAAGAGGGCCGCAGCATGACCGCCAGCATCCGGAAATGCCGGTTCCTCGCAGTCTGCGCGGCAGCCACGCTCGCGTTCGGCAGCAGCGTGCAGGCGGCGGAAGATTGTTCCGCCGCGCTCACCGCCAACCGCTGGCAACCGTTGCTGGCATTGACCGGCGGCACGGGCGGCGCCGCAGCCGTGGCTTTCCTAGACCAGACCCTGTCCATCCAGCAGCGCGCGCTGCGCCATCCGCAACTCGCGCCACAAGTCGCGGAACTGCAGGACAAGGTCTACAAGTCGCTGCGCAGCTTCGACCTGTCCGGGCTCTACGACATGCTGCCCGACCGGCAGCACGCCCCGTGGCATGCCATCACGCTGAGCGGCATGCCGGCCGGCACTGGTTATGCCGTCAACGATGTGCCGTTCGAAAGCTTCGCCGGCACGCCCTCGCCCTACGGCGCGCTGCTGGCGCAGTTCGAGATGCAGCCCGTCGCGCACACCGATGGGCCGTTCGGGGACCGCTATGAAATCCGCGGCCAGGCGAAGATGAATACCGGCATCCTGCGCTGGCCGGCCGTGCTCGAAGCGCTGCGGCTGGGGCTGGAACACACTTCGCGCCCGGCGCCCATCCAGGTGCCGCAAGCCACGCTCCAGGCTGTGCAGAAGACCAGCGCCTATCTGTCCGACCACGACACGGGCGTGCTGGCGCAGTTCGCCGCAGCATTCCCCGAGCTGTTCGCGTGGTTTTCGACGTTCGGACACGTGGCGGACCTGAGCCTGACGTCGGATTCCGCAACTGCCGGCCCCTACCACCTGTACGTGGCCATCCAGCTCGACAACAGCCGCCTCAAGTCGCGTTACAAAAGCGTTGCGGACTACCTCGACCGGCTGGGCGATTTCATGACCGGCACGTTCAATGTCTCCAGCGCCGACGGGCGCTGGCTGAACGCCCAGCTCGACACCGCGAAGCAGCGCCTTGCACTGGATCTGTGGGTCGAGAACGGACGGCCGGTGCCGAGCCGCAACGGACAGCCGAACCGCGCGTCCATCGGCGCGAAGATCTCCGCCACGCTGAACTGGCAGACCTACACGAACCTGCGCTTCAAGGCCTTGGGCGTGAACGTGACACTGCGCAACTGGCGCGGCGACTGGGTCTACCAGGCCCGCCCGGACGGCATGGCGATCGACGGCCACTTCAACACCCCGCCGGCCGTGGAAGTGAGCGGCAAGGCGTTCAACATCTTCCCGACGAAGCTGACGGAAGCGCTGCTGCCGGTGAACGTGGCAGACGCCGTGAACGGCTTCATGCAGGTGCTTTCACACAGCAACGGCGGGGCCGGCGCGGAGCTCCGCACCACCCTGCAGGCGCCGGCGAGCGGCGACAGCCAGACGACCGTGCAGGCCAGCGGCACCGCGCTGGACAACATCTTCGTGCGGCTCGGCATGGCGATGGTGAGCCACCGCGTGCTGCCGGACGGCAAACAGGCGCAGGGCCTGCGCCGCATCCTCGGCGACGGGCTCGACGCCTACGGCAAGGACCTGGCGCGGATGGCGAAACTCACGGCCGGCAACGCGGTGCTGGCGGTGCCGGCAGCCTGTGCGACCAGGCCGCAGTGAGACCGGGCGGGTCGGGGATTGGGGATTCGTCGGCGGAAAAACAGCCCACTGCTGATATTCACCGCGCAATACTCTGCCGCTTATAGCTCCCTGCTCACCGCTTCACTCGAACAGCACAAGCGCCGCGCTCGCAGCGCCCAGCGTCAGCCAGCCGGTGCCGTTGACCCACTGCACGGCTTCCGTGTACTGCGGCTGCCAGCGGCCCGCGACATCGACCGTAGCCCCGGCAAACGTCACCTGGTCGCGCGCATCGTAGCCGGGGCCGGTGAGCCGCAGGATGGTGCCGCCGGCCAGCTTGCGGTCGGCCGCGATGCGGACATCCGTGGAATGCCCGCGATCGCGGTTGACGAGCACGAGCTGCACGCGCTCGCGCGCGTCAAGCACGGCCCAGGCATGGAGGTTGTCGGGCACCTTCATCTTGGTGGGGTCCTTGGCATCCTGCGCGGACACGCTGGCCGTCGTGGCGACGCGCCGGCCGCCGAACGTCTGCGCCACCAGCTTCAGGCCGTGATACATCGGCCCGGCAGCGCCCGGTTTCTCCAGATCGAAACAGATGCGCGCCACACCCTGTTCATGGCCGCTGTAGAACGTCTGGATCGCCCATAGCGCCGCCTCCAGCGTATCTGCCGGATCGCCGCGTTCGAGCCACGCGGCCTGCGTGATCCAGGCCGGCAGGCCGCGCGTACGGGCGGCGGCCACGATGCTCCGCAGATCAACGCTGGCCCCGGTCCCGTCCGGCACGGCCTGCGAAGCGGCTGCACGCCGTCGCCGATCGTAATCCTCCGTGCGCGGAGCCTGCTGGTATTCCCCGACCGTCACCGCCCCCACCTGATCTCCGCAGCGCGCGACGAATTCCGACACCCAGCGCTGGCGCTGCGGGCCGATGGCCTCCGGGCCCACGAACGGAACCTTGGGAACCCCGGCGCGTACGGCCTGCGCAAACGTCGCCCACTCCTGCGCGTAGGCCTGGGCATCAAAACCGGAGGGGCGCCAGCGGTTGTCGACATACAGGTCCGGCGCATGGCCGAACTGGAAAGCCGCCAGCCGTGACCCGGCGTGCTGCAGGACGGCCCGGGCTTCCCGGGTGGCGCGTGCCGGGTCGTCATGCGCAAGGCCGATGCCGAAAACGAGCGTGCTGCCGACCGCCTCCACGAAGCCCGCCAGCCGCTTCACCGCCGCTTCATCCAGCGCATAGCGGTACGGCTTGGGCACCGCGGCACCACCGGCGAGCTGCCACAGCGTCATGTCGGCGGAATGCCCGCCGACGCACAGCACGCCGCGGTTCAGCGCGCGCAGGCGGTCGACCAATCCATGGTTTTCCACGCTGATGAAGGCCGGGTCGACCAGCGCCGAGCTTTCCAGCGCCAGCCCCAGCATCGAGGCATCCAGGGGCTGGAGCAGGTGCGCGGTTTCGATGCGCACGCGCGGCGGCTCCGGCAGCTTGAACTGCAGCGCAACGCCCCGCAGGTCGGGAGAACGGCAAGCCGCCAGAGCGCTCGCCCCGATTGCCGCCAGCACTTCACGTCGCCTCATGAGGGTCTCCGCCAGAACAGTGGACGTCAGACCCTGCGAGCGTCCGACCGTTCCATCGTGACACGTCGGCCCGCATCCCGGCGGATGCAGGACGGGTGCGGCGCGCCCGCGCAGGCGCTCTCAGCGGATCAGGTCGGGGAGCTTGCCCTTCGTGCCATTGACGGCATCCGCGCCCGGCAGCGCATCCTTCTTGCGCGTCAGCACCGGCCAGCCGCGAGAAAGCTCGCGGTTGATGTCGAAGAACGCCTGCATGTCGGCCGGCACGTCGTCCTCGGAAAAGATCGCCTCGGCCGGACATTCCGGCACGCACAGCGTGCAGTCAATGCATTCCTCGGGGTCGATGGCAAGGAAGTTCTCGCCTTCGTGGAAGCAATCCACCGGGCAGACTTCCACGCAATCCGTGTATTTGCACTTGATGCAGTTTTCCGTTACGACATGTGTCATTTCCAGCCCTCATCTCCAGCGCCGCGATTATCACGCGCGCCACTCTAGCCAACCTTGACGGTACTCAACGCGGAATCGCGCTATTTTCAGCCCGATGTGCCGTTCGTCGGGGCCTCGTCCGGCCACGGCAACTGGCCGGAACGCCGATCGACGATCTGCAGCAGGCGGTTGAGCATGGATTTCAGGACGACGGCATCCGAATGCCCGAGTTCATCCAGCACCTGCGACTCGATGCTCTTGGCCGTCGCGATCAGCGACAGGGCCAGATCGCGGCCGGCGGGCGTCAGTGCATATTCGGAACCGGGCCCTTCCGCACACGCCAATCCACGATCGATCAGCGCCTCGAGCGCCTGCATACGGCGCTCGTTGAGCACACCTGGCACGCCTTCGGCGAGGTCTTCGCTGGCCCAGCGCGGGCGCAGCGTGAGCGTGGACAGGACGTAGAACATCATGTCGTCCAGCTGCGCCTGCTCCAGGCACGGCCGCAACTGCGAGAAGAAGCAGAAATGGCTGCGCCCCAACAGGTAACCGAGGAATTCGTCGCTGAAGCTGCCGGCGAGATGGCCGGTGCGCGGCTTGCGGTCCACCAGGTCGCGGGGCGTGGCGTGCGCGTAGCGCCCGCCGTGGAACACCAGCGGCGCGCTGCCGGAACTGTCGAACGCCAGCACCTCGCCGATGAAGATGACGTGGTCACCGCCTTCGTGGCGCGACACGGTGCGGCACTGGAATCGCGCCGCACAACCCGTGAGCAGCGGGACGTCGCCGAGCCCCACCTCGATGTCGAGCGCATGGAACTTGTCCCCGCCGCGGCGCGCGAAACGGCTCGACAATTCCGTCTGATCCGCCGTCAGCACGTGTACCGCCCAGTATTCCGCCACCTTGAAATCCGCCAGGCTCAGCGCGCTGTTCGCCAGGCTCCACAGCACCAGCGGTGGATTCAGCGAGACGGAATTGAAGCTGTTGGCGGTCAACCCGACCGGCGCCCCGGTGCGACCGCGCGTCGTGATAATCGTGACGCCGGTCGCGAAGTTGCCCAGCGCCCTGCGAAGGGCCGTCGGATCGATCATGCGCGAAATATCTGCCACATCAGAAAATATCGTAGGACACGCTGAGCGTTACGTAGTTGCGATCCGCGTAGGGGTTGGCCTTAAGCAGGCTCTTGCCGATGGCGCGGTTCACGTCGCCAAAGAAGAAATTATAGCTGGCGCCGATGCGCAGGTTCTGTAGGTACTGCATCGTGACGCCCACGCTCAGGCGCTTGTCGCCATCGCCATACAGCGCGCCGAACGCGCCCGCCATCGCCGGGTTGCCCCTCAACATCGAGAAGCCGACCGGCGTGGACAGGTCCCAGCCCGAGAACAGGTTGTGGGCCGTCGGGATCGTCAACATCTGCGCACCCCACGAGTTGCGGCTGTAGAACAGTTCCTTCCCGCCGCCGAACTTCGCGGTGTCGATGCCGGGCGAAGGCTTGACGCCGGTCACGTCGTTGACATGCAGCACACCCGCTTCCCCGGTGAAAATCAGGTCGTCGAAGAAGAAATCCGGGTTCGTCACATACAGCGCCGAAACCAGCGCCTGTGTCATATTGCTGCGCGTGAACACCGGGCTAACAACGCCCGAGATCTCGGCCGTCACAGCCGTGTCTATGCCCTCGCGATAGTTGATCTCGCCACCCACGTTGATGGGGCCCAGCACTGTCGAATACGACAGGCTGTACATGTGGATGCCGTCGAAATACTTGACGTTGTAGGACACCGGGACGAGCTGGTTGAAGATCGCGGTGGAGATCAGGTCGCTGGTGGGCAACCCGTTCACGTTGCGCGCGAATGGCGCGAAGCCGACGTTCAACTGCACCGTGGGGTTGGCGTTGGAATAGCGCAGGTAATGGAACCCGACGGACGTGACATTCGTCACCGCGTAGTCCACGCCGACGCCGTACTGGCCGCCGTTGCTCGGCCGCAGGTCGGCGAGGCGTTCGGTGCGGATGAAAGGCTGGTCCAGCAGACCCGTCGAGCCGCCGGTCAGCGTGCCCAGCGTGCCGCATACCAGCGGTTCCAGGAAACCGAGGTTCGTCGTGGTGCCGAAAGCCTGGATGTTCGACAACAGGCCGGTGCAGTTGCCGGTGCCGACGAGCGGATTGGCGGCACCGTAGACGAACGTCGCACCGGGGCCGATGGCGTCAGACGGCGAGAAGTAGTCGCCCACCGGAAACAGTTCGGTGCTCGCGTATTCCAATTTGTAGTAGCCAACGAAGGTCAGCGCCGGCACCACGTTCAGGCGGAACGAGGCCTGGTTCGTCGGCAGCAGGATGCTCTTGACGTCCGCGCCCGGCACGAAGCTCTTCGTGGCGTCGGCGCGCGATTGCGCAAGCGCCAGCCCGGAGAAGAACAGGCTCTGCCCCCAGGCCACGAGCTGGCGGCCCACGCGCAGATTCAGGCTGGATTCCTTGCCGAAGAACCACGTGCCGTAGCCATACGCGTCAAGGACGCGCAGGCGCCCGCCATCGAAGTAGCGGGTGTCGTTCGAGAAACGGTTGAAGCCGGGATTTGCCGGCCAGTCAACGTTCGGCCAGTTGCCCTCGATCTTGTTGACCGTTGCCGGCGACGTGTTGTCGTTCGGGCGGTGGTAGGCCTGGTCGTAGAACGCGTCACCGCTGATGTGGAAGCCGTAGTAGCCCTTGCTCAGGTTCAGCTCGCCGAAGGCCGTGGCGCGATTGTTGATGAGTGAATACTGCTTGAAGTTGCGGTCGCCGTCATCGAAGTTGATGGTGGTGGGGAAACCGGGGTGGGAAAAGCCCAGCAGCTGGGGATTCTGGCCGGACGCGGTTGCCGGTGCGACGAAGAACTGGAACTGGTCGATCGGCCCGTTGATCAGCGCCTGGGACTGCTTGTCCATGCGCATCGCGGCGCCGTAGGTCAGGTTCAGCTTGTAGTCGGCAGTGACACCGCCGGCCAGATCCGCGAGCGCCGCGGCAGCCGGGCCGGCAGCCATCAGGCCGGCACCGACGAGCGCGGCACTGAGGCAGGCGCGTGCACGCGAAGACGGGGTCCGGTTGATCGACATAACTCCTCCCTGGATAAAGCCGCAGCCACCGACTTCACGCACATTACGGGCGCGAAGCGACTCCAAGCTTCGTCCAAAGTGAGTAGGGACTGCACCCCGTTTGGCAGCGTACAGTAACGGCGTACCTGCACACCGCCCGGGCCATGCCGAAACTGGGAGCCGTCGACACCACCTTCCTCTACATGGAAACGACACGCACGCCCATGCACATCGGCGTGCTGCTGACGTTTCACCTGCCGCATGACGCGCCGGCGGGCTTCCCTCGCGAACTGCTGGCGAAGATGCGGCGCAAGGTGCTGCTGCCACCACCGATGGACTGCGCCATCGTCGGCCCGTCGCTGCGCCACCCGGTGCCGGTGTGGGTACCCGTGCACTACGATCCGGAATACCACGTGCGCCATTCCGCACTGCCACAACCTGGCAGCGAGCGCGAACTCGGGGAACTCGTGGCGCGCCTGCATTCCTACCCGCTCGACCTGCGTCATCCGCCGTGGGAATGCCACCTCATCGAAGGGCTGGAAGGCCACCGCTTCGCCATCTACTTCAAGGTACACCACAGCGCCGCGGATGGCATGGCCATGCTCAAGCTGCTGCACCGCTGGCTCAGCGCAGACCCGCACGACCCCCGCGATCCGTTCGCCGACCTGTCCACACCACCCGCGGATGCCCACGCTGCCAGGGTTCTGAATACCCGGGAACGCTGGGCCGTGCAACGTGAAAAGGCCCGCAAGCAACTGCGCGCCGTGCCGCTGCTCGCCAAGGCGCTGTGGGAAATGAGCAAGGGCGGCCGGGGCAGCGGCATGCGTGCGCCGTTCGAGACGCCGCGCAGCATCCTCAACGTACCGATCTCGCAGCATCGCCGCCTGGGCACACAAGTGCTCTCACTGGCCCGGGTCAAGGCGGTCGCCCGGGCAACGGACTGCAGCATCAACGACGTCGTCATCGCACTGTGCGGCGGCGCACTGCGACGCTATCTGATCGAACACAAGGCACTGCCCCGGCACACGCTGCTGGCGTCGGTCCCGGTCGGGCTCGCGCGCGCCGAAGGCACGACCGGCAACGTGGTGGCCGGCTTCGTCTGCCCGCTGGGCACACGCACGGCAGACCCTGCACAGCGGCTGCGCGAAGTCCACCGCGTCACCGCCCTGTCCAAGACCGAGATCAACACCCTCACGCCCGCTGCCGCCACCCAGCTCACGCTGATGGGCCTGTCGCCACTTATCCTCGGGCAGATCACCGGCACGCTGCCGAAGCTGCCGCTGCTGTTCAACGTGACGATCTCGAATCTCGTGGTGTCGAAGGTGCCGCTGTACCTGTTCGGCGCGGAGCTGGAAGCGATGTACCCCATGTCGATCCTGTTCGACGGCTACGCGCTGAACATCACGCTCGTCGGCTACGCCGACTCCATTGCCGTCGGTTTCACCGGCTGCCGCGACGCACTGCCACACTTGCAACGGCTTGCCGTCTATCTGGGAGAAGCGCTGCCGGAACTGGAAAGCGCGCTCGGCATTGGCCACAGGGCACGCCGCAGGAAAACCCCGACCGCACATGGCGGACCCCGGAAACCGACCACCAGAGCCAAGGCCACGCCGAGGTAGCGGGCCGGCGCTCCGCCCGGGTCGGGCTCAGGCGGGCGGCAAGTACCGGCGCATGAACGCCACGATGTCCTCGCGTGCCGCGCGCGCTTCGACCAGCCAGTTCTCCAGCACCGGGAACGCGTGCGGCAGCACCGGCCAGATATCCACCTTCACGGCCACGCCCGCGTCGCGTGCGCGCATTGCCAGCAGGATGCTGTCGTCACGCAACACTTCGTTGTTGCTGGCGATGAAATACAGTGGCGGAAAACCCGTGAAGTCCGCGTACAGCGGCGACAGCAGCGGGTCCGCCGTATCGTGCTCGCCGACATAGGCGTCGCCGAGCGCGGCGAAGGCGGCCAACCCCAGCAGCGGGTCGTGGCGCTGGCGCGAAGTACGCGCCGGGATGCCGTGGATGCGCCCGACGTCCGCCGCCGGCGAGATCGGCACCGCGCAGGCCGGCATCGGCAGGCCCGCGGCACGGATACGCTGCAGCAGGCCGAGCACCAGCGTACCGCCCGCGGACTCGCCGGCTACCACGATGTGGCGTGGTGCGTAACCCTGCTCCAGCAGCGCGCGGTAGGCCCGTTCACAGTCGTCCAGCGCCGCTGGAAACTTGTTCTGCGGCGCCAGGCGGTAGTCGACGAGAAAACCGTCCGCGTCCAGATCGAAGCACAGCCGCGTCATCAGCCGGCCGTGCTGGTCGGGTGACGCCGGCAGCACGAAGGCCCCGCCATGAATATAGAGCACGGCGCGGCCGCGCGGGTTGAGCAGATCGCCCGCCACCCAGCCCGGGACCGCGTGTGGCGCGCGGCCGATGACGCGATAGCGGAAAGCCAGCCCCGAGGTGTCGCCGCACGGGCGGCTGGCGATCATCAGCTGCACCCTGCACAGCCGCTCGATCGGCCCGCGCATCACGCGCGCCAGCCACGGCCGCAGGAACAGCCGCAGCAGCAGGATGATGAAGCGCGAGCGCAGGCCGACCTGCAAGGTCTTCAGGACCACGTGTTCCGGCGTTGGCAGCCCTTCGGCCATGGCGATTTCCTTTCCGTGCGACGGGCGAAAGCCTACTGGAAAACCACGATGATCGGCCCGGATTTCACGCCTACATATCCGGCGGGGGCAGCACCGGCGTCCGGCGCAGGCACACGTCGCCCTGTTGCGTCAGCACGCAGTGCGTTCCGGCAGGCCCGTACATGGTGCCCACGCATTCGTTGCAGGTGGTGCACCCGGAACGGCGGACTTCACCTTCACGGAAATGCCGCAGCAGATCCGGGTCGTGCAACAGCGCACGGCCCATCACCACGGCATCGAAGCCCTCCCGCATCACCGTCTCGATGTCCGCGACGGAACGCACGCCACCCAGATAGGCGAGCGGCAGCGACAGCCCGGCGCGCATCTGGCGGGCGGAAGGCAGCAGGTAGAGGTCTTCGTAGACGATCTTCGGCTGCTGGCGCTGCACCATCCAGCCCGCCGCACGCAGCAGCAGCGTACCGGCGCCACGCGTTGCCGACGGCGGCAGGCGGCTGCCGAAGATCGCCCATGGCGCTTCCACGTTCATCCCGGCACTCAGCACCAGCAGGTGCGCGCCGCTGGCCTGCAGGCGCTGCGCAACCGTCAACGCGGCATCTACCTGACCGCGCTGCGACCAGCGCTCGAACATGCTCAGCTTGCAGGCCACGCCGGTGGTGTCACCCACCGCATCGCGCACCGCTGCCAGCACTTCGCAGGGAAAGCGTGCGCGGGCGGCGGCATCGCCCCCGTAGGGCGGCTTGCGGTGGTTGTATTTCGGGGACAGGAACTGGCTGAGCAGGTAGCCGTGCCCCATGTGGATCTCGACCGCATCGAAGCCGGCCTGCCGGGCCAGCCGCGCGCCGGCAACGAAGGCGTCGCGAATTTGCGTCATGGCCGCGCGGGTCATGGCTTTCTTGAACAGCCGGCCCTGCAGGAAACCCATCGGGTTGAGCCCGCCCGAGGCGCTCCAGACCGTGCCGTGCTCCATCTCGGACAGGAAGTTGAATGCGCCGCCGTGCGTGATCTGCGCGCTGACCGCGCCGCCCTCGGCGTGAACGGCGGCCGTCAGCACCGCCAACGCCGCAAGGTTCTCCGGCGCCAGCACGAGCTGGTCGGGAAACGTCCGGCCATCGCGTTCCACCGCGCAGTACGCCACCGTCGTCAGTCCCGCGCCACCGCGGGCAATGGCGCGGTGGTGTTCCACCAGTGCCTGGCTCGGCCGCATGCCAATCGCCATGCCCTCGTTCGTCGCGGCCTTGATGACGCGGTTGCGCAACTGCAGTGGCCCTAGTGTCCATGGCGTCAGCGCACGCGCAAGCGCCGGGCTCGAGGCGGACAGTGGCACGGCACCTTGCAGTTCCGGGTACGCAGCCCTGTCCGGCATCACAGCGGCCAGCGCAGGCCAGTGAGCGCTTCGGTCTGCGCCCACAGCCGTGTCGCCGCCTTCGGCTGCTGTGCGACGCGGCCGAGGCGTACCAGCCCCACCGGCCCGGCCATGTCCAGGAATCCGGTTGGGCCGACGAAGCTGCCTGGCGGGAAACGACCCGACGACGACGCCAGTGCCGCCGGTTCCGCACCTTCGGCCGGCGTCTGGCCGAAATGGTCGAGCCCGAAGCCGAGCACCCACGTCGCCACCCGCTGCCACGCGGAATCCGTGGCCGCCACGCGGCGGTTGCGGCCGATGCCGGTGCGGCACACGCCAGGATGCGCAGCGTAGCTGGCGATGCGCGAACCGGCTTTCTCCAGCCGCTGGTGCAGCTCCAGCGCGAACAGCAGACAGGCGAGTTTCGTCTGGCGATAGGCCGTGACCGGGGTGTAGCGCCGCGCCAAGGTGAGGTCGTCGAAATACAGCCGCGCGTAGCGCTGGATGAGGCTGGAGATCGACACCACGCGCGCGGCCGGCGCCGCCTCCAGCAACGGCCACAGGACATGTGTCAAGCGAAAATGGCCGAGGTGGCCGATGGCGAAGGACAGCTCCTGGCCTTCCGCGCTCAACGTCCGCTGCGACGGCGGGTAGATGCCGGCGTTGTTGACGAGCGCATCGATCGGCCGCGCGCCGCCCGCCAGCGCCGCCCCCGCGGCACGGATGGAGGCCGGCTGCGCGAGGTCGACGGCAAGGCGGTTCACGACGGCGCCGGGAAACGCAGTCTGCAAATCAGTCTGGGCGCGCGCCAGCGCCGGCTCGTTCACGTCCAGCAGCGCGACATCCCAGCCCAGGCCCAGCAGCCGCGTCGCGATCCCCAGCCCCAGGCCGCCGGCCGCGCCCGTCACCACGGCGTAATGCGTTTCCATGTCGGGAAGATACGCAAGCAGCGGGGAATTCCGTATGGCACGAACGGATGAGGCCCCGTGACCGGCAGACCGCAATGTGGCCGATAGAATGAACGCGCAATGGAACCGCTCTCATGGCCAGCCCCGTACCCGAAGCGCCCCTGACGGCAGCGGCGGTTGCCGCGCTGGCCCGCGATCCGGCCGCGCGGCGCGAATATTCCGCCCTGACGCCGCCGTTCTGCCTGCGCGTTGCCGCCGACGCCGCGCTGAAGCCACCGGTGCGGGAATGGCTCGCAGCCCTGCCCTGTCCGACGCTGGCGGTCGGCACCGGACCGCTCGCTGCCGTCTGCGACGTGGGGGTTGCCACTGCGACGCAAGCCGAGGCACTCGCCGCCCGCATCGCCACCGCACCGCTGGCCGCCGCCGCACTGGTGCAGGTGCTGCGCGCCATGGACGGCCTGCCGTTGGAGCCTGCCCTGACGCTGGAATCGCTGGCCTACGCCACGCTGCAGGCCGGCGCGGAATTCCGCCGCTGGCGTGCCGCCCACGACCGCCATTCCTTGCCCACCGCCACCGGCCCCGCCGTGGAAATGATGCGCACGGACGACCGGCTGACACTGACGTTGAACCGCCCGGCCACGCGCAACGCCATGACGGTGGAACTGCGCGACGCACTGGTGGAAGCGTTGGAACTGGTGCTCGGCGACGCCACCCTTCGGCACGTCACGTTGCGCGCGCACGGCAAGTGCTTCTCCACCGGTGGCGCCCCGGATGAATTCGGCACCGCACCGGATGCCGCCACGGCGCACGCCGTGCGCAGCCTCACGCTGCCCGGCCGTCTGCTTGCGGCCTGCGCCAGCCGTGTGACGGCCCACGTCCACGGCGCCTGCATCGGCTCCGGCATCGAATTTCCGGCTTTCGCCGGGCGCGTCGTGGCCGCGCCGGATGCCTGGTTCCAGTTGCCGGAGCTGAAATACGGCCTGATTCCCGGTGCCGGCGGCTGCGTCAGCATCGCACGGCGCATCGGCCGTCAGCGCACGGCGTGGTGGGTGCTGTCCGGCCAGCGCATCGACGCACGCACCGCCTGCGACTGGGGATTGGTGGACGCTGTCTCCACAGACTGAACCCTCACCCCGGTGGGTGACGCCGCCGCGGGAGTTGCGATCCAGACTCTGGCGAGCCACGCTCACCAAAACCCGCAACCGAGATCCACATGCCCGACTCACCTTCCGTGCTGCAGGCCTTCACTGGCCTGTCGGCAGACGAAACCGAACTTCTCGGCCAGGCCGACCGCTTCGCGCACAAGGCGCTGTACCCGCTCGCCGCGCGCATGGACAACGAGGAATGGTGGCCGGCCGAGGCGTGGCCGGAGATCGGTGCGACGGGTTATTTCGGCATCACCGCCCCTGAAGCACTCGGCGGCGCCGGGCTGGACGTGTTCACTTCCGGCCTCATCCTGCAGGCCTTCGGGCGCTGGAACCACGCGCTGGCGCTGTCCTGGGTGGCGCACGAAAATTTATGCTTGCACAACCTTCTGCGCAACGCGACGGAGGAACAGAAGCGCAAGTACGTGCCGGGCCTGTGCAAGGGCACGAGCATCGGCGCACTGGGGCTGACGGAACCCGGCGCCGGCTCCGACGCCCTCGGCTCGATGCGCACCACGGCGCGCCGCGAAGGCGATTTCTACCTGCTCAACGGCCGCAAGCTGTTCATCACCAACGGACCGGTCGCGGACGTGCTGCTGATCTACGCCAAGACCGACAAGGAGAAAGGCGCACAGGGCATTTCCGCATTCATCGTGGAAAAGGGTTTCCCCGGCTTCAAGGTCGCGCAGAAACTGACGAAGATGGGATTTCGCGGCTCGCAGACGGCGGAACTCGTGTTCGACGATTGCAAAGTCCCCGCCGCCAACCTCGTGGGCGAGGAAAACCGCGGCGTGAAAGTCGTGATGAGCGGGCTCGACCTCGAACGCGCGATGATTTCCCCGATCTGCCTCGGCATCGCCGAACGTGCGCTGGCGCTGTCCGTGGACTACGCAAAACAGCGCAAGCAGTTCGGTCGCGCCATCGGCGAGTTCCAGATGGTGCAGGCCAAGCTGGCGGAGATGTACACACGCGTGGAGTCCATGCGCCTGTTCACCTACCAGACGCTGCGCGCCGCGAACGTCATTACCGAGCACGACGGCGGCCGTGGGGAAATCCACAAGCTCACCGCCGCCGGCGTGCTGTACACAGCCGAAGCCATGAATGCCGTGCTGACCGACGCCGTGCAGGTACACGGTGGCAGCGGCTATATCTGGGAATCCGAGATCAACCGCCTGTACCGTTCCATCAAGCTGCTGGAAATCGGCGCCGGTACCAGCGAAGTGCGCAAGATCATCATCGCCGGCGAACTGCTGAAGGCTTGAAGGTGCCCATCAACGCCGGATCGCACCGATGACGACCGACATCGACACCCTGAATGATCCCGAAACGCTGTGGTCGGCGGACACCGTCTATCGCCCCGACCTGTTCCGCGGCCGCGTGGCGCTGGTATCGGGCGCCGGCAGCGGTATCGGACGCGCTGCGGCACTGCTGTTCGCGCGCCTCGGTGCGCAGCTGGTGATCTGCGGCCGCACGGCGGAGAAGCTGGACAGGCTCGCAGCGTTCGTCGCCGCGAAAGGCGGCGAGGTGCTGGCCGTTCCCACCGACGTCCGCCAGCCCGAACAGGTGGATGCGCTGTTCTCGCGGGCGCACGAAAGATTCGGCCGCCTCGACTGCACGGTGAACAATGCCGGCGGCCAGTTCCCGCAGCCGGCCATCGACTTCACACCCAAAGGCTGGAATGCCGTCATCAACAACAACCTGAACGGCACGTGGTTGATGATGCAGCGTGCCGCACAGTACTGGCGGGACCACGGGGTCGGCAGCGACTGGCTGCGCTCGATCTGCAACATCGTCGTCGTCACCGAGCGCGGCATGCCTGGCGTGGCGCATACCGTCGCGGCACGCGCCGGCATCATCGGCGCCAGCCGCACCGTGGCCGTGGAATGGGCGCCGCTCGGCATCCGCGTGAACTGCGTGGCGCCGGGACTCACGGCCACTGAAGGCCTGCGCGTCTACCCACCCGAAGCGCAGCGGGAATTCCCCCTCGCCAACCCCATGAAGCGCCCCGGCACACCGCTGGAGATCGCCGAAGGCTGCCTCTATTTGTCCGCCGCCAGCGGCCGTTTCATCACCGGCGAAGTGCTGACCATCGACGGTGGCGGCAAGCTGTGGGGCGAGTTGTGGACGGCCGGGCGGCCGGACTACTACCAGCTCCCGGAGTAGGCCGCCCGGCCGAAAGTCGCTTCACGCGGCCGGGCGCTGCCGAGCCATCGTCATGGCGGTGTCCTCGATGAGGTCCTCCTGGCCGCCGACGAATTTCTGCCGGCCCAGCTCGATGAGGATCTCGCGCGCCGGGATACCGTACTTCTTCCCCGCCCGTGCCGCAAAGCCGAGGAATGATCCGTAGACGCCGGCATAGCCGAGCGTAAGCGCGTCACGGCTGATGCGCTGGGGTTCCTTGCGCATCGGCACGACGAGGTCTTCGGCCACGTCCTCGATCGCCAGCAGGTCGATGCCGGTCTCGATGCCCATGAGCTTGCAGACGGCGACGAACACTTCCGTCTGGGTGTTGCCGGCGCCGGCGCCGAGCCCGGCGCTGGCGGCGTCAATGCGCCGCGCGCCGGCCGCGACGGCGGCGATGGAATTTGCTACGCCCATCGACAGGTTGTTGTGGCCGTGGAAGCCGAGTTCCGTCTCCGGCTTGAGCACGGCCCGCACGGCGCTGATACGAGCAGCGACGCCGTCCGGCAGCAGGTGGCCGGCGGAGTCCGTGACGTAGATGCAGTTCGCGCCATAGCCTTCCATCAGCTTCGCCTGCTTCACCAGCCCTTCGGGCGTGTTCATGTGCGCCATCATCAGGAAGCCGACGGTGTCGAGCCCTAGCTTGCGACCGAGCTTGATGTGCTGCTCGGAAACGTCGGCTTCCGTGCAGTGGGTGGCGACGCGGATGGTGTGGATACCGCAGTCCGCCGCCATACGCAGATCGTCCTCGGTGCCAATGCCGGGCAGCAGCAGTGCGGAGACTTTCGCGCGCTTCATCAGCGGAATGACGGCTTTCAGGTAATCCTCGTCCGTGTGGGCGCCGAAGCCGTAGGTGATGGAGGAGCCGCCGAGGCCGTCACCATGCGTCACTTCGATCAGCGGGACGCCTGCGGCGTCGAGCGCGGTGGCAACCGCCTGCATCTGCTCCAGCGTGATCTGGTGACGCATGGGGTGCATGCCGTCACGCAGTGTCATGTCGTGGACAGTGACGTTCAAACCCTTGATATCCATGGGTGATTCCTTCAGACGGTGGCGGCGGTGGTGCCGAGCATGTGCCGCGCGAAAGTCTCGGCGGTGCGCGTGGCGGCGGCGGTCATGATGTCGAGGTTGCCGGCGTAGGTCGGCAGGTAGTCGCCGCGTCCCTTCACCTGCAGGTAGATGGCGACGCGCTTGCCGTCGAACACCGGCCCGTTCACCAGCGTGTAGCCGGGCACGTAGGTCTGCACTTCCGCGAGCATGGCATGCACCGATGCCGTGATCTCGGCCTGCTTCGGTTCGTCCTGCGTCAGGCACAGCACGGTGTCGCGCATGATCAGCGGCGGCTCGGCGGGGTTGATGACGATGATCGCCTTGCCTTTCTTCGCACCGCCGACGCCAGCGACCGCGGCGGCGGTGGTCTGCGTGAACTCATCGATGTTCTTGCGCGTGCCGGGGCCGACGGAACGGCTGGAAACAGTGGCGACGATCTCGCCGTATTCCACTTCCTGCACGCGCGCGACGGCGCGCACCATCGGGATTGTCGCCTGCCCGCCGCAGGTGACCATGTTGACGTTCATCTCGTTGCGCCCGGCGTGGGCGCCGAGGTTGATCGGCGGGATGCAATACGGCCCGATCGCCGCCGGCGTCAGATCGATCATCCGCACTCCCAGCGCCGTGAGCTTGTCGGAATTCGCCTTGTGGGCGCCGGCGCTGGTGGCGTCGAAGGCGATCTGCACGCCGTCCGCCGCCACGTGCGGCAGCAGGCCGTCCACCCCGTCGGCGGTGGTCTTCAGGCCCATGTCGCGCGCCCGCGCCAGCCCTTCGGAGTCGGGGACGATGCCGACCATCCACACCGGTTCCAACACTTCGGAACGCTTGAGCTTGTACAGCAGGTCGGTGCCGATGTTGCCGGGCCCGATGATGGCGCAGCGGATTTTGTCCATGGTTTCAAACCTCCAGACCGGCAAGGGCACAGAGCGGCTGCCGCCTGTATCGGTTCTTATGGGTGGCACACCTGCAGCGTGCCACCCGGGGTATCACAGTGCGCAGCATACAGGGCCATTTCAGCCATGCTCAAGGAAGTCGAGCACCATGCGGTTGAACAGTGCACGGTGTTCGATCATCACCCAGTGGCCGCAGTTCGGCACCAGCACCATGCGGCCGTTCTTCAGGCCCTTGGCGATCCGCAGGATGCCGTTGTCCGGCATCATCCGCTCGTTCATGCCCCACAGCGTCAGCACCGGGCAGGTGACCTCGCCCAGCCTAGCCGTCAGGTTCGGCACCGTCAGCGTCTTCATCACCTGCGGGTTCTGCAGCTTCATCAATTCGCAGCGCTCGCGGACGAGCGCATCCGCCACGTTCGCCGGGTCGACGACGAAGGCGTCGATGAAGAACGCCTTCATGCGCGCCTCGGTCATCGGCTGCGTCGAAGCCATCAGCTCGAACAGCTTTGCCATGCCGGGCATGGCGAGGTAGTCCGGCAGGTCGCTGACCCCGCCCGGCGCCATCAGCACCAGCCGTTCGGCCATGGCTGGATGCGCCAGCGCAAAGCCCAGCACCACCGCGCCGCCCAGCGAGTTGCCAAGCAATGTGCAGCGCGCGACGCCGATCGCATCCAGCGCCTGCTTCACGCATTCCACGAAGAACGATAGCGGGTAGTCGACGTCGTCCGGCTTGTCGGAATAGCCGAAGCCGATGAGGTCCATCACGATGCAGCGCCAGCCGCGCCGTGCGATTTCCGGGTAATTGCCCTTGAAGTTGGAATGGCCGCAGGCGCCGGAACCGGAACCGTGCAGGAACACCACTGCCGGTCCCTGCCCCACGTCGAGGTAGTGGATGCGGTAGCCGTTCGCCAGCGTGGCGTAATGACCTTCCGGGACGGGCAGCTTCGGCATGAGGTTCGGACGGACGGGCAGGCCCGCTAGGTGGGCTCCCGCATCCTCATATCCCACTGACATCACGGCATCATCCTTTCGGGTGAATGTGCAACTCCCGCATTGGGGCGAGGCCGTACGCCCGCAACGGCAGTAGGGTGGCCAAATCGACGATCAGCGGAGCAAGCAGCATGGCGGAAGACATACGGGTGGTGCTCGTCACCGGCGGGACGCAGGGCGTGGGGCGCGGCATCGCGCAAAGCTTTCTAGCCAGTGGCGCGCACGTCGTAGTGTGCGGCCGCCAGGCGCCGGACACGCCACCCGCCGCAGCCGGCCGCAGCGTCGCGTTTCTGCCTTGCGACGTGCGCGATACGGCGCAGGTGGACGCGCTGTTTGCGCACATCGCGGCCAAACTCGGCCGGCTCGACGTACTCGTGAACAACGCTGGCGGCGCCCCTTTTGCACTCGCCGCGCAGGCCTCGCCGCGTTTCCACGAGAAGATCATCGCGCTCAACCTGCTGGCGCCGCTGCATCTCGCACAGAAGGCCAACACGCTGATGCAGGCGCAGCGCGGCGGCGGCGCGATCGTGTTCATCGGCAGCACCAGCGCGCTGCGCCCGTCGCCCGGCACTGCCGCCTACGGCGCCGCAAAAGCCGGCGTGCTCAGCCTCGTGCAGTCACTGGCCGTGGAATGGGCGCCGAAAGTGCGCGTGAACGCCGTCAGCCCCGGCCCGGTGCTGACAGAACACGCGGGCCTGCATTTCGGCGATGCCGCCGGCGTAGCCGCCGTCGCCGCCACGATTCCGCTGGCGCGCCTCGCTGCCCCGGCCGATGTTGGCGCCGCCTGTGTGTGGCTGGCCTCGGACGCGGCCGCCTACGTCTCGGGCGCGAACCTCATGCTGCACGGCGGCGGCGAGCGGCCGGCCTTTCTTGCCGCGGCGAGCGTCAACCGCGGCTGAGGTGGCGCAGCGCACGCTATTGCCACGCACCATCCGCCGGCAGATAGCGCCCAAAATGGGCCATGACGAACGCGCCCCCCGCATCCAGCAGGAAGTCGTGAAACGCCTCGGCCACCGGCGGCAGCACTTTTGACAGCGTGTTGACGACGTTCCACGACCGCACCACCGGCGTGCCGATGACCGGCACGATGCCGAGGCGCCCGGCGTCCAGTTCCAGCCCCAGCGTGTGCAACGACAGGAAGCTGAGCCCCATGCCGGCGATCACCGCCTGCTTGATGGTCTCGTTGCTGGACATCTCCATCGCCACGCGCACCGGCACTTCGGCGTCGGCGAGGAATTCCTCCATCGCAGCGCGTGTGCCGGAGCCGTGCTCGCGCACGATGAAGGCCTGGTCGTGCAAGACTTCCACCGGCAGCGGGCCGCCAGCCAGCAGCGGATGCCCGGCTGGTGCGACGAACACGTGCGGGTGCGCCACCACCGCTTCGCAGCGTGTGGCCAGCCCCTGCGGCGGGCGCCCCATCACGGCGACGTCGACCTCGTTGGCCTCCAGCAGCGCGAACAGCTGTTCGCGGTTGCCGACGCGCAGGCGCGTCTCCACACCTTCATGCGCCCGCTGGAAACGCGCCAGCAACTGCGGCAGGAAATACTCCGCCGTGCTCACCATGCCGATCGTCAGCGTGCCGGTTTCCAGTTGCCGCAGCCGCGCCACGGCGTCTTCCGTGTCCTTCAACGCCGCGAGCATCTTGCGGGCGTAGCTGAGGATGTATTCGCCGGAGGCGGTCAACGCCACGCGGCGCCCGCTGCGCTCGAACAGCGGCAAGCCAAGCTGGTTCTCCAGCTCCTTGACCTGCATCGAAACCGCCGGCGGCGTGAGGTAGAGGTTGCGGGCGGCCTGGGCAAAGCTGAGCTGGCGGGCGGCCTCGCTGAAGATCCGGAGCTGGCGGAACGTGATGTTCATCATTCAGATTTATTTATCCATGAATGAACAAAATGTGACTTTACCTTAATTCAATGCTTCGCCATGCTCCTTTTCGACACGAAGCGCGTGCCACCCTGCTACGGAGTCTGCAATGGACGGATCAAGCCCCGGCGAGCTCACCGAGATCACCGACGTCACCCAGCGTTACAAGGCCGGTGTCCTGAAATACCGGCAGATGGGGTACTGGCGCCCCGACTACACCCCCAAGGTCACCGACATCATCTGCCTGTTCCGCATCACGCCGCAGCCCGGCGTGGAGCCCGAGGAAGCCGCCGCCGGCGTCGCCGGCGAATCCTCCTGCGCAACCTGGACGGTGGTGTGGACCGACCGCCTCACGGCCTGCGACAACTATCGCGCCAAGGCCTACAAGGTCGAGCCGGTGCCGAACAACCCGGAACAGTTCTTCGCGTGGATCGCCTACGACCTGTCCCTGTTCGAGGAAGGCTCGATCGCGAACATGACGGCCAGCCTGATCGGCAACGTCTTCGGCTTCAAGCCCCTCAAGGCGCTGCGGCTGGAGGACATCCACATTCCCGTCGCCTACGTCAAGACCTTCAAGGGGCCGCCCACCGGGTTGATCGTGGAGCGCGAGCGCCTCGACAAGTTCGGCCGCCCGCTGCTGGGCGCCACGACGAAGCCGAAGCTCGGCCTGTCAGGCCGCAACTACGGCCGCGTCATCTACGAAGGCCTGAAGGGCGGGCTGGACTTCATGAAGGACGACGAGAACATCAACTCGCAGCCCTTCATGCACTGGCGCGACCGCTTCCTGTACGTGATGGACGCCGTCAACAAGGCCAGCGCCGCGACCGGCGAAGTCAAGGGCAGCTACCTGAACGTCACGGCCGCCACCATGGAGGACATGTACGAACGCGCGGAATTTGCGAAGGAACTCGGTTCGGTCGTCATCATGATCGACCTCGTGATCGGTTGGACGGCCATTCAGTCAATCGCCAACTGGGCGCGCAGGAACAGCATGGTCGTCCACCTGCACCGCGCCGGCCACAGCACCTACACGCGCCAGAAACGCCACGGCGTGAGCTTCCGCGTCATCGCCAAATGGTGCCGGCTGGCCGGCGTCGACCACCTGCACGCCGGCACCGCGGTCGGCAAGCTGGAAGGCGATCCGCTCACCGTGCAGGGCTACTACAACGTGTGCCGCGACGCCTACACGCACCAGGACCTGCCGCGCGGCCTGTTCTTCGACATGGACTGGGCGGACACCAAGAAAGTCATGCCGGTGGCCTCGGGCGGCATCCACGCCGGCCAGATGCACCAGCTGCTCGACCTGTTCGGCGACGACTGCATCCTGCAGTTCGGCGGCGGCACCATCGGCCACCCGCAAGGCATCCAGGCCGGGGCCGTGGCGAACCGCGTGGCGCTTGAGGCCATGGTGCAGGCGCGCAACGAAGGCCGCGACATCGCCCATGAAGGGCCGGCGATCCTCAAGGCGGCAGCCCAGCACTGCACGCCGCTGCGCCAGGCGCTCGACACCTGGGGCGAAGTCACCTTCAACTACCAGTCCACCGACGCCAGCGACTACGCGCCGACCCCGGCCGTGGCCTGATCCCCACAAGGAGCCATTCACCATGATGACGAACCCCACCGGCCGGATCACGCAGGGGCAGTTCAGCTTCCTGCCCGACCTCAGCGACAAGCAGATCACCGCCCAGATCCGCTACGGCCTCGACAAGGGCTATGCCTGGAGCATCGAGTACACGGATGACCCGCATCCGCGCAACACCTACTGGGAGATGTTCGGCATGCCGATGTTCGACCTGCACGACCCGGCCGGCATCCTCGGCGAGCTCAACGACTGTCGCAAGACGTTCCCGGACCGTTACATTCGCATGAATGCCTTCGACTCCACGCGCGGCGTAGAGAGCGTGGCGATGAGTTTCATCGTCAACCGGCCGCTGACCGAACCTGGTTTCGGCGTGGTGCGGCAGGAGGCCGAGGCCCGGCACCTGCGCTACACGGTGCATCCCTACGCGACCGACCGCCCCGAGGGCGAACGGCGCTGAGGCCCGGAAACCGGAGACGCCGTCCATGAACGCGCTCGACTACCGCTTCCCCGGCGCCGTGAAGCCCGCGCCGGTCACCGCCCCCGCCCCAGATCCGGGCCCGGGCCCGGAAGCGCCAGCCGCGGGCGCCATGGACGGCCCTCCGCCGGCCCGCAGCGTCGCGGAGGTGCTGGCACAGACCCAGGTGGAGGACGTGCTGGGCGAACTCGACCGCGATCTCGTCGGCCTCGTGCCCGTGAAGGCACGCATTCGCGACATCGCCGCGCTGCTGGTGATCGACAAGCTGCGCACCCAGCACGGATTGACGAGCCAGTCGCCCAGCCTGCACATGTGCTTCACCGGCAACCCCGGCACCGGCAAGACCACGGTGGCGATGCGCATGGCGCAGATCCTGCACCGCCTCGGCTACGTGCGCACCGGCCAGCTGGTAGCCGTGACGCGCGACGACCTCGTCGGCCAGTACATCGGCCACACCGCGCCCAAGACCAAGGAAGTGCTGAAGAAAGCCATGGGCGGCGTGCTGTTCATCGACGAGGCCTACTACCTGTACCGCCCGGAAAACGAGCGCGACTACGGGCAGGAAGCGATCGAGATCCTGTTGCAGGTGATGGAAAACCAGCGCGATGATCTGGTCGTCATCCTCGCTGGCTACAAGGACCGCATGGACACCTTCTTCCAGTCCAACCCCGGCATGTCCTCGCGCATCGCGCATCACCTGGACTTTCCCGACTACTCCGGCGGCGAGCTGATGCAGATCGCCCAGCGCATGCTGGATGCTCAGAACTACCGTTTCGGCGACCACGCCGCCGAAGCCTTCCGCCGCTATCTCGGCCTGCGCATGGCGCAGCCGCATTTCGCGAACGCCCGCAGCGTGCGCAACGCACTGGACCGCGCGCGCCTGCGACAGGCCAGCCGGCTGTTTGCCGATCGCAACCGCCAGCTGACGGCGGACGATCTGCTGACCATCGAAGCCGGCGAAATCCTCGCCAGCAGCCTGTTCCGCACGAACTGACCCGCCCCATGCACCGACCTTCGCTCAGCGCCCTGATCTTCGACGTCGACGGGACGCTGGCGGAAACCGAGTTCGCACATCTGCACGCCTTCAACGCGGCCTTCGCGGCCAGCCATCTCGACTGGCACTGGGATGCGCGCCGCTACACCGAACTGCTCAACGTCGCCGGCGGCAGGGAACGCCTTCTGCAAGCCTGGTGCGACGCCTGCGGCCCCGTCCCACAGGCGGAACGCGCCGCAGTGCGCGCGCGTCTGGACCGCGTACACGCGCTCAAGACCTGCCGCTACGTCGAATGGCTGCGTGCCCGCCCGTTGCCCCTGCGCCCCGGCGTGCAGGCGCTCATCACCGCGGCGCGGGTAGCTGGCCTGCAACTCGGCATCGCCACCACCACGTCGCCGGAAAACATCGAAGCCCTGCTGGCGCCGGTGTTCGGCCGCGACTGGCGCGGGATGTTCGCAGCCATCGGCAACGGCGCCACGGCGCCGCGCAAGAAACCCGATCCGCAGGTCTACCGGCAAGTGCTGGACATACTCGGCATCGACCCCGCCGCCGCGCTTGCCTTCGAGGATTCCGCCGACGGGCTCGCCGCCGCGAACGCCGCCGGCATCGCCACCGTCATCACCCCGGCCACCTTCACGCGCCACCACGACTTCACCGGCGCAGCCCTCGTGCTGCCCGGCCTCGCCGGCGTGCAGCTCGCCGACCTGCGCCGCCTGCACGCCGCAACCGCGCCCCAACCGGAACCCGCCGCATGAACGCCGCCCCCGTGACCACGTTGACGCAGTTCCTGATCGAGGAACGCCGCCGTTTCCCCGACGCGCGCGGCGAATTCAACGCGCTGCTGCTGGACGTGGCGCTGGCCTGCAAGACGATTTCTCGCCGTATCGCCCGCGGCGCGCTGTACAACCTGCTGGGCGACCACGGCGCCGCCGACAGCGTCAACGTGCAGGGCGAAGTGCAGAAGAAACTCGACGTCCTGAGCCACGAGATCTTCGTGCGCCGTACGGAATGGGGCGGCCACCTCGCCGGCATGGTATCCGAGGAAGCGGCGGAACCGATCCAGATCCCGGAACGTTATCCGCGCGGCAAGTATCTGCTGCTGTTCGACCCGCTGGACGGCTCGTCGAACATCGACGTGAACGTCTCCGTCGGCAGCGTCTTCTCCATCCTGCGCGCCCCGGAGGACGGGGCCACCGCGGGCCGCAACCCAGCGGCTGCCGACTTCCTGCGCCCCGGCAGCGAACAGGTGGCGGCCGGCTACGCGCTGTACGGGCCCTCCACAATGCTGGTGCTGTCCGTCGGCACCGGCGTGCACGGCTTCACGCTCGACCCCGAGGTCGGTGAATTCATGCTCAGCCACCCTGACCTGCACATCCCCGCCGACACCCAGGAATTCGCCATCAACAGTTCGAACCGGCGTTTCTGGGAACCGCCGGTCCGCCGCTACGTGGACGAATGCCTGGCCGGCAAGAGCGGCCCGCGCGACAAGGACTTCAACATGCGCTGGATCGCCTCGCTGGTGGCCGAGGCGCACCGCATCCTGATGCGCGGCGGCGTGTTCATGTACCCACGCGACAGCCGCGACCCGGCGCGGCCCGGACGCCTGCGCCTGCTCTACGAGGCCAACCCGATAGCCTTCCTCATCGAGCAGGCCGGCGGGCGCGCCAGCACCGGCCGGCAGGCGATCCTGCACGTCGCGCCGCGTGCCATCCACCAGCGCATCGGCTTCGTGTTCGGGGCACGCAACGAGGTGGAGCGCATCGAGCGCTATCACGCGCAGGCCAGCGCGCTCGGCGACCACAAGCCGCTGTTCCACGAACGCGGGCTGTTCCTCGCCTGACCCGCCCCCAGCCCACGGAGCCCCTGGTGTCCGAACTTCATCCCATCATCGCCGTCACCGGCTCATCCGGCGCCGGCACGTCCACCATCACCAGCACTTTCGCCAACATCTTTCGCCGCGAAGCCGTCAACGCCGCGCTGATCGAGGGCGACAGCTTCCATCGCCACGACCGCACGGAGATGAAACGCAAGCAGGCGGAGGCGGAAGCCGCCGGCAACAGGAACTTCAGCCACTTCGGCCTGGAGAACAACCTGTTCGCGGAACTGGAAGCGCTGTTCAGCAGCTACGGCGCCACCGGCCAGGGCCGCGCGCGCAAATACCTGCACAGCGCCGCCGAAGCCGCCCCCTACAAGCAGGAACCCGGCACCTTCACGAACTGGGAACCGCTGCCGGAAAACACCGATCTGCTCTACTACGAAGGCCTGCACGGCGCCGTCATCACGCCGGAGCACAACGTCGCCCAGTGGGCGGACCTGCGCATCGGCGTGGTGCCGGTCATCAACCTGGAATGGATCCAGAAACTGTGGCGCGACAAGAACCACCGCGGCTACAGCACCGAGGCGGTGACCGACACCATCCTGCGCCGCATGCCGGACTACATCCACTACATCGTGCCGCAGTTCGGCCACACCCACGTCAACTTCCAGCGCATCCCGGTGGTGGACACCTCCAACCCCTTCATCACGCGTTACATCCCCACCGCGGACGAAAGCATGGTGGTGATCCGCTTCGCCAATCCGAAAGGCATCGACTTCCCCTACCTGCTGAACATGATCCAGAACTCGTGGATGAGCCGCGCCAACACCATCGTGGTGCCAGGCGGCAAGATGGAACTCGCGATGCAGCTGATCTTCACCCCGTTCATCTGGCGCATGATGGAACGGCGCAAACGTGCCATGGGCATGCTCTGACATGGCCGTGACACCGACCTGGCGGCTGGTGATGTTCGACCTCGACGGCACGCTGGTGGAAACCGCGCCCGAGATCTTCGACGCGCTCACCGACACGCTCACGGCGTTCAATCTGCCGCCTGTTGCACAGGCGCAGGTGGACGTGTGGATCGGCCAGGGCATGCGCGCGCTGCTTGTGCAGGCGCTGGCCAGCCTGTGGGGAACCACGCCGGCGGCGGTGCAGGCGGACGCCCAGCTGCCTGCACTGCGCGACGCCTTCTCCGCCCACCTGCTGGCCCGCTCCGGCACCCGCAGCCGGCCCTACCCGCATGCCCGCGAAGTGCTGGCCACGCTGCGTGCCGGCGGCGTGCATGTCGCGCTGGTGACGAACAAGGAAGGCCAGCAGGCCGCTGCGCTGCTGAAGGTGCACGCCCTCGACGGCTGCTTCGACACCATCATCTGCGGTGACACGCTGCCGACGAAGAAGCCGGACCCGGCCGGCATCCGCCACTGCCTCGACCACTTCGGCGTGACGGCGGCGGACGCCCTGTTCGTCGGCGATTCGTCCATCGACGTTGCCGCCGCCCGCAACGCGCGCGTGCCGGTATGGGCGCTGCCGTGGGGCTACAACATGGGCCGGCCGATCGCGGACAGCCGCCCCGACCGCGTGATGGGCAGCCTGCGGGACCTCGTCGCGCACTGAACAACCCGGGCGCCCCGCCCTGCAACCACCCGAGGAGCCTCTCCATGGCATTCATTTCCCTGCGGCAACTACTGGACCACGCGGCCGAGTACGACTACGGCGTGCCGGCCTTCAACGTCAACAACCTGGAACAGATCCAGGCCATCATGGAAGCGGCACAGGTCTGCGACAGCCCGGTGATCCTGCAGACTTCCGCCGGGGCGCGCAAATACGCCGGCGAAGCCTACCTGCGGCACATGATGCTGGCGGTGGTGGAAACCCACCCCGACATTCCCGTCGTGCTGCACCAGGACCATGGCGTGTCGCCCGCCGTGTGCCACCAGTCCATCCACGGCGGTTTCACGAGCGTGATGATGGACGGCTCGTTGAAGGAGGACGGCAAGACGCCGTCGTCCTATGCATACAACGTCTCGGTGACGCGGCGCGTGTGCGAAATGGCCCACCCGCAGGGCGTGTCGGTGGAAGGCGAGCTCGGCTGCCTCGGTTCGCTGGAGAATGGCACTGCCGGCGAGGAGGACGGCATCGGCGCCGAAGGCACGCTGACGCATGACATGCTGCTCACCGACCCGCAGCAGGCACGCGACTTCGTCGCCCACACCGGCGTCGACGCACTGGCCATCGCCATCGGCACCAGTCACGGCGCCTACAAGTTCTCGCGCCGGCCGACGCATGAGATCCTCGCCATCGACCGCATCGCGGCCATCCACAGGGCGATTCCCGACACCCACCTCGTCATGCACGGCTCCTCCAGCGTGCCGCAGGAACTTCTCGCGATCATCCGTGAACACGGCGGCGAGATTCGCGAGACCTACGGCGTACCAGTAGCGGAAATCCGCCGCGGCATCGCCCACGGGGTGCGCAAGGTCAACATCGACACCGACATCCGCCTCGCCATGACCGGCGCAATGCGGAAGCTGTTCATGGATCAGCCGGCGGAATTCGACCCGCGCAAGGCGCTGGTTGCCGCAAAGCAGGCCGCCGCCGGGCTGTGCAGGACACGCTTCGAGGCTTTCGGCAGCGCCGGCATGGCGTCGAGGATCACGCCGTGGCCGCTCACTTCCATCGCCACGCGCTACCTGCATTGATCCGATCCCGGCCCTTCGTGCCCTACTGCAAACGGCTGAACCACGCGCACCGCACGGACGCTACATTAAGGCCAGCCCTTTTCCGGCCCTAACATCCGTGAGGTCACCCGTGAACGCCGTCGCAGCACCCGTGAAGCTCCCCGAGATCCCCAAGGTCCCCGGCCTGCCGCTGCTCGGCAACACGCTGGACATGGCGCGCGACCCGGCAAAGTTTTTCCTCGACTGTTACCGCAAGCACGGCCCGGTGTTCCGTGTCTCCATTGCCGGCCACAAATACGTGGTCATCGCCGGCGCGGAAGCGGCAAACTTCATGGGCACGCGCGAAGGCCGCGACTGCCTGCGATCGAAGGAATTCTGGCAAGGGCTGGTGAAGGAATTCGACGCCACCTGCGTACTGCCTGGCGTGGATGGCGAAAAGCACAAGCAGCTGCGCGACATCATGCGCCGCGGCTACGGGCGCGACGCGATCCGCGGGCGCTTCATGGAAGTCATCGGCATCACCGACCGCGGGCTGGCGCACGACTGGCACGCCGGCCAGCTCGCGCCCGTGGTGCTGAACATGCAGTACCTGGTGCTGAGCCAGCTCGGCACGCTGCTGACGGATATGGCGCCGCGCGAGTACATGCACGACATCCGCAACGTCATCCTCTACATCCTCAACGTGCTCGTCACGCGCCAGCGCCCGAAAGTGATGCTGCGCCTGCCGGAATACCGCAAGGCCAAGCGGCGCATGGCGGAACTCGGCGACAAGATGGTGGCACGCGGTCACGAACGCTACGGAAAGCTTCCGGAAGACAAGTGCGTGCTGACCGACGACATCATGAAGGCCAACATCGAGCACCCGGACATCATTCCCGACCAAGACCTGCTGCTGACACTAACCGGCCCCTACGTCGCCGGGCTCGACACGGTGGCGAATACCGAAGCCGCGATCGTCTACTGCGTGCTGAAGCACCCGGAAGTAAAGCGGCGACTGCTGGCCGAAGTCGACGAAGTCTTCAGCCGTGGCGACATCGACGAGTCGGAATTCATGAAGTCCACGCCGGTCGTGCAGGGCGCGGTGATGGAAGCAATGCGCCTGTACCCGATCGCGGTGGCGCAGATGCGAACGGCGAACAAGGACTTCGAATTCGCCGGCCACCTGATCCACGAAGGCGAGATGCTGTATGTCGCCACCAGCGTTCCGCACTTCATGGGCGAGTATTACCCGGAACCTGAAAAATTCGACATCGACCGCTACCAAAAGCCGCGTTCGGAACACCTGAAGCCCGGCGTGTATTCCCCCTACGGTCGCGGCCCGCACACCTGCCTCGGCAAGAGCCTCGCGGAAGTTCAGCTCGCCCTGACCATCGCGCGCCTGTTCTACAAGCTGGACCTGGAACTCGAAACGCCGGACTACACGCTCAAGACCAAGACTGCGCCGACGCCGGGGCCGGCGATGAGCTTCAAGGTGCGCGTCGTCGGGCCACGCCAGCACTGAAACTGTGGGCCGCGGAAGACGTGGTCTGCCCTGCTTTCTGGGGTGTCTGGTAACGCGGTTCGCGTAACCAAGGGGGTAAAAAGCCGGTCTTTCGACCGGCTTTCTTGCAGACAAAACGGCCTTCAGTGCTTCGCGCGCGAGAACACGCTCGTGGTCTTGATGATGCCGTTGATAAGGTTGATGGCGGCATCCGGCAACTTGATCTCCTTCGCCAGCATCTTGCCGATCATCTGCTTGTACTTGTCGGAATACGGCGGAAACATCAGGTTCGGGTCGCCGGCCGGGTATTCGTCTTCCACCACGGACCGCGCATTCGAGCATTCCTGGAACGTGGCGAAGCCGCCGAGCCGCCCGCGCCCGCTGGCATTCACGCCGCCGAACGGCAAGTAGGGGTTCGTGCCGGACTGGATGAGGTTGTGGTTCACCACCGTGCTGCCGGACGTGGTGTGAGCAAGGAACCAGTCGATGGCGTCGCGATCCTTCGCGAACACGTAGGAACTCAGCGGCTTGGGCCGGCGGCGGATGGTGGCGATGGCCGCCTCCCGCGTCGTGTACGGCAGCACGCACAGGATCGGCCCGAAGACCTCCTCCTGCATGATGCGCATGTCCTCCGTCACATGGCTGAGGATCGTCGGCTCGATGTAGAGGTCCTCCGCATCCGTGTGCCCGCCCAGCTCCACCCGCGCACCTTTCGCCAGCGCATCGTCCAGCAGTGCCTTGATGCGATCAAAGTGGCGGCGGTTGACGATGCGCGGCAGGTCGGCGGACTCCTGGAAGCCGGTGCCGGCGGCGTCGTACATCGCCCGCATCGCCTGCGCCAGTTCCGTCACGAAGGCATCCGCCACGGACGCCTGCACGAGCGCGTAGTCGGGCGCCACGCACACCTGGCCGGCATTTGCGAGCCGTCCCCAGGCGATCTTGCGCCCGGCTTCGGCAAGGTCGGCGCTGGCGTCGATGACGACCGGGTTCTTGCCGCCCATCTCCAGCGTGACGGTGGCGAAGTGCTCGGCCGCCGCCCTCAGGATGATGCGCCCCACGGCATGGCCACCGATATAGAAGAAATGGTTGAACGGCAGCTTCAGCAAGTCGGTCGCAACGTCCGCACCGCCCTGCACCACCGCGAATTCATCGTCCTTGAACACGCTGGCCACGATGTCGGCCAGCACCTGCGCGGAATGCGGTGCCAACTCCGACGGCTTGAGCACGAACGCGCAGCCGGCGGCGATGGCACCCATGCCGGGCACGAAGGCCTCGGCGATCGGCGCGTTCCACGTCGACACGTGCAGCACCACGCCTTTCGGTTCGTACTGAATGTAGCTGCGCTTGCCGAGCGTCATGAGAGAACCTTGCACCGGCTGCGGCGCCATCCACGCGGCGAGATGCTTGCAGATGAATTCCGCCTCCGCCTTCACCATCAGCAACTGGGCGTCGAGGTCGGTGGGCGACAGGCGCAATTCCTTGCGCCCCGCCTCCAGTATTGCCGGCCGCACGCCAAGGATGGCGGCGAGCAGGCGCCGGATCTTGGCCACCCGCTGTTCCGCGGTGGTCGCGCGCAGCGCATCGGCATTCGTCGCCAGGCGCTCGAACAGAGGGCGCTGCGGGTTGTCTTCGGCTTGCAATACGGCATTCATGTCTCGCTCCGTGGCGTCCACCGCCGATTCAGGCTTTCCCGTAGCGCGGGATCTTGAAGGCCGAGCGCATCACGGACTCAAGCTGGGAGTCCGACAGTAGCCGGCGCATCACGCCCATCGGCTTCACGTCCTTGCCGAGCAGTTCCATCGGCGCCCACTTCTTCTTGTCCAGTATCTTCAGCGTGCCTTCCAGCGCCTGTTCCGGCGTGCTGCCGGTCTTTTCCAGCATGTCCGGCAGCACCTTGCACATCACGTTTTCCAGCGCCGGGCTGTAGACGCGGCGAATCTCGTCCGGCTGCCTCATCCAGCTGTTGTGCGTATTTTCGTGCGAATTCGCAGACATACCGGTAAGCACGCCGCCCGGCACGATGGACGTGACCTGGATGCCGAACGGCCCGAGCTCGTGTCGCAGCGTGAGCGTCATGCCGTGGATCGCGTGCTTGCTCATGTTGTAGACGCCGGCGCCGACCGGGTTCGCGATGATGGCACCGGAACTGTAGTTGACGATGCGCGAACCCGGCGCGTTGCGGCGGATCAGCGGCAGAAACGCCTGCACCACGCGCAACTGGCCGAACAGGTTGATCTCGAACAGGCGATGCGCGGCCGCGAGATCGGCGCCTTCCAGCACGCCGACGGCGATGTTCGCCACGCCGGCGACGTTCATCAGCAAGTCCAGCCCTTCGCCGCCCAGTGCCTGCGTGACCGCTTCCGCGCTGGTCTGCACCGAATCGTCCTTCGACACGTCCTGGTCGACGAGCATGACGTTGCCGCCTGTCTCCAGGTCGGTCGGTGCGCCCGGCAGCACACCGGCGAACACGCGCCAGCCCCGCGCGGAAAGCGCCTTGACGAGCGCGTTGGCCTGGCCGACGTTAGCACCGGTGATGAATGCGTTTTTCATGGCTTTCGACTCTTCACGCCCTGCAAGCGGGTACATCGCCCTTGGACGACGCACCCGCGTGAAAAGCCGGAGGCAGTCCTGCCACCTCCGGCCCGGATTCCATCAGTGACCGCCGGATGCCGCCGCCTGCGGGCTGAACTGCGCCGGCTGCATCGGCAGGTTGATCTTCCACCAACCCTTTTCGCCGCGCTCGTTGACGAGATAGTCCGCCTCGTAGGAATTCGCGGTCAGGTCGGTGAACACCGAGACGCCGCGCTCGAAGGCCTGCGACGCCGGTGAGTAGAAGTAATTGACGAACGTGGTACGCCACAGGTTGCCGCGGCCGTCGTAGTTGTCGGCCCACAGCACCAGCCACGAGTCCTCGTCCACATACAGCATCCGCTTGCTGTACACGTCGCGCACGCCGGGCTTGAGGTCGCCCTCGATCACCCACACGCGATGCGGCTCGTAGCGCACGTATTTCGGGTTGATGGTATCCGGCTTGACAAGATCGTCATACTTGATCGACGGGTCGTTGATCTTGAAGTTGTCGTACGGCACGTACATCGTCTTCTTGCCAACCAGCTTCCAGGTGAAGCGCTCCGGCGAACCGTTGAAGCCGTAGTCGTCCGACACGACACGCAGGCCAGCTGGCGGCACCGGGTAGTCGAAGCCAACTTTCGGCGCCTCACGTACGCGCCGCAGGCCCGGCAGGTACTGCCAGGACCGAGTCGCATCCTTGGAGAAATTGTTCGGCTGGTAGCCGACGGCCACGAAGCCGCTCTGCCGGGCGGGCAGCAGATAACCCTGGTAGAAATAGGCGTTGATCTTGTCGGTATAGCTGCCGCGCTTGGCCGGGTCGGGGTTGTTGCCGGGGTTCAGCGTCATGAACTTCACGCGGCCCCATGACGTCTTGCCGCCAGCATAGACGTCCGCGATGTCATAGATCGCCTGTTCCGTCCACGCGCGATACGGGTTGATGACATTCCACACCGCTTCCAGGCCATTCTGCGGGAACGGGAATGGAATGGACCCCGAAACGCCCGTCGCGCCCTTGCCGTCATCGACGACTTCCGACGTTGCGGCATTCTTCTTCGTCACGTCGCACACCCAGGCCGGGAAGCCGAAATCGCGATGGCTCGGGTACACGTTCATCTGGAAGCTCTGCGGATACTTCTTCAGCATCGCCTGCTGGCCCGGCGTGAGCTTGTCGGCGTGCTGCGCCATGTTCTGCGCGGTGATCGTCACCGTCGGCTGCTCGCTGGCATACGGCCCCGGCTTGTAGCCCTGCTTGTCACCCGTCAACCCCGGCCAGGTGCCGACATACTTGCCGGTGAACGCCGCCACGCCGTCGCCGCCAGCGCGCTCCGCGCCCATGCAGGTGTACTTCGGGCCGTTCAATTGCGCAATCTGCTCGGCCGTCGCCTTGGCCTGGACTGCGGTAACGGGAATCAGCGTTGCCACGGCCAGCGCCGCAAGCAACACCGTGGCAAAACGTCCCTCATGAATCTTCTTGCGCAGTTTCATGTGAATCTCCTGGCTCCGGGCCTTCTGCTGCGTGATCGGATGGACCTCAAGTCATGTCGCGTGCCGAGGCACGGACACGGGAAACACTGTTGATGGCTGGGGCTGGGGCTGGGGCTGGCGCGGCCGGCGCTTCAGCGATAGTCCGCCAGCATCTTCTTCGTGGTCTCGACTTCCTCGTTGAAGCGCTTGTCGAGGTCGCCGACGACAAACTTCTCGATCGCCTTGCCGACCACCGGTACCTTCGAATGCACGTTCCAGTCGTAGCTCGCAACGCAGCCGTCGCCGTCGTCGCGAATGCTGGCGATGCACGTCATGTCCAGCGGCATGCCGGGCACCACGGCGCTGATCTCACCGCTGCCCTGCTTGCGGTTCCAGCGTTCCGTGTGGTTGACACAGGACGAACCCGCGCCTTTCTTCATGCCCGGCACGGCAAGCGGCACCTTGCGTTCGACGCGGATCATGAAAGTCTCGCCGCGGTCCTCGTTGTCCAGCACGCGCGAACCGGTCATGCCCATGGCCTCGAGCTTGGCGGTGTGGAATTTCGGATCGGCAAACATGCGCAGGACCTGCTCCGCCGAGGCGTCGTAACGAACTTCAACGTGATGCTTCATGTCACATTCCCCAACGGCGGGCTTCAGGCTTCCGGTGCCACTTCCAGGCGCAGCCCGGCAAGCGCGGGATGCATGCGGATCTGGCACGACAGGCGCGAGGACGGGCGCACCTCGACGAGGCCGCTGACGGCGTCGAGCATGTCGAGTTCCTCCCCGCTCTGCAGCGGCAGGCGGTCCAGCCATTCGGCGTCGACATAGACGTGGCAGGTGCCACAGGCGCATTCGCCGCCGCAGGTGCCCTCCACGTCCGCGCCGTCGTCGCGCAGCGTTTCCATGACGGACGCACCGTCCGGCACGCCCATCTCGTGCTCGGTGCCATCGCGCCACACTGCCCGGATACTGGTCATGACCGGCCCTGCCCGGTCACGCCTGCGCCGCCGTCTGCGGCTCGACGTAGAACTGGCTGAACCACTTGCGGAACTTCAGGATCGGCCCGTCGCCGTCGCACAGCAGGGGTTTCGGCCGATATTTCTTGTGGTTCCACACCATGAAGTCCACGGCCTCGAAGCCGGCACTGGACTCGCCCGCCGCCGCGCCGATCATGTGGTCGACAACGCGCTCGGCTTCCTTGAACTTCGCGGCATCGTCCGAATAGTCGGGATGGCGGAAGCTCATGTTCATCTGGCTGCGCCCGGCCGTGACCGGCTGCGTGTAGGAGATCATCGTCGCCGTGATGCCGTTCTGGTGGAAGTGCATCACCTGCAGGCCCGGCCCGTGGATGTCGCCGAGGATGTAGCCGTGGCCGATGTCCAGCTTCATGCGGTGGCCTTCATAGGCCGCGTCCACCGGCGGAATGATCGGCGCGCCGTGCAGGAACTTGAGGTGCGCCACGTCCACGCCGTTCTCGGCGATTTCCTGCAGGAAGGTGTTCGCGCTCCACGTGCCGCGCCGCGAGCCAACCCAGCCGCTGGCATCCTCCATTTCCGGAATGTAAGGCAGCTCCCACGTCGGTGCCACGCAGTTCGGGTGGTACCACGCCCAGATCATGCCGTACTTGTCGAGCGTGGGCAGCGTAAGCAGGATCGGCCCCTTCTTCACGATCGGCGGCATGACCTTGGCATAGGGAATCTTCTTGCAATAGCCCTGCTCGTCGTATTCCCAGTGATGGAACGGGCAGCGCAGGTGGTCGCCGCACACCGTGCCGCCGTGGCCGATATGGGCGCCGAGGTGCGGGCAGTACGGGTCGGTCATGCCCGGCACGCCGGATTCATTGCGGTACAGCACCCATTCCTGGTCGAAAAGCTCGACGTTGCGCACTTCCCCCGGCTTGAGGTTCTCGGAGTAGTCGACGAAGAACCAGCCGGTCGGAATCGGGAACGGATGGCGTTCCAGCGTCCGCGAAGAAAGCCGCTGGTCGAGATTGATGGCGCTCATGCGCAAGGTCTCCTGACGGATGTCTGTGACATGGCGGAATCATTACCGCACAGCCCGGGCGTGTCCTCACCCGTTCGAGTGAAAGGTTGTCAGGACATGGAATCGATAGCCCACAGCCGATGCGGTGTCGCGGCAACCGCTCCTGCTCTCGGCACGGCGATGGCGACTCGCGGCCGATATGCCACGCATGCCGGCGCCCGGTCGGGTGTACCGCTCCCCACCCGCCCGAAACGGCGAGGTCACCCTCCGCCGGCCCTCGATTGATCCCGCCAGATAATTCCGCCAGACGTTCGTTCGACGTCGTCCCGGAGTCTTACACGCAGCCGGGAAACGCCGCCATCCCGCAGAACGCGTCCAGCACGTTGCCGGTGACGCGCGCGACGTTGTTGTCGCCGCCATTGCACGGCAGCGCCTGTGACCACGCGATCGACCCGGCCGCGAAAACCGCTCCGCCGTTCGGCGCCGTGAAAAACGTCATGTCGCCACGCACCCACGGGTCCTGTGTGCCACCGCGGCCGGGAAACGCATAACCGATGTCCTCCGAGACCAGCGGATAGTTGTCCGAATGATGGAAGGACGCCGCCAGAAGCAGCGTATGTGGCGGCGTGCCGAGCGCCAGATCGTAGCGGTCCGTTTCCAGGCCCGACGCACCGCCCAGGGCTAGGCCGAAGTTCCCGATGAGCTCATCCTTTCCGATGCTGTTGAAGATCCACGCCACGCGTTCGTCGCGTGAGTCGGGCAACCGCTCGAAGGGCCGGCACTCGTCGAAGCCCTCGGTCGTGAACCCAACCCCGACGACTTTCTGCGGCGCACGGCCACGCGAGCGCCACAGGCCGGACTTCTCGCCGGTGGTGGCGAGGTAGTACTCACCCGGGCACGCCTGCCACGCGCGCGATCCGACATCGAGCTTGCGGACCTCGATGCACCACGGTTCGTCCGGGCGCACGGCCGTGACCCAGTAATAGCCGTTGCCACCGAGATACATCACGCGACCACCTTCCGCAATGTACTGCTCGGTCGCATCCAGCATGCGTTCTGAGTAGTACTCAGGGTGCGTGCAGTTCACAACTGCGCGGTAAGGCTTGAGCGCGGAAACCCCCTCGCGATCCAGATCATGGTCCGTCAGGATCTCGTAGTCGTAGCCGGCGTGCTCGAGCCACCAGATCAGGGACAGATCGGCTGGCAGTCCCCAGGGCACGGCCGTGGACGGCATGCGATAGCGCGGCCTCAGGTTGAGGATCGGACGGCGCCATGAGCTGTAGCACACCCCGGCCCCGTCGCTGTGCACGTCATAGGTGGACAGGCCGAACTCGTCGTGCGCCTTCCAGTCGAGATCCGCGCGGCTGACAACCGGGGTGTTCGCACAGATCGCCTGCGCGATCGGCGCATCGAAACCCAGGTGCTCGTTCGCATAGGCGAGATACGTGAACGTCGGCATCAGGACGGCGATGGGCGCCTTGGGCTTCGCGGCGCGAACGAAGAACGGGATGTGATCCTCTTCACTCCCAGCGCGGACACGCAGGGCATAGACACCGCTCTTCAGGCCCGCCGGAACGGCGAAGCGCAGAGAAGATTCCCAGCCGCTGTCGATCAGTGCATCGTCGTGGAAAGCGACGCCGCCATACTGCGACGGATCAAGCCGAAAGCAGTCGTCCTTGCCCCGCCAGTTCCAACCCGTCATGGCGCGGATCGGGCGATTGACGCCATCGGCATGCAGGTGCAGCGGGCCGATATCTTCCATCACGTCGCCGATGCCGTCGGCGGAATAGCCCCTGCTGGTATCCCAGTAGGCCAGGATTCCGTCCCGGGGCGGGAAACCGCCACGGCTGATCGCCACCAGCGCGTCCCGGTCCAGCACGTCCCGGTGCACCGCCGGCCGGTCGATCTTGCCGTTGAAGATCCGCGATACGAAGTCGCCACGCCCAGGGTCGTGGTCGCCTGCGCCGGCGATTAGGAACAGAGTGGACGCCGGCGCGATCGCCTGCAGCCCGAGCGCTGCCGTCGCATGGTCGTCGTACTCGTAGGGAACCACGGGACCGATCCGCGAATTCCACGCGTCGACCACACCGATCTGGGTCAGCGTGGCCTTTCCGGCGGCGATGTCCCAGGCTGCCGCCACCAGATACCAGCAGTTCGCGGCCAGCCGCCGGGTCAGCGCAACGGATTCGCTGCGCTCGCCGTCGCCCGCGCGGAACTGCAGACAGCCGTCCGCGCCCAGCAACAGCAGATAGCCGCGTTTCTCGGGTTCCGACCAGCGCCCCGCGATGGCCTGCTCGGTTCCACCCGGCCGGCTTGCACTGATGAACGCGTAGAGTGTGCCGCGCCGCAGTCCAGCCAGCACGCCGTTCTTGTCGCGTACCCGCGCATGGCTGCCCAGTTGCGCGTACTGGCGCCGTACCGCGATGGACGCGGGCAAGCTGGCATCCACTTCCTCCTCCACGAAACCGGGGCCTTGCGGATTCTCGTCGCCGTGCAACAGGCGCACAAGCCGCACTTCCGCGTGTTCCGACGCTTCCGCGGAGATCATGAAATCGACCGCCTGTCCTGCCGTCACGGACAAGGGGTCCGCATAACCGGATAATTTCGTCATGATTTCGCGGGCTCCGATTCGTCCATCAACGCGGCGCAGCGGCGCAGGAACACCGCGTGGTAGGCGGCATCGAGCGAGGCGTAGGTCGAGTCCGCCACGATTTCCGACGGGACCCCACGCGTACCGGAAAACCGCACGATCCGGTAGTGTGGAGCATCTGTTGCGCCTTCCCGCAGGATGCCGAGTTTTCCTGCCATTCCACCCCTGCGGAAATAGTTCAGCAGGCGATCCAGCGCATCGCTGTGCTGCCCCAGCGGCTTGTCCCGGTGCTCCTCGATGACGGCATCCGATACCAGCGTCCTCAAATGGCGCCGTATCCGCCGGTCGAACTCACGGTAGTAGTCGTCCTGTTTGTCGACCACCTGATCCGGTACCTGCATGACGCATCCCTCCCATCGAACATCAACCGCGGCACCGCCGATTCCGCCTTCCGGCGTTCAATGCACATCCGGGGCGGCGAGCCGACTGTACGAGAATGGCCTGGGGTCCACCAGCGGCGCATCGCCGTTGACCAGGTCCGCCATCAAATGGCCGGCGGCCGGGCCGAGCCCGAAGCCGTGGCCGCTGAAGCCGGAAGCCAGGTAAAACCCCGGCAACTTGCCGACCGGCGAAATGACCGGAATGGAATCGGGTGTCGCCTCGATGATTCCCGCCCAGGCATATGCCATCTTCACGTTCGCAAGGCCTGGGTAGGCTTTCCTGACTGCTTCCAGGCCACGCCGCAATTCTGCCGCGTCTGGTTTGGGGTCCAGGATGCGCACCGCCTCGAACGGCGTCGGCCGGTCGAACGCCCACCGGCTCGGCCAACACAGCTGCGTGAAGAACATCCGGTTGATGCGCAGCTTGAGGTACTTCCGGTTCTCCAGGTACATCGGAACGAAGCGAGTGAAATAACGGAACCAGGCCGGTTCCAGGAAATACGTGAGCCAGTAGGAGTGCGCAATCGTATAGGCGCCATCGACGCGCCGACGCATGGCGAAGATTTCACTGGAGATCGCGCCGTCCAGCATCGCCTCGACCGGTTCGGTGCGCAAAACCGACCCGCACGACGTCAGTTGCGGGAAATCCACACCATGGCGCCTGCAGAACATGGAAGACCACGCGCCTGCGGCACATACGACCGTATTCGTGCGTATTTCACCCCGTTCGGTGAGCACGGAAGACACCCGGCCCGAAGACGTCTCGATACCGCGCACGGCGCAGTTCTGATGAACCGAAACCCCCGCTTTCCGGGCGGCCCGAGCAATCGCCGGTGCCGCCATGGAAGGCTCTGCACGACCGTCGCTGGCCGTGTACAACCCCCCTATCCACGGGATTGTGCAGTCCATGGCGAGAGCCTGCGTCTGGCGTGCATCGAGGAGGCGTGAATCCAGTCCGTGCCGCTCCGCCATCTTGACCCAGCGGCTCCACTGCTCGATTTTCCTCGGATCGCGAGTTGCGTACAGGACACCGGTCGGGCGAAATCCCGGATCATCGTCAAGCTCGCCCTGCAACTCGCGCCACAGGCGCAGGCTTTCGCGCGCAAGCGGAATTTCCCGCTCGTCCCGGCCTTGCTGACGAACGTACCCCCAGTTGCGGCTCGATTGTTCCCCGGCGACACGTCCTTTTTCGAGCAGGCATACCGATCGACCCCGTTTTGCCAGGTAATACGCGGTTGAAACACCGACGATGCCGCCTCCGACAACGACGACATCGGCATGATCGGGAAACACCGGACTGTCTGCGACTGCATCAACAGGTGGCGACATGGGATCGGCTCGGTTGCTTCATCTGTATTGCAGCTCCCGGATCAGGGCAGACGCCGTGGTCCGGGAGCCACGCAGGGTGTGCTCAGAATGCGTCCAGGTAGCGATCACGTTCCACGTCCGATACGCGGTTGTTGATGTACGCGTGTTCATAACGGGCGTTGCCGGTCACCACGTTCACGAGCGCTTCGCCAAATACCTCGCGCGCCAGCTCGGATTGCCCCAGCCGATCGATTGCCTCTGGAACGTTTCTCGGCAACAAGGGGGCGGTGGTATCGACGTAGGCGTCGCCATCCGTCGATGGGCCGGGATCGAGATGGTGTTCGATACCGTCCAGGCCTGCCGCAATCTGTGCTGCGATGATCAGATAGGGATTGGCATCCGCCGAGCCGTCGCGCTGTTCCACCCGAACCGATTTTTCGTTGCCTTCGATCACCCGCAGGGCAACAGTGCGATTGTCGTGCCCCCACGTCGCCCGCTCCGGGCAAAACGTGTACGCCTGCCGCCGCTTGAAGGAATTCGGCGTCGGCGAACCGAACAGTGCGAAATCTGGCAAGTGCCTGAGCAGCCCCCCCATGTACCAGCGTCCAATCTCCGACAAGTGCCTTCGGTCTGCAAAGGCGTTGACGCCATCCCGCCACAAAGAGTGGTGCAAATGGACCCCGCTGCCACTCTGGCCAAACCAGGGTTTGGCCATGAACGAAGCGAGATAGCCATGCCGGGCCGCAATCTCGCGGATCGAATTGCGGAACAACACGGCGTTGTCGGCCGTCCGCATGGCCTCGTCGTAGCGCACGTTGATCTCGATCTGGCCTGGCGCATATTCGGTGTTCGCCGCCTCGATGGGGATACCGAACTCGATCAACTGGTTGCGCATTTCACCGAGGACTTCCTCGTACTCCGCGGCACGCACCAGGCTGTAGGCTTGAATTCCATCGTCCAGAATCTGCTTCGTCTTCTTGTCCAGAAGATAGAATTCGATCTCGAAGCCAATCCGCGCCTCAAAACCCATCTTTGCCGCACGGGCGAGGACACGCTCCAGAGCCCAACGAGGAGATGTCGGTATGGGGTTCTCCTGCTCGTCACGCCCGTCGCATATCGCCAATGCAAAACCGGGGCGCCACGGCACCATGCGCAGATCTCTAACCGGGACGACGTGCATGTCAGGGCAACCCTTGTCCATCCCCATAGGGTCGTCGTCGCGCACATCGCAGCGACATGTCCAGGAATACAGGACAACCGACATGTGCATGCCGCCCTTCGCGACGCTGGGCCACGCCGAGACAGGAATAAGCTTGCCACGCAGTACCCCGGTAGAATCGGGAACCGCTACTTCAATCGTGTGCACGCCTTCCGGTACTTGTGTTCTATCGTTCACCGCGCTCTCCTCGCCTGCTATCGATTACATTTCAGGACCTTGTTGTTGGTACATGTCACGTGTGGTCTGCCCCGCCGGCAGACACGACCTCACCAAGTGAATGGGCGATCTGCACCAATCAACGGCACGCCGGTAAATGCACTGGCCTCGAGTGTCAGGGCCCGCAAGTCCTCGGGTTCCAGGTTGGCAAGACTGGATTTTCCGCAGGCCTTGGCCAGCATGGTCGCTTCCATGGTCATCGCTGTCAGATAGCGATATACACGCTCTGCGGCGGCATCGACATGCAGGCGCTTCACGAGCTCCGGATCCTGCGTGGTGATGCCGACCGGGCAGCGACCGGTATGGCAGTGGTGGCAGGCGCCGGGCTCGGTACCCAAGGCCTTGTAGTCCGCCAGATAGCGCGGCGAATTGCAGCCCAGGGCCATGAGCATGCCAGTCCCAATCATCACCGCGTCAGCCCCCAGGGCCATCGCCTTCGCGACATCGATCCCCGAGCGGATGCCGCCCGCTATCACCAACTTGACCTTGCCGCTCATGCCGGTGTCGTCCAGCGCCCGCCGGGCGGCGGGAATGGCCGCCATCGTCGGCACGCCGGTGTTGTCCAGCAGGAAGGCTGGAGATGCCCCCGTGCCACCTTCAAGCCCATCGACGACGACGACGTCGGCTCCGGTCTTCGCGGCCACGGCCACGTCGTAATAAGGCCGCGTGGCGCCCATCTTCACGAAGATCGGCACGCGATAGTTCGTCGCCTCCCGCAGTTCCTCGATCTTGACCGCCATGTCATCCGCACCCAGGAAGTCCGGATGGCGGCACGTGGCGCGCTGGTCCACCCCCATGGGTAGATTGCGCATCCGCGCGACGCGTTCGGAGACCTTCATGCCGAGCAGCAAGCCGCCGGTTCCCGGCTTGGCGCCTTGGCCGACGGCGATCTCGATGCCGTCCGCCTGCCGGATGTGGTCCAGATCGAGCATGTAGCGCGACGGCGTGAGCTGGTAGACGAGCGTGCGGTTTTCCGCGCGTTCCTCCTCCAGCATGCCGCCCTCGCCCGTGCACGTCATGGTGCCGGCCTTGCGTGCGCCGCGCGCCAGCGCGGCTTTCGCGTTCGCCGACAACGCACCGAAGCTCATGGCCGCGACATAGATGGGAATGTCGAGCTCGATCGGCTGTTCGACCTTGCCCAACCCGTCGCCCAGCACGACTTTCGTCTCGCACTGCTCGCGGTAGCCTTCCAGCGGCAAGCGCGTCATCGTGGCCGGCTCGATCACCAGCTCGTCAAAGGACGGCAAATGCCGGTTGAAGGCATTGAAACCACGCATCTGGTAACGGCCCAGCTGCGATTTCGCGTGAATGTCGGCGATCACTTCCGGAGTCCACCGCGGCGACCCGCCGGTCGCGTACGAGGACGGCACGCCCGCGGGCCGACCTTCGATCGCACCGTCCTGGAAACCGATCAAGCCTTCGTCCGCCTGTGGATGATTTGCGGTTTTCATATCATCAGCCATTGTTTCGCATCCCTTGCTTCGTAATACCAGAGCTTTTTGCCTGCCACGATCTGTTTCCAGTCGCGTTTCTGCGCCTTGACGCCCAATGACGCCAGCAGCGCCTCGATTTCGGCAACGTCTTTTTCCGCAGGTTTCTGCACCACCGCATCGACACCGAGTTTCTCGATGTTGCCGGCAACCCATACGGTGCCTTCCCACAGGGAATCGCCGACGGAATCGATGGCATCTCCGAGACAGATGATGCGGCCGGCGTGGGCCATGAAGCCGGTGTAATAACCCACGTTGCCTTCAACGACGATGTTGCCGCCCTTCTGCGCGATCCCGCAGCGCGGCCCGGCGTTGCCGCGCACGTGGATCGTCCCGCCACGCATCGAGGCGCCGACGCTGGTACCGGCATTGCCGTTGATCGTGACATGGCCGGCGGCCATGCCTTCACCCGTGCCCCAGCCGCTGTTGCCATCCACCTCGATATGTCCGCCGTTGGACAGGCCGCCACAGTAATAGCCGACACTGCCGGCAAAATGCACGGAGCCATCGCCGGTCAGGCCGACCGCGAAGTTGTGACGTGAAAGCGGCTCGCTCACGTTGATCGTGTAGCCCTGCATGACCGCTTCACGAATCTCCTGGTTGATTTCCCTGATCGGACGATCGCCTGCAACGATGGTCTTCGCAGCCGTGTCCGTCCGCCTCTTCGTCGCCGTCGGCGCGTTCATGCCGCCTCCTTGAGTTGCGCTTTCAGTCCCCAGATTTCCGTCATGAGCGGCCCGTCGTAGTTGATGACCTCGACCTCATTGCGATAGAGGCTGCGCAGGGCCTGCTCCTCGGTCGCGATGGCCACTCCGTCCGCCTCGTCCACGACCGCGAGCGGCTTGATCGCCCACCGGTCCTTGGCCATGCTGATTCCGTCTGCCGTCCCCAGCAGGTAGGTGAACACGCCGTCCAGCTCGGACTGGCTGCGCTTCAGCGATTCCTGCAGGCTGAGCCCCTTCGACATCTGTACCGAGTCCCAGACGGCGATCAATTCCGAGTCGTTGTCGCTGCCGAAACGGTAGCCTTCGCGTTCCAGTTGCCGGCGCCACTTGTAATAGTTCGTAAGCTGCCCGTTGTGCACAATGCATACATCCGGAAACGGCCGCGCCCAGAACGGATGGCTGGCATTCGGCGTCACCAGCGATTCCGTTGCCATGCGGTTGTTCACCAGCGCATGCGTCCCGTTCATGGCGGAGACGTGATGCTTGGCATCCACTTCGCGCGCATCGCCGACGTCCTTGATGACTTCCAGCGAACGGCCGACCGACAGCAGTTCCACGCCCGGAATCGACTCGACACGATCCACCCATGTGGAAAGGTCCTTGAGCTCCGCGATCTCCATGCGGAACAGCACGTGTGCCTGGCCCGCCTCATCCCACGTCGGGTCGGCTGTCAGATCGGAACCACAGTCCTTGAGGTGGGTAACGATCTGCTGCAGGCTGGCATCCAGCCGCGCCCGATCATCCAGAAATCCGCGTACCACATAGCCCGATTCACGCCGCTCACCGTAAATCGCGAATCCGGTGGAATCCGGACCCCGGTGACGCATGCAGATGGACAAGTGAACGATATCGGCGCCAACCGCCCCTCCGTCGTACCGGATACGACCCGCTATGCCGCACATACGCACCTCCTGTTGATCGCGTTTCGTATACGGTATTCGTATCGAAATATAAAATCAAGTGTCGACCATCAGGAGAATGTGGACACCACGGAACGGCGTCGAACGCACGCTGCACCCTGGTCGGGGCGGTCAGACCACACGCCAGGCAGCCCGCGACACGCCCCGCTCGGGCGGTAGCGGAACTCGAACGCGGGAAGTTTCGTGCAGCCCGTCCGGTCGGTCGTTGCAAAGGCAGCGCGAATGCCGGGCTTGCGCAGCGGCTCGCTCCACGGTCTGGCGATTCAAGGATCAAGGCGCATGGCCGAGGGCACCGGCAGACGACAGGAAGGCCCGGCTCTGCCGTACGCGAACGGCCGGTCACGGCGGCTCGCTCGGTCTTGGGGCCGGGACGACTGCCCCGGCGCCCCCACGTCAATGCTCGCGAGTAACCCGCAGACCCGCGCGAATGTGCTTCTGCATCGCTTCGAAAGCTGCGTCCGGGCCGTCGCGCAACGCCTGCACCAGCGGCCGGTGACGTTGCGGAATCGGCAGGCGGCGGTTCTCGTTCGCAGCGTAGTGCGCGAACATCGACATGCCCTTGGCACCTCTCCAGACCCGATCGAACAGGTCCAGCATCATCGGATTTCCCAGCACTTCCACGAAGGCGCGATGAATCCGGAGATTGGCCTCGTAGTTCGCCCGCACATTCGTGAGATCGGTATCCGCGGTTCCCTCGATCACGGCGCTGATGTGATCGTAGGCTTTTTTGCCCAGCCCGGCCGCCGCTGCGGCTGCGCAGCATTCCACCGCTTCACGCGCCTGATAAAGCTGTGCCGAATCGGCACGCGCCACTTCGCGCACGACGTAACCACGACGGTTGGCCGCCTCGATCAGGCCTTCACGCTCCAGGCGCAACAGTGCATCACGAACAGGCGTGCGACTGATGTCGAGCTGCGCCGCCAGCTCATCCATCACCAGCCGCGATCCGGGAGCGACGCCCCCACCAAGCAAGACCTCCGAGATCCGGCTGTATGCCGTATCGGCCAAGGTCAAACGTCGCTGCTTGATCGGTTTCATTCCCTGCATGATGGTGCTATCCTCGGTTGCAGCTTATTTCGTATACCAAATACCTTGACGAAGGGCAACACATGATCGATCTGAAAATCCAAGGCCATGGCCGGTTCGAGAAAGTCGGCAACTACGCTCGCGTGCGTCGCGTGGGAGACCATATCTATGTGGCAGGAACAACCGCAATCGAGCCATCCGGAGAAGTGCACGCGCCCAATGACACCTATGAACAGACGCGATACATCCTGTTCGAACGCTTGCCCCCCTTGCTGGCGAAGGTGAACGCTGAAATGAAACACGTCGTCCTGACCAGGGGCTATCTCACCGACATGTCAAAAGCGGGCGACTTCGTCCGTGCACATGGCGAGGCTTTCGTAGACATTCTACCAGTCCTGACGGGGATACAAGTGGTCCTGACCCGGCCGGTCCTGATGATCGAGCTGGAATTCGAAGCCGTTGTGAGATAACGGGAGATACTGTCCCGGCGCGTGTGTACAAGGAGACGGCGGCAGCGGATCAATCTTTTCAAAACATCAGTCAATCGGTAATGACCATGACACAAGTGAACCGCGTGGTGATCCTCGGCGGACACGGCAAGGTGGCTCTGCTCGCAACCCCGAAACTCGTGCACGCGGGCTTCTCCGTGGATTCCGTGATCCGGAATCCGGCACAACGCGGCGACATCGAAAATACGGGCGGCCGTCCCGTGATCCTGGACATGGAAACCGCCACGGTGGATCAGTTCGTCACGCTGTTCGACGGTGCCTCGGCCATCGTGTTCTCAGCCGGCGCCGGTGGCGGAAACCCGAAGCGCACGCACGCGGTGGACTACAAAGCCGCGCTTCGCACCATGCAGGCGGCCGAGCACGCGAAAGTGCCGCGCTACGTGATGGTGTCCTACGCGCGCGTTGCCGAATACTGCCGGAAGCTGGATCCCGGAAACAGTTTTTATCCGTACTGCAAGGCGAAATACGACGCCGATGCGTACCTGCGACGAACCAGCCTGGACTACACGATCCTGGGCCCTGGGCTACTCAACCTGAAACCAGCGACGAAAAAATTCCAGATGGCGGACGATCAAGGTCAGGTGAACGGCGCTTGGGCCGACAACAAGAAAATCAGCTCCCGCGGAAACGTCGCGGAAGCCATCGTCCACGTCCTCCTGCACCAATCTGGAATCTGCAAGACATTGAATTTCTACGACGGTGAAATGCCGCTGGACCAAGCCTTCGGCGGGTAACCGCCATACTCGCCTCTCGATAGGGTCATCCTGCAGGTCGCCATCCATGATCACGACACGCCTTACTGAATTACTGGGGCTGGAACAGCCGCTGATACTGGGCCCAATGGCAGCGGTTGCAGGGGGAAGATTGGCTGCGGCGGTCTCCAATGCTGGTGGACTGGGGCTCGTGGGAGGCGGCTACGGCCGGATGGATTGGCTGCAGCGCGAGCTGTCGCTGGTCAGGAGCTCGACGCAACGACCCTGGGGCATCGGCCTGATCACCTGGTCCATCGATCGCGACAAACTCGATGCAGCACTTGCGTCAAACCCAGACGTGGTATTCCTGTCCTTCGGCGACCCGCGGCCTCATGCCGCCCGAATCAAGGCAAAGAGTTGCAAGTTGATTTGCCAGGTACAGGACGTCGCCGGAGCATTGCTCGCGAAGGCAGCTGGCGCCGACGCCATCGTGGCGCAAGGCACTGAAGGAGGCGGACATGGGGGCCAGCGGGCAACCCTGCCGTTGATACCCGCGGTAGTCGATGCCGTCGACCCGATCCCGGTCGTTGCCGCCGGCGGAATCGCGGATGGCCGCGGCCTGGCTGCAGCCCTGATGCTGGGCGCACAAGGCGCATTGCTGGGAACGCGGTTTTATTGCACGACGGAAGCCTTGGGCGACGAGGGCGCAAAGCAGCGCATCGTGGAAGCACGGGGCGATCACACCCGACGCACCCGCGTATTCGACGCAGCGCGCGGCTACCACTGGCCCGACGGATATACCGGGCGCGCGCTGCACAACGCTTTCATGGACCGCTGGGAAGGCCACGAACAGGATCTGGCGGCGTCCACGGTCGCGCGGGACGCATTCCGGGCCGCGGTGGCCGTCCGTGACTACGACACGGCAATGGTGTGGGCCGGCGAATGTGTCGACCTGATCCACAGCGTGGAAACCACTGCAGCGGTCGTGACACGCATCAGCCGCGAAGCGGAAGCCATCCTGAGGACGGCATCCACCCACGTTTCCGGCACATGATGAATCCATTCCTCCTGCACGCCGCGTGGCCCCTGTCCGGCATTTTCCCGATGTGCCCGCAGTGACCGGGTTCCGCAGTACGCACCGGCCGGCTATCGCACGGACAAGGGGCGGGAGGAATTTTTCCGTTATCAGAAAGGGGCGATTCCCGTTTCGGGGCCGGAAACGGCCCGCCTGGGCGAAGCCGCTCGGGAGTCGCAGATATTCGTGGTGATCGGCGTCATCGAAAGCGACGGCGGCACGCTCTACTGCACGGCCTTGTTTTTCGGCCCGGACGGCATGCTGATGGGCAAGCATCGCAAGCTCATGCCAACGGTCGCGGAACGACTCATATGGGGCTGCGGAGACGGCTCCACGCTGCCCGTTCTGGACACCGGGCTCGGCAAGATCGGGGCGGTGATCTGTTGGGAAAACTACATGCCCGTCATGCGCATGGCGATGTACGGAAAAGGCATCAACATCCATTGCGCACCCACTGCGGACGCCCGCGACACCTGGCTTTCAACCATGCAGCACATCGCGCTGGAAGGCCGCTGCTTCGTCTTCTCCGCCTGCCAGTACATCACGCGTGGCGCTTACGACAAAGATTACCAGTGCGCCCTCGGGAACGACCCGGATACGGTCGTCATGCGCGGCAACAGCGTGATCATCAGCCCGATGGGAAAGAGGCTGGTCGAGCCCTGCACCACTGCGGAAACGATCCTGCACGCCGAGCTCGACCTCGATGAAATCGCGCATACCAAGTTCGAGTTCGACGCCGTGGGCCACTACGCGCGGCCGGACGTCTTTTCCCTGTCCGTGAACGAAGCACCGATGGGCGCCGTCCGCTTCTCGAAATAGGTCCGAACCTTCAACCGCCTCCGACACATTGGTGCCCCTCAAACAACGAGATTTCCATGCATCCTGCGCTCCTGATCATCGACATCCAGAACGACTACTTCCCCGGCGGAGCCATGGAACTCGTCGGCAGCAACGCCGCGGCCCGGAATGCGGCCCAGCTCCTTGCTGCGTTCCGGGCCAGGAACCGGCCGGTGATTCACGTCCAGCACATCGCGACGGAGGCTGATGCCCCGTTTTTCCGTGCCGGCACGACAGGAGCAGACATGCACCCTGATGTCACGCCACAGCCGCACGAGATCGTTGTGCAGAAGCATTACCCGAACAGTTTTCGCGAGACGACCCTCCTGCAGCAGCTTCAGGCGCTCAAGGTCGATTCACTCGTCATCGTCGGCATGATGACGCACATGTGCGTGGATTCGAGCGTTCGCGCCGCCGCCGACCTGGGATTCGAATGTCGCCTCGCGCATGACGCCTGCGCGACCTGCAATCTGGCTGCCAACGGCCGAACCGTATCCGCAGCAGACGTGCAAGCATCATTCATCGCGGCACTCGACGGGACTTTCGCCACGGTGCATTCCACAAGCACCTTTCTGCACGCACTCGAAAACAATACCCAATAGGCCCACGATCGGGGCGTTCTGCACGGGGACCTGGCGGCGATCGCCCCTGTAACCATTTCCCCGACCCAAAAGCCGGGGAAATGCCGCGGATCAAGCCTTAGGCCCGCGCCGAGGCCAAAGACGCCGATCAATCGTTGAACGCATCCCCCAGCATGCTGCCCGTGGGCAGTTCGGCCGTATGCTTGGTGCCCATGATGGCATACACCTCGGGCCGCTTGGTACGCAGGTAGATGTACCAGCAGAGCGCCAATACAAGCGTCGCCAGGAACAGGAACGGCAGGATATTCAGCGGATACGCCGGAACCGGATAGATGTTCGCTTCGAACGTGCCGAGCATCGCGATGATGACGATGACCGAAGCCACCCATATCTTCCACTTTCTGGCGGGATCGTGGCGCGGGATGTAGACGATCGCCGAAAGCGAAACCAGCAGATACCCCAACATATAGCCGTAAGTCCCCCAGGTGTCGACCCAGACCAGGATGTTCATCAGGTCGGCGCCGAACAGCTCGAAGATCACGACCACCACGACAGAGGCGATGGCAGAGAAGATCAGTGCGCGATGCGGCGTCTGGAAACGTTCGTGTGCAACGCCCAGCCGCCCGTAGATCACGTTTTCCGCCCCCATGACGTACAGCACGCGACCTACCAGATTCATGGGCGCCACGATCACGGCAAAAAACGAAGCGCTGACCCCGAGCATGAGCAAATGGTCATACCAGGCCGGGAAACCGATCTTGGCGACCATGTCCGTCAATGGGTCTGCCGAGCTGCCAACTTTTCCACCCAGAACAAGAATCTGACTGTAGGCCGTGAATACGTAAATCGCCCCGATGATGAAAACCGACCAGAATATGGCGTGCGGAATAGTCTTGCGCGGATTGCGTGCCTCGCGCCCGAGGGCGTCAACGGAGGCAAACCCCACGAAACTGAGGATACCCAGCACCAGCCCTTCAAACACGCCTGAAATATGCACGTTATGAGGGGCAAATTGCTGCATATCGAAACCCATGCCCTTGCTGCTGGCCCAGGCGATCGCAAATGCGCTCATGATCAGAATCACGGCAAGCGAGAGCACTTCAAGTATGAATGACACCCGCGCGGAGATGCGGATACCGACAACCGTCAGCCAGCATGCAGCCGCGGCGCTGGCCGCAGTCAAGATGATGTTCGGCACCAGGCCATGCGCAGGGATTCCAAAACCCACCAGGAACTGCGAGAAGTAAAGCGTGAAGCCTGGCAATGCCCCCGTGGAGATAGACCAGCTCGCGATCATGATGCACATTCCGGCCAGATAAGCTCCGTTCTTGCCGAGACCTTTATTGACGTAGATGTACAGCGATCCGGCGGTGGGATGAAGCCGGGCGAAGCTCGCGATGACGTACCCCGCAAGGAGCATGAGGATGGTGGCCAGCACGTAGGCGTAGGCTGTCGCACCTCCGGCGGTCGTAAAGATAGCCGCGGGAATAAACGCGATAACCGCACTGGGGGCAATGCTGGCCACAGCCTGTGCGATAACTTCCGGCAGCGGCATGACATGCCGTTTGAGGCCAGCGTCCGCCACGCCAAGGGATTGTGCTGTTGCCATGACCTTACCCCTCCATTGTGTTGTTACAATCTTTCCACTACAGACAGCAAGGTTCAGTCAACGATTGTTATGAAAATCGCTTCATCCAATTGAACGGCAATAAAGAATCCACTAGAAAGACACAAACAGGATGAGTTCGGAGTAAATGTTGGGGCCATTGCTGCCAAGCTGAGTCCCGCCATCGGCCGCGGAGTACTTTGGCTTGTAGTAACCCATCAAAGGAATAATCGTGTAATGCGTAAACACTGTCCATTCGGCATAGGCATCAACTTCATTACCCTGCAATTTCGGAGTTCCACTGGGAATATTGCCGAAATGCGAATAATAAGTCCCTAACACCAGATTGGGGCTCGGGTTGGCTGTCAGGTTGACCATTTGTATATCTGCCGCCGCGCTGAACGGACCAGCATAATTGGCTGCCACTTCCCCCTGGAACCAGGTCCCAAAGGAAGTGAACCCGTAATACATCGGATCGTAGGTCTTCGAGAATCGGCTGAAGCGATAAGTCAATGCCGGTGTCCACGGAATCTTGTCGAATGTCCAGCCCACTGATGCATACCAAGCATGGCCTCGTCCGTCCGGATAGCCTGCTTCCTGGTATCCTTTCGACTCACGCACATACTGCCCGGCAATGGCCAGCTGCTTGATCCCGAGGCTGGTATTGCCATAGATGGAGCCTATGTTCCGGCCTTCACGGTATGGGCGCCCAAAGCCGATGGCGTCCATGACATGGCTGACGCTCAGGCCCCGGATATACGTCGCACCGAGAGTGCCGTATTGCGCATCACGATATTCCAGATTTCCACCTGTCAGGCCTTCTTCGCCCTGATACTTGTTGTCGGACGACAACCAGAAGCCCTTGAAGTGAAATCCTTCCGCACCCCCCAATTCAAGGATTGCGGTCTTGCCGAATGACGCGAGCGAACCCAGGTAATAAGTGCCGCCGGCCCGCTCAATGCCGCCTGGAGCACCGAGACCGGGCACCGAGTTCAAGCCCTTGCCCAGGCTGATCTTGTCGCCACCAATCAGGAATCCGGTCCCGAGCTGGAAAGTCTGGCGGCCAGCGGAGATCTGCAAGCCATCGTGGCCCAGCCACGGCATCGTGTCCCCGGACTTCCACCCCAGATAGGCATTCTGGATCTGCGTCTGGTATTCATGGCCGGTCGTGATCCCGGCGGCGTTGTATCCGCCACGGTCCGCGCCGGAAAACAAGTCAAATGCGCCAAAGATCGTGCCGTCGTTGTGGCCCAGCTGATAATTGCCGCTGATTCCGTACGTTCCCAAACCTTCAAACCAGGTGCGCTTCCCGGGTTCCGAAAGAACGCCGATGGAACTGTAGGAGCGTTCGCTGTTGATGACCCCCAGCGCCGCGGAGAAATCACCGTTGAGCGTCAATCCGCCCGACTTGTACAAGTCAAAGGCATGCGCAGGCATCAACCCTGCCATTGCCAGTGCTGCCGCGCCCGCCATTACCGGAATTCCAGATCCTATCCTCATGACCGTTCCCTCTTGAACGTTTTCAGGTTCCGCCTCGATTCGCAATACACGGTTCCGACCTTGTACAGACGATCACAGGCCCTTCCCCGATTCGGTTATGGCGTCGTATGCGGGGCGGTTGCGTACGCGCATGACATACGCCTCCACGAATCCGAAAACAGCAAAGGCGATCAGCACGACCAGGAGGGCTGCCGACAATCCACCAAATATCACGTTGCCTTTTGCGTCGACGTCACCGACCAGCAGCGGGAAGTTCGCAATGGTGATGTAGCAGGCGATTCCCAGCCCCAGGACTGCGAGCACCGGGAGCACGATCACTTTCCAGGTGGATTCCGCCCGGCGTCTCTCGGCCTTCAGCGCGAAATAGACGAATACCGCGAGGCTGCAGGCGGCCAGGATGATCAGATAAGCCAGGGTGCCCAGGCCAACGAACCAAGTGAACATCTGGGCAGCGGGGTCCCACCCCGCGAAAGTCGCCGCGACGATGATGATGGCGGTCATGGCCGATGTGGTCAGCGAGGCGGCAGACGGCGCGGCACGGCTTCCGACCCTGCCCAGATACGTCGGCAGGGCACGTACATTGCCCAGCGCATGCAGATAGCGCGCCACGACGTTATGAAACGCCAGAGTGACCGCGAAGATGCTCGTGATCACGAAAATATGCGTCAGAATGTTTCCGGTTCCGCCGATGTACCTTTCCGCCACGGTGAACAGGAACTGGGGATCGGCGTTAGCCGCCTTCACGACGTCGGCGCTCCCTAGTGCCATCACGAATGCCCAGCTCGTGAAAGTGTAGAAAACAGCCAGGACCACGACAGCGCCGTAGGTGGCGTGCGGAATCGTACGTGGCGGATCGCGCGCTTCATCGCGATAGATGGCCGTCGATTCAAAGCCGATGTACGACGCCGCCGCAAACATGATGCCCAGCGATGGCGCGCCAGACAGAAACGCACTCGGCGCAAAGGACACGGCGTCGATTCCATGCGCACCGCCATCAGCCAGGACGACAAAGCTGATGACCAGTGAAATCAGGATTTCCACCGAGAGCAGTACACCCAGCACCTTCGCACTGATCTCGATGTTCCGATACCCCAGGAACCCGATCGCGAGCCATTCGAGCGTGGACAGCAAAAACCACGGAACGTGTATGCCGGTGTAACCGGCAATGGTGACGGAAACGTCGTAGCCGAAATAGGCAACCACGCCAAGCTCGATGCATTCATAGCACAGGATCGCGACATAGGCCCCCGCCAATCCCAGCGGTCGCCCCAGCCCATGTGCGATGTACGTGAAGAATGCTCCCGGCTTCGGAACATGCCGGGTCATCGTGGTGAATCCCACGGAAAAGATCAGCAGCACGATCCCCATGCCCAGAAACGCCGCCGGGAACCCCGCCCCGTTGCCGATCGTGAAGCCGATCGGATACACCGCGACGATCACGGTCAACGGCGCCGAAGTGGCAATGACCATGAACATGATGTCCCACACATGCAAGGACCCGGTCAACCGGCCATTTTTTTCAGGCGTATCCACGCCCATGGTTGTAGCGTTCATACGCAACTCACCCTCCTCTTATACGGTGTTTCGTACACCGTATTAATACTAGTGCACGTTTCCCACAACGTTGTCAAGTGAGCACCTCGGGTTTCACATACCAGACCCGGAGGTACGTCTGGAAACGGCTGGCCAGGCGGCCTATGAGGTCTGGACACGGCTCCCGGGGATATGCGCCGAGCGCAGCCGCCATGCACGAGAGCCCGTATGCCCTGCTGCACTACGTGGCATTGGCTGCCAGGACATTGGAGATCACTGCCGCGGTGAAGGAGGCTCAAACCCCCAGTCCTCGAGGCCGTCACGATTGAACCCGCTTACCCCAGGGCAGCACAGGCTGGCGATGCAACCGGCCCGAGTCCGCGCCGCCACACCGCGACAGGGACGATATGGGCCAAATTACGGCACGCGGCCCGCCACGGCATCGGCAGGAGGCACAGGTCGGCGGCCATGCCCGCCGCCACGCGCGGCACCTCCACACCCGGCGCCGCCAGCGGCGCCATCAACCGCGCCACGGCGTATTCCGGCGTCAGGCGTTCTTCCGGATTCAGCACGGTGCCCGCCGGCGTCTGCCGCGCGACGGCGGCGGCAGCCGTGCGCCATGGATTCGGGTCGGCATACGGCGCATCGCTGCTCAGCGCCAGCGGCACGCCAGCGGCGAGGAAACGGCGCACCGGGTACAGCCATGGCTGGTCGTCCGCCGTAACTTCGCGGCGATACACGTCTCCGCGTTCGGCGATGAATCCCGGCTGCGTGACCACCGTCACGCCCAGCGTCGCCACCTGGGCGACAAGCTCCGGCGGCGCAACGCCCGCATGCTCTATACGGTCGCCATCGCGCACCCCCGATGCATCAAGCGCCGCCAGCGCAAAGATAAGTTCGCCACGTTCGACGCAGTGGAAAGCAGCCCCACGGCCTGCCGCATGGGCGGTGCGGATCTGGGCACACAGCAGGTCGAAGTCCGGTAGTGCCTGCGCGTGCAGGTGGAACTTGCGCTCGCCGCGCCACAGGTGGGCAGAACCATTCACTGCGTCCTTGACCGCATCCAGCTCGGCGCCGCCCATGACGCGCACGTCCTGCAGCAATTCACCCCGCGTCTGTGCCGCGGCGAATGCGGCGTAGTCCGCCCGCCCATTGGCATGGCTGGCGTCGGTCACCGCCGTCACGCCCCAGCGCCACAATTCGCGGCTCACGACCGCCAGTGACGGGCGCACGCTCCCGACCCGCTGGCGCAGCCAGCCGTCCGCGTCGTACAGGCGCCCGGTGAAATCCCGGCCGCTGCGCTCCAGCGGCGTATCCACGGCTGCAGGATGAACGCCCAGCCGCCGCAACGCCGCCGTGTTCAACCACCACAGCCGGCCCCCGCGATGCTGGATGCGCACCGGGCGCGCTGGCAACACCGCGTCGAGCCAGGCACGGAAATCCTCGATGCCGCTGGCGGCGAGGACGGATTCGTGGAACGCCGTGCCGCGCAGCCATTCACCCGACGGCAGCGTGCCATCTGCACGCCGCAACACGGCTTCCAGCGTCTCCGCGCCTGCCACGTCCGGCTGGCCGCAGCGCACCGACGCGCGGGCCGCCGCCAGCGCGTACAGGTGCAGGTGATGGTCGCGCAACGCCGGCAGCAACGCCGCACCCCCGGCGTCCAGCTCGGCCTCGCCCTGTCGGTGTGCGAGCCGCGCGCCCACTTCCGTGACGCACCCCGTCTCGATCCGCACGTCCGCCACCCGCGCGCCGAAGCCCAGTTCGGCTCGGCGAATCAGCATGCGATACCCCAGTCCGCCAGCACCGCCAGCGTGTCGGCACCGAGTGACGACACGCGCTGCAATGCTTCACGCGCTTCCACGCCGTTCATTCCCGTATCGCTTTTGACTGCCGGCGCATCAGCTGCCGCGATCACGGCTGCCCACTGCCGCGCCCGCGTGTGCAGCGTCGCACATTGTGTCGGCAGGTCGAAGGCGATGACGTGGTGCACGACATCGCGCAATGCCAGCCCGACGAGCCGCCCGCCGCCATCGCGCCAGCTGGCCCACGCTGCGAGCGCCGCATGCAGGCCGCCGAGCGGGTCACCGATGGCGTCGCCTACGATCAGGTGCTCGCCCGTCGCTTCGAACTGCAGGCGCGACAAGCCCGCCGCCACAGCCGCATCGTCACCGTAGGCGATGCGCTGCGCGTTGTCCCCGTCACGACCGTAGCCCGTGAGGCTGATCCACGTCAGTCCCGGCCGGTGCCGCACGCAGTCTTCCGCCACGATGCCGAGCTGGCGCAGCGCGCGCGGGCGCGTGCTCTCGATCACGATGTCTGCCGCTTCGATCAATGCCGCGAGCCGCGCGCGCCCGGCATCGGTCGCCAGATCCAGCGCCACGCAGCGCTTGCCGGCGTTCAATTGCGCGTAGAACGCCGCGTTGCCCCGCCGCGCACCGTCGGGACGCTGCAGGCTTTCCACTTTCACCACGTCCGCACCGCAGCGCCGCAGCAGGCGGGTGCACAGCGGTCCGGCCCATAGCGACGAAAGGTCGAGCACACGCGGCGGTCTGGCGTGCGGCGCCGGCGTGCCACGCCACGGCGCGCCGGCGTGGATGCGGCACCACGGGCGCGGCGCCGGGTTCCAGGCATCCGCCGCCACCGCCAGGCCGAGCCAGCCCGCGCGTTCCACGAGTTCCGCGACCGGGCGCACCGCCACTGCAGCCGACACGGCATCGAAGTCCGCCGCCGGTGTCTCCAGCCACGCGGGCACCAGCGCCCAGTCCTCCGGGCGCGCGAGATTCACCGCGACGGAGCCATCGGCCGCCTGCAACAGCCGGCACGCGCCGCCCGGTGACACGGCCCCATTGCGCGACAGGCCGGCGAGGCGCGCCCGTTCCGTCAGCAGCCCGGCGCCGCTCCAGCCACTGAAGGCGCCCGGCGCGAGCACGGCCAGTGCAGCAAGCGCACCCTCCGCCGCAGCGGCCAGCGGCAGGGGGCAGATCGTCGGCGCGCGGTGCGGAAAACCAACGAGATCGGCCAGCCCGCAGCGTTGCGCAAGCAGCGCTGGATGGGGCGTGGAAATGGCAGCGACGGATGAAACGCGCAGATTTCCGAGCAGCGCTGCCGCATAACGTGCCGCCGTGTCGGCGTTCAGGTTTGCGTCGTGGTCTTGCGCACCCGCCACAATTGCTCCGCCCGTTGTTTGACTGCCGCATTCATGGCGGTAAAACCGGCCCGCAGGCGGGCACCGAGCAGGGTCGTGACAACTCCCTGAAGCCAGCCATGCAGCCGGAACAAGCTGTGGTATTCGCAGCGGTCGTCCTCACGCGCCACGATGCGGTGCGCACGCCAGCTCGACAACGCGCCCAGCGGCAGCGGCTTCATGCTGTAGCTGAAGCCTTCCCCTTCCATGTACTGCTGAATCCACTCGCGCTGCTGCTGTGGCCTGGCCAGCAGCTTCACGGTCATGTCGATCGGGTCGCCGGGCTGGAGCGTGGACGCGCAGGCGAGACAGAAGGGGTTCCATTCCGGATAGCGCGCAAGGTCGGTGATGACTTCCCACACCACGGCGGCGGGGGCGTCCACGTCCAGGTTGCGGTCCATGACGAAAGCCATTGCGTGCTCCGTTTCAGCCGGCCGTGGACAGTTCCTGACGCAGCACGCGCCGCAGCAGCTTGCCGAGCTCGTTGTACGGCAGAGTATCGCGGAATTCGATGCGCTGCGGCACGCGCGAAGAACGCAGCCGGCCCTTCACATGCGCCTGCAGTTCCTCGACGCGCGCCACGGCGCCCGGCTTCAGGACCACGAAAGCCGCCACCGCCTCGCCCCACTGCTCGTCCGCCAGCGCCACGCAGGCGGCATCCGCCACCGCCGCATGGCTGCGCAGCACGTCCTCGATCTCGCCCGGCGAGATGTTCTCACCGCCACGCACGATCACGTCGTCCGCCCGGCCGTCGAGGAACAGATAACCTTCTGAGTCCAGAAAACCGCGGTCCTTCGTGGGAAACCAGCCCTCGGCGTCGAGCTGGCTGCCCTTTTCCTTGTATTCGCCCGCCACCTGCGGGCCGCGCACGAAGATGAAACCCGCCTGTTCCGGGCCCAGCACGCGGCCGATGTCGTCACGAATCTGCAGCTCCACCGCCGCCGCCTTGCCGACCGAGCCCAGCCGCCGTCGCACGGCGGGGTCGGCGCTGGCCAGCGCTGCACGGTGATCGTCCGGCCCCAGCACCGCGACGGTCGAACTCGTCTCCGTCAAGCCGTAGGCGTTCGTGAAGCCGACGTCCGGGAACAGGGCCATCGCCTTGCGGATCGTCGGCAGCGGCATCTTGCCGCCGCCGTAGGCGATCGCCTTCAGCGTCGGCACGTCCGCCGGCGCGTCGCCCTGCGCATCGACGATGCGCGCGAGCATGGTCGGCACGAGAAACGCGTTGCTGACGTGCTCGCGGCGCACGGCGGCCAGCCACGCAGCCGCGTCGAAATTCTCCAGCTGCACCATGCGCCGGCAGGCGTAGGTGGAGGACAGTACGGCGGAAATGCCGGCGATGTGATATGGCGGCACCGCGACGAGGATCGCGTCATCTTCCTCGGCACTGGCGAATTCCACCGTCCCGAGGATGTAGCTCACGAGGTTCTCGTGGCGCAGGATCGCCGCCTTCGGGCGCCCGGTCGTGCCGCTGGTGAACAGTTGCACGGCCACGGCGCGCGGATCTTCCACGACTTCCGGCCCCGCCCCCGGTGCCGGCAGCGCCAGTGCCGCCGCGCGGGGCAGCACCTGCAGCCCGGCGTGGCCGGCGGCCAGCGCCTCGTAGGGCGGTCCAACGACGAGCACGGCCGGCGTCACCCGGGCCAGCAGGGTATCCAGCTCCGCTTTCGTCAGGCGGTAATTCAGCGGCACGAAGGGCACGCCGGCATAGGCCGCCGCGAACACCGCCACCGGAAACGCCGGGCTGGACACGTCCAGCAGCGACAGGGCCTGCGCGCCGCTGGCCCGGACATGCGCCGCCAGCGCCCAGGCCCGCTGACGCAGCGTGGCGTAGTCCAGCCGCACATCGCCGCACACCACCGCCGTGCGCTCGCCGAATGCTTCTGCAGCCATGTCGAGAAGCGTGGAAATGTTCATCGGATCAGCCGCGTTGGATGAAAGTGGGCGATCGGCAGGCCGTTTCAGCCGAACGGCGGGACGCCCCGCCGCTCACCGCTTGCACTCCATGCTCACCGGTATCAATCGGACGACGGCAGCTGCTTGGCCTGCTTGATGGCCAGCGCCGCACAGTTCACCTTCAGCGTGCCGCGGCCACCTTTCGTGCACAGCAGTTCCAGCGACTCGTCGGCATTCACGTAGCGCTTGCCGATCAGGGCCTCGCCGGTGTCTGCGGCGTCGGGCGCTGCTGTTTCCGTGGCGCTCATCGCCACCATCGGTGCACCGCCGCAGCTCAGATCAAATTCGCCGGCCGGCGCCTTGATCACCATCACCTGCGCCTCGCTCGTTGCACTCTTGAAGCGCCCACCCGCCTTGAGGGCTGTCCTTGCCATCTCGGTCTCCATATCAGGAACAACTAGCCCCGGACTTTAAGCCAGCCGGCCCGACAAAACCCCATCCACTTGCATCAGATCAACGGTGCCCAGTTTTCACCCCCCACGGCGTTGGGGCAGAATCAGGCAGTCTGCGGCGCACGTTCGCGCCTGTCGGTCATCCGTCCCGAAATTCTCAAGGAGGCACCTCATGTTGCATCTGTTGTGGATTCTGATCATCGGCTTCATCGTCGGCCTCGTCGCCCGCGCCATCCACCCTGGGAACGACAAGATGGGGTTCATCTTCACCACGCTGCTGGGCGTTGCCGGTGCGTTGCTGTTTGGCTACGCGGCGGACGCGCTGCACATCACGGCCGGCCCGATCGGCAGCTTCATCGGGGCCGTGGTTGGGGCCATCGTCCTCGTCATCATTGTCAGTCTGGTCCGGAAAAAGACCGGATCGTGACGCAGCACTGGAACCGTTCGGGTGCGTTCAGCGTGAGTTAAGGGAACCAACCTTAAAGTGCACTCGTTCTTGGCACCCCGACGCCACTCGCAGCCCCCCCTGCTGCCCGCTGGCTACGTCAAGGATACTGGCTGCGTTTTCCCCTCCCCCGTTGCAGCCAGTGACGCCGTCCGGTTCCCCAACCGGGCGGCGTTTTTGTATTTCCTCCAACCCGGTCAGTGCCGGGCTTGTCCCTGCGCCGCCACGGCCGCCGCGGCACGCGCGACAGCTTCGGCGTCGCCCAGATAGCGGAACGTGGTGACGCTCAGGTCGTCGTTCAGCTCGAACACCAGCGGCGCGCCGGTTGGGATGTTGACGGCCATGATGTCTTCTGCGGACACGCCGTTCAGGTACTTGTACAACGCCCGCAGGGAATTCCCGTGCGCGACGACGAGCACGCGTCGCCCGGCCTTCAGGTCCGGCACGATGGCGTCGTGCCAGTACGGCAGCACGCGCTCCAGGGTGGTGGCGAGGGATTCCGTCGCCGGCAGGATGCGCGCATCCAGGTTGCGATAGCGCGCATCGTGGCACGGGTGGCCAGCGTCGGTTTCCGCCATCGCCGGTGGCGGAACGTCGTAGGACCGGCGCCAGACCTTTACCTGCGCCTCGCCGTGCTGCGCCGCGGTTTCGGCCTTGTTCAACCCCTGCAGCGCCCCGTAATGGCGCTCGTTCAGCCGCCAGCTCTTGTGTACCGGCAGCCAGCGGCGGTCCATCGCGGACAGGGCCAGCTGCAGGGTGTGGATGGCGCGCGTCAGCACCGAGGTATGCGCAACGTCGAAGTCCAGCCCGGCATCGCGCAGCAGCGCACCTGCCGCCGTGGCTTCCGCACACCCTTGCGCGGTGAGGTCGACGTCCACCCAACCGGTGAAGCGGTTTTCCAGATTCCACTGGCTCTGGCCGTGGCGTAACAGCACGAGGGTGCGCGACATGGAGCATTCCTGTCCGTGAAGAATGGCGCGAATTATACGAAGGCTGCCGCCGCCTCCACCCGGCGAACACGGCAGCACACGGGCACAATGTCGTCATGAAGATCGCCACCTGGAACGTGAATTCGCTGAAGGTTCGCCTGCCGCAAGTGCTGGCGTGGCTGGGCGAGAACTCCGGCATCGACGCGCTGTGCGTGCAGGAAACCAAGCTGCGCAACGAAGTCTTTCCGGCCGAGGACATCCGCGCCGCCGGGTTGCACTGCGCCTTCAACGGGCAGAAGACCTACAACGGTGTGGCGATCCTCGCGCGCCGCCCCCTCGCCGACGTAGTCTGCGACATCCCGGGTTTCGCCGACGAACAGAAGCGTGTGATCGCCGCGACCATGGACGGCGTACGGCTGGTAAACGTCTACGTCGTGAACGGGCAGGAAGTCGGCGCCGACAAGTACGCCTACAAGCTGCGCTGGCTGGCCGCGCTGCGGGCCTACCTGGACAACGCACTCGCGCAACACCCGGCGCTGGCCGTGCTGGGCGACTTCAACATCGCCCCGGACGACCGCGACGTGCACGACCCGGCGGCGTGGGCGGGCAAGATCCTGTGCTCGGACGCCGAACGTGACGCGTTCCGTGCGCTGCTGGCGCTGGGGCTGGAAGACACGTTCCGGCGCTTCGAGCAGCCGGAAGCCACCTTCAGCTGGTGGGACTACAGGCAGGCGGGGTTCCGCCGCAACCTCGGGCTGCGTATCGACCACATCCTGGTGTCGGCCCCGCTGGCCGTACGCTGCGCCGCCTGCGCCGTGGACAAGACGCCACGCGGCTGGGAGCGGCCGTCCGACCACGCACCGGTGGTCGCCACCTTCGACGCGGCCCCCGTGTGAGCGACGCGCCGGACGCGCGCGACGACACCCGCTCGCGCCGCCGGCTGATCCTGACGCGTGCACTGCGCAGCACTGGTCAGGGCGTGCTGGTGGTGGATTTTCCGCTGTACCTGGATGCACTGGGCTGGAGCGGCGTAGAGATCGGCGCCCTGTTCACCGGCATCATCATCACGCAGGCGGCGCTGACCCTGTTCGTCGGCCCGCTGAGCGACCGCTACGGCCGGCGCACCTTCCTGCTCGCCTACGACACGTTGCTGGTCGGCTGTGCGGCACTGGCCCTGGCCACGCCTGCCGGCTGGGCCTTGATTCTCGCAGCCCTCGGCGGCGGCTTCGGACGCGGGATGAACGGAGGGGCTGGGCCATTCTCGCCGGTGGAGCAGGCGTGGCTGGCGCGCGTCACACCCGCCCACCGGCGTGGCGCGATCTTCAGCCTGAATGCCGCTGTCGGCGCTTTCGGCATGGCCGCCGGTGCGTTGGCCGCCGCATTGCCGGCCATCTGGCAGGCTGCCCTGCCGGGCGCGACGGCCTATCGACCGATGTTCCTGCTGGTCGCCGGGGCCGCCATCGCCACGCTCGGTGTGCTCCTGTCGCTGCATGAACCCAGCCATCAGCCGCCCGCGCCGAGTGCGCCACCACGGGGCGAGGAAACCCGGCGCATCGCCAAAATCGCCGCCGTAACCGCCATCAACGGCGCCGCGATCGGGCTCGTGACGCCGCTGCTCACCTACTGGTTCCTGGTGCGCTTCGGCGTGGGCCCGGCGCGCATCGGGCCGGTGCTTGCAGCCTCGTTCCTGTGCGCTGGCCTCACTTCGCTCGCAACCGGGCGGCTGGTCCGCAACGGGCACCTGGTCAGGACCGTCGTCCTGATCCGGGCCACGGCCGTCGGGCTGCTCGTGGCCCTGCCGCTGGCCCCGACCTTCGCCATCGCCGCCGGGCTGCTCGTCGCCCGTTCCGCGCTGAACCGCGGGACCGCCGGCGCACGCCAGGCGCTCGAACTCAGCCTCGTGTCCGACGCGCGCCGCGGGCTGTCCGCTACGGCCTCTTCCCTCGCCCGCCAGAGCGCCCGTGCGTTCGGCCCGCTTGCCGCCGGCGCATTGTTCGGCGGCGGCTTCCTCGGCGTGCCGTTCTACATTGCCGCCGGGCTGCAGGCGGCCTACCTGGTCATCTACCAGCGCGTCTTCGCACGCTACGAAAAGCTGACGCCTGAACTGCGGGCCGTCCGCGACCACGCTCCCCGGTAGCATGCGACTTGCATCCGGCCCCCCGCATGCAGACACTGGAAGGAAGGCCCGGTATCGAAAAGGCCACACAACCTATGGAGGATACCCTGATGAATGCAGCCCAGACCCGCGCCGTGAAGGCGCACCCCAACCACTACGATGCCATCGTCGTCGGGGCCGGCGTCGCCGGCCTCTACACCCTGTACCACCTGCGGGCAGCCGGCAAGAAAGTCATCTGCCTCGAAGCCGGCGGCGGTGTTGCCGGCACCTGGTACTGGAACCGCTACCCCGGTGCCCGTGTCGACTCGCAGGCCTACATCTACCAGTACTTCTTCTCGCAGGAAGTGCTCAACGAATGGGATTGGGGCGAACTGTTCCCGGCCCAGCCGGAAACCGAGCGTTACCTGAATTTCGTTACCGACAAATGCGACCTGCGCAAGGACATCCGCTTCAATACCCATGTCGATTCCGCCGTCTACGACGAAGCCACGCAGACCTGGCAGATCGCCACGGCCAACGGCGAACGCTACGAGACGAAGTATTTCGTCGGCTGCGTGGGCATGCTCTCCGCAGCGCTGAAGGACCCGTGCCCGGGGCGCGAGCACTTCAAGGGCCTGGTGTGCCACACCTCGGCTTGGCCGCACGCACCTGTGGACTTCACTGGCAAGCGCGTTGGCGTGGTGGGAACCGGCGCCACCGGCATCCAGGTGATCCAGACCGTCGCGCCGCTGTGCCGACACCTGACGGTGTTCCAGCGCACGCCACAGTATTCGATCCCGATGCGCAATCCGAAGCTGACGGCCGAGGACAACGCCGCCTACCGCCGCAACGCCGAGGCCATGCGCAAGCGCGTGCGGGAAACCTTTGCCGGCTTCCATACCGACCTGCAAACCGGCAACTACTGGGACCGCCCGCCGGAGGAGCGCAACAAGTTCCTGGAACAGATGTGGGCGGAAGGCTCGCTGTGCTTCGTCGCCGCAAACTATGCGGAAGTATTCATCGACGAAAAGGTGAACGCCGAAGTCACGGCATTCGTCACCGGCAAGATGCGCAAGCGCATCAACAACCCCGAACTCGAAGCGAAACTGATTCCCACGACCTACGGCTTCGGCACGCGCCGCGTACCGCTCGACACCGGCTACCTGGAAACCTACCACCGCGACAACGTGGACCTCGTGGACGTCAGCACCGACTCGGTGGCGCAGATCACCGAAAACGGGCTGCGGCTCGCCAGCGGCAGGGAATACCCGCTGGACATCCTGGTCTTTGCCACCGGTTTCGACGGCGGCTCCGGTGCCTTCACCCGCATCGACATCCGCGGGCGTGACGGCCAGACGCTGAAGGACTACTGGGACAAGGATCTGCGCACCACGCTGGGCCTGCAGGTGCATGGCTTCCCCAACTTCTTCACCACCGGCGCACCGCTGGCGCCCTCGGCCGCGTTCTGCAACATGCAGACCTGCCTGTGCCAGCAGGCGGACTGGATCATCGACACCATCAAGTATCTGGACGACCACGGCCTGCACTCGATCGAACCGACGGCGGAATACGAAGCCGCCTGGGTTGCCCAGCACGACGCCATCGCCAACAGTACCCTGTTTCCACGCACGAAATCCTGGTACATGGGCACGAACGTGGACGGCAAGACCCGCCGCCTCGTCACCTATCTCGGCGGCGACGTGGCCTACCAGCAGGCCTGCAACGAAGCGAAGGAAAGCGGCTACCAGGGCTTCGTTCTGACCTGACTCCGCACCGGGCCGGGAAGGTCGCTCACGCGGCCTTCCCGAAGCCGGTCAGTCGTTGCCGGGATACGGCGGCCGGACCGGGCCACGCGTCGAGACGGCCGGCTGCACCACCTCGGCCACGCCCACGCCCCGCGGGTCGGACGCGGCTTCCAGCGTGTTCGAGAATGGGTCCCACAGCACGGCCTGCATGTCCCCGTAGCGCTCCTTCAACGCGTCGAGGTGGTAACCCATCCGCTTCAGCTCCACCTGCTCGTCCGGGGAAAACGCGCCGGGCTCGAACTGGACCTGATCCGGCAGGTACTGCATGTGGAAGCGTGGCGCCGACACGATCTGCCGCACGTTCGCGCCATGCACGAAATGCAGCACCCCGAGCGCCACCATGGTGAGGATGCGGCTGCCGCCTGGCGTGCCCAGCGTCAGCGCGCCGTGCGGGCCGTCGACGAAAGTCGGTGTCATGGTGGACAGCGGGCGCTTGCCGGGGGCGATCTCGTTGGCGCGCGACCCCACCAGCCCGTAGACGTTCGACGCCCCCACACTGGCCGAGAAGTCGTCCATCTCGTCGTTGACGAGCACCCCGGTACCCGGCGCCATGTAGCCGGAACCGAAGCGGATGTTCACCGTCACCGTCGCCGCAACCCGGTTGCCGGCCGCATCGACAATGGAAAAGTGCGACGTGTCGTGCCCTTCCTTCGGGGCATGCACAACGGCGCCCACCGGAACGTGCGCCCGGCCGGTGATGGCAGACGGGCTCGGCAACAGGACGCTCGGCGTGGCGCGGTTCGGCGCCGTGGTATTGGCCAGGAACCCGGCATAGTCGAGCGACAGCAGCCGGTTGATCGGAATGTCCACGAAGTCCGGATCACCCAGCCACGCCGCACGGTCACGGTAAGCACGGCGCATGGCCTCGATCACCATCGCATCGCCATAGGCCGTACCGCCGCGCGCATAACCGCGGATTTCAAGCTGCTGCAGGATCTCGCACAGGCCGACGCCTCCCGCTGACGGCGGCGGCGCCGACACGATCCGGTAACCCTGGAAATAGCAGGTGATCGGCGTACGCAGCTTCACGCGGTAACGCGCCAGATCTTCCGGCGTCCAGATGCCACCGGCGGCCCGCACGCCCGCCACCAGCTTCTGCGCCACCGGGCCGGCATAGAAGCCGTCGCGCCCATGGCTGGCCAGTGCCTGCAGTGTCGCCGCCAGGTCCGGCTGGCGGATCACATGCCCCACCGGCGGCGCCTGGCCGTCCACCAGAAATACCGCGCGCGCCGTGGGCGACAGGTATTTCGCCATCTGCGCTGCATAGCCTTGGAAACGCGGCGTCACGGCAAAGCCGTTCGTTGCCAGCGCAATCGCCGGTGCCAGGTCCGCCGCCAGCCCCAGCTTTCCGTAATGTTCGGCAATGTGCGCCAGTGCCGCCGGCTCGCCCGGAATGCCGCCCGCCAGCGGCCCGAACAGCGACAAATTCGGAATCGCCTTGCCGGCCTTGTCCTGGTACATCGTGGCGGTCGCTGCCGCCGGCGCCGTCTCGCGGCCGTCCACCATCACGTCCTCGCCCTCGGCGGCGCGGTGCAGCAGCCAGAACCCGCCACCGCCGAGACCGGAACTGTAGGGCTCCGTCACCGCCAGCGCGGCGGAGACCGCCACCGCCGCATCAAACGCATTGCCGCCCGCCTCAAGAATCGCCACCCCGGCATCCGTGGCCTCCCGCGTCGCGCTCGCCACGGCAAAACCCGGCGGATGCGCGGCAACCGAGGGGCCGGGAGACGCCCCCGCACACGCCCAGAACAGCGCCAGCGCGGCACCCGACGCGAATCCAGACCACAGCTTCATGCGATTTTTCGCGTGCAACATTCGACTCACAGGCTGCCTTGTTTGTATGGCCGGGCTACCCGCCTCGCCGTCCGTACACCCACGGAAACGCCGGCAGCCCGTACCCTGGCGACACTACTACAGTTCTGATCCACGGGCTCGCGCCCGAATCAATGGGGTTCGATCAATCGAGTCGGCCCCATTGCTGGCCGCGTCCCGGCGTACGCCATAGAATGCCGATTTACGCCATAGAATGCCGATTAGGGATTCGCGCGCGAGGCGGCCATGCAGTTCAGCATCAAGGACCACACTACAGCGCTGG